>NZ_VFOV01000001.1:2952500-4152500 GCF_006716315.1 Nocardioides albertanoniae | reverse complement strand
GAGACGCCGATGACCTCGTAGCCGGCCGCCTTCAGCGAATCGAGCGAGTCGGTGAAGTCGCAGGCCTGCTTGGTGCAGCCCGGCGTCATCGCGGCGGGGTAGAAGTAGACGATCACCTTGCGGCCGCGGAGGTCCTTCAGGGAGACCTCGGCTCCGGTGTCGTCGGGAAGAGTCAGATCGGGGGCGACGTCGCCCGGCTCGAGACGTGTCATGCGGCAAACGTAGCGAACTTCCCACGCGAACCGCAGCGGTGGTGCGCGCAGCGGCCGTACGCCGGTTGCTAAGGTCGGCGCATGTCCAAGGACCAGACTTCCTCGCTCGAGTCCGAGATCGAAGAGATCCGCGACCGGCTCGCGGGCACCATCGACGAGCTGATCTATCGGGGCAGCCCCAAGACGATCGCCCAACGCCAGGTCGCGGCCGTGAAAGCCGTCTACGTCGACCCGGTCACCGGCGAACCGCGGATGGGCAACATCGCCAAGACCGTCGGTGGCGTTGTCGGCGTCGGGCTGGTCATGGCGACGCTCCGGATGATCACCAGGACCAACTGACACATCCGGTGAGCGACAAGACCCCTATCAAGATGCTCCACGACCGAGTGCTGGTCGAGGTGGAGTCCGACGCCGGTGAGCGCCGTTCGTCCGGAGGCATCGTCATCCCGGCGACCGCCGCCATCGGCGCGGCCCGCCGGCTCTCCTGGTCACGCGTGGTCGCGATCGGGCCGCATGCGCGTGCCGTCGAGATCGGCGACCGGGTGCTCTTCGACGCCGACGACAAGCCGGAGGTCGAGGTCGCCGGCGAGGTCTACGTGCTGATGCGCGAGCGCGACGTGCACGCTGTCGCCGCTGACCGGGTCGCCGACGGGTCGACCGGGCTGTATCTCTAGTCGCACCGCCGACCCGGCGCGTCCTGACCACGATATCCGCCGAGTCGGCGCGTTCTAACGAGCCGACTCGACCGGAGAACGTGTCAGGACGAGCCGACTCGGCTCTTCTTTGGCAGCGCGTTGAACCGGTGGGCGAACACGACGATGTTGCTGTCGTAGCCCGAGCCGTTCCAGTCGGTGCAGGTGATGACCACCAGGCGGCCGTCGCCGTGGTCCTGGCCGAAGATGCGCTGTGACTGCTCGGCCAGCTCGCTACGGCTGAGCACCTGGACGGAGTCGACCTGGTGCTGGAAGGTGCCGTCCTTGGTGGCGATGTCGACCTCTTGGCCGGGCTCGATGTGGTCGAGCTTGTTGAGGCTGCCGCCGCCGGTGTGCACGGTGTGGCCGGTGACGACCGTCTGGCCCTGCGCCGAGCCCGGCTTGGCGCTGCCGACCCACCAGCCGATCTCCCGCGGGTTGCGCGGCGGGTCGAGCACCTCGCCACGAAGACGGATCGGCACGACCTTCGCCTTCGTCTTCAGCCCCGGCAGCTCCAGACGCTGTGGGGCACCGGGCGGCACCTCCGCGTCGGCGTCACCACCGGGCCAGACCAGGCCGGCCAGGACCATCACGATCGCCAGCGTCACCAAGGCGGTCCAGAGACCGCTCGCCGCCGCGGCGAGCCGCGACGGCGAGTCGATCTTGTGGGTGGCCTCAGCCACGTCGGAGCGTACGGACGTACGCCGCTGCGCCTGCGCCACCGGCGGCGAGCAGCAGCATCGCGACGAGGGCGATGCGGCCCGCGCTGCCGTCGTCGTAGCTCTCCATGCCGGCGGTCACGACCGTGGGCACCGTGGCGGGCGCCTCGGCCGGCGGGTTCTTCTGCGGCGCGTGCGGGGCGGCCTTCTCGGCCGGGCTGTTCGGGCCGCAGTTGCTGGTGCCGATGGTCAGGTGGGCGAGGCTGCTGCCGACGAAGGCCCTGGCCGCGGGAAGGACCTCGGCGTCGAGCGCGGTCACGCTGATCGCCCCGGGCGACCGGTCCTGGGCGTTGAGGGTGATGTCGAGGACGTTCTCCTCCAGCGGAGCGAGCTGCTCCTCGATCGAGGTCAGCAGCGGTTCGAGGAGCTGCGCCTGCAGCTGGGTGACGATCGGGTCGATGTCGGCAAGCGCCCCGCCCAGACCCTTGGTGAGCTGAGTCTTCAGCGCCGCCAGCACGGCGTCCACCACACCGGAGAGGTCGGTGACGACCTTCTGGTTGACCGCCGGCTCGACCGGGAGGTCGACCAGGTCGACCCGGCCGGCGCCCGGCACGTTGGCGTACGCCTTCGCGTTGGTGATGGTGCTGTCGCCGTTGGCGGCCTTGGCGTTGGCCGTGCAGCTGCTCTGCACGGCGCCGAGGTCGAGGTAGAGACCGGGGCTGCCGAGCGCTTCGACCAGCGGGGCGAGCAGCTCGCGGAGCCCGTCGGCGATCTGGGCCTGGAACGGCTTGAGCTGACCCTGAACCTGGTCGTCCACGCCCATGAACATCTCGGACTGGATCACCTTGACGTTGCTGAAGTCGAGGCTGCCGACGTCGAGGGAGAGGTTGTTGCCGCCCTTGAGGCAGTCGCCGTCGCCGACCGCGACCAGGGTCGCGCCGTCTCCGGCGACGCCGGAGCAGGCTGCCGAGGTGGCGTTGCCCTTGGCGACGGCGTTCTGCGCCAAGGTGCCTGCCTGGAGAGCCTTCTGGCCACCGAGCGCGGTGAGGACCGGCTCGTTGACGCCCTTGCTGGACTCGGTGGAGCCGTCATGGGTGACGGAGTAGGTGCCGGTGTCGGTGGCTCCGGTGCCGGCGACCTCCAGGCTCAGCGCGGTGGCGGACGCCTGCGAGACCGTGGCGGCGCTCGCAGGTGCGGCTGACAAAGCAACCATGGCGGCCGCGGCCGCGACGGCGGCTCCCCGCGCGATGAGTGTTGTGCGCACGTGTATCCCTCTCTTTGATCTTCGTCACACACAACGTTAATCGAACATCGCAGGTTACGGGCCGGGGTATCACTTCTGGCCTGCGGAATCCTGGAGTCGGCTCAGCGATCGCACACGGTGCCGTCGGCGTCCCCGTCGCGATACCAGTCGTACTCGGGGTCACTACCCTTCTCGTACGGCCCATAACCCTCGTCGGTCGCCTTGCCGCAGGTGTCGAAACGTGGGTCGTCGCCGCTCGATCCGCCCTCGGGAGCGTTGCTCTGCTCGTCGTCCGGAGGCGTCGGAGCGGGCTCCGGGGCAGGGTCCGGGGCCGGCGCTTCCTGCGCCAGGCGGACGGTGATCTCCGGGTCGCCGCAACCGGCGGCGACGTCCTCGAGCGCAGCCTTCTCCCGGGGGTCGGCGAAGAGGCTCCAGCGGATCTTCACCGCGACCCAGTCGGCGACGTACGTGCAGTGGTTGTCGGCGGCGTCGGGCATCCAGTCGGCCGGGTCCTGGTCGCTCTTGCTGCGGTTGCTGGCAGCGGTCACGGCGATCAGTGCTCGCGGGTCACCGAGGTCGTTGGCGTACGCCTCGCGCAGCTCGCTCGTCCACCGGTCGGCGCCCGACTCCCAGCCCTCCTTGAGCGGCACCATGTGGTCGATGTCGAGGCCGCCGGGGCGGTTGACGGTGACGCCGTCGTAGGTGGAGAGCCACCGGCCCTTGGTCACCTCGCACCTGCCGCGCGGCTTGGTCTCGGACTCCTCGAGGAGCACCTCGGCGCGGGTGTCCTGGCAGTCGCCGTCGGCGTCGATCCAGTGGTTGAACTCATCCCGCTCGTAGCCCGACCCGACCTCCTCGGCGACGGGCAGCTTGGCGATCGCTTCGGTCAGGTGAAGGCTGACCTGCTCGCCGCTCTCGGCGCCGTAGCCGGCCTGCACGGCGGTGTCGGACTGGGGCATCTCGGCGCATCCGGCGCAGAGGAGGGCGACGGCGAGCAGGGCCGCCGGTGGGCGCAGCATGTTGGGGGACTCCGAGAGTTGGGGAAGAGCTCTGGGGAGCTGGGGCACCCGAACTCTGCCGGAGCCGTCGAAGGCCGTGGGGGAGGCGCGCCGATCAGGCGAACGTCTGCGCGAATGTTGTCCACACGAGCTCGTACGCCGGGCAAAACGAATCCCAGGCCGAGGCATCAGCCTCGGCCTGGGATTGTTGCTAGCTGGTCCCGATCAGCAGATCAGGCCTGTGCGCGGCGCAGCAGGAACCACCGGGTGGCGGCAGCGGCGGCGACGAGCAGAGCGAGCGCGCCGGCGGCGACCCCACCCTTGGCGGCCGGCGACGACATCAGGTCGACCTCGGCGTTGGCGGGAGCGTCGTCCGGCTTGACCGAGACACCGGCCTTCGGGTCCGACTTGTCACCGGAGACGTTGACGGCGACGTTCTTCTTGTCGCCGGTCTCGGCGGCCTTCTCCTCGGAGAGGCTGAGGCCGTTGGTGCCGCAGGTGCTGGTGCCGATGGCAACGTTGGCGGCGGTCGGGGCGCCGACCTTCTTGACGGCGTCGAGCACCTTGATGTCGAGGGCGGAGACCTCGAGCGACTTGGCGGTCTTGTCCTGCTTGTTCATGGAGATCTTGACCAGGTCGGTCTCGATGCCCTTGAGGAGCACGGCGAGCTGCTCCTTGATGTGCTCGATCAGGTCGACGCGGACCGAGACGTCGATGCCGGCCGGAGCGAGCTTGGTCTTCAGGCCCGACTGGAGAAGGGTGTCGACGCGGCCGAGGACGGCGTCGGTCACCGGCGAGAGGTCGGGGACGACCGTCGTGTTCTTCTTCGGGTTCGTCGGCAGGTCGGCGACCTTGATGTCACCCTTGCCGGGCACGTTGACCTTGACGACAGCGTTCTTGAGCTTCGTCTTGCCCTTGAAGTCGGTGCCCTGCGCCATGCAGGTGCTCTCCGCGGCGTCGAGGTCGACGCCGACCGAGAGGCCGCCGACCTTGGTGAGCACGCCGGCGACGATCGTCTGGACCAGGTCGTTGACCGGGCCGAGCTTGACGTGGACGTCCTTGCTCTCGTCGTTGAGCAGGTAGTCGGTGGTGGCGCCCAGCTTGTTGAGGTTGAGCTCGGCGAGGTTCACCGTGACGGCCTCGCCCGGCTTCACGCAGCTGGAGCCGTCGCCGATGGCGACGAGGGTCGCGCCCTTGCCGGCCACGGCGGAGCAGGCGCCGGAGTAGGCGGTGCCCTTCTGCAGAGCGGCGGCGGCGTCCTGAGCGAAGACGCCGACCGAGAGCAGCTCCTTGTTGCCCTTGAGCAGCGGGAGCGCAGGCTTGTTGGTGCCGGAGTTGACGGTCTTCTTGCCGTTGTAGGTGGCGGTGTAACGACCGGTGTCGACCTTGGCCTTGTCGGCCAGGTCAACGGACAGGGCGACCGAGGAGGCCTTGGCCTTCGGCTGGTCCGACTGGGACGCCGACGCGGGAGCCGCGGCCACGGAAAGACCGATCATCGCGGTCGCCGCCACAAAGGCGGCTCCGCGGACCGAGAGTGGGGAGCGCAAGAGACTTCTCCAATATGGATTGATTACTGTCAATGACAGGGCACGGCGAGTGGAAATCAGCATCTGCAGCCCCCCGGTTGCTGTGCGACTCGTCGTGACGAGTCGGGGAGTCTAGCCACGTCGGATCGGGGCTGCATAGGCGCGAACAGCGCTCGAAAGAGGCCGAGATCGGCCGTAACTTTCGTTGCAACACCTCGTATCGGCGCACCTGATGGCCGGCGTTGTGGATGTCCGTCTCGATCGACACCAGGAAGTCTGGGGATGCTGGGCGAGTTGTGGTGAGTGCGTGGCGTACGTGTGTTCGTAAACAAAGCGTCGTAGGTATCTCCACGACTCGATTCGGCGCGTATTTCCTCACACTGCCGGGGTGGTGAAACGGCACCACGCCGCCGTCGCGTCGTCGTGGCGCTTCCCGCTGAGCCTGCCGGTCGCGGTCTCGTCGAGGTCGCGCGTACGCCGCACCAGCTCTGCCGGCCCGGACGACTCCAGGATCGAGAGCAGCTCGGCCCAGCCCCGCCCGTGGCGCTCGACCAGGGTCGCCGCGCCGTCGGAGAGGACCGCCGCTGCCCGGACCGGCTGCGTGGCGAGGTCGAGGCTGCCGGTGACCGCATGCCGCGCGGCCTCCGGCACCGTGCTCGCGACCCAGAACCCGGCCGCGGTGTTGCGCGCCTCCGCCACGGCTGGCACCGAGTAGTCGCCGAGGTGGTCGAGGCGGTCGTCGGTGATCGCGAGAAGGCTGTCGTCTGCCATCTCGAAGACGACCGACGAGTCGGCGAGAGCGAGATAGTCGGCTCTGCCGTCCCGCACGCGCAGGAGCGCGACCGTCGAGGACGGGCTGCTCGGGTTCGTGAGGTCGCAGGTCTGGGCGTGCGCTTCGCAGACCTCCGCGATGGCGACCTCGAGGATCTCGGCAAGGCTCGCCGAGCTCGCCGAGCTCGCCGAGCTCGCCGAGGTCGGCGAGGTCGGCGAGGTCAGTGCCGCGGCGAGGCGGAGCCCGAGGGTGCGTACGAGCCAGGGGACGTCGTGGAGGCACCCGGTCTCCAGGCCCGGCACCGGTGTGGCGCCGTCGAGGACGATGACGAAGTCGTCGCCGGCGAGCACGAAGTCCTCGTTGTGCTCGTGGGTCGGCGAGGTCTCGGTGTAGATCTGGGTCTCGAGACTGATGGGCAGCGACGTCGTCGGGTCCATACGTCCAGCCTGACGCATCTCCCGCCGCGGCGGGTCAGGCTCGTGCTCGCCCGACCCGCCGCGTTCGTGTTCTTCTCCGGGACGCGTCGCTCAGCCCATGATCTTTCGGATGAGGGGTTTGAAACCGTTGCTGTAGCCCTCGGGGCTGGGGTGGTAGGCGTCGGTCGCGCTGAGCTCGGCCTTGCCGTTGAGGAACGGCGAGCTGGAGCAGATGTCATGGCCGGAGAACTGCTGGATCGGGTTGATGTGCTGGATGCCGGCGACGCGGCTGCGATCGGCGATCTCGGCCTCGAGGTTGTCGGCGAGCCCGTTGAGGGCCGTCGCCTCGTTGGGGGAGATGCCGTCGGCGTCGGGGCAGCTGATGTCGGCGCCGAAGAAGCGCGGGTAGCCGATCGAGATCACGGTGGCGCCTGGCGCACCCTGCTTGACGGAGTCGTAGGCGGCGTCCAGCTTGGCGCCGAGCTCGGTGTCGATGCGCTGGTTGACCTCGTCGACCTTGGCCAGGCACGACGGTTCGTCGAAGGACGAGCCACAGCTGAGGAGGAGCTCGGCGAAGCCGATGTCGTTCCCGCCGATGCTGATGGTCACCCAGTCGGTCTCAGCGCTCAGGGACTTGCTCTGGGTGTTGACGACGTCGCCGGTGACCGCGCCCCCGCAGGCAGGGAAGACCAGCGTGGTGCTCGCACGTTCGGCAGCGATCTGTGGTCCGTACGCATCGCTGCTGCGGCTGCAGGCGAGGCTGAGGTCAGGGTTTCGCGTGCCGTTCCCGGCGGCGAACGAGTCGCCGACCGCGGCGTACTCCTCGCTCGCGGCCGCCTGGGCACTCTGGACAGTCGCGCCGGCGAGGGCGCCGGTGGCGGCGATGGCTGTGGCGGAGCTGATGATGACGCGGGACAGGGTGGAACTCATGAGTTCTCCTCGAACGTCGGGGGAGTCACGCCCGCCGGGTGGCGGATGTGACGGCGATCACATTCCCGGTGGCTACCGAACGGTAACCACGGCCACGCCCCTCGGCAAGAGTCGCCGGGCGGTGGTCCCGACATACGAAAATCACCTGCCGGGTGTTCGTCGCATCGCTCACCCGAGATGAAGAAAGCTCCTGACCGTTGGTGCCGGTCAGGAGCTTGTGTGGTACGCCATGTAGGACTTGAACCTACAACCCGCTGATAAATCTGAGTCGCCGTGTACGAGGAGATGTTGAGCGTGGGAACCGGTCTGAGTTGGTCCAGTTCGTTGTGGTTGATCGTGGGGCATTGCGGAGCACTCCTTACGCAACTCCTTACGCATCCGCAGCCTGGTCGTCGGCGGCTCCTGGCCATCCGTGAGGCGCTTGTTCCCAAACACGCTGGGACCGCAGGCACGCTGGTGCGTAGCGGTAGGCAGATGGCACCTGTTCCCCTGGCGGGGGTCTGGGGGCTTGCCCCCACGCTGCACAACCACACCCATCCCATAGGTAGCGCGGGGAGTGTCCCCGTCGGCAGCGACGCCTCCTCCTCCCTCGTCATCAGCTATCTCCCTCGAGCCGTGATCGTCTCGTCTTCGCCGGCCTTGGTGGTCGGGCTCGGGGCCGTGCGTCGTGAGAACTTTTCGGGATTCGGTTCGGACCTGGCCGGTTCGGGGTATGAGTCGCGGCTACTTGCCCTTGCGGCGCCTGATGAACTCGGCGATTCTGTCGTAGTTGATGGCGATGTAGAGGATCACGATCACGGCAACGGCCATCCGGAAAGGCGTGAAGCCCTGTGCGATGAGGTCGTCTCCTGACATGGTGATGAGGGTAGCGAGGTGTCGGGCTGGCCGTGATGGGTTCGGTGTGAGCGGCGGTGTCTAGCTGTTGACGGGCTAGTGAGCGTCTTGGTCTTCGGGCTGAGGCGCTCTTCTCGTTTTGGCCCAAGGCCGGCGGGACGGGGGTGCGCGTAGGGACCGGCCGCCAGGCCGCATGCCCGGAGCGCGGGGGTCCCTGGCCCGCCGGCGGCGGGCCAGCGCGCGGAGCGCGCCTTGAGTCAGTAGAGAAAGTTCTCACCAGACGCTGGTGTTGAACGGCCCGCCGTCGTCACGGTCCTTCACGGCGGCGGGCCGTGCGTCAGCGGAAGATCGCGATTGGATCCAGCCAGACGGCAGGTCCAGGAATCGTGGCTTCGTTGTCGGAGAGCTCGATACCAAGTTCCTTGCTCGGTACGACGAAGTTACCGAGGGCTTCCTTCATGACTTGAACCTCGATGGGCGTCGGCGCCACATCTTGCATGAGTCGAATGGTCGGGTACTCGTCGCCTTCCGCGATCAGTCGATCAACCTGCGCAACGATCGTGTACTCGCCCCCGAGGCTGCCGAGGCTACCGATGAGCCATTGAGGGTCGATCGGCATCGCGACTTTAGGCCCCGCTTCGCCCAGCGGTGTCGCGATCAAGACAACTTGGTCGCCGTTTCCCTCAAAGAGGGCGTCGAAGCCACGTTCTCCTTCCTTGACAGCTTTAAGTTCCTCCCCCTTGAGGCTCATGGGGTGTCCCTGGGACTTCGCTTTGTCGGCATACCAGCGGTACAGGTGCATCATCGTGTATGCCGGCGCCGGTCGGCACACCGCGCGAAGCTCGATGGTGTGTCCAGACTCCACGCCGTCGAGCGCGTCGGGTCCCCAGCCATTGAAACGGCCAAGTGCCTTCTTCTCGACGAGACCCTGGTACCAGAGTTCGAAGACAGAGAAACGCGTGCGTGTCCTGACCACCTCCTCCTCGAAAGCTGAGGTTGAACGCTTCCCGCCCTCAACCTTGATGCTTGCGTACCCCGCCCCGCCACCGAAGCCGCCCTCACGAGCCGAGTTGATCTTGGCGACCACTTCGTCGATTTGGCCAGCTTCGGCCGCGGACAGGGAGTTGATGACCGTTTCGTCATCTAGGTACACGAACCCCCGGTGGACGGTGTTGTTCTCGGGTTTCTTGTAGATCCCCACAGATATTTCCTTCCTGGTTGACGCCTGCTTGCCCACCGGATGGTGTCGAAGACGGGGAGCGTTGCAGGTGGGTGTCCCGCGTCATGTACCCAAGATTGTGGAACCGCTCCGAGGCGCGATGGCCGGCGTCGGCGTTGTCAAGGGGATTCGATCGGGACGGAGGCGAAGCCGTCTTCCAGAACAGGCGGGCCTTAGGCGTCTGGGCCCGGGCCTGCGCGTCGCGTCGTACAGTCAAAACATGCACTTCGGGCCCAAGCCTCTGCTGCCTGACCCTGGAGCCTTCCCCGACGAGGAGGCTCTGGCTGAGTTCGTACTTACCAAGATGGAAACGTGGTTCCACGTCGACGAGCAGGTGCATGGTCGCTACTGGACCGGCGAGCAGACCCGCATCGACGCGGTCTTGAGGCCCCGGGATCCGGACGGCTGGCATGACGTGAACCCGGCTTTCGCAGTCGAGTTCAAGACTGCGAAGCCTTCCAGCGTTGGTGCTGGCTACGGCTGGGTCGCACAAGCGGTCGCGTATACACACTGTGACTGGGACGGATACGGCGTACTGCCAGTGTTCCTATGTCCATCACCGATTACCAGCATTCTCTCGAGGGCAGACGAGGTCGCTTACTACCGCCAGCGCCAGATCAGTCCGGAACTACTTGAAGCGGAAAGAGAGAAGCTCCGCAGAAAGGGACGCAGGTTCGGTCGCGACTACACCGAGTCACTGGTGGACTCGCAAGCGCTGATCGCACATCGGCAGAGAATCGGCCAGTTGAGCTACGAGGAGTTCACCGCTCGCGCCGATGGCTACGCGAACGCTGCCGCGCGGGAGCGCGAGCATAATCTGCGCGTGGCTGAAGAGCTAACCCACGTCCTCGGGCAACTCAGCGTAGGCGAACTCA
Source organism: Nocardioides albertanoniae (assembly GCF_006716315.1). Taxonomy (NCBI): domain Bacteria; kingdom Bacillati; phylum Actinomycetota; class Actinomycetes; order Propionibacteriales; family Nocardioidaceae; genus Nocardioides; species Nocardioides albertanoniae. The sequence goes on along the minus strand of NZ_VFOV01000001.1, from coordinate 4,142,124 downwards.
TGCCGTACAAGCACACCGGTTGGGCACTACGCCGGTCAGGTCGATGGCTCTGGAGCGAGCGCGACGGTCCAGTCAAGGTTCCCTACAGGCTACGTCCACGAATTGGCTCCGAGAGGCGCACGCCCGAAGCTAGTCCGGAGCCTGGCAGTGTTGGGCACTTCGAAGGTTAGGAGGCAACGGGCCGCCGACGTCACCGAGCCTACGGCTGTCCTAGGTCGGACCGCTTCGACGAACGGCTCCTCGCATAATTGCCGGTTTCGGGCAGGACGGAAGCGCTCTGGGCCCCGGCGGCGATGGCAGGGAGCGACCAGAGACCAAGCCCGTCAACGCGTGCATCCTCGAAATGGGGACAGTCGGCGTTTGTTGCCTCCAAGAGCCGCCGCGTCGTAATAAACGACGCACCCAGATCAAGACTGGCTTGTACAACCGCGGACGGTGACGTAGACGATGTGATGGCTACTTTCCCAGCGGCACGGCGGCGCTCGTAGTCGAGCTCGTCAACAGCGATCTTGCGCATGATGTGCTCGGCACTCGGGAGACTCTGCGTCTGTGCCAGTGCCGCCGCGAGCGGAAAGTCCTCGATACGGGAAGCATCGAGCAGCCATACGGTCGAACTGTCGTCTGTCATTGGCACGGGATCCAGTCCCCGCCGCATGTCGACTGATCCTCGATGGCCTATCGCGCTCGCGGCTACGAGCGTTGTCGCTTCCGTCGGATGCCATTCGAGGACATCGCGAAGGGCCTCTACGTCTTCTGGAGTGATGGGGCCAACTCGCTCTGCGTGAAGGCTGGCGAGAATCTGCGTCACTTCGTCAGCGGTGAGTTCCCCATCAACTCCCGGCCCGAGGACTGCGACCTGGACGGGGAGACCGGTCTTGATGCTCGCCGCAAGAGTCAACGAGTCCGCAAGGGGGCTGAGTAACCCGGGCTCGTCGCCACGCGCAACAACATCCCCGCCGACATCCACCACGATCAGGGAATCGGCGTTGAGGGCTTCGGCGAGGTACCGCAACTGATCGGACAGGCCGACTGCACCGCCCGCGAAGTCGTGCACGAATAACCGAGCATCGATATCTCCGGCCAATCTCGGAAGCACGGAGCGGCCGGCGGGAAGCGTGTCGCTGGTTGGCGCGACCTCGGCGCGAGTCCCTGCGATCGAGCGCAGGCCGACGAAGTCGCCTCGTGATCGAGGACCAGGCACTGGATCGATGCGAAGGCGCTCCCAGGCACACGTTGTGACCAGGGCCGGCTGTCCTGGGTCCTGGCCAATCAATCGTCGGATCAGCATCGCTCCGACGGCATCGCCGCCGCCGCCTGCTGCTACCAAGAGAGTCCGCACGGTCTCGATTGTCGCCTGTGAGTGGTCGACGCGCTACCGTTGGCAAGTGGTATTGACCAGTCGGAAGAAGTAGCAATGTCCAGCGAAGCCAGCGGGGCACCGAAGTTCCGCCAGATTGCGGAGCAGATCCGTGCTCGGATCCTAAGTGGTGAGCTGCGCCCGGGGGATGAGATCCCGAGCGAGCGTGCCGTTGCAGCGGAGTACGACGTGTCGCGACCGACGGCGACCAAGTCATTGATGCTGCTTCGTGAGCTCGGTCTGGTGCACTCGGTGCAGGGATCGGGGACCTTCGTGTCCGACCTGGCTGTGAACCGGCGTGCAAGTGAGAGATACACGAAGGCCCGGACTTCTGGACGGATCTATGCCGACGGCACTCGCGCCGAGATCGTGGCCGCCGAGGTGGTCCCCGAGGCCCCGGAGCATGTAGTCAGGGCGCTACAGCTCGACGCGGGAAGCGCCGCCATTCGCCGGCATCGCATCACCTGGGAAGGTGACCGCCGGGCGGAGACCTCGACGTCCTGGTTCAATGCCGAACTGGCGGGCACCGCTCCGCAACTGCTCGTCAGGGAACGGATCTTCTCCGGGACGCTGACGTACGTCGAGACTCAGACCGGCCGACGCGGAACCTATGCCCGCGACCGGACCTGTGCGCGTGCCGCTGGCGTGGATGCCGAGCCCCTCGGTCTGGGGGATGAGTCCGCGCCCGTCCTCGTGGTCGAGCACACGGTCTACGACCAGAGTGACCGCCCGATCGAGTTCGCGGTGGCGGTCTATCCGGCCGACCGCTGGACCTACGAGCAGCGGTACGACCTGAGTTAGTTCGCGCTCGTCTTTGCACGAGTTTCGCCGAAGGCCTTGCATCTCCAAGTGGTATATGCCACTCTGAATCAAAGTGGCATATACCACTTACCAAATTCGATCAGATCCAAGGAGATCAAGTCATGGCGATGCCGAAGAAGATGCAGCTCACGACCGAGCAGGTGTTCCCGAACGGTGCGTTCGTGGTGGGCGAGGTCGAGCCGGTGCGGGACTACGACGCGCCTGCTCCGCCGAAGGGTGTGCTTCGTCCGCAGAAGCGGGACCAGGAGACCGGCCTGATGGTGTGGACGGTTCCGGTGCTGGATGCGGACCCGGAGGCGAAGAAGAACCAGAAGACGGTCAACGTGAAGATCCTCTCCGCGACCCAGCCGGTTCCGCCGGCGAACTCGTCTGGGATGCCGTTCGTTCCGGTCGAGTTCAAGGACCTCGAGGTGGGCTACTACGTGAAGACGGAGGGCGACTTCTCTCGGATCGAGTGGACCTTCATGTCTCGGGGGATGTCCGAGCCTGAGGGTGCCCGTAAGCCTGCTGCCGGTAACGGTGGTGCCTCGTCCTCGAAGCAGGCTGCCTGATGAGGTCGCACGAGCTGGCGTGGGCGGTCGGTCTGCTGGAGTGCGTCCCGCAGGTCGAGGTGACCGAGCTGGAGGCTCTGGACGGTCACGTCGATGTGCAAGGCGTGTCCGTCGCGGTGGTCGATGTCCGGGTCACTGTCGCTGACGCGGCATCGGCCCAAGTCCTGGCGGAGTCGCTGATTCTTCCGGAGTGGCTGTGCCCCGGCGTTGACCTGGTCGTCGAGGACAGGCGTCTGCGGATCTGGCAGGGCTGGGTTCCCGAGGGTTCGCACGAGGTCCCGGTCTCGATCGAGGTCGCGACCTGGGAACCGGCCTCTATGCCCGCGCTCACCTCAGGCTTGCCTGCTTTCGAGGCGGTGTCGGCGTGAGCTTCTTTCTGGTGTGGATCGGTGAGGGAACCGACCCGGCGCATTACTCCCGGGCGATCACTGCCGACACCACGCTGTGCGGCCGGCCGAACTACGGCAGGGCCTGGTCGTGGGACTACCCCGACCTTTCAACCCCGGTGTGCCCGGTCTGTCGCGGCAAGGCGACGGGTCTGTGAGCACACCCCCTATTCGCCCGCTGGCCGTCGTGTTTGGGAAGGCGCGGCGGCTGGCGGGAACCAACCCCAACAACAACGAGCACAACAACGAGAGCAGCACTGAGAGCACTGGAAGGCAATTCTGATGACTGCACGACGCAAAGACCTGGATGCCTGGGCCGAGATCCTCGAGGTCGACAACGACACCGACGCGATGGCGGCGCTGTCCAACTACTACAGCCGGCTGTTGACCGTTGCCGGTGAGCTGAACTGGTTCCAGAAGCGATTCGAGACCACCACGGTCGTAGGTGGCGACGACATCCTTGTCTCCCTCAACGACGCCGCGACCGACACCCTCAACGCGGCCGATGGGCTGCGGATGCTGCGCCGTTCCTTCGAGCGTCACGAGCGGGGCGTCGCGTGATGTGGGGTCGACGCAGGGAGTTCGAGGCCTGGTATGACGCTCTGGGCGTGCGCGGTGACGAAGAGGTGGCCGTGGCCGTGCACGAAATCGCCGTTCGTGTCTCGAGCCTCGATTACGAGCTTGGCTATGCCACGAAGACCCTCCCGGAAGTTGGGATGGTCGCCGGCAAGCTGCGCAGCGATCTCTTCACCGCGGGCTGCGCCCTCGATCGCGTCGTCATCGAGCTGAACCGGGTCCAGCGGGTCTTTCAGCACCAGGAAGGCGGTGCGTTGTGATGCGTACCGGTGACTACGAGCTCGACCTGTGGGCCGATGCTCTCGGGGCCGAGTCCGATGACGAGGCACGCTCCGTGCTTCGCCGGTTGGGAAGCCGATTCGTGATCCTCGAGGAGGACCTGCAAGAGCTTCTCGATCTGATCCCTGCTGGCGGGATCGAAGCCAACCGAGGCGACGACATCGTCACCTGCCTGTCCCGGGCCAGCGCTGATGTCGAAGAGGCAGGCACACACCTCGACGACATCGCTAGAGCATTCGAGCGACACGAGCGAGGCGCATAACCATGGGCGACTGGATCAGCCGACTCCTGCGAGGCGCGACGCTCAAACTCTTCAAGGCCACCGTTCTCGTGGTCTGGTTCCTCTTCACTCATCCGGGCCTGTTCCTCCCGACCGCTGTCCTGGGCTGTGCCACTGCCGGAGTGCTCGAGGCCGCGTCCCGGATGGGCTGGCTCCTGGTCGCCGGCCTCGCCCTCGGGACCCTCCTCGGCCTGGCGGGGTTGCTGGCGGCCTGGTGGAGGTTCGCCCCCTCGACGTTCGCCCGGTTCGCCGGCCCGACCGGTCGCAGCACAGCGCGGATCGTCCGCAACTGGATCGGGCGCTGGTTCCGCTACGGGATCCTGTGGGGGTTCTGGATGCGGCGCTGTGGCCTGACCAAGAACGACCGTGTCTCCGGCCGAGTGCTGGCCCCGCGGCTGGTCAAGGTCCGTTCCACGCCGGCTATGGACCGTCTCCTGGTGCGTCTGCCGGCAGGGATGGCTCCGAGTGCGCTCGAGGGCTGTGGCGACGCCCTGGCCAACGCGATGCGGGCTTCCGAGGCACGGGTTCGTAAGCACAAGCCGGGGATGTGCTGGCTCGAGCTGGAGAAGCGCAACCCTCTCGCGAAGACGATCGGTGCGATCCCGGTCCCGACTGGTGGCGGTGCCCTCGACGTAGCCCGGCTCGATGGGCTCCACATCGGCTACACCGACCACCTCGAGCCCTGGCGGCTCAAGATCCGCGGTAACCATCTCTTCGTCGCCGGGGAGTCCGGTTCCGGAAAGGGATCGGTCATCTGGTCGATGCTGCGCTCCCTCGCGCCGCTGATCACGACGGGTCTGGTGCAGGTGTGGGCTATCGATCCCAAGGGCGGGATGGAACTCGAGTTCGGCAAGGACATGTTCAAGCGCTACGAACGCGACAACTACGAAGCCATGGCCCAACTGTTCGAGGACGCCGTCGGGGTGATGGATGACCGCACCATCGACCTGCGTGGCGTGGCCCGATCGTTCACCGTCTCCCCGGAGACACCGCTGGTGATCCTCCTGGTCGACGAACTCGCCGATGTGACCGAGCTGAACGAAGACCGCCAGATCCAGAACCGGATCGAGAACGCCATGGGCCGCCTCCTGACCAAGGGCCGTGCTCCCGGGTTCGCGGTGGTCGCCTGCACCCAGATCGTCACCAAAGACGTCGTCCGCTGGCGTGACCTGTTCACCATCCGCATCGCGCTGCGCCTGAAGACGTTCGGGCAGGTCGACATGTCCCTGGGCGAGGGAGCTCACGACGCCGGCGCCTACTGCGAAGCGATCCCCGAAGACCTCCAAGGCATCGGCTACGTCCGCCTCGAGGGTCGCTCCGAGCCCGTCCGCGTCCGAGCCGGCTACGTCACCGACGAGGAGATCCAAGACATGAACGACGCCTACCCGGCTGGCGGGCGCACTCTCGTGCCTACCGGCCGACGTGACCACCACGACGACACGACCACCCTCGAACCCGACACGGCCACTACGAGCAACCGTATCGGCCTGGCCGAGACCGACCTGGTCCCTGCCGTGGCGCGGACGAAGAACACCCGCCCTGGCGACAACCGGCCTCCTCGAGGTCCCTCCTCGCCGAACGGGGCACCTCGGACCCGGAAGCCGCGTAAGCCCCGCAACCGCCGTGACTCCCTCGAGGTCGTGGCCGGTGAGGTCGTCGGCTCCTCGGACTCCACTGATGTGGAGGTGCTGTCGTGAATACGCCGGCCTGGATGGCTCACGCCGCATGCACCACTCGTAAGGCTCGAGGGTTGCCGTGGATCACCGACGAAGCGGGAGCCCCCACGGTCCTGGTCGAGATCATGAAAGAGACCTGCGCCGGCTGCCCGGTCCGCCTCGCCTGCGCCGCCTATGCCCGTCAGTCCAAAGCCTCTGGTGGCTGGTGGGCCGGGATCGACCGTGCCGAAGAGCCGATCGATCTCCTCGATCTGATCGACATCATCGGGGGTGCAGCATGACGCTCCCGGTCGACTGCCCCGAATACCTCTCCTGTGGCCATCACTGGACCAAGTGCGCCCCCGGCTGCCCTGGCTGGGCCGGCATCGAAATCGACCTGCCGTGGTGGGACGACCTCGAGGATGAGCTGATCAGCCGTGGGTTGATCGCTCGCGGCCTGATGACGACCCCGACCTCGCGTACTGCCGCTCGTGCAGGGAACTCGCTGGGCGGTGCCGTGTGACCCTTCTGGCTGATGCTCCGGGCATCCACAGTGACGCATCCTCCTCGACCTGGGACGGCGCTGGTTCGTCGTTTCCTGGGCACGGGGAGGATGCGCCGCTGGATCTGTCCGGCCTGACCACCGCCGGCTTGAAGGCGGCTACTGCTCGAATCCTGGATAAGTCCTTCGGTGACTTCGCTGAGACTGCGGCCGCGGTCAAGAACTGCGCCCACCCGGTCCGGCTCATCGGACGCTCCGAGACCTACGAACTCAACCCCGCAACCGGCGAGGTCGGTGGGCTGCTGTCCTCGTTCAGCTCCGACGACGCACCCCTGGGGATGCTGTACCGGGCCTGCGGGAACCGGCGTGCGGATGTGTGCCCGGCCTGCTCGAGGACCTATGCGCGCGACACGTTCGCGATGATCAACGCCGGCCTGGTCGGTGGGAAGACGGTCCCTGAGAACGTCTCGGAGAATCCGCTGCTGTTCGCAACGTTTACCGCACCGTCCTTCGGGCATGTCCACGGATTCCGTAGCGGGAAGGCATGCCGGCCACGTGCTCGTCGCAAGGGCGAACGCTGCTCACATGGCCGCCCCACCTCGTGCCACCAGCGCCACGACCAGGACGACCCGGCCAACGGTGCACCCCTGTGCGAGGACTGCTACGACTGGCAATCGGCCGTCATCTGGCAATACTGCCTGCCCGAGCTGTGGCGCTACACCACCCAAACGCTGCGCCGTGCCCTCGCCCGACGCCTCCACGTCCCGGACTCGCGCCTGGGCAAGAAAGCCTCGCTGCAGTTCGTCAAGGTCGCCGAATACCAAGCCCGCGGCCTGGTCCACTTCCACGCCCTCATCCGCCTCGACGGCCCCGACGGCCCCGGATCTCCTGCGCCCCTGGACGGTGGCGACCTGGCCCAGATCCTCCAAGCCGCTGCCGCTGAGACCTACCTCGACGCTCAGCCGGCCTTCGACGGTGATCCCTCGAGGCGGCTGCGGTGGGGCAAACAGCTCGACATCCGAGTCGTGCGCGATGGTGACCGCCTCGAGGACCCCGACAGCGATCTCACCCCTGGGCAGGTAGCCGGCTATCTCGCGAAGTACGCCACCAAGGACGCCAGCTCCGTACGAGCTGACACGCCACGGCCGCATCTTGATCGGCTGATCGAGGAGTGCCACGAGCTGGCCGGCTCCGCTGCTGTCCTCTATGGCTACGGATCTGATGAGAAGGGCAAGCCGCTCAACCCGTACCACTTCCTGGGCAAGTGGGCCCACATGCTCGGGTTCCGCGGCCACTTCTCCACCAAGTCGCGCCGCTACTCGATCACCCTGGGTCGGCTACGTCGCGCCAGGTCTCGCTATCAAGCGCTGGTCGCTGCCTCGCACGCCGATGAGGAAGCCCGGCGGCAGTTGCTTGACCTTGGCCAGCTCGAGGCACAGCTCCTGGCCGATGAGGAGGAAACCACCCTCGTGATCGGTGATTGGGCCTACCAAGGAACTGGCTGGGACAACCCCGGAGACGAAGCCCTCGCTCTCGCGGCTGCTGCTCGAGCTCGTGAGTACGACCAGTGGAAAGCGCAGACCAGGAACACCAACCGATGAGAGGGACAGACGATGGCTGAGATCAAGGCAGTTGATCCTTTGTGGTCAGTGCATGACTTGAGCGACTACCTGGGGATTCCGGTGCACACGTTGTATGCCTGGCGTAGTGCTGGGACGGGTCCTCCGGGGCGTCGTCTGGGTAAGCGTCTGCGCTATCGGCCTGAGGACGTGCGGGCCTGGGTGGAGTCGCTTCCGACTGAGGTTGTGGCATGAAGCCGCTCGGGTTGGGGGAGCACGGTCAGGTCACGCATGGCAAAGAGCGGGGCAAGAACTATGCCTACGTTCTCGTGCGTCTCTGGTCGGGGAAGACTCGACAGGTCAAGCGCTCTGGGGCGACGAAGGCCGAAGCTTCACGACGGGTCATGGCTGCCGTGGAGGAGTTGCTGGCACAGGGTTCGTCTGCTGGGCTCACGAAGGCTGCGAGGTTCAGTGCTGCTTATGAGGGCTGGTTGGCTTCGTTCACGGCCCTGGTTGAGTCGGGTAAACGTGCTGAGTCGTCCCTGGCCCTTTACACGGGGGAGGGGGAACGTCTGGTGCTTCCTCGGCTCGGTGATCTTCGCCTGGGTGAGATCAATACGCCCGTGGTTGAGCGGTTCATCCAAGGGGTGCATGCCGACAAGGGGGCGGCCACGGCGAAGGTGTGTAAGACGCTGGTCTCCAACGTCTGTTCCTGGGCGGTCCGACAGGGTGGGATGACGGCCAATCCGGTTCGTGAGTTGACCCCGATCGAGGCGCAGCCCAAACGGCAACCCCGCGCTCTCGAGGGTGACGAGATCCACGCTTGGCTTGTTGCGCTCGACGAGAGTGACTACGCCCGACGTCATGATCTGCCGGATCTGGCGCGCTTCATGCTTGCTACTGGTGTCCGGATTGGTGAAGCGCTCGGGGTGACTTGGGCAGATGTGGATCTGTCGGCGGGCGTGGTGAAGTTCGAGCGGACTGTCTACCGGGTCAAGGGCAAGGGGATGGTGGCTCGCAAGGTGAAGTCGGCGGCCTCAGAGCGTCCGTTGAAGTTGCCGACGTGGGCGGTCTCGCTGCTCAAGGAGCGTCGTTCGAAGTTGCGGGCCTTCGATGGTCCTGTGTTCCCGAACGCGCGTGGCGGGTGGCGTGATCGCAACCTGGTGCAGCGTTCGATCCGTGAGGTTCGCGGGAGTGACTTCGAGTGGCTCTCGACGCACACCTACCGTAAGACGGTGGCCACGTTGCTCGATGAGAGCGGGATGACTGCGCGCCAGATCGCGGACCAGCTTGGGCACTCGCGGGTGTCGATGACGCAGGACAAGTACCTGGGGCGTGGGGCCGCTAACGTCGGGAACCTGCGAGCGCTGGAGGCATCCAATCCTGACCGAGACGCGAGTGCTGGTGACCCCGAAGAGGGCCAGGGCGACCAGGGCGAGGAGACGGGCTCGTGAACCGCATTCCTTACGCAATTCCTTACGCATCGGCTTTCAAGGGCCTGAAATGCACTCAGCTCCTGCCCGCTAGTGCAGGTCAGGAGCCTTGTTTGGTACGCCATGTAGGACTTGAACCTACAACCCGCTGATTAAGAGTCAGCTGCTCTGCCAATTGAGCTAATGGCGCATGTCGTTTTCGCGCGTCTGGCGCGCTCGGCGACGAGAAGAACAGTAGCAGCGGGCGAGGATGCGTCCCAAATCGGAGGGCCTCGCCCGTAGCGGGTCAGCGGAGCTCGAGGATCGCCTGGGCGGCGTTGTGGCCGCCGAGGCCGGAGACGGCGCCGCCGCGGCGGGCGCCGGAGCCGCACAGGAGCACGCTGCCGATGTCGGTGGCGACGCCCCAGCGGGCGGCCGGAGTGCTCAGGTCGGCGTCGTCGGGGGCCCAGGGCCAGGCGAGGTCGCCGTGGAAGATGTGGCCGCCGGGCATGGCCAGATCGGCCTCGATCTCCTGCGGGATCTTGGCCTCGATGCACGCGTTGCCCGCGGGGTCATGGGCGACTACGGAGGCGATCGGGTCGACCAGGTGCTGGTCGAGCGAGGCGATCGCGCGCTCGAGGGCCAGTGCCTTGCGTTCCTCGCGGGTCGCCGGGTCGTCGAAGAGGGAGGCCGGGGCGTGGAGGCCGAAGTAGGTGAGCGTCTGGGTGCCGGCCGGCACGTCGCCCAGGATCGACGGATCGGTCAGGGAGTGGCAGTAGACCTCGCCCGGCATCTCGGTCGGCACCGAGCCCGCGGCCGCCTCGGCGTACGCCTTCTCGATCTGCGAGTAGGACTCGCCGAGGTGGAGGGTGCCGGCGAAGGCGACCTTCGGGTCTTCGCCCGAGCGCAGGCGGGGGAGCCGGTCGAGGAGCATGTTGATCTTGAGCTGGGCGCCCTGGGGCTTGGTTGCGGGGTCGGGGGTGCGGCCGAGGAGGCCGTCGAGCACGAAGGGGGCCAGGCCGGAGAGCACGTGGCCGGCGGCGACGGTGTGCTCGCCGTCGGCATCGGTCCAGGTGACCTCGGCGCCCTCCCCGCTCGCGCCGCCGCGGATCGAGGTGACGCGGGCGCTGGTGAGGATCTCCGCCCCGCCGGCCCGGGCGGCCTTGGTGATCGCGCCGGTGACCGCACCCATCCCGCCGACCGGCACCCGCCACTCGCCGGTGCCGTTGCCGATCAGGTGGTAGAGGAAGCAGCGGTTCTGGATCAGGCTCGGGTCGCCGAGGCCGGCGAAGGTGCCGATCAGGGCGTCGGTGGCCACCACGCCCCGGACGAGGTCGTCGCTGAACCGGCGCTCGATCGCCTCGCCCAGCGGGCGCTCGACGAGATCGCGCCAGATCCGGCTCTCGGCACCGAGTCGGGCCTTGAGCGCGCTGCCGGTGGGCAGCGGGTCGGTGAGGGTGGGGGCGACGACCGCGGCCAAGGTGGCGACCTCGGCGTAGAACGACTGCCACGCGGCGTACTCGTCATCCGATCCGGTCGCCGCGCGGAAGCTCGCCGCGGTGGCCTCGCCCTCCGGGGTCTCCACGAGGAGGCCGGTGGGGTCGGTGCCGTCGAGGAAGGGCGAGTACGACGCGGTCTGCCGCGAGCCGAGCTCGATGTCGAGGCCGAGGTCGGTGCGGATCTGCTCGGGGAGCAGGGAGACCAGGTAGGAGTAGCGCGAGAGCCGGGTCGGGAAGCCCTCGAACGCCTGGGCGGAGATCGCCGCGCCGCCGACGTGGTCGAGCCGCTCGAGCACCAGGACGGAGAGGCCGGCCCTGCTCAGATAGGCCGCAGCGGTGAGGCCGTTGTGCCCGCCGCCGGCCACCACTACGTCGTACGTCTTCGTCGCCATGGCCGCATCGTGCCAGACCAGCGCGACTCCGACGCCGGTTGTCGGTGGTCCCTGGCAGGATCTGGGGGCATGGCTGAGCGTCCCGATGTTCCCGCGGCGATGGTGGCGCGTCTGCGGGAGGTCCTGGGCGCGTTCCCGAAGTGCCTCGAGGACGATGCCTGGGTGGGAGTGCGCTGGCGGGTGGGGCAGGCGACGGTCGCGCACGTCTTCGGCGGCGAGGACCAGCTCTTCCGCATCATGTTCCGGGCCGAGCCCGACGAAGTGGTCGCCTTCGAGCACCTCGGCCATCCCTACTTCAAGGCGGGTTGGGGCGGCAACGTCGTCGGGATGATCCTCGACGACGCCACCGACTGGGCCGAGGTCGGCGAGCTGTTGACCGATTCCTACTGCATCCAGGCGCCGCAGAAGCTGGCCGCCCTCGTCGATCGCCCCGCCACCGAGACGACGTAGGGACGACGTAGGATCCGGCGCGTGCACATCGAGCAGGTCAAGAAGTACGTCATCTCGTCGCTGCTCTGCTCCGTCGTGCTCCTGCACTCCTTGGCCATGGCGGCGCTCGGTGCGACCGGTGCCGACAAGGGTGGCGCCCGCGAGGGACTTTTTGTGATCTCGGTGCTGCTCGGCGTGGTCGCGGTGGCCGGCGTACGCCTCATCAACAAGCTTTCGCTGGTCACACCCTGGTTTCTCGCGGCGCCCGTGATCCCCGTGCTCGTCTACTACTTCGTGCTCTGGAGGTAGCCCGTCAGGGTATTGCCCCGATTGGGACTTTAGACCCTAGGCTCCCCGCTGGGACTACGGCATGTTGCCATGGTAAATCTATTGCAACAGGTTCCAACTTATCGGGAACAAATTTCATATTAGGAGTGCGTGTGCGTCGTATGGCCATGCTGATCCTCGGGGGAGCCGTCGCGGCGGCCGGGGTCGGTTGCGGTTCAGGCAATTCCATCGACTCGGGTTTCTACACCAACAAGCATGGTGAGAACTCCGCGATGGAGGAGAAGGTGATCACCGTCGACAGCACCGAGCGGCTCAAGGAGAACCAGCAGCTCGGGCTGACCGGTGAGGCGACCATCATGGGCAAGAAGCCCGGGACCTTGCTGAGGGTGATCGTGCACGACGTCTTCGAGACGGCGTTCACGGACGGCCGGACGACCCCGCCGGGGTCGCGGGTGATGGCCGTCGAGATCCAGGTCGTCAACGCGGGGACGCGAGTCTTCAACGACACCCCGGCATCGGGCGCGACCGTGATCGATGCGAAGGGCAAGGCCTACAAGAGCGAGCCCAGCACCGTGACGGTCGACGGTGGCGAGGTGTTCCCGAACCCGTTCGGTCTGCAGCCCAGGGACCAGCGCACGGCACTGGTGCCGTTCGTCGTCCCCGCAGGGGCCAACATCAAGCAGGTCGGGTTCAGGATCGACAAGGGCGGCGAGTCCGGCCTGTGGCGGGTGCCTTAGACCGCCGCCGTCGGGTGGCCGTGACGATGCGGCCACCCGAACGGGTTTAACCAACCTTCAGGCAACCTTCTGGCAGCATCAGGCGTCATACCGTCAAAGTAATGAGACGATATGCCATCTCGGGCGTGATGCTGCGAGGTCAACTGGAGGTGTGGTGCGGGTCCGGGTGCTTGGCGCCGTCGAGCTGATCTCTGACGACGGCGTCGCCCAGAGATTGTCGCGTACGCGACGGACCCTGCTTGCCCTCTTGACCTCTGCGCGTGGGGCGCCGGTCTCCTCCGACCTGCTGGTCGAGGAGCTCTGGCGAGGCTCGACGCCGGCCACGGGGGTGAACCTGCTTCACCAGCGGGTCCGCGATCTGCGCCGAGCTCTCGGCGCCGACCGCGATCGCCTGCAGCGGCGGGCGAACGGCTACGCGCTGGTGGGTGCCGACGTCGACCAGACCCGTTTCGAGGAGCTGGTCGACCAGGGCCGCGCCGCCGCCGAGGCGATGGATCACGAGCGGGCGAGCACGCTCTTCGACGCGGCGCTGAGCCTGTGGGGTGGCGAGGCCTATGCGGGCGTCGGTGAGTCGCACGTGATCGCGACCGAGGCGGCACGGCTCGAGGAGCTGCGGCTGGTCGCAGTCGAGGCGCGGGCCGACGCCGACCTGGCGCTCGGCCGTCAGACCGCTGTGGTCGGCGATCTGACACCTGTCGTGGAGGCCAACCCGCTCCGGGAGGGCCTGTGGCTCCAGCTGATGACGGCGCTGTGGCACTCCGGCCGCACGGCGGAGTCCCTCGACGCCTACCAGCGACTCTTCCGGCTGCTGCGTGACGATCTCGGGGTCTCGCCGTCGAAGGACGTGCGCGAGCTGCATCTGAGCATCCTGGAGGATGGCGACCCCGAGCCGGCCTCGTCGCGCTCGCTCGAGCACGCGGTGCCGCGTCAGCTTCCGCCGGTGGCCGGCGCCTTCGCCGGTCGCGAGGAGCATCTGGCGAGGCTCGACGAGGTGCTCGCCGAGAACGAGGGCCGGGCGGTGGTGATCTCCGCGATCGCCGGCACCGCCGGCATCGGCAAGACGACGCTCGCGCTCTACTGGGCGCACCGGATGGCCCACCGGTTCCCCGACGGGCAGGTGTTCGTGAACCTGCGCGGCTTCGACCCCGGCGACGCGCTCGACCCCCTGGACGCACTCGGGGTGGTGCTCGAGTCGTTCGGCGTGGAGCGCTCGCGCCAGCCCCAGGACATCGACGGTCGGGCCGGCCTGCTGCGCAGCACACTGGCCGGCAGACGCGTGCTGCTGGTGCTCGACAACGCGCGCGACAGCGAGCAGGTGCGCAGCCTGCTCCCTGGCAGCCCGGGGTGCGCAACCGTGGTGACCAGCAGAAACAGGCTCCCGGGCCTCGTCGTGGAGGCCGGGGCGAAGCCGATGGAGCTCGGCCTGCTCGACCGGGGCGAGGCGTACGCGCTGCTGGCGGGACGCCTCGGCGAGGACCGGCTCCGGGCCGAGCCGGAGGCGGCGGGGCGGATCATCGATCTGTGCGCTTCGCTGCCGCTGACGCTGTCGGTCGTGGCGGCTCGGGCGGCGACGCGGCCGGCCTACGCCCTCGCCGACCTGGCCGAGGAGCTCAGTGGGTCGCGCCTGGATGGCTTCGGTGGTGGACGTGGTGATCTACGGGCGACGTTCTCCTGGTCGGTGCGCCAGCTCGAGGAGCCGGCGGCCCGGCTCTTCCGGCTGATCGGTCTCCATCCCGGGCCGACGCTCACCGTGCTGGCCGCGGCCAGCCTGGCCGCGACGTCTCGAGCGCGAGCCCGCCGCATGCTCGACGAGCTGACCGAGGCCAACCTGCTCTCCGAGTGCGCGCCGGGCAGGTTCACGCTGCACGACCTGCTGCGGGAGTACGCCGCCGACCTCGCCGTGGGCGAGGCCGACGAGGTGCGCCGGGCTGCCGAGCTGCGCATGATCGACCACTACGTCTTCAGCGCCCGTGCCGTGCACAGCGCCTACGACCCGCACCAGAACCACCTCGACGCCCCGGAGCCGGTGCTGGCCGGCGTCACCGTCGAGGCCGTCGACGACAGCAGCCAGGCGCTGGCCTGGATCGGCTCCCAGCTGCCGGTGATGTCGCGGGTGATCGAGACCGCCTCGGCCCGAGACATCGCTCCCGACCGGATCGTGCTGCTCGTCGGCGCCCTCGAGCGCCTCCTCGACCTGCAGGGGCGCTGGATCGAGCTGGCCGAGCTGGCCGAAGCGGCACTGCCCGGCGTACGCCGCCGGGCCGACGAGAGCGGCGACCCGACCGGTCTCGGGGTCGTGCACCGCGCGGCCGGTGCGGCCTGTGGGCGGCTGGGCCGGTTCGACGATGCTCGCGTGCACCTCGATCGGGCGCTCGAGCTCGCGACCCTGTCGGAGGACCTGATGGCCGAGGGAAAGAGCCTGCACCGGCTCGCCTCGGTGGCGACGGCCTCGGGCGACCACGCCGGGGCGGCTGCGTACGCTGCCCGGGCGGCGGCGGTCTTCGCCCGCGCCGGCGACCCCATCCGCGCGGCCTGGACCACCGGCCGCCTGGGTCTGTACGAGGCTCTCGACGGCGATCACGAGGCCGGGCTCCGTCACTGCGAGAAAGCGCTGGCGGAGCTGCGCGAGGTGGCGCCCGGTTATCGCAGCGAGGGCAACGTGATCGCCACCATCGGCTGGATCCATCAGCAGCTCGGTGACATCGACGAGGCTGCCGGTCAGTTCGAGGAGGCGGTGACCAAGCTGCGTGCTGCCGGTGACCTGCCCGGTCTGGCCGATGCGCTCGGACATCTCGCCGAGGCACGCGATCACCTGGGCAAGGACGAGGACGCCCGCTGCGCGAGGGCCGAGAGCGTCTCGATCCTCGCGCAGCTCGGCTGAGAGCTCTACGCCGTGGGCAGCTGGTAGCCGGAGTATTCGTCGCGCAGGGTCTTCTTGGAGAACTTGCCGACCGAGGTCTTGGGCACCTCGTCGATGAAGACGACGTCGTCGGGCACCTGCCACTTGCCGAGGTTGTCGGCGAGATAGGTGAGCAGCTCCTCGTTGGTGATCGACTCACCGTCCTTGACCACCGCGAACGCCAGCGGCCGCTCGCCCCACTTCGGGTGGGCCACCGCGATGACCGCCGCCTCGGCGACCGAGGGGTGGCCCATGATGAGGTTCTCGATCGCGACCGTGGAGATCCACTCGCCACCGGACTTCACCAGGTCCTTGGTGCGGTCGACGATGCGTACGTAGCCCAGCGGGTCGATCGCGGCGATGTCACCGGTGCGCAGCCAGCCGTCGGGGGAGAAGCTGTCGGACTCGACCTTGTAGTAGGCCGACGCGATCCACGGGCCGCGGCACTCGAGCTCGCCGGTGGTCTCGCCGTCCCACGGCATCTCGTCGGTGGTGCCGGGCTCGACGATGCGGAGCTCGACGCCGACCGCGGGGATGCCGGGCGACGTACGGTATTCGGCGAGCTCCTCCTCGGGCAGGTCGGCGATCTCGGCGCGCGGCGCGAAGACGGAGCCGAGGGGAGACATCTCGGTCATTCCCCAGGCCTGGGTGATCGGCACGCCGATGGCTTCGCGCCAGGCCTCGGAGAGCGACTTCGGCACCGCCGATCCGCCGCAGACCACGACGCGCAGCGAGCTGAGGTCGGCGTCGGCGAGGAGAGGCACCATCGCCATCCAGATCGTGGGTACGCCGGCGGCGACAGTCACCTCCTCCGCCTGCATCACGTCGATGAGGCCGGTGGGTGAGAGATCCGGGCCGGGCAGGATCAGGTTGGCGCCGGCCAGCAGCGAGGAGTGGGCGAAACCCCACCCGTTGGCGTGGAAGAACGGCACGACCGGAAGCACCCGGTCGCGGTCGTTGGTGCCGAACAGGCTCCCGGACAACGAGGCGAGCGCGTGCAGGTACTGGGAGCGGTGGCTGTAGACGACGCCCTTCGGGTTGCCGGTGGTGCCGGAGGTGTAGCAGATCCCGGCGGCGGAGCGTTCGTCGGTGACCCGGCCGTCGATGACCCCGTCGTCGGCGTCGGCCATCAGCTCCTCGTAGGAGACGACCCGGGGGTCGTCAGGCAGCGGGGTCGGTGCCCCGTCGTCCATCACGATCACGTGCTTGAGCGTCGTCAGCTGGGGGAGGAGCGGGGCGAGCAGGCCGAGCAGAGACCGGTCGACGAAGACCGCCTCGTCCTCGGCGTGGTTGAAGGTGTAGACCAGCTGGTCGGGGAAGTAGCGGATGTTGCCGGTGTGCAGCACCCTGCCGGTGCAGGGGACCGAGTAGTAGAGCGCGAGGTGGCGCAGGGTGTTCCACGCGAAGCTCGCGATCCGGCCGTCGGCGGAGATGCCGAGCTTGTCGATCACTCCCGCCTGCCGGCGCACCTCGTCGGCGAGGCCCTTGAAGGTGCTGCGCTCGAGACCGGTGGCGGTCTTGGTCACGATCTCCCTGGTGGGAAAGACGCGCTCCGCGCGCCGGATGATCGTGTCGATGGTCAACGGTGCGTCCTGGATGAGTCCCTGCATGCTGCACATCCTGACCGAATGTGTCGTGAGTCACAACAGATTCGCCGAGTCGGCTCGTCCTGACGTGATTTCCCGTCGAGTCGGCTCGTTATAACGAGCCGACTCGACGAGGGGTGGGTTCAGACGACGGCGTCGGAGGTGGGGAGGGCGAGCGCGGGGGTGGAGGCTGCGCGCGGCCAGACGTCGGCGAGGATCTCGACACCGCGGCGCACGAGCTCGGGCCGGGGAGTGATCGCCAGGCGCAGATGCCGCTCGTAGGCACCGTCGACGCCGAACCGTGGCCCGGCGGTGACCAGCAGCCCGTGCGGTCGGGCCGCGAGGGTGAGCTGGGAGCTGACCGGGGCCGGCAGGCCGACCCAGGCGGAGAGCCCGCCGTCGATACGAGGCGGCAGCTCCCAGTCGGGGAGGTGCTCGTGCATCGCGTGGTAGAGCGCGGCGCGGCCCGCCGCGAGCTGTCCGGCGCGCTCCTCGAGGATCTCGGGAAGGTGGCGGAACAGGGTGGCGGTCACCAGCTGCTCCCAGATCGGGGTGCCGAGATCGGTCGCCGAGCGGCCGCTGGCGATCTGGGTCAGCAGCACCGGGTCGGCGCGGATCCAGCCCACCCGCAGCCCGCCCCACAGCATCTTGCTCGCCGAACCGATGTGGACGACCCGCGCGCCGTGCTCACCGGCCATCGTCGCGAGCGGCGGGAAGGTGTGGGGGCGGTCGATGTTGAGCTCGGCCGTGGTGTCGTCGACCACCACGAGCGTGTCGACCTTCGCGGCCGCACGCAGCAGACGGAGCCGGTCCTCGGCCGGCATCGACCGAGACGTGGGGTTGTGGAAGTCGGGCATGACGTACGACATCACCGGGGTGGTGCGGGCGATGGCCGCCTCCATTGCCGACATGTCCCAGCCGCCGTCGGTGGTGACCGGGCTCGTGACGATCCGCGCGCCCGCCAGGCTCAGCGCGTCGTACGCATTGGGGTAGGAGGGGCTCTCGGCGTAGGCGCGGTCGCCACGGCTGATCACGGTGCGGGCGAGCAGCGCGATCGCGCTCTGGCCGCCGGTGGTCACCATGATCTGGTCGGGGTCGGTCTCGAGCCCGCGGGCGGTGTAGCGCTCGGCGATCGCGCCCCGCAGCTCCTCGATCCCCCAGAGCGTGTAGCCGGGGCCGCTCATGTGCTCGCCCAGCCGGCGGGTCGCCTCGTGGGCGGCCTCGGGGAGGCGCCGGGTGGCCGGCAGGGTGGCTCTGACCAGGTCGATCTCGCCGCCTTCGGTGAACGAGTCGGGCGCGGTGGGCGGCAGCTTCGTCGTCGTGCCCGACCCCTGCACGCTGAGCGCGTAACCGTGCTCGCGCAACCGCCGGTAGGCCGCGGTGATCGTGGTGCGGCTCAGCGTCAGCCGTTCGGAGAGCTCGCGCTCGGAGGGGAGACGTACGTCGGCGGAGAGCCGGCCGTCGATCAGCAGCAGCTGGATCCGTTCGGCGAGGTTCTCGTAGGCAGGGCCGTCGCCCTGCCACTGGCCGAGCAGTCCGGCGAGCGCGGTGGCTCCAATTCTTCCGCGAGGCATGGGTCCACCTTAGGCTGATTGGCTCCTTTACCGTTGATTGGACCCGTGATTGGCTCTGTAACGTGAAGGATCTCTCTGTAAAGTCCCTGGCCTGGTTGATAACTGGACTGTTCCTCTACGGCATGGCCGTCGCCATGCTCGTGCGAGCCTCGCTCGGTCTGGCTCCCTGGAACACCCTGGCGTCGGGGCTCGTGGAGATCACCGGGATCTCGTTCGGCATGGTGACCAACCTGGTCGGGCTGGTCGTGCTGCTCGCCTGGATCCCGCTGCGCCAGCGGCCGGGCGTCGGCACGGTGCTCAACGTGCTGCTCGTCGGCACCTCGGCGGAGATCGGGCTGCGGGTGCTCCCGCACCCGAGCGACCTCGCGGCGCAGGTGGCGCTCTTCGTCGCGGGCCTGCTCCTGCTGGCTGCCGCGACCGGCATCTACATCGCGCCGGGGCTCGGCCCCGGGCCGCGCGACGGACTGATGACCGGCCTGCACGAGCGCACCGGCGCCCCGGTCTGGGTCTGCCGAGCCGGTGTCGAGATCACCGTGCTCGCCGTCGGGTGGCTGCTCGGCGGGCTCGTCGGTGTCGGCACGGTCGCCGAGGCGCTGCTGATTGGCCCGATGGTCCACCGCACGCTGCCGTTCTTCAGGCGTCTGTACGCCGGGCCGATGCCTGCGACGGCGGCGGCGCCGTCGACGCCCTCCGCCCCGTGAGCGTGCTCGCGCGTGCGAAACGCGCGCTGCGCAGATGATTTAACCCACACAAAAATTGTTGCGCCCCCGACAGGATTCGAACCTGTGACCGTCGGATTAGAAGGCCGATGCTCTATCCAGCTGAGCTACGGAGGCATGGCCCGTGTGAGCCCCCTCGGAGAGGAGGTTTACGCAGGCCGCGCCCGATCTTACCGGTGGGCGTATCCCTCGTGTGCATCGGAATCCGAATCGCTTGCCGGAGTGTTACCGAGGTGTGGGGGATGGTTGGGCACACTGTCCCCTCTCTGTCGCTCTGAGTGTCCGACTGGCGGACTCCGAGGGTTCGAGACTCGGCCAGATCATCGGTAGGGTCCCCGGATATGACTATGGAGTCCATGTGCACCTCGTGCGGTGCAGCGGTCACCGGTATGCGCTTCTGCACAGGGTGTGGCACCCCCGTCAGAAGCGCCCATCAGCCGCCGTCGCAGGGTGCACCGGAGCCGGTTGCGCCTCCGCGTCTGCCGCAGCGAGGCGCCCAGCCTGACCAGGGTGGCCTGTCGTCGTTGCCGAGGCGTCCGCGCGCAGGCGCTACGCCGGAGCCGGGTGAGCACCCGCCCACCGAGGCGGCCGATCCCGGCCGCGGCCAGCACGCGGCGCCGTCAGGGCCGTCCGCGCAGTCAGGGCCGGACATGGACTCGGAGCCGGAGCACCTTCCGCTCGAGCAGGTCAGGCGTACGCCTGGGGCGTCGATGGCTCCGCAGCTGAACATGAACGCGCCGAGCGGCGAGCAGCCGGCCTTCGGCGGCGGGATGGCTCCGCCACCGGCGGGCTCCTCCGACGGTGGTGGCCTGTTCGGGCTGGCGGCGCGTACGCCGAAGTTCGAGCCTGAGCTCGCCTCGCAGTCGCAGTCGCTCTTCATGCCCAAGCGGAAGGACACCGAGCCGCCCGCCGAGGCGCCGGCCGAGCCGGAGCAGGCTCCGGAGGCCCCCGCCCCGGAGGCTCCGGCCGCCCAGGAGCCGCGGGAGCCTCAGCCGGGTCTGCCCACGCTGCCGCCTGCGCACGAGCGCCCGAGCGAGCCGTCCGCGCCCCAGCAGCAGATGCCTGGGGCCGCCCCGATGCCGCCGCTGCCGTCTCGCCCGCAGCCCGAGCAGCAGATGCCGCCGATGCCGCAGCGTCCGCAGCCCGACCAGCCGATGCCCGAGCGACCGATGCCCGAGCGACCGATGCCCGAGCAGCCGCAGCACGAGCAGCCGTTCGAGCAGCCGATGCCGCAGCGTCCCGCAGCGGCGCACGAGCGGCCCGCCGAGCACCGGGGCTTCGTCGAGCCGGCCCCGGCTCCGCAGGTCGACGGCTCGCCCACGGCGCAGTCGACGCACGAGGCGATGCCTCCGGTCGAACGCCGCCAGCCGGCACCGCCCGCGCCGGGTCACCCCGAGGAGACCCAGGTCGCGAGGAACCCGGGATTCGACGCGGGCGACGGCCCCTCCGGGGGCACCCAGCCGCGCGACGAGATCAACCAGTTCGCCCCGCCGCAGCAGCAGTTCGGCGCCCCGGCGCCGGAGGCGGGCGCCAACCCCTACGACCGCGGTCAGCAGAACCAGGGATACGGCGACCAGGGATACGGCGACCCCGCCTACGCCCCGCTCGCGCCGCAGCTGGATCCCGACCAGGCCCAGCAGTCGCAGTGGTCCCAGCCGTACGACCAGCCCTATGACCAGCCGTACGACCAGCCCTACGGTCAGGCGCCGGACAGGTCGCAGGACCAGCTCGGTCAGGGCTTCGCCGATCCTTACGGCCAGGACCCCTACGGCCAGGACGCCTACACCGATCCCACCCTCGTGGGGCAGCCGCCGGTGCCGGGCAA
Source organism: Nocardioides albertanoniae (assembly GCF_006716315.1). Lineage (NCBI taxonomy): Bacteria > Bacillati > Actinomycetota > Actinomycetes > Propionibacteriales > Nocardioidaceae > Nocardioides > Nocardioides albertanoniae. The sequence goes on along the minus strand of NZ_VFOV01000001.1, from coordinate 4,120,797 downwards.
CGGTCCGAGCAGCCCGGCGCCGCCGCCGATGGCGCCGCAGGGCTACGACCCGTACGGCAACGGCTATGACGCCCGCTACGAGCCGCCGCGTCGTGACGGCGGTCAGAGCAAGGGACTGGGCGGCATCGACCTCAAGCGCTGGGGTCTGATCGTCCTGGCGATCGCCGTGGTGGTCGCGATCATCGCGTTCGTCATCGGCCTGCTCAACAGCAACGACGACGCCAACGCCAACACCGGCTCCGGCCAGGGCGTCAGCACCACCGCCGGCGGCGGTGCCGAGGTTCAGGCCAAGAAGATCGACGCCCTGATGCGCACCTCGGCCAAGGACAAGGAGTCGATCGGCGCTGCCCAGGCCGACCTCAAGTCGTGCGAGAACATCGACGAGGCGATCGACACCTTCGAGAAGGCCGCCGCCTCGCGCAAGGAGCTCGCGGCCAAGGTCGCGAAGGTCGACACCGCCGCCCTGCCGGGCTCGCAGAAGGTCGTCAAGAACCTCGAGTCGGCATGGATGACCGCGCAGAACGCCGACCTGGCCTTCGCCGCCTGGGGCGAGAAGCGCAAGGTCAACGACGCCGGCGAGTGCATCGGCGGCAAGCGCAAGCTGGAGAAGGCGACGACGCTCAGCCTGGCCAGCCATGACCCGAAGAAGGCCGCCGCCAAGGCGTGGGGCCCGATCGCCGAGGAGTACGGCCTCGACTCCGTGGAGTGGAAGAAGCTCTGAACTGCTGACGCTGACACGTTGGTCGCGGCTCCCGATGAGGAGCCGCGATCAGCGTGAGCGCAGGTACGCCGCCATCGCTCGCATGATGGCCGCCGCCGTCTCGGCGTGGAACTTGTCGGACTTCAGCAGGCGTGCGTCCTCGGCGTTGCGCATGTTGCCGGTCTCGAGCAGCACCTGGGGCACGGTGGTGAGGTTGAGCCCGGCGAGATCGTCGCGCTTCACGAAGCCGCCCTCACCGAGGTAGGTGGCCAGCGGCATGCCGGTCTTCTTCATCTCGGTGCGGAGCATCTCGGCATAGTCGCGAGAGGGTTGCACGACCTTGTCGTTGGTGCCCGACCGCACCGGGATCAGCAGTGAGAAACCGCGCTCGGACTCGGCCGCGCCGTCGGCGTGGATGTCGATCGCGACGTCTGCCTTGGCGTCGTTGATGATCTTCGCGCGCTTGTCGATGCACGGCCCGACCCCGTCGTTGCCGTCGCGCGTCATCACCACCTCGGCGCCAGCTTCTCGCAGGTCAGCGGCGAGCTTGTTGGCCACGGCCCAGGTGAAGTCGGTCTCGGGATAGCCGTCGTCGGTCGCCGTGCCGGTCGTGTTGCACGGACTCTTCGAGCGGCCGTTCCAGACCTGTTTGTTGATCACCTCGGGTGCGCCCGCGTTGCCGGCGTTGTGGCCCGGGTCGATCCCGATCACGGCACCGTCGAAGACGTCGCCGGCAGCTTCCGGCGCGCCCGACGAGGACGGGGCCGCCGAGCCCGACGAGGTGGACGGCGACCCCGATGCCGCAGGCTGCTGCGGCGTACGACCTGGGGTGCACGCCGTCAGGGCCGATGCCAGCGCGAGGCAACCGACGGCGGTGGCTGCCGACCGAGGTATCTCGGTGAGCGGCCGCTTCCCTCGCGGAGCTCCACGAGAGAAGCGGGACTCGACCGAGCTACCTCGGTGAGCATCCGACATCACAGATGCTGGCCCATCCAGGCCTCGACGTCGTCGGCCGTACGCGGCAGGCCGGCGGAGAGGTTGATGGAGCCGTCCTTGGTGACGACGATGTCGTCCTCGATGCGGATGCCGATGCCACGCAGCTCCTCGGGGACGAGCTTGTCCTCCTTCTGGAAGTAGAGGCCGGGCTCGACGGTGAGCACCATGCCCTCCTGGATCGGCCCCTCGACGTAGGCCTCCGGCGAGGCGGAGGCGCAGTCGTGGACGTCGAGGCCCAGCATGTGGGAGACGCCGTGGAGGGTCCAGCGGGAGTAGGTCTTGTTGTCCTCCGAGAGCGCCTCGTCGACCGAGACGGGAAGGAGCCCGAGGTCGTTGAGGCCGTGGGCGATGACCTCCATCGCGGCGAAGTGGCCGGCGCGGAAGGTCACGCCCGGGCGGATCGCCTCGATGGCGGTCTGCTGGGCGTTGTAGACGAGCTCGTAGAGGTTGCGCTGCAGCGAGGTGAACTTGCCGGAGATCGGGAGGGTGCGGGTGATGTCGGCGGTGTAGAGGTTGTTGCCCTCCACGCCCATGTCGAGCAGCACCATCTCGCCCGGCACGATCGGGCCGTTGTTGTCGATCCAGTGCAGCGTGGTGGCGTGCGAGCCGCCGCCGACGATCGAGTCGTAGCCGAGGTCGTTGCCCTCCGCACGCGCGCGCCGGTAGAAGGTGCCCTCGATCCAGCGCTCGCCGTGCTTGAGCACCTGGTCCCACTCGCGCACCGCGTCGGTGAAGCCGCGCACGGTGATGTCGCAGGCCTCCTGGAGCTCCTTGAGCTCCCACTCGTCCTTGATCAGGCGCAGCTCGGAGAGGGTCTTGGCGAACTCGCCGTCCCACGCCGCGTCGTCGGAGGGCGCGACCAGCTTGTCGACCTCCGAGGAGACGCCGCGGAGCACCCGGGTCGGGGTGTTGCCGGCCAGCGCGGAGTCGAGCTGGTCGACGTGGCGCACCTCCATCCCGAGCGAGTCGGAGAGCTCGCGGGCCGAGGGCCGCGCGCCGGCCCAGAGGGCGCCGTACTGACGGTCGCGGAAGAACTCGTCGGTGTCGCGGCCGCTGCGCGGGCGGGCGTAGAGCACCGAGGAGCCGTCGGGCTCGATCACCACGACGGCGTCGGAGGTCTGGTTGCCGGTGAGGTGCACGTGAGCGGTGTCGGCGCGGAAGCGGTAGTCGGTGTCGTTGGCGCGGGTCTTGTAGGTGCCGGCCGGCACGACCAGGCGCTCACCGGGGAAGATCTCCGCCAGTCTCGAACGACGCGCCGCTGCCCACGGGGTGATCGGGTGCTCGGGCACCTCCGCCTCGCGGTCGTCCCAACCCTCCCTCATGAAGTTGGACCAGGCCTCCGGAACCTTCTGGTCGTGGCTCTCGGTGTGATCGTCAGCAGGGATGGGGGCGCCTTCGTCGTTCATACCGGAATCGTACGCCGCGCCGGAGCGCCGGAGCACATGACTTCCCTGGCCACGGCCGCTCCGAAGCGTCTCGATCGGTGTCTCCTCCCACGTGTGGTCGGCTTGCCCGATAGTCTGGCGCGCATGGGGGCGATCCCGAAGGATCCGACGAGAAGCAACCGCACGTTCACCATCGTGGTGGGCGTGCTGGTCGTGCTGGCCTCGCTGCCTGTGCTCGGCATCGTTCTGCTGAGCACCAGCGTCGTCGACCATCATCTCGCGCCGACCGGCGCGATCCTCGGGGTGCTGTTCGCAGCCGTCCCGGTGGTGCCGCTGGTCTATGCCTATCTATGGCTCGACCGCTACGAGCCCGAGCCGAAGTCGCTCCTCGCGCTCGGCCTCGGCTGGGGCGCCTTCGTGGCGGTCGCTGCCGCGCTGATCGTGCAGAGCGTCGGTGCGCTGGTCGCCGGCTGGAGCCAGCCGACCCAGCTCGCGGTCGTGGCTCCGGTGACCGAGGAGGCTGCCAAGGGCCTGTTCCTGGTCGTGCTGCTGGTCTGGCGCCGCCACCTCATCGACGGCGTGCTCGACGGGATCGTCTACGCCGGCATGGTCGGCATCGGCTTCGCCTTCACCGAGAACATCCTCTATCTCGGCGGCACCTACAACGGCACCCCCGGCATGGGCGACAGCTCCTCGGGCCACATCGGTGAGTTCACCGTCGTCTTCGTGATGCGATGCCTGTTCAGCCCCTTCGCCCACCCGCTCTTCACCGCCTTCACCGGCATCGGCATCGGCATCGCCGTGGTGACGCGCAAGCGCTGGCTGAAGGTGGTGGCGCCACTGCTGGGTTACGCCGTCGCGGTGCTCGCCCATGGCACCTGGAACGGCTCGACACTGCTCTACGACGGTGCCGGGTTCCTGCTGGCGTACGTCGTGGTGATGGTGCCCGCGTTCATCTCGATGGTGGCCTTCGCGATCTGGCGGCGGAAGTCGGAGCGCACCATGCTGAGACAGTCGCTGACCGACGCCGCCCAGCGTGGGCTGATCCCCTATACCGACATCGGCTGGGTGGTCGATCTGCGTGGCCGCGACCAGGCGAGGAAGTTCGCCGCGGCCCACGGGGGAGCGCAAGGGGTCGCGGCGATGCGCGAATACCAGCAGGCCGCGATCGAGCTCGGATATCTGCACTGGCGATTCCTGCGTGGCAACCCACCGCCGGACTTTGCTGCACGAGGGAGGGCATATGTTGACCGGATCGGTGAAGTACGACCACATATTGCGTTCCCGAACGGGCAGGTGATGACGGGATGAGCGAAGAACGAGCAGACGACGGCGCCGAGCCGGAGACGCCGACCGAGACCCAGACCGAGGCACCGGCACAGATCGGGGCCCAGGAGGCTCAGGCCGAGCCGACCGCCTACGAGGCCCAGACGGCGGGGATGCTCGCCGAGAAGCCGACCTCCGACTTCGAGGTCGCCAAGGCCCAGGTCGAGGCCGAGGCGTCCGGTGGCGAGAGCAACCGGATGGTGACCTCGCTCGTGCAGCTCCACCAGGCGCTGACCGAGGTCACGCTGCCGCTGGATCTGCCCGGTGCGGAGGAGCAGCGCACCGCGCGGCAGAACATGGTCGAGCAGCTCGAGGACTATGTGATCCCGCGGATGATGACCATCGACGCGCCGTTGCTCGCGGTGGTCGGTGGCTCGACCGGTGCCGGGAAGTCGACGCTGGTCAACTCGCTGGTCGGCACCAGGGTGACCACGCCCGGCCTGCTGCGTCCGACGACCCGGTCGCCCGTGCTCGTGCACCACCCCGACGACGCCCGCTGGTTCGGGCAGGACCGGCTGCTGCCCGAGCTGGAGCGGGTCGATCACCCGACGAACGACCCCGACGCGCTGCAGCTCGTGGCCAACGAGTCGCTCCACGCCGGGCTCGCCGTGCTGGACGCTCCCGACGTCGACTCGGTCGAGGAAGCCAACCGGGTGCTGGCCGCCGAGCTGCTCGCCGCGGCCGACCTGTGGATCTTCGTCACCTCGGCCGCGCGCTACGCCGACCAGGTGCCCTGGGAGTTCCTCCAGCTCGCCGCCAACCGCTCCACCGCTGTCGCGGTGGTGCTCGACCGCACCCCGCCCGACGCCGTGCAGACGGTCGCCGGCCATCTGGCCCGGATGCTGGCCTCCCGCGGCCTGAAGGACTCTCCGCTCTTCATCGTCCACGAGGGCGAGGTCTCCGAGCAGGGGCTGCTGCCCTCCGAGCACGTCGCCGAGGTGCGCTCCTGGCTCGACATGCTCGCCGACGACGCCACCGCGCGCCATCAGGTCGTCACCCAGACGCTCGACGGGGCGGTGCGCGCGCTGACCCTCGAGGTGCACCCGATCGCCGACACGGCGGCCGGGCAGGGCGAGGCGGCGCAGCGGCTGCGTACGGATGCCGACATGGCCTACGACGACGCGCTCAAGGCGATCATGGCGGCCACCGCCGACGGCACGCTGCTGCGCGGCGAGGTGCTCGCGCGCTGGCAGGAGTTCGTCGGCACGGGCGAGATCCTCAAGGCGCTGGAGTCGCGGGTCGGCATGATCCGCGACAAGATCCTCGGCTCGATCAAGGGCAAGCCGCAGCAGGCCGAGCGGGTGACCGCCGCGGTCCAGGGTGGCCTGGAGATGCTGATCCTCGAGCAGTGCGAGTCGGCCGCCGAGAAGGCAGAGGCTGCGTGGCAGATGAGCCCGGCCGGACGAGGGGTGCTCGACGCCGGCCCGTCCGACCTCGGCCGCGCCTCGCGCGCGCTGCGGCCCAAGGCCGAGCGTGCGGTGCGCGACTGGCAGCAGGACGTGCTCGAGATGGTGCGCGGGGAGGGTCAGGACAAACGTACGACCGCGAAGTTCCTCTCCTACGGGGTCAACGGCCTCGGTGTCGCGCTGATGGTGGTCGTCTTCGCCTCGACCGGCGGTGCGCTGGTCGGGGCCGAGGTCGGCATCGCGGGCGGCACCCTCCTGATCGGCCAGAAGCTGCTGGAGGCGGTCTTCGGCGACCAGGCCGTGCGCGGGCTCGCGGCCAAGGCACGCGAGGCGCTCGAGACGCGCATCGTGACACTGGTGGACGAGGAGCGTGCGCGCTATACCGGACAGGTCGACGCGTTGCAGATCGACCAGGGTGCGCCGGAGCGTCTGCGGCACGCGGCGCGGAAGGTGGGCGATGCTCGGTTCGCCAGCCAGCGCGGTCATGACTGAGACTTGTGTCAGGGAATGAAGGGGGAGCATTGAGCGGCCTGCTCGAAGGTGCAAAGAACCTGGTCAGCCGAGGCGGAGACCTCGGCGAGCGACTGGACGGACTGACCGCTGCGACCGACGCGGCGACCGGGCGTCTCGACGACGAGATCGTCGACGAGGCCCGCGGCGTCGTCAACAAGGCGCAGGGGCGCCTGAAGCTCTCCGCCGACCACACGGTCGTCGGGGTCGCGGGTGCGACCGGGTCCGGCAAGTCGTCGACGTTCAACGCGCTGACCGGGCTGGAGCTCTCCGCTGTCGGGGTGCGCCGGCCGACCACCTCCTGGGCGACCGCCTGCGTGTGGGGCTCCGAGGGCGCGCAGGAGCTGCTCGAGTGGCTGGGCATCCCCGAGCGGCACCAGACCACCCGCGACTCGATGCTCGACACCCGCCGCGAGACCCACGAGCTCGACGGCGTGGTGCTGCTCGACCTGCCCGACCACGACTCCACCGAGGTCTCTCACCACCTCGAGGTCGACCGTCTCGTCGAGCTGGCCGACATGCTGGTCTGGGTGCTCGACCCGCAGAAGTACGCCGATGCGGCCATCCACGACCGTTACCTGCAGCCGCTGCGTACGCACTCGGAGATCATGGTCGTGGTGCTCAACCACATCGACCGTGTGCCCGAGGAGCGTCGTGAGTCGATGCTGGGCGACGTACGCCGCCTGCTCGATCAGGACGGGCTGCGCAACGTGCCGGTGATCCCGGTCTCCGCCAAGCTCGGCTGGGGTGTTCCGCAGCTCAAGACCGAGATCGCCCAGCGGGCGGCGGCGAAGCGGGCCAACAAGTCGCGCCTCTCCGCCGACATCAAGACCGCTGCCGTCAAGCTCGCCAAGGCCTCCGGCGACGCCAAGCCGCGTTCCCTGGCCAAGCCGCGGGTCGAGGCGCTCGAAGACGCCATCTCCGAGGCTGCCGGGGTGCCGACGGTGGTCGACGCGGTCGAGAGATCCGTACGCACCCGAGCCCGCGGCGCGACCGGCTGGCCTCTGGTCTCCTGGGTCTCCCGACTGAAGCCCGACCCGCTGAAGCGGCTGCACCTGGCGCTGGGCGAGGAAGCGACCCAGCTGGCCGGGCGTGCCCGCACCTCGCTGCCACAGACCACCGCCGTCGAGCGGGCGCGGGTCGACACCGAGGTCCGTACGCTTGCCGACGAGGCCGGAGCCGGCCTCGCCACCCCGTGGCGGGAGGCGATCCGGCGGGCATCGGTCGCTCGGATGGGCGATCTCGCCGACAGGCTCGACGCCTCCGTCGGCGGCGTCGACCTCAACGCCGAGCGGCTGCCGCTGTGGACGGGGCTGGTGCGCGTGCTCCAGTGGATACTGATCGCGATCGCCGCCGTCGGGCTGGTGTGGTCGCTCGCGCTGGTGCTCTCCGGGCCGGCGGTCGGCGAGGCGACGCCGTCGGTCGCGGGGGTCGAGCTCCCGTACGTGCTGCTCATCGGAGGTGTCGGACTCGGCCTGGTGCTGTGGTGCGTGTGCCATCTGATGGTGATCAGCACCGCTCGGCGCCGTGCGCGGGCGGCAGACTCGCGGCTGCGCGCGGCGGTCTCCGAGGTCTCCCGCGAGCTCGTCGTCGACCCGATCGAGACGGAGCTGGCGGCCTACACCTCGCTGCGTCACGGCGTGGCCAAGGCGCTGCGCTGACGGTTTGCGCGTGACCTGACCCCGAGAATGGGGCCGTTCACCGTCCACAGGCACGGTTCGATCCGGGGTTGTCCACAGGCCCACGTACGCCGCCGGAAACTGTCGGTGGCCGAGCGCAGAGTTGCCTTCGAAGGCCCGCATCAGGCGGGTGGAGCACTGAGGAGACAACGATGAACGACTCGACCATCACCTTGCGCGGCTACGTCGGCGCCGACCCGATCGTGCGCACCGTCGGCGACGTCTCGGTGGTGAACTTCCGGATGGCCTGCACGCCGCGGAAGCTCAACCGGAAGACGGGGGAGTGGAGCGACGGTGTGACGCAGTGGTTCTCGGTGAGCGCCTGGCGGCAGCTGGGGGAGAACGTCGGCCGCTCGCTGCGCAAGGGCGACCCGGTCGTGGTGCAGGGCCGGCTGACCGCCCGCACCTATATCAACAAGGACGGTCTGGAGGTGAACACCTTCGAGGTCGAGGCGACCGTCGTCGGCCATGATCTCAACCGGGGCATGACCAGCCTCTCCCGCAACCCGCGCACGCTCGCTGCCGCCACCGCGCCCGAGCCCCACGAGGAGCAGGAGACCGATCCGATCTCCGACTGGCGCGCGCCAGGAGCCGACCCGTGGGAGCAGAAGCCGGAGACCTCGGGCGAGGCTGAGGGGTCCCCCGAGACGGAGACCTCGGAGGCGGCCTGAGTCCAGATGATTGATGCACGGGGTGCCCGTCGCGAGCGGCGCCGGGCGCCGCGCTGGCAAGGCGCCGCCCTGGCTGAGGGCATACCGGGCGTCTGTTGAAGGGCGGCAACGCCGCCAGCGTGGATGCCGGGCGTCGCGTAGCAGGGCACCCCGTGCATCAATCATCTAGAGGTGCGCCGGTTGTACCGGCGTGCCTCTCTCTCATTAGGGTGGGCCTTATGGCCGACTACATCCTCTCCCTGCGCAATGTGCGCAAGGCCCACGGCGACAAGGTCGTCCTCGACAACGTCACCCTCTCGTTCCTGCACGGTGCCAAGATCGGCGTCGTCGGTCCGAACGGTATGGGCAAGTCTTCCCTGCTCAAGCTCATGGCGGGGATCGACCACCCCAACAACGGTGACATCGTCCGCGACCAGGACGCGACCGTCGGGATGCTCCAGCAGGAGCCGCCGCTGACGGAGGGCAAGACCGTCCTCGAGAACGTCGAGGAGGCGGTCGGCGAGATCAAGGCGAAGATGAAGCGCCTCGAGGACGCCTACATGGAGATGGGCGACCCCGACGCCGACCAGGACGCCCTGATGGCCGAGACCGGCGACCTGCAGACCTACCTCGACAACATCAACGCGTGGGACATCGACTCCAAGCTGGAGCAGGCGATGGACGCGCTGCGGTGCCCGCCGGGAGACACGCTCGTCGACAACCTCTCCGGTGGTGAGCGCCGCCGCGTCGCGCTGTGCAAGCTCCTGCTGCAGGAGCCCGACCTGCTGCTCCTCGACGAGCCCACCAACCACCTCGACGCCGAGTCGGTGCAGTGGCTGGAGGGTCACCTCAAGTCCTACAAGGGCGCCGTCCTGGCCGTCACCCACGACCGCTACTTCCTCGACAACGTCGCCGAGTGGATCGCCGAGGTCGACCGCGGCTCGATCCACGGCTACGAGGGCAACTACTCCACCTACCTGGAGAGCAAGAAGGAGCGGCTCAAGGTCGAGGGCCTCAAGGACGCCAAGCGGGCCCGGATGCTCGAGAAGGAGCTGGAGTGGGTCCGCTCCAACGCCAAGGCCCGCCAGACCAAGTCGAAGTCGCGTCTGGCCCGCTACGAGGAGCTGGCCGCCGAAGCCGACAAGGCCCGCAAAATCGACACCGCCGACATCAACATCCCGCCGGGTCCGCGCCTGGGCGACGTGGTGATGGAGGCCAAGAGCCTGACCAAGGGCTTCGAGGGCCGCACCCTGTGGAACGACATCTCCTTCTCCCTCCCGCGCGCCGGCATCGTCGGCATCGTCGGCCCCAACGGTGTCGGCAAGACCACGCTGTTCCGGATGATCACCGGCTCCGAGGAGCCGGACGCGGGTGAGCTCAACGTCGGCCAGACGGTGAAGATCTCCTACGTCGACCAGAGCCGCGGCGGCATCGACCCCAACAAGAACGTCTGGGAGGTCGTCTCCGACGGCCTCGACTTCATCAAGGTCGCCAACTTCGAGATGAACTCGCGGGCCTACGTCGCCTCGTTCGGCTTCAAGGGTCCCGACCAGCAGAAGAAGGCCGGCGTGCTCTCCGGTGGTGAGCGCAACCGCCTCAACCTCGCGCTCACCCTGAAGCAGGGCGGCAACATGCTGCTGCTCGACGAGCCGACCAACGACCTCGACGTCGAGACGCTCTCGTCGCTCGAAGACGCCCTGCTCGACTTTCCGGGCTGCGCCGTGGTCACCTCCCACGACCGGTGGTTCCTCGACCGCATCGCCACCCACATCCTCGCCTGGGAGGGCACCGAGGACAACGAGGGCGAGTGGTTCTGGTTCGAGGGCAACTTCGAGTCCTACGAGGCCAACAAGATCGAGCGCCTCGGCCAGGAAGCCGCCCGCCCGCACCGCGTCACCCACCGTCGCCTCACCCGCGACTGAGACGCCGAGTCGGCTCGAACTGACCGAAAACCCCGTCGAGTCGGCGCGTTACAACGCGCCGACTCGACGGGGTTTGGTGTTAGAACGAGCCGACTCGGCAGGGGGTCAGCGCATCTCGATGCCGGGGCGGTCGCCGACGAGGTGGTCGGAGACGGTGTTCATCGCGCGGCCGAGGGCGGCGAAGTCGGTGGGGTCGACGAGGTCGATGAGGTAGTCGCGTACGCCGTTGACGTGCACGGGAGCGGCCTCACGGAGTCGCTCGAAGCCACGGTCGGTGAGGGCGGCGACGACACCGCGCCCGTCCTCGTCAGCGTTGCGGCGCTCGACGAGCTCGGCACGCTGCATGCGGGTGATGGTGTGGGTGATCCGGGAGCGGGAGTGGGCCAGCGAGTCGGCGAGCTGAGCCATCCGCATGGCGCCGGAGTTCTCGGAGAGGCGTACGAGGATCTCGTACTCCGGCAGCGAGATGTCGAAGCGTGCGCGCAGGTCGGCGTCGAGGCGGTCGTTGAGCAGGGTCATCCCCATCATCAACGCACGCCAGGAGCGCTGCTGGTCCGCGTCCAACCATCGAGTCTGTTCCCCCACGAAAGTCAAGGTTAGTCGCGCGGGCCGATCGCCGCTAAACCATTCGCCAGTCCCTGGGGTTCGAGGTCAAGATTGGCTGGTGTCGACTCCCCCCGCGCTCGGTATGCGCGACTTCATAGCCGCGCTCCCGCGTGAAGGCCGCTGGCTCCTGGCGACGGTCGCGATCCAGCTCCTGGGTCGCGGCATGACGCTGCCGTTCACGATCATCTATCTGCACGAGGTGCGCGGCTTCGACCTCGGGGTCGCCGGCTCCCTGATGGGCCTGATAGCGATCGTGGGTCTGATCGTGACCGGCCCCGGCGGCTCGTTGATCGATCGCTACGGCGCGCGCCCGGTGATCCTCGGCGGTCTGGTCTGCGCGATCGCGGGCGACGTGATGCTCGCATTCGCCACCACGCCTGTGCTCGCCGGCGCGGCGCTGTGTCTCCTGGGCATCCAGGCCGGGGTCTCCTGGCCGGCTGCCAACGCCCTGGTCGCCACGGTGGTGGAGGGCGACCTGCGGCAGCGCTACTACGGCGTCAACTTCGCCCTGATCAACCTCGGTATCGGGGTCGGCGGCGTCATCGGCGGCCTCTTCGTCGACGTGGCCCGGCCGGAGACCTTCACGTTCGCCTTCCTGGCCAACGCGGTCACCTTCACGGCCCCTGCCCTCGTGCTGCTCGGCCCGTTGCGGCACGTGCACGGCCGAGCCGCGCGTCCGGCCGCCGACGAGCCGCATGCGGGCGCGTCGTACGCCTCGATCCTGCGTCGTCCCGAGGTCGTCTGGCTGGTCGTGATCGGGGTGCTGCTCTCGACCCTCGGCTACGGCCAGATCGAGAGCGGGTTCCCCGCCTACGCGCGCCAGATCTCCGAGGTGTCCACGCGGGTCGTCGGCTTCGCGTTCGTGGCCAACACCGCGGTGATCGTGCTCGCGCAGTTCTGGGTGATGAACCGGGTCAGCGGACGACGGCGTACGCGGGTGCTGATCGCCACCGCGGTGATCTGGGCCGTCGCCTGGGTGGTGTTCGGGGCGACCGGCCTGATGCCGGGCTCGATCGCGGCCGTCGTCGGTGTGGTCGCGTTCCAGGGGCTGTTCTTCGCCCTCGGCGAGACGCTGATGCAGACGGCGTTCCCGTCGCTGACCAACGACATGGCTCCCGACCACCTGCGTGGGCGCTACAACGCGATCAACTCGGCCTCGTTCCAGACCGGGGCGATCATCGGGCCGGTCATGGCGGGGTTCCTGCTCGAGCACGGCCGGTCGACGCTGTTCATCGCGGCGATGGTGGTGGGCTGCGTCGGGATCGCCGCCGGCGCGCTGCGGCTCGAGCGGCGGATCACTCCTGCCGTCAACGGGTTGAGAACCCCGCTGACGCAGGAGCCCGCGCGTCAGTGACGCGCGGGCTCCTGGTCGGGTGCTGCTGGGTCAGATGCGCTCGAGGATCATCGCCATGCCCTGGCCGCCGCCGACGCACATGGTGATCAGACCGGTGGTCTTGTCGTGCCAGTCGAGGCTGTTGAGCATGGTGTTCTGCAGGCGCGCGCCGGTCATGCCGAAGGGGTGACCGACGGCGATCGCGCCGCCGTTGATGTTGAGGCGGTCGATGTCGATGCCGAGGTCCTGGTAGGACGGGATCACCTGGGCGGCGAAGGCCTCGTTGATCTCGACCAGGTCGATGTCGCCGATCGACATGCCGGCGTACTTCAGCGCGTTCTTCGTCGCCTCGACCGGGCCGAGGCCCATGATCTCGGGGGAGAGACCGGAGACGCCGGTGGACACGATCCGGGCCAGCGGCTTCGCGCCGAGCTCGGCGGCCTTGGCGTCGGACATCACGACCACGGCGGCGGCGCCGTCGTTGAGGGCGCAGCAGTTGGCGGCGGTGACCGTGCCGTCCTCGCGGAAGACCGGCTTCATCCCGGAGATGCCCTCGAGGGTGACGCCGGCGCGGGGGCCGTCGTCGGCGGAGACGACGGTGCCGTCGGGCGTGGTGACCGGGGTGATCTCGCGGGCCCAGAAGCCGTCGGCGATGGCCTTCTCGGCGAGGTTCTGCGAGCGTACGCCGAACTCGTCCATCTCCTGCCGGGAGATCCCGCGCGAGGTGGCGAGGTTCTCCGCGGTCTGGCCCATCGCGATGTAGACGTCGGGCAGCAGCCCGTCCTCGCGCGGGTCGTGCCACTTCTCGTTCGACGCGGCGGTCGCGGTCGTGCGCGACTGGGCGTCGTCGAAGAGATGGTTGACGGTGTCCGGCAGGTGGTCGGAGGTGCCCTTGGCGAAGCGGGAGACGGTCTCGACGCCGGCCGAGACGATGATGTCGGCCTCGCCGGCCTTGATCGCGTGCAGCGCCATCCGCGAGGTCTGCACCGAGGAGGAGCAGTAGCGGGTGATGGTGGCGCCGGGCACCTTGTCCCAGCCGTTGAGCACGGAGACGACGCGGCCCATGTTGTTGCCGGACTCGCCGCCCGGCAGGCCGCAGCCCAGCAGCAGGTCGTCGATGTCGTTGGGGTCGAGACCCTCGACCTTTCCGACGGCTTCCTTGGTGATGAGGGCGGCGAGGTCGTCGGGACGGAAGTCCTTCAGAGATCCCTTGTTGGCGCGCCCGATCGGGGTTCGGGCGGCGGCGACGATGACTGCCTCAGGCATGAAGACTCCCGGTTACTGGCGAGTAGGAACGACTGTGCTCGACACCATACTCGCCTGGACTGGGCTGTGAGACCAGGCCCGGCGCCCAAGGTCGTCTGGAAGGATCGGCCCCGTGCGTCACCTCTACGAATGCCCCATGCGCTGGGCCGACCTCGACATGCTCGGTCACGTCAACAACGTCGTCTACGTCGACTACCTCCAGGAGGCGCGCGTCGACATGCTGCGCACCCATGCCCGGAGCCCGCAGACCCAGGGGCTCGCGGAGGGTGTGGTGGTGGTCAGCCACCAGGTCACGTACGTCGCCCCCTTGCTCTTCGACTTCAAGCCGGTCTACGTCGAGTCGTGGGTGACCGAGATCCGGGCGGCGAGCTTCACGATGGCCTACGAGATCTTCCGGGAGGCGCCCGACGGCAGCCGCACGGTGTTCGTGCGGGCCAGCACGGTCCTGGCGCCGTACGTCTTCGCCACCGAGTCGCCGCGGCGGCTCAGGCCCGAGGAGAAGACCAACCTGGAGCCCTACCTCGAGCCGTACGCCCCGGGGGCCTCGCCGAAGCCGCTCGCCTTCGGTGAGCCCAAGCGGATCGAGGACGGTCACTTCCCGCTCCACGTGCGCTTCTCCGACGTCGACGCCTACGGTCACGTGAACAACGTGAAGTACTTCGAATACTTCCAGGAGTCCCGCGTCGCGCTGATGCAGCGGCTCCGCTCGCGCCACGACCTCGAGAGCTGGTCGGCCGTCGTCGTCGCCCAGACCGACGTCGTCTATCAGGCACCCGTGCTCGCCCGCTCGGAGCCCTACGACGTGTGGAGCCAGGTCTCCCGGCTCGGCACCAAGTCGATGACGATCGAGTCCGAGATCGCCGACGGCGACCAGCGGCTCGCGCGCGGGCGGGTCACGCTGGTCTTCTACGACCTCGAGGCAGGCAAGGCGATCGAGCCCAGCCCGCAGGTGCGGGCGGCCGTGGAGAGCATCGTCTAGCCGCTGGCGCTACCTGCGCCAGCCGTCGCCGTCGCGGTCGCTGTGGCGGTCGCCGTTGTCGTGGCGGCCGTCCCAGTCGGCCCAGTCTTCCCAGGCGCCCCAGCTGGGCACGTGGTCGTCCCAGGTCCAGTCGGGGCGGTCCTCGCGACGGTCCTGCTCGCGCGCGGCGGCGAGATGACCGGACGCGGGCGGCTTGGTGCGAGCCTTCTTCGCGCCCGGCGGGTTGTGGGCGGGGGTGCTGGCGTGCTGCTCGGAGGCGGGTGGCGCGACCAGGTCGCGGGAGACCATCTTGGTCGTGGGCGAGGCGTCGGGCGCGGGGAGCGTGCCCACCGAGGTGTCCTCGGCGGCGTCGATCGGTGTGGGAGGTCCGGCCGGGGCGAGCCTGCCGTGGGCGTCATCGCCCTGCTTCGGCGACTCGGTCGCGTGCGGGGCGCTCGAGCGTGGGCCTGCGATGAGAAGAGCGACTGCGACGGCGGCGACGAGCACCATCCCGATCCCGACGATGGCCCACTGAACTGCCCGCATGCGTTCTCCGTGATCACTCTGGTGCCCGAATGGTCTGCTTGAGGCCAGTAGCCTCTCAGCGCCTGTGTCAGATGTCGAGCAATTGGGACCTTTGTCAGCGTTTCCGGAGCCGACGAGCCATGCGAGCCCGACGCTCGGAGATCCGCTGCCACACGACCTGCTGCACGACCAGGGTGATCCACCCTGCCAGCGCCATCCCGGCGACGTTGAGCACCAGCTGCAGCGTGCTGCCCCAGATCTCTTCGCCGAGCCCGAACGCGAGGCCGAGCGCCACGTTGGCTGCCGCGGGGATGGTCGTGACGGAGATGAACACCCCCGACAGGTTGCCGACGCGGGCCGAGGTCAGCGCGAGCACACCCGCCGCGGCTGCGATCAGCGCGACGATGAAGGACCACTTGTCGGGGGTGTAGATGAAGGCGGTGTCCGGCCGCTCCGCGGTGACGTCTGCGACCGAGATCCATCCGAGCCCGCGCGCGACGAGGGCGGCAACGGTGGTCATCGCGATGCCGACGGCGAAGCCGGCCAGCAACGTACGCAGCGACTGACCGAGCAGCCCGAAGCGGCCGCGCACCAGGGCGACCCCGAGCGCGGCGATGGCGCCGAACTCCGGCCCGATCACCATCGCCCCGATCACCAGGATCTGGGAGTCGAGGATGATCGCGATGCCTGCCAGCATCGTGGCCAGGCTGATCAGGCTCAGAAACGTCCAGTTGGTCTCGGCGTCCTCGTAGGCCCGCTGGGTCACGTCCGCCCAGACGACCGTGTCGGCGCCGCTGCCCGGTGCGATCCGTTCGGCGGCCAGACCACGGCTGGAGATCCAGGCCGGCACCGGCTGGATGTGCACGCTGCCCTCTTCGGGTAGTCCGAGCCGGCGGAGCCCCTCGACGACGTCGTTGGTGGCCTCACGGGCGACGGCGGCGACGACCACGTCTCCTTCGGGGCGGATCGAGGCGTTGCGACGCACGGAGAGCTCGCTGACGGCGTCATCGGCGGTGAGCAGGTCGATGACCTGACCGGTCAGTGCGGCGGGCGAGGAGATCCGGATTTCGAGCACGGCCGACATTCTGCCCGCGGCTCAGGTCAAGGAGGCGTCAATGCTGTCCGGGCCGGCGTAAGAGAACCGTCAAGGTCGGCGCTCGGGGCCTGGATCCGGGGTTGGAATCCAGGTGTGCCTGATCTTCTCTTCATCCTCCTCACGCTGGCGTGCTTCGCCGGGCTGGCTCTGCTGGTCGGTCTCATCGACCGCCGGCTCGGGCGCATCGCCCCGGTCACCGACCCGGTCACCGACCCGGACGTCGATCCTGACGGCCCCGCCGCCGAGGCCACCAGCGCGAGCGTCCCCCACGACAGCAGCACCACCGGCGCCGCCCGATGAACGCCGTGCTCGCAGCGGTCCTGCAGATCCTGACCCTGGTCGCGGCGCTGGCGCTCGGCGTGCCGCTCCTGGGCCGCTACCTCGCCCACATCTACACCAGCCCCCAGCACCTGCGTGCCGAGACCGCGGCCTACAAGGCCCTCAAGGTCGACGCCGAGGCCGACCAGCACTGGCGCTCCTATGCGATGTCGGCCCTGGGCTTCTCGCTGGCCGGGATCCTGTTCCTCTTCGCCTTCGGCCGCCTGCAGAGCCTGCTGCCGCTCGACGGCGGCAATGACCCGTTGCCCAGCGACGGAGCCTGGAACACGGCGGTCTCGTTCGTGACCAACACCAACTGGCAGTGGTACTCCGGCGAGGCGGCCACCGGGCACCTGATCCAGATGGCCGGGCTGGCGGTGCAGAACTTCGTCTCCGCCGCGGTCGGTCTTTCCGTCGCCGCGGCCTTCGCCCGCGGGCTGGCCCGCACTCGCAGCCAGGGAAGGATCGGCAACTTCTGGGTCGACCTGGTGCGTACGACCCTGCGGGTGCTGCTGCCGGTGGCGTTCGTGGTCGCGATCGTGCTGGTCGCGGCCGGGGCGGTGCAGAACCTCCACCCCGTGCACGAGATGACCACGCTGACCGGCGGCACCCAGCCCCTGACCGGCGGGCCGGTCGCCAGCCAGGAGGCGATCAAGGAGCTCGGCACCAACGGTGGCGGCTTCTACAACGTCAACTCCGCCCACCCCTTCGAGAACCCCAACCCGGCAACCAACCTGCTCGAGATCTGGGCGATCCTGGTGCTGCCGTTCTCGATGGCCTGGGCATTCGGCCAGATCGTCGGGGACAGGCGCCAGGGCGGCGCGGTCGTGGCCACGATGGCCACCCTCCTCACCGTCGGCATCACCCTGCTCACCTGGGCGGAGATGGCCGGACCCGGCACCGCCCCGCAGCTCGCCGGCGCCGCGATGGAGGGCAAGGAGGCCCGCTTCGGCGAGGCCGCCACGGCGCTCTTCGCCGCCGCCACCACCGGCACCTCGACCGGCGCCGTCAACGGCATGCACGAGAGCCTGACCGCCCCCGGTGGTGGCGTCGCACTGTTCGGCATGATGCTCGGCGAGATCGCGCCGGGCGGTGTCGGCTCCGGCCTCTACGGCATGCTCATGCTCGCCGTGGTCACGGTCTTCCTGTGCGGCCTGATGGTGGGACGTACGCCTGAATACCTCGGCAAGAAGGTCAGCCGCGACGAGATGGGCCTGGTGGCGGTCTACATCCTGACCACGCCGACCCTGGTGCTCATCGGAGCAGCCGTCGCGCTGACCGCTCCCGCGGGGCTGGCCGGGCTCTCGGCCGACGGTCCGCACGGCCTCTCCGAGGCGTTGTACGCCGTCACCAGCGCCGCCAACAACAACGGCTCCGCGTTCGCCGGGATCACCTCGGGCACCCCGTTCTGGAACACGCTGCTCGGGCTGCTGATGCTGCTCGGCAGGTTCGTGCCGATGGTCTTCGTGCTCGCCCTGGCGGGCCGGTTCGCGGCCGCCAACCGGCTGCCGGCCGGCGCCGGCACCCTGCCCACCCACCGTCCTCTGTTCGTAGGCCTGCTGACCGGCGTCGCGCTGGTCGTGGTCGGCCTGACCTTCGTCCCGGCTCTCATGCTGGGCCCGATCGTGGAGTCCCTGTCATGACCCAGACGCCCGTACGCACCCATGAAGATCCCGCGACCCACGTGGAGGCTGCCCCGTCGGTGCTCACGACCCAGCAGATCGCCGAGGCACTGCCGGGCGCGCTGCGCAAGCTCGATCCCCGCACGCTGGTGGCCACCCCGGTCATGCTCGTGGTCGAGATCGGCGCGGCCGCCACGACCGTCATGTCGGTCCTCGACCCGTCGGTGATGGGCTGGCTGGTCAGCGTCTGGCTGTGGCTCACCGTGGTCTTCGGCGCCCTTGCTGAGTCGGTCGCCGAGGGCCGCGGCAAGGCCCAGGCGGCCTCGCTCCGCGCGCTCCAGACCGAGACCACCGCCCGTCGGCTGCGGGCAGGTGCCGGAGGCACCGAGGAGCTCGTCGCCTCCACCGACCTGCGCGCCGGCGACGTCGTCGTGGTCGAGGCCGGCGGGCGGATCCCCGGTGACGGCGACGTCATCGAGGGTGTGGCCAGCGTCGACGAGAGCGCCGTGACCGGCGAGTCGGCGCCGGTGATCCGCGAGTCCGGCGGCGACCGGTCGGCGGTCACGGGCGGCACCCTGGTCCTCTCCGACCGGATCGTCGTGCGGATCACCTCCGACCCGGGCCACTCCTTCGTGGATCGGATGATCTCCCTGGTCGAGGGCTCGCAGCGGCAGCGTACGCCGAACGAGATCGCGCTCAACGTGCTCCTGACCAGCCTGACCGTCATCTTCGTGGTGGTCTGCGGGAGCCTCTACTACCTCGCCGACTACTCCGGCGCGCACCAGTCCTGGCTGGTGCTCACCGCGCTGCTGGTCTGCCTGATCCCGACCACCATCGGCGCCCTGCTGAGCGCGATCGGCATCGCCGGCATGGACCGGCTGGTCCGCCGCAACGTCCTGGCGATGTCGGGACGCGCCGTCGAGGCGGCCGGCGACGTGGACGTGCTCCTGCTCGACAAGACCGGCACGATCACGTACGGCAACCGGCAGGCGTACGAGATCGTGCCGGTCACCGGCGTCACGCTGACCGGTGCGGAGAACGCCGCGGTCCTGGCCAGCCTCTCCGACCAGACCCCCGAGGGCCGCAGCATCCTCACGCTGGTGGGCCGCTCGATGGGCGGGCCCGCGGACGCCACCATGGTCGAGTTCTCTGCCATGACCAGGATGTCCGGGTTGGACAGCCCCGGCCTGAGCGTACGCAAGGGCGCAGCCTCCGCGGTGACCGCCTGGGTCGAGGAGCACGGTGGCCAGGTGCCGCCCGAGACCGCGGAGATCGTCGACGAGATCGCCCGGGGCGGCGGCACGCCGCTCGTCGTCGCCGAGCACCGCGACAGCGACCGTGCGCGCGTGCTGGGCGTCGTACATCTCAAGGACGTCGTCAAGGACGGCATCCGGGAGCGGTTCGACGAGCTGCGCGCGATGGGCATCAAGACGGTGATGATCACCGGCGACAACGCGGCCACGGCCGCGGCCATCGCCCAGGAGGCGGGTGTCGACGACGTGCTCGCCGAGGCCACCCCGGAGGACAAGCTCGCCCTGATCCGGCGCGAGCAGCGCGGCGGACGGATGGTCGCGATGTGTGGCGACGGCACCAACGACGCGCCCGCGCTCGCCCAGGCCGACGTCGGTGTCGCGATGAACACCGGGACGCCCGCGGCGAAGGAGGCCGGCAACATGGTCGACCTCGACTCCGACCCGACCAAGCTCATCGACGTGGTCGAGATCGGCAAGCAGCTGCTGATCACCCGGGGCGCGCTGACCACGTTCTCGGTGGCCAACGACGTCGCGAAGTATTTCGCGATCCTGCCGGCGATGTTCGTCGGGGTCTTCCCCGCGCTGGGCGTCCTCAACATCATGCGGCTCTCGTCGCCGGAGTCGGCGATCGTGTCCGCGGTGGTCTTCAACGCGCTGATCATCATCGCGCTGATCCCGCTCTCGCTGCGCGGCGTGCGCTACCGGCCGTCCTCGGCCTCGGCCCTGCTGCGCCGCAACCTGCTGCTCTACGGGGTCGGCGGCCTGATCGTGCCGTTCGTCGGCATCAAGCTGCTCGATCTCGTCGTCTCTCTCATCCCAGGACTGTGAGGAACCGGACATGTCAGATCTCTTCGCACTGCTACGCCACTCGCTCGCCGGGCTCCGGGTGCTCCTCGCCGCGACCCTGCTGTGCGGTCTCCTCTATCCACTGGTGGTCACCGGCGTCGCCCAGGCCGCCTTCGGCTGGCGTGCCGACGGCTCCCTGGTCACCGAGGCCGGCGCGCACACGAACGACCCGGCCGAAGCGGTCGGCTCGGCCCTGATCGGGCAGGGCACAGAGTCCGAGGGACTCTTCCACCCTCGCCCCAGCGCTGCCGGCGACGGCTGGGACACGCTGTCGACCTACGGCTCCAACCTCGGCCCGGAGGACCCGGACCTGGTCAAGGCGATCCAGGAGCGCCAGCGCGAGATCGCCGCGCGCGAAGGCGTACCGGTCGACCAGGTTCCCGCCGACGCCGTCACCACCTCCGCATCCGGCATCGACCCGGACATCTCACCGGCTTACGCAGCCCTCCAGGTGTCGCGGGTGGCCCACGCCAACGGGCTCTCGGAGCAGGCGGTGACGGCGCTGGTGGCCGAGCACACCGACGGCCGCACCCTCGGGTTCCTCGGCGCTCCACGGGTCAACGTGCTCGAGCTCAACATCGCGGTGCGTACGCAGAGGGTTGAATAGGGCACGGGGTTGAATAGGCACGTGCAGACCTTGTCGACGGAAGGCCCGTCCCCGCGTAGGCGGGGACGGCTGACCGTCTATCTCGGAGCCGCGCCGGGGGTCGGCAAGACCTACGCCATGCTCGGTGAGGCGCAGCGCCGCCAGGCGCGGGGCACCGACGTGGTGGTCGGGTTCGTGGAGACCCACGACCGCAGCAACACCGCGCGTCAGATCGAGGGGCTCGAGGTGATCCCGCGCCGGGAGACGACCTACCGCGGGGCGCGGTTCACCGAGCTCGACGTCGATGCCGTGATCGCCCGCGCCCCGAAGGTGGTCTGCGTCGACGAGCTCGCGCACACCAACGTGCCCGGCAGCCGCCACACCAAGCGCGCCCACGACGTCGAGCAGATCCGGGCGGCGGGCATCGACGTGATCACCACCGTCAACATCCAGCACCTGGAGTCGCTCAACGACGAGGTGGAGCGGATCACCGGCGTACGCCAGCGGGAGACCGTGCCCGACGAGGTGGTGCGCACCGCCGACCAGATCCAGCTCGTCGACATGGCACCCGACGCGCTGCGGCGGCGGATGGCCCACGGCAACATCTACAAGCCGGAGAACATCGACGCGAGCCTGACCTCCTACTTCCGGGTCGGCAACCTGACCGCGCTGCGCGAGCTGGCGCTGCTGTGGCTGGCTGACCGGGTCGACGACGCGCTCGGTGACTACCGGCGTGAGCACCGGATCGAGCACCCGTGGCCCACCAAGGAGCGCATCGTGGTCGCGGTCACCGGCGGGCCGGAGTCGGAGACGCTGCTGCGCCGCGCGGCTCGGCTCTGCCAGCGGGCGAAGGGGTCCGAGCTGCTGGCGGTGCACGTGGTCACCGCCGACGGGCTGGCCAGGCCCGAGGCCGGGTCGATCGAGCGCGTCCAGGCGCTGACCGCGTCGCTGGACGGCACCTTCCACAGCGTCGTCGGTGAGGACGCGGCCGCTGCGGTCGTCGACTTCGCGACCGGCTCCAACGCCACGATGATCATCGTCGGCGTCTCCCGGCACGGGCGGCTGCGTCGGCTCTTCACCGGCACCACCGGAGACCGGATCGCGGCAGTGGCAGGGTCGATCGACGTACATCTGGTCACCCACGACGAGATCGCCCGCGGCGCCCGGGTCCGCGGTGGCCTCGGCTCGCCGCTCAGCCGCACCCGACAGCTCCTGGGCTGGCTGTGCGCCGTCCTGGTGCCGCTCGCCCTGGTGTGGCTGCTGCACAACGACGGCATCGCGGGCCCGATCTCCGGGCAGCTGCCGCTGGCCAGCATGCTGCTGCTGGCCGCGACGGTCCTGGTCGCGATGATCGGCGGGCGTTGGCCCGCGGTGGTCGCCGCTCTGGCCGGGTTCGGTCACCTGAACTGGTGGTTCACTCCGCCGGTGCACAAGGTCACCGTCGCCGAGCCGCGCAACCTGGTGATGCTGGTGATCTTCGTCGCGGTGGCGGTCGGCGTCGCCACCGTCGTCGACCATGCCTCGCGGCGGGCCGCGGAGGCGCGCCAGGCCAGGGGAGAGGCTGCCACGATGGGGGCGCTCTCCCGCTCGGTCCTCACCGGCCAGGACACCGCAGAGGCGATCGTCAACCGGGTGCGTGAGACCTTCGCCCAGCAGGCCGTGGTGCTGCTGGAGGAGTCACCGCAGGGGTGGGTGTGGCTGGCCGGTGCCGGGACCGGCTACCCGGCGGACCCCGACCAGGGCGACGCCCAGGTCGCCGTCGACGACGCCCACGTGATCGTGCTGCGCGGCACCCCGCTGCGCGCTCGCGACCGGCGCGTGCTGGAGGCCTTCGCGATCCAGACGTCGCTGGTGCTGGAGCATCGACGGCTGCGTGACCAGGCCGACCGCGCTCTCGTGCTGGAGCGGGCCGAGCAGACCTCGACCGCTCTGCTGCGCGCGGTCTCCCACGACCTGCGTACGCCGCTGGCCACCATGCGCGCCGCGCTCGACGGCCTGCTCGTGGGCCGGGTCTCCGAGGAGGACCGCAAGGAGCTCGTCGAGTCGGCCGCCACCTCGGCCGACCAGCTCGAGGCGCTGATCGACAACCTGCTCGACCTCTCGAGGGTCGAGGCCGGTCTGGTGCACCCGGCGATGCGCGACGTCAGCCTGGAGGAGTCGCTGCCGATGGCCGTCGCCGGCCTGCCGCCGGGATCGATCGCCTTCGAGGTCGGTGAGGACACCCCGCTCGTACGCACCGACTCGGGGCTCCTCGAGCGCATCGTCGCCAACCTGGTGAACAACGCGGTGCGGGCCGGCGCCCAGGGGGCCGGCCCCGGCGTGCCGGTGCGGGTTCTCGCCCATGAGACGCCGGAGACTGTGGAGGTGATGATCGTCGACCGCGGGCCGGGCGTTCCCGAGGAGCAGCGCGAGCGGATGTTCGAGCCGTTCCAGCGCCTCGACGACACCTCGGCAGCGGGGCTCGGCCTCGGGCTGGCGGTGGCGAAGGGGCTGAGCGAGGCGCTCGGCATCAAGCTCTCCGCAGAAGACACTCCGGGTGGCGGTCTGACCATGGTCGTGGCGGTGCCGCGTGCCGAGCTGGTCGGGCGATGAGCCGCGTCCTCGTCGTCGACGACGAACCCGCGCTGCTGCGAGCGCTCGCGATCAACCTGCGCGCCGCGGGCTGGGAGGTGGAGACCGCCCACGACGGCCGCTCGGCGCTCGCCGCCGCGGCGGCGACCCACCCCGATGTGGTCCTGCTCGACCTCGGGCTCCCCGACCTGGACGGCACCGAGGTGATCGAGGGGCTGCGCGGCTGGACGCAGGTGCCGGTGGTGGTGCTCTCCGCACGCCAGCACGGCGACGACAAGATCGAGGCGCTCGATCTGGGCGCCGACGACTACGTCACCAAGCCGTTCGCGATGAACGAGCTGATGGCGCGCCTCCGCGCCGCGGTCAGACGTTCCCAGGAGTCCGCACCGCCGGCCGCGACCACGCTCACCGTGGGCGACCTGGAGATCGACTTCGCCCGCAAGCGCGTCCACCGCTCCGGGCAGGACGTACGGCTGACCCCGACCGAGTGGTCGTTCCTGGAGCTCTTGGCCCGCAATGTCGGCCGCCTGGTCCCGCGTGACCAGATCCTCAAGGAGGTCTGGGGCCCCGGGTACGCCAAGGAGACCCACTACCTGCGCGTCTACGCGGCTCAGCTGCGCCGCAAGCTCGAGGACGACCCCTCCCACCCGCGCTACCTGGTCACCACCTCCGGGGTCGGCTACACCCTCGACCCGGACGGCTGATACTCCCTAGAGCCGCGCGAAGGCCTCGACCTTGTGCTGTGGCCCGGAGACGACGATGTGGTCGTCGGGGCGGATGACGGTCTCGGGAGTGGCGTAGGTGAAGGCGCCGCCGGCGGACTTCACCCCGACGACGGTCACTCCGTACATCTCGCGCACGCCGAGGCCGGAGAGGCTGCGGTTGTGCAGCAGGGCCGGCGGCCGGGTCTTGACGAAGACGTATCCGTCGTCGAACTCGATGTAGTCCAGCATCTGCCCGCTCACCAGGTGAGCCACGCGCTGCCCCATCTCGAGCTCGGGACGGACGACGCGGTCCACCCCGATCTGGGTGAGGATCCGGGCGTGGGAGGCGCTGATCGCCTTGGCCCAGACGTTGCGTACGCCGAGGTGGACCGCGACCGAGGCGCTGAGGATGCTCGCCTCGATGTCGGTGCCGATGGCCACGACCACCGTGCCGAACTCGCCCAGGCCGAGCCCTCGCATCGCGTCCTCGCTGGTCGTGTCCGCCTCGACCACGTGGGTGAGCAGACCGGCATGCTCCTGCACCGTGCGGGGGTTCATGTCGGCGGCGAGCACCTCCTCGCCCTCCTCGACGAGCTCGAGGGCGAGGGCGCTGCCGAACCGGCCGAGGCCGAGCACGGCGACGCCGCCACGGGTGGTGTCCTTCTTAGCCAATGAGGGGCCGTCCTTCCGGGAAGCGGTGCAGACGCTCGCGGTCGCGGAGCGCCAGGGCGGAGACGAGGGTGATCGGGCCGATCCTGCCGACGAACATCATCGCGATGAGGACGAGCTGGCCGCCCGACGGCACGTCGTAGGTGAGGTTGGCCGAGAGCCCGACGGTCGCGAAGGCCGACACGGCCTCGAAGAGCACCCGGTGGGTGGGCGCGTCGACCAGGTGCAGCAGCGCGATGGTGCCGGAGACCACGAAGCCCACCGAGAGCAGGGCGACCGTGAGCGCCTGGCGGATGGCTCGCGGGTCGATGCGCCGGTCGAACGCCTCGACCTCGCGCTGGCCGCGTACCTCGGCGAGGATGACGAAGAAGAGCAGCATGAACGTGGTGACCTTGAGGCCACCGGCCGTGCCGGCCGATCCGCCGCCGATGAGCATCAGCACGTCCACGCCGAGCAGCGTGCCTTCGTGCATCTGCTCGAAGTCGAGGCTGTTGAACCCGGCCGTACGCGTCATCGTGCTCTGGAAGAAGCCGGCCAGCAGCTTCCCCGGAGAGCTCAGCGCACCGAGGGTGTCGGGGTTGTTCCACTCGACCGCGGTGAAGAACAACGAGCCGATGACCAGCAGGCCGACGGTGCCGGAGACGGTCATCTTCGTGTGCAGGCTCCACATCCGCACCTTCGTACGCTGCAACAGCTCCAGCCACACCGGGAACCCGAGACCGCCGGCGATCACCGCGACGGCGATGGGCAGGCAGATCCAGGGGTCGTCGACGAACCCCATCAGGTTGTCCGAGCGCAGCGCGAACCCGGCATTGTTGAAGGCGGAGATCGAGTGGAAGACGCCGTCGTAGACGGCTCGTCGGAGCGTGGAGTCGTAGCCGAGCCAGAACCGCAGCGTGAGCGGGATCGCGACGATCAGCTCGATGATCAGGCTGATGCCGACCACGCCCTTGATGACGCTGCGAACGTCGCCGAGCCCGGAGCTGGTGTGCTCCACGGCGGCGGTGAGGCGGAACCGCAGGCCGAGCCGGCGGAAGACCACCAGCGCGAGCATCGAGGCGAGGGTCATGATCCCGATGCCGCCGACCTGGATCAGCCCGAGGATGGTGACCTCGCCGAACGTCGACCAGTAGGTCGGGGTATCGACCACGACCAGACCGGTCACGCACACCGCGCTGGTCGCGGTGAACAGGGCGGTCAGGAAGGGCGCATGTCCCGGCTCGGCGCGTGCCACCGGAAGCATCAGCAGCAGGGTGCCGAGCAGGATGGTGGCCGCGAACCCGACCGCCACGACCTGGCTGGGATGACGCAGCAGCCTCTTGCCACGACGCGCCAGGCGCGTAGGAGATGAGCTCGACACGCGCGCCACTCTAGAGGCATCAGGACTCCAGAGGTGTCAGGCCTCGGACGGGCGGTGGCTGCCCGGACGATCAGCTGGGGGTGTTGATCATGAAGTTGGCCGCATGCTCCACGTACGCCCAGAACTGGGCGTCCTGCTCGGGGGTGAGGCCGGCGGCATCGAGGCCCTCGCGGAAGTGGCGGAGCCAGTGGTCGCGGGCTTCGGAGGTGACCTCGAACGGAGCGTGGCGCATCCGCAGCCGCGGGTGGCCGCGGTTCTCCGAGTAGGTCGTCGGGCCGCCCCAGTACTGCGCCAGGAAGAGCGTGAAGCGCTCCTGCGCCGGCCCGAGGTCCTCTTCGGGATACATCGGCCGCAGCAGCTCGTCGGTCGCCACGCCCTCGTAGAACTTGGCCACGATCGTGCGGATCGTGTCCATGCCGCCGATCTCTTCGTAGAACGTCACCGCGCCATTGTTCCACGCAGGTGTCCATGCACCGCGTGGCAGGATCGGAGGCGTACGCACTCACACGATCGTTGGGAGATAACGATGGCCACCACCCGCACTGCGACCACCGTCTGGGAGGGCACGCTCTTCGAGGGTGCCGGGAAGGTGACGCTCGACTCCTCGGGTCTCGGCACCTACGACGTCTCCTGGCCGTCTCGCGCGGAGGAGCCGGGAGGCAAGACCAGCCCCGAGGAGCTCATCGCTGCCGCGCACTCGTCGTGCTTCTCGATGGCCTTCTCCAAGGGCCTGGCCGACAACGGCACCCCGGCGTCCACCCTGACGGCCAGCGCCGACGTCGAGTTCACCCCCGGCACCGGCATCACCGGCATCAAGCTGACCACCCGTGGTGAGGTCGACGGCCTCGACAACGAGACCTTCGTCAGCCTGGCCGAGGCGGCCAAGGCGGGCTGCCCGGTCAGCCAGGCGCTGGCCGGCACCACGATCACGCTTGACGCCGCGCTCGCCTGAGGCGGACTGCTGGTTGAGCCCGGCGAGCGCCAGCGAGCCGGTGTCGAAACCAACACGGTCCCATCGGCGCTCGCCGGGACTGTGTTGGTCTCGACGCGCTCGCTGGCGCTCGCGGCTCGACCAGCGTGGGTCAGGCGTTGGCCTGCTGCTCCGCGGCGGCGGCGACCTTGTCGTCGCGGTGCCAGATGATCCGCTGCGGGAAGGGCATCTCGATGCCTTCGTGGTCGAGGCGTGCCTTGATCCGCTGACGCATCTCGCGGGCGATCGCCCACTGCTTGAGCGGCAGCGTCTTGATGAGCACACGCAGGGTGATCGACTCGGCCGCCAGCGCCTCGACACCGGTGACCTCGGGCTCTTCGATGATCTGGCCCTTGAACTCGTCGTCGACCCACAGGTCGTGCGAGACCTCGCGGAGCACACGCTGCACCTTGGAGAGGTCCTCGTTGTAGCTGACTCCGACGTCGATGACGGCGCGGGCCCAGTTCTGGCTGTGGTTTCCGACGGTGAGGATCTCGCCGTTGGGGATGTACCAGACCGTGCCGTCGAGGGCGCGCAGCCGGGTGATCCGCAGGGTCACGGCCTCGACGGTGCCGCTGATGTTGTTGACCTCGATGCTGTCGCCGACGCCGTACTGGTCCTCGATGATCATGAACATGCCGGAGAGGTAGTCCCTGACGAGCGACTGAGCACCGAAACCGAGCGCCAGACCGACGATCCCGGCCGAGGCGATGATCGGGGCGATGTTGATGCCGAGCTGGTCGAGGATCATGGTGGCGAAGATCGCGACCAGGACCCCGGTGACGACGCTCTTCAGCAGCGACCCGATCGCCTTCGCGCGCTGGCTTCGGCGTGAGGACGCCGCGATGGCATCGCCGGCGTCGGCCGCCTTGTGGGCCCTGCCGGCGAGACCTGGGCTGTCGACGGCGCGCACCACGACCTTGTCGATCACCCGGTGAAGGATCCAGCGCAGCACGAACGCCAGCACGATCAGGCCGACGATTCGCAGCGGGATGCCGATCACCCATTCGCCGAGCTTCGCCCAGGAGACCGAGAGCAGAGGAGGGTTGGAGGGGATGGACATGGTCCCCAGTATCCAGGCCGATCAAGCGCCCCGGCCAATCCCCGGGTAGGCATAGGTCAGGGCCGGCGAGACGAGGGGCAGAGATGAGAAACCAGAGGTACGCCGGTTAGTATCTGCCCCGTGAGCAACCAGATCCTGCGCCGCGCCGGCATCCTCGGCGCCTCCGCCACCGCCGCCGTCGTCGCCTCTGTTGCTACCGCCGGCCCCGCCAGCGCCGACGTGCCCGCGGGCTGGCCCGTCGCCGACGACATGAGCGCCTCCGGCCTGCTCCTGCTCATCCTGCTCCTCCCGGTGGTCATCGGCGTGGTCATCTCGCTCCTGGTGCTGCTTCCGGGCGTGCTCCGCGGGGAGGGTCTGATCCCCAAGGCCCACAAGGGCGAGGCCGACAACCTCCCCGCGACCCAGACCCACTGACCTACCGGCTCATCGGCCTACTGAGCCACGTCGGGTCGGCTCACGTCAGGATGGCCAGCTGCTGGGTCGCTCGCGTCATCGCGACGTAGCGGTCGACAGCCCCCTCGATCCCGGTGCCGTACGCATCGGGGTCGATGAGCACCACCAGGTCGAACTCCAGCCCCTTGGCATGCTCGGGGCTGAGGTGGCGCACCCGGTCGTCGTCGCGCCGGTCCTGGTCGCGCCGGTCCTGGTCGCGCCCCGTCGCGCCTGCGGCGATCACGCAGGCGATGCCCTCCTCGTGCTCGGCGAGCCAGGTGGCCAGCATCTCGTCGAGATCGGCGAGGTCGCCACGGACGACCGGGATCCCGGAGGCACGGATCGAGGTGGGCACGTTGGCGTCGGGGAGCGCGGCCCTGATCACGGGCTCGGCCTCGACCATGACCTCCTCGGGGGTGCGGTAGTTGATGCTCAGCCCTGCCATCTCGATGCGGTCCAGACCGACCCGTTGCAGACGCTCCTCCCACGACTCGGTGAACCCGTGACGCGCCTGCGCCCGGTCGCCGACGATGGTCATGCTCCGTGAAGGGCACCGGCTGATCAGCATCTGCCACTCGGCATCGGTCAGCTCCTGGGCCTCGTCGACCACGATGTGCGCGAACGGCCCGGCGTAGGGGTCGAGCTCGTCGGGCTCCCGGACGGCGTCGTCGAGGAGCGCGGTGCGCAGATCCTGGCCGCGCAGCATCGACATCACCTTCATGTCGGAGTCGTCGTGGCTGATCAGGTCGGAGATCACCTCGGCCTTCGCCTTCCGGTCGGCCGCCGCGGCAGCCTTCTTCCGGCTTCGCCGGCGCGAGGCGTCGGGGTCGCCGAGACGCCGGTGGGCGGCATCGAGCAGGGGCAGGTCGGCGTCGGTCCAGGCCCGGGCGTCGTCGCGCTGGAGCGCCTTGATCTCCTCCGGGGTGAGCCACGGGGCACACATCCGCAGGAACGCCGGCACCTCCCACAGGTCTCCGACGATGTCGGCCGGGCTCAGCCGGGGCCACACCTGCCCGAAGGCGTCGAGCAGGCCGGGGTTGGTCTCCAGTGCCGCGTGCAGCGCATCCACGGAGTCCTCGTCGTGGAGCCCGTAGGCGTCGAACTCCTCCTCCTGCTCGGGCTCGTCGCCCCATTCATCGAGGTCGGCGTCGGGGTCGGCGGTGCGGTCGGGGTCGTCGCCGGTGTTCTGCCGGATCCGGTCGGTCGCGATGCGCACCAGCGCCTCCCAGACCTGGTCGCGGGCATCGTTGTGCGGCGCACCCTCCTCGGCCGCCGACAGCGCCTCGGCCCAGTCGCTGATGCTGATCACCGCATCGCCGTACGGAGTCTCGACGAGCGTGGGCCTCGAGGGTGGCTCCTCGTAGAGGGCGACCGCGGGCTCGATCGCCGTCACCATCCGGGCGTCCGCCTTGAGCCGGGCCACCTCGGCGTCCTTCTCCGGCACCAGCGCCGACCCCTCGGGAACCATCCGGCGCAGCGTGGTGGTGCGCACGCCCTCCTCGCCGAGGCTCGGCAGCACGTCGCCGACGTAGGACAGGTAGGGCTCGTGCGGCCCGACGAACAGCACCCCGCCCCGGCTCTCGCTCAGCCGAGGGTCGGAGTAGAGGAGGTAGGCCGTGCGGTGGAGCGCCACCACGGTCTTGCCGGTGCCCGGGCCGCCGTCGACGACGAGAGCTCCCCGTGACGACGCGCGCACGATGGCGTCCTGGTCGGCCTGGATCGTGCCGAGCACGTCGCGCATCTGCGGCGAGCGGCTGCTGCCGAGCGTGGCGATGAAGGCCGACTGGTCATCGAGCGCGGCATGCCCCTCGAGGCCCTCGGCGGTGAAGACCTCGTCCCAGTAGTCGGTGATGCGCCCGTTGGTCCAGCGGTAGCGTCGGCGGCTCAGCAGCCCGCGCGGGTCGCCGTGGGTGGCCGCGAAGAACGGCTCCGCGGCCGGCGAGCGCCAGTCCACCAGCAGCCGCGTGCCGTCGCTGGCGGTGAGCCCGAGCCGCCCGATGTAGATCGTGTCGCCGGAGTCGGCCACGGTCCGCCCCAGGCACAGGTCGAGGCTGAACCGTCGCAGCATCCGCAGCTGCGCCCCGATCCGGTGCACCTCCAGGTCGCGGTCCATCGCCTCCTGCCCGTGGCCGCCCGGTCGGCGGCGTACGTCGTCGAGCTGTTCGTTCAGCTCGGCGACCTGCTCCTCGAGACTCTGCGCGATGGCGACGAAGTGCCGTTCGTCGTCGGCGATCAGTGCCGGGTCCGCCTTCGCATCGTGGCGACCCGCGAGATCGAATGCCTGCATGTGTTGAAATCCCCTGTCTGAGCAGGTGTTTTACCTGTTCGAGGAGGTGATTCTGCCCCGATCCGGGGGGCTTGTTTCAAGCCCCTATGTGCGCTATAAAGTTGTTAGTGGAAGGGAGAGGCTCCCTTCCACTTCGTCGTTTCCGGAGGCCTCAGTCGTACGCGGGAGGCAGACCTGCCCCAGCGGGATGAGCGAGCGTCGTCAGGATCGGATCCTCGAGCAGCCGGTCGATCGCCTCGGTGGAGCCACCGACCCCCGCGAAGTGCGGGTCGGTGTCGAAAGCGACGCACCAGCTCCGGTCCGAGGGCCACACGAATCCCGGGGCGTACTCGCGTGAGATGCCGGAGCTCGCCCACGTCTCCCAGTCACGGAGCCTGCCCCGGGCGACTGCATACTCGCGGATGCCGGCGAGATCGACCCGGACCCCGGCCGGAAGGCTCGGGCGATAGGGCCACCCGTCCCACAGCAGGAAGCGGAGATCGACGGCGTCGTCGGAACCGGTCATCAGGTCGACGATGCGGCAGATCATCTCCTCGTCGGACAGATCTGTGCCGAGCTCGTCGGCGTCGTTCTCCGACTGCCCGGGGTAGCGGGGGTCCGGCAGTGCGAGCACCCTCGCGTACGCCTCGAATCCGTCAGGGCCGAAGAGCAACCTGCGGATGACCGCATCGTCCGGAAAGGCGGGCAGGCCACCGGTGACCCAGCCCGCCTCCGCGCGGTCGGCGTCGAAGCGAAAGCTCATGGCGACACCTTGCCAGGGCGACCCTCGCTGCGCGCGAACGAATTTTCGTTCCCGTCGGCCCCCAAAATCCCGTCGAGTCGGCGCGTTCTAACGCGCCGACTCGACCAGGGGTGGGGTGCTGTTTACTGCGCGTCGCGCTCCTGAGCGGCGAGGGCGCGGGCGACCTCGTCACGTCCCTCGCGCACGTAGCGCTTGGCGGCGGGGGCGGCGGGGGAGGTCTCGAGCCACTTGTCGGCCTTGGCGAGCAGCTCGGGGGAGGCGGCCGGCTTCGGGAAGATGTGCTCGAGGACCACCGAGGCGCGGTGGGTGCCGAGGTGCTCCCAGAGGGTGTCGGCGGCCTCGAAGTAGCGGTCGACGTACGGCGCGAGCGCCTCGTCCTGCCCGCCGCGCTGGAACGAGAACACGATCGAGCGCGCGGTCTCGTTGGCGACGTCGGTGCGCACGACGACCGAGTCCCAGGCAGCCTCCTTGGCCTCGGCGGTGGGCTGGGCGGTGCGGGCAGCGGCGGCCTTCTCCTTGCCGGAGATGGTGTTGTCGCGGCCGAGCTCGGCATCGATCTCGGCCTCGCCGAAGGTGCCCGAAGCGGCCAGGCCGGTGACCAGCGCCCAGCGCAGGTCCTGGTCGACGTCGAGGCCGTCGAGGGTCAGGTCACCCGAGAGCAGCGCCTCCAGGTCGGCGATCGCGGTCTCGGAGCGGGCGGCCGAGGCGTACGTGCGAGCGAAGGTCAGCTGGTGGTCGCTGCCCGGAGCGGCAGCCTCGAGGAGCTCCTTGAGCCCCGTTTCCCAGCGCGCCTTGAGGGCGTCGCGGTTGGCCGGGGCCGAGAAGGTGCCGACCGCCTGGGCGGCGAAGACCGGGATGCGGGTGACGCCCCAGGCGTCGGTCTCCTGGCCGATGTTGGCGAGCACGAGCTCGACGAAGTCGCCGGCCTTCAGCTCGGCGTCGCGGGTCATGTCCCACGCGGCGCCCCAGACCAGCGCGCGCGAGAGCGAGTCGTCGAGCGCGGACAGGCTCTCCAGCGCGGTGGCCAGCGAGCGCTCGTCGAGCCGGATCTTGGCGTACGTCAGGTCGCCCTCGTTGAGCAGCAGCAGGTCGGGCTGCTTGACCCCGGCCAGCTGCGGCACCTCGGTCAGCTCACCGGTGACGTCGATCTCGAACGCGTCGCGGCGCACGAGGGAGCCGTCGACGAGGTCGTAGAGGCCGAGGCCGATGCGGTGGCGACGGAGCGTCGGGTAGTCGGCAGCGGCCGACTGGCGCACCGCGAACGCGGCGTAGGTGCCGTCGTCGGCGAGCGTGAACTCGGGCGCGAGGGTGTTGACGCCGGAGGTCTGCAGCCACTCTTGGGCCCAGCCCTGGAGCTCGCGACCGGAGGCGGCCTCGAGGTGGCGCAGCAGGTCCTTGAACTCGGAGTTGCCGAAGGCGAACTCCTTGAAGTAGGCCTTCAGGCCCTCCAGGAAGGGCTCCAGCCCGACCCAGGCGACGAGCTGCTTCAGGACCGAGGCGCCCTTCGCGTAGGTGATCATGTCGAAGTTGACCTCGACGGCCTGCAGGTCGTAGTTGTCCGCGGCGATCGGGTGCGTGGTGGGCAGCTGGTCCTGGCGGTAGCCGGTCTGCTTGCGCGCGTTGGTGAAGCCGGTCCAGGCGTCGGTGAACTCGGTGGCGTTGGTCTGCGCGTGGTAGCAGGCCCACTCGGCGAACGACTCGTTGAGCCACAGGTCGTCCCACCACTTCATGGTGACCAGGTCGCCGAACCACATGTGGGCCATCTCGTGCAGGATCACCGAGGCGCGGAAGTCGTAGAAGGAGCGCGGCTGCTTGGAGCGCGGCAGGTATTCGTCGCGCAGCGTCACGGCGCCGGCGTTCTCCATCGCGCCCATGTTGTATTCGGGCACGTAGAGCTGGTCGTACTTCCCGAAGGGGTAGGGGAAGTCGAAGGCGTCCTCGAAGAACTCGAAACCCTGCTTGGTGATCTTGACGATCTCCTCGCGGTCCAGGTGCGGTATCAGCGACTGGCGGCAGTAGTGGCCCAGCGGGATGGTGCCGAACTTGCCCTCGTAGACGTCCTGGACCTCGTGGTACTCACCGGCGATCAGCGCGGTGATGTAGGTCGACATCTTCTTGGTGGGCTCGAAGTCCCAGCGCGCCAGCCCGTCGGAGAGCACCTTGGGGGCGGGGGAGGGCGAGTTGGAGACGACCTTCCAGTCCTCGGAAGCGGTCACATGGAAGGTGAAGACGGACTTGAGGTCGGGCTGCTCGAAGGTGGTGTAGACGCGGCGCGCGTCGGGCACCTCGAACTGGGAGTAGAGGTAGACGCGGTCGTCGGCGGGGTCGACGAAGCGGTGCAGCCCCTCGCCGGTGTGGGAGTAGGTGCAGTCGGCCTTGACCACCAGCACGTTCTCGGCGGCGAGGTCGTCGAGCTGGATCCGGGAGTCCGCGTAGGCCACCGCCGGGTCGAGCGAGACCCCGTTGAGGGTGATCTCGTCGACCTTCGCGTCGACCAGGTCGGCGAAGGTCGAGGCGCCGGGCTCGGCGGAGGTGAACGTGATCGTCGTCGTCGAACCGAACGTCTCGGAGCCCGTGGTGAGGTCGAGGTCGATGTCGTAGGAGAGGACGTCGAGGATGGCGGCTCTAGCGGTGGCCTCGGCGCGCGTGAGATTGGTTCCAGGCATGCCTGGATCCTCTCATTCTGCCCGGATTTCGAGACATTTATAGCCCGGTTGTTGCCCGTTCTTGGGAGTCGCTGAGCGTGAAAAGTAAAAATACACTGTTGTAATTCCGACACACCGGTATCAATGATTGACAAGTTTCCCTAAAGTGCACACGTGCCCCTTAAGTCACAGAAACATCAGTATTCACAGGAGTCGCGCCGGGTGGGGAAGCCCGGCGGGGCGCTGCGTCGGACCTTGGTCGCCGGCGCGGTTCTGCTGCTCGTCGGCCTCGGTGTCCAGGTCATCCCCAAGCTGGCCTCACCGGCGCAGGCGGGCACGACGATGCTCTGCTCCGGCTTCTCGGACTGCCGTGGCAAGGGCTACTCCACAGCCGGCTATGAGAACGCGTGGGGCAGCATGTACTGGCGCATGTACGCCGGCCGCAACTGCACCAACTACGCCGCGTACCGCATGATCCAGACCGGCCTGCCGAACGCTCGCCCCTGGTCGGGCGAGGGCAACGCCACCAACTGGGGTGTCGCGCTGAGCAACCTGACGAACCGCACGCCGAGCGTCGGCGCCATCGCCTGGTGGCACTCCTCGCACCCGAGCTCGAGCCGGTTCGGCCACGTCGCCTACGTCGAGCGGGTCTCGTCGAGCTCGATCACGATCTCGGAGTCCAACTACGGCAGCGACCTCAGCTGGCGCAAGATCACCAAGGGCTCGCGGAACTACCCGACCGGGTTCATCCACTTCAACGACCAGCGACTCTCGGTCACCAAGCGACCGACGGTCAGCGGCACCGCGCAGGTGGGCAGGTCGGTCACGGTCAACACCGGCTCGTGGAAGCCCAACCCCAACAAGATCCGCTACCAGTGGATCGTGGACCGCAAGCCCATCCCGGGTGCGACCAACAAGACCTACCACATCCCCGCGCGCATGGCCGGCAAGCAGATCGCGGCGGTGCTCACCGGCACCCGTCGTGACTACACGAAGGCCAAGACGATGAGCGAGATCCTGCCGCCGATCAAGCAGGGCACGCTCTCGGTGCGCAAGCAGCCGCGGATCACCGGCGCCCAGAAGGTGGGCTCGACGATCGCCCTCGGCGGCGCGTACTACTCGCCCGGGGCACGGATCGGAGAGATCCGGTGGTACGCGGGCAAGAAGCTGATCGCGCGAGGCAAGTCCCGCTTCCTGAAGGTGCCCGCAGCGGCCGACGGGAAGAGGATCGGGGCCGTGCTCGTCGGGGTGAAGACCGGCTACCGGCCGAAGCAGTCCTACGCCTTCGCGAGCTCGCTCGTCGGCGGTGGCCAGGCGCCGAAGCCGCCGAAGCCGACCGAGCCGCCGCAGATGCCCGACGGTCTCGAGCAGACCACGGACGGCTTCGTGAAGGGCGGCACCCGCCTCGGTGGCCTGATGCAGGTCGACCCGGGCAAGTTCAGCCGGTCGGTGAAGCTCTCCTACCAGTGGACCCGCGAGGGCACGCCGATCTCGGGGGCGACGACCGAGAAGTACCGGCCGACCTCGGCCGACGTCGGCCACCGGCTCAGCGTCACCGTGGTCGCGAAGTCCAGCAACGGCAGCCTGACCAAGACGTACGGCCCCAGCGGGCGGGTGCGCGTCAAGCCGTCGGTGAAGGTCATCGCCGACGGCGGCTCGAAGCAGGCCGACGTCGTCGTCAAGGTCACCGCGCCGGGCTATGCCCCGACCGGATCGGTCAAGATCACGACCAACGGTGGACGCACGGTCACCAAGTCGCTCACCAACGGGTCGGCCCGCGTCACCTTCGTCAAGCTGCCTGCCGGTGAGTACGCCGTCAAGGCCGCCTACTCCGGAGACGCGGTCGCCTACTGGGCCAGCGGGGGTGACTTCACCACCGTGCAGTGAGGCCCTGGCGGTCAGGAACAGATCCGTGGCGGGAGTGGTTCAGTGTCGATATGACACAGACCACTCCCGCCGCGCCGTCCGAGACCCCCGAGAAGGCAACCGAGAAGACCGCCGCCGACTTCTGGTTCGACCCTGCCTGTCCCTTCGCCTGGATCACCTCGCGCTGGATCCTCGAGGTCGAGAAGGTGCGCGACGTCGAGGTGACGTGGCACATCATGAGCCTGGCCTACCTCAACCAGGACAAGGACATCCCGCAGGAGTACCGCGACTTCCTCTCCACCGCCTGGGGTCCGGTGCGGGTCTGCATGGCGGTGCAGAACGAGTACGGCCAGGAGAAGCTCGCCGAGATCTACACCGCGCTCGGCACCCGTCGCCACGTCGAGGGCCGCGACTTCGACCGCGCTCTGATCGAGGAGGCACTCGCCTCCGTCGACCTCCCGGTCGAGCTCGCCGACGCGATGGACGACGAGTCCTTCGACGAGGCGATCGCGAAGTCCCACCACGAGGGCATGGACCAGGTCGGCAACGACGTCGGCACGCCGACGATCGCGATGAACGGGTCGGCGTTCTTCGGACCGGTCATCTCCAAGGCGCCGAAGGGCGAGGAGGCCGGCAAGCTCTGGGACGGGTTCCAGCTGATCACCGCCTACCCCTACGTCTACGAGCTCAAGCGGGCCCGGGTCCACGACCTCGACTTCAGCTGAGCTATTTCGTGGTGACTCCGCCGGCGGCCGGTCGTAGGTTGGCAGGGTGACCATGACAGACGAGGCAGGAATTCTCTCGAGGGCGCTGGACCAGACCGGTGACCTCCTCGACCGCGTGCACGCGGAGACCGCCAGCCGGCCCACCCCGTGCGAGGGGTGGGACATCGGCCGGCTCGCCGACCATGTGATCGCCGACGGTGCGAACTTCGTGACCATGCTCCGCGGTGAGCAGCCCGACTGGGCGGCGCCGACGCCCCATGTCAGCGAGAGCTGGGGACCGACGTTCCGGGTCGGCGCCGACGACGTGCTCCACGCGTGGGACCAGCACGGTGCGGGCGCCTCGGTGCCGGTCGGCATGCTCGTCGCCGAGTACGCCGTGCACTCCTGGGATCTCGCGCAGGCGCTCGGCATCCCGTCCGCCGAGCTCGATCCCGAGCTGGCCGAGGCCGGGTTGGGGTTCATGCGGGCCAACCTGAAGCCGGAGATGCGCACGGGGGCGTTCGCCGCGGAGATCGAAGCGCCCGAGGGGGCGGGGGCGTACGAGCGGCTGGCTGCTTTCGCCGGACGAGAGGTCTCCTGAGATCATGGTCATGTGGTTGACCAGATGGGTGTGTTCGCGCTGCAGCGAGCACTGACACAGGCAGCAGAGCTTCTCGACACCGTCACGGCGGACGACCTGGCACGGCCGACACCGTGCCCCGAGTGGGACCTGCGCAAGCTGGCCAACCACATGATCGCGCAGCCGCGTGTCTTCGTGACCATGCTCCAGGGCTCGCCGCCGGGATGGGACGGCCACGAGGACTACGCGGTCAATCTCGGCGAGGAGCTGCGCACCCGGGGCAACGCGCTGATCAACCTGTGGCGCGAGGTCGGCCCCGACGACATGGTGATGGTCGACCCCGACTGGCAGTCGGCCGAGATCGCCGTCCACACCTGGGACCTGTGCGCTGCGCTGGGTCGCGGGAGCGACGGTCTCGACGACGCCGTCGCCCAGCGGGCGGTCGTCTCCATGGACACCATCCTCGGCCCTGAGCGCAAGGGTCACGCCTTCGCCAACGCGCTCGCCGCGCCGGAGGGTTCGAGCGCCTACGAGCACCTGGCGGCGTACGCCGGGCGGCCGGTGCCGTTCGTCGCACCGGCCTGATCGCGGCCATCTCAGGCGCCACAGACGCCTCAGACGACACACCGAACACATGCGTTTGCGGCATGTCGGACCGTTGATTGTTCAAAATCAACGGTATGGCCCGCTTCCCCCGCGTCCTCACGGTGACCCTGACCGCCGTCGCTCTCGGTGCGTCCACGCTCGTTCCTGCGCTCAGCTCGACGGCTGACCCGGCCGCAGCTGCCGGCGCGCTCTTCTCCCGCTCGGCCGCCACCGCCGACGAGGAGGGCCAGCTGATCAAGCTGCCGCGCCTCGAGGACGGCATCGCCACCCGCGACGTGAAGCTGCCGCCGCGGCTGACCGAGCGCTCCGCCGGCGCGGCCGCCACCGACAAGCTGCGCACGACGACCATCTCGATGGTCGGTGTCTCCTGGACCGGTGAGGAGACCCCCGACGTCGAGGTGCGGGTGCGCAAGTCGGACCAGTGGCGCAAGTGGCAGGAGCTGCCGCTGCAGGAGGACCTCCCCGACGGCGCCGAGTCGGTCATCGCCGCGCGCGGCAAGCCCGAGCGCCACGGCACCCAGCCGGTGTGGACCGGCCGGGCCAGCGGCGTACAGGTCCGGGTGAAGGGCGCGCAGCCGAAGGACCTGCTGCTCACCCTGATCAACACCGGGCCGCAGGAAGACGTCGACAAGCCCTCCGAGGAGGACGCCGGCGACATCGGCTACGGCGCCTCGGGGAACGAGAACGGCCGTGCGGCGCGGAAGAAGCCGCGGTGGGCGCCGGCGCCGCCGATCTTCGGCCGCAAGCAGTGGGGTGCCAACAACTCCTGGCGCAACGGCCGCCCGGAGTACAACTCCTCGCTCAAGCAGGTGCACATCCACCACACCGCCACGAGCAACAACTACTCCAGGGGCGACGTGCCGGGGATCATCCGCGGCATCTACAGCTATCACACCAGGTCGCTGGGGTGGTTCGACATCGCCTACAACTTCCTCATCGACAAGTACGGCCGCGTCTGGGAGGGCCGCTCCGGCGGCGTCAACCGGCTCGTCAAGGGTGCCCACACGCTCGGCTTCAACCACCAGTCGATGGGCCTCGCGCTGATCGGCAACTTCGAGCACGTACGTCCCTCCGATGATGCGCTCATCCAGACCGAGCGGATGGCTGCCTGGAAGCTCGACATGGCCGGCCGCGACGAGCGTGGCAAGGTGATGACGGTCTCCAAGGGCAGCGACCGGTTCGCTCCGGGCCGTCGCGTGCGGGTCTGGGTCATCGACGGTCACTTCCACACCAACGAGACCTCCTGCCCCGGCGCCCAGCTCGCCAAGTGGCTGCCGTGGATCAGGAAGTACGCCTACAAGCGCGACCAGATGTTCAACGGCTGAGCCTGCCACCGCCGAAGAGGCGGTGTCGATGGTGAGGCTGATGGTGCCCCATCCCTAGGATGGAGCCATGAGCAACGTTCTGTCCGCAGTCGCCTGGCCGTACGCAAACGGCCCGCGCCACATCGGCCATGTCGCCGGTTTCGGCGTGCCCTCCGACGTCTTCAGTCGGTACATGCGGATGGCGGGCCACAACGTGCTCATGGTCTCGGGCTCCGACGAGCACGGCACCCCGATCCTGATCGCCGCCGACGAGGCCGGCAAGACGCCGCAGGAGCTCGTCGACCAGAACCACCGGATCATCGTCGAGGACCTCGTCTCCCTCGGCCTGACCTACGACCTCTACACCCGCACCAGCTCGGTCAACCACCACTCGGTGGTGCAGGAGCTGTTCCTCGGGGTCTACAACAACGGCTACTTCGTCGAGCAGACGTCCAAGGGCGCGATCTCGCCGTCGACCGGGCGCACCCTGCCCGACCGCTACATCGAGGGCACCTGCCCGATCTGTGGGGCCGACGGTGCGCGCGGTGACCAGTGCGACAACTGCGGCAACCAGCTCGACCCCGACCAGCTGATCAACCCGGTCTCCAAGATCAACGGCGAGACCCCGGAGTTCGTCGAGACCCAGCACTTCTTCCTCGACCTGCCCGCCCTGGCCGAGGCGCTGCACGCGTTCCTCGACGAGCGTGAGCAGACCGGTCTGTGGCGTCCCAACGTCATCCGCTTCTCGCAGAACATCCTCAAGGAGATCCGCCCGCGTGCGATGACGCGCGACATCGACTGGGGCATCAAGGTGCCGCTCGACGGCTGGCGCGAGAACCCGACCAAGCGCATGTACGTCTGGTTCGACGCGGTCATCGGCTACCTGTCCGCCTCGATCGAGTGGGCGCGGCGCTCTGGTGACCCGGAGGCCTGGCGGAAGTGGTGGAACGCCCCTGAGGCGCTCTCGTACTACTTCATGGGCAAGGACAACATCGTCTTCCACGCCCAGATCTGGCCGGCCGAGCTGATCGCCTACAACGGTCAGGGGTCCAAGGGCGGCGAGCCCGGGCCGTACGGTGTGCTGAACCTGCCCACCGAGGTCGTCTCCAGCGAATATCTGACGATGGAGGGCAAGAAGTTCTCCTCCTCGAAGAAGATCGTGATCTACGTGCGCGACCTGCTCTCGCGCTACCAGCCCGACGCCTTCCGCTACTTCGTGGCCTCGGCCGGGCCGGAGTCGAACGACTCCGACTTCACCTGGTCCGAGTTCGTGCGGCGTACGAACGACGAGCTCGTCGCCGGCTGGGGCAACCTGGTCAACCGCACCGCCACCCTGATCGCGAAGAACTTCGGCGAGCTGCCCGCCGCCGGTGAGCTGACCGAGGCCGACCAGGCGATCCTCGACACCGTCGGTGCCACGTTCGCCACGGTGGGCGACCTGATCGGCCGCCACCGGCAGAAGCAGGCGATCGGCGAGGCGATGCGCGCCGTCGGCGAGGTCAACAAGTACGTCACCGACCTCGAGCCGTGGAAGCTCGCCAAGGACCCCTCGGACCGCGAGCGCCTCGGCACCGTGCTGCACGTGATGGCCCAGTGCGTCGCCGACCTCAACCTGATCCTGTCGCCGTTCCTGCCGTTCTCCGCCAACGAGATCGACAAGGCTCTGGGCGGCAAGGGCGAGATCGCCCCGATGCCCCGCATCGAGGAGACCCGCGACCTCGACGACGACCGGCCCTTCCCGATCATCACCGGCGACTACTCCGGCGCCCCCGCCTGGGAGCGCCACCCGATCGTCGTCGGCACCCCGGTCTCCAAGCCCACCCCGGTCTTCCGCAAGCTCGACACCGCCGTGATCGACGAAGAGCTCGACCGGCTCGGGATCAAGCCGGAGTAGCGGCCGCGGCACCTGCCGTTCTGGGCGCGACACGCCGTACGTGCGGCGTGTCGCGCCCGGTTCTCGGGGTCCTCCTGGCCGCGGCCGGATGAGCCTAGGGTCCGGCCATGGGTTCGCTGACTCTCCCGTTCCATCCCGACTGGCCGTACGCCGGTGGGCTGGTCATCGAGTCGATGGCGCGGCGCGGGACCAATCGGTCGCAGTTCGAGACCGGGACATCCAACGGTGGGCTCACAGTGCATCCGGGTGGGGACCGCTGGCGGTGGGAGAGTCGGCTGTTCGACGGCCGCTATGACGGGGCGCCGGATGGCGACCGGCCGGTCTACGGTGCGTGGAACAGTCGCGACGACCCCTACGGCGGCGCGATCCGGTTCGGGTCGGCGTATGCGCGGCTTCGGGCTGACCTGCTGGACCGGTGCACGTTCTGTTTCCCCGACTCGGTCCTCGAGCCGACCGACTTCGGCGGCCCCGATGCGTTGCCACATCTGTCTGCACTGGCCGATGCCGCCAGGTTCGACGACCTGGACGAGTGCGTCGAGGCGCACGTGCACGGCGGCGTCGTGTTCGAACGTGACGTGGAGGCGGTCGTGCTCGACCCGTGCTTCCGGGACACGAAGGTCGAGGCCGCGGCGGCCGAGCTCGGCTGTGCCGTCGAGTGGCATCCGGGTCTCAGAGTATCCAGCAGCGGTCTGGATCCCGACTACCGTGGGCAG
Organism: Nocardioides albertanoniae; assembly: GCF_006716315.1. Lineage (NCBI taxonomy): Bacteria > Bacillati > Actinomycetota > Actinomycetes > Propionibacteriales > Nocardioidaceae > Nocardioides > Nocardioides albertanoniae. The sequence continues at coordinate 4,078,704 of NZ_VFOV01000001.1, read as the reverse complement.
GAGTTCGTCGACCTGGCTCGGTCGTTGGGGGACGTACTGACCCCCGATCGTCTCGGCGATGCGGCGCGGTCGGGCGCGCACGACGCGCAGTCGGTCAAGCGGGTATGGCACTACCTGGCGCGGTTCGGGCGATCGCCGGTCTGACTCCCGTCCTCTGTGGCCAGAGCCGGGATGACGCTCGAGGATCGCGGTCCCTCCGCGGCTGCGATCCTCGAGCTCGTTCAGGTGGTCGCGACCGAGGTGGCGGCGGTCGTGGAGACCATCACGGCGGTCATGACCGCCGTGACCTCGTCCATGGCGTCCTTGACGCCCTTCGCGGCCCAGTCGCCCTTGGCGATCTCCTTCGCGCGGGCCTTCACGGCGCCGGCACCCACGGGTCGGGTGTCGACCACCTTGTGGGCGAAGTTGATGGAGGAGAGCAGGGCGACGAGCGGGCCGGTGCGCGCATCCGGGGTGGCGCCGTGGATGAGCACGGAGACCAGCTGGGCGCGTACGCCGTTCTCGTGGGTCGAGTCGGCGGCGGGCCAGGTGGTGCGAGGGAAGATGCCGAGGATGCGGTCGTCGCGGCGCCGCAGGATGTTGCGGTCGCACAGGCGCGCGGCGAGGGACTCGTGCAGCCCCTTGCCGAGGTTGTTGACCGCGTTCTTGGCGGTCAGCGGCTTCGCGGCCAGGGAGTCGTACGCAGCGGCGAGGATCGGCTCGTCCGGCCGCCGACCCGGCACCGCCGCGGCCTTGGCCGCGGTCAGCCCCGACTTGGGCACCACCTGAGCCGAGCCCGCCATGACGAGCTCGGTCAGGATGGCTCCGCCGAGCGCCTGCTGGACCCACGACGAGGAGAGCGTGCCCTTCTCGTCGTCGAGCACCAGGAGAAGTAGGTCTTCGGCGATCAGCATGGTCTAGACCGTACGTGGTCGAACGCGCCGGGGCCTCCTACGAAAGGAGGAGATTCGACCGAACCTTGGTCTATCCGGCCGGACCGGCCCTCTAGGTCATCTAGGCGCCGGTCGACTCACCGTCGCCGACGTCGAACATCCAGCTGACACCGAACTTGTCGTCGAACTGGCCGAAGTGGTCGCCCCAGGGCGCCTGCTCGAACGGCATCCCGACCGTGCCGCCCTCGGAGAGCCTCGCGAAGTAGTCGGCGAACCGCGGCTGGTCGGCCATGTCGGCGCTGGTCATGGCGACGGTGACGCCGGCGGACGGGGCGATGTGGTCCATCCCGGGAGGAGTGTCGGAGGCCATCAGGACCAGGCCGTCGTCGAGGGTGAGCGAGCCGTGCATGACCAGCTTCTTCGTCGCGTCGTCCAGCGGACCCATCGCGTCGCCCATCGACTCGAAGGTCGTCGTCTCGACGGTGCCGCCGAGCACCGACCGGTAGAACTCGAGCGCCTCGGCGGCCTCGGTCTTGAAGCTGATGTAGGGATTGAGCGTTGCCATTCGGATCGTCTCCTTTGATCGATATCCGACCCCGTCGACTCACACTAGGCCTGCTCGATGAGGCTGAGAAGGTCAATTCGGGTGGTTGCTCCCGGACGTGCGACCCCCGTCGGCGGCCGGTCAGGGGTGGGTGACCTCGACGCCCAGCCACGCGGCGAGCGCCTCGATCTCGGCCTCGACCGCGTCGCCGGTCTCGGCGGTCCAGGCGACGTCCTCGTGGACGGCGAAGACGTTCAGCACGCCTTTCTTGTGATCGGCCTTCGCGTCGAGCTTCCCCACCAACCGGTCACCATGCAGGATCGGCAGGGCGAAGTAGCCCCAGCGCCGCTTGGCGGCGGGCTTGTACATCTCGAGCACATACTCGAACCCGAACAGGTCGAGCGCACGGTCGCGGTCGTAGACGAGGCGATCGAAGGGCGAGAGGAGGGCCGCACGCGGCGCGAAACCGTCCTCGAGCGCGGCCAGCGCCTCGGGGTCGACCCGCCACTCACCGTCCACGCCGGTCACGGTGCACGCGACGCCCGTGTCTCCGGCGCCGACCACCTCGCCACCGGTGGAGTCCTTCCGCCCGGGGCGAGCGATCCCGAGGGACGCCAACCTGCGCCCGATCTCGACGTCCGCGGCATCCGCAACCGAGGGAAGCTGCAGGTCAGCAGGGTAGACGCGCTCGGCGAGGTCCCACGTGCGCAGCTTGCCCCGCCGGCCGGCGACCGCGACGTCGCCCATCCGGTTGAGCAGCTCGAGCATCCGCAGCACGGACTTGTCGTTGGTCCAGCCGCTCGAGGCCCAGGGCACCTCCGAGGTGTCCTCGATCTCGCCGGCCACCAGCGCACCGTCGGCTCGCAGCCGATCCAGGATCCGCCTACGGAACTTCGCGTTGGCGCCGACCCACTCGACGGCGGTGGGATGGATCCGGCCCGGGGCGAGGGCGAGCACCGTCTCGATCTCGTCCATCGGGAAGACGAAGCTGGAGAACTCCACCAGCGAGCGCTCCTGCTCGAGCGCGAAGGTGAGGTCCGAGTGGTCGTACGCATCGCCCAGCCGTGACCACGCCACCAGGTCCGCGCTCGGCGCGATCGCCTTGGTCGGGTCGATCTGCAGGAGCGTCAGCTGGTCGACGGTCTGCACCAACGATGATGGCCGGTGAGCGTCGAGGAGCTGGGCTCGCACAGCGATCCGTCGCGCCTGCTCGCGGGTGAGGGTGGTCGTCACCTGCCGCAGCGTACGTCCGGATCCGGACGATCAGCGGCCGGATCGTGAGACGCGGGGGAGTGCTTGACGGGCACTTCGTGGGCTTGGTGGGTGTTTCAGTGCCCGTCATGTCCAGGGATACCCGGCCGACCGGGTATCCCTGGAGCCGGTCACAACCGCCCCAACGCCGCCCGCAGCGGATCCAGCCCCAGGGAGCCGAGGTCGAGCGCAGCGCGATGGAAGGCCTTGAGGTCGAAGGCGTCGCCGGCGCGGGCGTGGGCGTCGTCGCGCGCCTGGAGCCAGATCCGCTCGCCGACCTTGTAGGACGGAGCCTGGCCGGGCCAGCCGAGGTAGCGGGCGACCTCGAAGTCGAGGAAGGCGCCGTCCATGAGGCAGTGCTGCCCGATGAACTCGCGGCCGAGCTCGGGAGTCCAACGGTCGCCGGGGTGGAACCCGAAGGGGTTCTCGGGGATGGTGAGCTCGAGATGCATCCCGATGTCGATGATCACGCGGGCGGCCCGGAACGACTGCCCGTCGAGCATGCCGAGACGGTCGCCGGGGTCGTTGAGGTAGCCGAGGGAGTCCATCAGCCGCTCGGCGTAGAGCGCCCAGCCCTCGCCGTGGCCCGAGACCCAGCACATCAGCCGCTGCCAGCGGTTGAGCAGCTCGGAGCGGTAGGCGGTCTGGCCGATCTGGAGGTGATGACCGGGCACACCTTCGTGGAAGACGGTGGTCAGCTCGCGCCAGGTGCTGAACCCGGTGACCGACTCGGGCACGGACCACCACATCCGCCCGGGGCGGGAGAAGTCCTCGGAGGGGCCGGTGTAGTAGATGCCGCCGTCGGAGGTGGGCGCGATCATGCACTCGATGCGCCGCACGGGCTCGGGGATGTCGAAGTGCACGTCGGCCAGGTCGGTGATGGCTCGGTCGGCGGTGGTCTGCATCCACTCCCGCAGCGCGTCGGGCGAGGTCAGCTGCCGCGCGGGGTCGGTGTCGAGGTGGGCGGCTGCCTCCGCGACGCTCGCACCCGGCACGATCCGGTGGGCGGTGGCGGCCATGTCGTCGGAGATCCGCTCGAGCTCCTCCCAGCCCCAGGCGTACGTCTCCTCGAGGTCGACCTCGGCCCCGAGGAAGAGCCGCGAGGCGAGCCGGTAGTGGTCACGGCCGACCGCCTCCTTGGGCAGCCCTGCCGGAGCCAGGTCGCTCGCCACGAACCGTCCGAACTCCGCGAACGCCTCGTTGGCGCGGGCGGCGTGCGACTCGAGCTCGGTACGCAGCGACGCGGGCGTGCCCTCAGGGGCCCGCCCGACCAGACCGGCGAAGAAGTCGACGGCACCCTTCTGACCGGTCCAGGCCTGGATCTGGTCGGCGACCTTCGCATACTGCGCGCCGGCGGAGACGCGTCCGGCAGCGGCCTCCTCGCGCAGCGTCGTGGTGTAGCCCTCGACCGCGTCGGGCAGCCCGGCGAGCCGGGTCGAGATCGTCGCCCAGTCGTCCTCGGAGTCGGTCGGCATCAGGTCGAAGACGTCTCGGAGGCTGTGGATGCCGCTCTCGATGACCGAGACGAACCGCCGGGTGATCTGCGCGTCGGCGAGCTCGATGTCGAGCCCGACCCGCTCCAGGAACGCCTCCTTGGCCACCTGCTCGCGCTCGTCGGCGGGCTCGATCGCCGACACGTCGGCGTGGGCCACCCGGTTGAGCTCCTCCACCGCGGCCATCCCGTCGGGGGAGAGGTCGGGGAGGTCTGCGTCGTGGCCGGCGACGCCGACGTAGGTTGCGGTCAACGGGTCGAGGGCGCACAGATCCTCGACGTAGCGGTCGGTGCGGGCATCTACCTCACGGGTCACCCGGTCACCCTATGGCCGGGGCTCGTCGGGGCAACCGATTTCCGCAGCACGCGCAACGAAGACGCCAGACTTGGCGTAGGAGGGGTGTGAACATGCCAGAGGAGGTGTCCGTGGATGCCGAGGACCAGCCGACCGAGCCGGTCGGCGATGCAGCCGAGGACGCGGCCACGAGCATCGACTTCAGCGCCTGGGTGGCCTCGCGCGGTCCGGCGCTGCAGCGATTCGCCTACCTCGTCACCGGCAACAACTCCGACGCCCCCGACCTCGTGCAGGACGCCCTCATCCGGGCGATGCCGCGCTGGGACTCGTTGGCGGTGTCCGGCACCGCGGAGGCGTACGTGAAGAGGAGCATCGTCAACGGGTCGATCAGCGGATGGCGCAAACGGCGCCGGCTGGTGCTCGTCGACGACGTCGAGCCGATGGCGACCCAGCACGAGCCCGGTCCCGAGACGCACGACGCCGACGAGGCCTGGGCGCTGGTGCAGACGCTGCCGGCCAACCAACGGGCCGCGGTCGTGCTCCGCTTCTACGAGGACCTGTCCTTCGCCCAGATCGCGACGGTGCTCGACTGCGCCGAGGCGACGGCCCGATCACATGTGCATCGGGCGCTGGCCAAGCTGAGGGACCGACTGAACGAACAAGGCTCTGTTGACGGAGAGGGAACGAGGGGGTTGAAAAATGAGTGACTTCGATCGCGAGGAGCGGGCCTTCCGGGCCGCGCTGACGCGTGAGGCCGACGGGTTCGAGCCGCGGGAGCTCGCTGTCCCCGACTCGTCCGACCGGGAAGATCAGGCCGAGCCGACGCCGGCCGACACGATCGAGACCGACGAGAAGCCCGCACGCCGGCGGGCGACGCTGATCCTCGCCGCGGCCGCCGCGGTGGTGACCGTGGTCGGGCTGGGCGGTGCGCTGGCCAGCCTTCGCAGCGGGAGCGACGAGGGCAGCACGGTCGCCGACGGCGCCGCCAGTGCCGAGGCCCGCGACGGGTCCGCGCCCAAGGCGCTCAGCGAGTCGGCCGAGCCGCCGCAGGGCACCTACGCCGACAAGGAACACCCCGGCCTGCCCGCACCGGACGCGGGGAAGCGCTGGGCGGTGCGCTTCGACGTCGCCGCCCAGGTGCCGCAGGAGTGGGCCGACGCCGCCTCGCCCGCGCTGCCGGAGTGCATCGAGAAGCCCGGCGACCAGTGGGACACCGTGCCGCGCACGCCCTACGTCGCCAACGTGACCAACCGCCCGGTGCCCCGGATCGCCTGCGACAACACCGAGGATCGCGACTTCCCGGCGGATTTCGGCAAGGTGCCGTTCTCGCTGTGGCAGCCCTACCTCGTTGTCGAGAAGGCGACCAAGGCGACCGACAAGAAGGCCGGCTCCTGGGAGCACGAGGGCTGGCTGCTGACTCGGGTCATCGAGGGTGACTACATCGTCTCGATCCTCACCGGCCCCGGCGACGACAAGGTCAACCAGGAGATCCAGGGATCGCTGACGACCGTCGCCAAGGACCCCTACGGCTGCGATACGGCCTCGCCGCTGGCCGGTGGTGACCCGGTGCGGCCCAAGACGGAGCCGAAGAGCTCACCGCTGACGGGCGGGGCTCCCGAGTCGATCGCGATCTGCCAGTACGAGCCGTCGTCGGCCTCGCTGACCGGTTCGCGTCAGACCAAGGGAGCCGACGCCGCGGGCCTCGTGGACGCGATCAGCGCCGCGCCCGGCCGCTCGGGCCCCAACACCCCGAAGAACTGCCTCGCGGGGCAGCCGATCGCCTCGTACGTCATCCTGCGGGTCTTCCGCGACGGCGAGCCCGGCGACGTGTACGTCAGCTATGAGAACTGTGACGACCACGGGTTCTACGACGGCACCACCGTGCACGAGCTGACGCCGGCGGCGTGCCGCCCGGTGTTCGCCGCGGAGCCGGTCACGATCTACTCGGCTCAGGGCGACGTCGCCCGCGTCTGCCTGAGATAGCCACCTTCTCCGCCGCTGTTGTGGGGACGGCGGCGGAGAAGGTCAACAACCTGGTCGTGCGCCAGGCGGCGTAGAGGAAGAGCAGCAGGAGGAGGCCGTTGCGCCAGGCCAGCACCTCGGTGATCCAGGGTGATCCGGTCTCGTCGTAGGTGAGCATGTAGCCATACATGCGGGGGAAGATCTCGTGGGTGAGCAACGTCGCCACGACCAGCACGACCGACCAGATCCCGAGCCGGCGACGGGCGCGGCCACGGAGCAGGGCCATCCCGGCGGCGGCCGCGGGGAGCAGCCAGAGCAGGTATTGCGGGCTGAGCACCTTGTTGGTCACCAGGAACGCGGCGACGGTCGCGAGCACCAGCCACACGATCGTCTCCTCGTCGTGCTCGGCCCGCTCGCCGCGGGGGAGACGGCGCCAGGCGAGCACCCACCAGACGATGACTAGCGCGGCCGCGACCACGGAGGCGATGGTCGCTGCCAGGAGGAGCCCACCGACGCTCGGCCCGGAGATGTCGTAGGCCTTCCACTCGGTGTAGTCGACGGTGTAGCCGGCAGCACCGTGGCCCCAGGCGACCATCGCCGGGGTCGCGAAGATCGACTCGATCTGCAGCCCGCGCTCACCCTGGTAGCCCAGCGGTGTCATCAGCCGGTCCCAGCCGCCCAGGACGAGGCTGATGCCGGCCAGCGCCGTGCCCGTGACGGCGACGGTGAGGATGACCGGCTTGCGGGCGCGGCGGGAGGCGGCCAAGGCGGGGATCACCAGGATCGGCCAGTACTTCGCGCCCGTCGCCAGGGCCGCGAACGCCGCCGCCACCTTCGGCCTCCGGGCCGCGTAGAGCACCGCCAGGCCGACCATGATCCCCGGGAACAGGTCGAAACGGGCGTACGCCGTCGCCCCGAGCGCCGGCACCGCGACCAGCCACAGCGCCTCGGCGCCGGAGACCCCGAACCGAGGGTGGTCACCGCGCCGGCCGTGCACGATCAGCGCCATGAAGAGCAGGTCGGTCAGCGCCGCCATCACCAGCACGGCCACGATGTAGGCGTCGCCGGCCAGGCCGAGCAGGCTGATCGCCGCGTGCGGGACCCAGAGCAGCAGCAGCGCCGGCACCGGGTATTCGACCAGCGAACTCCCGACCCCTTCCGAGGCCAGGTTGTCGAGGCTGTCGCGGTAGTAGTTCACATCGCCCACGACGCCCCACTCGGCACCCGCCCAGCCGAACCAGCCGGCCGCCGCGGCGGGGAAGCCGTAGAGGATCACCACCCACCCGCGGGTCAGCAACCACGCGAGTGTGATCAGAAGATATCGCCGAGAGAAGGTGACCACGACGCCATCTTCTCAGGTGCTCCGTATGAGCTTGCCGTGGCCTTTACCCGACGATGACCCCTGGTGGATCTCGTTACCAGGGGTCATCGTCCGGTCGAGCCGTGTCAGTGAGGCAGGCCGCTGGCGCGCCAGGCGCCGGGGCCGGCGTGGTGCGGGGTGCGGAGCTGCGGGGCTGCCCACAGGGAACGCGGCTTCTTCTTCGGGGCCTCGGCCGATCCCATCGCGGAGAAGACGGCGACGATCGCGGCGACGTCCTCGGGGGTGGCGTTCTGGTCGATGACTTTGAGCAGGGGCTTCTGCTCGTGGTTCTCGGTCATTGCGCGACCACCTTTCGTGTCTCGGTTCGGCTTACGTCGGGGTTGGGTTGGGATAACGCCGAGTCGGCGCAATCCGGTCCTCGCTTCGCTCCGGTCCGTTTGCGCCGACTCGGCGTTATCCGCTCTTCGCGAGGCCCTCGCTCGCTGGCGCTCGCTTCGGGCCTCACTCAGAGCGGGATGTTCCCGTGCTTCTTCGCGGGCAGGGTCTCTCGCTTGGTGCGCAGGAGGCGGAGCGCGCGGGTGACCTCGGCGCGGGTCTCGTGCGGCGGGATGACCGCGTCGACGTAGCCACGCTCGGCGGCGATGAAGGGGTTGGCGAGCGTGGTCTCGTACTCGTCGATCAGCTCGGCGCGCTTGGCCTCGACGTCGCCGCCGGCGGCCTCGACCTCGGCCAGGGTGCGTCGGTGGACGATGTTGGCCGCGCCCTGGGCGCCCATGACCGCGATCTGGGCGGTGGGCCAGGCGAGGTTGATGTCGGCGCCGAGGTGCTTGGAGCCCATGACGTCGTACGCCCCGCCGTAGGCCTTGCGGGTGATGATGGTGACCAGCGGCACGGTGGCCTCGGCGTAGGCGTAGATCAGCTTGGCGCCGCGGCGGATGATGCCGTTGTGCTCCTGGTCGGTGCCGGGCAGGAAGCCGGGCACGTCGACGAAGGTGATGACCGGGACGTTGAAGGCGTCGCAGGTGCGTACGAAGCGGGCGGCCTTCTCGGAGGCGTCGATGTCGAGGGTGCCGGCGAACTGCATCGGCTGGTTGGCGACGATGCCGACCGGGCGGCCCTCGATGCGGGCGTAGCCGGTGAGGATGTTGGGCGCCCACAGCGGCTGGACCTCGAGGAACTCCTCGTCGTCGACGATGTGCGCGATGACCTCGTGCATGTCGTAGGGCTGGTTGGCGCCGTCGGGGATGAAGGTGTCGAGCTCGCGGTCGAGGTCGGAGATCTCCAGGTCAGCCGTCTCGTCGTAGGCCGGCGGCTCCTCGAGGTTGTTGCTCGGGAGGTAGGAGAGCAGCGCCTTGACGTAGTCGATCGCGTCTTCCTCGTCGGAGCCCATGTAGTGGGCCACGCCCGACTTGGAGTTGTGGGCGAGCGCGCCGCCGAGCTCCTCCATGGTGATGTCCTCACCGGTGACGGTCTTGATGACGTCGGGGCCGGTGATGAACATGCCGGACGTCTTGTCGACCATGATCGTGAAGTCGGTGACGGCCGGGGAGTAGACGTGGCCGCCGGCGCAGTTGCCCATGATGAGGCTGATCTGCGGGATCACGCCGGAGGCGTGCACGTTGCGCCTGAAGATCTCGCCGTAGAGACCCAGGGAGACGACGCCCTCCTGGATGCGCGCGCCGGCGCCCTCGTTGATGCCGATCAGCGGCGAGCCGGTCTTCATCGCGAGGTCCATGATCTTGGTGATCTTCTCGCCGTAGACCTCACCCAGCGAGCCGCCGAAGACGGTGAAGTCCTGGGAGAAGACGCAGACCTGGCGGCCGTCGATGGTGCCGTAGCCGGTCACCACGCCATCGCCGAAGGGGCGGTTCTTCTCCAGCCCGAACGCGGTGCTGCGGTGGCGGGCCAGCTCGTCGACCTCCTGGAAGGAGCCCTCGTCGAGCAGCATGTCGATACGCTCGCGAGCGGTCTGACGCCCCTTGGCGTGCTGCTTCTCGACCGCCTTGGCGGAACCGGCGTGGACGGCCTCGTCGAGACGACGGTCCAGCTCGGCCAGCTTGCCGGCGGTGGTGTGCAGGTCGATCTCGGGCTCGTTGGTGGCTTCGGCGCTCACGGGACTCCTTTGGACTTCGTGCGGTGCGGGGGCCAATCTAATGCCCGTGGCCCCTTCTGCGATGCGACGCCCATCACTTGACCCCTCCCGACTCGTCGGTCTACGGGGCGGGTGGCGCGTCACGGTCCTCGAGTCGACGCCGTCCACGAACGCCGAGCTCGCCTCGTTCGCGCGCTCGGGTGAGGCCCCTGGCCTGGTGGTCACCACCGAGCACCAGACCGCCGGTCGCGGCCGTCTGGACCGCGGTTGGACCACCCCCGCGCGCTCGGCGCTGACCGTCTCCGCGCTGCTTCGCCCGGAGGCGTCGATCCCGGTCGAGCGGTGGCCGTGGCTGCCGTTGATGACCGGGGTCGCCGTCGCCACGGCACTGCGGAAGATGGGGTACGCCGCCGGGCTGAAGTGGCCCAACGACGTGCTCATCGAGGGGCGCAAGGTCTGCGGGATCCTGATCGAGCGCATCGACGCGAGCTCGGGCGGCGCAGCGCCCGCCGCGGTGATCGGGTTCGGGCTCAACACCTCGCTCACCCGCGAGGAGCTGCCGATCGAGTCGGCCACCTCGCTCGAGCTGGAGAGCGGTGCGCCGGTCGACCGCACCGAGGTGCTCGCCGCTGTGCTGGAGGAGCTCTGGGCGGCGTACGAGATCTGGGGTGATGACCCCGCAGAGCTCGCTCGTCGCTATCGCGAGCTGTCGGTGACGATCGGCGAGCAGGTGAGGGCCGAGCTGCCGGGCGGGGACGTCTGGGAGGGTGTCGCGACCGCGATCGACGAGCACGGCCGGTTGGTGATCGCCACGGGCGAGGGGGAGCGCGTCGTGGGTGCCGGTGACGTGATCCATGCCCGGCTCCGTCCACAGGGTTGATCACCGAGATGACATGATCTGTTCGTGGCGAAATCGAAGCAGCCCGTCAACCTGACCTCGGCCGAGGTGGCAGAGAGGGCCGGGGTGAGCCTCGAGCAGGCCAAGCGCCTGTGGCGTGCGCTCGGGTTCCCGGAGATCGGCGACGACCAGGCGTTCTTCGACGAAGCCGACGTCAACGCCCTCACCAAGGCCAACGACATCGCCGGCAACGGGCTGGTCAGCTTCGACCTGGTCGTCAACCTGACCCGAGGGATCGGGCAGTCGATGGCGCGGCTCTCCGACTACGAGGTCTCCGCGCTCCTGCACCACGTCGAGACGCAGGACGAGGACGCTCGTACGCCCAGCGAGCTGTTGAAGGCGACCGTCGCCGTCTCCGAGCACTTCGAGAGCGCGTTCGAGGAGATGATGCTCTTCGCATGGCGCCGGCACATGCGTGCGGCGCTCGCCAGGGCCGAGGCCTCGGTCGCGGGCCCGGAGGAGCAGCTGGGCACGGTGTGGCAGACGGTCGGGTTCGCCGACATCGTCTCGTTCACCGCACTGTCCAACACGCTGACCGAGGAGAAGATCGGCGACCTCGTCGAGCTCTTCGAGTCGCGGTGTGCCGATGTGGTGGCGACCTGGCACGGTCGGATCATCAAGTCGCTGGGCGACTCGGTGCTCTTCGTCAACGACGATCCGTTGCAGGCCTACGGCGCCGCTGAGGGGATCATCAACGTGGTCGGGCGCGACCCGAGGATGCCGGACGTACGTGTCGGGCTGGCCTCCGGCAACCTCGTGCTGCGGCTGGGAGACGTCTTCGGGCCGCCCGTGAACATGGCTGCGCGGCTGACCGCTGTGGCGCGGCGCAACCGCATCATCATCGACGAAGCGACCGCCGCGGCGATGCCTGCGGACGAGTACGAGACCCGGCGACTGGCCGCTCGGCCGGTGCGAGGATTCGGGATCGTCGAGCCCGTCGCTGTGCGTCGTGTCTGAACTGTGACCTCAAGGTCCTTGCTGACCTGCTGTTTCGCGTCGATGTTGCAGATTTGTTGTAGTTAACAGTCGGTCAACGCCCCCGATGATTGCTTTACCAACTGATGCCACGAGAGGCATGGTGGAGGGCGTCCGCGGGGGCGCTTTCTCGGCCTGCCCAATTCGTTGCGGCCTGGCATGAAGATGTCAGTGGCAATATCGTGCAATCCTTTGCCATGGGGTCTTTACCTCCCTAGTGTCGGACTCATGATCGAGGTACAGGAGATCAAGCTCGACCCGGACACGCGGCGAGCATGGCGGAACGATGAGGAGCTAACGCTCTCTCGCAAGGAGTTCGACCTGGTCCACGCCCTGATCAAGAGGGCTGGCAACGTCGTCTCCCGTGATGAGTTGATGAGGGATGTGTGGAATGCGACTTTCTACACCTCGTCGAAGACCATCGACGTTCACCTGGGGTGGGTGCGCCGCAAGCTGGGTGACGACCCGCGCAAACCCCATCTGATCACGACACTGCGTGGCAAGGGACTGCGCTTCGAGAAGGTCTAGCCCGACCCGAGCCCGTCGGGGCCGGGTCCGCGGATGTCTGTGAGGGGGATCCGCGGAATCGGTCCCGACGGGAGAGGCTCCTTATCCTGTCCGTCGTGACCCTCGCACCGACCCTTGCGATCATCGGCGGCGGCCAGCTGGCCCGCATGATGGCTCAGCCCGCAATCGCGCTCGGCCTCCCGCTCCGGCTTCTCGCCGAGGGCGAGGGTGTCTCCGCAGCCCAGGTCATCCCCGACCAGATGGTCGGCGACTACCGCGACCTCGACCAGCTCACCAAGGTCACCGAGGGCTGCGAGGTCGTCACCTTCGACCACGAGCACGTGCCCACCGAGCACCTGCACGCGCTGGCGGCTGCCGGCGTCGCGGTGCGGCCGGGCCCCGATGCCCTCGTGCACGCTCAGGACAAGGGCGTCATGCGCGAGCGGCTCGGCGAGCTCGGCATCCCGTGCCCGCGCAACGCCATCGTCTCCTCGGTCGCCGAGGTCGAGGCGTTCGGCTTCCCGTGCGTGCTCAAGACCACTCGCGGCGGGTACGACGGCAAGGGCGTCTGGGTCGTACGCGACGTGGCAGATGTCGTCGAGCCGCTCCGTGTCGCCGAGGAGGCGGGCGTGCAGGTCCTGGCCGAGGAGCTCGTCGACTTCCGCCGGGAGCTGTCCGCGATCGTCGCTCGGTCGCCGAGCGGCCAGGCCGCTGCGTACCCGGTCGTGCACACCTATCAGGAGAACGGGGTGTGCAAGGAGGTCATCGCCCCCGCGCCCGACCTCTCCCCGGAGCTCGCCGTCGAGGGTGAGCAGATCGCGCTGCGCGTCGCCAAGGAGCTCGACGTCACCGGCATCCTGGCCGTGGAGATGTTCGAGACCGTCGACGGCCGGCTGCTGGTCAACGAGCTCGCGATGCGGCCCCACAACACCGGCCACTGGACCCAGGACGGTGCGGTCACCTCGCAGTTCGAGAACCATCTGCGTGCGGTCATGGACCTGCCGCTGGGCTCGCCGGCATCGCGCGCGACGTGGTCGGTGATGGTCAACATCCTCGGCTCGTCCCGCCCCGACGTCGGTCGGCTCTACGACGGCTTCCCCCACGCCATGGCCCGCGACCCCCACCTGCGCGTGCATCTCTACGGCAAGGAGATGCGCCCCGGCCGCAAGGTCGGCCACGTCAACGTCTACGGCGACGACCTCGACGACTGCCTCGAGCGCGCCCGCCACGCCGCCGACTGGTTCCAGGGCGACCTCGGCAACGACTCCGACTGACCCTCCTCCACCGAGAAGTCACCCCCGCAGGCCGAGAGGTCACTCCCGCAGGTCGAGACGTCACGTCTGCAGGTCGAGGGGTCACCTGAGTGCCCACTCGGCCTGCAGAAGTGACGCTTCGGCCTGCAGACGTGACCTCTGGGCGGAGGTGGGTCAGGTGGCGGTGAGAGGCCGGACCCAGGTGGCGACGCCCTCGTCGAGTGCGAGCTCGGCGTCGGCGACCGCGGCGGCTTCGGGGTCGTGGGTGGCGAGGACGACGACGGCGCCTCGCTTGGCCTCGCCCTGAAGCGCGGCGACCATCCGCTCCCGGTTGCCCGCGTCCAGGTCGCTGGTCGACTCGTCGGCCAGGAGCACTCCGGCGCGCGTTGCGAATGCCCGCGCCAGCGCGACTCGCTGTTGCTGACCGCCGGAGAGCTCGTCGACGAGATGGCGTCCGGACTGCTCGAGCCCGACCAGGGCCAACGCCGCCCCGGTGCGTTGAAGCGCCTCCCGGGGCGACACCTTGCGGGCAAGCAACGGCACCAGGACGTTCTCCTCCGCAGTGAGTGCGCCGGCAAGCCCGTTGCCCTGGGGGATGAGGCTGATGCCTCGCGTGGTGGCGTCGTCCCTGCTCGTCAGCGAAGCTCCGTCGACGTGTACCGATCCGGCCGCCGGGGTCAGGGCGCCGGCCAGCGCCCACAGCAACGACGACTTTCCGGCTCCCGAGGGCCCGGTGACAGCCAGCATCGTCCCTGCCCCGAGCTCGAGATCGATCGGCTGGACAGCAACGACGTCGTCGTACGCCACCGACAATCCTTGCGCGCGAACCTCACTCATCGGCGACCCCTTCGTGCTCGGGAACCAGCTCGTAGTGACCGTCGACCGGATGGAACCGGACCAGAGTGCCGGGCGGAAGCGCGTCGCGTAGGTGTCCGGGCAGGGGGAGGGAGCCATCTGCCGTCACCACGGCGTACTCCTCCCCGCTGCGTCCTTCCCCGCCGATGCGGCCGTCGCGGATGGTGACCGTGCGGGGCAGGAACGCGGCGACGTGCGGATCGTGGGTGACGAGCACGACGGTCGTGCCGTGGGTGCGGTTGATCCAGGCGAGCCGCTCGAGGACGAGGTCGCGGGCGTCGTGACCCAGCTGGCTGGTGGGCTCGTCGGCGAGCACGAGCCCGGGCCGGGTGGCGAGGGCGACCGCCAGAGCGGTGAGCTGCAGCTCGCCAGGTGTCAGACCGGCGAGCGGACGGTCGGCCACCTGGGCGATACCGAGCTCGTCGAGCAGCTCCTCGGCGGCCGGGAGGCCCGTGCTCGTGCGGCGGGCCGCGCGCTGGGCGAAACGTACGTTGGCGGCCGGCGTGGCGTAGGGGAGCAGGTTGCGTCCGGCTCCCTGCAGCATGAGCGAGACCTGGCTCGCCCGAAGACGGTCGAGCTCCTTCGAGCTGGCCGCGGAGACCTCGTGGGAGCCCACGAAGATCTTGCCGGCGCTCGGGCGGAAGATCCCGGCCAGCAGGCCCATCAGGGTCGACTTCCCTGATCCCGAAGGTCCGAGGAGCCCCATCAGCTCGCCGGGTCTGACGTCGAGATCGACGCCGGAGAGAGCAGCGACGTCGTGACCCTCGGTGTGGTAGATGTGCACCAGTCCGTGGGTGCGGATCAGCAGGCCGGTGCTCATGCGGTCTCCCGTAGGCGGTCGAGGCGGGCCGCGGTCGCGACCGCCCGCCCGAGGAGGACGGCAGCCGTGCTCAGGACCAGCAGGCAGCCGAGCGTGGTCAGACCGACCGCCGCCCACGGCACGGACAGGTTGACAGCATCGACCGCGGGCTCGACGGCGAAGATCGGTAGGTCGGGAAGCGTGAGCAGTGTGGCGAGCACGCCGGCTCCGGCGCCGGCGAGGACGCCGAGCACCACCGGCAGCAGCTGTGTGCCACCAGGGAGTCGTCTGACCGTGCGCCGGTTCACGCCCGCCAGCCAGAGCGATGCCAGATCGCGGGCGCGGGTGCGCCAGCCGGTGGCGGTGAGCACGCTCAGCGCGAGCACGGCGATCACCACCGCCGCGAGACCGACCACGACACCGAGCCGCAGGCTCCAGGTGGCGACCGACTCGTCCAAGTCGCTGCGTACGTCGGTGAGCGTGCGAGTCGTCGTCACGTCGATGCCCTCGTCCGCCAGGCCGGCACTGACGCGTTCGAGCAGCGCGTGGTCCTCGGAGGCGAACCACAGGGAGATGGTGGAGTCGCCGTCGGGGGTGGCGAGCTTCTCTGCCGCGGTGAGGTCGACGAGGGCGACGTCGGGACCGCCGCCGGGCACGCGGTCGACGTCGGCGATCTCCTCGCCCTTCTGCTGGACGCCGTCGAGGCCGACTATCGTGGGCTCCTCGTCCAGCACCGGACCGGTGGTGATGATCGCGACCGGCTCGCGGGCCTCTGCGTTCTCGAGCGCTTGCCATTGGGCGGCGCTCGGACCACCGTCGCCGAAGAGTGCGATCCGTCGGAACTCCTGCGGTTCGATGGCGAAGGTCGTCGCGCCGCCGCCCGGCGATGTGGCCCGTACGACCGGGGTCACCCGATCGCCTTCGGGGTCGAGGCTCCCGAGCACACGACGTACGGACTCGAGGTTGATCGCCGTCGTGTTCTGTCCGTAGATCTCGGCGGTCAGCGGAGCGCCTGCCTCCTGCTCCGCAGCGACCGCGCGATTGCGCTCGCCGACGAGCAGGCCACATACCGAGAAGACCGCGAGGGCGCTGGCCACGGTGACCAGCGCGACCGTTCGTCGCGCGGCGATGCTGCGCGATGCGTCCAGCAGCGAGACGCCGGCACGGAGCTGACCCCGGCGCAGCAGTGTGCCGCCGATCCGCGTCGCGAGCGGGGTGAACAGATGGGCGAGCACGAGACCGATGAGAGCCGAGAGCAGCGCCGGGGCGGCAAGCGCGATCGGCCCGGTGAGGCTGCCCGTCACGAAGGCGATCACGCATGCCCCGCACGCAGCCACCGCCACAGCGTCGCCCCCGCCGGGCATCCATCCGAGGCGATGACGGTGCGTCCCGTGGAGCAGGGTGCTGAGCGGTTCGCGAGCGACTCGGTAGACCGCTGCGTACGACACCAGGACAAGGGCTGCTACGGCGACGCTGCCGGAGACGACCGTCCCCTGTGGCAGCTCGAAGGGCGGCTCACCCGGGAGCGAGTGCGCACGCGCCAGGGTCGAGGCGAGGAGCGCGACGGCCACTCCTGGGACGACCCCGACGAGCACGGCCGGGAGCAGCTCGCCCAGCAGCAAGGATCGGGCCCCGGCGGTGCCTCGGCCTCGAAGCCGAGCGACCACTACGTCCGGGCGCCGCTGGTCGGTAGCTGCGAGCATCATCATCCACAGGACGATCAATCCGAGCAGGCCCAGCTGGAGAAGGAGCAGAGGCACCATCGTCCGGCTCTGCTCGATCTGGGTCTCGACGCCGTCGGCGAGCTCGGGCAGCGATGTCACCGTCCAGGCGATCGAGTCCTCGGAGAGGTCGCGCTCGCCCTCGGCCCGCTCGACGCGTGTCCGGAGGGTGCCCAGGTCGTCTCCGAGAGCGGTGAGCTCGTCGACCCCCACCATCTCGGTGCGCAGCCGAGAGCCCGCCCAGGCCGCTTCGCTGTCGAGCAACGGCGTGGCTCCGCCGAACGTCGACTCGTCGGTCAGCCAGACGTCGTGCTGAGCGGTGCTGCCGGCGGCGATGCCAGCCACGCCCTCGAGGCGCAGCCCCAGCCACCAGGCTTCGTCATCGGCCAGGTAGGTGCCGACGACCTCGAAGGCCACGACCGGTGTCGGCGCGCGTTGGAGGTTCTCGTCCAGGAGCGATTCGGTTCCCGGCGCGTGAACGGTGCGCCCGACCTCGAGCCCGTAGACCTCTGCCTCGTTCTCGGTGACCAGGATCTCACGGGCCCCATCGGGGCAGGTGCCTGTGGTGATCCTGATGTGGTCGCATTGGCCCTCCCGCCACCAGAGGCCGCCTCGAGGCGTGCTCGCCGACTCGGGGCCCAGGTCGAGCTCGGTGACGGCGTTGCGTCCCATGACGGGATCGTGGAAGAGCGAGCGCGCCGGAAACTGCTGCTCGAGGGATGCAGGGGACGTACGTTGCAGCAGGAACTCGACCGTCGGCCCGAAGAGCTGGAGGTTGCGCTCCACGCTGGGCGCCTTCTCCAGCGTGACTGCGGTGGCCGCCTGTTGCATCGCCCGGTCGTAGAGCGGGGCGAAGACCGAGCACGCGGTGATGAGCGCGGAGAGCAGGGCGATCACGACGCCTTGGCCGAGCCGGTACCTCAGGGCGGACATCACCGGCATACGATCTCGTGACCTTGTGGAGCGCGAC
Source organism: Nocardioides albertanoniae (assembly GCF_006716315.1). NCBI lineage: Bacteria > Bacillati > Actinomycetota > Actinomycetes > Propionibacteriales > Nocardioidaceae > Nocardioides > Nocardioides albertanoniae. The sequence goes on along the minus strand of NZ_VFOV01000001.1, from coordinate 4,060,897 downwards.
AGCGAATTATCGCCACCATGTGATTCCGTTACCTCACCGTTAGACGGCCCGGTCCACGCCCGCGAGGACTCCTCGGCCTAGCCTTGGCCCATGAGCGCTCGCGTAGGGATCGTGATGGGGTCCGACTCCGACTGGCCGACGATGAAGGCCGCGGCGGAACTTCTCGACGAGTTCGGGATCGAGTGGGAGGCCGATGTGAAGTCGGCCCACCGGATGCCGCAGGAGATGCTCGACTACGGGCGTGAGGCGGCCGGTCGTGGCCTCTCGGTGATCATCGCCGGCGCCGGTGGCGCCGCCGCCCTCCCGGGGATGATCGCGAGCGTCACGCCGCTGCCGGTGATCGGCGTGCCGGTGCCGCTGAAGTATCTCGACGGCCTCGACTCGCTGATGTCGATCGTGCAGATGCCCGGCGGCATCCCGGTCGCGACCGTGGCCATCGGCAACGCCAAGAACGCCGGCATCCTGGCCGCCCGCATCCTCGGTGTCGCAGACCCCGAGCTGCAGCAGAAGCTGGTGGCCTACGAGACCTCGCTCGCCGACCTCGCTCGCGAGAAGGGCGAGGTCGTACGCCGCGCCACCTCCTGAGCGTCAGGGAGTCCTGTCGAGCCGGAGCATCAGCAGGTGGTAGCCGAGGCTCTTGCCATGGCCGTCCAGGCCTGAGTATCCGGTCACGCCGCCGGCGAGGACGGCCGGCACCCGGAAGACGAGCGCCGGCAGGTGTGGGAGCTCGGTGCGCACCACCGGCTCGGTGACGGCGAAGTGGCGGGCGACCGCTTCGGGCGTGAGGTCGCGTTCGAGGACGGCGTACGCCTCCCCGTCACGCGGCAGCACGGCGAGGATCAGCGTGTCGCCCTTGTCGCCGGCGCGCACGTCGGCGAGGTCGTCGACGGTGAGGTCGCTCATCGCTCCTCCATCAGGGTCACGGTCGGGGAGACGAGGTCGCGGGGCACCAGGCAGGAGCGGACGACCAGCGACTGCTGTATGCCTGTGCGAGCTCCGCCGCCGCCCGCCGGTCCGTTGGTGTAGAGCGACTCGACCTCCCAGCCGACGGTGTGTGCCTGGGTGGCGTCGGCGGTGCGGGCGGTGACGCGGAGCCGCACCTCGAGCGGCTCGGTCGCCGGCGCCAGGCCACGGAACGCCGCGCCGGCTCCGATGAGCTCGACCCCGATCGCGTCCGGTGCGATGCCGTGCACGTCGGCGAGGCGCTCGCGGACGATCTCCGCGGCCAGCTCGGCCCGCGCCAGGGCACGAGGCCCGGCGTAGGAGATCTGCCCCTCGCCGAGCCAGCCGCCGCGGAAGCCGAGGGTCACCTTGAGGTCGTCAGGCCTCGCCGCACCGCTCGCGCCGGCCACCTCGACCCGGTCCGGGCCGGCCTCGCGGAACGAGACGCCGGAGAAGTTCGCCACCACGTCGGGGGTGAGGTAGGCCTCCGGGCGGTCGACCTCGTAGAGCAGCTGCTCGGTGGCGGTGCGTACGTCGAGCCGGCCGCCGCTGCCGTCGAGCTTGCCGAGCGTTGCCGTCCCGTCAGGACGTACGTCGGCGAAGGGGAAGCCGAGGCGGGCCAGGCCGGGGACGGGTTTGGTGCCCGGATCCGCGAAGTAGCCACCGGTCAGCTGGCCGGCACACTCCAGGAGGTGACCGACCACGGTGCCGGCGGCGAGCAGCGGCCAGTTGTCGGCGGCCCAGCCGAACTCGTGCTGCAGCGGTCCGAGGTAGAGCGCCGGGTCGGCGACCCGGCCGGTGACCACGACGTCGGGGCCGTCGGCGAGCGCCAGCCGGATCCCCTCGGCGCCGAGGTAGGCGTTGGCCGAGACCAGCTCCTCGGTGGACGTGGAGAGCGGCTCGCCGGTCTCCCACACGACCGGGTCGAGGCGGCGTACGGTCTCCAGGGCGTCATCGCCCGTGACGACAGCGACCCGGGTGGGGCGGTCGAGCGCCCGAGCCACGTCGGCGACGCGACGGCCGGCCGCGATCGGGTTGGCGGCGCCGGAGTTGGTGATGATCCGGGTCTGTCCGGGCTCGATCACGGGAAGTACGGCGCGCATCCGTGCCTCGAGCAGCGGATCGTAGCCGCCGTCCGGGTCGGCGAGACGGCGCAGCTGACCGGCGGCCACGGTCCGCTCACCCAGACACTCGAAGACCAGGTAGTCGAGCGCGCCGTCTCGGGCCAGCTCGACCGCAGGATCGATGCGGTCGCCGGCGAACCCGGCGCCCGCTCCCAGCCGGATCACGAGGCCCACACCGGGATGACGCCGGTGACCAGGGCGACGGCGAGCATGACCATGGAGACCAGCCATGCCCAGCCGATGAGGTGCCGGATGTGCTTGCCGATGTCGACTCCTGCGAGGCCGACCAGCAGGTAGAACGAACCGGTGAGCGGGCTGATCGGGAAGCCGACCGTCTCCTCGCCCAGGATCGAGGCCTGAGCGAGGTCGGCCGCGGCGATGCCGTGGAGCTCGCCGACGCTGATCAGGACCGGGAGGACGCCGAAGTAGTAGGGGTCCGGGCCGAACACCAGGCTGAGCGGGACCGCCAGCACCGCGATCAGGACCGGGAGCGCCGGTGCCGCCCCGTCGGGCAGGGCGCCGGCGGCCGTCTTGGCCATCGCCTCGATCATGCCGCTGCCTTCGAGGATGCCCAGGAAGACTCCCGCCGCGATCAGCGTGGTGGCCATGAGCATCGCGCCCTTGGCGTGCGCCTCGATGCGGTCGGTCTGGGTCTTGAGCCCGGGGTAGTTGATCAGGAGCGCCACGACGACGGCGACCAGGAAGATCAGCTCGGGAGTCGCAGCCGCGCTGACCAGTGCGGCGATGACTGCCACGGTGAGGGCGACGTTGACCCAGAACAGGCGGGGCCGGCGTAGGCGCTGCTCGTCGGCGGTGAGAGCGCCGACTCCGTCATGGAGATCGTCCGTCGCCGAGCTGGCCTCGGTGCTTCGGGCGCCGTCGGCGGGCGCAGCGGAGAGCCGCCGGGTCTCGCGTCGGCCGAGGAACCAGGCGATGACCAGGACCGCGACCATGCCGGCGAGCTGGGCGGGGATGAGCGGCACCCACAGCTCGTTCGCCGGTACGTCGGAGGTGGCCGCCGCTCGGGCGGTGGGGCCGCCCCACGGGACGAGGTTCATGACGCCGGCGCCGAGGCCGACGCAGGTCGTGAGGACGAGTCGGCTCATGCCCAGGCGGTCGAAGAGCGGCAGCATCGCGGGGATGGTGATCAAGAAGGTGGTCGCACCGGCGCCATCGAGGTGAGCGGCCATGGCGAGCGTCGCCGTGGCCAGGCAGACGGTGACGGGCGCGTTCCCGGCGAAGCCGACGATGCGGCGGATGATCGGGTCGAACATGCCGGCGTCGCGCATGATCCCGAAGTAGACGATCGCGAAGACGAACATCGCGACGACGCCGACGACCCCACCGAGACCGCCGGCGACGAACTCGCCGACCTCGGTGGGGGAGAAGCCGGCGACCAGGGCCGTGAGCACAGGGACGCCGGCGAGAGCGACGACTGCCGCGACCCGGTTGGTGAGGAGGAGGACGAGGATCACCGCGACGGTGATGAAGCCCATGAGGGAGAGCATGGACACGAGTGTGATGACGATCACTTGTTCCTGTCCAACACCAATTAACGATAGATTGATGTGCTGTGAGCATTGATCTGTCGCTGCGCCACCTGAGGGTGGTTCTAGCCGTGGCCGAAGCGGGTGGCTACACGCCCGCGGCCCGTGACCTGCACGTCGCGCAGTCGTCCCTGAGCCGCACGGTGCAGGAGGTCGAGCAACGGATCGGCGTACCGATCTTCGAGCGGACGACGCGGCGGGTGCGTCCTACGCTGGAGGGTGAGGAGTTCGTCGCGACCGCCCGACGGCTCGTCGCGGAGTTCGATACCGCGCTCAACCACTTCGAGGGCTATCTGGCCGGCACCCGGGGAGCTGTCTCCGTGGCCGCGCTGCCGTCCCTGGCGGGCTCGATGCTGCCGCCCGTTCTCGCCGAGTTCCGGCGGGGTCAGCCGGAGGTGGCGGTGTCGGTGAAGGACGGATTCTCTGAGGAGGTCCTCGACCTCGTGGTCCGCGGCGAGGTCGACCTCGCCGTCTCAGTGGCTGCCCAAGTGCCCGACGCCCTGGGCGTACGCCACATCGCGGTCGACGCCTTCGCGGCCGTGCTGCCCGTCGGCCATCCGCTCGCCACCGAGGAGGAGCTCCGGTGGTCGGATCTGGCGGGTCAGCCGTTCGTGGCCTTCGAGCGCATCTCGAGCATCCGGGGCTATGTCGACCGGGTGCTGGCCGAGACCGGCACCCGCACCGGAGCGCTCACCGAGGCGCGCAACATCGGTGCCGTCGCAGGCCTCGTCGCCGCGGGGCTCGGGGTGTCCGTCGCGCCCAGCCTGGTGCTGCCGATGATGATGTTCGCCGACGTGGTGACCCGGCCGCTCGTGGATCCGGTGGTGGAGCGCGACATCTGCCTCATCCACGATCCGCGACGGCCGATGTCACGGGCCTCGCGGGCGCTCATGCAGCTCCTGGTGAGCGCGGGAGAGCGGGAGATCGCTTCCCCGCCGGGCGTGCGATGGGTGCCGGGGGAGCCGGATCAGGCCTGAGCGCGCTGCCGCTCCCACCAGATCTTGCTGGGGCAGGTGTCCATGACCATCGGCACCCCGGCGGCGGTGGTGCGCGCGAAGGCGGCCTCGTCGACGACGCCCATCTGGAACCAGACACCGCCCGCGCCGATGGCGACGGCCTCGTCGGCGAACTGGCCGGCGGCCTCGGAGCGACGAAAGACGTCGACGACGTCGATCTTGCCGACCGCGGCAGCGGCGTCGGCCAGGGTCGCGTAGACCTTCTCGCCCAGCACCTCCTTGCCCTGCGCGGCGGCGTCGGGGTGGATCGGGACGATCCGCTTGCCGTGTTGCTGGAGCTCTTGCGCGATCGAGTAGGCCGTGCGGTACGGATCGCCCGAGAGGCCCACGATCGCCCACGTCTCGGTGCGGTCGAGAAGGATGTCGATGGTCACGGGATCGAGCCATGCGGTGCTCATGTGGGGCGTAACAACAAGTTCGGCCGACGGATTCCGTGACCCGCCGACGTACTGGTGAGTAGCTATCGGGCATAGACTCCGGATCATGAGTGCCGACTACCCGTTGTTCGCCCTCTCAGAGGAGCACCAGGAGATCCGCAAGGCCATCCGCGAGATCTGCGACGCCAAGATCGCGCCGTCCGCGGCCGAGGTCGACGAGGAGGCTCGCTATCCGCAGGAGGCCCACGACGCGTTGGTCGAGACCGACTTCTTCGCGCCGCACGTGCCCGAGGCGTACGGCGGGGTCGGGGCCGACGCGCTCGCGACCGTGCTGGTCATCGAGGAGGTCGCCCGTGCCGACGTCTCGGCGTCGCTGATCCCCGCGGTCAACAAGCTCGGCTCGCTGCCGGTGCAGATCGGTGGCTCCGAGGAGCTCAAGAAGAAGTACCTCGGCAAGCTCGCCGCCGGCGAGGGCAACTTCTCCTACTGCCTCTCCGAGCCCGACGCAGGCTCGGATGCCGCCAACCAGAAGACCCGGGCCGTACGCGACGGCGACTTCTGGGTGCTCAACGGTGTCAAGCGCTGGATCACCAACGCCGGCGTCTCCGACTACTACACCGTGCTCGCGATGACCGACCCTGAGAAGCGCTCGAAGGGCATCTCCGCCTTCGTCGTCGAGAAGTCGGACGAGGGCGTCAGCTTCGGTGCGCCGGAGAAGAAGCTCGGCATCAAGGGCTCGCCCACGCGCGAGGTCTACTTCGACAACGTACGCATCCCCGCCGACCGGATCATCGGCGAGGAGGGCAAGGGCTTCGCCTACGCCATGGCGACCCTCGACCACACCCGCATCACCATCGCCGCCCAGGCCGTCGGTGTCGCTCAGGGTGCCCTCGACTACGCGCTCGGCTACGTCAAGGAGCGCAAGCAGTTCGGCAAGCCGATCGCCGAGTTCCAGGGTCTGGAGTTCATGATCGCCGACATGGGCATGAAGATCGAGGCCGCCCGCCAGCTCACCTACGCGGCCGCCGGTCGCTCCGAGCGCGGCGACAAGGACCTCACCTTCTTCGGCGCCGCCGCCAAGGCGTTCGCCTCCGACGTCGCCATGCAGGTCACCACCGACGCCGTCCAGCTGCTCGGCGGCTACGGCTTCACCCGCGACTACCCGGTCGAGCGGATGATGCGCGACGCCAAGATCACCCAGATCTACGAGGGCACCAACCAGGTGCAGCGGATCGTCATGGCCCGCCAGCTGCTGGCGGGGATCCAGAGCGAGATCTGAGCCGATGGAGCTGAGGGCATGGACCGCCGCGGATGCGGCGGTCCTGCTCGCGGCGTACGACGGGGCGGGGATGTCCACCGAACGTCTCCCCGGCCTCGACACCATCGAGGCCGCCGAACGGGCGATCGCGGCATGGGCGGAGGAAGCCGCGGCCGACAGGGCCCACACCTTCGCCGTCACCAGCGGCGCCGAGATCCTCGGCCAGATGCGGGTCACGACCCAGCTGCGTGCCCACGGCATCGGCTGGATCTCCTACTGGACCCTGGAGGAGCACCGCGGCAAAGGGGTCGGCAGTGCCGGCCTGAAGCTGCTGGCCAGACACTGCTTCGACGAGCTCGACCTCTTCCGCCTCGGGACCGGCCACCGCGTCGACAACCCCGGCTCCTGCCGCGTCGCCACCGCCGCCGGCTTCGTCGTCGAGGGGCAGGAACGCCAGAAGCTCCTCTACGACGGTGTTCGCTACGACACCGAGACCCACGCCAGGTTGGCCACGGACCCCGACCCCACCTGAGCGGCGAGAAGTCACTCCCGCAGGTCGAAGCGTCACTCGTGCAGGTCGAGTCGGCACCTCGGTGCCGACTCGACCTGCACGAGTGACTTCTCGGCTAGTCCTGGACGCGTCCGCGGAGCTGTTTGGTCCGGCTGCGCTGCCGCTTCGCGTCGAGGCGGCGCTCCTTGGACCCGCGGGTGGGTCTGGTGGGGCGTCGCGGGGGAGGCGGGGGCGCGAGCAGGGAACGTACGCGTTCGGCCATGCGCTCGCGGGCGGCGACCCGGTTGCGGTGCTGGGAGCGCTGCTCGTGGGAGACGACCGTGATCGGTCCGCGGGCGCGGGCGAGCAGCCGCGAGCGCTGGGTGTCGTCGAGCACCTTCGACGCGGCCGGGTCCCACTCGAGCTCGACGCGCGAGTCGGTGGTGTTGACCGACTGCCCTCCCGGCCCGGGCGACCTGGAGAAGCGCTCGACCAGCTCGGCGTCGGGGATGTTCAGCCCTTCGGGCAGCCCCGGCCCCGGTGGTACGCGCAGATCCATGCCTCCACGATCTCAGATCGCGGGCGGTCGGATCGACGGGGTCACGCGCTCACCGAGCCGTGCCGTGCACCTCGGTGCGCAGTCGGGCCATGGTGGTGTCGAGATCGGCCGCGGTGCGGGCGGCGTCGCCGAGCTCGTCGCGCAGCGTCGTGGGGACGGTGCCGTCGTACTTGTAGTAGATCGAGTGCTCGACGCTGGCCCAGAAGTCCATCGCGATGGTGCGGATCTGCAGCTCGACAGGCACCTCGACCACCCGGTCGGAGAGATAGACCGGCACCGTGATGATCAGGTGGAGGCTGCGGTAGCCGTTGGCCTTGGGCTCGGCGATGTAGTCCTCGACCTCGACGACCTCAACATCGGACTGACCGCCCAGCATCTCCATGATCCAGTAGACGTCGGAGACGAAAGGGCACACCACCCGGATGCCGGCGATGTCGCGGATCTGCTCCTCGAGCGCGTCGATGGTGAGCGGGCAACCGATCTTGCGCGCCTTGGCGAGCAGGCTCTCGGGCGACTTGAGCCGGGTGCGTACGTGCTCGATCGGGCTGTGGTCGTGGTTGTGCTCGAACTCCTCGCGCAGGATCGCGATCTTGGTCGAGATCTCGTCGATGGCGAACTTGTAGCGCATCCGGAATCTGGTCAGGTCGCGGGTCAGATCTTCACCGCTCGCTTCGACGAGATCCACCAACGTGGTGATCGGATCGGTCGTGGTCATGTCCCCTCCTGAATGATCTCCATCCTTGCAGGCGGCGACAAGGCGGGTGCGAGGGTGCGTCTCTGGGGGCGGCCCGCTAGATTGACACCCCTCGGGGGATAGAGGTCTGATCGGTCTACCCCACGACAAGGACAATCCCCCCACATGCGCATTCTGCTACTCGTCTCAGCGTTCAACGGCCTGACCCAGCGGGTCTGGTGTGATCTGAAGGAGGGCGGCCACGACGTCGGCGTCGTGCTGGCGCCGGTCCACGACGACCCCTCCCTGGTCGCGGCCGTCGACGCCATGGAGCCCGACCTGATCCTGTGCCCCTTCCTCAAGCACCGGGTGCCGGAGGACGTCTGGGGCAGCTATCCGACGGTCGTCATCCACCCGGGCCCGGTCGGCGACCGCGGTCCGTCGTCGCTCGACCACGCGACGCTCGACGCTCGCGACCGCTGGGGCGTCACCGCGCTATCGGCGGTCGAGGCGATGGATGCGGGCCCGGTCTGGGCGACCGTGACGTTCCCGATGCCCGAGGTGCCGATCGCGAAGAGCTCGCTCTACAACGGCCCGGTCGCCGACGCCGCGATGACCTGTGTCGCCGAGGTGCTCCGGATGGTCGAGGCCGGCGAGCAGCCGAAGCCGGCCGAGGAGTGGCCGGTCTCGGTCGAAGGCACCGGCGAGCTGCCTCTGCTGCGCCGCAGAGCCTTCGAGATCGACTGGTCGGCGCCGGCGACCGAGATCGCCCGTCGGATCGCGGCCGCCGACGGTGCGCCGGGCGCTCCGGCGAGCATCGACGGCAGGAGCTACTGCCTCTTCGACGCCGCCACCACGCCGGAGAACCACGGCGTGCCCGGCACCGTCGTCGGGCGCGATGTCGACGCGGTCGCGATCGCCACCGGCGAGGGCACCCTGTGGGTCGGGTATGCCGCCACCCTGGGCGAGAAGAAGCGTGGCCCCAAGCTGCCGGCCGGGTGGGTGCTCGACACCGAGCGCGTGCCCTACAATCCGATGCCGGCGGCGCTCGCCGAGACCACCTACGAGCGTGACGGCGACGTCGGCTACCTCACCATCCGCTCCTACAGCGGCGCGATGCACACCCAGCAGTGCCGTCGGCTCACCGACGCGGTGCGCAAGGCACTCGTCGAGGACACGGCCGTGCTCGTCGTACGCGGCACCGAGCATGCCTTCTCCAACGGCATCCACCTCGGCGTGATCGACGCGGCCCAGGACCCGGCGGCCGAGGCCTGGGACAACATCCGCGCCATCGACGAGCTCTGCCTGGCGATCGCCGAGGCCGAGCAGCTGACTATCGCCGCGTTCACCGCCAACGCCGGCGCCGGCGGTGTCATGGCGGGACTGTGCGCCGACGTCACCGTCGCTCGTGAGGGCGTCGTGCTCAACCCCTATTACGACATGGGCATCTTCGGCTCCGAGCTCCACACCTGGGGCCTGCCGAGCCGGGTCGGCGAGGAGAAGGCCGACGAGCTGCTCGGCGCGAAGCTGCCGATCTCGGCGGCCGAGGCCGTGCGCATCGGCATGATCAGCGACCTCGGCCCGCGCGACCCCGCCGACTTCGACGGGTGGCTGCGCAGCCTGGCCGTCGGTTACACCGAGCCTGATGCGTACGCCCCGGCGCTGGCCGCCCGCGACTCCCGCCGTGCCGGCGCGATGCCGCTGTCCTACTACCAGAGCATCGAGCTCGCCGAGATGGCCCGCGACCTCTTCGAAGACCGCTACGGCTTCAGCGCGAAGCGCACAGCGTTCGTCACCAAGGCCGCCGCCACCGAGACCCCGGCCAAGATCCGCTTCTGACCCGTTCAAGTCTCAGTCGAGAAGTCACTCTCCTGCAGGTCGAGAGGTCGCTTCTGCAGGTCGAGATGGCACGCCCGTGCCATCTCGACCTGCAGAGCTGACGCTTCGACCTGCACGAGTGACTCTTCGGCGATCTCAAGATCCGGGAATCCATAAATAGTTAATCTCGACTGACTTACTCTGGTTTTGACACACCACACCAGAGGAGAGTCATGACGATCCGCCCCACATCTGCGCGTCTCACCGTCGTCGCCGCCGTGCTGGCGACCCTGCTCCTGGGGGTCACCGCTTGTGGTGGTGCCGACGCCGGCAAGGGACCCAAGCTCGCCGCGAACGCGGCGCTTCCCGACAAGATCCCCGACGGCACCGTGCTGCGCCTCGGCATCCCCAACGCCGAGGTCGCCCTGAAGACGTCCGGCCTGATCGACGAGGTCGAGGGCTACGACATCGAGTGGGCCAACATCTCCGGTGGGCCGCAGAGCATCGAGGCGTTCCGTGCCGATGCGCTGGACGCGAGCATCGTCGCCGACATCCCGCCGCTGTTCGCGACCTGGACCGACACCCCGGTCAAGATCGTCGCGGTCACCGAGAACCCGGATCCGCTCGAGAACCCGATCTACGAGCTCGGCGTCTCACCGAAGTCGAAGGTCACGTCGCTGAAGGACCTGAAGGGCAAGAAGATCGCCTACTCGCCCGGTCAGGCCCAGGGTGCGTTGGTGCTCAAGACCCTCGAGGCCGCAGGGCTGACGCAGAAGGACGTCGAGCTGGTCGAGATCCAGAGCGTCGACGACACCTTCGCCAACGCGCTGGCGGCGAACCAGGTCGACGTGGCTCCGCTCGGTGGCACGCAGCTGACCTCCTACCTCGCCAAGTACGAGAGGGACGGCGCCACCTCGATCCGCACCGGCATCCGTGACGACGCCACTCTCATCTACGGACCCGAGGAGACGTTCGAGGACGCCAACAAGGCGGCCGCGTTCAAGCATTTCCTCGGGCTCTGGGTGAAGGCCGAGAAGTGGATCGATGAGCACCCCGACGAGTGGGTCAAGGCCTACTACGTCGATCACGAGGGGCTCAGCTTCAAGGACGGCAAGAAGGTCTTCGAGTCCTCGGGCCAGACCCTCATCCCGCCGAGCTGGGACGGCTTCATCAAGCGCCACCAGGAGACCGCCGACATCCTCGTGAAGGAGCAGGACCAGCCCCAGATCGACGTCGAGGACCTCTACGACCGCCGTTACGAGCCGGTCGTCGCCGAGGCGCTGAAGGGCGGTCAGTGATGGCCACCACCGCAGTCGAAGCGCCGGTCGTCGGCGCCACGCCGGCTCAGAAGAAGACCGACAAGCGAGTCGTACGCCGCCGCCTCGGTCCCGGTCCGCGCATCCCGGGCACGCTGTGGATCGGGCCGCTCCTGCTCCTCGGCCTGTGGGCGCTCGCCTCGGCGACGGGGGTGCTGGATCCGCGTACGCTCTCGGAGCCGTGGGTCGTGGTCGAGACGGCGCAGCAGCTGATCGCCGACGGGCGCCTGCAGGACGCCCTGGCCACCTCGGCCTACCGGGCCTCCCTCGGGCTGGTGATCGGGGTCGGTGTCGGGCTCGTGCTGGCGCTGCTCTCCGGGCTCAGCCGGGTCGGGGAGGCGGTGATCGACGGCCCGGTGCAGGTCAAGCGGGCCATCCCGAGCCTGGCGCTGATGCCGCTGCTGATCCTGTGGCTGGGGATCGGGGAGCCGATGAAGGTGATCACGATCGCCCTCGGCGTACTCATCCCGATCTACATCCACACCCACAACGGTCTGCGCGGCATCGACAGCCGCTACGCGGAGCTGGCCGAGACGGTCAGCCTGGGGCGCGGCGCGTTCGTGCGGCACGTGGTGCTGCCGGGCGCGACGCCGGGGTTCCTGCTCGGGCTGCGGTTCGCGGTGCTCAACGCGCTGCTGTCGCTGGTGGTCGTCGAGCAGGTCAACGCGACCAGCGGCATCGGCCACATGATCACGCTCGCGTCCAGCTACGGCCAGACCGAGATCATCGTCGTCGGCCTGGTCGTCTACGCCCTGCTGGGCCTGGTCGCCGACGGCATCGTCCGCTTCATCGAGAGGAAGGCACTGGCATGGCGACGCACGCTGGAGAGTCACTGAAGGATCGAGCCGTACGCGTCGAGGGGCTGAGCCGCAGCTTCTCGAAGGCAGGAGGTGTGATCAACGGACTCGACCTCACCATCGCCCCGGGCGAGTTCGTGGCGCTGATCGGGCGCTCGGGTTCCGGGAAGTCCACGCTGCTGCGAGCCCTCGCCGGCCTCGACCGCTCCGTCTCGGGCTCGGGGATCGTCGAGGTGCCCGACCGGGTCTCGGTCGTCTTCCAGGACTCCCGGCTGCTGCCGTGGCGGCGGGTGCTGGACAACGTCACGCTGGGGTTGACCGGCTCGGACGCACGTACGCGCGGTCTCGAGGCGCTCTCGGAGGTCGGTCTCGAAGGTCGTGAGCAGGCCTGGCCGCACGAGCTCTCCGGTGGTGAGCAGCAGCGCTCCGCGCTGGCCCGGTCGCTCGTACGCGACCCGCAGCTGCTCCTCGCCGACGAGCCCTTCGGCGCTCTGGACGCGCTGACGCGGATCAAGATGCACAAGCTCCTCAAGAAGCTGTACGCAGCCCACAACCCCGCGATCCTGCTGGTCACCCACGACGTCGACGAGGCGATCGCGCTCGCCGACCGGGTGATCGTGCTGGTCGACGGCGTCGTCGGGTCCGACATCCATGTCGACCTGGGTGAGAAGCGGAGCCCCGGCGACCCACGATTCGCGGCGCTGCGGGCCCGGCTCCTCGCCGAGCTCGGTGTGGTCGAGGACGAGGTGGCCTGATGGGCGCACGACAGCTCCACCTCAACCTGTTCATCCACGACACCGGTCATCACGAGGCATCGTGGCGGCTGCCCTCCTCGGATCCGCACGCCAACCTCTCCCTCGAGGCACACCAGCACCTGGCCCGGGTCGCGGAGGCAGCGAAGTTCGACTCGCTGTTCCTGGCCGACTCCCCGGCGATGTTCGGCGACCCCGGACGAAGGCCCGCCGGGCGGATCGAGCCGACCGTGCTGCTGTCCGCGCTGGCGGTCTCCACCCGCCGGATCGGGCTGATCGCGACGGCCTCGACGTCCTACAACGAGCCCTTCAATCTCGCTCGACGGCTCGCCTCGGTCGACCATCTCTCCGGTGGGCGCGCGGGATGGAACATCGTCACCACCGCCGGGGACGGGGCCGCTCGCAACTTCGGGCTGGAGGGGCAGCCGCTGCACAAGACCCGCTACGAGCGAGCCGACGAGTTCGTCGACGTCGCCACCAAGCTGTGGGACAGCTGGGCCGACGACGCGATCGTGGCCGACAAGGACGCCGGGGTGCACGCGGTCCGTGACCGCGTCCGGGCGATCTCTCACTCTGGGACGCACTTCTCGGTGGACGGGCCGCTCAACCTGCCGCGGTCACCGCAGGGACACCCCCTGCTCGTCCAAGCTGGCTCCTCCGAGGACGGCAAGGAGTTCGCGGCCCGTTGGGCCGAGGCGATCTTCACCGCCCAGCCGACCCTGGCGGAGACCCAGACGTTCTACGCCGACATCAAACGACGGGTGGTCGCTGCCGGACGCAACCCGGACCACGTACTGGTTCTGCCCGGGATCGTCCCGGTCCTGGGCGAGACCGAAGCAGAGGCGCGCGAGCTGGAGGCGGAGCTCGACCGGCTGATCGCGCCGGAGTACGCCCTCGCCCAGCTCACTCAGCTGCTCCGGGTCTCGTCCGATCGACTCTCGCTGGACGAGGAGCTGCCCGCCGAACTGCCGTCGGAGGACTCGATCGAGGGGGCGAAGAGCCGTTACACCCTCATCGTCGACTGGGCCCGGCGTGATCGGCTCACCGTGCGCGAGCTGATCGGGAAGCTCGGAGGCGGGCGCGGGCACCGCACCGTCGCGGGAACCCCTGTTCAGATCGCCGACACCATCCAGCACTACTTCGAGAACGGTGCCGCGGACGGGTTCAACATCATGCCCGCCGTCCTGCCGTCCGGGCTCGACGCCTTCGCCCGGTCTGTCGTTCCGATCCTGCAGGAGCGTGGGCTCTTCCGGACGGAGTACTCCGGGGTCACTCTTCGGGATCACTACGGGCTGCCGCGGCCGGGGGATCGGCCTGATCTGGGGGTTGAGGGGGTCGCTTCTTAGGGGGGCGAGGGTTTCTCGGGTCCTCGGGTTCTCGCGCCCTCGGTGGTCGAGCTTGTCGAGACCACCCAAGCCCTCCGGTGGTCGAGCTTGTCGAGACGACCCCAGGCCTCCGGTGGTCGAGCTTGTCGAGACCACTCCCTGCCGGGAACCTCCCTCGACAAGCCAGCCTGGGCCGCCGACCCGTCTCGGAGGGTCTTCTCGATGAACCCCGGAGTCAAGGACGGGCCTACGGCCCGCCGGCTACGCCGGCCGCTACGCGGTCCTGGACACCGGGATCCATCGAGAAAAGACTTGGCTGGTTATCGGGGCGACGGCCCGGGTGTGGCGCGTGGTTCTGGTGCTTGTTTCTGCTGGGGTTGTTGGGGGCGGAGGGTGGCCCTTCGGGCCACTTACCATCCACAGAGCCGACGGCGTTCGCTGGTCGCGCAAACAGTGTCTGACCTGCAGAAATAGATGGTCAAATGGGTTGGGTCGGGAGTAGAATCAGGAGCATTACGGGACCTCTTTGAGAGGAGGGCAGCGATGAGCTTGGAACACGGGACCAACCACTGGGGTACCAACCCCAACGACCCTATCCAGACCGCTGTTGCTGCCATCGAGACCGCGATCGGTGACCTGCTCGCGATGGACCCGATCTATTGGCGCACCAGCCAGAAGAAACACCTCCTGACACAGCTCGAGAAACTCCGGGCCCAACAAGACGCGTTGATGCTGCGGGTCCTCGCTGTCTCCGGTGACATCGCCGAGGAGACCGGCGACAAAGACGCCTCCGCCTGGATACGCGCCGAGCTCCTCCTCGACAAAGGCACCGCCCGAGCACAGATCAAACTCGCCACTGCGGTCTCCAAGCAGGACCTCGTCGCCGCCGGCCTGGCTGCGGGGGAGATCTCCCAGGACAAGGCGAGGGTGATCACCAAGACCCTCGACAACATCGCAGCCAACCCGACCGCCACCAGTGAGGACCTGATCCTCGCGGAGAAGTTGCTGGTCGACTACGCCACCCGCCTGACCGCCAAAGAGCTGCAGATCGTGGGTCGGCGGATCCTGCGTGAGATCGACCCTGCCCGGTTTGAGGACGCAGAAGCCAAAGCCCTCCTCGCCGAGGAAGAACGGGCCCGGCAGAAGACCGCGCTGCGGGTGTGGGACAACCACGACGGCACCATCGGATTCAACGGGATCCTCCCGATCTCGATCGGGATGCGGTTCAAGACCCAGGTCGAGGCCTGGGCCCAACCCCGCAAACAGCGACTCGTCGACAAGGGTGTCTCGCTGCCACCATGGGAACGACTCATGGGCCAAGGGTTCACCCGGCTGATCGAGACCATCGACCCCGACGCCCTGCCCCGCCACGGCGGGGATGCGACCGTGGTCAACGTGGTGATCTTCCTCGAGGAGCTCCGCAAAGAACTCGGCACCGCCACCCTGGGGTTCGACGAGACCAACGGGCACACGATCACCGCTGCCGAGGCACGGACGATGGCCTGCAACGCCACCATCATCCCCTGGGTCCTCGGTAGCGACGGCCAGGTCCTCGATGCGGGCCGCTCGAGCAGGTTCTTCCAACCGATCCAGCGCAAGGCACTCCGGTTGCAGCAGAAGTGCTGCCAAGCCGAAGGCTGCGACATGCCGCCCGAGTGGTGCGACGCCCACCACCTGACCGCTTGGGCACTCGGCGGGAGAACGGACCTGAAGGACGGGGTCCTGCTCTGTCCTCATCACCACCGCCTGGCCCACGCTCCCGGGTATGTCCATGAACGGCTACCGGACGGCACGATCCGGTTCACCCGCCGCCCCTAAACCGGCCCCGGGCACGCGGCGGGTCGGGAAGCGGCCAGGCACCAGGCCGACCTGCAGTGTCCAACTCGCCCCGCTAGCCGACAGCTAACCCTCGAGACGTGGACCAGGCCGTCCATCGGTGCTCAAACCTGTCGACCCGGTGTTGCAGTGGCCCAGAGGACCGCGCCCACATTCGGCACGCCGGCATTCAACCTCCCGCAGCCGTGCCCGCAGGCCGTTCCTGCACGATGCAGACCAGCTGCTCCGCAACCGCGTTGTACCAACCGCGCTGGACCGGCCGGGACGCTCGTCGCGTTCCGCTCAGCGAACGACGTCGGGTGTCATCAGGTCCTGGTTGTCCTCGGTCCATTGGGCCATGCGGTCCTGGCGTACGGCGGGCCAGAGGTCGCTGGAGGGGTCGAGGTGTACGACGGACTGGTCGCCGACCATGCCGGTGCCGTTGGTGGGGACGGTGAGGTAGTTGATGTCGGCGGTGCGCAGGTTGCGGAGCGAGACGGCGAGCCTTGCCATCTGCGTCGTGGACCAGTCGTCGTCGACGGAGGCGTGTTTCGCGAAGAGGTCGAGGAGGTCGAGGACCTGGTCGGGGTTGGTGCGCAGCTCCTGGGCGAGGGCCTGTTCGAGCAGCGTACGGAAGAAGGCCTGTTGGCGGGCCACGCGGTCGAGGTCGCCGTCCTGGAGGCCGTAGCGCTGGCGTACGTAGAGCAGGGCGTGCTCGCCGTCGAGGTGGTGGCGCCCGGCCTCCCAGCGGACCCCGCGGGCGGAGTCGTAGACAGTTTCCGGGATGTCGATGTCGACGCCGCCGACGGCGTCGGTCAGGGCTTTGAAGCCTTCCCAGTCGACGACGGCGAGATGGTCGATGCGTACGTCGGTCATCGTCTCGACGGTCTCGACCGTGAGGCTGGGGCCACCGAAGGAGTAGGCCCAGCTGACCTTGCCCTTCCCATGGCCGGGGATGTCGACCCAGGAGTCGCGCGGGATCGAGATCACCGATGCGGCGCGGCGGTCGCCGTCGAGGTGGACGAGCAGCATGGTGTCCGAGCGTGCCTGCCCGGGTTTCCAGCCGGGCGCCTCGGCACCGGTGGTGGCCGTCTCGGACCGGGTGTCGGTGCCGAGGACCAGGATGTTCATCGCGTCCGCGGCGGCGCCGGTGGTGGGCTTGGACGGCCGGTCGGTGAGCCCGGTGAAGGTGTCGGGGAGACGCTGGATGTTTCCCTCCACCTTCGCCTGGAGCCACAGGATGCCGGCCAGAGAGGCGACGCCGAGCAGGAGGACGCACACCAGCAGACCGATCAACGGCTTGCGGGCCCGACCGCGCCAGCCCGTGGTGGTCCCGTCCGAGGCCTCCGACCGTGGTGGCACAGGCGGGTGATCGAGGAAGGCCATCCCAGTATGGGACTGGTGAGCCCCCGTGCATTTGCCCGGGATGCTCGCCATTACTCAATTTCAGGCACCACTCGGTAACGGCTGGTAATCAAAAATAGGTAGCCGATACCCCCGGCCGCTTGGTTGAGTATGGTCGCTTTGCTGTACGGCGCTGGATCTGCCGGCCTGTGAAGACCGGTATCAAGCGTGTTGGCGTTACGCCGCGTTCGGGGGCACGCGACAAGGGACCGCTCGAGATGTCATCGGGGAGTGGTCCGGCGACTGAAGAGAAAGTGACCCCGGGGAGAGCTGTGTCAATGTCAAGAGTCGGTGCGGACGAACGCGCCCGACTGCACGAGGTCGCCTCCGCGCTGGCTGGTATCCGCGCTGCGACCACCCTGCTGAACACGCCCGGAGACATGGGCGACGAGCGTCGGGCCGCGATGGCGGCGATGGTGCAGGGCGAGCTGGAGCGGCTCGAGCGGATGGTTCAGGAACGGCAGGACTCCACCGCGCCGTCGTCCCCGGAGCGCCCGGCCGACGAGACCGAGGTGATCGACCTCGACGCCGTCGTCGGCACGCTGGTCCTCGCCCACGCGGCCAAGGGCACCGAGGTCGATTGGCGGCCCAGCCGGATGCTCGCGCTGGGCGACGCGGACCAGATGACCGAAGCCCTCAACGTGCTTCTCGACAATGCCGCATCTCACGGTGGCGGGTCCGCCCGGATCGAGATCGGCGCCCCCGACCCCCGTCAGACCTCGGTCGAGATCTCGGTCACCGACAACGGGCCGGGCATCGCCCCGGAGCTTCGCAGGCGGGTCTTCGCATGGGGTGTCAAGGGCCCGCGGTCCGCCGGCCAGGGCATCGGCCTCCACCTCGCGCGCGACCTGATGGAGCGCCAGGGTGGCTATCTCGAGCTCGTCGAGGCCGAGGATCGCACCACGTTCGTCCTCGGGATTCCGATGCTCGGCCGTGCCGATGAGCGCGACACCTCGGGAAGACGCAGTGGCGTCGCCGCGTAGACGGGTGAAAGTGGTCATCGTCGAGGACCACACCCTCTTCGCCGAGTCCCTGGAGCTCGCCCTCACCCTCGAGGGATATGACGCCCACCGCGTCGACCTGCCGGACGTGCCTCCGTCCGAGGCCAAGCTCCACTCACTGATCATGCGCACCCAGCCCCGCATCGTGCTGCTCGACCTCGATCTGGGGCAGCACGGATCGGGCGTACGCCTCATCGCGCCGCTCGCTCGGGCCGGGGCGGACGTCGTGGTCGTGACGGGTGCGACCGACCGGACCAGATGGGGTCACGCCCTCCACGCCGGGGCCAGGACCGTGCTGCCCAAGACCGTGCCACTGGGCGAGATCCTGGGGACGGTGCGCCGGCTCAACTACGGCCTGAGCGTGCTCGACGTCGAGGAGCGTGAGCGTCTGATCGGCGCCTGGGTCGGGCAGGAACAGAACCTCATCGAGATCCGCGACCGGCTTACTCAGCTCTCCCGGAAGGAGTCCCAGGTGCTCGAGCACCTGATGGGCGGCTTCACGGTCGGTGACATCGCCAAGCTCCGAGTCGTCTCCGAAGCCACGGTGCGTACGCAGGTGAAATCGATCCTCGCCAAGCTCGGTGTCTCCTCGCAGATCGCAGCCGTCAGCATGGCCCACAAGGCCGAGTGGCGGGCCGCCTGAGCCTCGGCTCGAAGGCGACCGGTCGGCCGCGTACTCAATTTCAGGCAGCCTCTTCTGACGGCCGGCCAAGCGTCGGTGGACCCGTGGGACGTTGCGGGAGCCGGGAAACTGTCCCGGACCTAGCATCCCGGGGGACGGGCCATCTTGAACACCGCCGACTTTCTTCTCGAGCAAGCGCCCGAGGACTCGATCGCGCTCTGCGAGTCGGGTCGCGACTACACCTATGCCGAGCTGCGGGCAGGAGTGTCCGCGCTCACCGAACGGCTCACCCCGCTCGGCCTCACCCCCGGCGCATCGGTCGGGATCATCGCTCCCAACGGACTGTTCTGGGTCTCGGCCTATCTCGCCGCGCTCCGGCTGGGTCTGGTCGTCGTGCCCCTGGCATCCACGTTGCCGCCCGACGAGGTGGTGGCCAGGACGCAGTGGGTCGGCGCGGACGCGCTCCTCGTCGGCCGGTCTCAGCTGAACACCCTGCGACATCTGCTTCCGGCCGGCTTCCCCATCCTCGTGGAGGACCGGCTGGTCCCGAGCCCGCGGAAGACGCCCCCGGTCCAGCTGTCCCCATCGGTCGATGTCGCCCCGGACCAGGACGCCCTCTACATGTTCACCTCCGGCACCACGGGCGAGCCACGAGCGGTCAGGATCACGCATCGCAACATCCAGGCGAACACCGACTCGATCCTTGCCTACCTCGGCGTGAGGCAGCACGACCGGATGCTCGTGGTGCTGCCCTTCACATACGTCTTCGGGCTCTCGTTGCTGCACACCCATCTGCGCACCGGTGCGGCGATGGTCATGCAGTCGAGCTTCGTCTTTCCGCAGGCCGTGGTCGAGCGGATGATCACCGAGCGCTGCACCGGATTCGCCGGAGTGCCCTCGACGTTCGGGATGCTGCTGCGCAACAGCACGTTCGGCGACCGCGCGCTGCCGGCGCTGCGGACGATCCAGCAGGCAGGCGGACGGTTGGCCCCGGCGCTGCTCGAGCAGATGGCGAAGGCGCAGCCGCAGGCGAAGGTGTTCGTGATGTACGGAGCGACCGAGGCCACCGCGCGGCTCGCCTATCTTCCGCCCGAGGAGCTGAGCAGGCGGCCGGGGTCGATCGGCCGCGGCATTCCGGGCGTCGACCTGAGGGTGCTCGACGAGGACGGAATCCCGGTCGGGCCCCACCAGGTGGGCGAGATCTGGGCCAGCGGCGCGAACATCTCGCCCGGCTATCTCGATGATCCCGAGGCCACGGCCCGCAAGATGCCCGGCGGGATGCTGCGCACGGGTGATCTGGCGGAGGTCGACGAGGACGGCTTCGTCTACGTCGTCGACCGGGTCGAGGACTTCATCAAGTCGTGGGGCCACCGGATCGCGAGCCAGGACGTCGAGTCGGCGGCGCTCTACCTGCCCGACGTCGTCGCGGCCGCTGCTGTCGGCATCCCGGACGAGGCGGCCGGAGAGCGGGTCGAGCTGGTCGTGGTGCGACGGCGCGGATCGGATCTGCGCGTGGGCGACGTGCTGGCGCACTGTCGCGGGCGGCTGGCCAAGCACATGGTCCCCGAGGTGGTCCGCTTCGTCGACGAGCTGCCGCTCAACGCGAACGGAAAGGTCGTCAAGCGCGACGTACGCGCGATGTGTCTGAAGGAAAGCGGAATGAGAGCAGCGAAGGTGAGTTGAGTGGTGTCGATCAGAAAGGTCCCCCGATCGGTCAAGCTGCTGGTCGGCGTGTGGTCCGGAGTGCTGGTGGTCGCGGTCGCGTTGGCCACGGCGTGGTTGGTGAGGAGCCCAGGAATGAACGAGCCGGTCGCGGTCGAGAACCCGTCGGAGTCGGAGCTGCAGGTCGCCGGGAAGACGACGGTGCTCTTCGGGCACCAGTCGGTCGGGGTGAACATCCTCGACGGAGTCGCCGGCGTCTACGCCGCCAACGATGTGGACGCCCCCACGGTCGAGGAGGTCGCGGGTTCGAGCGACGCCACCTTCAGGCACGTGTTCGTCGGGAGGAACGGAGATCCGTTCGGCAAGTTCGACTCCTTCGCCGCCGTGATGGGCGGGCCGGCCGGCGAGGAGGTGGATGTGGCGCTGATGAAGCTCTGCTACGTCGACATCAACGCCACCACCGATGTCGAGGCCGTCTTCGACGCCTATGTGGCGATGATGGCCGAGGTCGAGGCCGCGCACCCGGACACCCGGTTCCTCTACACGACGGCGGCGCTGACCTCCGACCGGAACCTGAAGGGTCGGGTGAAGGCGGCGCTCGGCCGCGGTGACCGGATGGGGCCCGCCGACAACGTCGCCCGCGAGCGCTACAACGCGATGATCAGGGAGAAGTACGCAGCCACCGGCCGCCTCGTCGACATCGCCGCCGCGGAGTCGGCGGGCACCGACAAGCGCAGCCACGACGGCAGCTCCTACTACGTCCTGAACAAGAACCTGACCTTCGACCGGGGACATCTCAACGAGACCGGCTCCCGTGCTGTCGCGTCCGAGCTCCTCAAGGCGGTCGCGGCGCACAGTCCCGTCGCCTGAAGCCGGACCTAGGGCGATGATCATGCGATGAGCCTGCGCGGGGTCGGGATCGACGTCGCCGACATCAGACGGTTCGCGCGGCTCCTGGCGATGCGCGGCTCCGGGTTCGCGGTCCGGTGGTTCACCGAGGCCGAGATCGCCCAGTGCATGGCGACCGCGACCCCGGCCACGGCCTTCGCGATGAGGTACGCAGCCAAGGAGGCCGTCTGGAAGGCACTCGGTCCCGGCGAATGGTCGGGCTCGTTGCCGTGGCGCGGGATCAGCGTGCTGGAAGGTCCTTCCGGCCAGCTGGAGGTCACCCTCGACGGACCCGCCGCCGAGCTGGCGGCTCTGGGAGGAGTCACCGTGGTGCGCGTCGCGACCGTCCCCGGGCCCAAGATGGCCATCGCCACCGCGATGGCCGAGGGCGCCCCGATCCGATGACCCTCCGCGGATGGGGCGTCAGGCGGTTGGAGGGTCCGGTCGCTGCCGTCGTCCGCGCCGGATCTCGGTGTCGAGGGCGTCGAGGTGCTGGGTCCAGAAGCGGCGGAACTGGTTGAGCCAGGCGTCGACCTCGGCCATCGGCCCGGTGTCGATGGAGTAGATCCGGCGGGTGCCGTCGGGGCGTACGCTGGCGAAACCGTGCTCGCGCAGGACCTTGAGCTGCATCGAGACCGCAGGCTGGCGGATGCCGAACTCGGCCGAGATCGTGTCGACGACCTCGCCCGAGGTGAGGTCGCCGGAGGCCAGGAGCTCGAGGATGCGGCGGCGGACGGGGTCGCCGAGGACGTCGAAGGCGTGCAAGCGGGCTACTCCGGCATCGCGGTGTAGGCGGCGACGCACCGCTCACCCGCGGCGCGGGCCTGGTCCGCGTCGGTGCCGAAGGCGATGTCGGCCTCGACCCAGGCCGCCGCGGAGCCCTTGGTGTGCTCGATCATCGCCGGCAGCGCCTCGGGCGACATCGGGTCCATCTTCTCGGCGTCGGGGGCAGTCAGGTGGAGGGCGAGGCCGAGCAGCATCTGCTCCCACCCGATGCCGACTGCGCTGGGGCCGAACTCCTTCCACTGCTCCGGGGGAACCGGGGCGGAGTGCTCGAGCCTGAGCAGCGTACGGCCACCGGAGGCGGACAGGGTCGCGTCGACCCAGGACATCATGTCGCCGTAGGCCCAGGTGATCGAGAGCAGCTTCGGCCGGTCGCAGACGAGGATCTCGCCGCCGGCGTTGCCCTCGAGCTGGTAGCGGCCGCCGACCTCGAAGTCGCCGGTCACAGGCATCAGCCAGCGCGGGATGCGCTCCTTGGTGGTCAGCGCGTCCCAGACCTCGTCCGGGTCGGCGTCGTAGGACCGCTCGACGACGAGGACGCGCAGCTCCTCGCCGTCGCGGGTCGCGGTGGTCAGTGCGCGGTTCACCGCGCCGAGGTGGTCTGCGGGGATGAAGGGTGGAGTCGTCATGCCCGCGACCTTATATCAAGAGATCTTGATATTCAACGCAACCTCGTCGACCAGCATCGGCGCGGCGTGGAGGTAGGCGGTCGTACGTCGCTTCTGCTCGATGTCGCGGTAGACGCGTTCGACCTGCTCGAGCGTGAGGCCGGTGGCCTCGGTGACCTGCTCGACCGGGATGCCGTTGTTGATGGCGTACAGGCACAGGTCCATGCGCTGGTAGGGGAGCGAGAAGTAGAACTCCTCCTGGGACTGCGGCATGGAGTAGGTGTCGGTGGTCGACGGGCGTTCCTGGATCTCGGTCGGCACCCCGAGGTAGGAAGCCAGCGCATAGACCTGGGACTTGTACAGATGCGCGATCGGCTTGACGTCCGCGGCGCCGTCGCCGAGCTTCACGAAGAAGCCCTGGTCGTACTCCAACCGGTTGGGGGTGCCCGCGACGAGGTAGTTGAGGCGGTCGGCGTGGAAGTACTCCAGCATCTTGCGGGTGCGCTGCTTGAAGTTGGTCGCGGCGACGATCTCCAGGTAGGCCGAGGTGGTCAGCCGATGGCTCGTGGTCGTGCCGTCGGGTGCCTGGACAACGACCGAGTAGATGCGGAACGCGTCGGAGTCGACCACGCTCGGCAGCACGATCTTCGACTTCCAGCCGGGGCCGTAGTCCGGCACGACCGAGGCGATCGCGGCGTCGCGGCGGCGGTAGCAGCCGGTCGCCTCCAGCACCGGGGAGATGTCCTCGAGCACCGAGTCGATGCCGAGGGAGTCGGTCAGCTTCGTGCTGAAGCCGAGGGTGTCGTCGGAGGACTCCGACTCGGGCATGTGCAGGCCGAAGACCCGCTCCGGACCGAGCGCGCGTACGGCCAGTGCCGCCACGACGCTGGAGTCGATGCCGCCCGAGACCGCCACCACCACGCCCTTGCGCCTGTTCCGCAGCGCGTAGGACTGGATCATCTCGCCGATCCTGGCGACCTCGGCCGCCTCGTCGAAGGCCAGGGTCTCCAGGCCGAATGTCGCTGTCATCTGTTTTCCTGTCATCTTGGTCGTCTGTGTCATCTGGGGGTCAACTGGGGGTCAACTGGGTCATCTCGGGGGTTCGGAGACGGTCGAAGACCGCCATCGGCGCCTGGCTCGGGCGCGCCTCCACCTGGCCCGCGCCGGCGAGGAAGTCGTGATGCAGCAGCTGGACCGAGATGACCGCGACCAACCGCATCGAGTCGGTGTTGCCGATCCGCCTACCGCCGTCTCGGCGGCACTTGGCCAGCAGGCGCTCGACGAGCTCTGGGCGGAAGACACCGGCCTCCCGGACGGCCGAGGGGGAGGTGACCGCATCGAGCCAGTCGGGGGACCCGCTGGAGAAGAAGGCGGCCGCGTCGGGTGCCCGGTAGGGCTGTTTGGGGCGGGCCAGGATCTCGGCGGGGACGAGGTCGGCGAAGGCCCGCTTGAGCAGGTGCTTCTCGTCCAGGCCACGCATCAGCAGGTCGGCCGGCACCTGGCCGGCGAGCTCGGCGAGGCGAGGGTCGAGGAACGGGAAGCGGCCCTCGACGGAGTTGCCCATCAGCATCCGGTCGCCCTGGGAGGCGAGGATGTAACCGGGCAGCAGGGTTGTCATCTCGAGCCACTGGGCACGCGAGAGCACGTCCCACGACGAGCTCTCCGCGGGCATGGTCGCGGCCAGGTCGCCGGCGGCGTCGGCAGCGACTCTCATGTCCTGGGTGAGCATCGACTTCAGCACCGAGGTCGAGTCCCAGCGTGGCCGGTGCGACATCGCCGGGTCGCCCGCGACCAGGTTGCGCCCGAAGAAGCTGCGTGCGAAGGCCGGCGCCTGGTTCGGCGAGCGCCGCATCCACGGGTAGAGCCGCTCGACGGCCGCCTCGGCCGCCGCCGGATCGCGGGTCCACAGCTCACGCACCCGCGCCTCACGGAAGATGTCGTAGCCGCCGAGCACCTCGTCGGCGCCCTCGCCGGTGACGACGACCTTGAAGCCGGCCTCCCGCACCAGCCTGGAGAGCAGGAACATCGGTGCCGGGGCGGTCCGCAGCAGCGGGGTCTCGGCGTGACGTACGACCTCGGGGAAGATCTCGGCGATGTCGCGCTCCCTGACCACGACATCCTCGTGCCTGGTGCCGAGCCGTCGCGCCATCAGGGTCTGGTAGCTGCCCTCGTCGAACTCGGCATCGGCGAACCGCAGCGAGAACGTGTGCAACGGCGCCTCGGTGAACCCCGCCACCACGCTCGCGGTCACCGCGGAGTCGAGACCCCCTGAGAGGTACGCCCCCACCGGCACGTCGCTGCGGGTGAAGCGCAGCCGCGCCGCGTCCACGATGGCCTCGCGCAGCGCCTCGGCCGCTTCCTCCGCCCCCATCGACGCCCGATCCGCCCGATCCGCCCGATCCGTCAGGTCCGGGAAGGACGGTGACCAGAAGCGGTGCTCGTTCGTCTCGCCATCGGGACCGATCACGAGGTAGGACCCCGGCGGCACCTGTGAGATTCCGTCGAAGACGGTCCGTGGCGCCAGGGTCGACCAGAACGTCAGCACCTCGTCGAGGCCGGCCGGATCGAACCTCCGGGGCACCTCCGGATCGGCGAGGAGCGCCTTGACCTCCGAGGCGAACAGCAGCCTGTCGCTGCCCTGCGTGTAGAAGAGCGGCCGCACGCCGAACCGGTCCCGCGACAGGACCAACGAGCTCGTACGCCGGTCCCAGATCGCCAACGCCCACTGACCGTTGAAGCGGTCGAAGCAGCCCGTGCCCCACTCCTCCCAGGCGTGCACGATCACCTCGGTGTCGCTGTGGGTGCGGAAGGTGTGGCCGCGGTCGCGCAGCTGCGCGGCGAGCTCGACGTAGTTGAAGATCTCGCCGTTGAAGCTCACCCAGACGGTGCCGTCCTCGTTGGTCATCGGCTGCACACCGCCGGCGGTGTCCACGATCGCCAGGCGCGTGTGGCCGAGCGCGACGTGCTCGTCGCGGTAGTAGCCGCTGCCGTCCGGACCGCGGTGGAAGAGGGCCGCCATCATCCGTCGGACGAGCTCGGCGTCGGGGGGCCCCGCGTAGGAGCGGATCCCGCTGATCCCGCACATCGATCCTCCAGGTGACGTCGTGTCCTGCTCACAGCGTGGTGTCTGCGTGGCGCCGGGTGGCGGATCGTCCCGGGGAGGTCCCCTATTCTCGGGATACCGCCCGGGCGGGGCGCGAACCGCAGGCGGATCGGCGTGGAACATGGCGAACGTGCCCGCCTCGAGCGGTTCGTCACCCGGCCACGTCGGCCGGGACCACGGGTGGGCGGGAGGAGAAGCGGATCAGATGGCTGACGTTCAGAGCAGCATCGAGCAGTTCATCCTGGAGAGCCTGCTGCTGGGCGACGACTCACGGATGCCGGCCGCGGCCGACTCCCTGGTCGAGTCCGGCGTGATCGACTCGACCGGAATCCTGGAGCTCATCGAGTTTCTCGAGGAGGAGTTCGGGATCGCGGTCGAGGAGTCGGAGACGGTCCCGGACAACCTCGACGGCGTGGATCGCCTGGTCGCCTATGTGGCACGCAAGAGCGAGCTGGCGGCCTGAGCCGACTGAGCGTCCTGGGCCGATCGAGCTGCCTGGGTCGACCGAACCGGGTCATACGGTCCGGTGAACTCGTCGAGGTGGGAGCGCAGGTCCTCGAGGTCCCGCTCCCACCATCGCTCCTCCAGAAGCGCCTCGATCGTCTCGGGCTCGAAGCGATAACGAACCACCCGTCCCGGGTTGCCGGCCACGACGGCGTACGGCGGGACGTCCTTGTTGACGACCGCGCCGGCCGCGACGACCGCTCCGTCGCCGACCACGTCGACGCTCGGCATGATGATCGAGTTGTGGCCCAGCCAGACGTCGTTGCCGATGGCCAGCGGGCTGAACTCCCAGGCCTTGTCGGTCACCCCGAGCGCCGGGTTGAAGAAGTAGCCGTGCATCGACTTGTAGTGCATCGGGTGGTTGTCCGTGGCGGCGAAGGCGCCGTGCGCGATGGAGCTGTAGCGCCCGATCGTCGTGCCACGGCCGAAGGCCCAGGGGATGAAGCAGCCGCCGTGGGTGTACATCCCGATGTCGACGCCATGGTGGCGGCGGAAGATCTCGCGCAGCGTGGGCGAGAGATAGTCGTCGCCCTCACGCTTCCGGACCACCTTGACGATCAGGGGGCGGAGGCTGCCGGGGGCGCGGCCGTAGGCGCCGACGGCACGCTCGTTGGGTTCTGTACGCATGGACGAAGTCGACCGTGCGGCGAGGCGACGAGCCCGGCATCGGTGTTCGCATCCCCGATTCTCGGGACTCACCCGGCGTCCCGCGCCGGATCGGGGCGATGAGCGCGAGGCTGGCTGTGCCATCAACCCGGGTGCCCCGGGAAGCGAAGGAGACTGCGATGGGTGATCGTGCGTTTGCCGTGGATCTGGCGAAGGCGTACGCGATTCTGCTGGGGTCGCCCGACCCGGGGACAGGGCCCAGGCTCCGGTTGTGGATCGGGTCGGTCGAGCTGCACTGTGTCGCCGCCTACCGGTTCGGGCGATGGGCAGGTGGTCTGCGGCGACGCGGCCCGCTGCCGCGCGTGGCCGGTCTCCTGCTCACGGCGGCGCACCGGATCTGGAACCGGCGGATGACGAGTCGCCATCACGTCGAGATCAGCCCCCGGGCCGTCATCGGGCCGGGGCTGCTGGTGATGCATCACCACGGTGTCATCGTCGGTCCCTCCCAGATCGGCGGCAACTGCGTCCTGCATCAGAACGTCACCATCGGGCAGCGGGTCGCCGGTGGCGACCAGGGGGTGCCGCGTATCGGCGACAACGTCTGGATCGGGCCCGGCGCGACGATCGTGGGGGCGATCGTGATCGGCTCCGGCTCGACCATCTCGGCGGGTGCGGTCGTCACCCGGGACATTCCGGAGCGCTCGCTGGTCGCGGGCAATCCCGGTCGGGTCATCACCAAGGGGTACGACAACGGCCCGATGCTCAACTTCGACCTGCCGGCACCGCGGCAGAGAGCGGGCATCGTCTCGTGAGCACCACCGACGACGAGCCCGACGTCGTCGTCGAACGCTCCGGGATGGCCGCCGGGACCCGGTGGAGCCTGGTCAGCCTGGTCGCCAAGAACCTCGGCCGGATCACCTTCAGCGTGCTCCTGGCCAGGATGCTCGGGCCCGAGAACTTCGGCATCGCGGCCCAGGCGACGGTCTACCTGGCCTTCGCGATGGTCTTCCTCGACTTCGGTGTCGCCTCGACCCTCATCCAGCGTGACCGGCTCGACCGCCGGGTCATCGGCACCGCCACGGTGATCAACCTGGGGGTCGTGGGACTGCTGGTCGCGCTGACCTGGGCGCTGGCCGGTCCGGTGGCCGCCTTCTTCGGCACCCCGGAGCTGGTCGCGGTGCTGCAGGTGCTGTCCGCGACCCTGCTGTTCAACGGTCTCGCGGTGGTGCCCGGGGCGCTGCTGATGCGGAGGATGAGCTTCAAGCTGCTGGGCATCGCCGAGGTCGTCGGCACCTTCGGCGGCGGCCTCCTCGGCCTTGCCGCCGCCCTGGGCGGCGCCGGCTACTGGGCGCTGGTCGCCCAGACGCTCTCCCGCGACCTCCTCTTCCTCACCCTCGTGCTGGTCGTGGCCGGGCCGCCGACGTTCGCGTGGTCGCGCGAGGCCGCCGCCTCGATCGCTGTCTTCGGGCGCAACGTCTTCGGTACGCAGCTGCTGCGGTTCGTCGCCGAGAACGCCGACTATGTGCTGATCAGCTGGAGGTTCGGGGCGACCGCGCTGGCCAACTACTCGCTGAGCTACCGGGTGCTCCTGCTGCCGGTGCAGACGCTCGGCCACACCGCCAATCGGCTGATGTTCCCCAGCCTGAGCCGCCTCAACGAGGAACCCGACCGACAGGCCCGCTACTTCGAGCAGGCGACGGCCCTGCTGTGCATGGTCGTGGCTCCGGCGATGACGCTGGTGGCACTGGCCGCGCCCGGTGCTGTGCCGATCATCTTCGGCTCCGCCTGGACCGGTGCGGTCGCGACCATGCAGATCCTCGCCGTCGGCGCGATCGTCCGGGTGGTGCTCTCCATCAACCCCAACGCGCTGCTGGCCAAGGGGCTGCCGCACTGGGTCTTTCGGTGGACCCTGGTCTCGGTGCCGTTGCAGGTGCTCGGGTTCGCGGTCGGCCTGCGCTGGGGGATCGAAGGGGTGGCCTGGTCCTACCTGGTGGTGAACATCCCGCTCGGCGTCGTCTCGCACCTGATGGTGAGCCGGGTCATCCCGGTCAGCCACCGCCGCTACGCCCTCGGGCTGGCGCCGGCGCTGCTCGGGGCCGGGCTGATGGTCGCCACCTGGCGCCTGGCCGAGCAGGCGGTCTCCTCGGCGAGCGCGGGCGGCCTGGCCGTGCTCGTGCTGGTCGCGGTCGCGAGCTACGCGGCAGCCCTCTACGCGGTGTGGCTCGCCTCGCGGCGTACTCCGGCCTGGCACTCCCGCCTCGAGGCCCAGGTCGACTTCGTACGCCGCGTCGCCGGCCGCCGCTGAGCTCGGCCGGCGACGGGCGGAGCGTCAGGAGCGACCGGCGAAGGCGTACGCACGCCACTCGCGGTAGCGGGTCTGCCAGTCGTGCGCTGCCCGGAACCGGTCGATCTCCGCGGCCGTGGCCCGGGGGCCGGCCGCCGCCTGTCGCACGGCCGCGGCCCAGGGCGCGCCGGGTGGGATCAGCCGGCACCGTCCGGACACCTTCCGGATCGTGGGGAGGTCGGTGGCGATCACCGGCGCCCCGGAGGCGAGGTACTCATACATCTTCAGCGGGCTCATCGTCCGGGTCAGCGCCGTGTCGAGGTGGGGCAGCAGGCACGCGTCGGCACGGGACATCATCGCGAGCACCTGCGGCCGAGGATGCCAGCTGTCGGCGATGACGACGTTCGGCAGCGTACGCAGCCTCTCGAACGGCTCGGGCTCGGTGACGAGCCCCACCATGACGATCGTCCAGCTCGGTCCGAGCGCTCCGGCCAGGTCGGTCAGCGCGGCCGTGTCCACACGGCTCTCCATCGTGCCCGCGTAGAGGGCCACCTTGGTCCGGAGCCGGCTGAACCACTCCGGCGGCTGCCCCGGCCGCTCGAACTCCGCGGCGGTCACGCCGTTGGGGATGACGTGGCGACGTGGCGCCCCGATCCGCTCGGCCGTCCGCTCGGCGACGGAGATCACCTTCACGTCGCGCTCGGCCATCCGGTCGTAGGCCCACAGGTAGAGGTCGCGTGCGGCACGGTGGTGCGGGTGAGGTGCCTCGGCGAAGTCGTCCCAGGCGTGGAACACGACATCCGCCCAGGCGTCGGGGTCGGCGGTCGCGGCCTGCACCGGATCGGAGGTCACCAGGACGGTCGGGCGCGGCCCCAGCCTTCGCAGCAGGCGTCTCTCGACACGGCCGAAGACGGCCTCCGCCTCGGCGGGGATCCGGGGGAGCCCCCGTCTCAGGCGGTAGTGCTGGAGCAGATCGCGGGTGGGGTCCTCACCCATCGAGGGAGCCCTTCCCGCCCTGGGGCTCACCCGTGACGCCCAGCTCCGCAGCGGGTCGCTGACCAGCACCGAGTCCAGGCCGGGATCGGTCAGAGCCTCTCTGACGATCGCCTGACCGCTGCGGTAGTGACCGTCCTGAGCGCCGTCGGCCCAGGTACGCATCGCCAGGCCGAACGCGACATGCCGGAGCGGCTGGCGTGCCGACGGGTCGGGGCGGAGGGCGGGGGACCGCTCGTAGGTGGGCCGCATGTCAGCGCGGCTTCGTGAGGAAGAAGATCGGCTCCGGTGAGAGCCCGAAGCGTTCGACAACCGCCTCCTCGAACCTCTCGGCGACCGACGTCCCGCGGACGTCGAAGCCCGCGTCGCTCAGGTTGACGGTGAAGTCCTTGCCGTACTGCCGGACGTGGCCGACATCGCGGGGGTCGGGCGCTGCGTACTCCCGGGTGACCCGCAGGTCCCAGTCGACCGGCACCTGCACGATCGCCTGACCACCTGGTCTCAGGACCCGCAGGATCTCCTTCAACGCGGTGTCCGCGTCGGGGATGTGCTCGAGGACGTGGAAGCAGATGAAGTAGTCGACCGAGTCCGTCTCGTAGTGCATGGCGGTGATGTCGCCGCGCTCCATGGCGTGCCGCTCCAGGTCGAAGGAGACGTAGTCGAGGCCGTCCTGCATCCGCATCAGCCGCTCGAACCCGCGCATCGGCGCCACCTCGACGACCCGGCGGCCACCGGCGAAGAGATCGGTCTCGGCGAGCATCAGCGCGAGCAGGCTGCGGTGCCGGTCCTGGCTGGAGCAGCCGGGGCACGCGACCTCCATCTCGTGGTAGCCGGGACCGGTGTTGGGGTAGAAGGTGCGGCCCGACCAGCCACAGATGTTGCACTCGTGCCGGTCCCGGCGGCTCAGGTCGGCCACGGACAGGACCGGGATCCGGAGCGCGGACTCCAGGCCCTGGCGTACGAAATCTCCGTAGCCCTGCCTCGCCGAGCGCACGATGTGGCGCAGGGTGCGGTATTCCATCCGTGCCCTGTTCTCCCAGGGGCGGGCGGCGGGTCGGGCGGGTGGGGACAGGTTCATGCGGTTGAGACCCTCCGTTGGTGCCAGGCGGCCCGTTGCCGCCAGACTTGCTGCCAGTGGTTGCGATGGGGACCGCCGCGAAGCTGGGACGCCAGCAGCCGGGTCAGCACGCGGGCGTCGAGGAGAGCGGTGCCGGCGGCGATGGCCGGCCTGGTCCAGTGCTTGCGGTAGTAGACGGCGCGCGCCGCCAGGACCTTGACGAGCTTCGCCGAGCGCACGGTGTCCGACCCGCCGCCGGCATGGACCAGCCCGACCCGGTGATGATGTACGCAGCGGCGACCGCTGCGGCGGACACGGAGCGAGAGGTCGGTGTCCTCGCTGTAGAGGAAGAAGCGCTCGTCGAAGCCGCCCACCTCCTCGAAGACGTCGCGGCGGATGAGCAGGAAGCAGCCGGTGACGACATCGACGTCGCGGGTGTCGTCCCGGTCCCAGCCGCCGAGGTGCTCGGGGTTGAACAGCGTGGTGCCGGCCGCGAGGGCGTTGAGCCCGAGCGCCTCGCACAGCGCCGACCACAGGGTCGGGCTGCCGAAGCAGCAGGTGCTGTTGAGGCCGCCGTCGGGGTAGCGGGTGCGGCCGCCGAGGATCCCGATCGACGGGTCCGCCCGCATCGCCTCGGTGCCGATCCACAGCGCGTCCTCGTCCACCACGGTGTCGGGATTGAGGAACAGGACCAGCTCGGTGTCCAGGGTGCGCGCGGCGAGGTTGCAGGCCTTGGCGAAGCCGAGGTTCTCGGACTGCGCGAGGACACGTACGCCGGGGTGGTCACGGCGGACGACGGCCACGGTCGAGTCGGCCGACGCGTTGTCGACCACGACCACGTCCATCGGACCGGTCGCCGCCGCGCGGAGCGCGTCGAGGGCCGGACCGATGTGGGTCTCGTTGTTGTAGGTCACCAGGACGACGCCCATCACGCCGGCTACGTTGGCAGCGCCCGTCCAGGTCCGTCGTGGGTCGCCGGGCAAGATCCCCGATCTGAGGCACCGGGCTCGGTTCTCGTGCCCGATATCGGGTATGTGCTCCCGGCGTACCCCGGGTGCAGGCCGCGCACCCGGAGGCTGATGACGTGCTGCGAACACGATCGCTGCTGCTTCTGGCCGTCCTCATCCTGCTGCTCGGGCTCGTCCTCGGGTGGTCGCTGTCCCGTGCCGGCTCCGACAACGACCCGAAGGCGTCGACCGAGCCCTCGGCCGAGCCGTCGACCGAGCCTTCGACCGAGCCGACCCGTGAGCCGACGACGAGTCCCGGTGCGCCGCCACAGGCCGAGGCCCTGGCGGCACCGCCTGGACCCTCGGGGCTCAACTGGCCCGATCACACACCTGCGTACGACACCCCGGCGACGAAGAAGATCGACAAGCTGAGCGAGCTGAACCAGGCGCTCGGGGACGCGAAGGCCGGGGACGTCATCGAGGTCGCGCCGCAGACGTGGTCCGGGGGCGACCTGGTGGTCAGCAAGGGCGACGACGACTGGGCGACGAACGTCCTAGTCCGGCCGCCGCTGGGCCAACGGCAGTCCGTGGTCGTCGACGTCGACGACCGGGCGCTCGTCCTCGACGCGCCGCACGTCACCGTCGCCGGCTTCCAGGCGCGGGAGATCAACATCGCCGAGCGAGGTGACCGCTCCGCGTTCGCCCGGATCGTGATGACCGACAACTCCTTCATCAAGGCCTCGGCCCGTGGCGACGTCGGTGACGACCACGTCCTCGAGGACGCGGGGTTCTACGAGATCGTCGCGCCGGAGGTCCGCACGGACACCGGCGAGGACCGGATGAACATCAGCACGTACGGCACCGGCGAGGGTGGTGAGGTGGGAGAGGTCGTCGGCCTCACCGTCGCCGGCCTCTGGCTCGAGGGATCCTACCGCGCGCACGGGTCCGACGCCCACACCGACACCCTGCAGACCTTCGGGGCCGCAGGCTCACCACCGCCCCGGGACCTGACCGTGCTCAACTCGGTGCTCTTCGCCTCGACGAACGCCGCCTGGCAGGCCGGTGACGGCGGTGTCGTCGGCACCTGGACGATTCGCAACAGCCTGATGGTCAACTGCCGAAACGACGACGCCGGCAAGGTGCCCGACGGCTACGACTGCGGGGGCACCAACACGTTCAACACCGCCCTCGACATCGACCCGGACGCGAAGGTCGTCATCCGCGACACCCGGATGTACGGCAACGTACGCCACCCGGAGCTGCCGCTCGTCCTCGAGGACGTGTGCGCCGACAACCTCGCCGGCGGTGCGGAGTCGGGTCCGGTCGAGTACAAGGGCGGCAACACGCTCGGTGAGCAGGCGGTCGCGGCCAAGTGCGCTCATGTCGACCCGAAGCTGCCGGACCTGGACACGATCTGGGAGTAGCCGCCCCTCCCGTGCGATTCCCCTCTATTGAGGATGCTTCCGCGCACGTTGTGGGGGAGGAATGCGCGGGACGCCACCATCTGGGTGAGGCCCTACGAACGAAAGAGGCACGATGGACTTCTGGGAGCTGGCGATGATCCTGCTTCGGCGGTGGTACGCCTTCGTTCCGGTCCTGCTCGCGACGGTCGGACTGACCTACTTCGGCACCGAGGCGCCCGAGACGATCCACCACGCGCAGTCGACCGTGCTGGTGACCAGGATCCCGGACGACCTCGCGGGACTGAACCCGTACGCCCGCGACGAGACGACCGCGCAGACCATGGCCACGATCATGGGCTCGCCCGAGGCCCGCGAGGAGGTCATCGCGGCCGGCGGGAGCGAGGTGTTCACGGTGACCCCGGCGGCGGAGCGCTCCGCGCTGCTCCTGGTTCAGGGCTCGGCGGGCGCGGACGAGGAAGCACTCGCCACGACCAGTGTGGTCATCGAGGCGATGCAGGAGCGGCTGCAGGCGCTGCAGACCGAGGCAGGCGTCAAGCCGCGGGCACCGCGTTCGCGGGTCGTCGTGGTCTCGCCGCCGTCGCTGGCAGCGCCGGAGACCGGCAGCCGGCTCCGGGAGCTCGGGGTCGGCATCGCGGTCGGTGGCCTGCTCGCGGTCGCGGTCGCGTTGGCGGTCGAGGGGCTCGCCCGGCGCCGTGCCAAGAAGCGGTCGGCCGAGGATCCCGCAGCCCCCGTGGTCGAGGACGCGGCTGAGTCCGGCGATGCGGAGGAGTCCGCTGCGCAGGAGCAAACCGACCGGGAGCCTGCCGATGAGGCGTCCGCGAGCTCCGACGAGGATCCGTCCGCGGAACCCGAGCGCGAGCTGCTGTCGCGGTGAGCGAGGCCGCCGCCCGCGTCGGCCCGGTCCCAGGGACCCGGACCGGGCCGACCCTGCGACCGGTGAGCCTGCCGTCCCGTGCTCGGTGGCTGCCGACGCTGGACGCCGCGACGCTGGTCGGGGTGACGCTGGTGGTGATGGCGGTCGTGCCCGCGCGTGCCGTGGTCCCACCGCTGGGCGCGGCCGGGATCCCGGCGCTGCTGCTCGGCCTGGGGATGCTGCTGCTCTGCGTGCTCGCACGACTCTCGACCGGGCTGTTCGTCCCCGGTCCGAACGCGCTGCGGTGGGCGCTGATCGGGTTCATCGCCGCGTACGCCCTCGGTTATGTCATCGGCTACCACCGGGCGCTGTCGGAGGCGGGACAGTCGGAGGCGGACCGTACGCTGCTGCGCATGCTCGGGCTCGCCGGGATCAGCCTGTTCATCATCGACGGGATCCGGGACCGTGCCCGGCTGGTCGCCGCGCTGCGGTGGCTGCTGGGCGGCGGCGCGGCCATGGCCGTCGTCGGACTGCTCCAGTTCGTGGCGCAGATCGACCTGGTCCCGATGCTGGTGCCCCCGGGGCTGGTCCTCAACCACGAGCTCATCGGCGCGGACACCGAGCGGTCGGCGATGTTCGCCAGGGTCGCCTCGACGGCGAACCACTACATCGAGTTCGGCGTGGTGATGGCGATGCTGGTGCCGCTCGGGCTCCACTTCATCCTCCACGGCAGCACTCGACTGCGGCGGCAGCTGGCGGTCGTGGCGACCGGGGTCATCGCGTTCGCCAGCCTCGCCTCGCTCTCGCGCAGCGCGATGCTGGCGCTGATCGTGGTGGGTCTGGTGATGGTGCCGGCCTGGACCGGCCGGGCACGGTTCAACCTGCTGTGCGTCGGCGGGGTGTTCGTGGTGGGCGTCGCCGCCGTCTCGCCGGGGCTGCTGGGGACCTACCGGTCGCTGTTCATCCGCGTCGACTCCGACCCGAGCATCACCGGCCGGACGATGGACTACGCGCTGGTGTGGCCGATGGTCAACGAGCATCCGTGGCTCGGACACGGGCTGGCGCAGGTCACGATCGAGGACATCATCCTCGACAACCAGTATCTGCTCAGCCTCCTCCTCGTCGGCATCACCGGCACGGTGGCTCTGCTCGCTGTGCTCCTGATCGCGGCTTTCATGGCCAAGTGGGTGGCCCGCACGGCCGTGGACGCGGAGGCACGACACCTCGGGCACGTCCTGGCCGCCCCGATCGTGGCGGCGTTCGTCGTCTTCGGCACCTTCGACGCGCTGGCCTTCTCGAGCTACGCGGTGCTGCTCTTCGCCTTCGTCGGGTTCGCCGGCGCGCTGTGGCGTATCGACAGGGGCGTCTACCGGCGCCGCTCACGGCGCGACCCGGCTGCTGTCGTCGCGGCCCCAGTCGCCGAATGACCCGGACCGCAGCCGTCGCGCGGCCGCGGTCCTCATGAGCACCTTCATCGCGACGTACGCGGCGACGGCCGGGGCCAGCCACGGCTCGGCGAGCAGGACACCCCTCCAGGTCGGCCCGGGGGCGGTGACCGGCCGCCCGAGCGTGCGCAGCTGCAGGTTGCCGAGCGCGATCCGGGTGCCACGACGGTAGACGGCGCGCAGCGTGCGTGGGGCGCGGACGGTGAACGTCGAGCCCGGCGGGTTGACCCGTTCGTCGTGTCGGAAGTGGTCATAGACGAACTGGTCGTCGTTGAGCACGTCCGGGAATCGCCCGAAGCGAGCCCGGCCGGCCTCGGACAGACCGTAGACGCCTGCTCCGAGCAGGTGATGTCGGGCGTAGCCGAGTCGCGACCAGATCGCGTAGTAGGCACGTACGCCGGGGCCGCAGCCGCGGGTGTCCACGACGATCGCCGGGGCCGCCGCCGGGGTTCCCCCGGAGAGCTCGTCGACGACCAGGCGGAGGCTGTCCAGGGTGAGATCGATGTCGGCATCGAGGTAGATGCGGGGGAACACGGTGGCGACCTCGTCCGCGGCGTTGAGCGCGGCGACCTTGGAGGCGACCGGCAGGTCGAGGACCGTGACTCCGGCGAAGCCCGAGGTGACCGACACGGTCGCGTCGGTCGAGGCGTTCGCGGCCACGACGACCTCGAGCTCTCCGGGCTCGGCGGTGTCGAGCAGGCGATGCAGCAGCCGTCCGATCCCGGCCGCCTCGTCATGGGCCGGGATCACCACGCTCGCCCTCGCTCGGGTCATCGGGGTGCCTGGCCGGTGACGTACGCCTCGGACTGCAGGTGGAAGAGCTCCGCGTAGCGCCCGCCGCGCGCGATCAACGCGTCGTGGTCACCTTCCTCGACGACCCGGCCGGCGTCGAGGACGTAGATGCGGTCGGCGCCCCGCACGGTCGAGAAGCGGTGCGAGATGAACAGCGCCGTACGTCCCTGAAGCGAGGACCGCAGCGCCGCGAAGAGCTCGTGCTCGGCTCGCGGGTCGAGGGCGGCGCTGGGTTCGTCGAGGATGACCAGAGGAGCGTCACGGTAGAGGGCGCGGGCGAGCGCCACCCGCTGCCACTGGCCGCCGGAGAGGTCGACACCGCCCTCGAAGATGGGGGAGAGCGGTGTCTCCATCCGGTCCGGCAGCCGCTCCAGGAAGCCGAGCGCGCCGGAGGCCTCCGCCGCGGCGGCTGTGCGGGCGGGATCGAGGGGTTCGGTGATGCGCCCGACGCGGATGTTGTCGCTCGCGCTCAGGGCGTACCTGACGAAGTCCTGGAAGAGCACGGTGACCCGATCCCGCAGGCTGCTCGCGCTGAGGTCGGCAATGTCCTGGCCGTCCCAGCTGATCCGGCCCTCGTCGGGGCGGTAGAGGCCCGCGAGCAGCTTGGCGAGGGTGGTCTTGCCCGAGCCGTTCTCGCCGACCAGGGCGACGACCTCACCGGCCCGGAGAGTGATGTCCACACCCGCCAGGGCCGGGGTGGTGGTTCCGGGGTAGCTGAAGGTCAGACCCGAGGTCTCGATCCGGGAGAAGGTGACGGGCGCGGTGCTGCCGTCCTCCTCGCCCGCCGGGGTCTGGGCGTGGCGCAGAAAGATGTCGAGGTCGTCGAGGAAGAGGCCCGACTCGAAGATCGAGCGCAGCCCGCCGAACAGGCCCTGCACCTGGGTGGAGAGGAACCTCACCGCGACGATCCCGGCCCCCGCCGCCGCGACCGTGAGCATCCCACCGTCGACCATCCAGACGATCGCGATCAGGGCGGAGCCGAGCGCGAGCGCCGAGGTGGTCTGCCCGAGCAGTCCGAGCAGCCCGAGCCGGAGCGCGTGGCGGCGGAGGTGGACCAGGTAGTCCTCGTACAGCCCGTCGAAGCGTCCGCGCAGCCACGGGCCCAGGTTGAACGCACGCACCTCCTTGGCCTCGTCACGACCGGAGAGGAGCAGCGCGAAGTAGCCGCGCAGGCGTACCAGCGGGGTGCTGCGTACGGCGAAGGCGAACTCCCGCCGCGACTCGCTCCGGCTGACCAGCGTCATCGGGATCCCCGCGGCCGCGACCAGAGGCAGCAGCCAGGGCGAGATCGTGATCAGGGTGATGCCGAGGACGACGCAGGCGGCCAGTGCACCCATGGCGGCGAGCAGCCCCTGGGTGACCTGGTAGGGGCGAGAGAGCGCGCTGGCCTGCACGCGCATCAGGCGGTCCTGGAAGGCCGGCGACTCGAAGGTGCGCAGGTCGACGCGAGACGCGACCCCGAGCACCCGCTGCCACATCGAGCGGCTCACCGCCTCGCCCACCAGGCGCCGGAGCTGGCCCTGGACGGACCCGGAGACGGCGACCACGGCGGTGGCGGTGACCAGCGCGGCCACAGGTGCGGCGACCCTGCTCATGGAGGTGTCCTCGGCGAGCATGCCGGTCAGGAGCGATCTGACCGCGAACACCTGTCCGGCCAGCGCGCCGGCGGCGGCGACCTGGAGGACCAGCTGGGTGACGTACAGCCTCGGCGCGGCCGAGCGCACCAGGGCAGTGCTCGAGCGCACCAGCCTGCCGAGCTGCCGCAGCGACCTCTGCTCGGATCTCGCCTCTGCCCACAAGGTGAGCGGATCGGTGGTTGCGGTCACGTGGGTTCTCGGCCTTCTTCCAGCGTCGCGGTCCGCCGGATCGGTCCGCCATATAGGGGACAAGTCTCCGGATCCGGCGGCCTCGCATGCTCTGCCGCGGTGCCATATACCCCGAGGACGGTATGCCGCGAGGGCGGCACGCCCGTGGACGATGCGGGAGGGTGAGCGTGGGAGGACGACGTACGCGGCACGAGCGGATGCTCGAGGCAGCGCTGGTGGCTCTGTGCACCGGCGCGCCGGTCGACCTGTCCGAGGACGTCGTGTCACCCGAGGACCTGGCCGCCGCTGCCCGGTTCCACCGGATCGCGCCGCTGGCCCACGCCCGCCTCGCCGCCGGTCATCCGGGGTACGCCGCCGGGCTGCTGCTCGACCGGCATCTGGCGATGATGCGCCACCTGCGTGCGTCGACCGCGATCGGTGTGGTGGCCCGGGCTCTGGATGATGTGCCGTGGCTGGTCTACAAGGGGCCAGCGCTCTCCGAGGTCGCCCACCCGGTGCCCGGACTGAGGTCGTACGGCGACATCGACCTGCTCGTGCCCCCGGACCAGCTGAGGAACGCGGTCGAGCGGCTCGCCGGTGCCGGGTGGTCGGCGGTCCGGAAGGTCGACTGGTTCCGTCTCGACGTGGTGCCGGGTGAGGTGGACCTGATGCGCCCCGGATGGGAGTCGCTCGACCTGCACTGGTCGCCGATGCTCACCCGCGCGCTGCGGACGCGGTTCCCGGTGTCCACCGAGGAGGTCGTCGCCCGACGTACGGCCCTCGATCTCGGCGGTGTGCCCGCCTGGACGATGGATGCCGCCGACACGCTGGTGCACGTCTGCTATCACGGTGCCGGGACGGGTGCGGTGAAGCTCGGGTATCTCGTCGACGCCGACCGAGCCGCGAACCGGGTCGAGGACTGGGACGTGGTGGTCGCCCGGGCCCGTGCCTCCGGGACCGCCGGGCACCTTCTCGTGGTCCTCGCCCGCGCTCATGCGGTGCTGGGGACCCCGCTGCCGGATCGCCTGGCCCATGACCTCGGTCTGGGGACCGGGTTCAAGGCGCTGCAACGGATGGTCGACGCCTGGTGGCCCGTGCCGGGGCCTGTCGAGGTCTCGACGCCGGCCGGCTACCTGGCTCAAGGGGTCGGCCGCGGCGCCACGTCCAGCCTCGGCGGTGCGACCGGCCGTGCGGCGCGCAACCTGCGCCTGCGGATGGTCCGGTCGGCCGTCACCCGGCACGGCACCAGGGCACCCTTCGGTGACGAGCTGCTGGCGACCTATCTCGCGGCGGTCGAGGCCGAGGCCGCGAGGCCCACCCCGTCACGTACGGCGCCCGCCAGGCCGGAGGGGAAGGGAGGCCCGGCCGGGACGACGGCGACAT
This sequence comes from Nocardioides albertanoniae, assembly GCF_006716315.1. Classification (NCBI taxonomy): domain Bacteria; kingdom Bacillati; phylum Actinomycetota; class Actinomycetes; order Propionibacteriales; family Nocardioidaceae; genus Nocardioides; species Nocardioides albertanoniae. Next base: position 4,020,924 of record NZ_VFOV01000001.1, on the reverse strand, counting down.
GGACCGGGACCCGTTCGACCAGATCGCCGATCTGATCCAGCTGGTCGCGGAGGATCGCTGGGGACCGCCAGCCCAGGAGCCGGGGAAACCGGGTGAGCAGCAGCAGCGCGTCCAGCGGTGCGAGCGACTCGATCCGTACGGCCGTCCGGGCCGGGTCGCGGTCGATCACCGGCACCACGATCGTGGCCAGCGGCAGCGACTCCGTGGTCGCCGTCCGCGGGGCGAACGCGTTGCGGTCGTCGGCGGTTGCCCGCTGCCTTCCCGCACCGACCTGAACGTCGGCGAGCTGGGCGGCGGGCCTGCGCAGCCGCAGCTCGGTCGCCCCCAGCGAGCACAGCGGCCGCCGCGTCGTCAGGTCGAGCCGGAGGAGGTCGTCGGTCACCAGCGCGGCGCCGTCGGCACACTGCAAGGTGGCCATGGTCGACTTCCCCATGCCGGAGGCTCCGGCGAAGGCGAGGACCTCATCGCCCACGTGCACGGCGCTGGCGTGCAGGACCGGCGCGCGACGGAGCCCGAGCACGAAGGCCAGCAACGTGCCGCCGGCCAGCACCGACAGCATCCCGCTCTCGCCGCCGGTCACGGGATGCACGACCGCACGGCCGAGGCCACTGTCGATCTCGATGTCACAGGTGCCGTGGAACCGCAGCGAGAAGCCGTCCTCGTGCTGGGTGCCGGTGTAGTACTGCTGGTTGCCTCGGAGGTCGAGCAGGACCTTGCCCGGTGGTGCGGCGTCGGTCGCGGGCACCGGTGGTCCGAGGTTGATCTCCAGGTCCGGTCGCGCCCCTGGCGGGACGGGCCGGTGCTGATGGGTCGGGATCTCGGTGCGGATGTTCATCCCGTAGAGGCGCACGAGCTCGCTCATCGTCTTGTCTCCTGTCCTGGTGCCGCGAGCGGCAGGTAGGAGGCGACCGCGAACCACGGGTCGATGATCGCCCCGTTCACGAGCAGCCAGGCATGGGCCCGCACCTCGTCCGCGCTGCGGGCGACGCCGACCTGTAGCACCGGATCGAGGCGTCGCATCAGCGAACCAGCCACCAGAGCATGCCGCAGGCAGGTGTCGCCGAACGGCCAGTGGCGCAGGACCCGCCGCACGGCGTGCAGGCGCACCTGGAGGCGGGCCGGAAGGAGGTTCCTCGCCGGCGCCGCCGGGGCGGACTCCAGGTCAAGAGGTACGCCGAGCAGCGCCGCCAGGCGAGGCAGGCTCAGCAGCCGGAGGCCGGCCTCGACGACCAGCGCGAGCAGGAGCGCGGCGACCAGCCACGGCAGCTCGGCCGGTCGCCACCCGGCCGGGCGGATCATCGGACCGCTCCCGGAACAGGAGGTCCAGGGTGCGAGGCGAGCCACGCCTGGTGCAGCAGCGTTCCGGTCGCCATCGTGGGCTCCTCGGAGAGCCAGACCTGGCGCAGCCGCTCGGGGTCGACCAACGTCTCGTCGATGCCGTGACCGTCCCAGGCGCGCGCGAAGTCGCGGGTCCGCTCGCCGGTGTGGGCATGGTTGAAGGCGGCCTTCGTCGACCGGGACAACACCGCGGGCGGCAGCAGGTCGGAGAAGAGCGACCACATCGTCAGCGTGCGGTCACCGAAGCCGAGGATGTTGCCGGCACGGGCGAGGGAGGCGACGAAAAGGTCCTCGAGGAGCGGGTCGACGGCCCGCAACCCGTGCTCGGCGGCGGCGGTGGCGTGGTTGTGCCGGATGGTGGCGAACGAGCGCCAACCCGGGATCGCCCATACCGAGGACGAGTAGCGCAACGGCTCGGCGGCGGCATCCTCGGCCACGCGGCGTACGTGCTCGGCCATCGCCTCGGGACGCAGCCACCGTGCCTGGTCGGAGGAGCGGGCCATCCGGGTCATCGCATGTCTCAGCAGCGGCCGGGGGAGCACCGAGCGCAGCGCCGGGAGCAGCAGCTGTCGGGGCGCTCGGCGGGTGCGCCGGATCAGGGTGATCGCGGCGATGCGACGCGCGCCGAGCACCGCGTCGCCGCCCTCGCCGGTCAGCAGGGCACCCTGCCCGAGGCGGCCGAACACCGCGTCGTGGGCGTGCAGAGCCGGTGGCCAGATCGGGCCTCGCCGGCGCAGGCCGGCGAGGGCCGCGTCGCCGAGCAGGTCCGACTCGCCGTCACGGAACTCGAAGCGGACCCACTCCGGCAACCCGAGATGGTCGATCACCATGCGCTGCCACTGCGACTCGTCGGTGTCGGGGAGGTTCGGGTAGACCCGGGTGACCGGGACCGGCAGGGCCAGCCCCTCGCGCCGGGCGAGGTCGGTGGCCGCGGCCAGGATCGCGGAGGAGTCGCGCCCGCCCGAGAAGGTCACGTAGCAGGGGCCCTCGAGCAGACTCGGGCGGATGACGTCGTCGAGGGCGGCTCGCGGTGCCGGCACGTCGTGCGGCAGCGGCGGCCGTGGCTCGCGGCCGTGGGCCCAGCCGGCCGCGGCCTCCAGCGGAGTGCAGCGCAGGTAGGTCGACTGCGTAGGGACCCGGGTGCGGCCGGTGATGGCCGCACCCGGGTCCCTACGGACGGTCATGATCCGTTCCCGTACGGAATCACGATGTGGAACGGGCCCCAGTTGAACACGAACGTGTCGTCGGATCCCTGCAGTCCCTCACCGAGAGTCAGGTCCTTCACGGTGCCCACCTTGGTGAGAGTGGGCGAGACGTAGGCCTTCTGCATCTTGTCACCTCCTCTCGAGCTGAGAGGCCTGCGCCAGCAGGCCGTTCCGGTCGAGATCCTCGACGAACGCTCGTACGTCGGCAACGGCTGTCTCCGAGGTGACGTCGAAGGCGCTCATCAGCACCTCGACCAGCTCCTCGGTGCTCCGCTCCTCGACCAGCTCCTTGAGCAGCGCCGTGCCGGTCTCGTTCGTCGTCAGGTAGGTGGAGGCAGCCAGGTCCAGGATCACCAGCTCGCCATCGATCTCTCGCCACGTGATTCTCTGGCTGTCCAGCTTCATCTGCGCTACCCCTCCATGCGCGGTTCCCGTCGGCGACGGGAGGCATGATGAGAACGTATGAGCGGCGGACGGCGTCGGAGCCGCTACCGATGCCCACGATCCCCGGATTCGGGGATATGGCCCATTCGCCCCGCTGACCGGCCCTGAGACTCCTCAACGCTGCTCTCATGATCAAGGCTGCTCATGGGGTCAACGAAGGCGTCGCGAGGACGCATGTGCTGATCATCGTGCAGAACCTCCCGGTGCCGCTGGACCGACGTGTCTGGCTGGAGTGCCAGGCGCTGGTCGCTCGCGGCTACGAGGTCAGCGTGATCTGCCCGAAGGGTCCCGGCGACCCGGGGCGGCAGCAGATCAGCGGCGTACGCATCTACAAGTATCTGCCCGCTCCCCAGGCCCGCGGGGTGCTCGGCTACCTGCTCGAGTTCGTCTACTGCTGGATCCGGACGGCGTTGTTGGCGAACAAGGTCTGGCGGGACCGTCCGTTCAGCATCATGCAGGCCTGCAACCCGCCCGACACCTACTGGCTCCTGGCCCGCATCTGGAAGCGCCGTGGGGTCCGGTTCGTCTTCGACCAGCACGACCTCAACCCCGAGCTCTTCCTCTCCCGGTTCGGCACGCCGACGTCCCTCTCCGGCCGCGCGCAGCTGGCCGTGCTGCGCTGGCTCGAGAAGCAGACGTACGCCACCGCCGACCGGGTCATCTCGACCAACGAGTCCTATCGGAGGATCGCGATCACCCGAGGCGGCATCGACCCTGCGCACGTGACCGTGGTCCGCAGCGGACCGGACACCTCCGTGATGCGCCCGATGCGACCGCAGGTCCCGGAGCCCGGCGTCAGCGCGAGCCGGCACACCTTGGTCTACCTCGGCATCATGGGGCCGCAGGACGGCGTCGACACGGTGCTCGAGGTCATGGAGGAGCTCGTCCACGGCCGCGGGCGGCGTGACGTCGACGCCGTGCTGATGGGCTTCGGCGACTGCCTCGAGGACCTCGAGCGCCGCTGCACCGAGCTGGGGCTCGACGACCTGGTGACCTTCACCGGGCGGGCCGGCTCGGAGCTGATCGGACGCCACCTCAGCGCCGCCACGATCGGCCTGTGTCCCGACCTGAAGACACCGCTCAACGACTTCTCGACGATGAACAAGACGATGGAGTACATGGCGTACGCCCTGCCGTCGGTCTCCTTCGACCTGGTCGAGACGCGGGTCTCGGCCGAGGACGCCGCACTCTTCGTCCCTTCGGGGGACGTGGCCGCGTTCACCGACGCCGTCGAGTCTCTGCTGGACGACCCCGAGCTGCGGGTCGAGCTCGCGCTGCGGGCGCGGGAGCGCGCGGCGAAGGTGCTGGACTGGAGCCCGCAGTCGGCGGCGTACGTGCAGGTCTACGACGCCATGTGCGCGGTCGGTGAGGCCCCGGCCATGGTCGACGGGTTCGAGTATGTCGACCTGGACGATCCCGACGCCCTGCGTCAGTTCGTGCTGACCCGAGGACCCGCCTGAGGCACCCGGCGTTCGCCCATTTGGGGGAACGGACCCCCAAATTGGGGTACGCAGCCCGTTTCGTCCCGTTGGATAGCCCCTTGCACTGCACGCAGGGGTCATCGGCTCCTAGATCAGCTTGGGAGCGTACGTGGCACCAACGGTGCGAATGCTCGGGACCCGCGGTGTGCCCGCGGCGCACGGCGGTTTCGAGACCGCTGTGGAGAACATCGGGCTCGACCTGGTCGACCGCGGCTGGCGGGTCGTCGTCTACTGCCAGGACGACGAGCCCGGCGCGGAGCTGCGCACCGACTCGTGGAAGGGCATCGACCGGGTCCACGTGCCCGCCCGGCACGACGGCCCGCGCGGGACGATCGAGTTCGACCTCGGGGCCGTACGCCATGCCGCCCGCGAGGCGGTTCTCGACGGCAGCGTGTGCGTGACCTTCGGCTACAACACCGGTGTGCTCAACTCGGTGCTGCGCTCACGGGGCGTCCCCAACATCGTCAACATGGACGGCATCGAGTGGAAACGGGCCCGCTGGTCCGGCCCCGAGAAGGCGTTCCTGTGGACCCAGGAGCGGGCCGCCTGCTGGCTGGGCGACCACCTCATCGCCGATCACCCCGAGATCGCACGCCACCTGGAGACGCGGGTGCGGGCCGAGAAGATCACCACGATCGCCTACGGCGCTCCCACCATCATCGACGCCCCCGAACGAGCTGTGCTCGAGCACGGCCTGGAGCCGGGGTCCTACCTCACCCTGGTCGCGCGGCCGGTCCCGGAGAACAGCATCCTCGAGGTCGTCCGCGCGTTCTCCAGCCGCCGCTGGGGCCGTCAGCTGGTCGTCCTGGGTTCCTATGACCGCGAGGATCCCTACCAGCGCGCCGTCCTCGACGCGGCGAGCGACGAGGTCGTCTTCCTCGGCGCGATCTATGAGACCGACATCGTCTCGGCCCTGCGCTTCCACTCGGTGGCGTACGTCCACGGTCATCAGGTCGGTGGCACCAACCCGTCGCTGGTCGAGGCGCTGGGCTGCGGCAACCCCGTGATCGCCCACGACAACCGCTACAACCGCTGGGTCGCCGCCGCCGCCGCCCTCTACTTCTCCGACGAGGCCGGTGTGGTCACCGCGCTCGAGCAGCTCTTCTCCTCCCCGGACCTGGCCGACGCCCTGTCTCGTGCCGCCCGCGCCCGGCACTCCGCCGAGTTCACCTGGGGCCAGATCACCGACCAGTACGAGGAGCTCGTCCGCGCCCATCTGCCATCGGTGGTCGAGCCTGTCGAGCGGTGACGCCGCTCTAGACGTCGGTGGCGATGCCGGCGGCCGCAGGCTCGGGCTCGCGGGCGGCGTAGGCGCGGTAGGCGATCACGCAGGCCACCGTCAGGACGGCGGCGGTGATGGCGCAGACCGTGAAGAGGATGTGCCACTGGTCGTGGTCGGCAGCGGGACCGGCGACGACGGCCGCGACGGAGCTGCCGATGAACAGGGAGGCGGCGAAGCAGGCGACGACGGTGCCGCGCGCCTCGGGGACGATCGAGGTGGCCCAGGTCTGGAGCGAGGTGTGCAGGAACGCCCAGGTGATCCCGAGCGTCACCACGATCCCGATGATGGTCGGCACCGAGACGCTCATCGTCGCGATGGCGTACCCGAGGGTCAGGGCCACGCCTCCGATCGCCATCAGTGCCCAGCGCGGGACCCGTCGGGTCAGGGCCTTGAGGACCTGTGAGGAGAGCAGCACCGCGATGCCGTACGCAGCCGCCGCGAGCCCCGCTCGCGCCGCGTCGACACCCTGGGCCTGCAAGGCTGGGGCGAGGAGCGTGAGGACGCCGAGCACCAGGCCGCCCTCGACGAAGACGAGCACGCCGACCACGATGACCCAGCGGTTGCTGAGCGCGGCCCGGAACGAGGCCGCGACACCACCGGTCGCGCTCCGCGGCGGCTCGGCGAGAGCGCGCAGACCCCAGGCGCTGACCAGCGCCACGACCGCCGGCACCGCGAACACCACTCGCCACCCGGCCAGCTGACCGGTGATCCCCGCCGCCGCTGCGGCCAGCGCCGTCCCGACCGCCATCGCCGCCATCAGATCCGAGAGCGCGCGCTGCCGGTGGGTCGCGGAGACGGTGTCCCCGACGTACGTCAACGACGTCGGCACGATCGCCCCGAAGAACGCTCCCGCGACGACTCGCACCACCACCAGCGTGATCAGGTTCGGCGCCGCCGCCGAGACCAGCCCGGCGATGCCCGCCCCGACGAGCGCCCCTTGCATCAGCCGCACCCGACCGAACCTGTCCGAGAGGGCGCCCCACAACGGCTGACAGAGTCCGTAGGCCAGGTAGTAGCCGCTCGCGATCGCCACCGCCTGCCCGACCGAGACCTCGAACGTCGCTGCGACGAGGACCAGGATCGGGCTCACGACGAACCGGTCGAAGCTGCTCACGAACGAGGCTATGGAGATCCAGACCGGTGGGCGTTCGGGGTCTGGGGCTGGGGGCACCTGATCAGGTTAGTAAAGAGATTCGGCATCTGTCGTGGAATGGTTCTTCGAGGTTGGGTGGGCCGTCGACCCGGCTGACTGCCTGACGACCCCACCACTGACCGGTCTCAGCTCTCGCTGAACCCGTCCGTCCCATTGCCAACGAGCGTTCCGGCCGGCTCAGTCGACTCCCCACTCGTCGCTTCCCTGCTGGCAGGGACACTTCCCCACTGCGGTGAAGGTTCCCCACGCTCCGGAGCGTGGGGAACATCCGCGTCGATGGGGATCTCTTCGGAGCAGTGGGGAACTCGTGACGCTGGGCGCACGGCCGCGATGGACCCGAGCCCTGTGCCCGACTGAGTCAGCTGCGGCAAACGAGCGGCGAGATGACCTACGGATACAACGACGCCCGGAACGCCGCGGCGTGGAGCGCCGCCGACTCAGGCCACTCCCGCGCCGAGAGGTCGGGCCGCGCGGCAGGCGGGTTCGTGGCGACCGCCTTCAACGCTCGCTCCAGGTCCTCGATGGTGAGCGTGCCGTCGAAGAGGTGCAGCCACCCCGCGCCGACCTCGTCGGCGAGACGACGGTTGACCTCGTTGTCGGGGGCCAGGACCGGGGTGTCGAGGGAGAGCGCCAGCAGCAGCGCGCCGGAGTTGTGCATCGCCTTGTAGGGCAGCACCACGAGCTCGGCGGCACCGACCTCGGCGGCCAGAGTGGCGTCATCGGCATAGCTCAGCTCGGCGCTCACCCGGGCGTCGGCCGCCACCGCGGCGCGGACCCGATCGGCGAGGGCGGCGTCGGAGGGTGAGCCGACGAGGCGTACGTCCAGGTCTGCCCCCGGGCTGTCGGCGACCGCCTCCAGGAGCTGCTCGACGCCCTTGTAGGGCTTGATCAGACCGAAGTAGAGCACCCGCCTCGGCTGCCGGGTGGTCGATCCGGTGGTCGATCCAGTGGTCGAACCTGTGGTCGAGCTTGTCGAGACCTCCGAGGCGAACCAGTCCCGATAGTGCCCGTGGACGATCGTCGAGGTTGGCACGTCGAGCGGGGGAGCGGTCTGGTCGGTGAGCCGGATGACGTGCCTGGTCCGACGCTCGAGCGCGTCGAGGAGCCGATGGTCCCAGCGGGTCAGGCCGTCGGGTCGGACGAGGTTGTGCCAGGTGCGTACGACCGGGGTCCGGGTCAGCCGGAGCCGCGCGACGAACGCGGTGGTGAGCAGGCGGCGGGCGAGCCGGCGCAGGGGCGTACGTGCCGACGTCAGCAGCAGCTCGGGCCAGTGCACGTGGAAGACGTCGTAGCGACCCACGACGGCCCGCGCGAAGCCGAACAGCGCGACCTCGGTGTCGTCCCTCCGCCTCAGCGTCTCGACGAGCTGGACGATGTAGGGGTTGGTCGTCGCGCGCAGCTCCCGGACCGACTCCAGGACCCGGACCGGCCGGTCCCGGCGGCCGTCGCGCAGGCCACGGACGACGGCGGAGATTGGCCGCACCGGGTGCAGGAGCTGACGGCGGCCACCCCTCATCAAGATCTCGTACGCAGCCCCGACCGCCCCGCGACGCCAGGCCAGCTCGCGCTCCTCGCTGAGCCAGGTCCGGGCGAAGAGGGCACGGTTGCGGATGTTGAAGTAGTAGTAGGCCGGCGACTTGGCGCGGGAACCCTCCGGCCGCTGGGTGCCGCCGCCGGAGTGGACCGCCGTGGCGCCGTCGACGACCGCGACCCGTCCGCCGAACGCTCGGGTCCGCGCGCACAGGTCGACGTCCTCCCAGTAGAGGAAGTAGCGCTCGTCGAAGCCGGCCAGCCGTGCCCACAGCTCACGGGTGACCGCGAAGCAGGCCCCGGTCACCCATGGCAGCGTGTCCTCCTCCGGATGCTGAGCCGTGGTGCGTTGGGCACGGCGCCGCCACGGACGCATCGTGCCGGTGCTCAGATCGAGGTCGATCCCCGCGGACGCGACCTCGCCGCCGGGGCCGAGCACCGTCGGGCCCGCGAGCAGGAGCGGCTCGGCGTCGACGGCTGCCATGAGACGTAGCGCCGAATCGGCGTCGACCGTGGCATCAGGGTTGAGGAAGAGCAGCACCTCGGCGCCGGCGTCGAGGGCGGCCGCGGCGCCCAGGTTGCAGCCCGCGCCGAAACCGGTGTTGGTGCCCGGGAACACCCCGGTCCAGCCCTCGCGCTCGCACAGAGCACGGACCGCGTCGCGGTTGGCATCGCTGGAGTGGTTGTCGACCACGACGACCCGGGCCGGCTGAAGCGCCTCGGCGACCTGGGTCGTGTGCCGCTCCAGCAATGCCGGGTCGCCGTAGCTGACCACGACCACGGCAAGCCTGGCGAGGTCGCTCATCGCGAGATCGCTGGTCAGGGGGTCGTTGGTCGCGGGGCCGCTCATGACGAGACCGGCGGCGAGGCGTCGAGCGCGCGCAGCTCACGCCACCACTTGCGCAGTGCGATGGCCAGCGCGGCGGCGTTGCAGGCGAAGACCAGGACGTACACCGCCTGGAAGACCACCCCGAATCCGAGCAGCACGAACATCCAGCACTGGGCGCCGTAGTCCATCGGCAGCAGCGCCCACTTGCGCAGCGGGTGTTCCTGGGCCCCGGTGGTTGAGCCTGTCGAGATGACCTCCGGGGGTGCCGGCCGCAGCGTCGGCATCAGGATCAGTCCGAAGTACGTCACCACGGCGACGACCTCGAAGCCGAGCGGCACCAGCAGCCAGCCGTCGGTGGCCGGACCGAAGCGATACCAGGACACGAGCACCGCCAGATGTAGGATCGCGGTCTTGAAGCAGTCGATGGTGTGGTCCAGCCACTCACCCGAGCGTGACCCCTCGCCGCGCAGTCGGGCGAGCTGCCCGTCGGCGGCGTCGAGGGCGTAGCCCGCGGCCAGCAGCACCGCGACCACGACTCCCGTCCACCAGCGCGGATCGACCAGCGCGAGCACGGCGAGCCCGGCGGCCGAGAGGGTCGCGCTCAGCGCCGTGACCTGGTTCGGGGTGGCCCCGATCGTGTGCGCGGCCGCCGCGGCGACCCGGCCGGCGGGTCGGTTGACGAGCCGCGCGTAGGCCGCGGTGTTCAGCGAGGGCTTCTGGGCCCTGGCGAGCGCCGCCAGATGCGTACGGAACCCGCCTGGGGCGCGTTCGGCGCCGGTCGCGGCCATGCTGGATCCTGCTTCGCTCATACGTGGGGGAGGGACTTCGAGACCTTAGGTCAGCGTTGATTGTCGCAGGTCGGCGAGATTGCCCGATCCCCAGATCTAGGTAGGACATCGCCAGGACTTTCGGCCCGGCCGGCCCGAGTGACATACCTTTGCCCATCATGCGTTTGTTGGTCGCTCACCCGTCTCCGGACGTCTACGGATCTGACCTCCAGCTGGTCGAGACGGTGCGTGGGCTCTGCCAGGCGGAGCAGCAGGTGACCGTCGTCGTGCCCGCGACCGGGCCGTTGGTGCCGCTGCTGGAGTCCGCGGGCGCCGAGGTCGAGGTGATGCCGTTCCCGGTGCTGCGCAAGGCCTTCCTCAGCCCGACCGGACTGGTCCGGCTCGCCGCGGCCCTGATGGTCTTCTGGCCGCGCGCGGCACGGTTGTGGCGGCGGGTGCGCCCGGCGCGGCTGCTGGTCAACACCGTGACGATCCCGTGGTGGATCCTCGTCGGCCGGGCTGCCCGGACGCCGGTGGTGTGCCATGTGCACGAGGCGGAGGACGACCAGCCGAGGCCCGTACGCCTGGCCCTGGCCGCTCCGCTCCTGCTGGCCACCCGCGTGGTGGCCAACTCGCTGGCGTCGCGAGAGGTGCTCGCGCGCACGATGAAGGTGCTGGCGCGGCGTACGACGGTGGTCTACAACGGGATCCCGGCGCCGTCCGCCCTGGTTCCGGCACGCGACCGAGCCCCGCAGGGGGCGCTGCGGCTGGTGCTGGTCGGGCGCCTCTCCCCGCGGAAGGGGACCGACGTGGCGCTCGAGGCCCTCGCCGAGCTGCGCCGGCGCGGGATCGACGCGCGGTTGCGGGTCTGCGGGTCGATCTTCGCAGGCTATGAGTGGTTCGAGCAGGAGCTCCGCGACCGGGCCGGCCAGGAGGATCTGGAGGGGAGCGTCGACTTCCTGGGGTATGTCGCCGAGCCCGCGCGCGAGCTCGAAGAGGCCGACGTGGTGCTGGTGCCATCCCGCGTGGAGCCGTTCGGCAACGTCGCCGTCGAGGCCCTGCTGGCCGAGCGGCCGCTGGTCGCCAGCCGCGTGCAGGGGCTCGCCGAGATCGTGCGCGACGGGGAGACCGGTCTGCTCGCCGAGCCCGGGGACGCGGAAGCGCTGGCCGAGGCGGTCGCCCGCCTCGCCGCCGACCCTGCCCTGGCCGCATCGCTGGCCACCGCCGGCCGCAAGGACGCCGAGGAGCGCTTCGGGGCCGAGCGCTACCGCCGGGAGATCGCCGCCGAGGTCCTCGGGTGAGTGTGGAGAAGGACACGACACACAGCGGTCTCGGCAGGAGCGCGGCCCGTGGCGGGATGATCGTGCTCGGCGGCCAGGGCGTACGCATCCTGGTCCAGGTCGCCTCGGTCGTGGTGCTGTCCCGGCTGCTCACGCCGCGCGACTATGGCCTGGTCGCGATGGTGCTCGCGGTCGTCGCGGTCGCCGAGATCTTCCGTGACCTCGGGCTCTCGACCGCCGCGGTCCAGGCGAAGGTGCTCACCCGGGCCCAGCAGTCGAACCTATGGTGGCTGAACACCGCGCTCGGCCTCGGCCTCGCGCTCGTCGCCATCGCGGCCGCTCCGCTCGTCGCAGCCCTCTACGACGAGCCCGCCCTGACGGCCCTGACCGCCGCGATGGCAGGGATGTTCGTACTCAACGGCATGGCCGCGCAATATCGCGCCGACCTCACCCGCCGGCTGCTCTTCACCCGGCTCGCGGCAGCCGAGGTGGCGGCGCCGCTGGTGGCGCTCGGGATCGCGGCGTACGCGGCGGCCAACGGCGCCGGCTACTGGGCCCTGGTCGTCCAGCAGCTCGTCCAGGGCGCGGTCGCCCTCGCCCTCGCCGGGGCATTCGCCGGCTGGCTCCCGGGCCGACCACGCCGCGGCGTGGAGATGTCCGGGTTCTTGCGTTTCGGCTGGTCGTTGGCGGGTACGCAGCTGATCAACTATGCCGCCAACAACATCGACTCCGTGCTCATCGGCACCCGCCTGGGCGCCCACTCGCTCGGCACCTACAACCGCGCGTGGCAGCTGTTGATGACCCCGCTGGGCCAGCTGCGCAATCCGACCACGACGGTGGCGCTGCCGGTGCTGAGCCGGATCCGCGACAACCCGGCACTGACCCAGCGGTTCGTGGAGCGCGGCCAGGTCGCGCTCGGCTACAGCCTGGGGGCCGGGCTCGGGCTGGTCGCGGGCGCCGCGGCACCGGTCTGCGCGCTCTTCCTCGGCCCGGGCTGGGACGTCGCCGGCGTCTTCGCGCTGCTCGCCTGTGCCGGCCTCTTCCAGACGTTGGCCTACGTCGGCTACTGGGTCTACCTCGCCCACGGCCTGATCACCGAGCTGCGCCACTACACCCTGGTCGCCTCAGCCCTGAAGGTCGTCTGTGTGCTCGTCGGAGTGCGCTACGGGATCACGGGTGTCGCTGCCGGCTTCGCGGCCGCCCACCTCCTGGAGTGGCCGTTGTCCCTGTGGTGGATCTCCCGTCGCACCCAGCTCCGGGTCGGTCCCCTCTACCTCGGTGCGGCCCGCATCCTGCTGGTCGCGGCGGCGGTCGCGGTCAGTGCGTACGCCACCGCCCAGGTCCTCCACGGCCAGCACCCGGCGGTGACGGTGCCGGCCTGTGCGGCTGCCGGGGCCGCTGCGTACGCGCTTCTTCTGGTCGTTCCTCCGGTCCGCCGCGACGTGAGGTCGCTGGTGGTGACCGTGCGGGGCGCGCTGCGTCAGAAGATCAACCGCGGCTGAGCGCGACCGCTCGACCGGAGTCGTGCCAGACGTTGCCGGAGTGGGCGACCTTGGTGGAGGACGGGTGGATGATCGCGCAGCCGTCGATGCGCTGGTCGCTGAGGAACCGGTTGCTGCGGATGTCGATGCCGCCGACCGGGCCGCGGCCCTTCTCGGCGATGTTGACGGTGCAGCCGCCGCCGCCGAGGAGATTGTCGCGGATCGTGACCCCGTTGACGTCGCTGATGCTCTGGGTGATCTGCACGCCGGCGTTGTAGGCGCCGGTGAAGCGATTGCCCGCGATCGTGATGTTGCCCCCGCCGATGATCTGGATCGAGTCGTCGTGGGAGGCACCGCCGCCCTGGTGGGGGTCGTTCTCGAAGTGGTAGTTGTCGTGAAACCAGTTGTCGCGCACGGTCACGTTGGCGCCGGTGATGTGGACCTGGTCGGTGACGTGATGGATCTCGGAGGCTTCCAGCGTGAAGTCGCGGCCGACCACGCCGTTGACACCCGGCGCGGCGCTCGCGGCCAGCACCTCGACGTTGCGGACCACCATCCCCGCGCCACTGTCGTTGTTGTTCGAGATCCCGGCGACCTCGGAGCCGGTCGGCACGATCACCCGGGTGCTGCGGATGGTCACGTTCGGCGCCTCGACGTTGATCCTGCCATGCACCTCCAGGCCGTCGACCACCTTGCCCGCGGACCTGATGATCAGGTCGCCGCGGTGGACGCGCAGCTTCTTGCCGGCGGGTACGCCGGTGCTGTCCGGCCCAGGGAACCCGTCCGCGGGCGGTGGACCGGCCTGGGTGGGGGCCTTCTCCGGCTCGGCCGGACCACCGCTGGGGTTCTGGTCCGCAGGCCTCGTGGGTCGCTTCTTCGGCTCGGGGCTGGCGGAGGGCCTGGTCGAGGCGTACGGGGAGGCGAGCGCGGTCGCCGGGCCGCCGAAGTCGTCGGGCGGCAGCTCGCCGTAGGTCCGCTCGGCTCGAGGCGCGCTGTTCTCGGCGGGGCGCTGGGTCGCGGCGTACGTCGCGCCGAGCGCGGCCACGGTGACAGCCGCGGAGATGCCGAGGAGGAGAGACCTCGAGACAGCCAAGGACGAAGCCTTCCTAGGACCATGCAGCCGATGACGTGGGCGGAAGTGTGCACCCGCAGCGTGCGCAGGTGGGACCGCAACGTCCAACACATACCCGATTCGGGGGATCCGGGGTGCGTTTGACAGGCGGAACCGCCGACATGTCCGCGACACTGGCGCGTCGCGGCCGCGGTGGCCGCCTTTGCGCAGGGATGGATGATGACGCGGATTCAGGGCAAGGCCGTCCGGGCGAGGTGGCGTCTGCTGACTGCCGGGGCGGCTGCGGCCGTGCTCGGCGTGAGCGGCCTGGCCATGTCGGGAGGGGCGACGGCGGACACCGCTCCGAGCGACCCCGAGCTGCCGGAGACGGTCTCGGCGGACGTACTTCCGACGGTGCAGATCGACGGGGTCGCCTGGAAGCAGGTGATCGTCGGCGACACCGTCTACGTGGGCGGCAACTTCAGCTCTGCCCGTCCGGCGGGCGCCGCGGCCGGCACCGATGAGACGCCCCGGTCCAACCTGCTGGCCTACCGGCTCTCCACCGGCGAGCTGATCACCGGCTTCGCGCCGAGCTTCAACGGCCAGGTCAAGGACATGGCGCTCTCGCCCGACAAGACGCTGCTCTACCTCGCCGGCAGCTTCACCCAGGTCAACGGCGTCAACCGCTACCGGGGCGCCGCGATCAACCTCGCCACCGGGGCGCTGACCAGCTTCCGGCCGATCTTCAACTCCGCGACCAACGCCGTCGCCGCGACCGCCGACGCGGTCTTCTACGGCGGCGCGTTCACCTCCGCCGACAACACCGCGCGTACGAAGGTGGCCGCGGTCCGGCCCAGCGACACCGGCACGCAGCTGCTGCCGATGAACCCGACCGTCTCCAACGGTTCGCTGCAGGACCTGGTGGTCTCGCCCGACGGCACCGAGCTGGTGATCGCGGGCAACTTCACCCGGGTCAACGGCTCCTCCAACCCGGGCTACGGGCTGGCCCGGATCAAGGTGTCGACCGGCGCCTCGGTGGCGCTGCCGGTCAACTCCGAGGTGCGCAACGGCGGGTCGGAGGCGGCCATCCTCTCGCTGGAGAGCGACGGCACCAGCTTCTACGGCAGCGGCTACCACTACGGCAGCGGCGGCAACGTCGAGGGCTCCTTCAAGGCCTCCTGGGCGACCGGTCAGCTGACCTGGCTCGAGGACTGCCACGGCGACACCTACTCCGTCTGGCCCACCGCCGACGTCGTCTACCAGGCCAGCCACAAGCACTACTGCGGCAACTCCGGCGGCTTCCCGGAGACCAAGCCGCGCAGCTTCCAGCACTCCACCGCGGTCACCCAGGACGTACGCGGCACCAACACGCGCGACATCTACGGCTACCCCGATCACCCCGGCACCCCGCGTCCGGAGTTCCTGGAGTGGTATCCGAAGTGGACCCCCGGCACCTTCACGGGCTCCAACCAGGCGCCCTGGACGGTGAGCGCCAACGCCGACTACGTCGTCTACGGAGGTGAGTTCGTCAAGGTCAACGGGGTCGCTCAGCAGGGGCTGGTGCGCTTCGCGGTCCACACGATCGCGCCCAACGACGTCGGCCCGGCGCTGCGCGGCGCGGAGTTCGCGCTGACCGCGACCTCGCCGGCCGACGGCCAGGCCCGCCTGACCTGGCCGGGCAACGCCGACATGGACAACGCGACCGTGACCTACAAGGTCTACCGTGGCTCGTCCGACGTCGCCCCGATCCACACGCAGGCGGTCACCGCCGCGTTCTGGAAGCAGACCACGCAGAGCTTCCTCGACACCGAGGCACCGCCGGGATCCACGCAGCGCTACCGGGTCGTCGCCGAGGACGCGTTCGGCAACACGTCGCCCTCCGAGTGGGTCACCGTCGAGATCGACGGCGAGCCTGCCCCGCCCGAAGAGGGCACGATCGCCGAAGACGCCTTCGAGCGTGCCGAGGCGAGCGGCTGGGGCAGCGCCGACGCCGGCGGCGCCTGGACCCGCAGCAGCGGCACCGCGAGCAGCTTCTCGGTCGCCGACGGCCGTGGCCGGCACGCGGTCACCCCCGGCGGGACCGCCGAGTCACGGCTGGCAGACGCCTCGGGGCGCGACGTCGACGCGACGGTGAGCGTCGGTGTCTCCCGGCTCCCCGACGCGGGCTACGTCTGGTCGATCCTCGGTGCCCGGGTCTCCGGCTCCACCCATTACGCCTCACGGCTCCGGTTCAACCCCGACGGCACCGTCGGTCTCCACCTGGTGCGCAGTGGCACCCCGGTCGTCGGCGCCAACGCCGTCCCGGGCCTGAGCGTCGCCGCAGGCGACCGGTTGATGGTGCGGCTCCAGGTCACCGGCACCGCGCCGGCGACCGTGCGCACCAAGGTGTGGCCGGCCGGGTCGTCGGAGCCGTCGGCCTGGACGTACGAGCTCAGCGACTCGACCCTCGCCAACCAGATCGCAGGTGGGGTGATGCTTCGCAGCTACGGGTCCTCGACGATCGGGGCGACGCCGGTCGAGGTCGGCTACGACGATCTGTCGGTGGTCGAGCCGTAGCCCGATTCACCGATTGTGGGGAGTCGGCGGGGTGCGGCGCTCCGGAGAGCCGGATGGTGCGCTTGAATACAACCTCTCTGTCCGACTCGGCCGCGGAAGTCCCCCATGCTCAGTCAAGTCCGGCGACCGACGGCGTACGTCGCGGCCGCTGTCGTCGCTGTCGTTCTCGTGAGCCTCGCCGTCGTGCTGGTCTTGCGGCCGTCCGGTTCGGACACGCCCGCGGCGGACTCGACGGTCGCGGCCGCGCCCTCCTCCTCGCCGACATCAGACCAGCCCTCGGCATCGTCCTCCCCGTCGAAGGACCCTGAGCCGGGCAAGCCGGCCGCCGGCACCCGTGCGGTGGGCCTGAAGGGTGAGGCCACCTCGGCGCCGGGCGTGACCGCCCGGCTGAAGGAGATCGACTCGGTCCAGGCCAAGGCGAGCCTGCCCGGCGAGGTCGGTGGCCCCGCGCTCGCGATCACGGTCAGCGTCAAGAACCAGACCGACAAGAAGCTCAACCTGGCGCTCGGCGTGGTCAACGCCTACTTCGGCCCCGAGCGCACCCCGGCGGTCAGCGTGGCCTCCGACGGCGAGGTGCCCTTCCCACCGTCCGTCGCGCCGGGCGACGCGGCCGAGGGGGTCTACGTGTTCCAGATCCCCGAGCAGGCCCGTCCGGTGCGCGTCGAGCTCGATCTCGGCGACGGTGCCGACGTGGTCGTCTTCAAGGGCCGGCCCCAGCGATGAACCCAGCGATGAACCCAGCTATCGAAACAGCGATGAGAGATGTGATGAAGCCGATCCTGGCTGCTCTGGTGCTCGTGGCAACGAGCCTCACCCTGGCGACGTCCGCCTCCGCGGACACCGCCCCCACCGACACCGACCTGCCGCAGACGGTCTCGGCCGACGCGCTCCCGACGACGCAGATCGACGGGGTCGCCTGGAAGCAGGTCATCGTCGGTGACACGGTCTACGTGGGCGGCAACTTCACCTCGGCGCGCCCGGCGGGGGCCGCAGCCGGCACCGATGAGTCGCCGCGGGCCAACATGTTGGCCTACCGCCTCTCCACCGGTGAGCTGATCTCCGGGTTCGCGCCGAAGTTCAACGGCCAGGTGAAGGACATGGCGCTCTCGCCCGACAAGAAGCTGCTCTACGTCGCGGGTTCGTTCACCCAGGTCGACGGTGCCAACCGCTACCGCGGCGCCGCGATCGACCTCGCCACCGGCAAGGCGACGGGTTTCCGGCCGATCTTCAACTCCACCACCAACGCGGTCACGGCCACCGCCGACGCGGTCTACTACGGCGGCGTGTTCACCTCGGCCGACAAGACGGCGCGCACGAAGGTGGCCGCGGTCAAGCCCAGCGACACCGGCACCGGCCTGCTGCCGCTGAACCCGACGGTCGCGGGCGGCAACGTCAACGACATCGTGGCCTCCTCCGACGGCTCCCAGATCGTGATCGGCGGCGCGTTCACCAGCGTCAACGGCTCGAACAAGCCCGGTTACGGCATGGCTCGGATCGACACCGCCTCCGGCGACTCGCTCGCGCTGCCGGTCAACGACGAGATCCGCAACGGTGGCGCCGAGGCCGCGATCCTCTCCCTGGAGTCCGACGGCACCAGCTTATACGGCACCGGCTACAACTACGGCGGCGCCGCCGGCAACTCCGAAGGCTCCTTCAAGGCCGACTGGAAGAGCGGCAGCCTGACCTGGCTCGAGGACTGCCACGGCGACACCTACGCCATCTGGCCGACCGCGAAGACCGTCTACCAGGCCAGCCACAAGCACTACTGCGGCACCTCGGGCGGCTTCCCGGAGTCCAAGCCGCGCAGCTGGTATCACGCCACCGCCACCACCCAGGACGTACGCGGCACCAACATCGCCGACGACAAGTACGGCTACGCCGACCACCCCGGCACCCCGCGCCCGGAGTTCCTGGAGTGGTATCCCAAGTGGACCAACGGCACCTACACCAGCTCGGAGCAGGCGACCTGGACGGTGAGCGCCAACGACGACTACGTGGTCTACGGCGGTGAGTTCCTGAAGGTCAACAACACCCCGCAGCAGGGCCTGGTGCGGTTCGCCGTCAAGGACATCGCGCCCAACAAGATCGGCCCCAAGCTGAGGGGTGCCGCGTGGGAGCTGAAGGCCACCTCCACGACCGCCGGCAAGGCCGTGCTGAGCTGGCCCGGCAACCCCGACAAGGACAACGCCGCGGTGACCTACAAGCTCTACCGCGGCTCGACGACCGCGACCCCGATCAAGACGGTCAAGGTCGACGCTCCGTTCTGGAAGCACTCGGCGATGAGCTTCACCGACACCGCCCTGGTCTCCGGCTCGACGCAGAAGTACCGCATCGCCGCCGTCGACCCGCTCGGCAACAAGTCGCTCTCGGACTGGGTCTCGATCAAGGTCAAGTGATGCGGCCCGTCTGGGTCGCCATGCTGACCTATCGGCGGCCCGAGGGGCTGGCCGAAGCCGTGAGCATGCTTCGTGCCCAGCTCGACCAGGTGCCGGGCGCACGGCTGCTCGTGGTGGACAACGACGAGCAGCCGAGCGCGGCCTCCGCGGTGGCAGCGGCGGCCGCCGGCGACGTACGCGTGGTCTATGTGCACGAGCCCGCGCCCGGCATCGCGGCGGCCCGCAACCGGGCGCTCGCCGAGGCCGGGCCCGAGGCGCTGGTCGTCTTCATCGACGACGACGAGCAGCCCTCGGCCGAGTGGCTCTCGACGCTGGTCGCCTGCTGGCGCTCGACCGGGGCTGCTGCCGTCGTCGGCCCGGTCGTCTCCCGCTTCGTCGGTGAGCCCGACCCGTGGATCACCGCCGGCGGCTTCTTCCAGCGGCTGCGCCATCCCACCGGCACCGTGGTCACCACCGCCGCGACCAACAACCTCCTCCTCGACATGGCGCAGGTCGGCCCGCTCCGCTTCGACCTCCGGTTCGGGCTCGCCGGCGGGTCCGACACCGTCTTCACCCGTACCCTCTCGGCTGCCGGAGGCCGGATCGTGTGGTGCGACGAAGCCCCGGTGCACGACCTCGTGCCCGTCGACCGCTCCACCGTCGCCTGGGTCCGCGCGCGTGCCGCCCGCATCGGCAACTCCGACTCCCGCGCCCACGTCCATCTGGCTCCGAGCGGGAGGCGCCTGGCGGCCCGCCTGCGTGCCAGCGTCCGCGGCCTCGTCCGCGTCCTGGGCGGTTCGGCCCGCCTCGTCGTCGGCCGCCTCGCCGGCTCACCGACCCATCACGCCCGCGGCACCCGCACCTTGCTCCGCGGCGCCGGCATGCTCCGCGGCGCCTGGGGCTCCTACGTCGACGAGTACGCCCGCTAGCCCCGACCCGGCGCGACTGTCCCACCAACGAGTGCCGAGTCGGCGCAACTGTCTCGAGATAGGGCGTCGAGTCGGCGCGTCTGTCTCACGCTCGCATCCGTCGCAGCCAGAGCTGGGACAGATGCGCCGACTCGACGTGTCTGGGTGGGGCAGTTGCGCCGACTCGGCTGTCGTCAGCGGGGCAGACGAGCCGGGTCGGCAGCGGGCTGGGCCGGAGGCAGGGTGCGCTTGGCGGTCCAGCTCGCGACGGGGAAGTCGAAGATGCCCCGGATCCGGCCGGTGACCAGGCGGTCGAGACCCAGGGGGAGGAGGATCGCCGCTGCAGTCAGGAGCGGCACCGCGACGAGGGTGGCCCCGGGTGGCCAGTCGAGGTGGCGGCCGGCCAGCAGAGCCTGAGCGGCGGTGACGGGGAAGGCGTGCACGACATAGACCGGCAGCGTGCGGGTGCCGAGGTGGCGTACGAAGCCGAGCGCGGGCACCCCCGCGATCACGACGCCCAGCCCGCACCCCGCGGCGACCGCGAGCAGGCCCAGCATCGGGCGCACGAAGATGATGCGGTCGTCGGCGACGTAGACGAAGAACCCCAGCACCACCACGTACGACGCACCCAACCCGGCCACGTGCGCCATCCGTAGCCGAGGAACGGCTGTGCGCACCACCGGCGCCGCCCGCGAGGCGAGCACGAAGAAGAGCCAGTAGCGCAGCGTCTTGTCCCAGGCGATGTCGCCGGTGGAGACGAGCCCGGCGGCGAAGACCGCGGAGCAGACCAGCGCGAGGCCGACGACGAGCCACGCCGGCAGCCGTCGGGTCAGCCAGCCGACCAGCGTGAACAGGCACAGGGTGTAGAGGAACCAGAGGTAGACGTCGGGTGCGACCAGCACCCGCGCGATCCCGGAGAGGGCTCCGGCGGGGGCGTGGGGCAGCAGCGCGCGGAAGGTGCCGAGCAGCAGGCACCACAGCACGTAGAGGTAGATCAGGGTGAGGCATCGGGTGCGCAGCACCTCCCGCAGCGGGCGGGTGAGCAGGCGATGGGCGAGGAGTCCGGAGAGGAAGAAGAACAGCGGCATCCGGAAGGTGTCGAGCGTGTAGGCCAGCCGCGACCAGGGGCCGGCGAGGCCGACCAGGTCGAGGTTGATCACGGCGTGGAAGAGCGCCACGAGGATGATGGCCAGGCCGCGCGCCGAGTCGATCCAGCTCTCACGCACGCTGCGGGCCTCCGGCCAGGTAGCGGCGCCGGGCGCGTTGGTCACGGCGCCGCGCGCCGGCCATCGGCCGCCTGCGACGGCGCGGTGTGGGGGCCGGCGGCGCGTGGTCACCGTCGTCGTCAGCGCCGTCGTCGTGCTGCGGGTCGCGCTGGAGGAGGAACACCCCGAGCGCGAGCGCGAGCGGGGGCAGCGAGCTGATGATGGGGCCGAAGAAGAGGTTCCAGCCCAGCTGCAGGGCGAGAAAGATGCCGAGCGCGGTGCCGGTGCGATGGGCGAGGCTGCGGCCGAGATAGCCGGCCGCGAGCCAGAGCAGCCACCCGGAGAGCACCAGCCCGGCGGGTCCGAACCAGATCCACAGGTCGCCGATCAGCGAGTGCACCTCGATGCGGGTGCCGAACATGTAGTGCTCGACGTAGCCGTTGTCGGGGTCGTACCCGAGTCTCGACATGCCCTGCTTGGCCGCCTGCATGTCGGTCGGGGTCGCCATGGTGCCCGCGCCGTAGCCGAGCGGTTCGTGGAGCATCAGCGCGACGGTGGCGCCGAGCTCGGGCCGGCCGCCGAGGATGAGCGAGCCGGCGGCCTGAGTCTGCTCCTCGGTGCGCTGCTGGGCCGAGGCACCGAGATAGCCGTCGAGGGCCGCGCCCTCGAGGGCACGGTAGAGCCCGAGGCCCAGCGCGCCCACCAGCACCAGCGAGACCAGCGCCGAGGTGGCCTTCTTCGCCGTCGCCGGACGGTGCTGCCACAGCACCAGCATCGCGGTCATGATCAGGAACGCGCTCATCGACCGTGCCCCGGAGAGCGCGGTGACGGCGGTGAGTGCCCCGAGCGCGACCAGGTCGGCGCCCACCAGTCGACGGCCACCGCGCCGCAGCAGCATGCACGCACCCAGCAGCAGCATCGTCGCGGGCATCGAGAACCCGAACCGCCACGGATCCTCGGCGAACCGTGACCCGGTGGTCGCGGTGGCGAGCGCGCCCACGGCGTAGAGACACACCACGAGCCCCGGCGAGAGCACCCGCTGGCTCCACAGCAGCGCCCCGGTGCTCGTGGCTGCCGAGATCACCGGCAGCAGCTCGATCAGCACCCCGGCCTCGGTCGGCGGGTGCGTCGCCGATCGCCACGTCGTGAGCGCCAGCGCGGAGAGGAGACAGGCAAGAAGGAGTACGCCGCCCAGCCCTGCTCCGCGGAAGCGGCTCGCCTCGCGCACCCAGATCGGCGCCAGCGCCGCGCCGATCAGCCCGCCCACCGTCAGACCTCGCACCAGATCGAAGTCGGTGCCCACCAGGAACGCGGCCGACCCCGCCAGCAGCGCGGTCAGCACCTCCCACCCGGTCGGTTCGGCGCGCTTGCTCGTGGTCGGCCTGTCGTGCGGGGTGTGGATCGCCGTGGGCACGGCCATGCTCAGCTGCCGGCGGCGGGGTAGCCGTGCTGCTGAGGCGCCTGCGGGCGCAGGATCCCGCCGAAGAGGCCGCCGAACCAGCCCCGCTCGGGCTGGCCGTAGTAGGTGTGCGCAGCGGTGTCGCGCACCTGGTTCGCGACGATGCCGAGGCAGCGGGCGTCGACGGCCTCGAGGCTGTCGATGGCCTCGAGCACCTGCGGTCGGTGGATCGTACGGCAGTTGGCGACCACCAGGGCGCCGTCGGTGAGCCGCGAGAGAATCGCGCCGTCGGCCACCGGCAGCAGCGGCGGCGAGTCGAGGATGACCACGTCGTAGGAGGCGCGCGTCTCCTCGAGCAGGTCGGCCATGCGCAGCGACCCGATCAGCTGGGCGGGGTTGGGCGGGATCTCACCCATGGTGAGCACGTGCAGGTTGCGTTCGCCCCAGACCTGCACGACGTCGTCGAGGCCGGCCTTCCCGATCAGCACCGTCGTCAGCCCGGCCGCACCCTCGAGGCCGCAGTAGTCGGCGATCGCCGGGCGGCGCATGTCGGCGTCGATGAGCAGCACCCGCTGGCCGTGCTCCGCGATCGCCAGCGCCAGGTTGATCGAGGTCGTCGACTTGCCCTCGCCGCCGATGGAGGAGGTCACCACCATCGAGCGCACCTGCGAGGAGGCGTCGAGGAACTGCAGGTTGGTCTGCAGCCGTCGATAGGCCTCCGAGGCGACGCTGTGCGGGTCGATCGCCGTCACCGCCCCGCGGACACGGCCTTGGCCGCGGCGCCGTGGGATGGCGCCGAGCAGGCCGACGTCGGTGAGCTGCTCGAGCTCGCCGGCCGTCCGGACCCGGGTGTCGAGGAGGGCGCGCACCACCGCGATGGCCACGCCGAGCCCGAAGCCGCCGGTGAAGCCGACCAGGGCGGCCAGCCGGGTGCGCGGCGCGAAAGCCTCCTGCGGGGGATCGGCGCGGGCGACCACGGTCACCTCGACGGCCGACTTCTTGTTGCTGCTGGGGGAGAGGTTGGTGATGGTGGTGGTCAGCTCGTCGGCGACGGCGTTGGAGAGGTCGGAGGCGCCGGTGCTGGTGGTGGCGACCGCGTCGATCTCGATGATCACCGTGTCGAGCGGGTTCTCGGCGGTGATCTCCTCGGCGAGCGCCTTGGAGGTCGTGTCGAGATCGAGGTCGTAGATGACCTGGTCGAGCACGACCGGCATCGTCGCGAGCTTCGCGTAGGACTGCACGATCTCCTGCGTGAAGGTGGAGCCCTGCACCAGCTCCTGGGTGGTGCCGCCCTTGGCGATGGAGACGAAGACGGTGCTCTGCGCGCGATACTGCGGCGGGCTCGAGTGCGCCTGGGCGAAGGCCGCGCCGGCGCCGACGATCGCCAGCACCGCGACGATGTACCAACGCTTTCGCAGGGCGGCGACGTAATCGCGCAGGTCCACCAGGTCACTCCATCCGATGAGTCCGACCGGCGTTGTTCACCGGGCCGTCGTTCCGTGGCTCACTCGCCATCCGGGCGCTGTCCACGGGCCCCAATCCCACATACTCACCTGGATCGGGGCGCGTCATCGCCGAGGAGTCGATCCGTTCCCCCAAATGGGTGAACGGCCTGCCGCCGAATCTTCCAGACGTACGCCGGTTGCGTAATGTCGCCGCGTCACGATCGGGGGTTGGCTGCGTCGGCCAGGAAGCCACGCTCGAGATTCGCAAGGCAACTGGTCGAAGGTAGGCAGTGATGGAGACCGCGACGATCCTGGTCGTCTGCACCGGCAACATACGCCGCTCGCCGGCCGTCGAGGCGATGCTGCGCGAGGGCGTCGGGCCCAACAACGGCGTCGCCAGGCACGGCATCTCGGTCATGTCCGCCGGCACCGAGGCGCTGGCCGGCTACGAGATGGACCCGGTGATCGCTACCGAGGTGGCCGCCGTCGGCGTGCGCCTCAGCAGGCACGAGGCCTACGGGCTCACCGCCGAGGACATCGATGCCTCCGACCTGATCATCACCGCCGAACGCTCCCACCGTCGCGAGGTCGCCAAGCTGGTGCCGTCGGCGGTGACGCGCACGTTCACGCTCATCGAGATCGCCGCGCTCGGCGCCCAGATCGGCCGCCAGGCGCTGGGCGGCAACGCCGACGCGGCCGAGCGGCTGCGCACGCTGGTCGACCTCGCTCCGCTCCAGAAGGCGCGGCGTACGGTGCGGCGGCCGGCCGACGACGACCTGATCGACCTGCGCAAGCGCTCCCCGCGCGAGGCCAGGCGGCTGGTCGGCGAAGCACGGGTGCACGTCGAGCGGCTGCTGCGGGTGCTCGAGCCCGAGCCGGGTCTCTCGCTGGTCAACAAGGCCCACCGCTCCGGCCCGCACCCTGCCCTTCCGGCACCTACCGACCCGCCCGCGTCCAACGTCGCCCCGGCAGGTTGAGCCGCCCGGGTTTGGCGCGGGGTTAGGGTTACCTTTCATGAGTCGTCCTGCGAAGCCTGAGACCACCCTCGTCGTCACCGCCACCGAGCGGCTCAGCCCCGCGATGATCCGGGTGAGCTTCGGTTCCGACGACCTCGGTGCGTTCTCCTCGAGCGTGTTCACCGACCGCTACGTGAAGCTCGCCTTCCCCCGGGAGCAGAGCGACTCCGGCGACGGCCCGGTGCTGCGCACCTACACCGCCCTCAACCCTTCGATCGAGCACGGCACCCTCGACATCGACTTCGTCGTGCACGGCACCGAGGGCTATGCCGGACCCTGGGCTGCCGGCGCCCGACCCGGTGACACCCTCGTCGCCCGCGGCCCCGGCGGTGCCTATGCGCCCGACCCGGAGGCCGACTGGCACCTGATCGCCGGCGACGAGACCGCCCTGCCCGCCATCCGCGCCGCCCTGGCCGCGCTGCCCGCCGACGCCCGCGGCTACGCGGTGATCGACATCCCCGCCCCCGGTCACGAGCAGCCGCTCGAGCATCCGCAGGGCGTCGAGGTCACCTGGCTCATCACCGGCGACCGCACCCACCACGCCGCCGAGGACGCCGAGGGCCACGAGCAGCCCCTCGTCACCGCCGTCCGCGGCCTGAAGTGGCTCGACGGCCGCGTCCACGCCTTCGTGCACGGCGAGGCCGCCGTCACCATGCACGGCATGCGCCCCTACCTCCTCAAGGAGCGCGGCGTACCCAAGGCCGACCTCTCCATCTCCGGCTACTGGCGTCGCGGCCGCACCGAGGAGACCTTCCGCGAGTGGAAGCGCGACCTCGCCACCGCCGAATCCGCCTGACCCACCTCGGGCCGAGTCGGCTCGTCCTGACCAAAACCAGCGCCGAGTCGGCTCGTCATAACGAGCCGACTCGGCGCGAAATCTGGTCAGAACGAGCCGACTCGACAGGGTTTCAGGTGCCGTTCTCGGAGAAGTGCTGGTAGTCCTTGAGCGAGTTCCAGTCGCCGCCCCACTCCCAGCCGATGTCGGCGAACGCCTGCACGACCTCGTCGCCGGAGTGGATGATGCCTGGGGCCTTCCGGTCGCGGTCGAGATACCAGCGGGCGAGCTCGGGGATGACGCGGTCGCCCTTGACGTACGGGTTCTGGAAGGTGTTGATGTCGATCGCCAGGCCGTAGGCGTGCTGGGAGAACGAGGTCTGGCCCACCGACGGGCGGCAGACGAAGCCGCCGGTGCCGTTGCCATCGCCGGTCGGCGGCGCGTCGAGGGCGGCCTTCGTGGTGATGCCCATCTGCTCGATCGGGAACCTCGCCTCGTAGAGGTGCCGGAAGACCCCGACCACGTCCTCCGCGACCCGGGCGTTGATCAACATCTCGCCGGTATGACGCGCGCCGTCGAAGCCCCAGAACGTCATCCGCACCCAGGCGAGCTCCTGGCGTGAGACTGGGCAGCCCGGCTCCCAGGTCGAGCGTTCGATCACCTCGTCGGGCGCGATGTCGACCTCGGACGCGAACCCCTCGCCGGGCAGCATCGGCACCATGTCGGGCAGTGTCCAGGCGCGGTTGCGCAGCTCCTTCGGCGTAGCACCGGCGAT
This sequence comes from Nocardioides albertanoniae, assembly GCF_006716315.1. NCBI lineage: Bacteria > Bacillati > Actinomycetota > Actinomycetes > Propionibacteriales > Nocardioidaceae > Nocardioides > Nocardioides albertanoniae. Next base: position 3,994,629 of record NZ_VFOV01000001.1, on the reverse strand, counting down.
GCCGTAGCCCTCGCCGTCCTCCTTCAGCACCCGCGTGCCCAGCCATGGCGGCGGCACCGTCCCTGCCCTCGGCGCTGAGGTTGAGGAAGGCGATGCGGACGGAGAAGACGAAGGTACGCCGCTGCCCGAGGTCGACGTCGACGGCGCCGCGCTGCTGCTCGTCGAGCCCGCCTCGCTCCCGGGGCCCGTGCCGCACCCGCTCAGAACCGCCACGAGCACGGCCGTCACAGCAACGGCCGACCCGGAGGCGTACGTCGTCTTCACAATCTTCAACGTAGCCGAACCGCCTTGACTTCGAGTGCACTCGAAGCCGGACAATGGCGCCATGACCGCGCAGGGATCCGAAGACGGCCTCAGCATCGCCGAGGTGGCCGAGCGCACCGGACTCACCACCCACACGCTCCGCTACTACGAGCGCGACGGGCTCATGCTCGGGGTCGGTCGCAACCGCTCCGGCCACCGCGCCTACTCCGAGGGCGACCTCGGCTGGATCACCCTGATCACCAGGCTGCGCGCGACCGGGATGCCGATCCGGGAGATCCGGCGCTACGCCGAGATGGTCCGGTCCGGCGAGGGCAACGAGGAGGCGCGCCTCGGGCTGCTGCGTGCACACCGCGACCGGGTGCGCGCGCAGCTGGAGGAGACGGCCGGCCACCTGGACGCCATCGAGTTCAAGGTCGCCTACTACGCGGCGGCCGTGGGCGAGACGGATCCCGATGCCGAGCTCATCGCCCAGCAGCGTCGAGCCGAGCCCTCTGCTCCTCGCTGAGCTCGAGGTCGACAGCGGCCAGGCTCTCGTCGAGCTGGGCCACCGATGACGCACCGACCAGCGGGATCACCGGCATTGCGTCGCCGAGCATCCAGGCCAGCACGACCTGGTTGCGGGTCGCCCCGGTCTCGGCGGCGACCTCGTCGAGCGCCGCGAGCCGAGCAACGGTCCCGGGGTGGTCGTACGCGGCATCGAGCGGCTTCGCGGGGTTGGTGTACGCCCCGCTGAGCAGCGGCGTGTAGGCCACCAGCGTCAGCCCCGGTGTCGCCCGCAGGTAGGCGAGCAGCGAGGCGTCGGCGACGCCGATCTGACCGTCGACGGAGAGCCGCGGGTCGGGGATGTCCGTCCGCGGACGCAGGTAGGTGTGGTGATACTGCAGCACGCTCGGCCGCGCCGCCTCCGGGTTCACCGCCCGCGCTCGCTCGACCTGCCAGGACCAGTGGTTGCTCAGCCCGAACTGGCCGATGACCCCGTCCTTCACCAGGGCGGCGAAGCCGGCGGCGTACTCCTCCAGGGGCACGCCGTTCGTGTCCGGCACATGGGCGTAGTAGAGGTCGAGCCGCTCGACGCCGAGGCGTTCGCGGGAGCGCTCGGCCTGCTCGCGTACGTTCTCCGGCGCGAGCCCCTCCCACGCCCGGTTGCGCTGGTTGGCCCAGCCGTTCTCGACGCGCTCGACGACGTCGGTCGGGCGCGCACCGACCTTGGTGGCGATGACGAGCTCGTCGCCGATCCCGCGGTCGCGGCGCCACTGCCCGAGCGTGGTCTCACTCTCGCCGCCCTGGGTGCCGCCCGCCCAGTAGGCGTAGTTGTTGGAGGTGTCGACGAAGGTGCCGCCGGCCTCGACGAAGCGGTCGAGGATGTCGTAGGAGGTCGAGACGTCCGTGTCCGTCCCGAACCGCATCACGCCGAGCGCGAGCTTGCTGACGCGCCGGGAGCCGGCGCCTGATCCGATGATCGTGTATCTCATGGCTTCCACGCTCCGGCTTCGCGCGCGCTCGAAGTCAAACGTCTTTACGTGCGTCTTCTAGACTGGTCTCCGCACCCCCTGCTGTCACTGGCCGGGGGCTCTCGTGCATGCCCCATCCTCTTTGGAGTCACCCGTGATCCTCGCCCCGCTCGCCGATCTCGTCCTGCGCGACGCTGCCCTGAGCGAGGTGATGGCGGAGGCCGAGGGCGGTCGGATGCTGGCGCTCGACGTCACCGGGCCGGAGGCGCTGCGCCCGTTCGTCGTCGCCGGCCTCGTACGCCAGGAGCGCACCGTGCTCGCGGTGACCGCGACCTCGCGCGAGGCCGAGGATCTGGTCAGCGACCTGACCGACCTGATGCCGCCCGACTCGGTCGCCTACTTCCCGAGCTGGGAGACGCTGCCCCACGAGCGCCTCTCGCCGCGCAGCGACACCGTCGGGCGTCGGCTCGCCGTGCTCCGCAGGCTTCGCCACCCCGACACGGCCGGTGCCCACGGTCCGCTGAAGGTGGTCGTCGCGCCGGTGCGCAGCGCGCTCCAGCCGCAGGTCAAGGGGCTCGGTGACCTGGAGCCCGTCGAGCTGTTCAAGGATCAGGAGGCCACCCTCGACGACGTCGTCGAGAAGCTCGCCGATGCTGCCTACGCGCGCGTCGACCTGGTCGAGAAGCGCGGCGAGTTCGCGGTGCGAGGTGGCATCGTCGACGTCTTCCCGCCCACCGAGGAGCACCCGGTGCGCGTGGAGTTCTGGGGCGACGAGGTCGACTCGATCCGCCACTTCGCGGTCGCCGACCAGCGGGCCATCGCCGAGGAGCACGGCGGCGCGATCGAGCGCCTCTGGGCCCCGCCGTGCCGTGAGCTCCTGCTGACCCCGGAGGTCCGCGCCCGGGCGCGCAAGCTGGGCGAGGACCACCCCACCTTGATCGAGCTGACCGACAAGATCGCCGCCGGCATCGCGGTCGAGGGCATGGAGTCGCTGGCCCCCGCGCTCGTCGACGACATGGAGCTGCTGCTCGACCTGATGCCCGACGACAGCCACGTGCTGCTGCTCGACCCCGAGCGCATCCGCAGCCGTGCCCACGACCTGGTCGCCACCGCCGAGGAGTTCCTTGGCGCCTCCTGGGCCGCGGCGGCCAGCGGGGGCGTGGCCCCGATCGACCTCTCCGCGGCCTCCTACAAGGACCTCGCCGACGTACGCGCCCACGCGATCGCGCAGGGCAAGCCGTGGTGGTCGGTCAGCCCGTTCGGCCTCGACGCACCTGACGCCGACCTGACCGACGCCGACGTCGTCGGCGTGCCGAGCCGCAAGATCGACTGGCAGCCCGCGAAGGCCTATCGCGGTGACACCGCCGCGGCGCTGTCCGACATCGAGACGTGGCGCGACGACGCCTGGCGCGTGGTCGTGGTCCAGCCAGCCCACGGCACGGCGCAGCGTACGGTCGAGGCGCTCGGGGAGCGTGACGTGCCGGCCCGGTTGGCCGAGGAGCCGGACGACGACGCCAAGCCGGTCCACAAGACCGTCACGGTCATCCACGCCCGCCTCAACCACGGCTTCATCGACGAGACCAACCGGGTGGCCGTGCTCACCGGTGAGGACATCTCCGGCCAGAAGTCGTCGACGCGCGACATGGTCAAGATGCCGGCCCGGCGCAAGAAGCAGATCGACCCGCTCGAGCTCAAGCCCGGCGACCACGTCGTCCACGAGCAGCACGGCGTCGGCAAGTTCATCGAGATGAAGCAGCGCGACGTGCAGGGCGCCAGGCGCGAATATCTCGTCCTCGAATACGGCGCCAGCAAGCGCGGCGCGCCGCCCGACCGTCTCTACGTGCCGGCCGACGCGCTCGACCAGGTGACCAGGTATGTCGGTGGCGAGCAGCCGAGCCTCGACCGGCTCGGCGGTGCCGACTGGCAGAAGCGGAAGGCCCGCGCCCGCAAGGCAGTAAGAGAGATCGCCGCCGAGCTGATCAAGCTCTACGCCGCCCGGCAGGCCACCAAGGGCTACCAGTACGGCCCCGACAACCCCTGGCAGCGCGAGCTGGAGGACGCCTTCCCGTTCCAGGAGACCGCCGACCAGCTCGCCGTCATCGACGAGGTCAAGCAGGACATGATGCGGCCGGTGCCGATGGACCGGCTGGTCTGCGGTGACGTCGGCTACGGCAAGACCGAGATCGCGGTGCGGGCAGCGTTCAAGGCGGTGCAGGACGGCAAGCAGGTCGCCGTGCTGGTGCCGACGACGCTGCTGGTCTCCCAGCACATGAGCACCTTCATGGAGCGGATGTCGGGCTTCCCGGTCAACCTGCGCGGCCTGTCCCGGTTCCAGACCGACAAGGAGGCCGCCGACGTCATGGCGGGCCTCACCGACGGCACCGTCGACATCGTCGTCGGCACCCACCGACTGTTCAACAAGGACATCCGCTTCAAGGATCTCGGCCTCATCATCATCGACGAGGAGCAGCGCTTCGGCGTCGAGCACAAGGAGGCGATGAAGCGGCTGCGCACCTCCGTCGACTTCCTGTCGATGTCGGCCACCCCGATCCCGCGCACGCTGGAGATGTCGATCACCGGCATCCGGGAGATGTCCACGATCACCACGCCGCCCGAGGAGCGACACCCGGTCCTGACGTACGTCGGTGCCTACGAGGACCGTCAGATCGTCGCCGCGGTGCGCCGTGAGCTGCTCCGCGAGGGGCAGGTCTTCTACATCCACAACCGGGTCAACTCGATCGAGAAGGCGGCCGCCCGCATCCGCGAGCTGGTGCCCGAGGCGCGGGTCGCGGTCGCCCACGGCCAGATGAACGAGAAGCAGCTCGAGCAGGTGATGGTCGACTTCTGGGAGAAGGAGTTCGACGTGCTGGTGTGCACCACGCTGGTCGAGTCGGGCCTCGACGTCTCCAACGCCAACACGATGATCATCGAGCGCGCCGACACGCTGGGACTGTCACAGCTCCACCAGCTGCGTGGCCGCGTCGGCCGCTCCCGCGAGCGTGCGTACGCCTACTTTCTCTACCCCGGAGAGAAGCCGCTGACCGAGACCGCCCACGAGCGCCTCGCCACCCTGGCGCAGCACTCCGACCTCGGTGGCGGCATGGCGATCGCGATGAAGGACCTCGAGATCCGCGGCGCCGGCAACCTGCTCGGTGGCGAGCAGTCGGGCCACATCGCCGACGTCGGCTTCGACCTCTACGTGAGGCTGGTCGGCGAGGCGGTCGCCGAGTTCAAGGCGGGTCCCGACGGTGCCGCCGACGAGCTCAACGAGGTGCGCATCGAGCTCCCCGTCGACGCTCACCTGCCGCACGACTACATCCCGAGCGAGCGGCTGCGGCTGGAGATCTACAAGCGTCTGGCCGAGGTGCGCACCGACGAGGATGTCGAGTCGATCGCCGCCGAGCTCCTCGACCGTTACGGCAAGCCGCCGGCCGAGACCTCGTCGCTCCTGCAGGTCGCCCGCTTCCGCGCCCGCGCCCGTCAGGCCGGCGTCTCCGAGGTCACCCTGGCCGGCAAGAACGTACGCTTCCACCCGGTCTCGTTGCCCGACTCCCGGGTCGTACGCCTCAACCGGATGTATCCGAAGTCGCTGGTCAAGCCACAGCTCGACACCATCATGGTCCCGCGCCCGGTCTCCTCCGGCTTCCCCGTCAAGCCCCTCGACGGCCCCGACCTGCTCGACTGGGCCCGGGTCGTCATCGACGCGATCATCGACCCGCTCACCTGACCCTGCTGCGTCGAGTCGGCTCGTCCTGACCAGATTCCGCGCCGAGTCGGCTCGTTAGAACGAGCCGACTCGACGTGACTTTCGGTCAGAACGAGCCGACTCGGCAGGGTCTGGGGTTACGTATCCACAAAATGGAGGTTATTATCCATTTTGTGAGAAACCAGGCTCCTGTGCTCGCGCCTCTGTTCCGCTCGGAGGCGCAGGCGCTGCTGCTCTCGGAGCTGCTGCTGCCGGGGGAGGAGATGAGCATGGCCGACCTCGCCGAGCGGGCAGGGCTGCCCTATCCGACGGTGCATCGCGAGGTCGCGCGGCTCCTCGATGCGGGGCTGCTCGTCGACCGTCGGGTAGGTCGCACCCGGCTCATCAGGGGCAACGAGCAGAGCCCGCTGCTGGCGCCGACGCGGGAGATCCTGCTGACGGTGACCGGGCCGGTGGTGCTGCTCCAGGAGGCCCTCGACGACATCGACGGCATCGAGCGGGCCTTCCTCTTCGGCTCCTTCGCTGCCCGCGCGAAGGGGGAGCCGGGACCGGCGCCGAACGACATCGACCTGATGGTGATCGGCACGCCCGACGTGCGGGCCGTCTACCGGGTCTGCCGGGAGGTCTCCGACAGCGTCGGGCGCATCGTCAACCCGACGATCATGAGCCCGGAGGAGGCCGAGGAGCAGACCGGGTTCCTCGAGGAGGTCCGGGCCAGCCCGGTGATCGAGATCTACGGAGGAGGACCGGATGGCCCTGCCGCTGACCCCGGCACAGCAGAAGGCGGTTGACGCGCTCGTCCGCTCCGGCGTCCTGCGCGCGGTGAGGCCTGACGAGAAGAAGGCACGTGCCTTCCTCGCCGGTGCGGAGTCGGCCCTCGCCGACGTACCCAACGTCACCCGCACCGAGAACCGCTACAACCTCGCCTACAAGGCGGCCCACGACGTCGGCGAGGCCGTGCTCGCCGGCTACGGCTACAAGACGACGTACGGCGCGGGCGGCCATGTGAAGGTGGGTCGGTTCCTCGCCGCCGTCTTCGACACCCCGCCTCCGCGCGACGCGGCCGCCCACTACGACGTGATGCGCCTGGACCGCAACGCCAACAACTACCTCGGCAAGCCGGTGACGCGCGCTGCCGCCGACGCGGCGGCCGAGGCCGCGCGGACGCTCTACGACGCCGCCGTGAAGCGCCTCGCCGGCTGACTCCTGGACACGCCCGCAACAATGAAGGCTGTGACCGGCGAGCCAGAGGTGCACTACGCGCAGACCAGCGACGACATCGCGATCGCGTATCAGGTCGTCGGGAGCGGGCCGGTGACGATCTGGATGCCGTCGCTCAGCAACATCCGGGCGCAGTGGCGGGTGCCCGCGCTGCGCACGGCCTACGAGCGGCTGAGCGACGACATGACGCTGGTGCTCTACGACGGCCGCGGCACCGGCTCCTCAGGCCGCCGGGTCGGCGACCTCGGCCTCGCCGCGCACCTGCGCGACCTGGCGGCGGTGATCGAGGCGATCGGTGCCGATCGGGTCAACCTGCTCGGCTACTACCACGCGGTCGCGACCGCGGTGGCGTACGCAGCAGCCAACCCGCAGCGCGTCGACCGGATGCTCCTCTTCGGTGGCGCGGCACGGATGCGCGAGGCGATGAGCCCGGCCCAGACCCAGGCGCTGCTCTCGCTGGTCGAGCAGGACTGGGACCTCTTCGCCGACGCCGCCGCGACCGCGTGGCTGGGCTGGGGATCGGGGGAGAACGCCGGCCGCGTCGCGGAGGCGTTCCGCACCGCGGCGACGCCCGCGCTCGCCCGCGACTGGTTCGCCGAGGCCGCCCGGATGGACGTCAGCGCGCTCCTCGACCAGGTGGTGGCGCCGACGCTGGTGCTCCACCGGCAGGCGGCGAGCCAGATCCCGGTCGAGGTCTCGAGGCAGCTGGCCGACGGCGTGCGGAACGGCACGCTGGTCGAGCTCGAGGGCAGCACCCCGACGCTGTTCGTCGAGGGCGGTGCCCAGGATCTCGCCATGGCGAGCCGCTGGTTCCTGACCGGCGAGGTGCGCCGCGAGCCTGCGCCCACCCCGGGCGGGCCGACGGTGCTGACCGCGCGTGAGCACGAGGTGCTGCGGTTGATCGCCACGGGGCGTACCAACGCCTTGGTCGCCCGCGACCTCGGCATCACCGAGCACACCGTCGAGCGGCACGCGGCCAACCTCTACCGCAAGCTCGGCGTACGCAGCCGGGCCGAGGCCACCGCCTGGGCGATCCGCAACGGCGCTGACTGAGTGACGGGAACCCGTCACGTCGCCTGACCGCTGTCCGGGAAGCGGCGACCCGCGACCCCCGGCACAGTGAGGAGCATGACGACGACGAGCACGCCCAGCCCTCCCGACGCCGGCTCCTTGCGGCTGGTGAAGGCGACCACCCCGATGATGCGGACCCTCGCCGGGCACCGGCTGTTCCCCCTGTGGGCGGTGGTGCACCATCGCGGCCGCAAGTCCGGCCGCGAGCTGAGCCTCCCGGTCGCCCTGCTGCACACCGACGACGAGTTCGTGATCACGCTCCCGTGGGGGCCGGGCACCAACTGGGTGCGCAACGTGCTGGCGGCCGGCGAGTGCACGATCACCTGGAAGGGACGCGACCACGCCGCGACCCGACCGCGGCTCCTCGACCGCGACGAGGCACGCCCCTACTACGACGGCTTCTCGTGGTGGATGGTCGAGAAGGCGTTCAAGGCCGACAGCTTCCTGGCGCTGCGCAGATGAGAGTCCATACTGCGGCGTCGTTGTTCCGTGACGTACGTGCCTGTCTGGCAGGATCGACGCATGACGATGGAGGCTTTCGGCGAGCAGTCCTTTCCTGAGGAGCCATTCGGCAACGACTGGGACACCGAGCCCGGGTGGCTCTCCGAGGAGGAGCTGAGCGAGACCCGCGGCCGCGTGCCGATCCTCTACGTCGAGGCGGTGCCGGTGCGCGTCGACCCCGACGGCGGGGTCACCGAGGTCGGCCTGCTGCTGCGCGGGTCACCCACGACCGGCACGATCACGCGATCGCTGGTCTCGGGGCGCGTGCTCCACGGCGAGCGGATCCGCGACGCGCTGATGCGCAACCTGGAGAAGGATCTCGGCCCGGTCGCGTTCCCGACCCTGCCGCTGACCACGGTGCCGGTGACGGTCGCCGAATACTTCCCCTGGCCCGGCGAGCGCTACCAGGACCCGCGCCAGCACGCGGTCTCCCTGGTCTACGTGATCCCGGTGACCGGCGAGTGCGAGCCGCGCCAGGATGCCCTCGAGCTGTCGTGGCTGACCCCCGCCGAAGCCGCCTCCGACGAGGTCGTCGCCGACATGGAAGGCGGCCGCGGCACCCTGCTGCGGCAGTGCCTGAGCGCATTCGGGGCGCTGGGTTGAGCGAGAAGGCGTACGCCTCGGGGGAAGGTCTCGTCGAGTTCCTCGACCTGATGCGGGTGATGCGGGAGCGCTGTGTCTGGAAGTCGTCGCAGACCCATCAGTCGCTGGCCCGGTATCTCCGCGAGGAGTCCGAGGAGGTGCTCGAGGCGATCGACGAGGGCGACCCCGAGCATCTCCAGGAGGAGCTCGGCGATCTGCTGCTCCAGGTCTACTTCCACGCCGCGATCGCCGAGGAGGCCGGCCACTTCACCATGGACGACGTGATCGCCGGCATCACCGAGAAGATGAAGCGCCGCAACCCGCACGTCTTCGGCCCCGAGGCCGACTCCGGGCGCCGTTACACCCTCGAAGAGGTCGAGGAGCTCTACCAGGCCGCCAAGGCCGCCGAGAAGAGCCGACCCGGCTCGTCCTGACACGAAATCACGTCGAGTCGGCTCGTCCTGACTTGAAATCGTGTCGAGTCGGCTCGTTAGAACGAGCCGACTCGACACGAATCTGGGTCAGAACGAGCCGACTCGGCGGGGGTTGCTCAGGCCCACTTCACCGCGGTGTCGGCCTCGACGCGGGGGAGTCGGTCAAACCACGGGTTCTCGCCCGGGTGGCCGATGTTGACGATCATCTTGGTGGTCCAGTCGCCCTCGGGGAAGAACTCCTTGTCGACGCCCGCGGTGTCGTAGCCCGCGATCGGGCCGGCGGCGAGGCCGGCCGCGCGGACGGCGAGGATGAAAGCGCCCGCCTGCAGGCCCGCGGACCAGCCGCCGGCGCCGTGGCGCGCGGTCTCGTCGGAGGCGAAGTAGTCCTTCATCTCCGGGCGGATCGGGAAGACGTTGGGGATCTCCTCGTGCCAGTTGTTGTCGTAGGCGACGATCGCGGTCGCCGGGGCGGCCTCGGTCTTCGCGAGGTTGCCCTCGGCGATGTGGGGGAGGAGCCGCTCCTTGCCCTCGGCCGTGCGCACGAACACGACGCGCAGCGGCTGGGTGTTGGCCATCGTCGGGGTCCAGCGGGTGAGCTCCCAGATGTCGGCGAGCTCCTCGTCGGTGACGGGCGTCTCGGCGAAGGTGTTGGAGGTGCGGGCTGCGGTGAAGACGAGCTCGCGGCCGCGGGGGTCCAGCTTCGCCAGGGTGTTGGTCTCGGTCATGTCGCTCTGAACTCCAGGGTCACTAGGATTATTCCTGTCGCTTCGAAAATAGTAGTCCCTCAGAATTCGGGCTGTCCCTGTAGGCTGGGACGCATGCCAGCGACGACGCCCGCACACGACCCGCAGGTGTGCAACGCAGCGCTCGTCCGGGCCTTCGACTTCCTCGGCAAGCGCTGGAACGGCGTGATCCTGGGCAGCCTGACCCAGGGGCCGCTCGGTTTCGCCGAGCTCAGGCGCGCCGTGACCGGCATCAGCGACTCGATGCTCTCCGAGCGGCTCAGCGAGCTGGCCGGCCTCGGCCTGATCGCCCGCGAGGTCGACCCCGGTCCGCCGGTGGCGGTCCGCTACGCGCTCACCGGCTCCGGTGCCGCGCTCGCGCCCACCCTCGGCGCGCTCACCGAGTGGGCGGGCGAGCACCTGCCCGCCGCAGGTCGCTGCGACGGGCAGGCGTGACCCTCAGCGCTTGAACGCCTTGCCGAGGTCGAGGAAGGCCGTCTCCCCGGTGGCGTTGTCGAGACCGTCGTTGTCGGTCACGGCGTAGGCGCGACCGTCGGCGCCGACCGTGAAGCCCTCGAGCTTCTCCTGCGTCCACCCATGGGTGCCCTGCAGAGCCGGCAGCAGGTCGTACGCCAGGCGCTTGCGCAGCGGGGTCACCGGGCTGAGCCCGGTGGTGCCGTGACGGGGCACGTCGACGGTGTAGACCCGCTTGATCGCGGCGGTGGTGCCGGCCTGCTTGTCGCGCTCGACGACGGCGAGGGTGTCGTCGTCGACGGCCGTGATCTCCGAGAGGCCGATCCAGTCGCCACCCACAGCAGTCGACTCCAGGCCGTAGCCGAACCATTCCCACTCGCCGGTGGCCGGGGTGTAGCGACCGATCCGCGCGGTGCTCGCGCCGTCGACGCCGGGCTCCTTCGCGGTCGAGTCCGCCCACAGCGGGCGCTGGAGAGCGACGTACACCTGCTCGTCGCGGCCCGTGCCGGTCACCGTGACGCCCTCGAGCCCCCACTTGCCGACCTTGTCGGCGATCTCCGCGGGCAGCGCGACGGTCTCGGTGATCTGGCCCTTCCGGGAGAGGCGGAGCAGGGAGTTCTCGGCCCCGGTGGCACCCTCGTTCGCCACCCAGAAGCCGCCGTCACGCCGGGCGGCCAGCCCCTCGATGTCGAGACCCTCGGCGACCGAACCAGAGGCGTCGGTGACCTCGAGCACGTCGCGGATCACGGCGGGGGAGCGCTTCACCGAGAGGGTGTAGATCCGGCCGGTGGCGTACGCGGCATCGCTGGCGGCGTAGAGCTCGTCGCGCTCGCCCGGCACCTGCGACAGCGCGCTGAGCGCACCCCAGCCGATCGGCTTCCCGTTCCGCGAGGCCGACTCGATGGTCGGGAACGACGCTCCCTTCGGTGCCTTCCCGAACCCGTAGACCGAGACCGACGCCCGCACGAGATCCTCGGCGGAATCCTCCTCTGAGGAGATCGCGAGCAGGTTGCGCGATGGGATCGGCAGCAGCCCCTCGGGGCCGTTGGTCGCCGGCAGCACCTGCTTGAACTTCGGTGAGGACGGCGTACGCATGTCGTAGACGGCCACGAAGTTGCTGCGCTCGGAGCCGACGAAGGCGTAGGGCACGCCGCCGAAGGTGTCGAAGGCGATCCCCTCGGGCTCGACGCCCTTCTTCGCTGCCCGGTCGTTGTTGTGGAGACCGTGCTTCGTCGCCAGATCCTCGAACGAGGACCCGGCGTCCCAGACGACCGTGCCGCTCGTGGCGCGGAAGACGGTCCAGCCGCGGGTGCCGCCCTTCCAGTCGCCCTCGTTGGCGGTGGCCACGAGCCCGTCGCCGACCCACTGGATCGCGTCGGGCTCGCGGGGCGCGTCGACGGTGTCGACCGGGTCGAAGCGACCGTCCTTGGTGGCGTCCACGCCCGGGACGACGGCGTTGCCGGCGCTCCACACCTGATCGATCGAGGCCGAGGCGAGGTCGATGATCGCGACGCCGTTGTTCTCCTGCAGGGTGAGCGCGAGCTTGTTCTCGGAGTTGATGTCGACATACTCCGGCTCCGCGTCCTCGGGAGCCGCGAGCCCCTTCAGCGCCGAGGCCGGCAGCGCCACATCGGTGATCGACCACTCGGTCGGACCACCGTCGAGGCCGACGACCTTGACCGAACCGGCCGGAGCCTGGGGCAGGTCGCCCTCCTCGCCACCGGCAGGGGTGACGGCCTCGTTGCGCTGGTTCTCCATCGCGATCGCGGCGTAGGTGCCATCCGGGCTGACCGCGATCGAGTCCGGCTGACCGCCGAGATCGTACGACGCGACCTCCTCGTGCGGTGCGGCCAGCGAGACCACGTCGATCCGGCCGGCACGGGTGCCGACGGCGGGCTCCTCGTCCTCCCACTCCGTGTCCTCGAGGCCGGGGTAGGTCGACTCGTCGACCACGACCAGCGCGTGGTCTCCCACGATCGAGACCGACGTGGGTGAACCGCCCTTGCCGCCGGAGACGTCGTGGCTGCCGAGCCCCTTCGGCGCCGACGGGTTCGTGATGTCCACGAAGCCGATCCGGCCGCCGGCCGCGTCGGTGTACGCCAGGGTGTTGCCGTCCTCGGAGACGGCCGAGATCTCGGCGACGGTGCCGTCGGCCGGGTCGGTCCCGGCCGGCACGTTCTCGAAGACCGGATAGGTCGCGATCCTGCTGAACACACCGTGCCGGGCCGGTTCGGCGGCTGCGGTGCCACCGAGCACCGTCACCAGCGATGCGCCCAGGCCCCCGATGGCCACGACGCCGACCCCGGCCAGTGCGAGGCGATGCTGCAAGGGATTCATGTCGGGTTCCTCTCGATTCAGTTTCCGGAGGCACGATCCGGGCAACGCCGCACTCGGAGGCGTCGTCGTGGTGGCCGGGCGCCGACCTCGGCATGAACACCAGGTGGGAAGACACCGGGGCCGGTCTACCGACGGGTTAACGTTCCAATCGCCAGCCCCGGTCGGCCGGGTAATAGGCTGGCGGTCATCACCCCCTCCGTCCCTGACCCAGGAGTACTTCAGTGGCAGCGATCGATGCCGTAGGCGCCCGCGAGATCCTCGATTCCCGAGGCAACCCGACCGTCGAAGTCGAGGTCGTCCTCGATGACGGCACCTACGCCCGGGCCCAGGTGCCCAGCGGCGCCTCGACCGGAGCCTTCGAGGCCGTCGAGCTCCGCGACGGCGGCGAGCGTTACGGCGGCAAGGGCGTGAAGAACGCCGTCGAGGCCGTCGTCGAGTCGATCGCGCCGGCGATCGAGGGCTTCGACGCCGACGACCAGCGGCTCGTCGACCAGGCCATGATCGAGGCCGACGCGACCCCCAACAAGGCCCAGTTCGGCGCCAACGCGATCCTCGGCGTCTCGCTCGCGGTGGCCAAGGCGGCCGCGTCCTCGGCCGAGCTCCCGCTCTACCGCTACCTCGGGGGCCCCAACGCCCACCTGCTCCCGGTGCCGATGCTCAACATCCTCAACGGTGGCTCCCACGCCGACTCCAACGTCGACATCCAGGAGTTCATGATCGCGCCGATCGGCGCGCCCACCTTCGCCGAGGCACTGCGCAGCGGCGTCGAGGTCTACCACGCCCTCAAGGCCGTGCTGAAGACGAAGGGCCTCTCCACCGGTCTCGGTGACGAGGGTGGCTTCGCGCCCAACCTCGACTCCAACCGGGCCGCGCTCGACCTGATCGTCGAGGCGATCGGCAAGGCGGGCTACGAGGCCGGCAAGGACATCGCGCTGGCCCTCGACGTCGCGGCCAGCGAGTTCCACGAGGACGGGGCCTACCTCTTCGAGGGTGCCAAGAAGTCCTCCGCCGAGCTCACCGCCTACTACGAGGAGCTCGTCGGCGCCTACCCGATCGTCTCGATCGAAGACCCCCTCAACGAAGAGGACTGGGACGGCTGGAAGACGATCACCGACGCCATCGGCTCCAAGACCCAGCTCGTCGGCGACGACCTGTTCGTCACCAACGTCGAGCGTCTCTCCCGCGGCATCCAGGGCGGCCAGGGCAACTCGCTGCTGGTCAAGGTCAACCAGATCGGCACCCTGACCGAGACCCTCGACGCCGTCGACCTCGCCCACCGCAGCGGCTTCTCCACGATGATGTCGCACCGCTCCGGCGAGACCGAGGACACCACGATCGCCGACCTTGCCGTCGCCGTCGGCTCCGGCCAGATCAAGACCGGCGCTCCGGCGCGCTCCGAGCGCGTCGCGAAGTACAACCAGCTCCTCCGCATCGAGGACGAGCTCGGCGAGGCCGCCCGCTACGCCGGCGCCTCCGCCTTCCCGCGCTACCAGGGCTGATCCCAGGGCTGATCAGCCCCACAACGCGAGCGGCCCGGTCCGAGAAGGACCGGGCCGCTGCGCGTATCGAGCTGGTCAGCTCATCGCGTCGGTGACGCACTTCTGGATGTCGTCGCTGAGACCCGAGACGATCTCGCGGTCCTTCTTGCTGCCGGTCTTGTCCTTGCCCTCCATCGCGTTGGCAAGGGCCTCGTCGGAGAGGTCGGAGTCGACGAGCTCCTTGGCGATGCAGTCGTAGGCCTTGTCGGGGAGGCTGCTCGGCATCGACATCGTCTCGCCGGCCTTGCCGTCCTTGAGGGACTTGGACAGCTCGTCGGCGGTCGGCCGGTCGCCGCCGCCGCATGCGGTCAGCGCCAATGCGCAGACGGCAGGAACGACGATGACGCGAGCAATTCGTCGGGCGTTTGTCTTCATGATGTTTCCCTCGTTAGGTGCTGATCTTCGGAACGGTGCTTTCCCAGATCCCCGAGAAGCAGAAGCACCGTAGTCGTAGACGGCCGTGGCCGCACCACCGGTGCCTCGGAGAGCCTGCACCCCCAAGGTTTTACCTCACTTCGGCGCGTACGGGTCGCTCTCCCGGCGCGAGTCCGACCTCAGGACGCATACCTCGGATGGGATGATGATGCCGTGGCGACGCAGGGACCCGGTCAGAGCAAGCGCACTCACGGACCCCGAGGACCTCAGGGTCCGGGGCGGCGGCCGCGCGCGCCCATGACGGCCGGGCCGGCCGCTCTCAGTGGCATCGAGGCGCTGCGCAAGAGGCTACGCAAGCCCAAGCTCACCGGTCGCGCGATGATGGTGATGGTGGTGGCGGCCGTGCTGGTGATGTCCTACGCCTCCTCGTTGCGGGCCTACCTGGAGCAGCGCCACGACATCAACTCGCTCCAGACCGAGATCGCCCAGCGCAAGGCCCACATCAAGCAGCTCGAGGAGCAGACCCGACGCTGGGAGGACCCGGCCTTCGTGCAGCAGCAGGCGCGGGAACGGTTCGGCTTCGTGATGCCCGGAGACACGGCGTACGTCGCCCTCGACGAGAACGGCGAACGGATCCAGACCGAGCCCGAGCTCACCGACCCCGGCAAGGTGGGCAGTGCCGAGGCGCCGAAGCCGTGGTGGGACGATGCGTGGGGGTCGGTGCTTCTGGCCGGTGACCCGCCCAAGCAGACCGGGCACGGGCCCGAGTCGGAGATCGCCCCGCCAGGCAGAGCGAAGCAGAAGGAAGACTGAGACAGACATGGCCATCGATCCAGCAGACGTGTCCGCGATCGGGGCACAGCTGGGGCGCGAGCCACGCGGCATCCACGAGGTCGGGCACCGCTGCCCGTGCTCGCTGCCCGACGTGGTGACCACCGAGCCGCGGCTGCCCAACGGCACGCCGTTCCCCACCACCTTCTACCTCACCTGCCCGCGGGCCGCCTCGAAGATCGGCACCCTCGAGGGCACCCACGTGATGAAGGAGATGGAGGCGCGGCTGGCGCAGGACCCGGAGCTGGCCGCGGCCTATGAGAAGGCCCACGAGGCCTATCTCGAGGCGCGCTACGAGCTCGGCGACCCGCCCGAGATCCATGGCATCTCGGCCGGCGGGATGCCGACCCGTGTCAAGTGTCTCCACGTGCTCGCCGGCCAGGCGCTCGCGCAGGGGCCCGGGGTCAACCCGCTCGGCGACGAGGTGCTCGAGCGGCTGGGCGAGTGGTGGAAGCAGGGTCCGTGCGTCGACCTCGAGCTGGAGGACGAGGAGCAGTGACGCCGTGACGCGGGTCGCTGCCATCGACTGCGGCACCAACACGATCAAGCTCCTGATCGCCACCGTCACCGCCGATGGCCTGACCGAAGACCTGCGCGAGGCGCGCATGGTGCGCCTGGGCCAAGGCGTCGACCGCACCGGGGTGCTCGCCGAGGAGGCCCTCCAGCGCGCGTTCGGGGCCATCGACGACTACGCCGCGCTGATCCGTGACCACGAGGTCGAGAAGGTGCGCTTCGTGGCCACCTCGGCCACCCGCGACGCCGCCAACGCGGCGACCTTCATCGACGGCGTACGTGCTCGTCTCGGGGTCACGCCCGAGGTCGTCACCGGGGCCGAGGAGGCGGCGCTCTCCTTCGGCGGCGCGGCGCGCAACCTGCCCGGCACGCCTACCCCGCCGGTCCTGGTCATCGACATCGGCGGCGGATCGACCGAGCTGATCCTCGGTGAGGGGCCGACTCCGACGGCGAGCGACTCGATGGACATCGGGGCCGTCCGCCTCCACGAGCGCCACCTGCGGTCCGACCCGCCCACGCGGGAGGAGATCGAGGCCTGCGTACGCGACATCGACGCGCACCTCGACGCCTGCCCCGTCGACCCCGGCGCGGCCAGCACCGCGGTCGCGGTCGGCGGCACCGCGATCCAGCTGACCATGGGGCTGCTCCAGCTGGCGGCGTACGACCCGACCGTCACCGACCACGCCGAGATGACCGTCGACGACATCGCCGAGATCGTCGACCGGCTGCTCGCGATGAGCCTCGAGGAGCGGATCGCGCAGCCGTGGATGCATCCGGGGCGGGCCGACGTGATCGCGGCCGGCGGGGTCATCCTGGCCCGGATCCTGAGACGCTCGCGTGTCGCGTCCGTTGTCGTCTCTGAATCAGACATCCTCGACGGAATCGCCTGGTCCGTTAGAGACTAGGCACGTCGGGGGGCTTGACCTGTGCACATGGCGCTTTTGTGCCATACGCCTAGGTTTGGGTTACCGGCATACCCAACAATCAACCGAAAGCTGTCTCTCGGAAGGTCATGACGTGAAGAAGCTCATCCTGTTTGCCCTCGCTGCCGCTGGAATCGGCGTGTTGGTCAAGAACAAGTCTGAGCAGCTGAAGGCCGGCGCCAACAAGGTCAGCAACGACCCGCGGTTCCAGTCGGCCCTCGCGACCGCCTCGGAGAAGGCGGCCCCGCTGAAGGAGAAAGCTGCTCCCTACGCCTCCACGGTGAAGGAGAAGGCGGGGCCCTACGCGGCCACCGTCAAGGAGAAGGCCGGTCCTTACGCCGACCAGGCGCGGGAGAAGGCCGCTGCCGCTGCCGGGGCTGCCTCCGACAAGCTGCACCGCGACGACTCCACCACTGGGTCCACCACTGGGTCCGACACCGGGTTCGGCGCGGGCGCGACGACCCCGGCGTCGAGCAACTCGACCACCGAGGAGGTCTTCGACGCCGAGTCGCCGGCCACCCCGGAGCCGGGTGCGGCCACTGGGTCGTCCTCGACCAGCGAGTACGGCGGCTACCCGCCGGCTTCCTCGTCGGCCCCGTCGTCGGCTCAGCCCACGTCGGCTCCCGCGTCGCCGGCCCCGGTGACCGGAGACCCGCTGACCGACCCGATCGACCCGTACGCCGAGGAGGTTCCGTCCTCCTCGACCGGCGACGCTCCGGCTGCTGACGAGGCGCCCTTCGTCGAGGAGGCGCCGACCTCGGAGAATGACCAGACCACCTACGACGACCTCGGCGAGGGTGACACCGTGGTCAAGCCGACCTCGGAGTCCGCTCCCGAGTTCGCCCCGGAGCCGGTCGACTCCACGAAGTCCGACCCCGCCAAGGACGGCACCGACACGCAGTGGTTCCGCGGCTGATCGAGTCCACCTGAGTCACCCGCGGTCCGCCACCGGCGGGCCGCGGGTGACAATGGTCGGGTGACCATCCACGCCATCACCGTCCTGGGCCACGACCGCCCCGGCATCATCGCCGAGACCACCGCCCGCCTCGCCGGACTCGGACTGAACCTCGAAGACTCGACGATGACCCGGCTGCGGGGCCACTTCGCGATGACGCTGCTGTGCGCCGGCGCGACGGACGCCGAGGCGATCCGCGCCGATCTCGCCCCGATCGCCGCCGACGGCACCCTGACGGTCACCGTCTACGACCTTCCCGACGAGCATGCCGCCTCGGGCCCCGGACAGCTCTTCGTGCTCTCGGTCCACGGTGGCGACCGGCCAGGCATCGTCTCCACGGTCACCGCCGAGATCGCCGCCGCGGGCGGCAACATCACCGACCTGACCACGCGCCTCTCCGGCGATCTCTACGTCGTCGTCGCCGAGCTCGAGCTGCCGGCGTCGGCCGACCTCGCCGAGCTCGAGGCCTCGATCGAGCGCGTCACCCAGGAGCTCGGCGTCGGCGCCACCCTGCGCCCGCTCGAGGCAGACGACCTGTGAGCACGAACGAGCGCGTCGCCGCTTGGACCGAGGCCGAGCTGGGCGTCGAGGGGAAGGTGCTCGACGTCGTACGTGCGCCGGCGCAGGTCCTGTCCGTGCCCGGCAAGGACGTCGATCCGGCTGCCCTCGAGACGGTCCAGCTCGCTGCCGACCTGGTCGCCACCATGCGTGTCTCGCCCGGCTGTGTCGGGCTGGCCGCCGACCAGGTGGGCGTCTCGGCGCGCATCTTCTGCGTCGACGTCTCGACCCACGTCAAGACCAAGACCCACCACGGCACGTACGTCCTGTGCAACGCCGAGGTGCTCGAGGCCAGCCGCAACGAGAAGGCACGCGAGGGATGCATGTCGGTGCCCGACCTGACCGGTGACGTGAAGCGGGCGAGCCGGCTGAAGGTACGCGGCCAGCTCCCGGTCACCGGCGAGACCGTCGAGATCGTCACTGACGCCTTCGAGGCGCGCTGCCTGCAGCACGAGATCGACCACACCAACGGGCTGCTCTTCATCGACCGCGTCGCCGGAGCTCACGCGCTGCACCAGCGCCAGACGTACTTATGACGCTAATCTCGTCCGCGCGGCCCCGGTGTCCCAACTGGCAGAGGAAGACGACTTAAAATCGTTGTGTTGCGGGTTCGAATCCCGCCCGGGGCACACTTGAACCTGCGGAACCTCAGGGTCAACCCGGACGTTGAGTGACGTACAGGGCCAGTACGCTGGCTATATGGAGCCGTCATCGCGGCGGTTCCCCCACAAGTCGCTTATGAGGAGTGACCCAGATGCAGAGCAACAACCCGGTGTTCCGTAGGGCAGAGGGCTTCGGGCAGCCGTCGAACAACGCTTACGGCAACATGACCTACGCGGGCAACGGTGCGCCGCACGCCGGCTACGGGCAGGACCCGAGCCAGTGGTCGACCGGCGCCCCGCAGGCGCCCGGTGCCGGCGCCCCGATGACGATCGACTCGGTGGTGCAGAAGGGCGCGATCACGCTCGGCGTGGTCGTCCTCACCGCTATCGCGACCTGGGTGCTGACCCCCGACATCGGCTCGGCGACCGCCAACATCGCGCCGCTCTACATGGCCGCGACCCTCGGTGCCGGTGCCGCGTTCATCCTCTCGCTGGTCAACTCGTTCAAGCGCGTGATCAGCCCGGCGCTGGTCCTCGCCTTCGCGGTCGCCGAGGGTGTCGCCCTGGGTGCGTTGAGCAAGGTCTTCGACGCCATGATCGGCGGCGGCATCGTCGTCCAGGCCGTGATCGGCACCTTCGCCGCGTTCGCGGGCACGCTGGCCGCCTACAAGTTCTTCAACATCAAGGTCGGTGCGAAGTTCCGCACCTTCGTGATCGCGGCCATGTTCGGCATGGTGGGTCTGAGCCTGCTCGAGGTCGTGCTCGGCATGTTCGGCGCCAGCTTCGGCCTCTTCGGCCTCGGCACCCTCGGCCTGATCACCGCCGTGATCGGCCTGGCACTCGGTGTGTTCATGCTGATCCTCGACTTCGACCAGATCGAGCAGGGCATCCGCGCCCAGCTCCCTGAGCGCGAGTCCTGGCGCGCCGTCTTCGGCCTCACCGTCAGCCTGGTCTGGATCTACACCAACCTGCTCCGCCTCCTGGCGATCTTCCAGCAGGACTGATCCTCCCGACCACAACCGCCCCGCTCCGTACCCCGGAGCGGGGCGGTCTCGATTTCGCCGAGAAGTCACTCCTGCAGGGTGAGAAGTCACTCGTGCAGGTCGAGGGGTCGCTTGTGCAGGTCGAGAGGTCACTTCTGCAGGTCGAAGGGTCACCCAATGACTAATCGACCTGTAGAGATGACGTCTCGACGTACGCGGGTGACTTCTCACCCTGCAGAGATGACTCTTCGGCCTGCAGGAACGACCCCTCGACCTGCCGGAGTGACTCCTCGGCCTGCAGGAGTGACTTCTCGCCGGAGGTTGGTCAGCGGTCGGCGGGGTGGGGTTCGGCGAGGGGTGGGATCTCGGCGGGGCGTTCGCCGCGGCGGGGGGAGCGCTGGTCGTTCTCGAAGGACCGGGCGCGGGCCCAGTTGCGGCCGACGCGGCCGCGGGGGCGCGGGGCGGGGTCGATCTCGGTGCCTGGCCGGATGACGGCGCGCAGGGAAGCAGCAGCGAGGGGCATCACCTGCTTGCCGTTGTAGGTCTCCAGGATGGCGTTCTCGTCGCCGACGAGTCCGAGCACGGAGAGGGTCGGCGGCACGAGCACCTCGCCGAGAGCGTGGTAGCCCGCAGCGGAGGGGTGGAAGAGGTCGGCGCCGAACCAGAAGGCGGGGGTGGCCTTGAAGGCAGGCCCGAGGACGTCACCCAGCGACACGGTGTGGCCACCGGCGCGGACGACGTGGAAGATCTGACCGGCGGCGATGCGGATCGACCACGCCCGCATGACCTGGCGCAGCGGCGGCAGGATCGGGGTGGCGGTGGCGAGGTCGGGGACGGTGCCGACCAGCACCTTCACTCCCGCCTCCTGCAGCCGGGTGACGGCCTGGGCGAGGTGGCTGACCGCGACGGTCGGCCGCACGCGGCGGATCACGTCGTTGGAGCCGACCAGGATGACGGCGACGTCGGCCTCGGCGGCGATCGCCTTCTCGACCTGCGGGTGCAGGTCGGAGGACTTCGCGCCGATCTCGGAGAGGTCGTGCAGCCGCACCGGGCGGTGTGCCTTCTCCGAGACGCCGGAGGCGAGCACGGCACCAGGAGTGTCTTCGACCTCGGTCATCCCGTAGCCGGCCGCGCTCGAGTCACCGAGCAGGGCGATGTTGATCGGGCGCCCGGCGTGCAGCGCGCCGTACCACCCCGTCGGGGACGGTGCCACCGGCATCTTCACCTGGTGGGTCGCCCGCACCGCGAGCGCGGCCTCACCGACGAGCACACCGACGAAAGCGGCCGTCGCGACCAGAACACCTCCGCCGGCGTACGCGCTCT
Source organism: Nocardioides albertanoniae (assembly GCF_006716315.1). Classification (NCBI taxonomy): domain Bacteria; kingdom Bacillati; phylum Actinomycetota; class Actinomycetes; order Propionibacteriales; family Nocardioidaceae; genus Nocardioides; species Nocardioides albertanoniae. Next base: position 3,973,265 of record NZ_VFOV01000001.1, on the reverse strand, counting down.
TGCGAGCCAGACTCTTCTTCGCCACGGTGACCACTCTAAAGTCTTTGCCCTATATCCCGGCACTCAGTATCGGGATATAGGGCCAGTGATAATGGGACGGGCACCTAGTGGACATACGCTGTGGCCATGGAGTACGTGGACTCGCTTCTCGACCTTATTGGCAACACTCCGCTCGTGCGGCTGGGGCGTGCGCTGGACGGCGCCGGGGCCTCCGAGCCCGGTCAGGGACCGCTGGTTCTGGCCAAGGTGGAATACCTCAACCCGGGCGGTTCGGTGAAGGACCGCATCGCCACCCGGATGATCGAGGCGGCCGAGGCCTCCGGCGAGCTCCAGCCCGGCGGGACGATCGTCGAGCCCACCTCCGGCAACACCGGTGTCGGCCTGGCGATGGTCGCCCAGCAGAAGGGCTACAAGTGCGTCTTCGTCTGCCCTGACAAGGTCAGCGAGGACAAGCGCAACGTGCTGAAGGCCTACGGCGCCGAGGTTGTCGTGGCGCCCACCGCGGTGCCGCCCGAGCACCCCGACTCCTACTACAACGTCTCCGACCGGCTCGCGAGCCAGCCCGGCGCCTGGAAGCCCAACCAGTACGCCAACGCCAACAACCCGCGCTCCCACTACGAGGAGACCGGCCCCGAGATCTGGCGCCAGACCGAGGGCAGGATCACCCACTTCGTCGCCGGCGTCGGCACCGGCGGCACGATCTCCGGGATCGGCCGCTACCTCAAGGAGCAGAACCCAGACGTCCAGGTGATCGGTGCCGACCCCGCCGGCAGCGTCTACTCCGGCGGCAGCGGCCGTCCCTACCTGGTCGAGGGCGTCGGCGAGGACTTCTGGCCCGAGACCTACGACCGTGGCGTCGCCGACCGGATCATCGAGGTCTCCGACGCCGACTCGTTCGCCTACACCCGCAGGCTCGCCCGCGAGGAGCAGCTCCTCGTCGGCGGGAGCGCCGGCATGGCTGCGTACGCCGCCAAGCAGCTCGCCGCCGAGCTGGCCGGCACGCCGGAGGGCGAGAACGCGGTGATCGTCGTGCTGCTGCCCGACTCCGGGCGCGGTTACCTGACCAAGGTGTTCAACGACGAGTGGCTGGCGCAGTACGGCTTCGCGACCGGCGAGGCGGCCAAGCAGACCGTCGGCGACGTGCTGCGCGGCAAGTCGGGCCGGCTGCCCGACCTGGTCCACACCCACCCCGGCGAGACGATCGCGGAGGCCGTGCACATCCTGCAGGAGTACGGCGTCTCGCAGATGCCCGTCGTGCGCGCCGAGCCGCCGATCGTGGCTGCCGAGGTCGCCGGCTCGGTCTCGGAGCGCACCCTGCTGGAGGCGCTGTTCACCGGCAAGGCCAAGCTCACCGACTCGGTCGAGGAGCACATGTCGCCGCCGCTGCCCTCGATCGGCTCCGGCGCCGGGGCACAGGACGCGGCCCACACGCTGGGCTCCTCCGACGCTCTGCTGGTGCACGAGGACGGCAAGCCGGTCGGTGTGCTGACCCGCCAGGACCTCCTCTTCTTCCTGACCAACGCCTGAGGTGACCGATACCCTCCCCCGGACCGGGGGAGGGCGAGGTACGTCATGATGCGTCGTCATGATGGCGTACCCCCACACGCGTCGGTCAGTGCTCGCCGCGGTCTCGATGATCACCCTGCTCTCCCTGACCGCATGCGGCAGCGAGCGGCCGAGCGTCGCCGACATCAAGGGCCAGATCGCCGAGATGAGCGGTGACACCGAGGTCAGCGACGACCAGATGAACTGCCTGGCGAAGGCCTACTACGACTCCGACCTCTCCGACGAGGCCGTACGTTTCCTGGTCGAGGCCGAGGACGTCACCGCGATCAGCCCCGAGGATCTCTCGAAGGAGGACCAGGCGGCCAGCAAGAAGCTCTACGAGCCGCTGGTGAAGTGCTTGGCGCCGGCCGAGTAGTCGCCGTTGGGCACTGGCCTGAGCCACGTGGTCGCGACCCTGGCCAGGTCTTCGCGGCCCGAGACCCCGGTCTTGCGGCTGATGTTGTGCAGATGGGTCTCGACGGTGCGGGTGCTCATCTCCAGGTCGGTGGCCAACGAGGCCGAGGTGCGTCCCTCGGGAAGCAGCCTGAGCACCTCGTCCTCGCGGGCCGAGAGGCCGATGTGGGTCGCCGCGCGACGGAACAGGCCGATGCGGTTGCCGCTGGTCTCCGACCGCTCCCACGCCGTGTCGAGGGTCTCGGCGGCGCCGTGCAGGTCGCCGGCCTCGCGCTGGAGGATCGCCAGCGTGATCGCCGCCCTGGTCACGAAGACCAGGGCACCCGCGTCGGCGAGGGTCACGATCGCCTCGCGCAGCCCGGCGATGTCGCCGGTGGCGGCCGCGGCCGCGTAGGCACCCATGCCCTGCAGCAGCGGGCTCTCGCTCTCGACCGCGAGCGCGGCCGCCCTGGTGATGTGCTTGTTCTCGTTGACCCCGCGCTCGACGGCTTCGACGGCGAGGAAGACCGCGCCGACGGTGTAGCCGGCATCGAGCCGTTGCCCGACGAGCTCGCACAGCTCCTTGAGGCTGGGCATGCGGCCCGTGGTGGGCGCCATGATGCTCGCGACCATTCCGGGCCACGGGCCGAGCGGCACCTTCGCGCCGCCGATCTGGGAGGCGAGGCTGCGCGCGTACTCCGGTCGCCCCTGGGCCATCGCGATCTCCGCGCCGAGGGTGAGGATGCCGGTGTGGGCGAGGTCGCGATGGGCGGCGACGCTCGAGGAGGAGAGGGTGCGGAACGCGACCTGGCTCGCCTCGGCCAGCCGGCCGGCGATGCTCAGAGCGAGCACGCTCAGGTAGGAGTGGGCCAGGATGAGCTCGGCGTTGGCGCTGCGGTGGGCAGCCTCGAGGTGCTCGTGGGCGAAGTCGATCCCGCGGTCGAGGTCACCGCTGAAGACGTCGGCCAGCCCGGTGAGGAACGCCTGCATGCCGACCATCAGCTGGCTCTGCGGATTGATGCCCTCGAGCACGGCGCGGGCTCGGTCGACGGACCCGGCCGCGAGGTGGCGTTCGGCCTCGACGACACCCAGGATCTCCGGGCCGATCTCGTCGCGCGGCGCCGGCGTCACGGTCGGCTGCTCGGGGACGTACTCGGTCTGGAACTGCAGGTGCGCCTTGGCGCCCTCGAGGGTCGCGGTGAAGGTGGGCAGCCGGCTCAGGCCCCGGTCGAGCACATCCTTGGCAGCGCTCAGGTCGCCGAGCTCGACGGCCTTCCAGCTGGCGAACCAGGCCAGCATCCAGGCTGCCTCCTGGCTGTCGGTGAGCGGCGTGCGTCGCTCGACCTCTTCGATCTGGTCGCGTGGCGCGGCCGTGTTGCGCAGCGCGACCAGCAGCGGGAGCGCCGTGTCGGCCGACGGCGCCTCCGTCCAGGCCCGGCGTGCCCGGGAGACCTCGTCGGCCATCTGGTGCAGCGAGCGCTGATGGAGCAGGGCCGCGTCGGCGCCGCGGGGTCGCTGGGTGGCATGGTCGATCAGCTGCTGCTCGGAGTCGAGGTGGTTGCGCGCGATCACCAGGCCGAACGCCGAGCCCTCGGTGATCAGGTAGTCGCCGATCATCGGCGGGTAGAGACCCACGACGCCGCTGCCCGGGCCGTCCTCGCTGTGTCGGGCGAGCCCGTTGGCGAAGAGCGCCTCGAGCACGCTGCGCTCGACCATCTTCTCGGCCTCGTCGAGCGGCACCGGGCCGGTCACCGCGAGCGCGGTAGCGCCGTCCCACGCGCTCTGGTCGAGCCCGGCCACGAGCGGTTCGACGGCCGCGGCCAGCTCAGGCGCCCATCCCGTACGCCGCGGCAGCCGCCACAGTCCGTCGAGCTCTTCGAGGATGCCGGTGCGGGGGCCGACGGTGGCGACAGCGCGGACCAGCCCGAGCAGACCGCCGGTCACCATCGTGACGCGCGCCAGCGAACCGGCCTCCACCGGACCACCGAGGATCGCCCGGCACACCTCGTGCACCTCGCCGACGTCGAGCGTCGGGGTGCGCACCTGCACGGCCGGCGAGATGCCGAGCATCAAGGTGTTCTCGGCGACCGGGTGCTGGTGGCGGCTGCTGGTCACCGCGAGAAGGCGTCGCTGGCGGTGGATGTTGCGCAGCGCGCCGACCGAGTAGGTGTCGAGGCTGTCGGCATCGTCGATCACCACGATCGTGTCGCCGTCGAGCTGCTTGCTCAGCGCCGCGGTCATCTCGCCGATGGTGCGGCGTGGGCCGGGGGTGGCGCTGGTGCCGATGCCTGCGGCGATCAGTGCCGCGAACGGCTCGTTCTGCCAGGCCCGGTGTCCGCTGATCTGGAGCACCGGCGAGCCGGCGTCCTCGAGTCGCGCGGCGATCAGCGAGCAGATCTCGCTGCGTCCGGAGGCGCGGGGACCGACCAGATGCACGTTGAGACCGGTCTCGACGTAGCCCGCGATCTCGTCGACGACCTTCGAGAGGACCCCTCCTCGATCCGACATGATCGCTCCTCCTCGCCCACGGTCTGGCTCTGCGGTCTGGCACAGTCACTGGTGCGGCTCCGGTGCTAGCGGCACCCTGTCGACCACAGCATCGTGTACTGCCTCAACGTACCGTCCATGCTTACCCGGGGTCCTGTGGAGACGCTGTATCGGTGATGTATGAGGCCGACAGGTACGCAGGTTACCTGTCTACAGTACGTAAACAGTCCGTCTCAGACCGCAATCACATGCGTCGAATGATGAGATAGTGATCTCACCGGCCGGGGCTCGCCTCGGTTGGAAATGTCTTGGGTGACACCCGAGTCGCATCAGTTCCCCCACCTGGTGCGGCCTGGTGACACAAGGACTTGAACAGAGCCCGGCCGTCCCGGACTCGAGGTCGCGGTCATCCCCCCGCGGTCGTGACCTCGAGCCCAGGGCGGCCGGGTTCTGGCATTTCTGCCCGTCCGACCCGTCCGACTCGTGCGGTGGCTCACACGTGGCGTACCCCGTCAGAGGGGGTGCTGAGACTCGTGGGACGACAGTGACATAGTGGCGAGCGTGGACAGCGTCCTGGAATTAGCCAGGTGGCAGTTCGGCATCGTGACCGTCTACCACTTCTTGTTCGTCCCGCTCACGGTGGGACTCACCATGCTCGTCGCCGTGCTGGAGACGATCTGGCTGCGTACGAAGAACCCCGAGTGGCTGCGGCTGACGAAGTTCTTCGCGAAGCTCTTCCTGATCAACTTCGCGCTCGGTGTGGTCACAGGGATCGTGCAGGAGTTCCAGTTCGGGATGACCTGGTCGGACTACTCGCGCTTCGTCGGCGACGTCTTCGGGGCGCCGCTGGCGATCGAGGCGCTGCTGGCCTTCTTCCTGGAGTCGACCTTCCTCGGGCTGTGGATCTTCGGCTGGGACAAGCTTCCGCGGGCGCTGCACAACGCGTGCATGTGGATCGTCCACCTGGGCACCTTGGCGTCGTCGTGGTTCATCCTCGCGGCCAACTCCTGGATGCAGCACCCGGTCGGCTACAAGTTCAACGAGGTCACCGGCCGCGCCGAGCTCACCGACTTCGCCGCGGTGATGTTCAACAAGGTGCAGCTGGGCACGTTCCCGCACGTCATCCTCGCCGCCTACCTGACCTCGGCGGCGTTCATGCTCGGCATCCTGGGCTGGCTCTACCTGCGCCGGCCGGGTCGTGACGGCTCGGAGCGGCCGATGTACCGGCGCGGCATGGTGCTGGCCGCCTGGATCATGGTCTTCTCCGGCGTCGGTGTGGCCGTCTCCGGCGACATCCAGGGCAAGATCATGACCGAGGTGCAGCCGATGAAGATGGCGGCCGCGGAGGCGCTGTGGGAGACGTCCGACTCGTGCGCGCCGTTCTCCGTGCTCACCATCGGCACCCGCGACGGGAAGCACGAGAAGTGGGCGCTGGAGGTGCCCTGCGTGCTCTCCTTCCTCGGCACCGGCACCTTCGACGGCAAGGTCGAGGGCATCTACGACCTGCAGGAGAAGTACCGATCGACGTACGGCGAGACGCCGGGGGAGACCTACTACTCGCCCGGTGACTACACCCCGAACATCCCGGTCACCTACTGGACCTTCCGCTGGATGATGGGCCTCGGCGTCGTCGGTGGTCTCGTCGGGCTGGCGGTGCTGTGGCTGACTCGCAAGGGGCGTACGCCCTCGGGGTTGATCGGACGGTTCCTGCCCGCGCTGGCGATCTCGGCGCCGATCATGGTGCTGCTGGGCAACTCGATGGGCTGGATCTTCACCGAGATGGGGCGCCAGCCGTGGGTGGTCTTCGGGGTGCTGACGACCGCTCAGGGGGTCTCTCCGGGCGTCGAGCCCTGGGAGGTCTGGATGTCGCTGCTCGGGTTCTCCGCGCTCTATGCGGTGCTCGCCGTCATCGAGGTGGGCCTGCTCATCAAGTACGTGAAGCTCGGGCCCGACCCGTTCGTCGAGCCACCTGATCCGTCCCTGCGCGGCTCCGACCCTGATGGTTCGGATGCCGACGAGCCGATGAACTTCGCGTACTGAGGAGCGACCGATGGAACTCACGACTGTCTGGTTCTGCCTCATCGGCGCGATGTGGATCGGCTACTTCGTGCTCGAGGGCTTCGACTTCGGCGTAGGGATGCTGCTCCCGGTGCTGGCCCGAGACGACCGCGAGCGACGCGTCATGATCAACACGATCGGCCCGGTCTGGGACGGCAACGAGGTCTGGCTGATCACCGCGGGCGCAGCGACCTTCGCGGCGTTCCCGGAGTGGTACGCCACGTTGTTCTCCGGCTTCTACCTGCCGCTGTTCATCATCCTGATCGCGCTGATCCTGCGTGGGGTCGCCTTCGAGTACCGCCACCAGCGGCCCTCGGCCACCTGGGCCGGGTGGTGGGACCGTGCGGTGATCTTCGGGTCCTACGTGCCCGCGTTCCTGTGGGGCGTGGCGTTCGCCAACATCGTGCGCGGGGTGCCGATCGACGGCGACTTCGAGTTCACCGGATCGGTGCTCACGCTGCTCAACCCCTATGGGCTGTTGGGCGGGCTCGTGACCTTGTCGCTGTTCGTGACCCATGGGGCGCTGTTCATCGCGCTCAAGACCGACGGCGACATCCGGGCCCGGGCCCGCGCGCTGTCGCTCAAGCTCGGTGTCGTCGCGGCCGTGCTCGCCGTCGTGTTCCTGGTCTGGACCCAGGTGCTGACCGGCAACCTGGCGACCGCGGTGCTCTTCGTGGTGGCGGCGCTGGCGCTCGTGGGCGGGCTCGCGGCTGCGTACGCCGGTCGTGAGGGGGTCGCCTTCACCGGCACCTTCTTGGCGATTGGGCTGGCGGTGGCCGGGCTCTTCGTGGGGCTCTTCCCCGACGTGATGCCGTCGACGACGTCCGTCGCCAACTCGCTGACGACGACCAACGCCGCCGCGACGCCCTACACGCTGAAGCTGATGACCATCGCCGCAGCGCTGTTCGCGCCGCTCGTGCTGGGCTACCAGGCCTGGACCTACTGGGTCTTCCGCAAGCGGATCTCGATCCACCACATCCCCGCCGGCCACTGATGCGCTGTTGATGATGCTCTGATGCGCCCGAACGACCCCCGCCTTCGCGCCCAGCTGATGGTCGCGCGCCGCCCGCTCGCCGTGGTGGTCGCGGCGGGGGTGCTCGGGGCCGTGCTGCTGATCGCCCAGACGTACGCCGTCGCGGGGCTGCTCATCGCCGCGGTGCGTGGCTCGGGGACGGTGAGCGGCTGGGGTGTGAACGGCTGGGGCGTGGGGGACTGGGGTCTTGCGGTCATCGCCGTGTTCGTCGGCCGCGGGGTGCTCGGGGTGGCCTCCGACCTCGCCGGGGCACGGGCGGCCGGTGTCGTGGGGGCGGATCTGCGGCGTCGGGTCGTCGGCGCCATCCTGCGCGGGCAGACCGGCAGCTCGGGGTCGCTCTCGGCCCTGGCCACCCGCGGTGTCTCGGCCGCGGAGCCCTACCTGACGCGGTATGTGCCCGCGCTCGTGCTGGCCTGCGTGCTTCCCGTCATGGTGCTTGCGGTGATCGCCTGGACCGACCCGCTCAGCGGCCTCATCGTGCTGCTCACGTTGCCGCTCATCCCGATCTTCGGGGTGCTGGTCGGCCTGGCCACCCGCGACCAGGCGACCAGCCAGTGGCGGGTGATGGCGGCGCTCGCCGGCCACTTCCTCGACGTGATGCGGGGTCTGCCGACCCTCGTCGCCTTCGGCCGGGCATCGGCCCAGTCGAGGGTCATCGCGGCGATCACCGACCGCTACCGCCGACGCACCCTCGAGACGCTCAAGATCGCCTTCGCCTCCGCCGCGGTGCTCGAGCTCGTCGCCACCATCTCGGTCGCCCTCGTCGCCGTGACCATCGGGATCCGCCTCGCCTCCGGCTCGGTCGACCTGCAGACCGCTCTCGTCGTACTGCTCCTCGCGCCCGAGGCCTACTGGCCCCTGCGCCGCGTCGGCACCGAGTTCCACGCCGCCGCCGAGGGTTCCGCGACCCTCGAAGCCACCGCCACCCTCACCCCCGCCAGCCGAGAAGTCACCCCCGCAGGTCGAGACGTCACGTCTGCAGGTCGAGAGGTCACCGATTGCCGACTCGACCTGCAGGAGCGACCTCTCGGCGTGGGGTTGGAGCTCGACGAGGTGGCACTGACCTATCCCGACCGGCGACAGCCGGCGCTGTCGCCGGCGAGCGCGAGCATCCCCGACCGTGGGATCACCGCCATCGTCGGCCCGAGCGGATGCGGCAAGTCGACGTTGTTGGCGACGATGGCAGGCCTGCACGAGACGTACGCCGGCACGGTCGAGCTCGACGGGCAGACCCCGGCCGCGGGCGACGGCTGGCGTGAACGCTTCGCCTACCTGCCCCAGCGACCGGTCTTCGTCGGCGGGACGATCGCCGACAACCTCCGCCTCGGTGCGAGTGACGCGGCCGAGAGCGACCTGTGGCGGGTGCTCAAGCGCGTCGCTCTCGCCGAGCGGATCGCCGAGCTTCCGGGCGGCCTCGGCGCCGACCTCGCCGAGGACGGTCGGTCGCTGTCGGCCGGCGAGCGCGCACGTCTGGCCCTGGCCCGCGTCGTACTCTCCGATCGTCCCTGGGTCCTCCTCGACGAGCCCACCGCCCACCTCGATGCCGACACCGAGCGGATCATCGCCGAGACCGTCACCGCGCTGTCCCGCGACCGCGCCGTCGTCCTCGTCGCCCACCGCCAACCCCTCATCGACCTCGCCGACCAGCTCATCACCCTCCCCGCCGAGGAGTCACCCCTGCAGGTCGAGAGGTCGCTTCTGCAGGCCGAAGCGGCATCCGGTGACGTCTCGGCCTGCAGAACTGACGCTTCGACCTGCAGGAGTGACGCTTCGACCGGCGTGAGTGACTTCTCGGCGGGGCGGGGGGCGTTGTGGGGAGCGGCGGTGGTCGGTGGGTTGAGCTGGGCCTCGGGGGTGGCGCTGACGGCGCTGGCGGGGTGGCTGATCATCAAGGCCTCCTACCACCCGGTGGTGCTCACGCTGGTGGTGGCGATGGTGGGGGTGCGGACGTTCGGGATCGCGCGGCCGGTGCTGCGCTATCTGGAGCGGCTGTGGTCCCACGACAGCGCGTTGAGGCTGCTGGCGAAGCGGCGGGTCGAGATCTACGACGCGCTGGTGCCGTTGGTGCCGGGCGCGCTCCCGGGCCGCAGGGGCGATGTGCTGGCGAGCGTCGTCGACGATGTCGACGCCGTGCTCGACGAGGAGCTGCGGGTGCGCCTGCCCGTCAGGGAGTACGCCGTCGCAGCATCTCTCGCGGTAGCCGTGACCGCCCTCATCGACCCGGTGGCCTCCGCCCTGGCCGCGGCCACGGTGCTCGCGGCTGCCGCCGCCTACTGGATCGCGTACGCCGGCGCAGCACGGGCCGAGGAGACCTCGATCCAGGTGCGGGCACGGGTCTCCGAGCAGGTGGTCGAGGCTGTGCAGACGGCCACCGAGCGCAGGATGTGGCAGGCGAGCGAGCCGGTGCTGCAGGCCCTCGGCGACCTCGCTCGCAGAGCCACCAGATCGACCGTGACGGCTGCTGGGTCCTCGGCCGTCGCGAAGGCCGTGGTGCTGGTCACCTGCGGTGCGGCGGTCGCGGCTACGGCCGCCTACGCGGGCACCTCCGACGGGCCGATGCTGGCTCTGCTCGTGCTGGTGCCGCTGGCGCTGGCCGAGCCGGCGGCCACCTTGGCCGACGCCGGGGCTGCCAGGGCCCGCACCCGCGCCGCGCGTCGCCGCCTCGACGAGCTCACCGACCGCTCACCGGCGGTCGTCGCGCCCACCCACCCGAAGCAGCCGACCGAGGACGTCACGATCACGTTCGACGCCGTCACCGCCCGGCCCGGCAGCACCAGCCCGGACGGCACCAGCGACGGACAGCCCGTCGAGCTCCCCGACCTGCACATCACCCCGGGAGCGAGGATCGGCATCGTCGGCCCGTCCGGCTCCGGCAAGAGCACCATGGCCGCACTGATGCTGCGCTTCCTCGACCCCGAGACCGGCACGATCTCCCTCGGCGCTCACTCGATCCGCGACCTCGACCCCGGCGACGTACGCACCCAGGTCGGCCTCGTCGACGACGACCCGCACGTCTTCGCCTCCAGCCTCGTGGAGAACGTGCGACTCGCCAGGCCGGCGGCGACCGATGCCGACGTGGAGGCAGCGATCCGGCGAGCGCACCTCGGTGCGTGGCTCGACGCCCTTCCTGCGGGGCTGCACACCAGGCTCGGTGACGGCGCCGCCCAGGTCTCGGGTGGTGAGCGGGCGAGGCTGGCGGTGGCGAGGTCGATGCTGGCCGGGCACAAGGTCCTGGTTCTGGACGAACCTTTGGCTCATCTGGACACCTCGACCGCCACGTCGCTGGCGCACGAAGTGCTCTCGCGGGAGGATGGCACCACAGATGGCCGGCCAGATGGCTCATATCGATCAGATGGATCACCCGACGGTCCGCTCGGCGGAACGAAAACCGTGTTGTGGATGACTCATACATCGACCGGCCTCGGGTTGACCGATAGCGTGGTCGACCTGCAACGGATGGGGAAGCGAGACGGTGTTGACCGAGCCAAGGACGATCCGGGTCTACTTGCTCGACGACCACGAGGTAGTACGTCAGGGGCTGACGACCCTGCTCGACAGCCATGACGACATCACCGTCGTCGGTCAGGGCGGCACGACCGCCCAGGCGCGCGAAGACATCGACCGGCTGCGGCCAGATGTCTGCGTGCTCGATGCCAGGCTCCCCGACGGCTCGGGCATCGAGGTCTGTCGCGAGGTCCGGGCGGCCTACCCCGAGATGCTCGCGCTCATCCTGACCTCCTATGACGACGACGAGGCCCTCTTCTCGGCGATCATGGCCGGAGCGAAGGGCTACGTGCTCAAGGACATCCGAGGCAACGACCTGGTCGAGGCGATCCGCACCGTGTCCGGCGGCGGCTCGCTGCTCGACCCGGTGATGACGGCGAAGGTGCTCGAGCGGATGCGCAACCCCGAGGGCGAGTCGCAGCAGGTCCAGGCGCTCACGCCGCAGGAGAAGCGACTGCTCGCCCTCATCGGCGAGGGCCTGACCAACCGCGAGATCGCCGGCCGCATGTTCCTGGCCGAGAAGACCGTCAAGAACTACGTCTCCAGCATCCTCGCCAAGCTCGGCGTGCAGCGGCGTACGCAGGCGGCGCTGATGGCCAAGGAGCTGCTCCAGCCGCGCCGCGGCAGCTAGACCCCGGCGGTGATCGGCACCTGCCAGACCAGCTCGGTGCCGCCGGGCTTGCCGGGGCCGATCTCGAGCTGACCGCCGAGCTGCACAGCGCGGCAGCGGGCGTTCTTCAGCCCGCTCTCCTCTGCCTCCTCGGGCACCCCGCTGCCGTCGTCGCGCACGACCAGCTTGATCTCGTCGTCCTCGAGGGTCAGCTCGATCTGGGCGCTGTGGGCCTGAGCGTGCCGGGCCAGGTTGGAGACGGCCTCGCGCAGCACCGGCAGCAGGTGGTTGCGTACGGCCTCGGGCACGGCGGTGTCGACGGGCCCGGTGATCTTGATCTCGGGGGTGAAGTCCATGACCCCGGCGTACTCCCGGACGACCTCGCGCACCTGCGCCCGCAGCGAGGAGGCGTCGTGGTTGCTGAGGTCGAAGATCGAGCCGCGTACGTCCTTGATCGTCTGGTCGAGCGCGTCGACCTGGTCGGAGAGCCGCTGGGAGAGGCTCTCGACCTCGAGCGGGTCACGTCCGAGAGCCTCCAGCTGGAGACCGATGGCGAAGAGGCGCTGGATCACGACGTCGTGCAGGTCGCGGGCGATCCGGTCGCGGTCGGTGATGACGGCCAGGTCGGCGCGGTCCTCGACGGCGCGGAGCCGGTCGAGCGCGAGGGCGGCTTGGCCGGCGAACCCGAAGAAGAGCTCGCGCTCGTGCTCGTCCTGAGCCTCGGAGGCCTTCTCGTAGATGGCCAGCAGGGCACCGCGGCCGGCGAGCGTGGAGCGCACCGGGGCGACGACGACGTGCAGACCGTCGACCTCCAGGTCGAGGGGCTCGATGATGCGTCGGTCGATGAGCACCGGGATCTTCTCGGTCACCGCGCGCACCCGATCCTCCTGACCGGAGACGGCGGCGACGCCGGAGACGAGGCCGTGCTCGATGCGGGTGCCGGCGCCGACGCCGATCGCCCGCATCAGCGGTAGGGCGGTCTCGCACATCCGCTCGAGCGCGACGGTGTGGTCCAGCGGCGGGGTCAGGGCCCGGTTGAGCTCGGCGCTGGCCTCGAGCCACTTGCGCCGCTGCTCGCTGAGGTCGAGCTCGCGCACCCTGTCGATCTGGGCGCCGGCGGCCCGGGCGAGCGCGACGACGAGCTGCTCGTCGTGGTTGGTGAAGTCGGCGCCGCCGGCCTTCTCCGAGAGCAGCAGGTGTCCGAAGTCGTGATCCTTGATCCGCAGCGGCACCTCGAGGAACCGGCGCTTGCCGGGGTCGCCCGTACGCAGCGCATGGCTGCCGCCATCACCGCTGGTCTCGCTGGCGGAGCCGCTGGGAGTGAGCATCCGCAGCGCCTCGGGCGCCTTGACGTCAGCGACGCGGGTGCCGGAGGGAGGAGTGGTCGGTGGGTTCTCGGCCTCGACATCGGCTCGCGCGCGGCGCCCGTGGCTCTTGCCCACGACCCGAAGCGTCGGCTCCTGCTGGCGGCCGAAGGTGATCAGGTCCTGGAGGTCGCCGTCGGAGCCGAGGACGCCCAGGGCGCCGTAGCCGGCTCCGGTCAGCTCGCAGGCCGACCGGGTGATCCGCTCGAGCATGGCGCTCAGATCGAGCTCGCTCGACATCGCGATGACCGCGTCCAGGAGCGAGCGCGCCGATGGCTCGAGACCGGTGAGGTCTTCGGTCGCGTCGGTGGTCACGCCCTAGAGTCTGTCGCCTCCGGGGGTCTTAGTCCACCTGATGTGCGGGACGTCGCGTGCTCATTTCCCGATCGTGGGGAGCCTTTACCTTCAGATGAATGTTTTCAGAGGAGTTTCGCCGCGGGTTCGTGGCGGCTACACCTGGTCAACAATTTCGCCGTCGATGGTGCCGTCGACGTAGAGCCAGCGTCCGGCGCGCACCTCGAACCGGCTGTGCTCGGAGAGCTCCCCCGCGCCGTCCGGAGCCTGGTAGGCGGCTCGGAACCTCACCCACCCGTGCGTCTCGTCGTCGAGCCCGGACCCTTCGACGGTGAGGCCGGTCCACCTCAGACCGGTGTCGTGGCCGGCCTCGCCCAGGTCGTGGGGGCGGGTGGCGGGATGCCAGGTGCGGAAGACGTAGTCCCAGTCGCCGACGGCGTACGCCGCATAGCGGCTGCGCATCAGCTCCTCAGGGCTCTCGGCGCTCGCCCCGCCGCGGTGCAGCCGATGGCAGCACGCGCCGTAGGTCGAGGCGGCACCGCAGGGGCAGGCTCGCTGGAGCGAGTGCGTCGAGGCGGCTGATCCGGAAGGGTTACCGAAGACGGACATGGGGACATTGTGTGGCACGAGGGTCGGATGCTGAACAGATGCCTTGACAACGACCGATTCCGGGTCGCATGGGCCATCGCCGCCCCACTATGGTTGCAGCGTGGCTCTCAGGCGCGATCGGCTCGGGACGGTTCGGACGGTGGGGGTGGAACGGTGACGGATGTGAGCATCTGTCTGCTCGGCCCCCTCAAGGTCACGCGCGCCGGTGCGCTCGTGGAGGTGCCCGGGCGCCGCCCCCGCACCCTGCTGGCGCTGCTGGCCATGGAGGCCGGCAACCCGGTCTCCGCAGACCTTCTCGCCGACCGCATCTGGGGTGAGGAGCTGCCGGACAACCCGCGCGGCAGCCTGCACACCTACATCGGGCGGCTGCGTCGCGTGCTCGGCAAGGAGGTCGTACGCCGCGCGGCCGGTGGCTACATCCTCGACCTGCCCCGCTCGTCGGTCGACGCGCTGGCCTTCGTCGACCTGCTCGACGCGACCGGCCGGCACGGCGGTGCCGAGGGCGCCGGGGTCTATGAGCGTCTCGAAGAGGCGATCGACCTGTGGCGAGGCGCCCCCTTCGACGAGCCCGCCGGCGAGCCGTTGGCGGAGATCATGCGGCCGTGGCTGGTCGACCGTTACCTGGCCGCGTTGGAGGATCGCGCCTCGCTCGACGTCGCCGCCGGACGGGCCACGAAGGCGGTCGCCGACGTGCGTCGCGTGGTGGCCGATCACCCGCTGCGTGAGTCGTTGTGGGCGGTGCTGCTGGAGGCGCTGGCCTCGGCGGGGCGTACGGCCGAGGCGCTGGAGGCCTATGAGGAGGTGCGGTCGCGGCTGGCCGACGAGCTCGGCGCCGACCCCGGCACGGAGCTGCGCTCGATCTTCACCCGGTTGCTGGTCGGCGACGTGGCGACCCCGGAGATCGCGCCGTCCGGAGGCGAGCCGGTGGTGCCCGAGCAGCGCACCTCGGAGGAGGACTCCACGGCCGCGGCCGACACCGTCCCGCACCAGCTTCCCGCCGACGTGCCCAGCTTCTCCGGCCGCGATGTCGAGCTGCGACTGCTCGACGCGGTGACCATCGCCCACGAGTCGGGCTGGCCGAGCGTGGTCGTCGTGCACGGCGTCGGTGCGGCCGGCAAGACCGCGCTGGCGGTGCACTGGGCGCATCGCACGCTCGAGCACTTCCCCGACGGCCAGCTCTTCATCGACCTGCGCGGCTACGGCCCGGGTGAGCCGATGGACCCCGAGCAGGCGCTCTCGGGCCTGCTGATCGGTCTGGGCGTCGACGGTGAGGCCGTGCCCGACGATGTCGACGCGGCCTCCGCCCTGCTGCGTACGACCCTCGCGCAACGGCGCGTGCTCCTCGTGCTCGACAACGCCCGCGACGCCCAGCAGGTGCGGCCGCTGCTCCCCGGCGGCGAGTCGCTGGCGCTGGTGACCAGTCGCAGCCAGATGCGCGGGCTCGCCGCTCGCGAGGGTGCCAAGCGGATCGGTCTCGACATGCTCACCCCGGGCGAGTCGGTGGCCTTCCTGCATCAGCGGCTGGGCGATCGGGCCACCGACCAGGCGACGGTGCGCACGCTCGCGGAGATGTGCGGCCACCTCCCGCTGGCGCTCGCGGTCGCCGCCGAGCGATGCGGCCGGCACCCCGACGTCTCTCTCGCCGCCCTCGTCGCCGAGCTCGACGGCGAGTCGAGCAGGCTCTCGGCGCTCGAGACCGCCGACGACCCGCTCACCGATCTGCGGGCCGTCTTCTCGTGGTCCTACGACGCGCTCGATGCCGAGTCGCGGGCGATGTTCCGCAGGATCGCGGTGCACCCCGGATCCGACCTCAGCGTGCCGTGCGCGGCGGCGCTGGCCGGTGTCGGCACCGGCCCGGCCCGACGGCTCCTCGACCGGCTCACCGAGGCCAACCTGCTCCGCGAGCATCGCCCCGGGCGCTTCGTGCTCCACGACCTGGTGCGCGACTACGCGCTCGAGATGGGCTCGGCGGAGGAGTCGGAGGCGGCCGTGCGACGCCTGGTGAGCTGGTATACCCACTCGCTCGTCGCGGCCGCCGAGATCGACGGGCCGTCCCACCGGCTGATGACGCTGGACCCGCTCGTGCCCGACGTGGTGGCGCTCGGTTTCGCCACCTCGCAGCAGGCCCGCTCCTGGGGCGAACGGGAGTGGCCCGACCTGGGGCTCGCCGTGCGGCTCGCTGTGCGCCGGGGGTTGCTGGGGGCGGCGTACCAGCTGGTGAACAAGATGTTCAACCTCTCCATGCGGCACTCGCCCGCCGAGGTCGTCGCGCTGCAGGAGATCGGCCTGGAGGCGGCCATCGAGGCAGGTCAGGAGGTGGATGCCGCCTACATCCGCAACCAGCTCGGGATCAGTCGGGCACGGGCGGGCGACCTGCCTCGCGCGATCTCGGAGTTCCGTGCTGCCGCCGAGGTGTTCCGCGAGACCGGGGCGGCGGCGGGGCTGGAGATGTCGCTGTCCAACTGCGGCCAGGCGCTGAGCATGACCGGGTCGCTCGACGAGGCGGTCGCGGTGCTCGAGGAGGCCTACGCCGTCGCCGATGTCGCCGGCATGGCCGACCGCGCTCGAGGCAGTCTGATCGGGCTGGCCGAGGTCTACGTGCGGATGGAGCGCTACCAGGACGCGGTGCGGTTGATCGAGGACGAGATCGGCCAGGACCCCGTCGACGTCGAGTCGTCCTCTCCGCGGCTGACCCTCGCCGACGCCCTGATCGGTCTCGAGCGCTACACCGACGCCGAACATCTCCTGCGCCATGAGCTGGCCCGCCATCTCGAAGAGCGCAGCCGGTGGAGCGAGGCGAAGGTGCTCGTACGCCGCGCCGTCATCGAGCGCGAGACCGACCGTGTCGACCAGGCCCGCGCCACCCTGCACGAGGTCGTCGCGATCCTCGACGAGGTCGGTGAGCTCGACCGCACCGAGCTGACCCGCGAGCGGGTCGACGACCTGCTCGCCAGCGTCGGGGACGGTCGACCGGCGGGGCGGGGCGAGCGTGCTTCCGCTACCCGGGGGTTGGACGGCGGCGTAGCGTTGCGGCCGTGACTGCCGCACCCACGATCAGCACCCTCGGCGAGCTTCGCGCGAGTGGCCATGTGTTCAAGTCGCTCCGCGAGGAGATCCGCGACAACCTGCTGGCGAAGCTGGCTGCCGGCGAAGACCCGTGGCCCGGGCTGCACGGGCTGGAGGACACCGTCATCCCGCAGCTCGAGCGCGCCCTCATCGCCGGGCACGACGTCGTGCTGCTGGGCGAGCGCGGTCAGGGCAAGACCAGGCTGCTGCGTACGTTGGCGGAGATGCTCGACGAGTGGACCCCGGTCATCGAGGGCTCCGAGCTGGGCGAGCACCCCTACGAGCCGGTATCGGTGGCGTCGCAACGCGCCGCCGCGGAGCAGGGCGACACGCTGCCGGTCGCCTGGAAGCACCGCTCCGAGCGCTACGCGGAGAAGCTGGCCACACCCGACACGAGCGTCGCCGACCTGATCGGTGACGTCGACCCGATGAAGGTCGCCGAGGGGCGCTCGCTGGGTGACCCGGAGACGATCCACTTCGGCCTGATCCCGCGCTCCCACCGCGGGATCGTGGCGATCAACGAGCTGCCCGACCTCGCCGAGCGCATCCAGGTCGCGATGCTCAACGTCATGGAGGAGCGCGACATCCAGATCCGCGGCTACGTCCTGCGGCTGCCGCTCGACCTGCTCGTGGTGGCCTCGGCCAACCCGGAGGACTACACCAACCGCGGCCGCATCATCACCCCGCTCAAGGACCGCTTCGGCGCCGAGATCCGCACCCACTATCCGCGTGAGCTCGCCGCCGAGCTGGCGGTGATCCGGCAGGAGGCCTCCTTGGTCGCCGACGTGCCGGACCACCTCCTCGAGGTGCTCGCCGTCTTCACCCGCCACCTGCGCGGCTCCTCCTCGGTCGACCAGCGCTCCGGCGTCTCGGCGCGATTCTCGATCGCCGGGGCCGAGACCGTCGCCGCTGCCGCGCTCCACCGGGCCACCGTGCAGGGCGAGGCCGACGCGGTCGCGCGGCTGGTCGACCTGGAGACAGCGGTCGAGGTGCTCGGCGGCAAGATCGAGTTCGAGTCGGGGGAGGAGGGCCGCGAGGCCGACATCCTCACCCACCTGCTGCGTACGGCCGTGGCCGAGACGGTGCGCACGCGGTTCCGCGGGCTCAACTTCGCGCTCCTCGTCGAGGCCATCGAAGACGGCCGCATGGTCACCACCGGCACCAAGATCTCCGCCCGGTCGTTCCTCGAGGGCCTCCCGGTGCTGGGCGAGTCCGACCTCTACGACCAGATCGGCGACCGCGTCTACGAGGCCACCGGCGGCCCCGCGAACGACGGCCAGCGGGCCAGCGCCATCGAGCTCGCCCTCGAAGGCCTCTTCCTCGCGCGAAAGATCGGCAAGGACACCGACGGTGACGAGACGATCTATGGCTGATCAGTCAGGCGGCACGGCATGAGCCGCTACAAGAAGTACGACGGGGGCGACCCGCTCGCCCCGCCGGTCGACATCGCCGAGGCGCTCGACGCGATCGGCGAGGACGTCATGGCCGGCTACTCGCCCGAGCGGGCGATGCGGGAGTTCCTGCGGCGCGGCGGGCAGGACCAGCGCGGTCTCGACGACATCGCCCGACAGGTCGCCGAGAGGCGTCGTGACCTGCTCCAACGGCACAACCTCGACGGCACGCTCGAGCAGGTGCGCGAGCTGCTCGACAAGGCGGTGCTCGAGGAGCGCAAGCAGCTGGCCCGCGACGTCACGATGGACGACGGCGACCGCGCGTTCCGCGAGATGCAGATCGACAACCTCTCGCCCACCACGGCGGCCGCGGTCAGCGAGCTCTCCTCCTACGACTGGGCCTCGCGCGACGCGCGGGAGGCCTACGAGAAGATCAAGGACCTGCTCGGCCGTGAGCTCCTCGACCAGCGGTTCAAGGGGATGAAGCAGGCGCTCGAGGGCGCCGACGACGCCGACCGCGAGGCGATCGCCGAGATGCTCCGCGACCTCAACGCCCTGCTCGACAAGCACAACCGCGGTGAAGACACCCCGGAGGACTTCGAGGAGTTCATGGCCAAGCACGGCCAGAACTTCCCGGAGAACCCGCAGAACATCGACGAGCTGCTCGACACTCTCGCGCAGCGCTCGGCGGCCGCCCAGCGGATGTTCAACTCGATGTCGGCCGAGCAGCGCCGTGAGCTCATGGAGCTCTCCGAGCAGGCCTTCGGGTCGCCGGCGCTGATGGAGCAGATGGCCCAGCTCGACGCCAACCTGCAGACGGCGCGGCCCGGCGAGGACTGGTACGGCGCCGAGGAGTTCGGCGGCGGTGAGGGGCTCGGCCTCGGCGACGGCACCGGCGTGCTGCAGGACGTCGCCGAGCTCGACCGGCTCTCCGAGCAGCTCCAGCAGTCCTACGCAGGCTCGCGGCTCGACGACATCGACCTCGACGCGCTCTCGCGCCAGCTCGGCGACGAGGCCGCCGTCGACGCACGTACGCTGCAGCAGCTCGAGCAGGCGCTGCGCGACTCCGGACAGCTCGAGCGGGGCTCCGACGGCGACCTCCGGCTGACCCCGAAGGCGATGCGCCAGCTCGGCAAGGCCCTCCTCCGCGACGTCGCCCAGCGGCTCTCCGGACGACAGGGCGAGCGCGACCTGCAGCGCGCCGGCGCTGCGGGCGACCTCTCCGGCTCCTCGCGGCCATGGGCCTTCGGCGACACGGAACCCTGGGACGTACCTCGCACGATCACGAACGCCGTCATCCGCGAGGTCGGCGAGGGGCGGAAGGGGCCCGGGGTCCGGCTGAGCGTCGACGACATCGAGGTGCAGGAGACCGAGGCGCGTACGCAGGCCGCGGTCGCGCTCCTGGTCGACACCAGCTTCTCGATGGCGATGGACGGTCGCTGGGTGCCGATGAAGCGCACCGCGCTCGCGCTGCACACCCTGATCAAGAGCCGCTTCCGCAACGACGACCTGCAGCTGATCTCGTTCGGCCGCTACGCACAGACGATGGAGATCGAGAAGCTGACCGCTCTCGACGCGATCTGGGACAAGGGCACCAACCTGCATCACGCCCTGCTGCTGGCCAACCGGCACTTTCGCAAGCACCCGGGCGCCCAGCCGGTGCTCCTGATCGTCACCGACGGCGAGCCGACCGCGCATCTGGAGCAGGGTGGCGAGGTCTGGTTCTCCTACCCGCCCCACCCGGTGACCATCGCGAAGTCGGTCGAGGAGCTGGAGAGCTCGCGCCGGCTCGGCGCGCAGACCACCTTCTTCCGTCTCGGCGACGACCCCGGTCTGGCCCGCTTCATCGACTCCATGGCCCGTCGGGTCGAAGGTCGTGTCGTCGCGCCCGAGCTCGACGATCTCGGCGCCGCGGTGGTCGGCTCCTATCTGGGTGACAGGACGGCGCGGCGTACGTCGAACAGCTACGGGGACTACCCGGACGCGTTCGGCGGCCGCGGCTGGTGGGCCGGCTGAACCCCGCCGTGGGGTTTCTCGCGGGCTGAGAAAATCGATTCCGGCTCGGGCCGGGCCGAAGGTTAAGGTGCGCCAGTGCCAGAGGTGTCCCTGAACGTACTCGCCCTGCTCGCGGTGGCGGCCCTGGCCGCAGGGTATGTCGATGCGGTGGTCGGTGGAGGCGGGCTGATCCAGCTGCCGGCGCTGATGCTCTTCCTGCCCGGCGCCGCGCCCGTGCAGGTGCTCGCGACCAACAAGCTGGCCTCGGTCTTCGGCACCTCGATCAGCGCGGCGACCTACTATCGCCGCGTCGGTCCCGACCCGAAGACGTTCATCCCGCTGATGATCCTCGCGTTCGTCGGCTCGGCGCTGGGGGCGGGGGTGGCGTCGCATCTGCCCTCGTCGGTCTTCGAACCCATCGTGCTGGTCGCGCTGGTCCTAGTGGGGGCGTGGGTCGTCTTCAAGCCGTCGCTCGGCGAGCAGACCGCTCTGAAGTTCAACGACCACCGGCACGTGATCGGCGCGATGGCGGTCGGGCTCGGGGTCGGGTTCTACGACGGCGCCCTCGGTCCCGGCACCGGGAGCTTCCTGGTCATCGGGCTCGTCGGCCTGCTCGGCTACTCGTTCCTGGAGGCGAGCGCGAAGGCGAAGATGGCCAACGTGGCCACCAACCTCGCCGCGCTGGCCGTCTTCGTCCCGCTCGGTGCGGTGATGTGGCGCACCGGCCTGGTGATGGGCGTGTGCAACCTGATCGGTGGCTACCTCGGGGCGCGCACCGCGGTGGCGAAGGGAGCCGGGTTCGTACGCGTCTTCTTCATCGTCGTGGTCGCCGGGTTCATCGTTCGCATCGGCGGCAGCGTGCTGGGAGTCTGGTGATGGCCCGGGAGGTGACATGCACTATCTGACCATCGCCCGCGACGGCGACGCCGAGATCGAGGTGAAGCGGTCGCGGTTCCTGTGCACGCTGGTGCGTGTCGCCGACGAGGCGGAGGCGCGCGCGGTCGTCGAGCGGCTGCGCAAGGAGCACTGGGACGCCCGGCACACCTGCTCCGCCTTCCGGATCGGTCGGCCGCCGCAGCCGGTCGAGCGCTCCAACGACGACGGCGAGCCGGCCGGCACCGCCGGCGCGCCGATGCTCGAGGTGCTGCGCGGCGCCGAGGTCTCCGACACGGTGGCCGTGGTGACCCGCTGGTTCGGCGGCACCCTGCTCGGCGCCGGCGGTCTGGTCAGGGCTTACTCCGACGCCGTACGCAGCGCCCTCGACGAGGTCGGCACCCTGCGTCGCGAGCTGGTCAGGGAGTATCGGATCGAGGTCGCCCACGACACCGCCGGACGCCTCGAGACCGACCTGCGCGCCAGCGGTGTGACCGTCCTGGAGACCAGCTACGGCGCTGCCGTGACGCTGCGGATCGGGGCCCCGCCGGCGGAGGAGGAACGCCTCGAGTCGCTCCTCGCCGAGCTCACCGCGGGAGCGTCTGTGCTGGTTCCCGGCGAGGACCAGTGGGTCGACTCACCCTAAGGTTTGGGAGAATAGGGGTGTGAGCGACCAGAGCGAGACGCCCGTGGCCCTTCCTGACGACTGGACGACAAAGGTCCCAGACCTCGACGATCTGCCCGCGCTGCTCAGGCTGCGGGCCGCCGACAAGACACCCTTCGAAGGCTCGGACAACGTCGATTCCGACGTGATCGCGGGCGAGGTCGCCGGCGCCGCGTCCTGGACCCGGCAGCAGCTCCTCGCGGTCGACCCCGCCGGTGACGTACGCGCCTGGGCGATCGCCCACGACCGCGCCGCCGGACGCACCCTGGTCTACCTCTACGTCGATCGCACCATCGACCAGGCGGCTGAGGTCGCGGCCGGGCTCTACGCCTGGCTCGAGGAGCAGGGGCGGGCCATGGCGGAGTTCCGCGGCATCACCGAGTCCCATCTCGACGCCAGCCCGTTCGCCGACGACACCGTGCAGCGGGAGTGGCTGGCCGACGCGCAGTTCACCAACAAGCGCACCTGGCTGCACATGAGCCGTCCGGTCGTGCCCGGCGAAGACGTGCCTGCTCTTCGCGACGGCGTCACGATCCACCCCGTCGAGACCCATGAGAACGGCCTGCCCGTCGCGGTCGACCTGCAGACGGTCCACCACACGCTGGAGGAGTCTTTCCAGGACCACTTCAACTCCTACCGGGAGAGCTTTCCGGAGTTCGTGCAGCGGCTGCGCGAGGAGCCCGGCCACCGCTGGGACCACTGGTGGTTGGCGTACGTCGACAACACCGACGGCGAGGTCGACCCCGACGGCGAGGCCCAGGTGCCGGCCGGTTCGCTGGTCGCCTCGGTGCTGCCTGCCAACGCCGCCGGCGTCGAGGGCACCTATGTCGAATACATCGGCGTCAACCGTCACGCTCGCGGCCGCGGGGTGGCCAAAGGGCTGCTGCACGCCGTCATCGGCGACGCGCTCGAGCGTGGCCGCGACCGCGTCTGCCTGGAGGTCGACGCCGACAGCCCGACCGGCGCCGATGGTCTCTACAAGTCGATGGGCTGGGTGACCGACTACATCACCGAGTCCTGGCACAAGGACGTCACGGTCTGAGGATCATGGAGCGATGTCGGGGAGCTTGAGGTCGAGGGTCGGCGCTTCGGTGCCGCCGTCGACCTCGAGCATCTTCCCGGTGACGAACCGGCCGGCGGGCGAGGTCAGGTAGACCGCCGCGGCCGCGATGTCCTCGGCCTCTCCGATGCGTCCCAGCGGCGTCTTCTGCTCGATCTCGCCGCGCATGCGGTCGTCGCCCGCGACGAACTCGAGGGCGCTGGTCATCACCGACCCGACGAAGATCCCGTTCACCCGGATCCGCGGAGCCAGGTCGGTCGCGGCCAGCCTCGTCCAGTGGGCCAGCGCCGCCTTCGCGGTGCCGTAGGCGAGATAACCGCGCCCGGCGGTACGTCCCATCATCGAGCTGATCGACACCACCGACTGCTGCCCGTCGGGGCTCTTCACCATGAACGGCACCGCCGCCCGCGTGAGCGCGTGCGCGGTGGTCACGTTGAAGTGGAAGGCCTCTTCGAGGTAGCCCTCGTCGGTGTCGAGGAACGTGTTCGGGATCGTCCCGCCCACGTTGTTCACCACGATGTCGAGCCGCCCGAACTCCTCGTACGCCTGCTCCGCGAGCCCCGCCGCGACCTCGACGTCGGCGAGGTCACCGGGCACCACCAACGCCCGCCTCCCCGCCGCCTCGACCCGCGCCGCCACCTCCCGCAGCTGCTTCTCGGTGCGCGAGGCGATCACCACGTCGGCCCCGGCCTCCGCCAGCCCCACCGCCGTAGCCGCCCCGATCCCGCGCCCCGCCCCGGTCACCACAGCCACGTGCCCGGTCAGGTCGAATCGCTCGAGAATATTCATCTGGGTCTCCAAACATGTCGAGAAGTCACTTCTGCAGGTCGAGGGGTCACGTGTGCGGGGTGAGGAGTCACTCCCGCAGGCCGAGGAGTCACTCCCGCGGGCCGAGAAGTCGTTCCTGCAGATCGAGATGTACGCAGTGACGTCTCGACCTGCATACGTGACTTCTCGGCAGCGGGGTGTCGGTCGGTCAGGGGGTGCCGGTGACGAGGCCGCGGCCGGTGATCAGGGGGAGGTCGAGGGGGGAGAGGAGGCCGGGGGAGGCGGCGACGACGGCGGGGATCGCGTTGACCAGGCGCTGGGCGGTGACGATCATCCCGGAGACGTTGTGGTCGCCGTGCTCGCCGTGGTGGCTGAAGTCGAGGGTCATCGACGGTTCGCCGGTGACCTCGACCCGGTAGCAGCCGTCGCCGGTCGCCGGCACCGGCCAGTCGGGGTCGGACGCGGCATCGGTGCGGGTCACGTGCTCGAGGGTGATCCGGGGCTCGCCGTCGACCGTCCCGGTGACGGTGAACCGCACCGACCCCTGGGTGCCCTCGGCGATGTCGACCGACACGGTCTTGGTGTCCTTCGTCGCCGGCCGGCGTTCGACATGCTCCACGAGCGGCTCGTCCAGGGTCACGCCGAGCCCGGCGGCGAGCACGCGCACGACCGGACCCCAGGCCGTGCTCAGGATGCCGGGCTCCCACAGGAACGGCTTGTCGTCCATGGAGCCGCCGAAACCGAAGAGGTCCTTCATCACGACCGGCTGGTAGTAGGTCGAATAGTCGGCGATCTCGGAGACCTTGAGGTGGTCGATCCGCTGCGACAGCGACGTGATCGCCAGCGGGAGCACATCGTTGGCGAAGCCCGGGTCGATGCCGTTGACGTGCAGCGACGCACCACCCTCGCGCCCGGCCTCGTCGATGCCCGCGATCATCTCGTCCGGCAGCGTGCCCTGCGGGTGGACGAGGATCACCGGGCCCGACGAGACCACGTTGACCCCGTCCCGGATCAGCCCGGTCAGGTCCTCGATCGACTCGAAGACCCGGTCGTCGGTCATCGCCGCGTGCACCACGCAGTCCGGGGTGAGCGCGAGCAGCTCGTCGCGGGACGTCGTCGCGGCCACTCCGAGCGTGCGCCCGAGCCCGGCCAGCTCCCCGGCGTCGATCCCGGACTTCGCCGACGTCGAGGTCCAGACCCCGACCAGCTCCAGGTCTGGATGCGCGTCGACACCCGCGATCGCATGACGTCCCACCGTCCCGGTGGACCAGACGACGACTCTGAGCGGCTTCTCCGGGGCGATCTGTGACATGCCGACACTGTAGAACGTGTTTCAGTTCTTCGAAAGTGGATCGCGCGTCTATCTCGGTTGGCTCTACGGTGACGCCCATGACCGAGCCCCTCTTCGAGGACACCCGGCTGCCGTCGGGGGCGCCCTACACCGCCGATGAGACCACGATGCTGCGAGGCTTCCTGGACTTCCACCGCGCCACCCTGCTCAAACAGGTCGAGGGCCTCGACCACGAGCAGTTGAACCGTCCCGTCCCGCCGACCACGATGACCCTCGCGGGCCTGATCAAGCATGTGGCCTCGGCCGAGGACTTCTGGTTCGGCGTACGTCTTCTCGGCCGTGACCCGGTCCCGCCCTGGGACGCGGCACCGCCCGACGATCCGGACTGGGAGTTCCGCAGCGCCGGCGGCGACGACCCCGAGGAGCTCCGTGCGATGCTCCGCGCCGCCGTCGCCCGATCCAACGAGATCGTCGACGCTGCCGCATCGCTCGACCAGGTCGCGGTCGCGAAGAGCCGCACGGGCGAGCCTGTCTCCCTGCGCTGGATCCTGGTCCACATGATCGAGGAGTACGCCCGCCACTGCGGCCACGCCGACCTGATGCGCGAGGCCATCGACGGAAAGAAGGACCTCTGATGCAGATCCGCGAGGCCACCGCTGAGGACTGGCCGCAGATCTACCCGTTCTGGTCCGAGATCGTGGCGGCGGGGGAGACCTACGCCTACCCCGAGGGCCTCTCCTCAGGTGAGGCCAGAGACCTCTGGATGTACGACCACGTGGTCGTCGCCGTGGAGGGCGACGAGATCTTGGGCAGCGCCAAGATGGGCCCCAACCGCCCCGGCCGCGGCAGCCACATCGGCACCGCCTCGTTCATGGTCTCCTCGAACGCCCGCGGCAAGGGTGTCGGCCGGGTCCTGGGCGACTACTGCGTGGCCTGGCACAAGGACAACGGCTTCCACGGCATCCAGTTCAACGCCGTCGTGGAGACCAACACCACCGCCGTACGCCTGTGGCAGTCGCTCGGCTTCGAGATCATCGGCACCGTCCCGGACGCGTTCGACTCCACGGAGCACGGCCGGGTCGGCCTCCACGTGATGTATCTCCCGCTGACCTGACCTCAGGCGGTCGCGGGGAAGGCGATGCCCGTGTTCGCGTGGCAGCGGTAGCCGTTGGGCACACGGTCCAGGTACTGCTGGTGCACGGGCTCGGCGGCGTAGAACGTCGGCACCTCGCGGATCTCGGTGGTGATCTCGCCGTACCCGCGACGGGCGATCTCGTCCCCGTAGACCTTGGTCAGCTCCTCAGCGGTCGCCTTCTGTGCGTCGGAGCCGTAGTAGAGCGCCGAGCGGTACTGCGTACCGACGTCGTTGCCCTGCCGCATCCCCTGGGTCGGGTCGTGGACCTCGAAGAACTTCTTGACGAGCTCGCCGTAGGAGACCACGGCGGGGTCGAAGACGACCCGGACGGCCTCGGTGTGGTTGGTCTGACCGCTGCAGACCTCCTCGTAGGTCGGGTTGGCGGTGGTGCCGCCCTGATACCCGACAGCGGTCGAGTAGACCCCCGGCATCTGCCAGAAGATCTCCTCGGCGCCCCAGAAACAGCCGAGACCGAAGTACGCCACCTCAGCACCCTCCGGGGCGGTCCCGTCCGAGGGGGAGGCGAGCAGAGGAGTGCCGAGGACCCGGTGCTTGGCGGGCAGCTCGAAGAGCGCCTGGTCGCGGCCGGGAAGAGTGCTCTCGGGCGAGAAGAGTCGGGTGGGTCGGCCGAACATGCGGAACCTCCAAGGGTCGGGATTGCTACCAGTCTCCAACACAGTTCGATGCACGAACGTTCCCGGATGGGCCGAGACGTGAGATCGGACGTAGGCTCGGAGCGTGAGCGAGCAGCAGCACCTCGGCAAGGCCGGTTTCGAGACCAAGGCGATCCACGCGGGCTACGAGCCCGACCCGACCACGGGTGCGGTGATCCCGCCGATCTACGCCACCACGACCTACAAGCAGGACGGCGTCGGCGGCCTGCGCAACGGCTATGAGTACAGCCGCTCCGCCAACCCGACGCGCACGGCGCTCGAGGGTGCTCTCGCGGCGGTCGAGAGCGGCGAGAGGGCCTTCGCCTTCGCCTCCGGCCTGGCCGCCGAAGACACGCTGATCCGCAGCCTGATGCGGCCCGGTGACCACATGGTCATCCCCGACGACGCCTACGGCGGCACCCACCGGCTGATCGACAAGGTCGAGAGCCAGTGGGGCATCGCGCACACGCCGGCCCAGGTGGCCGACCCCGACGCCGTCGCCGCCGCGATCCAGCCCGGCAAGACCAAGGTCATCTGGGTCGAGACCCCCACCAACCCGCTGCTCAACATCGCCGACATCGCCGCCCTGGCCACGGTCGCCCACGACGCCGGCGCGCTGCTGGTCGTCGACAACACCTTCGCCAGCCCCTACCTGCAGCAGCCGCTCACCCTCGGCGCCGACGTCGTGGTGCACTCCACGACCAAGTACGTCGGTGGTCACTCCGACGTCGTCGGCGGTGCGGTCGTCGTCAAGGACCTCGAGCTCGCCGACAAGATCGGCTACCTGCAGAACGCCGCCGGCGCGATCGCCGACCCGTTCGGTGCCTGGCTGACCCTGCGCGGCCTCAAGACCCTGGCCGTACGCATGGACCGCCACTGCGACAACGCCGAGCGCATCGCCGACTTCCTGACCTCCCACCCCCAGGTGGGCGAGGTCATCTACCCGGGGCTGGAGACCCACCCCGGCCACACGGTCGCCCAGAAGCAGATGAAGCGGTTCGGCGGGATGGTCTCCTTCCGGGTCACCGGCGGCGAGGCCCAGGCGCTCGCGGTGTGCGAGCGCACCAAGATCTTCACGCTGGGCGAGTCGCTCGGCGGTGTCGAGAGCCTCATCGAGCACCCCGGCAAGATGACCCACGCGAGCGTCGCGGGCACCGACCTCGAGGTGCCGGCCGACCTGGTGCGGCTCTCCGTCGGGATCGAGTACGCCGAGGACCTGGTCGCCGACCTCGAGCAGGCCCTTGACCAGAGCTGAGCCACCACAGAGCGCCGTCTGCGTCGACTTCGGCTCCACCTGGACCAAGGCGCTCCATGTCGACCTCGCCTCGGGCGAGGTGCTCGGCTCCGCGAGCGCCCCGACGTCGCTCGAGGAGGTGATGGAGGCCTACGACGCCTGCCTGACGAGCCTCGCCGAGACCGACCCGCGAGCGACCACGGCCGAGGTGCTCGCCTGCTCCTCGGCCGGCGGTGGCCTCCGGATCGCCGTGGTCGGCAACGAGGAGCTGGTGACCGCGGAGGCCGGGCGGCGCGTCGCGCTCTCCAGCGGCGGCAAGGTGGTCGCGGTGGTCGCGATGGCGTCGGAGGATGCCGCCGGCGACCTGCGCTCCACCCTCGCCGCCACGTCGCCGGACCTGGTGCTGCTCACCGGCGGCACCGACGGCGGCAACCACGACATCGTCCTCGGCGCCGCCCGAGCGCTGGTCGACGCCGGCTGGTCCGGGCCGGTGGTCTACGCCGGCAACCAGCACGCGCGCGACGAGGTCACCGCGGTCCTTGCCGACAACCCGCTGCGCACCTGCGACAACGTCGTGCCCAAGATCGGTGTGCTGGCGCCGCAGAGCGCGCGTGAGGCAGTGCGTGAGATGTTCCTCGAGCATGTGATCGGCGGCAAGGGGCTGAGCAGCCGATCGGAGTTCACCGAGATCGTCCGGGGCGCGACCCCCGACGTCGTGCTCCTCGGTGTCGAGACGCTCGCCGAGGTGCTCGGCGAGGACGTCGTCGTGGTCGACGTCGGCGGCGCCACCACCGACGTGCACAGCGTCGTACGCCCCGACCCCGAGGCCGAGCACGTGCGTGAGGAGGTCGTCGCGGTCACCCCGGTGACCCGCACCGTCGAGGGCGATCTCGGGATGCGTTGGTCGGCGCCTACGACCCTCGCGGCGGCCGAGCATGCCGACCCGAGCCTCGCCGAGTCGGATCTATCCGCCGACGTCGAGCACCGCCGCAACCACCCCGACTGGATCCCGGCCACCGAGCAGGACAAGGACACCGACGAGCTGCTCGCGAGGATCGCGGTCTCCACCGCTCTCCAGCGCCACGCCGGACGGTCTCGGGTCGTGCTCTCGCCGAGCGGGAAGGTCATCGAGCGCACCGGCACCGACCTGCGCCGCGTGGGCGTCGTGATCGGCTCCGGCGGCGTACTCAGGCATGGTCGTCCGGGCGTCGAGGAGCGGGTGATGCGCTGGTCGGTGAGAGGCGGCTGGCAGCTACCGGGCGAGTCCGTACGCAGCGTCGACAGCGACTACGTGCTCGCGGCCGTCGGCCTGCTCGCGCGCGCCCATCCGGCAACTGCCCGACACCTGGCCACGCACTTGACACCTTCCCGGTAGCCTCTCTCAGGTGACGGATCAGGGGGACGCTCCCGGCGGCGACGAGTCGACCGCGACAGGGAGGTTCGAGCGGATGACAGGCGCGATCAAGCGCAGCAGGGAGGAGCGCAGCGCCCAGCGGCGCGCGCAGCGCCACGCCCAGGAAGAGGCCGACGCACGCGAGTCCGCCGAGGTGGCCAAGGAGGCCGCCGCTGAGGCCCGTGAGTCGGCGGAGAGCTTCGCGCTGCGCCTGGTCAACCAGTTCGAGCGGCTGCGGGAGGAGCGCCAGGAGCAGCTGGCCGCCCCCGAGCCGGTGGCCGCACCGAAGCCGGTGAGCCGCACCGACGTGCCCTACGGCGTCGAGCTGGCCGCCCAGTGGGGCTGGCGGTTCCTGGTCATCGTGGCCGCCGGGTTCATCATCGTGCGAGCCCTCGGCATCATCAGCATCGTCGTGATCCCGCTGGTGATCGCGCTGCTGATCGCGGCTCTGGTCTCGCCGGTCGTCAACGGCCTGGCCCGGATCGGCCTCAAACGCAGCATCTCCGCGCTCTTCGTGGTGATCGGGGTGCTCGTGGTCATCATCGCCATGCTGAGCTTCGCCGGCACCCAGGTGGCCAACGGCTTCACCGACCTGGCCGGCCAGACCGTCAAGGCGCTCGACGAGATCCGCGACTGGCTGATCAACGGGCCGTTCAACGCGAGCGAGACCCAGATCGACACCTGGCTCAACACCGTGCAGACCACGGTGGAGGAGTGGGCGGCGGCCTATGCGGCCAACCCGTTCTCCCGCGTCAGCGAGGTCGGAGGGGTGGCGCTCGACGTCTTCGCTGGGCTGTTCATCGTGCTCTTCTCGACCTACTTCTTCTGCGCCGAGGGCGAGCGGATCTGGGGCTGGCTCGTGCGGCTCGCCCCGCGCGCAGCACGCAGCCGGATGGACAGCTCGGGCCGCGTCGCGTGGGTCTCCCTGACCCAGTTCACCCGAGCCACCGTCATCGTCGCCGCGGTCGACGCGGTCGGCATCATGATCATCGCCGCCGCGCTGCAGGTGCCGTTCGTGGTGGCGATCGGCGTGCTCGTCTTCCTGAGCTCCTTCGTGCCGCTGGTCGGCGCCACCGTCGCCGGTGCGGTGGCCGTGCTGGTGGCGCTGGTCTCGCAGGGCCCGCTGACGGCGCTGCTGATGCTCGGCGGCGTGATCCTCGTGCAGCAGCTCGAGGCGCACGGTCTGCAGCCGTTCCTGCTCGGCCGCTGGGTGCGGGTGCACCCGCTCGGCGTCATTCTCTCGGTGGCCACCGGCATCGTGCTCGGCGGTGTCGCCGGCGCGCTCGTGGCCGTGCCTCTCGTGGCCGCCCTCAACGCCGTGGCCAACCACCTCAACGCCGCTCCGGTGCCTGCGCCGGCCGCCGACAACCGTGCGGGGCTTCGACCCGACGGTCCGTCCACCCCACCCCCGTCGGGCCCGCCTCCGTCGAGCCCGCCCCCACCGAGCCCAGGAGCAGACGGTGCCTGAGAAGACCCTTCAGCCGACCTACGACGACATCGTCGAGGCCCGTGAGCTGCTTCGCGGCCAGATCACCGAGACCCCGGTCCAGGGGTCGCGCTGGCTCAGCGACATCGTCGGCGACACGGTCATCCTCAAGTGCGAGAACCTGCAACGTACGGGCTCCTTCAAGGCTCGAGGCGCGTTCGTACGCATCGCCCGACTCTCCGAGGAACAGCGGAAGAACGGTGTGGTGGCCGCCAGCGCGGGCAACCACGCACAGGGCGTCGCGCTGGCGGCGCGCACCCTCGGCATCCCCGCGACGGTGTTCATGCCCGAGGGCGCGCCGATCCCGAAGGAGAAGGCCACCCGTGCCTACGGCGCGGACGTGATCTTCGAGGGACAGTACGTCGACCAGTGCCTCGAAGCGGCCCTGGCCTTCGCCGAGCGCACCGGTGCGGTGATGATCCACCCCTTCGACCACAGCGACGTCGTCGCTGGTCAGGGCACGATCGGGCTCGAGATCCTCGAGCAGGCGCCCGAGGTCAAGACGGTCGTCATCCCGCTCGGCGGCGGCGGCCTGCTGGCCGGTGCGGCGCTCGCGATCAAGGAGAAGCACCCCGACGTGAAGATCATCGGTGTGCAGGCGGAGACCGCTGCCGCCTATCCCGTCTCGCTGCGGGAGGGCCGGCCGATCCGCCTCGACAAGATGCCGACGATGGCCGACGGCATCGCGGTCGGGCTGCCGGGGGAGACCAACTTCCCGATGATCCAGTCCTACGTCGACGAGATCCGCACGGTCTCCGAAGAGGCCATCTCGGGCGCGCTGCTGTCGTTGGCCGAGCGCGCCAAGCTGGTCGTCGAGCCGGCCGGCGCCGTCGGCGTGGCAGCGCTGATGGACACGCCCGAGGCCTTCGAGGGGCCCGTCGTCGTGGTGCTCTCGGGTGGCAACATCGACCCGCTGCTGCTCGGCAAGGTCATCCAGCATGGCATGACGCTGGCAGGTCGCTATCTGCCGGTCGCGGTCACGATCCCCGACGAGCCGGGCGCTCTGGCCACGCTGCTGGCGGTGGTCGGCGGCACCGGTGCCAACGTCATGGAGGTGGTGCACTCGCGCACCAACCCCGGACTGAGGCTGGCTGAGGTCGGCGTCCACCTTCAGCTCGAGACCCGTGGTCAGACCCACGCCGAGCGTGTTCTCGAGGAGCTGCGCGGCAAGGGCTACCCGGCGACCACGGCCTGATCAGCCCCCGAACTGAGCCCGGGTCTGCCCCGGGTCTGCCCCGGCGTGCCGGTGGCCGGTCCAGAGGGCGGAATAGGCAACGTTTCGGTCGCGGACTGTCCCCGGGTGTGGTTGCCTTGTTAAACTGAAAGTTCTGACAATCTCCCTCAGGACGTCAAACGGGTGAAGTATGCCCACACCGCGGGGGAGAGAAGGCGCCGGTGATCGAGATTGCCGGCGCCCCTTACTTATTCACTACCCATCAGGAGCAACCCATGACGCAGTCGACCGAGACCACCTCTGCCACGATCTGGCTGAGCAAGGGCGCGTTCGAGAAGCTGACCGCGGAGTTGGAATACCTGAAGGGCCCTCGCCGCCAGGAGGTCCTCGCCGAGATCACCGCCGCGCGCGACGAGGGCGACCTCAAGGAGAACGGCGGCTACCACGCCGCTCGTGAGGAGCAGGGCAAGCTCGAGGGTCAGATCCAGCAGCTCGAGGCGCTCCTGCAGAAGGCCGACTCGACCGTGCCCGAAGACGACAACATCGTCTCGGTCGGCAAGCTGGTCACGTTCAAGTTCGAGGGCGATGACGACGACGAGGCCGAGACCCGCCTCATCGCCTCCATCGAGATGAAGGACTACGCGGGCGGCATCGAGATCTCCTCGGCCGCGTCCCCGGTCGGCGAGGCCCTCATCGGTGCCGGCGTCGGCGACGCGGTGACCTACGAGGGGCCCCGCGGCCCGCTCAAGGTCGAGATCTTGAAGATCGAGGTCTTCACCGCCTAG
Organism: Nocardioides albertanoniae; assembly: GCF_006716315.1. Lineage (NCBI taxonomy): Bacteria > Bacillati > Actinomycetota > Actinomycetes > Propionibacteriales > Nocardioidaceae > Nocardioides > Nocardioides albertanoniae. Next base: position 3,940,400 of record NZ_VFOV01000001.1, on the reverse strand, counting down.
CAGCGCGGGTGGCTGCGCGGTCAGTCGACCGTGCAGTCACCCCACTCGACACGCAGCGCACGGCGCTCGGTCGGGATGGTCACCGTCTGGCGACCCTCGTGGGCGGTGAACTCGAGGTGACCGACCTTCTCCTCCTTGTCGTCCTCGGCCTCGACGGAGCAGACCGGCTTCGCGTCCTTGTCGTGGAGGCGTACGACGAAGGTCACCTCGACCTCGTTCTCGCTGGTCGCCTCCCACTTCTCCAGCCCGGAGGAGACCTGGGGGTGCAGGGCCGCCCACAGCGCCCAGCCGAACCAGCCGACGATCGCGACCACGGCGACGGCCAGAGCCACGATGAGCACCCCCGGCCGCCGGCGCGGGCCACGGCCGTAGCGGCTCGCGATGCGGCGCTCCTCTGATCCAGCCTCGGAATTCACGGCTTCGGGCCCCGCTTCGGCAGATGACGGCGTGCTCACGTACGACATGGTCCCATCCCTGCTGTGACGACCGCACATCCGTCCCTCGGAGCCACCACCGGGCTACCAGCAAAGATGTCCGCGGACTGGGAGCGGGTAACCGAAACGTGAGACGGAGCGAGGATAGAATCGAACTCATGCCAGATCAGCTCCAGCAGGCGTTCCGTCTGATGCACGTGCACGCCCACCCCGACGACGAGTCGAGCAAGGGCGCAGGGATCACCGCGAAGTACGTCGCCGAGGGCGTGGACGTCCACGTCGCGACCTGCACCGGTGGTGAACGAGGAGACATCCTCAACCCGAAGATGGACCGTCCCGGGATCCTGGAGAACATCCACGAGATCCGTCGCGAGGAGATGCACCGCGCCCGCGACATCCTCGGCATCAAGCAGGACTGGCTCGGCTTCGTCGACTCCGGCTGGGTCGAGGAGTTCATGCAGGCCGACATGGCCGCCAAGGACTGGTCGCTGCTCCCCGAAGGCTGCTTCGGCCGCACCCCGCTCGAGGTGAGCACGCGTCGGCTCGTCGAGATCATCCGTGCCTTCCGGCCGCACGTGGTCACGACCTACGACGAGAACGGCGGCTACCCGCACCCCGACCACATCATGTGCCACCGGGTCTCGGTGGAGGCCTTCGCGGCCGCCGGCGACCCCGACCGGTTCCCCGACGCCGGGGAACCGTGGCAGCCGCTGAAGCTCTACTACAGCCACACCTTCAACTTCCCGCGGATGATCGCCCTGCACGAGACGCTGAAGCGCCACGGGCTCAGCTCGCCCTACGAAGAGCGCCTGGAGACCTGGAAGCGTCCGGCCGGCTGGGACGAGCGGGTCACCACGAAGGTCGAGTGCGCCGACTACTTCGGCGTACGTGACCAGGCGCTGCTCGCGCACGCGACCCAGATCGACCCCGACGGATCGTGGTTCGCGGTGCCGCGCGAGATCGAGAAGGAGGCCTGGCCGACCGAGGACTTCGAGCTGGTCACCTCCTACGTGCCGGTGCCCGAGGCCGAGCGGCGCGAGGAGACCGACCTGTTCGACGGGCTCGACGTCTCCACCGCCGACGACGAGGGCAAGGCCGCCGTCGGGCGTGAGATCAGCTACGGCCAGGTCGTCACCGCCTGAGCCGCCGCCTGGGTGTGTCTCAGGTAGGGGTGAGACAATGCCCCTATGTCCGGCCTCCCGATGACGACGCAGTCACTTCACACCTCCCAGCCCGCCCCCGAGCCCACTCCTCCGCAGGACAAGGACATCGTGGCCGGCTGGACCGCCTTCGCGATCTTCATCGCTCTCTGCGTCGCTGTCGCGCTGATCGGCTGGAGCCTGCTGCGCCAGTTCAAGAAGGTCGAGAAGGCGAAGGCCGAGGGCGTCTTCGGCGAGGAGGCCAAGGCCGAGGCGATCGCCACGCAGGCCGCCAAGGACGAGATCAAGCGGGCCAAGCGCTAGCTCGGAACCGTCAGAGCGTCGGCGCGATCGCCGGCAACAGGTCCTGGAACGTACGCCCGTTGCCGATCGCGCCGATGGCGGTCATCGCCCAGCCGTGCCCGTCGCGGCTGACCTTGGCCATGATCTCCGCGGTGTGCGGTCCTGACTGGCTCAGATCGAAGCGGGCGATCTCGGTGTGGGTGCTCTCGTCGACGAGACGGCAGAACGCGTTCTGGATCTGGGCGAAGCTCTGCCCGGTGAACGAGTTGATCGTGAAGACGATCTGAGCGACCTCGGCGGGCAGCCGGTCGAGCTGGACGACGATCGACTCGTCGTCGCCGTCACCGGCTCCGGTGCGGTTGTCGCCGGTGTGCACCACGGATCCGTCCTTCGACCTGAGCTGGCGGAACCACGCCTGGTCGATGTGGGAGCCGGCGGCGTCGTAGAGGATCGCGGAGGCGTCCATGTCGACGTCGGCGCCGCGGAGCCCGCCGAAGAAGCCGTGGCGGACCGCGTCCCACCCCAGCGCCATCCGCACGTGCGTCATGCTCTCCTCACCCGAGGTGAGCGAGACCGACTGCCCCTTGGCGAGCGAGGTGGACATCAGATCCTCCGAAGACTGGGACGACACGGGGCCGGGACGACACGGGGCTGGGACGACGCAGGGACAGAACAACCCTAGATTATCGACGCGACGACCTCGAGGGCACTGCGCTTCGAAGGTTTAGCCCTCGGTCGCCTAATCTTCCCCATGAGAACAACCGCTCTGCCTTCACGACCAAAAGGAGTCCCTCCGTGGACGTCTCTCCACTCATCTGGTGGTTGACCATCGGCCTGGCCAGTGCCGTGCTGCTCGTCGACGTACTCGTCATCGGCCGACGGCCGCACGAGCCGTCGCGTCGCGAGCTGATCGTCGCGCTGGGTCTCTACATCGGTCTGGCAGTGCTGTTCGGCATCGGTGTCTACGTGTTCTCCGGCCCGAAGTACGGCACGGAGTTCTTCGCGGGCTGGCTGACGGAGTATTCGCTCTCGGTCGACAACCTGTTCATCTTCATCATCATCATGTCGAAGTTCTCCGTGCCACGGCGCTATCAGCAGAAGGCGCTGCTCATCGGCATCATCTTGGCGCTGGTCTTCCGCGGCATCTTCATCGGTGTCGGCGCGGCCGCGATCAACAACTTCAGCTGGGTCTTCTACCTGTTCGGTGCGTTCCTCATCTACACCGCGGTCAAGCTCGCGCTCGAGGGTGGCGAGGACGAGGACGACTTCGAGGAGCCGGCCATCGTGCGGTTCCTCTCCGGGCGCATCCCGCTCACCTCGGAGTTCAACAGCGCCAAGATGTTCATCCGTGAGAACGGCAAGCGGATGGCGACCCCGATGTTCATCGTCATCTGCGCGCTGGGCACCACCGACCTGCTCTTCGCGCTCGACTCGATCCCGGCGATCTACGGCCTGACCAACGAGGCCTACCTGGTGCTGACCGCCAACATCTTCGCGCTGATGGGTCTGCGTCAGCTCTACTTCCTCATCGGCGACCTGCTCGAGCGCCTGGTCTACCTGTCCTACGGCCTGGCCATCCTGCTCGGCTTCATCGGGGTCAAGCTCGTCTTCCACGCGCTGCACGAGAACGAGCTGCCCTTCATCAACGGCGGCCACCACGTCGGGTGGGCGCCCGAGATCTCCATCGGCGTCTCGCTGAGCGTCATCATCGGCATCCTGGCGATCACCACCGTGCTGAGCCTGCTGAAGTCGCGCAGCATGTCGGAGACCGAGCGCGACGACGCCACCGGCCCCCGCAACATGTGACTACTTGATCGTGACCGTGACCTGGTCGGAGCCGTCCGGCTCCACCAGGATCCGGTGGTGGTCGGCGGTGCCGACGACCTTGCCACCGTCGACGAAGATGTCGGGCCCGTCGGGGTAGTGGAGCGGGCTGACGAAGATCTCGGTCGGCTCCTCGATGTCGGTGGCCGGCTCGTAGGTGTAGCTGAACGCGCCGGTGTCGGGGTCGAAGGAGAGGTCGACCGGGGTGCCGGCCGTGGCCTGCGGATAGGTGCGGACCAACGTACGCAGCTTGTCGGGTTTCACGGTCGAGAGGTCGGCGTCGTCGGTGAACATGCCCTGGGCGCCGTCGGCGGTCGTCGGGTCGCCCCAGTGCTTGTAGGCCCAGTGCATCCAGGAGGCGAAGCTGTCGTCGGCGGCTGCGGTGTCGATGGTGAGCAGCTCGGTGTTGTCGGTCGCGCCGAACTCGGAGAGCAGGCTGGTGCCGTTCATCTTCTCGGCCTGGTCGAGCGCTGCCTGGTTGTGGGTCGCGGCATAGCTCTTGCACTGGCCGACGCCGACCGGGATGCCCTGGGAGTCGAGGTAGCCGAAGGGGCAGTAGCTGTGCCAGGAGAAGCCGACCTGGTCCTCGCCCGCGACCGGGCCGAAGTAGGACTTCCCGGTCTGGTTGGCCAGCACCTCCGGCTCGAACCAGCCGATCCCGTCCGGGTCGGACTTCCGGATGGCCGCCAACGCCTTCTCGTACGCCGGCTGCATCTCCTTCGCATAGGTGCTCCGGCAGCCGGTCAGCGGGCAGGTGACCCACTCACGCCCCGACCACGGCTCGTTCATCAGGTCGTAGCCCATCGAGTAGGGCTGGTCGCCCCACCGCTGCGCCACCGCGCCCCACGCGGCCGCCCAGCCGTCGAGGAGGCCGCCGCGGTTGGCGAAGAAGTGGTCGTAGACCGTCGCCAGTTCGGGGGTGATGTAACCGGCGGGGAACGGCAGCTTGATCGGCGGATGCAGGTTGTAGGGCGCCGGGCGCTTCGCCGCCCAGTCGGGCACGCCCTCGCCGCCGTAGGTCTCGTGCCACATGTCCTGGTGGAAGTCGTACTGCATCCAGATGCCCTCGTCGGCGAGCAGGTCGATCACCCGCTGCCAGTCGTCGAGATAGTCCTCGTCGACCTCGCCGGGCGCCTCCGGGGTCACGCCCGCCCACAGGGTGCCGATCCGGGCGCCGTTGAAGCCGTGCTCCGCCAGCCACTCCGCGTCCTGCTCGGTGAAGCCCTCGGGGGAGTCGGGCGGCACGTACGGATCGTGCTTCCAGACGAGGTTCTGGCCGTGCACCAGCACGACGCGGCCGTGCTGGTCGACCAGCCAGCGCCCTTCTCGCGACAGCGCCGGTGTCCGGTCGTCCGGCGCGGGCTCCGTCTTCGGCTCTGTCGGTTCCGTCGCTTCGGCAGCGGCGGCCGGTAGCGAGCCACCGAGGGCGGCGAGTGTCGCCACGAGGACGAGGAGACGGCGGGTTCCCGAGCGGCGAGGCATACCCCAGAACCTATGGGCACCTCGCCGCCAGGCACAAGAACATGTTCTATTTTTGGGACCGATGTCCCGCTCGGGACGACGGCAGAACAGAACAGGTGGGTCACAGGCGGTGGTCAAACCGGTGAATAAGGGCCAACATGGGACGCGACAACGTGGACTGGCTCACGATCAGGGATGTCTCGGAGCATCCCAACCGTGTGCACCTGGGTGGGGTACGTACGGTTGAGCCAGGTCCGAGGCATAGGGGGATGGGGTCACACAGGTGAGAGACGAATCGAACGGCTGGTCAGGCAACTGGGTGGCCGAGCGTCTGGGCGTGCGTCTGCGCACCACCGAGGCGCCGAACGGCATGATGCTCACCGACATGGTCGGCCTCGCCGTACGCCGCAACCCCCGTCGCGCACAGCTTCTCGTCTCCTCCGTCCTCGGTAAGCACGTCCCCACCGATCCGCGCCTGGTGACCGAGGCCGGACACCGCCTGGGCGCGAAGGCGCGCGCAGCCGTGACGGGCAACGCCGTGGTGCTCGGCTATGCCGAGACCGCGACCGCCCTCGGCCACCTGGTCGCCGACGCGGTCGGTGCCCCGTATCTGCACTCCACCCGTCGCGTCGTCGACGGCATCGAGTCCGTCGGTGACTTCGAGGAGACCCACTCGGTGGCGAGCTCCCACCAGCTGCTGCCCTCCGACCCGGGCTTCCTCGGCCGAGCCGAGACGCTCGTGCTCGTCGACGACGAGCTCACGACCGGCAAGACGGTGCTCACCACGCTCCGCACGCTGCACAGGAAGTTCCCGCGCAAGCACTACGTCGTGGCGACGCTCATCGATCTGCGCTCGGCCGACCATCGCGCCAAGATGGAGCGATCGGTCAAGCGGCTGGGCGCGAGCCTGAGCGTCGTCTCCCTCGCCACGGGCGAGATCGACCTTCCCGACAATCTCGCCGACCACGGCAACCGGCTCATCGACACCGTGGAGAACCTGCGACAGCTGGCCGGTGTCGACCACGCCGAGCGCCCCCGCGGAGACGTCGTGCAGGTCGTGGCGACGTGGCCGCGAGCCGTGCCCGAGGGTGGCCGCCACGGCTTCTCGGTCAGCGGCTCCATCTACGAGTCGGCCGTCACGGTGACCGCGGCGGCCGTGGCCGGGCGCATCCCAGACGGCCCGGTGCACGTCCTCGGCACCGAGGAGCTGATGTACGCCCCGTTGCGGATCGCCTCCGCGCTGGCCGACCGGCGTGCGGCCGAGGGGCGTCGCCACGAGATCACCTTCTCGACCACCACGCGCTCGCCGGTGCTCGAGGTCGACGACCCGGGATACGCGATCCGCACCGCGCTCAGCTTCCCCGCCCATGACGCCCCTGCCGCGGGTGATGTCGACGGCGCCGACGGTGCCGACGACGACACTGCCGACGAGGGTGGCCGGCGGTATGCCTACAACCTGCGCGAGGGGGCGTACGCCGCGATCGTGCTCGTCGTCGACGAGCCTGCCGACACTCCGGCCCTGCACGAGAAGGGCGGGCTGGTCGACCAGCTGGCCCGGATCTCGCCGCGGGTGGTGGTCGTGACCATCCCGGCCCACAAGCCGGAGCCTCGCCACGACCAGCCGGCCCGGCAGCTGCCGGCGCCGCTGCGTGGTCCCGCCTTCAGCTCCTACGAGCGCGACGACGTCGCCTGGCTGCTCAAGGATCTCTCCGGCGCCGACCCCGAGACCGCCGCGGGGCCGCTGCCGGTCGAGGGGCAGCCCGACGAGGCCCATCAGGAGCTCTTCGCCACCGCGCTGAGCGGTTCGGCCGAGCGGGTCGCCTACGCCGTCGGCCTGGTCACCGAGCAGGTGCTCGCGCGGCGCGGGCCGGACGCGGTGCTGGTCTCGCTGGCGCGCACGGGCACCCCGATCGGTGTGCTGATGCGGCGTTGGGCCCAACGGGTGCACGGGCTCGACCTGCCCCACTACGCGCTCTCCATCGTGCCCGGTCGTGGCGTCGACGAGACCGCGCTGGCCTATCTGGCCGCTCACCACGACCCTGCCCACGTGATGTTCGTCGACGGCTGGACCGGCAAGGGCGCGATCGCCCGCGAGCTGGCCTCCTCGGTGGAGAAGGCCAACGCGACGCTGCACGCCCATCTCTCCTCGCCGTTCTCTCCGGAGCTCGCCGTGCTGGCCGACCCGGGTCGCGCGGTCTCGACCTACGGCACCCGCGACGACTTCCTGATCCCGGCGGCCTGCCTGAACGCGACGGTGGCGGGGCTGGTCTCTCAGACGATCATCGACGACGACCTGACCGGCCCCAACGACTTCCACGGCGCGATGTTCTACCCCGACCTCGCGTCGGCAGACGTGTCGAAGAAGTTCATCGACATGATCGCGGCGCGGTTCCCGATCGTGCGCACCCGGATCATGCGTGACATCGATGCCCATCTCGGCGGTGACCACACCGCCACCTGGGCCGGCTGGGACGCCGTCGAGACGCTCGCCGAGAAGTTCGGGGTCGGCGACCTCGACCACCTCAAGCCCGGAGTGGGAGCCACCACCTGGATGCTGCTGCACGGCGAGCTCTCGAAGATCCTGGTCAACCCCGCGCGCGACGCCGACGTCGCGCACGTCAAGAGGCTCGCCCAGGAGCGCGGCGTGCCGGTGGAGCGGGTCACCGACCTGCCCTACGCGTGCGTCGGGCTGGTCCGGTCAGCAGGCGTGCAGGGCGGGGCCGTCGCCGTGAGCAAGGGTGCTTGACTGAGCCGGTGACCTCACGCCCACCTCACGACCTGGTCGTCGTCGGAAGCATCAACGTCGATCTGACCGCGACCATCGAACGGCTCCCTCGAGCCGGGGAGACCGTCGCCGGTGGGCGGCTGCGCCGCGACGTCGGCGGGAAGGGCGCCAACCAGGCCGTCGCCGCGAGCCGGCTGGGCGCCCGGGTGCGGATGGTCGGAGCTGTCGGCGACGACGCTGACGGGGCCTGGGCGCTCGAGACGATCCGGGCAGCGGGGGTCGATGTCGGCGGCGTACGCAGCCTCGGCTCGGCCACCGGCACGGCCCTGATCGCGGTCGACGCGGCGGGGGAGAACCAGATCGTGGTCTGCGGCGGCGCCAACGCCGACGTGGTCGCCGACGGCGTGGAGATCAGTGGGTCGGAGGCCGTGCTGATGCAGCTCGAGCTGCCGATCGAGGTAGTCGCGGCCGTCGCCGCGAGCGCACCCGGTCTCGTGGTGGTCAACGCAGCCCCGGCCGCCGCGATCGCGCCGGAGCTGATCGAGCGGGTCGACCTGTTCATCGTCAACGAGGCCGAGCAGGCCGCGATGCCCGAGCTGCGGGCGGCCGAGCGGGTGGCGGTGACCTACGGGGCGCAGGGCGCCGCGATGTTCGTCCGCGGCGAGGAGACCGCCCGGGTGCCGGCGCCCCGCGCAGACGTGGTCAGCTCCGTGGGGGCCGGCGATGCCTTCTCGGCGGCGCTGACGCTCGCGCTGATGGCGTCGACGCCCGACGAGCAGGCGCTGCGTACGGCCTGCGCGGTCGGGGCGGCGGCGGTGGGCCACCCGAGCGCCCAGCCGCCGCTGGGCCGGTTGGAGACCTACGCCTGAGTCAGCGACTTGGCGAAGAAGTGGGTGGCGTGCGGGTTGTCGTTGTAGCGCTCGACGCGCTCGTAGCCGGCGCGCTCATACATCGAGATCGCCTCGGTGAGCACGTCGCGGGTGTCGAGGCGTACGACCTGGTGGCCCAGTCGCAGCGCCTCGGCCTCGAGGTGGCGGAGCAGCCGGGAGCCGAGGCCGGCGCCGCGCCAGCTCGGGTCGACCCACATGCGCTTGATCTCACCGGTGCCGTCGAAGTCGCGCACCGCACCGGAGGCGACCGGGGCGCCGTCGCTGGCGGCGACGAAGAAGGCTCCGTGGGGCGGGCGCAGCGAGGGGTCGTCGCCGAAGCCTTCGTCGCCGACGGTGAACCCGAAGCGGTCGCCGATCTCGGCGAAGTAGCGGCCCATCGCCTCCTGGGCGATCGGGTCGCGCGGGTCTACCGGATCGATCGTGATGGTGGCGGCCCGCACGAGCAGGTCGGCGGTGGCCAGCGCCTCGTTGAGCCGGTCGCGCTGGCGCTGGGTAAGCGGGTCGAGCAGCTGCAGCGCGCGATCCTCGGAGCGCTTGTCGAGGTCGTCGGCGGCGGCCCTGCCGTCGCCGGTCAGCTCGACCGTACGCCGCCGGCCGTCGGCCGGGTCGGACCGCATCGTGACGTAGCCGTTGCCCTCGAGCGCTCGCAGGATCCGGCTGACATAGCCGGAGTCGAGGCCGCCGAGCCGCATCCGCAGCTCCTGGACGGTGGGCGCGCCCGGTGCGCTGAGGGCGATCTCGTGGAGCATCCGGGCGTGGCCGTAGGGGAGGCCGCTGCCGAGGAAGGACTCCTCGAGGGCTCCGACGCGGCGTACGTAGCTGCGGTTGAAGGCTCGCATCACAGAGGTGTCAGCGCTCATATACCTGACTTTAGTCAGGTAATCGTCGAAACCCAAGGGAGAGCCGCGAGATGAGACCGCTGGAAAGACGACTCCCGAAAGGGCGCCGAAAACGACGAACGGCCCGTCCTCTCGGACGGGCCGTTCAATGGGGTGAACGACGGGGCTTGAACCCGCGACCCTCGCGACCACAACGCGATGCTCTACCAACTGAGCTACGCCCACCATCGGCCCGCACAGCGCATGTCCGAGCCAGCAAGAATTATAGGGGAGTCAGGCTGGATCCGTGGAATCGGGGGTGTCTGCCGGGTCGCCCAGACCGGTGATCGAGGCGCCGTGGCGAGAGGCGATCTCCTTGGCCACATCCGACTCGGGGCCGGGCATCGGCACGAAGACCGCCTCGCGGTAGTAGCGCAGCTCCTCGATCGACTCCTGGATGTCTGCCAGCGCACGGTGGTTGCCGCGCTTGGGAGGGGAGGCGAAGTAGGCCCGTGGGAACCAGCGTCGGGAGAGCTCCTTGATCGAGGAGACGTCGACGTTGCGGTAGTGCAGGAAGCCCTCGAGCTCGGGCATGTCGCGAGCGAGGAAGTTGCGGTCGGTGGCCACGGTGTTGCCGCCCAGCGGCGGGCGGGAGTCCTTGCCGCAGTGCTCCCAGATGTAGGCGAGCACCTGCTCCTCGGCCTCACGCATCGTCACGCCGTTCTCCAGTTCGACCAGGAGCCCCGACTTGATGTGCATGTTGCGTACGAAGTCGTCCATCTGCTCCAGCGCCTCGGCCGGGGGCTTGATGATGATGTCGACCCCGTCGCCGAGCACGTTGAGATCGAAGTCGGTGACCAGGGCTGCGACCTCGATGAGCGCATCGTTCTCGAGGGACAACCCGGTCATCTCGCAGTCGATCCAGACCAGACGTTCTTTCAGAGAAGCCACGCAGAGCACCATAACGCCGCTGATCCGCGGGCTCGTGACGGGCACGGCGACGATGCGATAACGGTTGCCCGGGCGTGGTTTCAGGCTGTCCTCAGGTGATGCGCCTAGGTTTGCCTGCATGAGCACGGATTCGACGGGTGGACCCTCGCGCAACGAGCGGCGTCAGGCGCGTGCCGCCAAGGCTGCCGCTGAGCTGGAGGCGATGCGCAAGAAGCGCGCCCGCCGATCGATCCTCACCGTCGCGGGGATCGTCGCCGTCATCGCGATCATCATCGCGCTGCTCGTCGTGTTCAGCCTGAACCGATCCAGCGACAGCAAGGTCGACGTCGAGGCCAGCAGCAGCGACCACGGGCTCGTCGTCGGACCCGACGACGCCAAGCACAAGGTCGTCATCTACGAAGACTTCCTCTGCCCCTACTGCGGCGACTTCGAGGCCGCCACCCGCGACGACCTCGCCGAGCTCGCCGCCGAGGGCAAGGTGCAGGTCGACTACCGCCCGTTCGTGCTCCTCAACCAGGCCGGGCCCTACTCCGAGCTCGCCACCTCCGCCTTCGCCGTCGTGCAGGAGAAGTCGGGTGACAAGGTCGCCAAGGAGTTCCACGACCTGCTCTACGAGAACCAGCCCGCAGAGACCGGTCCGTTCCCCAAGGCTCCCGAGCTCGTCGACCTCGCGGTCGAGGCCGGTGCCGAGGAGTCGGCGGTCAAGGACGGCATCACCAAGCTCGCCGGTAAGCCGTGGGCCGAGGCTGCCACCAAGGCCGCCGCCGACGACGGGGTCCAGGGCACGCCGACCGTCATCCTCGACGGCAAGCAGTTCCAGGAGGGCAACACCGTCGAGGAGTACGCCGCCAACCTGGTCAAGAAGGTCTCCTGATCCTCTGTGGTCGATCCCTGGGGATCGTCGATCGGCGATAGCGTGAGGGCATGAACGAGATCGAGCTCGTCGAACAGTTCCTGGCCGCCCTCGAGCGGGGCGACATCGAGGGCGCGCTGGCGTTGTGCGCCGACGACGTCAGCTACCGCAACGTGCCGCTCCCGCCGGCGCGCGGACAGGGCGAGGTCGGTCGTCAGCTCCGCCTGATGGACCGATACACCACCGGCTTCGAGGCGCGGATGATCAACATCGCCGCCAACGGGCCGGTCGTGATGACCGAGCGGATCGACGTGCTCCGGCGCGGCACGGTCGCCGTGGAGTTCTGGGTGTGCGGCATCTTCGAGGTGCGCGACGGCGAGATCGTGCTCTGGCGCGACTACTTCGACTGGACCACGTTCGTCGCGGCCGGGGTCAAGGGGGCCGGGCGAGCCGCGATCGGGGCGATCCAGCGGGCCGTCGGGCGCTGAGCCGTTCCTGAGACGGAGGCTGCGAGATGGCTTTACTCTCACAGACATGCCTCGTGCGTCAGCCGCCGTCCTCGCCCTCCTCCTGACCGCCACCGCCCTGGTCGCCTCGACCGGCCAGGCTCACGCCGACCCCGAGCCGCCCGGAGACCAGCCGCTGCCGGGCTACACGATCAGCAACCCACCGCTCGCGCCGATCGTCGTCGACGGCCACGAGACCTCGGTGCGCCAGGGGGTGCGCGAGCACGCTGCCTACATCCTCGAGGTGCCGGAGCACTGGAACGGCGAGCTGGTGATGTGGGCCCACGGCTACCGGGGCAACAGCTACGAGCTCTACCCCGAGACCCCGGGGTTCGAGCTGCGGCGTACGTTCCTGGAGCAGGGGTACGCCTGGGCGGCCTCGAGCTACTCGACCAACGGCTACGACGTGGGCGCCGGGGTGCGCTCGACCCAGGATCTGGCGACGTACGCCACCTCGGTGCTGCCGCACCGCGCGACCCGCACCTACGTCACCGGCGTGTCCATGGGCGGGCACGTGATCGCGCGCTCGCTGGAGCAGTATCCGGGCCTCTACGACGGCGCGCTCCCGATGTGCGGGCAGCTGGGCGACGTGGAGCTCTTCGACTACTTCCTCGACTACAACCTCGCCGCGCAGACGCTGGCCCGCCACGACGCCTATCCCTATCCCGCCGACTATCAAGACGTCGACGTGCCGCTGATCAAGGACCGGCTCGGGCTCGACGGCGCCCTCACCCCCGAGGGTGAACAGCTGCGCGCGCTGACGATCGAGCGCAGCGGCGGCCAGCGCCCCGGCGTGGAGGCGGCCTTCGAGCTCTGGAAGGACTACCTGTTCACGTTCGGTCTCGCCGACGACGGTGGCACCCTGGGCTTCAACATCGGCCGGGTCGCGAGCAACCGCGACTCCGTCTACACCCCGAACACGCCCGTCGACCTCGACGCCGAGATCGAGCGGGCCGACGCGGCCGACCCGGCCGCACGGAACAGCCGCCGGCTCAACGAGCCGTCCAGGATCGCCGGGCGTCCGACCGCGCCCGTGGTCAGCCTGCACAACCTCGGCGACATCTTCGTGCCCTACTCCCTCGAGCAGAGCTATGCCCGCAAGGCCGCCCGCCACCATCGCAGCGACCTGCTCGTGCAGCGCGGGATCCGCTCGGCCGACCATTGCGAGTTCAGCCCCGCCGAGGCCTCTGCCGCGTGGAACGACCTCGTCGACTGGGTCGAGCACGGCGACCGGCCCGCCGGCGACGACGTCCTCGACCCCGCGGCCGTCGCCGACGCCGACCACGGCTGCGCGTTCACCGACGCTGCTGCGTACGGCACCGGCACGCGAGGCCTCTACGAGCCGTGTCCGTGAGAGGCTCTCGGCACCGGAGGGACGATCCAGGTACGATCTGGTAACAGAAACAGGATCAGTTTGCGTACGCCGGTACGACTGTGATCGGCTGATCGACGGTCCACTTCCGCTCGGGCGAGTGGCACAACAGAAGATTCACCCGCCGAGATGAGGGGGCTCTGTGCCGGCTATCGAGGCGCACAACCTTTACAAATTGTTCGGTCGCAAGGCTCGCGATGGCGTCAGACGCCTCGAGGCCGGCGCCGACACCGCCGAGCTGAAGAAGGCGGGGCTGACCCCCGCGGTCGTCGATGCGTCGTTCTCCGTGGAGGAGGGCGAGATCTTCGTCGTCATGGGTCTGTCCGGATCCGGCAAGTCGACGCTGATCCGCATGATCAACGGCCTGCACCCGCCGACGTCGGGGCACGTCGAGGTCTACGGTGAGAACCTCACCGCCGCCTCCGGGAAGAGCCTGCGCCGACTGCGCCGCGAGCGCATCAGCATGGTCTTCCAGCACTTCGCGCTCTTCCCGCACCGCACCGTGCTCGACAACGCGGCGTACGGCCTGGAGACCCAGGGCGTCGGCAAGGAGGAGCGTCGACGGCGTGCCCACGATGCTCTGGAGATGTCGGGGCTGACCGGATGGGACGACCACCTGCCGAGCGAGCTGTCCGGTGGCATGCAGCAGCGCGTGGGCCTGGCCCGTGCGCTCGCCGCCGACACCGACATCCTGCTGATGGACGAGGCGTTCAGCGCGCTGGACCCGCTGATCCGCCGCGACATGCAGGATCAGCTGATCGAGCTCCAGCAGAAGCTGGGCAAGACGATCCTGTTCATCACCCACGACCTCAACGAGGCGATGCGGATCGGTGACCGGATCGCGATGATGCGCAACGGACGCATCGTGCAGATCGGCACGGCCGAGGAGATCCTCACCGACCCGGCCAACGACTACGTCGCCCAGTTCGTCGCCGACGTCGACCGCACCCGCGTGCTGACGGCGTCCTCGGTCATGGTGCCGCCCGTCGCCGTTCTCGGCGCGGAGCAGGGCCCGCGGGTCGCCCACAAGCTGATGCGCGAGCACCAGATCCCGGCGATGTTCGTCGTCGGGCGCGACCGCACCCTGAAGGGCTACGTCACCGAGAGCGACGTCGGCAACAACCTCGACAAGGCCGACCTCGCCGACCTGCTCACACCTGTCCCGGAGGCCGCCACCGTCTCGGCCGACACCACGATCTCCGACCTGTTCGGGCCGGCCGCCGAGTCACCGTCCATCGCCGTGCTCGACGACGAGCAGCGCCTGGTCGGCGTGATCCCGCGGATCACCCTGCTCTCGGCGCTCGGAGCGTACGCCGAGGTGGAGGCCAACGCCGGTTCAGGCGGCGGAGGCGGCGTGGATGGCGCGGACGGCGTAGACGGTGTAGACGGCGTAGACAAGGAGGCTGTCGATGCTTGAGATTCTCAACCCGCTGGTGGCCGTGCCGACCGTGCCGGCCGGCGAGAAGGTCGACGAGGCGTTCGACTGGCTGAAGACCAACTTCGATCTGTTCTTCGACGCCGTCGGTGACGGCATCGAGAGCTCGGTCGAGGGCATGCACGACATCCTCATGGTGCCGGACCCGCTGATCGTCACGGTGCTGCTCGGCCTGCTGGCCTGGCTGGTGCGCGACTGGAAGCTCGGGGTCGGCACGGTCATCGGGTTCGTCGCCATCCAGGCTCTCGGCGAGATGTGGGAGCCGGCGATGTGGACGCTCTCCCAGATCCTGCTCGCCGCTGTGATCGCTCTCGTGATCGGTGTGCCAGTCGGGATCGCATCCGCCCGGTCGGCCACAGCGAGCCGGGTCGTACGCCCGGTGATGGACTTCCTGCAGACGATGCCCGGCCTGGTGTGGCTGGTGCCGATGATCGGTCTGTTCGGCATCGGCAACGCGGCGGCGATCGTCGCCACGGTGATCTTCGCGATCGCGCCGTCGGTGCGGCTCACCGAGCTCGGCATCCGGCAGGTCGAGAGCGAGGTCGTGGAGGCCGGGCAGGCGTTCGGCGCCACCTCGCGCGCGATCTTGAAGAACATCCAGCTGCCGCTGGCGATGCCCACCGTGATGGCCGGCGTCAACCAGGTGATCATGCTGGCCCTGTCGATGGCGGTCATCGCCGGCATGGTCGGTGCCGACGGCCTCGGCAAGGAGGTCACCGGCGCGCTGGCCCAGGCCAACGTCGCCCAGGGCTTCGACGCCGGTTTCGCCATCGTGATCCTGGCGATCTTCCTCGACCGGCTCACCGCATCGGTCGGCTCGCGCCGACCCGGTCATGGCCGGATCAAGGAGCTGCGCGAGCGGTTCTCCCCGAAGCCGAAGCCTCACGAGAAGACGACGGCGGCCGCCTGACCCCAACAACTCAAGAACTCTCGGGACCGTGAGCACCTGTGGTGCTTCACCCCAATGGAAGGAAGTTAGATGTTTGGCACGACAACCAAGCGAATCGCCACCATGGCTGTGGCGGCCGGCCTGGGTCTGAGCCTGGCGGCTTGCGGGTCCGACAGCGGCAGCGGCGGTGACGAGGGCAAGGGCACCGTCACCCTCGGGATCATCCCGTCGTGGACCGACGGGCTGAGCACCGCTCTCCTGTGGGAGAACGTCCTCGAGGACAAGGGATACGACGTCGAGATCAAGGAGCTCAGCGAGGCCGGCCCGCTCTACGAAGGCCTGGCCGGTGGCGACATCGACGTCTACCCCTCCGCGTGGCCGCAGGTCACCCACAAGGCCTACATGGAGGACCACGGCGACGACCTCGAAGACCTCGGCTCCTACTACGACAACGCCAAGCTCACCCTGGCGGTGCCGGAGTACTCCAAGCTGAAGTCGATCGAGGACCTCATCGGCAAGTCCGGCGACTACGACGGCAAGATCGTCGGCATCGAGCAGGGCGCCGGCCTCACCGCCGCCGTGCAGGACAAGGTCATCCCCGACTACAAGCTGGACAAGGACGGCTGGGAGCTCCAGACCTCCTCGACGAACGCCATGACCACGGCGCTCGGCGACGCCGTCGACGCCAAGGAGGACATCGTCGTCACGCTGTGGCGTCCGTTCTGGGCCAACGCCCAGTTCGGCATGCGCGACCTCGAGGACCCGAAGGGCTCGCTCGGCGAGCCGGAGACCCTCAACGAGGTCGCCAACAAGGACTTCAGCGGCGAGTTCCCCGAGGTGGCCGAGATGATGGGCAAGGCCAAGCTCGACGACGAGCAGTACGGCGCCCTCGAGAAGGGTGTCGTCGACGCAGGTGACGACGAGGACGCTCAGCGCGAAGCCGTCGCGGCCTGGATCAAGGACCACCAGGACTGGGTCGACGGCCTCGGCGGCTGAACCTGACCCTGACCCGACAGCGCCCGCTCCTCCGATCGGAGGGCGGGCGCTGTCGGGTTGTCGCGGACGGTCAGCGCACGACGTCGTAGACGACCTTGATGATGCCGTTGGCGTACGTCTCCGACTCGACGACCTTCAACCGCTGCTTGTCCTTGTCGGTCTCGCTCCACATCCGCTTGCCGGCGCCCAGGACGACGGGGAAGACCAGCAGGTGGTAGCGGTCGATCAGGCCGGCGTCGGAGAGGTTGCGGGCGAGCTCGGCGCTGCCGGCGACGAGGATCGGACCGCCGTCACCCTCCTTGAGCGCCTTGACGTCGTCGAACGACCGCAGGACGGTCTGCGGGCCCCAGCCCTCGACGAGGGCGTCGTCGCCGAGGGTCGTGGAGACGACGTACTTCGGGATCTCCTTGATCGCCGCGAACTCCTCGATGCCCGGCCAGATCGGCCCGAACGCCTCATAGCTGCGCCGGCCGAACATCATCGCGCCGGCCTCCTCCATCTCGCTGCCCTTGATCGCGTAGGCATCCGGCAGGAACTCGATGTCCTGGAAGGTCCAGCCGCCGCTGCGGTGCGGCTCGGAGGCGATGCCGCCGCCGGGGGAGTCGACGACGCCGTCGATCGAGACGAAGGCGGAGTAGATGAGTGTGCGCATGGCTCGATCCTGCACGGCCCGGCCGAGGGACGCCAGTGGTTTCGGGGCTACCGTTGCCGGCGTGACTGCTCGACGACGTGCCCAGGAGTTCTGCGAGGCGTACGGCCTCTCGATGCCGATCCTTCAGGCGCCGATGGCGGGAGCGTGCCCGCCCGCGCTGGCGGCCGCGGTCGCCGGTGCCGGAGGCATGGGGGCGGCCGGGGTGGTGCTGGACGCTCCGGAGAAGATCTCGACGTGGGTGAGAGAGTTCCGGTCGCGGTCGGAGGGGCCGTTCCAGCTGAACATGTGGATCCCCGACCCGGTCGACGACGACCCCGCCAAGATCGCCGCAGCGCAGGGATTCCTGCGCGGCTTCGGTGAGCCGGGGCCGGAGCAGCCGCCCGGGCCGTCGTTCGAGGAGCAGTGCGAGGCGATGCTGGAGGCTCGGCCGCGGGTGATCTCCTCGATCATGGGACTCTTCTCGCCGGCGTACGTCGACCGCCTGCACGAGGCCGGGATCGCCTGGTTCGCGTGCGCGACGACACTGGCCGAGGCACAGGCCGCGCAGGCGGCGGGCGCCGACGCGATCGTCGCGCAGGGGCTGGAAGCAGGCGGTCACCGAGGCGTCTTCGAGCCCGACGCGGCCGAGAGTACGTCGGTGGGGCTGCTCGCGCTGCTGCCGCACATCGTCGACGGCGTCGACCTGCCGGTGGTCGCGACGGGCGGGATCGCCGACGGGCGGGGAGTCGCCGCGGCGCTGACCCTCGGGGCAAGCGCCGTGCAGGTCGGGACCGCGCTGCTGCGCTCGCCGGAGACAGGCATCGCCGAGACCTGGGCGGCGTCGCTGGAGGGTCTCGCGCCGGAGGACACGGTCACGACCCGGGCCTACTCCGGCCGCCTCGGACGCGCTGCTCCCACGGCCTATGTGCGGAGCTGGGACGCACCCGATGCGCCGACGCCCGCGCCCTATCCGCACCAGCGTCGGCTGGTCGGGCAGTGGCGCAAGGGCACGCCCGCCCCGGCCGCCGAGGTGGCCGTGGACCGCGGCAACCACTGGGCCGGCCAGGCGGCCGCGCGGGCGGCCGCCGAACCGGCGGCCGACGTCGTGACGCGGATGTGGAGCCAGGCGCAGACTCTGCTGCCGTCGCGATGAGGGCGGGTGTAGAACGGAAGACATGACTGCAACCTGGCACCAGCGCCTGCTCACCGACGGCTTCGGCCGGATCGCTGCGACCCTTCCCGGCATCGTCGACGGGCTCTCGGTCGACGACCTGCTCTGGCAGCCCTACGACAGGGCGAACTCGATCGCCTGGACGCTGTGGCACATCGCCCGGATGGAAGACGCCCAGATCGCGCCGCTCGCCGGCACCGACGAGGTCTGGACCAGCGACGGATGGGTGGAGCGGTTCGACCTGCCCTACGAGCGCGCCGCGATGGGATACGGGCAGAGCACCGAGGAGGTCGCGGCCTTCCGGCTGGAGGACCCGACGCTGCTGACGGGCTACTACCAGGCCGTGCACGAGGCCACGACGAAGCTCGTCGACGGGCTGAGCGAGGACGACCTCGGCCGCATCGTCGACGAGCACTGGAACCCGCCGGTCAGCGGCGCCGTCCGTCTCGTCAGCATCGTCGACGACGCCGCCCAGCACATCGGCCAGGCGGCGTACGTCAAGGGGTTGCTGAAGCTTCGGCCCTGATCAGAGGGCGGCGGCGATCGCGTCGGTGACCGAGGCGTCGCCGGAGACGAGCTCCCACTGCTTGCCGATGGTGGCGTCGTCGTCGAGCAGGCCGACGATCACCGCGGCCACGTCGGCGCGGGTGATCTTGCCGCGTTCCAGCTTCGGGGCCAGGCGTACCTGCCCGGTCGCCGGGTCGTCGGTCAAGGTGCCGGGGCGCAGGATCGTCCAGTCGAGGTTGCTGGCGCGCACGGCGACGTCGGCGTCGCGCTTGGCCGCGACGTAGGCCTTCCACACCTCGGGAGCGTCGTCGGGGACGGGCTCGTCGACGCTGATGGCCGAGACCTGCACGAAGCGTCGGATGCCCGCCTTCTCAGCACCTTCGACGGACTTCGTCGAGCCCTCCAGGTCGACGGTGCGCTTGCGCTCGATGTTGCCGTCGGGGCCGCCGCCGGCGGCGAAGACCACCGCGTCGCAGCCTTCGAAGGCCGCCGCGAACTCGGTGGCGTCCTGGGACTCGATGTCGAGCAGCCCGACCTCGGCGCCGAGCGACTCGAGCTCGGCGCGGTAGTTCTCGCTGCGGACGAGCGCGACGGGGGTGTGGCCCGCGCGGACGAGGAGCGGATGGAGCTCAAGGGCGACCTTGCCGTGGCCGCCGACGATGGCGATGCGCATGTTTCCACCATAGGCACAGGCGCCTACAGCCTCCTGACAATTGTCACGCTCGGGTCCGGACAATCGGATCTGACGGCGGAGGTCCTCCTGGCGGGAGTCTTGAGCCATCGCCCACGAGGGGCGGTGGGGACGGAGGAGCTCAGATGACAACCGTGTTGAACGAGACCCGGGAACGCAGTCGGGTCGCCTGGCCGCGGGTCGCCGCGGTGGCGGCCGCCGCGGCCGCTGCGGCAGCGGTCACGTGGATGCTGTGGACCCAGGTCGGGGGAGTGGACCTCGAGGCGAAGACCGGCAGCGAGTCCCAGCAGATCGGGATCGGGGCGGTGATCGTCAGCACCCTGCTGATCGCGCTCGTCGGTGGGGCTCTGCTGCGGTGGTGGCAGGGGCACGCCGAGCGCGGCGCCAGGCGCTGGACGATGCTGGCCGTCGGGATCGCGGTGGTCTCGCTGATCACCCCGACGAGCGCGCTCACCGTCGCTGCCGGGCTGGGGTTGGCGAGCCTGCACGTCGTGGTCGCTGTTGTGGTCATCGCCGGTCTGCGGCGGCGGTAGGGTCATGACCGTGTCAGCCCTGAGGTGTCACCTGCGGCGCCACGGCGTGGTGCTGGTGTGGCTGCCGGTGCTGCTGCTCTTCCCGCTGCTGAGCCTCTCGGGCGGCGTCGTCGGTGGCGTAGCCCAGGTCGTGCTGGTGGTGGCCATCGCCGCGGTCGCGGTGCTCACCGTGCTGGCGAGCGGACTCTCCGGGCCGGCCGCGCGGCCACCGGCTCGGGTGGTCGCCTCGCTGGTCGGGCTCGTCGCGCTGATCGTGCTCGGTGCGCTGCAGGGCGAGGGGTGGCAGACGGTCTGGGGTGTGCTCGCCATCATCGCGCCGGTGGCGCTGCGCGGCTGGCGCCTGGTGCTGGCCGTCGCGACTGCCACTGCGGGCGCCGCGATCGCCATCGCGGCCATCGACGGGGTCGGCGACGCCTATCTGATCAGCGTCGGCGGCGTGCTGCTCAGCGCCGTGACGACCACATCGTTCCTGCGCCTCCTCGAGGTCATCGAACAGCTGCGCCGCACCCGCGAGGAGCTCGCCCGGGTGGCGGTCGCCGAGGAGCGTGCCCGGATGTCACGCGACTTGCACGATCTGCTCGGCCACACGCTGAGCGTGATGGTCGTCAAGGCCGAGGCCGTACGCCGCCTGGCGGCTCGTGACCCCGAGGCGGCGGCCGCACATGCCTCCGACATCGAGGACGTCGGCCGCGCCGCGCTCGCCGACATGCGGATCGCGGTGGACCAGATGAAGACGCTCTCGCTGGCCGAAGAGCTCGACGGAGCCCGTCGCGCGCTCGACGCTGCCGGGATCAGCACGTCCGTGAGCGCCGGCTCGGCCGATGTCTCCGACCTAGCCGGTCAGGCGCTGGCGTGGGTGGTGCGCGAAGGCGCCACCAACGTGCTGCGTCACTCCGGGGCGGCGAGCTGCCGGTTCGAGATCACCAAGGATGCCGGGGAGCTCCGGCTGACGGTGGTCGACGACGGGATCGGTGGTCCGGTAGGAAACGAGAGGTCCGGCGGGCTCGAGGGACTGCGGCAACGGCTGCGTGCGGTCGACGGGCGTCTCGACGTACGGCCCGGGTCTGACGGGTTCCGTCTCGAGGCAACGGTGCCGGCGTCGTGATCCGCATCCTGCTCGCCGAGGACCAGGCGATGATGCGTGGCGCGCTCGCCGTGCTGCTCGGGCTCGAGGACGACATCGAGGTGGTCGCGCAGGTCGGCACCGGCACCGAGATCGTGCCGACCGCGATCGAGGTGCAGCCCGACGTCGCGCTGCTCGACATCGAGCTGCCCGGGATGAGCGGGCTCGAGGCGGCCGCGGAGCTGGCCGAGCGAGTGCCGGGGTGTCGGGTGATGATCCTGACGACGTTCTCCCGGCCCGGATATGTCCGTGAGGCGATGGCCGCGGGTGCTGCCGGCTTCCTGGTCAAGGACGGACCCGTCGAGGAGCTTGCCGACGCGATCCGCCGGGTGCTCGCCGGCGAGACTGTCCTTGATCCTGACCTGGCCGCCGCGACGCTGCGTGCCGCCCCCAACCCGCTGACCTCGCGGGAACGGGACGTGCTCGCTGCCTCCGAGGACGGCTCGAGCATCGCCGACATCGCCGGCAGGCTCTTCCTCTCGCCGAGCACCGTGCGCAACTATCTCTCCGCCGCGATCGGCAAGACCGGCACCCGTAACAAGACCGAGGCCGCCCTCGCAGCTCGCCGCAACGGATGGCTGGCTTGATCGGGTGGCTTGATCGGCGGGGCTGGCCCGTCGCCCAAGTCGGCGAAAGAACGTTCGTTCGCTAGGTCCGGGCGGACGGGCGTCCGTTTTCTCGGCTCAAGTGAACGAATTGTCTTTCGGCAGCCAGCGAGACGAGTCAGGCGAGCTGCGATGGCGGCCCGGGCCGGTCAGGCCGGCGTCAATGATCCGAGCGCGTGCACGAGGGGTGCGAGCTCGGGGATCTCGGCCGCATCGTCGAGGGCGGAGTGCAGCACCTCGTCGTGCAGGGGCCGGGCCTTCTCGAGCAGGGCGCGGCCGGCCGGGGTGAGCTCGGTGTAGATCCCGCGCCGGTCGTCCGCGCAGAGGATGCGGGTGAGCAGGCCGCGGTTCTCCAGTCGCGTCACCAGTCGGGTCGTGGCCGACGAGGAGAGTGCGGCTGCACGGGCGAGCTGCTGCATGCGCATGTGCCAACCGTCCTGGCGGCTGAGCGCATCAAGCACGGTGAACTCGACGACCGACAGCTCGTGCTCGCGCTGCAGCGCCTTCTCGAGCGCGGCCTCGATCAGGCCGTGCACGGCCGCCAGCGTGCGCCACCCCTGCGTGCGGATCTCGACGGCGTCATCAGCGATTCCCATGGGTCCTCCTTCGTGGACGCTCCCAGCATACCCGAATTGCGCCGATAGTGCGCGTGTGCAACTATAAATACGAAGCGTGTGCAACTACTGCACGCGCGGACTATCGACAGACGCAATCCGTCACGAACATCTCGACCAAGGAGTCACCCATGCGCGTCGCACTGCTAGCCCTCGCGATAGGAGGGTTCGGCATCGGCCTCACCGAGTTCGTCATCATGGGCCTGCTGCCCGAGGTCTCCGCCGACTTCGCGGTCAGCGAGACCACCGCCGGCTACCTCATCTCCGGCTATGCCCTCAGCGTCGCGGTCGGCGCGATCGGCCTGACCCTGCTGCTCACCCGAGTGCCCCGCAAGCTCGCCCTGCTCGGCCTGATGGTGCTGTTCATCCTCGGCAACCTGATCTCCGCGATCTCGCCCGACTACGCCACGATGATGACCGGCCGGATCGTCGCCGCCCTGTGCCACGGCGCCTTCTTCGGCATCGGCTCCGTCGTCGCCGCCCAGCTCGTCGCCCCCGACCGCAAGGCGAGCGCGATCGCCTTCATGTTCGGCGGCCTCACCCTGGCCAACGTCCTCGGTGTGCCGCTCGGCACCCTGCTCGGTCAGGCCGCGGGCTGGCGCTCGACCTTCTGGGCGATCACCGCCATCGGCATCATCGCGTTCATCGGCATCGCCCTCCTCGTGCCGGAGCACACCGGCCGCAGCGAGGAGGCGGCCCCGTCCGTACGCATCGAGGTGGCGGCGTTCGCGAGCCCCCAGGTGTGGCTCTCGATCGCCATGACCGTGCTCGGCTACGGCGGCATGTTCGGCGGGTTCACCTATATCGCCTTCACGCTGACCGAGGTCAGCGGCTTCTCGGCCGGCGCGGTGCCGCTGCTGCTCGTGCTCTTCGGGGTCGGCCTCTTCTTCGGCAACATCTTCGGCGGCCGAGCCGCCGACCGTGACCTGGTCAAGACCCTCACCGTGCTCCTGGTCGCGCTGACCGCGGTCCTGGCCGCCTTCGCCCTCGTCGCCACCAGCCAGGTGCTGACCGTCGTCGCGCTCGTACTGATGGGCGCCGTCGGCTTCGGCACCGTGCCGGCCCTGCAGATGCGGGTGATGGGCTACGCCGATCGTGCGCCGACGCTGGCCTCCGGAGCCAACATCGCCGCCTTCAACCTCGGCAACGCGCTCGGCGCATGGATCGGCGGCGTCACCCTTGCCGCCGGCCTGGGCTACACCTCGCCCCTGTGGGCGGGCGCCGCGGTCACCGCCGTCGGCCTCGTCGTGCTCCTGGTCGCCGTCCGCGCGCCCGGCGGCGAGCGGCGTACGTCCGTTCCCGTCCCCGCCTGAACCTCGCTCCACCACATCAGAGAGAAGGAAGCATCATGACCATTCCCACCATCACCCTCAACAACGGCGTCGAGATGCCGCAGCTCGGGTTCGGCGTCTTCCAGGTGCCGGACGACGAGACCGAGGCGGCCGTGACGGCAGCCCTCGAGGCCGGCTACCGCAGCATCGACACCGCCGCGGTCTACGGCAACGAGGCCGGCGTCGCCCGCGCGCTGAAGAGCTCGGGCATCGCCCGCGAGGAGCTCTTCGTCACCACGAAGCTGTGGAACGCCGACCACGAGCGACCGGTCGAGGCGTACGAGAAGAGCCTCGAGCTGCTCGGCCTCGACCACGTCGACCTCTACCTGATCCACTGGCCGACGCCGGCCCGTGACCTGTACGTCGGCGCCTGGCAGGGCCTCGAGGAGCTGTACGCCGCGGGCCGGACCCGCGCGATCGGCGTCTCGAACTTCCTGCCCGAGCACCTGGACCGGATCGTCGGTCTCGGCGGCACGGTGCCGGCCGTCAACCAGATCGAGCTGCACCCCGCGCTGCAGCAGCGTGCCACCGTCGCCGCGAACGACGCGCTCGAGATCGCGACCGAGGCATGGAGCCCGCTCGCCCAGGGCGCGATGCTCCAGAACCCGGCCATCACCGCGATCGCCGATCGCCTCGGTCGCACCGCCGCCCAGGTGATCCTGCGCTGGCACCTCCAACAGGGCCGGATCGTCATCCCCAAGTCGGTGACCCCGTCGCGGATCGCGCAGAACCTCGACGTGTTCGGCTTCGACCTCACCGATGCCGACCTGGCCGCGATCGACGCCCTGGAGAGCGACGGCCGCACCGGCCCGGACCCGGCAACCTTCAACGCCGCCTGACGCCGAAGGCCACGGTGAGATCGCTCGGCGATCGGCCCGGCGACGACGCACGAACCGGTCCGGGGCATGCTAGGCCCTATGCGACTTACCGAGCATGAGCTCACCGTGGCCCTGACGGGGGCGGCGAAGACGGTGCTTGCCTCCAGCAGGAGAGGGCGCAAGCGCGGCGCTGACATCGACCAGACCTGGGACGAGATGGACCGCTTCAAGCGGTTCAAGCTCCTGGACGGCATCGGCACCCAGATCTTCCCCGTGCTCACCGACCTGCCGGACACCGATGTGCCGGTCGGCGGGCGGCCGAGCTTCTCCGAGGAGGAGATCAAGGCGTCCGTCGAGCGGCAGCTCGACGACGACATCGGCCGCCTGCGCCGCGCTGTCGTGGTCAAGACCCGCGTCACGCTGGTCCAGGCCGCCCTCTCCCACGTGCCTCCGCGGGTCGAGGGCGACCTTCGGCAGGACGGCTGATCAGCGACTGACCTGGGGCCGCATCACCAGGAGGAGCGACAGGCTCGGCGCGCCGGGTCAGTCGCGCAGCAGCGCCGCGACCGCTTGGCCGACCTTGGCAGGATCCGCCTGCTCCCCGGTGATGATGTCGGTGTAGAGGAACGTCTCCACCACGCGCACCAGAAGGTAGGCCAGGTCGGGAGCCTCCATGGGGAGCTTGGCAGGGTCCAGGTGATCGTCGAGCAGCTCCTGCATCGCAGTCGTCATCCGGCCCTGGAGCGAACCTGCGCGAGTGGTCAGCACCCGCAGGGCACGCTCGGGCTCGCGGCGTAGGAAGACGCTGAAGTAGTCCGTCGAGAGCAGCGTCTCGCTGAAGCTCTCCAGCGCGCCGGCCAGCTTCGCCCCGCCAGTGCCCGGCGCCGCACGCACCGCATCGCGCAACGTCGGCTCCGCCAGCGACCACAGCACCTCGGTCAGCAGCTCGTCGCGACCGCCTACCCAGCGAAACAGGGTCGCCCGGCTCACGCCGATCTCGTCGGCCAGATCACGCATCTCGATGCGACGGCCTTCCTGGAACCAACGTCGGGCGACCTTGAACGCGGTCAGCGGTTCGGGCCGTGCCTTCGGGCCGGCCAGCTGCCGCGCCAGTGGTGTCTTGCTGATGGGCCCTCCTCCGGGCGACGTCCGCAGCGGTGTGTCCTGTTGCGATGGTGCATCAGAGTAGCAAGGCGGCTTGCAACAGAGCCCTTTGGCGAAGCGACACAGGCACAAACGAGACGATGAGACATAAATAGAAAGTGTTGCATGACTGAGTTCTATGAGGTAAACAGAGCAGTCATGCGAGTGATGTCACATTCGCACCGCCGTCGGCGACGTGGCGAAATGCCCTCGCCCAACGAAGGAGGACTCTGGTGAGTAGGAACAGACGACTGTCGCCGGCCATGTCGATCGCGTCGATCGTGTCGGTCCTGGCCATGATGGTGAGCGCGTCCGTGATGGCGAGCGGTCCGGCCGCGGCGACCGACCGGTCCGCGTCGAGCGAGAAGCAGGAGTTCGCTCCGATCGACCGGCCCGGGCCGGCGCTCTCGGTGCCGGAGGCGACCCTGGCCAAGAGCCTGGTCTGCTCCGCGAACGTGGAGCGGTCCCAGCGCGGTGTCGTGCTCTTCGTGCACGGCACGACGATGACGCCGGAGGAGAACTTCGGGTGGAACTGGCTGCGCGCCATGGCGCAGCAGGACCGGCCCTACTGCACGGTGGCGATGCCCAACCGGGCGATGTCCGACGCGCAGGTCTCGGCCGAGTACGTCGTCAGCGCCGTACGCCACATCCACCGGACGAGCGGTCACAAGGTCGACATCCTCGGCCACAGCCAGGGCGGCCTGGTGCCCCGGTTCGCCCTCCGGTTCTGGCCGGACATCCGCGCCCTGGTCGACGACTACGTCGGCTTCGGTGCCACCAACCACGGCTCCTACATGATCCACGCGCTGTGCCCGCCCGCGGTAGGGTGCTCGCCGTCGCTGTGGCAGCAGACGGCAGGCTCCGACTTCACCCGGGCGACCAACTCAGGGCAGGAGACCTTCGCGGGCATCTCCTACACGAACATCTACACCCGCACCGACGAGTTCGTACGTCCCGCGCTCGACGACTCGGGCACCAGCTCGTTGCACACCGGAGACGGCCGCATCACCAACGTCGCGATCCAGGACGTGTGCCCGCTCGATGTCGCCTCCGAGCACATCGCCGTCGGCTCCTACGACCCGACCGCCTACGCGCTGGCCATCGATGCGCTGGACCATGACGGTCCGGCAGACCCTGACCGGATCGCCGGTTCGGTCTGCACCCAGCTGCTGATGCCCGGGGTCGAGACGCTGCAGTTCGCCACCGAGTACGTGAACTCGATGACGGCCATCGCCAAGGAGCTCGTGCTGCACGACCGCACTCCCCGCGAGCCCGACCTGGCCCCGTACGTCTTCGCCGGGTGAGCTCGGGAGGACCGCTGTCGGCGCCCTCGAGGATGATCGATGGGCGCCACAGGCGCGTCGAGCGCTTCGCCGTGCCGCGAGGTTCCTACGCTCGTGCATCGACGACGATGTCGCTGTCCCTTCCTCGAGCTCGAAAAGGCTGACCCGATGACCTGGCACCCGCTCCGATCCGCTGACGACGACTTCTTCCGGACCGCCCCGGCCCGCACCTCGAAGGTGCTCGAGACCGATGTGTCGGCCGAGACGCTGTGGGCGGCGTTGTCGGCCGACGACGCCGTGGTCTCGTGGGGTCCCGGCGTGACGAAGACCCGCTGGGTCGGGCCGCGGCCCTACGGCGTCGGCACCGTGCGGGAGGTCACCGTCGGCGGCGTGGCCACCGTGCGCGAGAAGTTCTACCGGTGGGACGAGAACGAGCGGATGACCTTCGCGGTCGTCGAGTCGAGCCGCCCCGGCATCCGCCGCTTCGCGGAGGACTACGTCGTGGAGCCGACGCCGACCGGGTCGCGGCTGACCTGGACCGTCGCCGTCGAGGTCGCGAAGGGCGCCGGCCCCACGGCACCCCTCGTCCGCGGCCTGCTCTCGCTGGCGGTCGGCTCGATGGTCGGTGGGCTGGGCAAGAAGCTCGAGCGCGGCTGAGCGTCGCGCGACTGCCCGGCTGACCCGGTCATCACGGGACGACTCAGGCCCAGGGGTTGTCCCAGCGGCCGTCGGCCTGGGCAGCGCGCACCTCGGCCAGGCCGCCGGCACGCATGCGGCCCTCGGCGCTGAGCCGATCGACCTTGGCGATGTTGACCCGCGACCACTTCGAACGCGGGCGTCGGCGGGTGTAGCGCTGCAGGTAGGTCTCGTCATCGCCTCGGCGGCGTACGGCGGAGACCCAGCCGAAGCAGAGGCCGACGTCGACCAGCTCGTCCGACGACAAGGAGGCCGGGGCGATGCCCTTGCGAGTCAGCCGCAGCCACACGGCACGCGTCTCGGCTGCGGCTGACTCGAAGTAGGCCTCGACCTCGGTCACGGAGGGCCGGTCCAGCACCGGCTCGCCGTCGATGGTCTCCATCCGGCCAATCTAGCGGGCCCGGCTCACTGCGGTGCGGCGTCGGCCGAGCAGTGGTAGTCGCGCGCCGGCCGCTCGCCCGTGGTCAGGTACGTCGTCACCGCATGGTTCGCGCAGCGGTTCTTGCCGGCCGGGTAGACACCGTGGCCGCTCTGGTCGGCGGTCACCATGGTGGCCCGCTTGCCCAGCGCCTTCCGCATGTCCCGCGCGCCGGCGAGCGGCGTCGCCGGGTCGCGGAGGTTCTGCACCATCAGCACGTTGGACGGCCCTCGATCGGTGATCTGGACCTGCGGCTCGGCAGGCTCTGGCCAGTAGGCGCAAGGCGTGATGTTGGCGCCGGCCGCGCCGAACAGGGGATAACGGACCCGGTCGACGGCGACGTTGCGCTGGTAGGTCGCGACCGACTTCGGCCACTGCGCGTTGTTGCAGACCTGGTAGTAGCGGCCGGAGATGAGGTTGTCGACATCGCCCACGGCATCGCCTCCGGGCAGCGGTGGCGGCGGCTGGTTCGCGTCGACCGCCTTCCAGGTCTCGGCCAGCAGCGGCAGCTGGGTCGGGCCGTAGAGCAGAGCGAAGTTCATCAGCCGGAACGAGACCTGGTCGAAGGGGCCGTCCGGCGTCTGGATCGGCTTCTTCTCCAGCTGTTCGGCGAGGTCGAAGTATTTCGCTCGCACCTGCTTCGGGCTCTTGCCCAGGCCGTATTCGCGGTGGTTCGCCGCGGCGTACGTGGCGAAGGTCGGGAAGGTCTCCTCGACGCCCTGCGACCACAGCCGGTCGCTCGCGTAGTCCCAGCCGCCCGGACCCATGTTGCTGTCGAGCACGATCCGGTCGCTGCGCTGCGGGAACAGGGTCGTGTAGACCGCGCCCAGGTGGGTGCCCCAGGAGGCGCCGGCGTACGACAGCTTCGACTCGCCCAGCGTGGCACGGATCCGGTCCATGTCACGTGCGGTGTTGGCCGGGCTGATGTGCGGCAGCATCGCGGCGGTCTTGGAGGTCGCGCACTGCTCGGCGATCTGCTTGCTCACGGCCGCGTGCTCGGCCACGTCGGCGGCGTCGCGTGCGTGCGGCGGGATGTTGCCGGTCACCTGCTGCTCCGCGGTGAGGTCGCACGTCACCGGGGTGCTGCGGCCGATGCCACGCGGGTCGAAACCGATCACGTCGTAGCTGTCCTGGACGCTCTGCGGGAGCCCCAGCGCCACGAGCATCGCCGGATAGTTCTCGCCGGCCGAGGGGCCACCGGGGTTGGTCACCAGGATGCCGCGCCGCTTGTCGGGGTTCTTGCTCGGCAGCCGTGAGACCGCGATGTCGATGGTGCGGCCGTCGGGTCTGCTGTAGTCCAGCGGCACCTTCAACGTGCCGCACTGCATCCGCTCCGGGATCGGCACGGGCGAGATCTCGGCGGGGCACTTCTCCCACGTGATCTTGTCCAGCGGCTGGTTCTGGTGCGGGGTCTGCTTCTGGGGTGTGGCCGGAGCGGCCATCGAGGCCGCTGGGACCAGTGCGGCCGCCAGTGAGACCACGACGACGGTCAGCGGAACTACGGTGCGTTTCATCTCTTCCTCCGAGGACGATGCTGGGACGGTGTCAGTCTTCGCTGGTCAGCGGGTCGGAGCATCGGGCCGAAGAATGCTCCCGGCGGGCCGAAAGCACTATTGACTGGAGGGGAAAGTAGTGGTGGCGTCGATCACAGTGCTGCCGAGGTCGGGTGCCATGAGCCGTCTTGAGTCAGCGGAAGACGGTTGGCGGCGGGGCCGCGATCGGCAAGGATGAGCCCATGATCGACGAGCGCCCCATCAACACCTGGCTGACCGACATGGATGGCGTCCTGGTGCGCGAGGAGGAACCGATCCCGGGCGCCGCCGAGTTCCTGGCCAAGCTTGCCGAGGCCGACGTGCCGTTCCTGGTGCTGACCAACAACTCGATCTACACCCCGCGTGACCTCCGGGTGCGGCTGCTGCGGTCGGGTCTCGACGTGCCCGAGAAGTCGATCTGGACCTCGGCGCTGGCCACCGCTCAGTTCCTCGCCGACCAGCGCCCGGACGGTTCGGCGTACGTCGTGGGTGAGGCCGGTCTGACCACGGCCCTGCACGAGGTCGGCTACGTGATGACCGAGAACGACCCCGACTACGTGGTGCTCGGCGAGACCCGCACCTACTCGTTCGAGGCGATCACCCGGGCGATCCGGCTGATCGAGGGCGGCGCCCGATTCATCGCGACCAACCCCGACCCGAGCGGGCCGAGCCCGCAGGGCACGCTTCCGGCGACCGGGTCGGTGGCCGCGCTGATCAGCGCGGCCACCAAGCGCGAGCCCTACTACGTCGGCAAGCCGAACCCGCTGATGATGCGCAGCGCCCTCAACCAGCTCGAGGCCCACTCCGAGACCACGGTGATGATCGGCGACCGGATGGACACCGACATCATCAGCGGCCTCGAAGCCGGCATGCGCACCATCCTCGTCGAGACCGGTTCCACCCGTCCTGGGCAGATCGAGACCTTCCCCTTCCGGCCGACCAGCGTGGTCAGCTCGATCGCCGACGTGCTGCCGCTGCTCGAGATCTGACTCCGGCGCCCGAGCGCGTCGCCGGAGCGCTTCCTCAGCCGATCGTCACTCTTGAGAGCGCCTGCCAGGTGTCGACAACGGTGTCGGGGTTGAGCGACATCGACTCGATGCCCTGCTTCAGCAGCCACTCGGCCAGGTCAGGATGGTCGCTGGGGCCCTGGCCGCAGATGCCGACGTACTTCTCCGCCTCGTGGCAGGCCTTGATGGCGCGGTCGAGCATGAAGAGCACCGCCGGGTCGCGCTCGTCGAAGGAGCCGGCGACCAGCGAGGAGTCGCGGTCCAGGCCCAGCGTCAGCTGGGTCATGTCGTTGGAACCGATCGAGAAGCCGTCGAAGTGCTCGAGGAACTGCTCGGCCAGGATCGCGTTGGACGGGACCTCGCACATCATCACGATCTGCAGGCCGTTCTCGCCGCGCACCAGCCCGTGGTCGGCGAGCTGGGTGATCACGCCCTCGGCCTCGGCGGGCGTGCGGACGAACGGGATCATGATACGTACGTTGGTCAGACCCATCTCGTCGCGGACGTACTTCAGCGCCTCGGCCTCCATGGCGAAGCAGTCGGCGAAGTCGGGGGATCGATAGCGCGAGGCGCCGCGGTAGCCGAGCATCGGGTTCTCCTCGTGTGGCTCGTAGAGCTCACCGCCGACGAGGTTCGCGTACTCGTTGGACTTGAAGTCGCTCATCCGCACGATCACCGGCTCCGGCGCGAACGCCGCGGCCAGGGTCGAGACGCCCTCGGCGACCCGCCGTACGAAGAAGCCGCGCGGGCTCGGGTAGGCCTTGGTCGCCTCCGCGACCTGCGAGCGCAGCGGTTCGGCCAGCGAGTCGTGGCCGAGCAGAGCCTTCGGGTGGATGCCGATCTGGCGATTGATGATGAACTCGAGGCGGGCCAGGCCGACACCGGCGTTGGGCAGCTGGGCGAAGGAGAACGCCTGCTCCGGGGTGCCGAGGTTCATCATGATCTTCGTCGGGATCTCGGGCATCGCGGACAGCTCGGTCTCCTCGACGGTGAAGGCGAGCCTGCCGTCGTAGACCAGGCCGGTGTCGCCCTCGGCGCACGACACCGTGACCTCGCGACCGTCGGTGAGCGCGGCGATACGGTCGCCAGTGCCGACCACGGCGGGGATCCCGAGCTCGCGCGCGATGATGGCCGCATGGCAGGTCCGGCCGCCACGGCCGGTGACGATCGCTGCGGCGCGCTTCATGATCGGCTCCCAGTCGGGGTCCGTCATGTCGGCGACGAGCACCTCGCCCGCGTGGAACTCGTGCATCTGGTCGATCGAGGTCATCACGCGTACGGCGCCGGAGCTGATCTTCTGGCCGATCGACCGCCCTTCCAGGATGACCGTGCCGTCGTTGTCGTCCATCCGGAACCGGCGCTGGACACCGGCGACAGCGCGCGACATCACGGTCTCGGGGCGGGCCTGGAGGATGTAGAGCTCGCCGTCGATGCCGTCCTTGCCCCACTCGATGTCCATCGGGCGCCCGTAGTGGTCCTCGATGACCAGCGCGTTTCGAGCGAGGGTCTCGACCTCGGCGTCGGTCAGGCTGAGCATGCCCCGCTCGGCCGGGTCGGTGTCGACGAACTCGGTGGTGCGCCCGATCGCGGGGTCGTCGGTGTAGACCATCTTGGTCGCCTTCGAGCCGACGCCCCGCTTGAGCACCGCCGGACGGTCGGCGCGGAGCGAGGGCTTGTAGACGTAGAACTCGTCGGGGTTCACCGCGCCCTGCACGACGGCCTCGCCCAGGCCGTAGGACGAGGTGACGAACACGGCGTCGTCGAACCCCGACTCGGTGTCGATGGTGAACATGACGCCGGACGCTCCGACGTCGGAGCGCACCATCTGCTGCACTCCGGCCGAGAGGGCGACCGCGTCGTGGTCGAAGTCGTGGTGCACCCGGTAGGCGATCGCCCGGTCGTTGTAGAGGGAGGCGAAGACCTCGCGGATCGCCTGGAGCACGCCGTCGACACCGACGATGTTGAGGAAGGTCTCCTGCTGTCCCGCGAAGGACGCATCGGGAAGGTCCTCGGCGGTCGCGCTGGAGCGTACGGCGAAGGAGACGTCGTCGCGGCCGCCGGCCAGCGTCTCGTACGCAGCCCGGATGTCGGCCTCGACGTCGGTGGGGAAGGGACGGCTGGCGACGGCCTCTCGCAGGTCCCGGCCGACCCGGGCGAGCTCCTGGGTGTCGTCGGTGTCGAGGTTCTTCAGGGCGAGGGAGATCTCCTCGGCCAGGCCGGTGTCGCCGATGAAGCGCCGGAACGCGTCGGCGGTGGTGGCGAAGCCGTCCGGGACGTTGACGCCCAACGAGCCCAGGTTGCTCACCATCTCGCCCAGCGAGGAGTTCTTGCCGCCGACCTGCTCGAGGTCGCCGAGCCCCAGCTCGGCGAACGGGCGGACGTTAGGGGTGGTGCTCATGGGTGGTTCCTCGGGGTGGTCGGGTGCCGATGGTCGGGGCGGCGGGGTCAGGCGGTAGAAGGCCTCCGCGGCGGCGTCGGTCATGCCGGGGTGGCACGGGCTGAGTCGGGGGCTGTGTCGGGTGCTGTGTCGTGTACGAGCAGGTCGCGCACGAGCAGGACGTGCAGGTTGCGGGGGCCGTGCACCCCTTCGACCCGTTCGAGCTCGATGTCGCTGGTGGCCGAGGGACCACTGATCCAGGTGAGCGGACGGCCTGCTTCGACGGCGGCACGCAGCGGCGCGACCGACTCCGGTACGTCGCCGACCAGCTGGGACTCGAGCACGATGCAGACGTGCAGGTCGGGCACCAGAGAAAGGGCACGGCGGCCCTGGTCGGGTCCGTGGTCGAGGACGACGGTGCCGGTGACGGCGATCCCGACGGCGGCAGCGGTGACCACCGCGTCGAAGCGGTCCAGGTCGTCGGCGGAGAGCGCCCCGTCGTCGGTGACGACCTGGGTGCGGGTGAGCTCGGTGAACCCGTCCAGCCACTCGGCCGGCATAGCGGGCGGCACGACCACGCGGGCGGCGCCGTCGAGCGCCGCGACCACGGCGTCGGCGAGGCCCTCCGGGTCGACCCGCTCGACGACGGCGCGGTAGTCCTCGACGCGCTCGACGAAGGTATCGGCGATGTCGGGAAGCGGGGTGACGGCGCCGTAGGTGTAGTCGGGCGGGGGTCGCCGATCGGCGCCGGCCAGAGCCGCACCGATCCGCCCCAGCATCTCGTCGCGGGTGCTCATGACTGGCCTCCCTTCTCGCGCTTCCACCAG
Organism: Nocardioides albertanoniae; assembly: GCF_006716315.1. Classification (NCBI taxonomy): domain Bacteria; kingdom Bacillati; phylum Actinomycetota; class Actinomycetes; order Propionibacteriales; family Nocardioidaceae; genus Nocardioides; species Nocardioides albertanoniae. The sequence goes on along the minus strand of NZ_VFOV01000001.1, from coordinate 3,906,497 downwards.
GATCTGAACGTCTCGGTCGGTGGCGTGGGCGAGTCGCGGGCATCGCTCCAGGCGGACAGCGGCCCCGGCAGACGCCCGATCGTGTCCTTCTTCTTCATCGCCCGCCCGCCGAGCTCGGTGCCCTTCTGGGCCATCTCCCAGCGGCGATGGTCGGAGAACATCCAGGCCGCGCCCTTCATGGCGATCTGCTCGCCGGACGGCATCCCGCCGCGCTGCTCGTCGACCACCCGGGTGCGGAGATGGACGAGCAGCTCGGGGATCTCGATGCCCACCGGGCAGACGTCGCCGCACGCGCCGCACAGCGACGATGCGTACGGCAGGGACTGGTCGACCTCGCTGGTGGTGCCGCGCAGCTGCGGATTGAGGATGGCGCCGATGGGGCCCGGGTAGACGGAGCCGTACGCATGGCCGCCGACGCGCTCGTAGACGGGACAGACGTTGAGGCAGGCCGAGCAACGGATGCAGCGCAACGCCTGGCGGCCGACGCTGTCGGCGAGCGCGTCGGTGCGTCCGTTGTCGAGCAGCACCACGTGCACCTGCTGCGGGCCGTCGCCGGGCGTGATGCCGGTCCAGGTGGAGGTGTAGGGGTTCATCCGCTCGCCGGTCGAGCTGCGCGGCAGCAGCTGCATGAACACCTCGAGGTCCTCGAGCCTCGGCAGCACCTTCTCGATGCCGACCACGCTGATCAGGGTCTCGGGCAGGGTCAGGCACATCCGGCCGTTGCCCTCCGACTCGACGACGACCAGGGTGCCGGTCTCGGCGACCGCGAAGTTCGCCCCGGAGACGGCGACCTTGGCGCGCAGGAACTTCTCGCGCAGGTGCACGCGCGCCGCCTCGGCCAGGTCGCGCGGGTCGGCGGAGAGGTCGCCCGGGGGTGGGGTGCCGACCTGGCCCATCTCGCTCAGGAAGATCTCGCGGATCTCGGCCCGGTTGCGGTGGATCGCCGGCACCAGGATGTGGCTGGGCTTGTCATGGCCGAGCTGGACGATCAGCTCGGCCAGATCGGTCTCCCAGGCGGCGATGCCGGTCTCCTCGAGCGCCTCGTTGAGGCCGATCTCCTGGGTCGCCATCGACTTGACCTTGACCACCTCGTCGGTGCCGGTCTCCTGCACGAGCGAGGTGATGATGCGGTTGGCCTCGTCCGCGTCGCTGGCCCAGTGCACGGTCGCACCGGCCCGGGTGAGCGACTCCTCCAGCTGCACCAGGTAGGTGTCGAGGTGGGACAGGACGTTGTCCTTGATGGCCGCGCCGGCCTGCCGCAGCTCCTCCCAGTCGTCGAGCTCCTCGACGACCCGGGCCCGCTTGTCCCGGATGGTGTGGGTCGCGTGCTGCAGGTTTCGCCGCTGCTGGGAGTTGGCCAGCGCCTCGGGGGCAGCGGCCTGGAACTTCGGCATCCCCAGGAACGTGCCGCTCATGCCGTCACCTCCGTGTCGGTCGGGGCTCTCAGGTCGTTCTCGGCCGCGAAGTCTCGTTCGGTGGAGGCGAGCACCTCGGCCAGGTGCATGACTCGTACGCCGGCTCGCTGCCGGTTCAGCAGACCACCGATGTGGGCGAGGCAGCTGTTGTCGCCCGCAACCAGAACCTCGGCCTGCGTCTCGCGCACGTGGTGCGCCTTGTCGGCTCCCATCGCGACCGAGGTGTCCGCGTTCTTCATCGCGAACGTGCCACCGAAGCCGCAGCACTCCTCGGCCGCGGGGAGGTCGACGAGGTCGATGCCGCGTACGTTCTGCAGCAGCTGGAGCGGCTTGTCGGCCACCCGCAGCATGCGCATCGAGTGGCAGGTCGGGTGGTAGGTGACGCGGTGCGGGAAGGTCGCGCCGACGTCGGTCACGCCCAGCACGTCGACGAGCAGCTCGCTCAGCTCGTAGACGTTGGCAGCGGTCGTGGTCGCACGGTCGGCGAGGTCGGTTCGGCCGCATCCGCGGGCGACCCCGGCGTGCTGGTGGCGCACGCTGCCCACGCAGGATCCGGACGGAGCGACGACCGCGTCGTAGTCGTCGAAGACATCGGCGAACCGTTCCACCAGGGGCAGCGCCTCGCGGGCGTATCCGGTGTTGGTGAACATCTGTCCGCAGCAGGTCTGCTGCAGCGGGAACTCGACGGTGACCCCGAGCCGCTCCAGGACCGTGACGACGGCCTTGGGGGTCTCGGGCCACATGGCGTCGTTGAAGCAGGTGGCGAAGAGCGCGACGCGCAGGCCGTGACCGGGCAGCGAGATCATCGGCTCACCATCCAGCTGAGCACGGTGGACTGCAGGCCGACGAGCAGGCACACGAGGAACAGCAGCCCCAGGCTCCAGCCGACGAGCCGACGGAAGATGTCGGACTCGCGACCGGCCAGGCCGACCGCCGCCGCGGCGATCGTGAGGTTCTGCGGGCTGATCATCTTGCCCACCACGCCGCCGGAGGTGTTGGCCGCGACCATCAGGTGCGGGTCGAGCCCGGCCTGCTCGGCCGCGCTCTGCTGGAGCGTCGCGAAGAGCGCGTTCGCGCTGGTGTCGGAGCCGGTCACCGCAGTCCCGAGCCAGCCCAGGATGGGGGAGAGGAAGGCGAAGGCCGCGCCGGTGCCGGCGATCCAGTGACCCATGGTCTGGGTCTGGCCCGACAGGTTCATGACGTACGCCAGGGCGAGGACGGACGCGACGGTGAGGAACGCGAAGCGCAGGGTGATGACGGTGGTGACGAGCTCGCCGAGGATGCGTCGCGCCTTCACGCCCTGCACCAGTCCGACGACGATCGCGCAGAGGAGCAGCAGGGTGCCGGGGGAGGAGAGCCACTGCCAGGTGTAGACCGTGGAGGCGGAGTCGACGGCGCCGTGCAGGCCCGGCCACTCGATCTTGCGGTCGGTGGCGGCCAGGAAGTCGGTCACCGGCGGCACCAGCTTGGCGATGCAGAAGACGGCGATCACGAGCAGGTAGGGGAACAGCGCCATGGTGATGCGGCCGGGCGTGAGCAGCGCGGCGCGCTCGGCGACCTGGGCGAGCTCCTTCTTCGTGTCGAGGACCACGCCTCCGCTCCCGCCGGTGCGGGTGCCAGTGCCGGAGTCGGTGCCGGAGTCGGTGCCGGAGTCGGGCGAACCCAGCAGCCGTTCGGCGGCCTCGGCCGAACCCTTCGGCTTCCACACGCGGAGCATGAGCACGGCGGCGGCCAGTCCGGAGAGCGAGGCGACGACGTCGGTGAGCTCGACGGAGACGAGGTTGGAGCTGACGAACTGGGCCAGGCCGAAGACGGCGCCGACGGTCAGAGCCAACGGCCAGACCTCGCGTACGCCACGGCGACCGTCGGCCACGAAGACCAGGATCAGCGGCACGAACAGGGCCAGGAACGGGGTCTGCCGGCCGACGACGGCACCGATCTCCTCGTAGGGGATGCCGGTCAGGGTGCCGGCGGTGATGATCGGGATGGCCATCGCGCCGAAGGCGACCGGCGCCGTGTTGGCCAGCAGCACGACCATCGCGGCGCGCAGCGCGGGGAAGCCGACCGCGACGAGCATGACCCCGGAGATGGCCGCCGGTGCGCCGAACCCAGCGAGCGCCTCGAGCAGACCACCGAAGCAGAAGGCGATGATGATCGCCTGGATCCGGGTGTCCTCGGAGATGAGGTGGAAGGTCGCCCGCAGATCCTCGAACTTCCCGCTCACCACGGTGAGCTGGTGCAGGAACAGCGCGCCGAGCACGATCCACATGATCGGGAAGAGCCCGAACACGCCACCTTCGGAGGCCGAGAGCAGCGCCAGGTGAGCGGGCATGTCGTACTCGAAGATCGCGACGGCCAGCGCGACGGCCACCGCCGCGAGAGCCGAGACGTGCGCCTTCCAGCGCAGCACGCCGAGCGTGATGAAGATCGTCAGGAGCGGGAGTGCCGCCACCAGAGACGACCACGCCAGGCTGTCAGCGATCGGCGCGAGATCGGGTGAGTACATCGGGACCTCCAGGGGTCTGCCACGTGTAGGCTAATCTGGCCCGACCATGCTGTGGTCTGACCATAGGTGTGGACTGTATAGTGACGGCTGTCACCTCGTCAAGAGATTGGAAGAGCCGCATGGCCGAGCAAGGCGCGACCGACACGGAACCGATCGCGGGCGGCGCGGAGGCGCCCTGGCGCCCGGTCACGCGCAGCCGCTCCCACGAGCTGGTCCTCGACCAGATCGAGGAGCAGATCCTGGCGGGGACGCTCCGCGTCGGTGACAGGCTGCCCGGCGAGCGCGATCTCGCCAGCCACCTCCAGGTCAGCAGGTCGGCCGTACGCGAGGCCATCCGCGGCCTCGAGGCGCAGGGAGTCGTGCGCTCCTCGGTCGGGTCCGGCAAGGACGCCGGCACCGTGGTCTCGGCGCTGCCGAGCGCTGCGCTGACCCGGCTGCTCCGCCTGCACGTGGCGCTGGCCAACTTCCCGATGCTCGACGTGATCGCCGCCCGCGTGATGCTGGAGCGCTCCAGCGCGACCCTCGCGGCCGAGAACGCAGGGGCCGACGAGCTGGAGCCGATCCGCGAGGCGCTGGAGGGGATGGACGAGCCGGGCGTGGGCCGGGAGCGGTTCAACGATCTCGACACGGCGTTCCACGTCGCGATCGCGGAGGCGAGCGGCAACCGGTTGGTCGCGGACATGACCATCGCGCTGCGTGACTCGATGCGTCGACCCATCCTGCGTGCCCTCGAAGTGATGGGCTCCGAGTGGGAGACGGTCGCGGAGCAGCTCCGGGCCGATCACCACGCCATCTTCGAGGCGATCGAGTCGGGCGACGGTGCGCTCGCGGCCGACCGGGTCGACCAGCACATCCGCTCGGCCCATGCCGCGCTTCCCTTCGACGCTCCCGACTGACCGCCGGGCCGCTCGGGCTGGGCGGGAATAGCCCAGCGTCGTTCGCGCGCTGGTCCTGGTGTGAACCAGGCCGGCCCCGCATGGGAGATCACCCAGGTCCACCAGCAGCGGCTGGCGGCCGGCTCCGCCGGTGACAACGTACGCAGCGCCTCCTGGATGCTGGTCGACGACGGCACCGTCGTGCTCACCGCGGCGGGCCAGTCACACCTTCTCCGCACCGGTGACGCGGCTCTGGTCGGCGGCCAGGTCCGACACCGGCTGGCGACCCACGACGGCGCTGCGGTGACGGTCGCCGATCTGCGTGCGGTCTCGGTGCCCTACCCGCTCGCCAACCCGCTGGTCGTGCGTGACTTCGCCGGCCGGCACAGCGGGGTGGCCGCGCTGGTGCGCCGCTGCCCGCTGAGCGGACCGTGCAGCCCCATGGTGCTGTTCGCGTCGGGATATGCGTTGCTGCTCGGGGCTGCGATGACGGCCTCCTGGCTCGAGGACAGCGGACGCGAGATCGGTCGGCAGGAGCCCCCGGCGCTGGACCCCGCGGTCGAGCAGGTGATGACTGCTCTGACGGCGAACCCGGGCGATGCCTGGTCGGTCGAGCGGATGGCGGGGTCCGTGCACCTCTCGCGCTCGGCGCTGGGGGAGCGGTTCCGGCGCAGCCTCGGGCAGAGCCCGAGCGAGGCGTTGCGGGAGGTGCGGATGCGGGCGGCCCGCGCCCTGCTGACCGGCGGCGACCGCCCGGTCGAGCAGGTGGCGTACGCCGTCGGCTACGGCTCGGGGGCGGCGTTCAGCCGCATCTTCACCGCTCTGCACGGCATCGGGCCGCAGGCCTGGCGAGACGGCTCAGTCGCGCGGCACCCGGATCGCGGCGAAGCCGGCCGCGCCGACGGCAGCGGACACCGCACCGACGAGGAGCACCCGCCCGACCCCGTAGCTGTCGAGGAACGCGCCTCCTAGCGCCGCTCCCGCGGTGATCGCGATCTGGAACGCGGTGACCTGGAGCGCCAGCGCCGACTCGGTGCGCTCGGGCTCGGCGCGGGTGACCCAGAGCTGCGTGGCGACGGGCACCATGTTCATCCCGAAGCCCCAGACGAGCATCGCGAGCGCCATCACGGCGGTGCTCTCGGCGAGGAGCGTCAGCATCAGCCCGGCCGCGAGGAGAAGGGCAGCCGCGGTGACCGTGACCCGCAGATGTGCGGCGAACCGCCCGGCGGCGAGATTGCCGAACAGCCCGCCGACGCCCCACAGCACCAGCATCCACATGCCGTCACCGGGCGAGGTGGTGGCGATCGCGATCCGGATGAACGGGTAGGCCACGAAGTTGCCGAGCACCACCACGACGACGAGAGCCACTCCGGCGACGAGCCGCGGGTTGCGCACGGCCCGGCGCATCATGGCGAGCCCGGCTCCGGGGTGGGCGGGCACCGACGGCAGCGCCCGTGCCACGGCGACACCGGCGAGCAGGCTCAGCACCGCGCCGCCGACGAACCCCCAGCGCCAGCCCGGGCCGTCGGCGAGCAGCGAGCCCAGCGGCACACCGACGATCGTGGCCACCGTGACCCCGAGCGCGATCGAGGTCGAGATGACGTGGTCGTGGCCAGGCGAGGCGTACGTCCCGGCGGCGAAGGCGAACGACCAGAAGCCGGCCAGCGCCGCCCCGAGCAGGAGACGGCCGGCCAGCAGCACGAGGAAGCCGGGCGCCAACGCGACCGCCAGGTTGGCCACGGCTGCCGCGACCAGCAGACCGACCAGCACCGTACGCCGGTCCGTCCGCGGCAGGAGCATGGCGATGCTGGGCGCGGTCAGCGCTCCGGCGATCGCGGTCGCCGCCACCGCGAGCCCGGCGGTGCCCTCGCTGACCCCGAGGTCGCGCGCCATGGTGGGCAGCACGCCCGCGGGCAGGAACTCGCTGGTGACCAGGATCGCGATCCCGGCGGCGAGCGCCACCACGGGGGTCGTGCGACCTGGAGGGGCGGTCGGGGCGGCAAGGGAGTCTGGCGAAGTCGTCGTCACCCTTCGATCCTCGCCGCGGCACGGCCGTCCGGGTTGATCGTCCGTCGCCCGTGCTTGACCGTATGCCGCCAGATGCCGCCAGGTTCAGGAGCCCTTGTCGCCGAACACGTCGGAGAGCGGGTCCGCCTCGAAGTAGGCGGTCTTGATCCGCAGCCACTCGCCGCCGAGGACCATGTCCTTCAAGACCCCGTCGATCTGCTCCCGTCGCTGGTCGCCGGACCGCACGACGAACGCGATCGGGGCGTCCTTGACCGGGTAGACGATCGGCTCGTCCAAGGCGATGGGTGCGCTCTTGATGATCGACTGCGCATAGGGGGCTCCGTGGAAGAGCGCGTCGGCCTCGCCTCGACCGATCAAGGTGAGCGCAGCCCCGACGTTCGGCGCCTTGACGATCTCGACGTCGTGGTACTTCTCCTCGAGGTAGGACTCCTGGATCGCGCCGTCGACGACCGCGATCCTCTTCCCGTTGATGTCACCACGGGTGTGGATGGTCGATCCGCGCGGCGTGAGGAAGGCGACGTACGTCGAGAAGTAGGGCGCGCTGAAGTCGAACTCCCGCTCGAGGTCCGAGGTCTTGGTGACCTGGGCTCCGACCATGTCGATCTTTCCCTCACGCAGGGCGGGGAAGAGCTCGTGGAGCTCCATCGCCACGAACTCGGGCTCGAGGCCCATGCCCTCGGCGACGCTGCGGGCCATGTCATGGTCGAAGCCCTTGGCCTCGCCGCCGCGCTCGTAGTAGACCGGCTCGGTGCTCTCGACCCCGATGCGGAGCGTGCCGCCGCCGGCCGCGGCGGCGTTCGTCTCGTCGGCGGCCGACGGGGCGGAGCCGGTGAAGCGTCCGCCGAGGGCGATGGCGCCGACGACGACCAGTGCGCCGACGACGAGGAGCGGCTTGCTCAGGTTCATGTGGGTCCTGTGGCTGGGGGAGGGTGGGACCAGCCCGGCTCGATCTGCACCGAGGAACGAGACGCGGTGGCTGATCCGTACCTAGATCCAACCGGGATCAGCCTCCGTGCTGGCCAACCGGACGCGAACCGACGATGAACCCTCGGGGTCGGTGGACCCACAGGCGGCACAGGACCCATCTCCTGGGACAGATCCACGCCGCCGGCTCGCGTGCGTGCGAGGCTGGGGGTGTGGCCAACCGACTCGCGTCTGCAACTTCGCCGTACCTCCTCCAGCACGCCCAGAACCCGGTCGACTGGTGGGAGTGGGGCACCGACGCGTTCGAGGAGGCTCGGCGGCGCGAGGTTCCGATCCTGCTGAGCGTCGGCTATGCCGCCTGCCACTGGTGCCACGTGATGGCCCACGAGTCGTTCGAGGACGCGGCGACCGCGGCCTACATGAACGAGCACTTCGTCAACATCAAGGTCGACCGCGAGGAGCGGCCCGACGTCGATGCTGTCTACATGGCGGCGACGACGGCGATGACCGGCTCCGGTGGGTGGCCGATGACCGTCGTGCTCGACCACGACGGCAACCCGTTCTTCGCCGGCACCTACTTCCCCGACACACCTCGTCACGGGCAGCCGGCGTTCACCCAGGTGCTGCAGGCGCTCGCGGAGGCCTGGACGCAGCGGCGATCGGAGATCGGCGACGTCGCCGACAACGTACGCCGCCATCTGGCTGCAGCTCCCACCGCGCCCGATGCTGCCGGCTCGTCGCAGGTCGACCCGGGTGCCGCGGTCGAGAAGCTCTCCGAGGAGTTCGACCCGATGGCGGGCGGGTTCGGGGGTGCGCCGAAGTTTCCGCCGTCGATGGTGCTGGAGTTCCTGCGGCGCGCCGCCCTGGCCGGATTGGAGAGCGAGCACGCGCGAAAGGCGGCGCACATGCTCGCCCGCACGGCAGCGGCGATGGCCGGCGGCGGCATGTACGACCAGGTCGGAGGCGGTTTCGCCCGCTATGCCGTCGACCGGGGCTGGGTGGTGCCCCACTTCGAGAAGATGCTCTACGACAACGCCCAGCTGATCGGTCTCTACGCCCGGTTGGACACCGGCAACGGCGACCGGATCGCCCGCGAGAGCGCCGAGTGGATGATCCGCGAGCTCGGCACCGCAGAGGGCGGTTTCGCGTCCGCGCTCGACGCCGACAGCGAGGGCGTCGAGGGGAAGTTCTACGTCTGGACCCCCGCCGAGCTGGTCGAGGTCCTCGGGGCCGAGGACGGAGCCTGGGCGGCGGAGACCTTCGAGGTGACCGAGGCCGGCACCTTCGAGGAGGGCGCCTCGACGCTGCAGCTGCGACACCGGCCCGCCGACTCCGAGCGTCTCGAGTCGGTGAAGGCACGGCTCCTGGCCGCCCGGGAGCAGCGCGTGCGGCCGGAGCGCGACGACAAGGTCGTCGCAGCATGGAACGGCCTGGCGATCAGCTCGCTGGTCGATGCCGGGCTGCTGCTCGAGGAGCGTCGCTATCTCGATGCCGCGCTCGAGGCCGGTGAGCTGCTGTGGCGGCTCCACGTCGTCTCGCCCGATCGCGACGCTCGCCTCCTCCGCGTCAGCCGCGACGGCGTGGCCGGGGCGCATGCCGGCGTGCTCGAGGACTACGGGTGCGTGGCCGGGGGATTCCTCGCGCTCGTCCAGGCGACGGGGGATCGGGTCTGGCTCGAGCGCGCGAGCGCCCTCCTCGACACCGCGCTGGCACACTTCCGCGCCGAGGACCGCGGCTTCTACGACACCGCCGACGACGCCGAGGCGCTGGTGACCAGGCCGAGGGACTCCTCCGACAACGCCAGCCCGAGCGGCACCAGCGCGATGGTGCATGCGCTCCTCACCGCCCACGCGCTCACCGGGGAGGGCCGCTTCCGCACCGCCGCCGAGGAGGCGCTCGCCGCCACGAGCGTCCTGATGACGAAGGTGCCCCGGTTCGCCGGCTGGTCGCTGGCGGCGTCGGTCACGATGAGCGACGGACCCCTCGGGATCGTGGTCGTCGGCCCGCCCGGGGCCGACCGCGACGCGTTGGCGGCCAAGGCCCGGCGCAAGCCGGGCGCGGTGGTGGTCGTCACCGACGGAGCTCGCGACGACATCCCGCTGCTGATCGGCCGCACTCCGGTCGGCGGGAGGCCGGCGGCGTACGTCTGTCGGGGTTTCGTCTGCGATCGACCCGTCACCACGCCGGAGGACCTGGCGTAGATCGCCACTCGATCCGGGGCAACTGTGTGTCGATCCCATATGTCGGCGGGCGATTGAAAGTGTAACTTCGGTCACATGTCGGTCGATCTGGTTGCGTTCCTGGAGCTGCTGGCCGGGGATGCCGCCGAGGCCGACTTCGAGGGCCCCGCGGCGGCCGCGAGAGCGGCGGGAGCCTCTGCGGAGGAGCAGGAGCGGATCGAGCACGCCAAGCGTCTCGCGCTCCAGGTCAGGGGCACCCTCGAGGGGCGCCGCCGGCGCGAGGGCGAGCTGGGCGCGCTGTTCGAGTCGGCCAACGACCTGGCGATGCTGACCAACCTGGAGGCGGTGCTCCAGGCGATCGTGACCAGGGCCAGGCAGCTGCTCAACAGCGACGTCGCCTACCTGACGCTCAACGACGAACGCCGCGGCGAATACATGCGCGTCACCGAGGGCATCCTGACCGTGGCGTTCCGGACGACCCGTATCCCGTACGGTATCGGGCTCGGCGGGCTCGTCGCGCAGACCACGAGGCCCTACTCGACCGCCGACTACATCCCCGACGAGCGGTTCCGGCACGCCCCCGACATCGACGCAGCGGTCAGCGGCGAAGGCATCCGCGCGATCATCGGCGTGCCGCTCCTGCTCGGCAGCCAGGCCATCGGCGTGCTCTTCGCCGCCAACCGCACCGTGCGGCCGTTCGGCGTCGAGGCGAGCGCGTTGCTCGTCTCCCTGGCCGCCCATGCCGCGATCGCGGTGGACAAGGCCAGGCTGCTGGAGGAGACCCGCGCCGCGGTCGCAGAGCTCGAGGTCACCACCCGCAAGCTGCAGGCCCGCAACGAGGCCGTCGAGCGTGCGGGCGACGCCCACGACCGGCTCACCCGGATCGTCGTCGGGGGTGGCGGAGTCGACGACGTCGTACGCAGCGTCGCCGAGGTGCTCGGCGCCCGGGTCGTCCTCCGTGACCTGAGCGGCGAGACCATCGCGACCAGCGCACCGGACGAGCCCGTCTCCGACTACGAGGACGCCGTGATCCGGCGGAGCCTCGACCTGAGCCGCACCGCCGGCAGCGGCGACATCTATGCCACCCCGGTCCTGGCCGGCGCCGAGCAGCTCGGCTCGATGCTCCTGGGCCCTCGCGAGGCCGAGCGCGAGACCCACGGCGACCTGGAGGAGGGCGACCAGCGGATCCTGGAGCGGGCCGCCCTGGTCACGGCGCTGCTGCTGCTCTTCCGCCGCAGCGTCGCGGAGGCGGAGGGACGGGTGCGTGGAGAGCTCCTCGACGAGCTCCTCTCGGGCTCCGCGCCCGACTCCGAGACGCTGCGTGAGCGTGGCCGCCTGCTGCAGGCCGATCTGTCCAGGTCGTATGCCGTGGTGGTCGCCGACGTGCCCGGCGACCGCGCCCGGGTCGGTCAGGCGGCGACGTTCCTCGCCGCGACCCACGACGGGTTCGCGGCCGTGCGGCAGGGGCAGGTGGTGCTGATCTTCCCCGGCTGCGAAGCACGTGCCGCCGGCGAGCTGGCCGTCGAAGGGCTCCGGCTCTCCGCCGGTGCGCCGGTGACCGTCGGCGCCGCCGGACCCGTGCCGGGTCCGCTGAGCAGCCCCGACGCGGTGGTCAAGGGCTATGACGAGGCCCGTCGCTGCCTGGCCGCGGCGGTGACGCTCGGTCGTCAGGGCCAGGTGGTCACCGCCGACGACTTGGGTTTCGTGGGGCTGCTGCTCGGAACCGACGGCGACCCGGCGGCCTACGTCAGCTCACGGCTGGGCCCCGTCGTCGACTACGACGAGGCGAAGGGATCCAAGCTGGTGGAGACGCTGCGCACCTACTTCGGAGCCGACCGCAACCTCACCCGCACGGCCGCCGCGCTGCACGTGCACGTCAACACCGTCACCCAGCGGCTCGAGCGGGTCACCCGCCTGCTGGGAAAGGGCTGGCAGGAGCCGGAGCGCCAGCTCGAGGTGCAGCTGGCGCTCCGGCTCCATCAGCTCGTCGCCTAGCCCTTCCTGCTCAGCCAGAGGTGTCGGGCGGTGCCCCAGATGCCGCGGCGGAAGAGCAGGACGACGGTCACGAACACGCCACCGGTGACGATCCCGATGCCGTCGAACCCGGACGAGGCCAGATAGTCGGCGAGCATCACGATCAGACCGGCGCCGATCACCCCGCCCCACAGCGTGCCGATGCCGCCGAGCACCGTCATCAGGACGACCTCGCCCGAGGTGGTCCAGTGCAGCTCGGGCAGCGCCACGAACCCGTGGGAGAGCGCGAAGACGCCGCCGGCCAGCCCGGAGAGACCGGCCGAGAGCACGAAGGCGACCAGCTTGTAGCGCTCCACGTCGTAGCCCAGCGCCCGCGCCCGCGGTGCGTTGTCGCGGATCGCGACCAGCACCCGCCCGAAGGGGGAGTGGACGATCCGCCAGGCGGCCCACATGCCGAGCAGGATGATCGGCAGCGCGGCGTAGTAGAAGAAGAACGCGTCGGTCTCGACCGCCTCGATCCCGAAGAACGAGCGCGGCACTCCCTGGAGCCCGTTCTCGCCGCCGGTGAGCGAGGAGGCCTGGTTGGCGATGAAGAAGAGCATCTGGGCGAAGGCCAGCGTGACCATCGCGAAGTAGATGCCCGAGCGTTTCACCGAGAGGTAGCCGATCGGCACGGCGAGGATCATCGCGAAGAGCGCCCCGCCGAGCACCGCGACGGGAAACGGCACCCCCAGGTGGATGGCGATCAGCCCGGTGACGTACGCCGACCCGCCCCAGAACGCGGCATGACCGAACGAGAGCAGCCCGCAGTAGCCCAGCAGCAGGTCGAGGGCCACCGCGAACAGCGCCCAGGCGGCGATGTCCATGGCCACGGGCGGGTAGACGAACCAGGGGAGCCCGAGGGCCACCAGCAGTCCGACGGCCAGCAGGACCAGCCGCTGCCAGGGACGCGCCCCGGCGATCGCCGCGTGCTGCTCGGTGACGCTGGCACCGGCGGTTGCGATCGAGGTCATGCCGTCGCCTCCTCTCGTCCGAAGAGCCCGGCCGGACGGGCGAGGACCACCACAGCCATCAGCACGAAGATCAGCACCTGCGCGAACGTCGGTGCGTACGCCTGGCCGAAGGCTTCCACGAGGCCGACCAGGAAGCCGCCCGTCACGGCGCCCACGATCGAGCCGAGCCCGCCGATGACGACCACCGCGAACAGGATGATGATGAAGTCGCTGCCCATCTCGGCGGTGATCGCGCGGAACGGTGCGGCCAGCACCCCGGCCAGCCCGGCCAGAGCGACCCCGAAGCCGAACACCGGGGTCACCCAGCGCCCGACGTTGATGCCGAGCGCGCCGGCGAGCTCGGGACGCTCGGTCGCGGCGCGGACGATCATGCCCACCCGCGTACGTGACATCAGCAGCCAGACGCCGAGGCAGACGAGCAGCGCGACACCGATCACGAAGAGCTGGTAGACGGGCAGCCCGATCCCGGCCACCTGGATCCTCCCGTCGAGCGCGGCCGGGCGCTCGTAGGGGAGACCGCTCACGCCGTAACGGCGCTTGACCAGGTCGACCAGCAGCAGGGTCAGCCCGAAGGTGAGCAGCAGGTTGTAGAGCGGGTCGAGCGGCAGCAGCCACCGCACCAGCAGCCGCTCGATGACCATCCCGAAGACCAGCATCAGCACCGGCACCACGAGCAGCGCCAGCCACAGGCTCATCCCGACGGTGTCGAGGAGCACCGCGGCGGCGACCGCGCCCAGCATGTAGAAGGCGCCGTGGGCGAAGTTGACCACGCCCAGCACTCCGAAGATGACCGCCAGGCCCAGCGCGGCCAGCGCGTAGAAGCTGCCGGCCGCGAGGCCCTGGACGGTGTACTGCAGAACCGCGTTCATGCTGTGCCTTTCAAGCCAGCGTCCTCAGATCTTGTACGAGGTCGGATCAGGTCACATCGAGCAGCCGGACTCGGAGGCCGGGCGGAAGGCCTCCTCGGCCGGGATGGTCTTGATGATCTCCTCGTAGTCCCAGTCCTCCTTGACGTCGTCGGGACCCTTGACCTTGGCCAGGTAGACGTCGTGGATGACCCGGTGGTCCTCGGCGCGGATCTCGCCGTTGCGGAGGAACATGTCGTCGACCTTCTTGCCCTCGAGCTCCTCGACGACCTTGTCGGCGTCATCGGTGCCGGCCGACTGCACCGCCTCGAGATACTGCATGGCGGCCGAGTAGTTGCCCGCGTGGGCGTACGTCGGCCGGTCACCGGTCTCCTCCATGTAACGGTCGGCCCAGGCGCGGGACTTGTCGTCGAAGTTCCAGTACCAGGCGTCGGTGAAGATCGTGCCCTCGAAGGCGGCGACGCCGAGCGAGTGGATGTCGGAGATGAACATCAGCCCGACGGCGAGGTCGACGCCCTTGTCCTTCAGGCCGGAGTCGTTGAACTGCTTGACCAGGTTGATCAGGTCTCCGCCGGCGTGCATGGTGCCGATGACCTGCGGCTTCGCCGCGCCCGCCTTGGTGATGTAGGTCGCGAAGTTGTCGTTGGGGAAGGGCGTGGCGACCGTGCCCGCGACCTTGCCGCCGCCGGCTTCGATGGCACCGGTGAACGACTTCACCATGTCTTGGCCGAAGGCGTAGTCGGGGTAGATCAGCTGCCAGTTCTTGTCGCCGTCCTCGGTGACGACGGTGCCGGTGCCGTTGGCCAGCATCCAGGTGTCGTAGGCGTAGTGGAAGGTGTATTTGTTGCACTGCGCGCCGGTCAGGTCGGTCGTGCCGGCGCCGATGTTCATGTAGAGCTTCTTCTTGTTCTTCGCCTGCGTCGCGACGGCGAGCGCGGCCGAGGAGGTCGGCACGTCGAGGATGATGTCGGCGCCCTCGCGGTCGTAGAGCTCCTGCGCCTTGGTGTTGGCGATGTCCGGCTCGTTCTGGTGGTCGGCCGAGGTCACCTCGATCTTGTCGACGACGGCGTCGTCGCCGTACTTCTTCTGGTAGTCGTCGATCGCCATCTGGATCGCGATCTTCGAGTTGGGGCCGGAGACGTCCTTGTAGACGCCGGAGGCGTCGTTGAGCAGCGCGAGGACGACCTTGTCGTCGGTGAAGTCGCCTCCGCCGGCGCTCGGGCCACCCGCACCGCAGCCTGCGGTGACCAGGACACCTGCCATCAACATGGAGGCGCCGGCAACTGTGCGTCGCTTGTTCATCGTGTCTCTCCTCGCGGGGGTTGGGACTGCGTTTGATCGGGTCAGATCCCGAGGTGTTCGAGCAGCTCGTCCTGACGCTCGACGAACTCGTCGTTGTCGAGGCTCTCGACCAGACGGCCCTGGGCGAGCAGGTAGTGGCGGTCGGCGACGGTGGCGGCGAAACGTACGTTCTGCTCGATCAGGAGCACGCCGATGCCCGACTCCTTGGCGGTCCGCACGATGTCGCCGATCTGCGTGACGATGACCGGCGCGAGCCCCTCAGAGGGCTCGTCGAGCAGCAGCACCCGGGCGCCGGTGCGGAGCACCCGGGCCACGGCGAGCATCTGCTGCTCACCGCCGGAGAGAGTGGTGCCACCCGCGCGGCGTCGGCTGCCGAGAGCGGGGAAGGCGTCGTAGACCTGCTCCAGGCTCCATGCGTCTTCACCGACGCGTGGCGGCAGCAGCAGATTCTCCTCGACGCTCAGGTTGGCGAAGATGCCGCGGTCGTCCTGGACCCAGCCGAGCCCGGCGCGAGCCCGTCGGTGCGCCGCCAGCGTGGTGATGTCGCGACCGTCGAGCCTGATCGAGCCCGACAGATGCTTGTGAAGCCCCATCAGGCAGCGCACGAGGGTGGTCTTGCCGGCACCGTTGCGGCCGACGAGGGTGACGACCTCGCCCGCGCCGACGCTCAGGGTGGCCTCACGCAGTGCCTGCGCCTCGCCGTACCAGGCGCTCAGGTTCTCGACCTCGAGCTTGGGTGTCTCAGGCACTGTGAGCCTCCCCGAGATAGGCGGTGATGACGCGGGCGTCGGCGCGCACCTCGTCGTAGGACCCCTCGGCGAGCACCGAGCCCTGCTGCAGGACGGTGACGCGGTCGGCCAGCTGGCCGACCACGTGCATGTTGTGGTCGACGAAGACGACCGTGCGGCCCTCGGCGATGCGGCGGACGAGCTCGATGGTGCGGTCGACGTCCTCGATGCCCATGCCGGCCGTCGGCTCGTCGAGCAGCAGCAGCTTCGGCTCGACCGCGAGCACCAGAGCGAGCTCGAGCGCGCGCTTCTGGCCGTAGGCCATCAGCCCTGTCGGTCTGTCGGCCAGGTCGCTCAGACCGACCTCGGCCAGCAGCCGGTCGACCTCCTCGCGGCGACGGCCCAGCAGCTTCGCGGAGCGCCAGAACTTCAGGCCCTGGTTGGTGAGCCCCTGCAGCGCGATCTCGACGTGCTCGCGAGGAGTCAGGTTCTCGAAGAGGCTGGTGATCTGGAAGGAGCGGGCCACCCCGTGTCGGGTGATCCTCTCGGGTGCCATCGCGGTGACGTCGTCACCGAAGACCGTGATCTGTCCGCTGGTGGGCTTCACAAAGCCGGTCAGCAGATTGAACAGGGTCGTCTTGCCGGCGCCGTTGGGGCCGACGAGCGCGTGCAGGGTGCCCTCGGCGACCTCCAGGTCCACGGAGCTGACCGCGCGGAAGCCACGGAAGTCCTTGGTGAGTCCTTCGGTCCGCAGCGCGCAGATCCGGTCTGGTGTGGTGCTCGTCACATGAGCGACGCTAGGGGAAGTGTCGCGGCGGACGCCATAGATGTTGGGGACACACTGGGCCCTGACCCTGTGTGGGTGATCGCCATGCTGGTCCCACTCGGGCAGGCGAAGATGTGTGCGTAGGACATATGGCGCAGGTCACAACGCGTCGGGATGCTGAGGGCAACGCGGGGGCCGGTCGCACCCGGCCGTTGTGCGAGTGGCCCAGTTGGCCGGCGTACGTCGGGGGCGAAGTCTCTGAGGCAAAATCCTTCAGATGTCGCGACTGAAACGTTAACCCCCCGCTCTTTCGAGCCGTCCTGGCGAGATGGTTTCCTATCCCTCATGTCCATTTGGCGAACAAAGTCCATCGAGCAGTCACTCGCCGATGCCGACCACCCCGAGTTCAAGCTCAAACGACGGTTGACCGCCGTCGACCTGACCGTCTTCGGGATCGGCGTCGTCATCGGCGCGGGAATCTTCACGCTGACCGGTCGGGTCGCGGCTGAGTTCGCCGGCCCGGGTGTTGTCTTCTCCTTCATCATCGCCGCACTCTGCTGCGGCCTGGCGGCCCTCTGCTACGCCGAGTTCGCGTCGACCGTGCCGGTCTCCGGGTCGGCCTACACCTTCTCCTACGCCACCCTCGGCGAGATGATGGCCTGGATCATCGGCTGGGACCTGATCCTGGAGATGGTCCTCGGCGCCTCGGTCGTCGCGCAGGGCTGGAGCAGCTATCTGGTGACGTTCCTCGAGGAGATCGGTCTCGGCTGGCCCGCGGGCTTCGGCCCGGACGCCAACGCCGAGTTCGGTCAGCCCAACCTGGCTGCGCTGGTCCTCGTCGTGGTGCTCATCGCCCTGATCACGATGGGCATCAAGGAGTCGCTGCGGGTCAACCTCGCGCTGGTCGCGGTCAAGCTCTTCATCGTCCTCTTCGTGATCGTCGCCGGTCTGTTCTACGTCTCCGGCTCCAACTACGACCCGTTCGTCCCCGAGCGCGCCGGCTCCGTGTCGGGCGAAGGCATCCAGCAGCCCCTGATCCAGTGGGCCATCGGCCTCGAGCCGCAGACCTTCGGCGTGCTCGGCATCATCTCGGCCGCCTCGGTGGTCTTCTTCGCCTACATCGGTTTCGACGTGGTCGCCACCACCGCCGAGGAGGCCAAGAACCCGCAGCGTGACCTGCCCCGCGGCATCATCGGGTCGCTGGTCATCTGCACGGTCCTCTACGTCGCGGTCGCGCTGGTCATCACCGGCATGGTGCCGTACGACCAGATCGACCCCGAGGCAGCTCTCGCCACCGCCTTCCGTGACGTCGGTCGGAGTGGTTTCGCCACCCTGATCTCCGCCGGTGCGGTCGCAGGTCTGACCACCGTGGTGATGACGCTGATGATCGGCGCCATCCGCGTCATCTTCGCGATGAGCCGCGACGGCCTGCTGCCGGTGAAGCTCGCCCACGTGAACAAGAAGACCGGCACGCCGATCCGGATCACCCTGATCGTCGGTGCGATGGTCGCCGTCGTCGCCACCTTCACCCCGATCGGCAAGCTCGAGGAGATGGTCAACATCGGCACGCTGACCGCCTTCGCGCTGGTCTCGATCGCGGTGCCCGTGCTGCGCAAGCGCCGCCCCGACCTGCCGCGTGCCTTCCGGGTGCCGTTCAGCCCGGTGCTGCCCATCGTGGCCGCGCTGATCTGCATCTACCTCACGCTCAACCTGAGCCTCGAGACCTGGCTGCGGTTCGTGGTGTGGATGGCGATCGGCTTCGCGATTTACTTCCTCTACGGCTACCGCAGCTCGCGGGTCGGCAAGGGTGATGACAAGGCGGCCGAGTCGCTGAGCAAGTGATCCACTCCTGGATCTCGTAGCACGACAGCGGGGCGCGCGGCCGATGGCCACGCGCCCCGCTTGCTGCTTTCTCGTGCACCCGATGCCGAGTCGGCTCGTCATGACGAGCCGACTCGACGCTGGTTCTGGTCAGGACGAGCCGACTCGACGGGCGGGGTCAGCGCAGCGAGTAGGTCGCGAGCGAGACGCCCGTGTAGTGAGCGACGAACGCCAGGATCGTGAAGGTGTGGAAGACCTCGTGGAAGCCGAAGAAGCGCGGCCACGGGTTGGGGCGCTTGAAGCCGTAGATGACGCCACCGGCGGTGTAGAGCGCGCCGCCGACGCAGATCAGCGTGAAGGTGGCGATCCCGATGCCGAGGCCGAGCGCGACAGCGCCGGTGAAGAACGAGGGGATGAAGAAGATCGCCGCCCAGCCGAGCGCGATGTAGTTGGGCACGTAGAGCCACCGCGGGGCGTCGTTCCAGAAGACCCGGAACAGCACGCCGAGGATCGCGCCGGTCCACACCACCGAGAGCAGCACGACCTGGGTGACGCCGTCGAGGAGCAGCAGGGAGAACGGCGTGTAGGAGCCCGCGATCATCACCATGATGTTGGCGTGGTCCCAGCGCTTCATGATCGTGAACCACCGCTCGTTCCACCGGCCGAGAGCGTTGACCCGGTGGTAGACCGCGGAGACCGTGAAGAGCAGCAGAGCGGCCATGGTGAACACCGCGGCGCCGACCCGGGGCGCCCCTGCGGGGGCGAGCACGATCAGGACGATGCCGGCCGCGAGCGTGAGCGGTGCGGTGGCCAGATGGATCCAGCCCCGCATCTTCGGGAGGGCCTCGTGGACGGTCGAGGAGACCGAGTCGGAGATGTTTCCGACCTTGTGGCGCATCGCATCCGTCATCTCGCTCATGACGAGCAAGGCTAACGGCTCGACCTGAAGATCCGGTGAATCACGTCCCGCTGGGTGATGTGGGTTCGGTCTCGATACTCTTCTGCCGTGGCAGACTGGAAGGAAGGCGTACGTCGGGTTCTCTACCCCGCCTACGAGGCGCGGATGCTGCGCAAGATCGACACGTCCAAGCTGCCCAAGCATGTCGGTGTGATGCTCGACGGCAACCGTCGCTGGGCCAGGGAGGTCGGTCAGTCGACCGCCCACGGCCACCGCGCCGGCGCCGCCAACATCGAGCCGCTGCTGACGTGGTGCGACGAGATCGGCATCGAGGTGGTCACCCTGTGGCTGCTCTCCACCGACAACCTCAACCGCCCGGCCGAGGAGCTGGCACCGCTCCTCGAGATCATCGCCGACGCGGTCGACTCCCTGGCAGACGTACGCCGCTGGCGACTGCACCCGGTGGGCGCTCTCGATCTGCTGCCCGGCTGGCTGGCCCAGCGGCTCCAGGCCGCAGAGGACGCGACCCGCGATGTCGACGGGATCATCGTCAACGTGGCCGTCGGATACGGCGGGCGGCGTGAGATCGCCGATGCCGTGCGCGCGCTGCTCAACGAGCACGTCGCTCGGGGCACCTCGCTGGAGGAGCTCGCCCAGATCATCGACGTCGAGCACATCGCCGACCACCTCTACACCAAGGGCCAGCCCGACCCCGACCTGGTGATCCGCACCTCGGGGGAGCAGCGCCTGGGTGGGTTCCTGCTGTGGCAGAGCGCCAAGTCGGAGTTCTACTTCTGCGAGGCCTACTGGCCCGACTTCCGGCGTACGGACTTCCTGCGTGCCCTGCGCGCCTACGCCCACCGCGAGCGTCGCCTCGGCCGGTGAACGCCGGCAGATGAATGCCGGCAGGTGAACCCCGGTCGGGACCGCTGGCCGGAACGAGTGGCCGCGTCACCAGGTGTTCACACAGAAAAATACTGCGTGTTGCCACAGTCGCCTGGCTCGGCGTCGTAGCGTTGTCCCAACGGCGGGGAACAAAAATCCCGTCGCACCTGGAGGCCCGTTACGTGAGTAGTCACGAACCGAACCTGCGTCAGGATCACATCGATCCCGACGGGTGTGAGGCAGTCGGCACCCCGACTGACGGTCCACCGTCCGGTCCATCTGATTAACGATGAAATGACCGGACTCATGGGTGTATGAGCCGGTCGCGAGAGGTGATCCGCGTGGCTGCTGACAGAACCACGACCGAGCTCGTCACCGAGGCCGACACGTCGGCCGCTCCGACACCGGCGTCGGAGGGCCCGAAATCGGGCACCGTCCCTGAGGGTGGGCCGCCTGCGGTGCGCACCTACGTCCTCGACACCAGTGTTCTGCTCTCGGACCCGAAGGCAATGACGCGCTTCGCCGAGCACGAGGTCGTGCTCCCGGTCGTCGTGATCACCGAGCTGGAGGCCAAGCGGCATCACCCGGAGCTGGGCTACTTCGCCCGCTCCGCCCTTCGTCAGCTCGACGAGCTGCGGATCACCCACGGCCGCCTGGACACGGCGGTCCCGATCGGTGAGGAGGGCGGCACGATCAGGGTCGAGCTCAACCACACCGACCCGTCCTCGCTGCCGAGCGGCTTCCGGCTCGGCGACAACGACACCCGGATCCTCGCGGTCGCCCACAACCTGAAGGGCGACGGGCTCGACGTCTCTCTGGTCTCCAAGGACCTGCCGATGCGGATCAAGGCCTCGGCGGTGGGCCTCAAGGCCGAGGACTACCGCGGTGAGCGGATCAACGACTCCGACCCGGGCTACTCGGGGATGGCCGAACTCGACGTCGCGGCCGCCGACCTCGACGAGCTCTACGACGACGGGGTGCTCGACCTCGACGCCGCTCGCGACCTGCCCTGTCACACGGGTCTCGTGCTGATGTCCGACCGCGGCTCCGCGCTGGGTCGGGTGGGCCCCGACAAGCAGGTCCACCTCGTACGCGGCGACCGCGAGGTCTTCGGCATCCACGGTCGTTCCGCGGAGCAGCGGATCGGCCTGGAGATGCTCCTCGACCCCGAGGTGGGCATCGTCTCGCTCGGCGGCCGGGCCGGCACCGGCAAGTCGGCGCTGGCGCTCTGCGCGGGGCTGGAGGCGGTCATGGAGCGCAACCAGCACACCAAGGTGGTCATCTTCCGACCGCTGTTCGCCGTCGGTGGTCAGGAGCTCGGCTACCTGCCCGGCACGGAGAACGAGAAGATGTCCCCGTGGGGCCAGGCGGTCTTCGACACGCTCTCCGCGGTGACCTCGCCGGAGGTGATCGAGGAGATCATCGAGCGCGGCATGCTCGAGGTGCTGCCGCTGACCCACATCCGCGGTCGGTCGCTGCACGACGCGTTCGTGATCGTCGACGAGGCGCAGTCGCTGGAGCGCAACGTGCTCCTGACCGTGCTCTCCCGCATCGGCGCCAACTCGAAGGTCGTGCTCACCCACGACGTCGCTCAGCGCGACAACCTCCGGGTCGGCCGTCACGACGGTGTCGTCGCGGTGATCGAGAAGCTGAAGGGTCACCCGCTCTTCTCCCACGTCACCCTGACCCGCTCCGAGAGGTCGCCGATCGCGGCGCTCGTCACGGAGATGTTGGAGAACGTGGTGCCGTGATGACGCCGTAATCCTCGTCACCCATGGTGGCCCCAGACCCGTAAGGGCTGGGGCCACTGTGATTAGTGTGACTCGTGTTACGGAAGTGATGCTCAGAACGGTCATTTCTGACCTACAAACGGTGCGTCCAGTTTGATACGGCCATGGCGAGCATGCATTGTTTGCGGGTCTGCAATGCCTCAGCCCCCGAAGAGAGCCATGTCCCAGCCTGTTCATCGTGCCCCGCGACATCGTGGTGCGCCAGCGAATCCGCTCGTGGACGTTCCGCACAAGGCTGCGCGTACGACCGCAAAGACCACCCTGCTGCTCTCCGTCCTCGCCCTCGGCGGGACGGGTGCCGCAGTAGCCGGCGGAGTCGCCTACTCCGGCCCGGCCGGCGACCAGCAGCTCAGCGCCGGCGACGCCGCCTCGGCTGACCTGCCCGAGCTGACCGACGCCCAGCGCGCCGCGATCGAGGCCGAGTCCGCCGCCCGCGGCAGCGAGAGCTCCTCGCTGTCCCGGTCCTCCGGCGACCGCCGCGAGACCGCCGACCCGGCCAAGCGGGCCGCGCTCTCGGTTGCTGGGTCCGACGCCCAGGCGATCTCGGGTGTCGAAGAGGTCGAGATCGACCTGCGCGACCCCAAGGACATCGCCAAGTCGATGCTCAGCGACTTCGGCTGGGGCCTCGACCAGTTCTCCTGCCTCGAGCCGCTGTGGGAGAAGGAGTCGGGCTGGAACACCAGCGCCGCCAACCCCTCCTCCAGCGCCTACGGCATCCCGCAGGCTCTCCCGGGCTCCAAGATGGCCTCCGCCGGCGACGACTGGGAGACCAACGCCGCCACCCAGATCAAGTGGGGCATGGGCTACATCAACGACCGCTACGGCTCCCCGTGCGGCGCCTGGGGCCACTCCCAGTCCAACGGCTGGTACTGACCGACGCCGAGTCGGCTCGTCCTGACCCGAATTCACGTCGAGTCGGCGCGTTACGACGCGCCGACTCGACGTGGTTTTCGGTCAGGACGAGCCGACTCGACAGGTTGTGGGTCAGGGGTGGGTCATCGACTCGACGTCGAGGGCCTTGTCGAGCTCCTCCTCGGTGAGGGTGCCGTTCTCGACGTAGCCCAGGGCCAGCACGGTCTCCTTGATCGTCTTGCCGTCGGCCAGGGCCTGCTTGGCGACCTTGGCGGCGGCCTCGTAGCCGATGTGCTTGTTGAGCGGGGTGACGATCGAGGGGGAGGACTCGGCGTAGGCGCGGAGGCGCTCGGGGACGGGGACGATCCCGTCGACCGTACGCTCGGCCAGGACGGTCATCGACGTCGAGAGCAGGCGGATCGACTCCAGGATGTTGCGGGCCATCACCGGCATCGCGACGTTGAGCTCGAAGGCGCCCGACGCGCCGGCGGCGGTCACCGCCGCGTCGTTGCCGATCACCTGGAACGCCACCATCAAGGTGGCCTCCGGCAGGACCGGGTTGACCTTGCCGGGCATGATCGAGGAGCCCGGCTGCAGGTCGGGCAGGTGGATCTCGGCCAGGCCGGTGGTGGGGCCCGACGACATCCAGCGCAGGTCGTTGTTGATCTTGATCAGGCCGACCGCGAGCGTCTTGAGCACGCCGGAGAGCTCGACCAGCGAGTCGCGGGTGCCCTGGGCCTCGAAGTGGTTGCGGGCCTCGGTGAACGGCTGGGCGGTGCGGTTGGACAGGTCGGCGATCACGGCCTGCGGGAACCCGGCGGGCGTGTTGATGCCGGTGCCGACCGCGGTGCCGCCGAGCGCGAGCTCGCGCACCCGCGGTAGCACCGCCTCGAGTCGTTCGGCCGCGTAGTGCACGGTCGCGGCGTAGCCCCCGAACTCCTGGCCCAGGGTCACCGGGGTGGCGTCCATGAGGTGCGTACGCCCCGACTTCACCAGCGCCGCGAACTCCTTGGCCTTCGCCTCGAGCGAGGTGGCGAGGGTGTCGATCGCGGGCAGCAGCTGCTCGGTGACGGCGACGGCGGCGGCCACGTGGATGGCGGTCGGGAAGGTGTCGTTGGAGGACTGGGAGGCGTTGACGTGGTCGTTGGGGTGCACGTCGCCGCCCGCGCGAGCCACCAGGGAGGCGATCACCTCGTTGGCGTTCATGTTCGACGACGTGCCCGACCCGGTCTGGAAGACGTCGATCGGGAAGGCGTCGTCGTGCTCGCCCTCGGAGACCGCGCCCGCGGCGGCGATGATCGCCTCGGCCTTGTCGCCGGGGAGCACGCCGAGGTCGAAGTTGGCCTTGGCGGCGGCGGCCTTCACGTGGCCGATCGCATGGATCAGGGCCGGCTCGATCGGGGTGCCCGAGATGGGGAAGTTCTCCACGGCCCGCTGGGTCTGGGCGCGCCACAGCGCGTCCTTCGGCACCCGGACCTCACCCATGGAGTCGTGCTCGATGCGAAAGCTGATGTCGTCCATGCCTGGTTCAACCTTTGACTAGTTGGTGCCATTCCTTCGGGAGACCGTGCCGGCGTAGAGCCAGTACGTCTCCGAGTGCCCTTGCAGGTCGACCGGGTAGGAGAGCGCCTCGGTCTCGTCGAAGACCTGCCCCATCACCTCCAGCAGCGCCGGAGCCTGCGCGGCAGACCACACCACCACCGTGCCACCCGGAGCCGTCGCCCGTCGCGCATCTGCGAGAGCCGGCGCCTCGTAGAGCGCGCCGTTGGCGTCGTGCACCAGATAGCCGGGGCCGTTGTCGACGTCGAGCAGCACGAGGTCGTACGCCGCGCCCTGGCTCTCCCGGAGCACGACAGCGACGTCGGCGACCTCGATGCGGACGCGCTCGTCGCTCATCAGCGCGGGGCCGTGGGGGACGCGTCCGGCGCGCATCCACTCGACCAGGAGAGGCTCGATCTCGACGACGGTGACGGTCTCGACCCGGCCGTCGCTCAGCACCGCCTCGAGGGTGAAGCCGAGGCCGAGCCCGCCGATGAGCACGTGTCGAGGGTCTGCGTGCAGGTCGAGGGCACGGGTCGCGAGCGCCTTCTCGGTCGAGGTCTCACGGGTGTCCATCACGAAGATCCCGTTGGCCCGAAGCTCCAGGTGTCCGTCGGCGCGATGCCGAAGGACCAGGTCACCGTGCGCGCTGCGTGTGCTCACGTCGTCGCTCGTCTCGGCGATGGCCGTCTCCGTCTCGTTCACCAGTTCGCTCACGACTTCATTGTGTCTGTCGCGGCCCGATGTGGGTACCGATGGGCTATGAGCGACGACAAGATCCAGTTCCCCGCCCAGCAGCAGGAGCCTCCGGGGCTCACGACCGTGATGGACCCGCAGCCCGATCACGGCGAGTCGAGCTACCAGGGCCACGGCCGTCTGGACGGGAAGGTCGCGATCATCACCGGCGGCGACTCCGGGATCGGCCGCGCCGTCGCGATCGCGTACGCCCGCGAGGGAGCCGACGTCGCCTTCACCTATCTCCCCGAGGAGGAACCGGACGCGAAGGGGACCTCGAGCCTCGTCGAGGCGGCCGGACGCACCGCGCTCACCATCCCGATCGACCTGCGCGAGCGGGAGGCGTGCGACGAGGTCGTCGAACGCACCGTGCAGGAGCTCGGTGGCCTCGACATCCTGGTCAACAACGCCGGCTACCAGTTCGCCCGCGACAAGGGCCTGACCGACATGGACGACGAACGGATCGACCGGACCTTCAAGACCAACCTGTACGCCCTGCTCTGGCTGACCCGAGCAGCCGTCCCGCACCTGCGGAAGAGCAACGGCTGCGTCGTCAACAACGCCTCCATCCAGGCGTACGAACCTTCGACCAGCCTGCTCGACTACGCCGCGACCAAGGCGGCCATCAACAACTTCACCGTCAACCTCGCTGCCGAGCTCGGGCCCGAGGGGATCCGGGTCAACGCGGTGGCGCCGGGGCCGATCTGGACCCCGCTGCAGCCGGCGACCCAGGCGGCGGAGAAGGTGGAGAGGTTCGGGGCGAACACGCCGCTGGGACGTGCCGGCCAGCCGGCCGAGGTGGCCCCGGCGTTCGTCTTCCTCGCCTCGCCGGCCGAGGCGTCCTACGTCTCCGGCACCGTGCTCGGGGTGACCGGAGGACGGCCGGTGTTCTGATGTCCGACGACGGGCTCGAGGTCGGGACCGATGGTGGCAGCCCGGGGGAGCGGCCCGAGCAGCGGATCACCCGCAACTGGAACGAGCTGCTCCAGGAGCTGCGGGTGCTGCAGACCGGCGTCCAGATCCTCACCGGATTCCTGCTGACCGTGCCGTTCTCGCCGCGGTTCCCCGACCTCGACGACCGCCAGAAGACGATCTATCTGATCGTGCTGGTGGGCTCGGTCATCACGACCTGCCTCATCATCGCGCCGGTCTCCTTCCACCGGATGCTGTTCCGTCGTCGGCAACGTCCGTGGCTGGTGAAGGCCTCCCACGCCTGCGCGCGAGCCGGTCTGGCGTGCTTCGCCCTGGTCTCGGCGCTGGTGGTGCTGCTCGTCTTCGACGTCGTCGTCTCCTTCGGGGTGGGTGTGGTCGTCGCGGTGGTCGTGCTCGTCCTCTTCATCTCGCTGTGGGTGGGTCTGCCGCTGGTGAGCGAGCGCCACAGCTCTCGCCGATCCATGTGACGGCCACCACAGGCGGAGTACGCTGGAGTGAACCGAGTCTGGTGGTCACATGTGGTCATTCTTCTGGCTGATCGTCGCAGTGCTGCTAGGAGTCGCTGAGGCGTTCACGATGACGCTGGCGTTCGCTTTCGTCGCCGGCGGGGCACTCCTTGCCGCCGGCAGCGCCGCTCTCGGCGCTCCGGTCCTGGTGCAGGCGCTGGTCTTCGCGCTCGCGGGCGGCGGCAGCGTGCTGCTGGTGCGCCCGATCGCGCGGCGTCACATGGCGCTGCCGCCGCCGGTGCGTGACGGCACCGACGCCCTGATCGGTCGCCAGGCCGTCGTCACCGCCGAGGTCAGCTTCGAGCACGGCCTGGTGCATCTCGCCGGTGAGGACTGGTCGGCCAGACCCTACGACGACGACCTGGTCATCCCGGTCGGATGCCGGGTCGACGTGCTCGAGATCGAAGGCGCCACGGCGCTCGTCCACCCACGGGACCCGCTGTCGCTGTCACCTTAGAGAGGGGACGTACGAGATGGAACTACTGCTGATTGTGCTGGTCATGGTCGCGCTCGTGGTCGGGGCGGTCGCCTCGACGGTGCGGATCGTGCCACAGGCGCGGCGTTACAACATCGAGCGGTTCGGGCGTTATCGGGTCACGCTGCAGCCAGGGCTGAACTTCGTGATCCCGCTGGTGGACCGGGTCAACACCAAGCTCGACGTGCGTGAGCAGGTCTACTCCTCCAACCCGCGCCCGGTGATCACCGAGGACAACCTGGTGGTCAACATCGACACGGTGCTCTACTACCAGATCACCGAGCCGCGGGCGGCGGCCTACGAGGTCGCCAACTATCTGCAGGCCATCGACCAGCTCACCGTCACCACGCTGCGAAACCTGATCGGCTCGATGGACCTGGAGCGCACCCTGACCTCGCGCGAGACGATCAACGCTCGGCTGCGCGAGGTGCTCGACGAGGCCACCGGGAAGTGGGGGATCAGGGTCAACCGCGTCGAGATCAAGGCGATCGACCCGCCCTCCTCGATCCAGGAGGCGATGGAGAAGCAGATGCGCGCCGAGCGTGACAAGCGCGCCGCGATCCTCCATGCCGAGGGCAAGCGGGCCTCGCTGATCCTGGAGGCGGAGGGCACCCGTCAGCAGTCGATCCTGGAAGCAGAGGGCAACCAGCAGGCTCGCGTGCTCGAGGCCGACGGTGAGGCCAAGGCGCTCGAGCGGGTCTTCCAGGCCGTCCACGCCAACGACGCCGACTCGAAGGTGCTCGCCTACAAATACCTCGAGATGCTGCCCTCGCTGGCCGCTCACGGCAACTCGTTCTGGGTCATCCCCGGCGAGCTCACCGAGGCGATGCGTACGGTCACAGGAGCGTTCGCCGACGGCGCCGGGTCGTCCTCGAAGTCTGCCGAGAACGGCGACGAGGCACCGCCCGCGCCGCCCCTTCCCGGACCGCGGGCAGCCATCGAGCAGGCTCAGGAGGAAGTCGCCAAGGCCGTCGAGGAGGCTCAGGAGGAGTCCGCCCGCGCGGACCGCATCGTCGGCTGACGTACGGCGGTAGCCTGACCGGCATGTCGCCGGGTCTCGTGGTCGTGCTGCTTGCTGTTGTGGTCGTCATCGGGGTGCTGATGAGTGTCAAGGTCGTCCCGGTGGCGAGCTGCTTGGTGGTCGAGCGCGGCGGCCGGTACCGTACGACGCTTCAGCCCGGTCTCAACACCGTCGTGCCGCTGCTCGACCGGGTCGTCGCTCGGTTCGACATGCGCGAGCAGGTGCTGTCGATGCGGGAGCCGCTGGTCTGCCGCGACCACTACCTCTGCGAGGCGGGTCTGAACGTCTACCTCGAGTTCGAGGACCCCTCGATCGCCTACCGCGTCGACAAGCCCCAGCAGCAGCTCGAGAGTGCTGTGCGTGCGGCGCTGCGAGAGCTCGCCGGCATCGTCGACCGCGACGAGCTCCTCGGCTCCGCCGGGCGCCTGACCGATGTCGCGTACGACGCCACCCGCCGCTCCCGGGAGGACTGGGGCATCCGCGTCAAACGCATAGAGCTGACCGACCTCTCTGGCCCCGACGTGAGGCCTTGACGAGTCACCGTCGGTCGTTGCGGCCACGGGCACCCTGTCAACGACTCGCGACACGCCCTCGCTCGGCGTGTCGCACGAGGATTCGGGGCTTCTTGTGGCCTCTCGGGCCGGGGTCAGGCGGCCGCGGCCCGCTGGGACAACGCCATCTCGATACACCTCAACACATACTCGGGCTGCAACATGACCTGGTCGTAGGTGAAGCGCAGCACGATCCAGCCGTCGGAGGCGAGCATCGTGTAGCGCTGACAGTCGCGGTCGTGGGTCTCCTTGTCGGCGTGGAAGCCCCAGGAGTCGGCCTCGAGGATGATGCCGTTGATCGGGTCGACGAGGTCGGGGTGCACCGTCAGTGTGCCGACGTGCACCTCGTACTGCGGGACGAACTCGAGGCCGGCCGCAGCGGTGATCGCGCGCAGGCCGGACTCGAATGCGTTGGCGGACAGTGCGTTGGCGTGAGCTGCGACCCTCTCGACCTGCTGTGTGTCACCTCCGCGCCAGGCGCGGCCAGCCGTGACGAGCTCCTCGTGGGTCACCGAGCCGTGGCGCAACGCCGAGTCGGCTACGGTCAGCGCGGCGGCGAACGGCAGGTCGCGGGCGCACAGCATGACCGTGAGCAATGGCCCGGTGGACCAGCCGTCGAGGTCCTCGCGCCGGGCGTCGTACGTCCAGAAGCGTGCCGCGCTGGTGGGTCTCTTCTGTCCGCTCGGCAAGAGGAGATGGGGCACGCTCGGGGAGGTACGGACCTCCCAGCCGTGATGGAGCGCCGCGCTGAGATGGGTGAGATGGAGGTTGTGCTCCACGGCGAGGCGGCGGCCGAGGTCGGTCACGGGGAGGGCGTAGCGGTCGCGATCGACGTGGACGATCGCCTCATTCGACACCGCGGTGCGCAGGCGTCGGCGGCTGGAGAGCGCGACGATGTCGGCAGAGCGGGCGATCCCGCCCAGCTGCTCCAGCGCCTCGACTGCGTCCATGCGGGCCAGTATGGGCGCGAGCACCGACAGTCTTCGGGCGGCGACGCCGGCTCGCGTAGCTGGCGCTCGGATGGGGGGCGTAGCTTTGCCCCGTGGACTACGACCTGGAACGAGTCGTCGATGAGGTGCGTGAGGCAGCGACCCTTTACCGGCTCTTCCCAGATGAGGGTGTAGGTCGGCCGGGCGCGTCGGTCCGCAGATAGACGTCGAGGTCTCCCGACGATGGAGGTTCCTACGCCATCCATCCGAAAGACCTCGACGTGTCCGACGCTACCCCGCCGGCCGGCCTCGGCCGCCCTGACCTGACCGCCTTCGCGTCTCATCCCAATCGACCCTGATCGGGTCTGCTGACCCCCTCGACGAGAACGCAGCGACATCACAGCCACCCAACCCCGACCGGCCGGGAAGCCGGGGCACGTCACATGGCCTGTGCTGCGGGCGTGTCGAGTGGGTCGTCCAGGGGCGACGCAGGAGCGTCGACGCGACGTGCTGAGAGGTGGTTCCAACCGGGCGCTAGGACACCGGCTACAGGCATGGCGATAGGTCAGGAACGGCGTCGCTCCCTGCGCAGGAGGGAGCGCAGAGTCTCGGCGTTCGCGTAGCCGACCCGTAGCGCGATCTCGGCGGAGGTGAGGTCCGTGGTTGCTGAGAGGTGCCGAGCTCGTTCGATGCGAAGCCGTTGGGCGAAGCCGAGCGGAGTGAGGTTGAGCGCCGCACGGACTCGTCGTTCGAGGGTGCGCCGGCTGGTGCCGAGCGACTGCGCGACGAAGGCGACGTTGAACGGTTCGTCCAGGCGGGCGCGCACGAAGCGTTCGAACTCGACGACGATCGGGTCCTCGTGCCGGAGATGTTCGTAGGCGACGAAGGCCGCCTGCGACGGACGCTCGTCGATGATGAGGAGCTTGGCGACATGTTGGGCCAGGTCGGGGCTGATCGATCGCACGAGTGAGAGCGCGAGGTCGATGTGGGCGAACGCGGCGCCGGCGGTGACGAGGTTCCCGTCCACGACGACCATGGTGTCGAGATCGAGGGCGACGGTCGGATAGCGCTTCAGGAACTCCGGCCCCAGGAACCAGCTGGTCGTCGCCCGCCGATGATGCATCCGTCCGGTCTCGGCGACGGCGAACACGCCGGTGCACGCCGCGGCGATCCGGGTGGTCGCGTCGTCGAGGCGCCCGAGCGAGGCGATGACCGAACGAGCATCTCGGCTCTGGAGGGCGTCGTTGGTAGCGGCGGCCGTGAGGGTTCCAAGCGCAGGGACGACGACCACGTCGAACTCTCCGGACTCCGACAGCGGGTGGTCAACCGACAGGGTCATCGATGCCGTCGTGGTCACTCGCCGTTTCGGTCCGAGGATGGCGAGTTCGATCGGGTCGATCCGCGGGTCGATATCGCCGCGGGCTCCGTCGGCCACCCGCACGATGTCGATGACCGACGCGACAGCCGAACCGAAGCAGCCGTCGATCGCGATCAGTCCGATACGCATGGCGCGAACAATAGCAATACTGTCGTATACGCCACTCCCCATCGGACCTCGCTCGTCATACGCTGAACTCGCCCCACGAAGAACCCCGACTTCAAGGAGAACCCCTCATGTCCACACCCGCATCACTTCCGTATGCCTTCGTCGCCAAGATCGTCGCGGCCGATGGACAGCACGACGCGCTCGCCGATCTGCTCGCCGGCGCTGTCGCACTCGCCAACGAAGAAGTGGGAACGATTGTCTGGTTCGCGGCTAGAACCCACGCCGACACCTTTTGGATCTTCGATGCATTCCCCGACGAGGCCGCTCGCGACGCCCACGCCAACGGCGCCATCGTCGCAGCCCTGATGGCCAACCAGCACCTCCTCGGCGCAGCACCCGAGATCCTGGCGGCCGACGTCCTCGCGTCCAAGCTCCCGTAGTCCGCCTACGCACGAGACGATCGCGCCCCGCCGAGCCGTCGGACCCGACCGCCTCGACACCCGCACCACGTTGACGATCCCCGACGGGCCGATCACGAGGGGGGCCAGGCAACACCCAGGCGCAAGCCTGGAGCGGCACTGGTTCACCGGTGGTCATCGAGAGAGCCAGCGCGGTTCCATGGCAGCGCAACTGTGTCAACTTGCCCTCCGTCCCGCTAGGCGCCGTGGGCGGGTCTTGGTTGCGATCCGTTGCCGTGACGGGAGACGCGTTGCGCGTCGCAGCGATGACGGGTGGTTGGCGTTCCGGGGCGTTGCGTTCGTGCGCGTCGCCCGTGCGGCATGGAACATCTCGCTGCGCACACAACGACCGCTGCGCCGACGCACCGTTGACACCTCGCACGTCCAGGTCGCGACACAACGCCACGCCGCGTTGCCGAGCGGAGCGAGGCCTATCGGCACACGGACAGGATGCCGGCCGCGAGCGCTCAGCCGGCGAGGGGTCCGTCGCAGAGGAGAGCGACGTCGGTGTCGGGCAGAGCCGTGAGGCCAGCGCATCGCGCGACCAGCAGAACCGAACCGCCCCTGCCCTGCGTTTCCGCAGGTCAGGGGCTGTTCGCCAGAGCCGCCTGTCGGAATCGAACCGACGACCTAATCACGTCGGCTTTGCGTCTATCGCTTGATGCGCCCACTGGGCGAACGAGCCGCTGACCTGCGCAAACGCCGAGAGTGGGGGGCGCCGCCATCCGGTGGTGACCGACGACGACCGACCAGTACCGACCGTTTCACCGGAGCTTGCGGCGGCGTCGAAGCCGAGCAAGCTCCATTCTTTTAGCTCACCGCGCCCTCCTCCTAGCCGGTCCCGTCGTCGTCGAAGACGTTTCAGGGGTCTTCCCAGATGACGGTGTAGGTCGGCCGGGCGCGCCGGTCCGCAGATAGACGTCGAGGTCTCCCGACGACGGAGGTTCCTACGCCATCCATCCGAAAGACCTCGACGTGTCCGACGCTACCCCGCCGGCCGGCTTCGGCCGCCCTGACCTGACCGCCTTCGCTCGACTCGACGGCCTCGGTCTGAGCGTGACCGGGCAACGACTTGAACCGGATCGTGCGGTCCTCGCGTGCCGCGTGGTGGAACCAGATCAGTGTTGCCGACGGTGCGGCAGCGAAGGCGCTGCTCGTGACACCGTGATCCGGCGGTTGGCCCACGAGCCGCTGGGCTGGCGACCGACCGTGCTGGAAGTTGTAGTGCGCCGCTACCGCTGTGCCGACTGCGGACACGTGTGGCGCCAAGACACCAGCGCCGCGGCGGAGCCACGCGCGAAGCTCTCGCGCACCGGGCTGCGGTGGGCGCTGGAAGGGATCGTGGTCGCACACCTCACCGTCGCCCGTGTCGCCGAGGGACTCGGGGTCACGTGGGACACCGCCAACAACGCGGTCCTGGCCGAAGGCAAGCGGCTGCTGATCAACGACCCCACGCGGTTCGAGGGCGTGAAGGTCATTGGCGTCGATGAGCACGTCTGGCGCCACACCAGGCGTGGCGACAAGTACGTCACCGTGATCATCGACCTCACCCCGGTCCGCGATGGCGCCGGCCCAGCAAGGCTGCTGGACATGGTCGAGGGCCGGTCGAAGGCGGCGTTCAAGACCTGGCTCGCCGACCGCGACGACGCCTTCCGTGACGCGGTCGAGGTGGTCGCGATGGACGGCTTCACCGGGTTCAAGACCGCCGCTGCAGAGGAGATCCCGGACGCGGTCACGGTGATGGATCCCTTCCACGTCGTGCGCTTGGCCGGTGACGCCCTCGACAGGTGCCGGCGCCGGGTCCAACTCGCGATCCACGGGCACCGTGGGTTCAGGGACGACCCGCTCTACAAGTCGCGGCGCACGCTGCACACCGGCGCGGACCTGCTCACCGACAAGCAGAGCGACAGGCTACGCGCGCTGTTCGTTGATGACGCTCACGTCGAGGTCGAGGCGACCTGGGGTGTCTACCAGCGCATGATCGCCGCCTATCGCCACGAGGACCGGCAACGTGGCCGCGAGCTCATGGAGAAGCTGATCACCGACCTCAGCGCCGGCGTCCCCAACGTGCTCACCGAGCTCACCACCCTGGGCCGGACCCTGAAGAAGCGAGCCGCTGACGTGCTCGCCTACTTCGAACGACCCGGCACCAGCAACGGGCCGACCGAGGTGCTCAACGGACGGCTCGAACACCTGCGCGGCTCCGCACTCGGGTTCCGCAACCTGACCAACTACATCGCCCGAAGCCTGCTCGAGACCGGCGGCTTCAGACCCCAACTTCTACACCCCCGATTGGGATGAGCCCCTTTACCTCCGCCCCAGGTTCCGTGCGCTGAGGGCCGAGGACGTATGGGAGAAGTCCCCTGGTGAGGTGGTCACCATTGCCGACCAGGAGTGCGAGAAGGCCCTCTCCGCCAGCTTGTGCGCCGCGGTTCCAGGAAGTGTCGTGATCGGGGAAGAAGCCGCTGCCGAGGACCCGGCGCTGCTCCGTCACCTGTCCGGCGAGCAGCCCGTGTGGCTGCTCGACCCGCTCGACGGCACTGGCGCCTTCGCATCTGGTTCCCAGGATTACGGAGTAATGGCCGCGTTGGTGGTCGACAGCGAGACAGTGCTTGCAGTCATCCACCAGCCCGAGCACTCCCGGACCTTCGTTGCGGAACATGGGGCCGGCGCGTACGAGACCGAATCAGGGGAACGCCTCGTGGTGCCGCGTTCTACGAGCAGCCTCGACGGCGCAGTCATGAAGCGATTCCTACCAGCCGACGTCCGCGCCGTGATTGAGCAGAATGAGCATCGGTTCGCGACCTTGGTGCCGCAGGCGACGGCCGCCAGCATCGAGTCCCCGCACTCACACGAGGCGTCGGCGACTTCATGCTGTACTGGCGCACCATGCCGTGGGATCACGCCCCCGGTGCCCTCCTGCTGAGGGAGGCGGGAGGAGTCGCGGCCCGTCTGGACGGCGCTACGTATGACCCGACAGACCGGCGTGAAGGGCTCTTGGTGGCGGGCAGCCCTGAGGCATGGCGGGCAGCGAAGTCGGCGCTCGGACTCGGATGACACTCATCGCGATGCGCAGATAACCGGGTGCCGTCGGCCGCGGTTGAGTGGCAGCATCGTGCCCATGTCGCTGCCCACTCCCACGCTGATCACGGCCAGGCTGAGACTGCGGCCGTTCCTGGACTCGGATGTGGAGGAGCTCTTCGCGCTGCAGAGCGATGCTGAGGTGTTGCGCTACTGGGACTCGCCGCCGTGGACGGAGCGGTCACGGGCGGATCGGTTCATCGCGCGGTCTCATGAGATGGCGGCGGAGGGTAGTGGGGCGCGGGTCGTGGTCGAACGGGCTAACGATGCCGCGTTTCTCGGCTGGTGCACGCTGAATTCGTGGAACCCCGACTTCCGCAGCGCCTCGTTGGGCTACTGCCTCGGGAAGGCTGCCTGGGGACAGGGTTATGCGACCGAGGCCGCGGGGGCGCTGCTGGGATGGGCGTTCGAGGCGCTTGACCTCAATCGGGTGCAGGCCGAGGCCGACACCCGCAATGCTGCATCGGGCCGGGTGCTGGAGAAGCTCGGGTTCAGGCTGGAGGGCACATTGCGCGAGGACTGCGTCGTCGACGGCGTCGTCTCCGACTCGTGGGTCTTCGGGCTGCTCAGGCGAGAGTGGCGGCCGTAGCGCCTGTGGATAACCCCTGCGACACGCCGGGTGTCAGCGTGTCGCACGGGTCGTCAGGCGTACTCGTGGCCTGTCGGTCTGTGGGATACCCGGTCGACCGGGTATCCCACATCAGCGCTCCTTCGACCGCACCCTGATCCCGGTGAGGGGGATCGTGGTGGTGCCCGAGGGGTCGGTGAAGAAGTCGTTGCCCTCGCCGTCGACGACGATGAAGGCGGGGAAGTTCTCGACCTCGATCTTCCAGACGGCCTCCATGCCGAGCTCGGGGTATTCGAGCACCTCGACCGACTTGATGCAGTCCTGTGCGAGTCGGGCGGCGGGGCCGCCGATGGAGCCGAGGTAGAAGCCGCCGTAGGTGCCGCAGGCGTCGGCGACGACCTTGGAGCGGTTGCCCTTGGCGAGCATGACCATGGAGCCGCCGGCGGCCTGGAACTGCTCGACGTAGGAGTCCATCCGGCCGGCGGTGGTCGGGCCGAAGGAGCCTGACGCCATGCCCTCAGGGGTCTTGGCGGGGCCGGCGTAGTAGACCGGGTGGTCCTTCAAATAGGACGGCATCTCCTCGCCGGCGTCGAGGCGCTCCTTGATCTTGGCGTGCGCGATGTCGCGGGCCACGACCATGGGGCCGGTCAGCGAGAGGCGGGTCTTGATCGGGTGCTGCGAAAGCGTCGCCAGGATCTCCGACATGGGCTGGTTCAGGTCGATCGAGACGACCTCGCCGGCCGCGATTTCCTCGGCCATCCCGGCATCGGGCATGTACTGTGCCGGGTCGGTCTCGAGCTGCTCGAGGAAGACGCCGTCGCGGGTGATCTTGCCGAGCGCCTGCCGGTCGGCGGAGCAGGAGACGGCGATCGCCACGGGACACGAGGCGCCGTGGCGGGGGAGCCGCACGACGCGTACGTCGTGGCAGAAGTACTTGCCGCCGAACTGAGCCCCGATCCCGAACGACTGGGTCAGCTCGAAGACCTTCTCCTCGAGCTCGGTGTCGCGGAAGCCGTGGGCCGACATCGAGCCCTCGGTCGGCAGGTTGTCGAGGTAGTGCGCCGAGGCGTACTTCGCGGTCTTCAGCGCGAACTCCGCCGAGGTGCCGCCGATGACGACGGCGAGGTGGTACGGCGGGCAGGCCGCGGTGCCGAGCGAGCGGATCTTCTCGTCGAGGTAGGTCAGGATCCGGTCGGGGTTGAGGATCGCCTTGGTCTCCTGGAACAGGAACGACTTGTTGGCGCTGCCGCCGCCCTTGGCCATGAAGAGGAACTTGTACTCCGGCCCGTTCTCGCCCTCGGTGGTCGAGTAGATCTCGACCTGTGCGGGCAGGTTGGAGCCGGTGTTCTTCTCCTCGTACGTGGTCAGTGGCGCCAGCTGGGAGTAGCGGAGGTTGAGGTTGGTGTAGGCGTCGTAGACACCGCGCGAGACGGTCTCGGCGTCGTCGGAGCCGGTCAGCACGCCCTCGGACTTCTTGCCCATCACGATCGCGGTGCCGGTGTCCTGGCACATCGGCAGGATCCCGCCGGCGGAGATGTTGACGTTCTTGAGCAGGTCGAGCGCGACGAAGCGGTCGTTGCCGGAGGCCTCGGGGTCGTCGATGATCTTGCGCAGCTGCGCCAGGTGGGCGGGGCGGAGATACTGGTTGATGTCCTTCATCGCCTCCGCGGACAGCGCGCGGATCGCCTCGGGGTCGACACGCAGGAACTTGCGCCCGTCGACCTCGATCTCCTCCACCCCCTCGGTGGTGAGCAACCGATAAGGGGTCTCGTCCTTACCGGTCGGGAGGAGGTCGGAGTACCGGAACTCAACGTCAGCCACGGAACCGAATCGTACGCCGCCCGGGATGTCACAGATGGCGCGCGTCCCTCGTCTCGGTATCGAGCGCCCCACCACAGGGGCCGGATATCAGGAGGAGAGATGACTGCGACCCGGATTGCGCCGGCCGAGATCACCGGTTTCAAGGGGATGCTGATCAAGCGGTTCGCCAAGAAGATGCTGGGCCAGGTGCCGTCCTCGGTGGGCGTCTACTGGCACAACCAGAAGGTGCTGACGGGGATGTCGACCCTCGGCTCCAAGGTGAAGAAGTGGGACGCCAGCGACGAGCAGCTGAAGTCGTTCGCGCACATGGCTGTCGCCTCGGCGGTGGGGTGCAGCTGGTGCCTCGACTTCAACTACTTCGAGGCGCACAACCAGGGGCTCGACACGGTCAAGGCCCGGGAGGTGCCGCGCTGGCGCGTCTCCGAGGTGTTCACGCCGCTGGAGCGGGACGTGATGGCATACGCCGAGGAGATGAGCCGGGCCGAGCCGGCCGTCACCGACGAGATGGTGTCCGGGCTGGTCGCGCAGCTGGGCGAGGCGGCGGTGATCGAGCTGACCGCGGTCATCGCGTTCGCCAACTTCTCCACCCGCGCCAACGTGGCTCTGGGCATCGAGTCCGACGGCTTCGCGGAGGCTTGTCAGCTCAAGCCCCTCGCGCAGGTTGGTGGCAGCCGCTAGGGTGAGTTGCGAAACCTGACCACACGGGAGTCCGCGGCAGCGGGCTGAGAGGGAGCTGGAGCCGCTCCGACCGTCGCACCTGATCCGGATCATGCCGGCGAAGGAAGTGAAAGCTTTGTTGCTCCCCCGTATTTTCGCTCTGGTCTCCGCGACCGACGACCTCACGCTCCTGCCCGCCTTCGCCGAGCTCGGGATCGATGGGTTCCAGGTGCGCGACAAGACCGCGACGACCCGTGAGCTGCTGGCGCTGACGGCGTCGGTGATCGAGCGCGTCGAGGCGTACGCCGCGTGCGTGATCGTCGACGACCGGCTCGACGTGGCGCTCGCGGCCGGTGCGGCCGGCGTCCACCTGGGTGCCTCCGACCTGCCGGTGGCCGATGCTCGGCGGATCGCCGACGCGGCCTCTCCGGGGCTGGTCGTCGGGGCGACGTGCCGCGACCGCGCTGCGGTCGAGGCGGCCGCGGCCGACGGTGCCGACTACGCCGGCTTCGGGCCGGTCTTCGCCACCTCGTCGAAGGCCGGGCTTCCCGACCCGCTGGGCGTCTCCGCGGTCAGCGACGCTGCCGGAGTGCTCCCGTTGATCGCGATCGGCGGGATCTCGGCATCGTCCGCGGCGGAGGTGCGCGCCGCCGGCGCCCACGGGGTCGCCGTGATCGGCGGGCTCTGGCGACCACCCGACCCGTTGCTGGCCGCGAAGGAGCTCGTGGAAGCGGTCGGCTGATGCGGGCGCGGATCCTCGGCGCCGGGATCGTCGGGCTCTCGGTGGCCGACGAGCTGATCCGTCGTGGGCACGACGTCGAGGTGGTCGATCCGGCCCCGGGGTCGGGGGCCTCGTACGCCGCGGCCGGCATGCTCAGCCCGGCCGGTGAGGCCTGGCACGGGGAAGAGACCCTGACCCGGCTCGGCCTGGCGTCGCTCGCGCTCTGGCCGGAGTTCGCTCGGCGGCTCGGGGTCTCCGTGCACACCCGCGGCACGCTGCTGGCCGGAGTCGACGCCGGCGACGTTCAGCAGGTCGAGAGACAGCTGGCGGTGCTCGACCTCGCCGGGGTCGCCCACGAGCGGCTGGGGCGGCGGGAGCTGCTCGCTCGGGAGCCGGGGCTCGGCCGCATCGCTGGTGGGGCGTTCCTCTCGGACGACCATTCGGTCGACCCACGTGCGGTCGTTGCCGCGCTGCTCGATCGGGTCGGTGACCGTGTCGGTCCCGAGCGCCGTCCCGTCGGTCGAGCCGTGAGCGCTGGCGAGCGTGTCGAGACCAACACAGCCGCTGAGGTGACCGTCATCGCCACGGGCGCGAATCTCCCCGGGCCGTACGCACGTCTCATCCGGCCGGTGCGCGGCGACGTCGTGCGCGTTCGGACCCAGGAGCCGGTCGAGCGGACGGTGCGTGCGTGGGTGCACGGCGAGCAGGTCTACGTGGTGCCGAGGGTCGAGAGCGACGAGATGGTCATCGGCGCCACCTCCGAGGAGCGCGACGGGCCGTTGCTGCCGAGCGTCGAAGGCGTCTGGCGGCTGCTCGACCTGGCGCGCCGGGTGGTGCCCTCGCTCGACCGGGCGAGCGTGGTCGAGGTGACCTCGCGCGACCGGCCGGGCACGGCCGACAACCTCCCGCTGGTCGGGCCGACCCATGAGCCCGGGGTCGTGCTGGCCGCAGGAGCGTTCCGCAACGGGATCCTGCTGGCGCCGCTCATCGCACAGCAGGTCGCCGACCACGTCGAGACAGGTTCGGTGGAGCCCGCGGTGGATCCGCGTCGGTTCCGGATGAAGGAGGACGGATGAAGATCACCGTGAACAGCGAGCCGATGGAGGTCAGCGGCACGGTCGCCGACCTGCTCGAGGCCAGGACCGGTGACCGGCGACCGAGCGGGATCGCGGTCGCCGTCCACGAGGAGATCGTGCCCCGCGACGACTGGGTGCGATGGCCGCTTCAGGACGGCGACGTCGTCGAGATCGTGACGGCGGTGCAGGGCGGATGACGACACCTTCGACCGGCCTCACGATCGCCGGACGCGAGCTCTCCTCCCGCCTCTTCCTCGGCACCGGCGGCCTGCCCAACCTGGCGCTGCTCCCCGCTGTCATCGAAGCGGCCGAGCCGGGGCTGGTGACGGTCTCGATGCGGCGTACGTCCTCGACGGCGACCGGAGGACTGCTCGAGAAGGTGCGTGAGTCGGGCGTCCCGATCCTGCCCAACACCGCCGGCTGCCTCTCGGCGCGCGAGGCGGTGCTGACCGCCGAGCTCGCCCGGGAGGCGCTCGAGACCGACTGGGTGAAGCTGGAGGTGATCGGTGACGAGACCTCGCTGCTGCCCGACGCCGTCGAGCTCGTCGAGGCTGCCGAGCAACTGGTGCGCAAGGGCTTCACCGTCCTTCCGTACGCCACCGACGACCCCGTCCTCGCCCGTCGCCTCGAGGACGCCGGCTGCGCGGCGGTGATGCCGCTCGGGTCGCCGATCGGGTCGGGGCTCGGGATCTTGAACCCGCACGCCATCGAGGCTCTCGTGGCCGCCGTCGACGTGCCGGTCGTGCTCGATGCCGGCGTCGGGACCGCCTCCGACGCGGCCCTGGCGCTCGAGCTCGGCTGCTCCGCGGTGCTCGCCGCGACCGCGGTGACCCGCGCCGACGCCCCTGTCCAGATGGCCCGGGCCCTCCGGCTCGCCGTCGAGGCCGGCCTTGCCGCCCGCGGCGCCGGCCGGATCCCACGCCAAGCCGTCGCCCGGGCGTCCTCGCCGATGGAAGGCCGGATCGCATGAACACCCCACGACGTCCTCGCTCCGCTCCGGGCGCCGCGGGGACCCCGAACAGCATGAACACCCCACGACGTCCTCGCTCCGCTCCGGGCGCGGACCTGACGCTGCCGCGACTGCTGGTCCTCACCGACCGATCGCAGCTGCGCCTCGGCCGTGGGCTGCTCCCGACGCTGGCCGAGTGTGCCGAGGCCGGTCTGACCCACGTCGTGCTCCGCGAGCTCGACGAGCCCGCCGAGCAGCGCGCCAGGCTGGCCGAGCTGATCGCTGCGCTCGGTCTGAACGTCATCGCTGCCCGCACACCTCTGCCTGCTGCAGTGGGTGTGCACCTTCCCGCCTCCGCGAGCTGTAACACGTCGTTCGATGGACTACTCGCCCCATCAGAACGACCGGATAGTCCGTGTAACAGCGTGTTACACCTCGGCCGCAGCTGCCACAGCTCCGCCGAGGTCGCTCGAGCGGCCGAGGAGGGGTTCGACTACGCGATGCTGAGCCCCTACGCGCTGACCGAGTCCAAGCCCGGGTACGGGCCGCCGCTGGGACCGGGCGCGTTCCGGGAGCTTCCGCTGCCGACGTACGCACTCGGTGGGATCACCCCGGACAACGCCGCCGAGGCCGTCGACGCAGGTGCCCATGGGGTTTCCGTGATGGGCGCGGTGATGCGGGCGGAGGAGCCGGGTCAGGTCGTGCGCGATCTGCTCGCCGCCCTCGCCATCCCGAAGGTGGCTCCATGAACCCGCCGGTCGCGCTCACCATCGCGGGCACCGACTCCGGGGGAGCGGCGGGCACGGCGGCGGACCTGGCCACGTTCGCCGCGCTCGGGGTGCATGGCGCCTGCGTGATCACCGCTGTGACCGCCCAGGACACGACCGACGTCAGCGACATCCATCCGATCCCGGTCGCCACCCTCGAGGCACAGCTCCACGCGGTCTTCGACGATCTCCCCGTCGCGGCGGTCAAGACCGGCATGCTCGGCAGCGCCGAGGCGGTCGAGCTGGTCGCGCGCCTGTGCGCCGGCCGCCCGCTCGTCGTCGACCCCGTCCTCGTCGCCACCTCCGGTGCGGTGCTCGGCGGCGAGGACGTACGCCGCGCCTACCTCGACCACCTCCTCCCCGTCGCCACCGTCGTCACTCCCAACCTCGACGAGGCCCGGGCGCTGCTCGGCCACGACGGCTCGCCGGAGGAGCTCGCGGTTGCCCTCGCCGGCGTTCGCGGCCCGACCAGCGGGCGCGCCGTGATCGTCACCGGCGGCGACCCGGCCGCGACCGGCGAGTGCACCGACTGGCTCGCCGAGCCGGGCAAGCCGGCCGTCCCGATCAGCCACCCCGCCGTGCCCACGAGCAACGACCACGGCACCGGCTGCACCTACAGCTCGGCCCTGGCCGCACACCTCGCCCGCGGCGCACCCCTACGAGAAGCGGCGGAGCAGGCCGCCGCGTACGTCACCCGACAGCTCGCCATCAGCCAGTCCTGGACTCTCGGCCGCGGCCGAGGACCGATCGCCCACACCATCGGAGGAACACGATGACCGTCCACCCCGCCCACACCCGCCTCGAGCTCGGCGACCTCAAGGTCCCGGTGACCCGGGTCGCGCTGACCAACGGCGAGACCTTCGACCGCTACTGCACCGAGGGCCCGGGCTCGCTCCCGGAGCAGGGCCTCCCGCCGCGCCGCGACGAGTGGATCGACGAGCGAGGCGACACCGAGACCTACGGCGGCCGGGAGGCAGATCTGCGCGACAACGGCAAGGCAGCCGTGCGCCGCGGAGCCGCCAGCGACGAGTGGCAGGGCGAGCGCCGCCGGCCACGCCGCGGCACCAACATCTCGCAGATGCACTATGCGAGGAAGGGCATCATCACCAAGGAGATGGCCTACGTCGCCGTGCGCGAGAGCTGCAGCCCCGAGCTCGTCCGCGACGAGGTGGCGGCGGGCCGCGCGATCATCCCCAACAACGTCAACCACCCCGAGTCGGAGCCGATGATCATCGGCAAGCGGTTCCTGGTGAAGATCAACGCCAACATCGGCAACTCCGCCGTGACCAGCTCGATCGCCGAGGAGGTCGACAAGCTCACCCACGCCATCACCTGGGGTGCCGACACGGTGATGGACCTGAGCACCGGCGACGACATCCACACCACCCGCGAGTGGATCCTGCGCAACAGCCCGGTCCCGATCGGCACCGTCCCGATCTATCAGGCCCTGGAGAAGGTCAACGGCGAGGCCGACAAGCTCACCTGGGAGATCTTCCGCGACACCGTCATCGAGCAGGCCGAGCAGGGCGTCGACTACATGACGATCCACGCCGGCGTACTCCTGCGCTACGTCCCGCTCACCGCCGACCGCGTCACCGGCATCGTGTCTCGAGGCGGCTCGATCATGGCCGGCTGGTGCCTCGCGCACCACGAGGAGAGCTTCCTCTACACCCACTTCGACGAGCTGTGCGAGATCTTCAAGCAGTACGACGTCGCCTTCTCCCTCGGCGACGGCCTCCGCCCGGGCTCCACCGCCGACGCCAACGACGAGGCCCAGCTCTCCGAGCTCCGCACCCTCGCCGAGCTCACCGAGCGCGCCTGGGAGCACGACGTACAGGTCATGGTCGAGGGCCCCGGCCACGTGCCGCTCAACCTGGTGAAGGAGAACGTCGACCTGCAGCAGGAGTGGTGCCACGGCGCGCCGTTCTACACGCTGGGCCCGCTCGCGACCGACATCGCGCCGGGCTACGACCACATCACCTCCGCGATCGGCGCGGCCACGATCGCGATGCACGGCACCGCGATGCTCTGCTACGTCACCCCGAAGGAGCACCTCGGCCTGCCGGACCGCGACGACGTGAAGACCGGCGTGATCACCTACAAGCTCGCCGCCCACGCCGCCGACATCGCGAAGGGCCACCCCGGTGCCCGTGACCACGACGACGCGCTGTCCAAGGCCCGCTTCGAGTTCCGCTGGCGCGACCAGTTCGCGCTCTCGCTGGATCCCGTCACCGCGGAGAGCTTCCACGACGAGACCCTGCCGGCGGAGGGCGCCAAGACCGCCCACTTCTGCTCGATGTGCGGCCCGAAGTTCTGCTCGATGAAGATCAGCCAGGACGTACGCGACCGGTTCGGCGGTCTCGACCCGGAGACCGGGATGAAGGAGAAGAGCGAGGAGTTCCTCGAGCTCGGGGCCAGCGTCTACGTGGAGGCGCAGCCCTGATCCACCGATCGGTGGATGGGGGATCAGGGATGAACCCGAGAGACGGGTTCCCCCTGCGCCGATAGCATGCGGGATCATGGGACTCCCCGAACCGCACCCCGAGCAGGAGCGCCGAGCCGACCTGCGCATCAGCGACGCCGACCGCCACGAGGTGGCCGACATCCTGCGCGAGGCCGCGGGGGAGGGGCGCCTGGAGATCGACGAGCTCGAGGAGCGGCTCGAGGAGACCTACAAGGCCAAGACGTACGCAGACCTGGAGCCGATCACGCGCGACCTCCCGGGCGCGCGGCGGGCGCCGACACTGCCGGTGGGCTCGGCGCCCGCCGGCACCCCGGGGGCTGCGGTGCCCGTGGTCTACGGCCAGGGAGACCAGGCCGGCAACGCGAGCGCGATCCTGAGCAGCGTCGAGCGCAAGGGCGTGTGGATGGTGCCCGAGCAGCTCTCGGTCAACGCGGTGCTGGGCGATGCCAACATCGATCTGCGAGAGGCGCACTACTCCGCCCGTGAGGTGGTCATCAACGCCGTCTCGTTCCTGGGTAGCGTGAAGGTCACGGTGCCGCCCAACGTGCACGTGGTCGTGGAGGCCAACGGCATCCTCGGCGAGGTCAAGGAGCCCTCGAGCAAGGTGCCGGAGGT
This sequence comes from Nocardioides albertanoniae, assembly GCF_006716315.1. NCBI lineage: Bacteria > Bacillati > Actinomycetota > Actinomycetes > Propionibacteriales > Nocardioidaceae > Nocardioides > Nocardioides albertanoniae. The sequence continues at coordinate 3,862,322 of NZ_VFOV01000001.1, read as the reverse complement.
GCTCACCGCCGACTCCCCGGTGGTGCGGATCCGCGGCACCGCGGTGCTGGGCGACGTGACCGTGAAGCGACGCGGTCCGCGCGGCCCGAAACGTACGCTGCGGCAACATCTCGGCCTCGAATGATGCTCAGGTCGCGTCGCCGCAGGGATTGGCGAGGCGAATCGCCGAGGTGACCACTAGCATTCGCCTCATGGGAACGACGCCTGAGCCTTACCGGGGCCAGACTCCTGATCCGAGCCTTCGGGTCAGCGATGCCGACCGCCACAAGGTAGCCGACATCCTGCGTGAGGCCGCCGGTGAGGGACGTCTCGAGATCGACGAGCTCGACGAGCGTCTGGACGCGACCTTCAAGGCGAAGACGTACGCCGATCTGATCCCGATCACCGTCGACCTGCCCGCGACCGGCACCCCGGTGCCGCCCGCCTCGCTGAGCAAGTCTGCCGCCGGGAGCGATCTGGCGATCTTCGCGGCCACTCCGATCGAGAGCCAGCTGTTCGTGGCGATCATGAGCGGGGTCGACCGGCGCGGGGTGTGGACGGTGCCCGCGACCGGCAACGTGATCGCCCTGATGGGCGGCGCCGAGCTCGACCTGCGCCAGGCGCAGTTCTCCGCGCAGGAGACCGTGATCTACGCCAACGCGATCATGGGAGGGGTCAACATCACCGTCGGCCCCGAGGTCCAGGTCGTGATGCAGGGTGTCGGGATCATGGGTGGCTATGTCGGTCCGCGCGGGATCGAGCCGACCGGTGGCCCGGTGCTGCGGGTCAAAGGGTTGGCGCTGATGGGTGGCGTCAACGTGTTCCGCAAGCCGTTGAAGGGTGCGAAGGGCTCGCGGCACCTGCGGGTGCGGATGCGACCGCCGCACGAGCTTCCCTGAGCAGCATCCCGGGCGACACCCGCGGGTGAACGCCGGTCCGCTCTGCGGACCGATCTTGGCGTGCCCGGAGCCGAAGCACTACTCTCGGCCGAACACGTTATTGTGTAGTTAGATAATAGACAAAGGAGTCTCGGGATGAAGTCGAAGTGGAGCCTGGTGCTGGGCGTCGCGCTCGCCGCCGTGGTGACCCTCGTCGCCGGGGTGCTGGTCGTCGGTCCGACGACCACCGCCGCAGAGTCCGCCGAGCAGGCTGCGCCCGAGGAGGCGGCCGCGCTGGCCGCCACGCCCGACAAGCGCCCCAACATCGTCTTCATCCTGATGGACGACTTCTCCCTGGAGCTGCTCCGCACGATGCCTGAGGCCACCAAGATGGCCGCCGAGGGTGCGACCTACCAGAACTCCTTCGTCATCGACTCGCTCTGCTGCCCCTCCCGGGCGGCGCTGCTGACCGGGCAGACCCCGCACCACACCAAGGTGCTCACCAACACCGAGAACGACCCCGCGCACCCGGTCGGCGGCTGGTCGGCGTTCCAGCGCTATGGCAACGTCGAGAAGCAGTTCAGCCTCGGCCTGCAGGAGGCCGGCTACACGACCGGTTTCGTGGGGAAGTACATCAACGCCTACGAGGCCACCAACGGCGCCGACGGCAAGCGGGTCCCGCCGCCCAAGGTGCCCGGCTGGGACTCGTGGAACGCGCTCCTCGGCGGCGCCTACGGCGGCTGGGGTTACCAGAGCACGTTCCTCGACGGCAACGGGGACGTGCGGCTGCGCAGCCACCCGCAGCCCCCGCGGAGCGCCTCCGCGCAGGAGAAGGATGCTGCGTACGCCACCAACGTGACGCGCGACTACGCCCTCGACTTCATGGGCAAGCACCGCGACGACAAGAATCCCTACTTCCTCGAGATCGCCGCCTACGGCCCCCACTCGCGTCTCGGTCACCACTACCCGGGTCTGAAGACGTGGTTCCCGCCGGCGTTCGCGGACCAGGCGCCTGCCGGCGACCCGACCGGGGGCAACTGCGGCCGCATCAAGTGCGCCGACCTGTCGCTGAACGACCTGGCCGGCTACGGCGACGACCGCTCCGACAACGTGCCGACCTACCTCGGTCGCGGCGGACGTACGTCGCAGGCTCCTGCCTGGCGCACCAACAAGATCTCGCTCAGCGACGAGACGGCACTCAGCCAATACCGTGACCGAGCCCGGATGGTGCAGTCGATCGACCGGATGATCACCCAGGTGCGCGAGGCCGCCGGCGACGACACCTACGTCGTGCTCTCCTCCGACAACGGGTTCCACCTCGGCCAGCACCAGCTCAACGGCGGCAAGGGCGCTCCGTACGACTCCGACACCCGGGTGCCGATGGTCGTCGTCGGGCCCGACGTGAAGCCGGGCAAGCGCGAGCAGTTCGTCAACAACATCGACCTCGCGCCGACCTTCCTCGACATCGCCGGTGCGTCGGTGCCGCGGCACGTCTCCGGCAGCTCCTTCGCCGACTCCCTGGGGCGACCGAAGGTGCCGGGCGGGCGGTATGCCTTCTTCGAGCACACCTACGCCAAGTCTCATCCCGGCGAGGTCGACCTCGACAAGGGCTCGGGCGGCACGATCGACATCATCCCGTCCTACATCGCCGTGCGTAGCGCCAAGGGGCTCCTGGTGCGCTTCGACCTCGACACGTCGTGGAAGGGCACCGACTACGCCTACGAGCTCTACCGCTACGACCGGCCCTGGGAGGATCGCAACGTCTTCGCCGAGGACCACGCGAAGCCGTATGCCCGCGACCTGATGCGCCGGCTGAACCGTTACGACGGCTGTGCCCCGGCTGTGTGCCGGGCTTTGACTCGCTGATTGCGAAACTGGGCTATGGTGTCTCCGCCGAGGAAATGTGTCCTCGGTCACTTCACAACGGATCGTCCGGCACGTACCTGCCGGTGAAGGAGACAACGGAATCATGGCAACAGTCAGTTTTGAGAAGGCGCAGCGGTGGTATGCCGGCGCCAACGAGCCCGCGGTCAAGGGCATCGACCTCGAGATCAAGGACGGCGAGTTCATGGTGCTCGTCGGTCCCTCCGGATGCGGCAAGACCACCACCCTGCGCATGCTCGCCGGGCTGGAGGAGGTCAACTCCGGCTCCATCAAGATCGGTGACCGCGACGTCACCAACGTGGCCCCCAAGGACCGCGACATCGCGATGGTCTTCCAGAACTACGCGCTCTACCCGCACATGAGCGTCGCCGAGAACATGGCGTTCTCGCTGAAGATGGCCAAGGTGCCGAAGGCGGAGCGCGACAAGCTCGTCGCCGAGGCCGCCAAGACCCTCGGTCTGACCGACTTCCTCGACCGCAAGCCGAAGGCGCTCTCCGGTGGTCAGCGCCAGCGCGTCGCGATGGGCCGCGCGATCGTCCGCCAGCCGCAGGTCTTCTGCATGGACGAGCCGCTCTCCAACCTCGACGCCAAGATGCGCGTGCAGACCCGCACCGACATCGCCAAGCTGCAGGCCGACCTCGGCATCACCACCGTCTACGTCACCCACGACCAGGTCGAGGCGATGACGATGGGCGACCGCGTCGCGGTGATGAGCAACGGCGAGCTGCAGCAGGTCGACACCCCGCTCAAGCTCTACCGCAAGCCGGTCAACCTCTTCGTCGCCGGCTTCATCGGCTCCCCGCAGATGAACCTGCTCAAGGCCACCGCCGCCGACGGCGGCGCCAAGATCGGCGACTACGTCGTGCCGATCGGTGCCACCACCAACCTGCCCAAGGAGATCACCGTCGGTGTGCGCCCGGAGAGCTTCCGGATCATCGGCAAGGGCGACGGCGGGCTGCCGGTGAAGGTGACCGTGGTGGAGGAGCTCGGCTCCGACTCCTACATCTACGGCACCAGCGACGTCGAGGGTGTCCCCTCGACCCTGATCGTGCGCGTCTCGTCCAAGGACCAGATCGCCAAGGGCGACACGATCTACGTCACCACCGACCCCGAGGACGTGCACGTCTTCGACACCGAGTCGGGTCTGCGGGTCAACGACTAGATCAATGCTGCTGGTTCATCCGGGCCAGCATCGCGTTGTAGGCATCGAGGGCCTCGTCGCTGTCGGGATCGACCGATCCCGGCTCGGCGGGGCCCTTGCCCTTCTCGGCGGCAGCGCCGCGGCTGCTCGCCTCGCTGAGCTGGTTGCTGCGTACGCCGTCGAGGAATCGGCCGGTCATCTTGGTGCGCCGCTCGGCCGAGCTGACGACGGCGATGACCAGGCCGATGGCGATCAGCATCATGCCGCCGTCGCCGCCGGCCCACATCAGGCCGCCGGCGGTCTGGATGTCCTTGACCGCTTCCGGTGCCCACTCGGGCCGGGCGGCGGAGTAGATCGGGTAGAGGTCGTGGTTGGTCTGCAGCATCACGATGCCGACGATGGTGTCGGGCACCATGCCGAGCACGAGGAGCGCGATCCGGCCGAGGTAGGGCAGGTCGGGGCGCACCTTCTCCTCGCCGATGGTGCCGGTGAGGAAGAGGAAGCCGGCCAGCACGTAGGCCGCCTGCTCGCCGACCATCAACGGGGTGCTCTGGGCCATCGAGTCCATGAACCCCGACAGGTGGGTGCCGATGATGACGAACGAGTAGAGCAGCATCCCCGTGGCCGGGTGGACCAGGATCGTGACCGGGAGCGAGCGCATCGCCCGCTCGGCGCGCGGACCGGTCTCGGCGATGACGGTGAGCGGGTGGCCGAGCACCAGGAGAGCGGGCACGATCATGATCAGCGTCAGGTGGAGCACCATGTGCATCCACGCCAGCGCCATCGCGTAGCCGTTGATCGCCGAGGCGACCACGACGTACATCAGGACCAGGCCGGTCAGGAACGACGCCACTCGCCAGCCCTTGACCGTGGTGGCCGGGCCGGCGGCGTTGCGCAGCGTGAGGTAGCCCGCGCCGAGGATGACCACGGCGAGCAGCCAACCGGGCTGGAGACTCCAGGTGGTGAAGAACTCGGACCAGCCGAGTGCGGGCAGCGAGCCGTGGTCGTGCATGGTGCTCACGGTATCTCCGCGGTGTCGCCGAAGGTTATTTCGGGCGTGCGCCGGGATCGATCAGCGGCACCAGGAGGAGCCGGGCCAGTGCGCGCAGCTGCTCGTCGTCGTCGATGTCGACGACGGTGCTCGGGGTGACCAGGAACGAGGTCGAGGTGCGCACCATCAGCTCGGCGACGAGGTCGGCGTCCACGTCGGCGGGTACGTTGCCGGCGCGCTGCTCCCGGCGCAGCTGGCCGGCGACGAACCCGGCGATGGTGGCCAGCGTGCGGCCGCCGTCGCCCACGATCGAGTGCACCAGCGAGTCGGTCTCGAGGGCCAGGAGGCCGCCGATCAGTGGGTTGCCGCGGGTCGCCCGCATGGCGCTGGCGAAGCCGATCTCGACGCGCTCGGCCGCGTCGGCGGCATCGGCGATGTCGTTCACGAACTGGTCGAAGTAGGCCCTGAACTCGCGGCGTACGACCTGCTGGACGAGGTCGTCCTTGTTGGCGAAGCGTCGATAGATCGTGATCCGGGAGACGCCGGCCCGCTTGGCGACGCCGTCCATCGTGGTGCGCTTGATGCCGACCTGTCGGAACTGCTCGGAGGCGGCGTCGAGAAGCTTCGCGGTCACGGCTTCGTCCTCGATCGGCTCTGCGACGTCGGCGAGAGCACGGGCGAACAGCGAGCCGGGCTCATCCTCCGGAGCCGTGGTGTGCACCTCGAGTCCCCCTGTTCCGTCGGCCCGCGCGAACCGCTGCCACGGATGTTACACGGGTGCCGCTCCTGTATCCCGGCGCGTCGTGGCGCGATCGGCGGTGCGGCGGACGATCTTGATGAACGCCGGCCACAGCGGCCTGGGCAGGTCGTGGCCCATGCCCTTGATCAGGGTGATCTCGGCGCCGGGCACGGCCGCCGCGGTCGCCCGGCCGCCGGAGACGTGGACCATCTTGTCGCTCAGCCCGTGGACGACGCTGAACGGGATGCCGAGCCCGCCGAGCTGCTCGGTGCGGTCGGGCTGGGTCAGGATCGCGAGCATCTGCCGTGCCACGGCGGCTGCGTCGACCCCGCGGTGCCAGGTGTCGATCGCCCGCTGGCGGATCTCGGCCGCAGGCTCGGGGAACCCTGGGGAGCCGATCTGGCGTCCGCCCTGGATCTGACGCTCGATGTAGCCCTCGAGCCCGGGCTTCTTGATGACCAACGACGGCAGCAGCGACGGGTGCTGGAATCCGACGTTGCGGCGGCCCGTTGTCGACATCGTCGAGCAGACCGACCGCACCCTGTCGGGGTGACGGATGGCGAGGGTCTGGGCGATCATCCCGCCCATCGACACGCCCCACACGTGGGCGGAGTCGATGCCGAGATGGGTCAGCAGCGCGGCCGCGTCATCGGCGAGGTCGTCGAGGACGTATGGCGAACGAGTCGGCAGCCCCACGAACGCCCGGGCCAGCCTCGCGAGCGTGATCCGCTCCTCGCTCGGGTGGGGCGAGGAGTGGCCGATGTCGCGGTTGTCGAACCGGATCACGTGGAAGCCGGCCTCGGCCAGCTGCCCGCACAGCTCGGTGTCCCACCACGTCATCGGCCCGCCCAGCCCCATGATCAGCAGCAGCGGATCCGCCTCAGGACTCCCGAAGGTCTCGTACGCCAGCTGGACCCCTCCGGGGAGGACGGCGATGGACTCGTTCGATTCGGCGGCGGTGGTCATGCGCCGATTTTACGTGACGCGGCCTGACGTCGCCGGCTGCGTGGATCTCGACCCGCCCGTCGTTCCGACTCGCGAGCTCGCCGAAACGGGGCTCGCTCGATCTCCTCGCGTTCGTCCCGCGAGCAAGCTCGCGGGACGAGGCTCCGACCTCAGAAGTGGATCGCGCTGTAGGCTTGGAGCTTGGCGAGCTGGTGCTCGGAGGTGACCTTGCGGATGGTGCCGGAGCGGCTGCGCATGACCAGGGAGTCGGTGACGACGGTGCCGTGGGGGAGATACTGCACGCCACGCATCAGGTCGCCGTCGGTGATGCCGGTGGCGACGAAGAAGCAGTCGTCGCCGGTGACGAGGTCGTCGGTGTGGAGCACGAAGTCGGGGTCGAGGTTGTGGCCGGCGTCGAGCGCGCGCTGGCGCTCCTCGTCGTCCTTGGGCCACAGGCGGCCCTGGATGGTGCCGCCCATGGCCTTCATCGCGCAGGCGGCGACGATGCCCTCGGGGGTGCCGCCGATGCCGAGCAGCAGGTCGGCGCCGCTGCCCGCGCGGGCGGCGGAGATGGCACCGGCGACGTCACCGTCGGTGATGAACTTGATGCGGGCGCCGGTCTCACGGATCTCTTCGACGAGCTTGTCGTGGCGGGGCCGGTCGAGCACGATCACGGTGACGTCGGAAGGCTTGGTGGCCTTGGCCTTGGCGACCGCTGCGATGTTCTCGGCGACCGGGAGCCGGATGTCGACCACGTCGGCGGCCTCGGGGCCGGTGATCAGCTTCTCCATGTAGAACACGGCGCTGGGGTCGTACATCGTGCCGCGCGGGGCGACCGCCATCACGGCGACCGCGTTGCTCATGCCCTTGGCGCACAGGGTGGTGCCGTCGATCGGGTCGACCGCGACGTCGCACTCCGGGCCGGTGCCGTCGCCGACCTCCTCGCCGTTGTAGAGCATGGGGGCGTTGTCCTTCTCGCCCTCGCCGATGACGACGACGCCGTTCATGGCGACCGTGGAGATCATCGTGCGCATCGCTTCGACCGCGACCCCGTCGGCGCCGTTCTTGTCGCCACGCCCCACCCAGCGGCCCGCGGCCATCGCTGCAGCCTCGGTGACCCGCACCAGCTCGAGGGCCAGGTTGCGGTCAGGAGCGGTGGGGGCGACGCTGAGCGGCTGGGTGTCGTTCATGGGGTCAATCTATCGGCCAGGGCCGGTGAGACCTCCGGGGTGTCACTGGAACGTTCCAGAGACGATCCTCACATCGATCCTCACATCGAGCCTCACATCGAACCGGAGACCAACCTCGTCGCGAACGCCGACTGCGGGTCGTCGAGCACCTGCTGGGCCGGACCCTGTTCGACGATGTGACCGGCCTCGAGCACCACCACGCGGTCGGCGAGAGCGCGCGCGTCGGCGGCATCGTGGGTGACGATGATCGCCGTCCTGTCCTCCAGCGCGTCGTGGAGGGTCTGACGCAGAGCCGGGCGTACGTCGACGTCGAGCGAGGCCATCGGCTCGTCGAGCAGGAGCAGCTCGGGCTCGGCGGCCAGAGCTCGCGCCACCGCCACCCGCTGCGCCTGGCCGCCGGAGATCTGCGACGGCTTGCGCGTCGCGAGGTCTGCCGCGCCGATCTGGTCGAGCTGCCGCGTGGCCAGCTCGTTGGCCTGCCGGCGGCGTACGCCTCGAGAGCGCGGCGCGAACGCGACGTTGGCCAGCACGGACATGTGCGGGAACAGGAGAGGGTCCTGGGCGAGCAGCGCGACCCCGCGGGCGTGCGGGGGAGTGGTGGCGAGGACGCGGTCGCCGAGGCGTACCTCTCCATCGTCGGGACGCAGGAGACCGGCGATCACGCCGAGAAGGCTCGACTTGCCGGCGCCGTTGGGTCCGGTGAGGGCGACCGTCTCACCTGCGGCCACGTCGAGGGTGACGTCGATACCGCGCTGGGCGATCACCGCCCGGAGGTGGAGCGCACTCACGCCGCCACCTCCGTCGCGCACGATCTTGTGGTTCGTGCTCTCACAGGGCCCTCCCCTGACGGGCGAAGCCGATCACGGCGACCGCGACGACCACCAGCACCAGGGAGAGCGCGACCGCGGCGTCGGGGTCGTCGACGCGGAGCAGGTAGACCTGCAGCGGCATCGTGCTGGTGACGCCGGGGAGGTTGCCCGCGAAGGTGATCGTGGCGCCGAACTCACCCAGGCAGCGGGCGAAGGCGAGCACCGAGCCGGAGAGCAGGCCCGGCCCGACCAGGGGGAGCGTGACCCGTCTGAAGACCGTGGTGGGGCGGGCGCCGAGGGTCGCCGCGACCGCCTCGTACCGGGTGCCGCTGGTGCGCAGGGCTCCCTCCAAGCTGATCACCAGGAACGGCAGTGCGACGAAGGTCTGCGCCATCACCACGGCGACAACGGTGAACGGGATCTGGATGCCGAACAGGTCGAGCGTCTGGCCCAGCAGGCCGCGGCGACCGAAGGTGTAGAGCAGCGCCAGGCCGCTGACGACCGGTGGCAGCACGAGCGGCAGCAGCACCAGGGAGCGCATCAGCCCCTGGCCCGGGAAGCTGGTGCGGGCGAGCACCGTCGAGAGAGGTACGCCGAGGAGGATGCACAACAGTGTGCTGGCGGCGGCGGTGCGCAGGCTCAGCCACAGCGCCTCGAGCGCGGACGGCGAGGTGATCAGCTCCGGGAGCTCCGCCAGGTCGACGCGCAGCACGATCGCGGCGAGCGGGACGAGGATGAACGCTGCGGCGATCGCCGCCGGGAACCACAGCCAGCGCGGCATCGCGACGGACGGACCGGCCCCCCGCTGCCGGTCCGTCCGCCTGGACGTCCCGAGAAGATCAGGGCTGGCCGAAGCCGGCATCGCTCAGCACCTTCCGGCCGGCCTCGGCCAGCGCTAGGTCGACGAACTCCTGCGCCAGATCGGCATCGTCTGAGCCGTCGAGGGTGGAGATCGGGTAGGTGTTCACGACCTGGTCGGACTCGGGGAACTCGACCCCCGTCACGGTGTCGCCGGCAGCGGTCACGTCGGTGACGTAGACGAGACCGGCGTCGGCGTCGCCCGAGCTGACCTTGGCCAGCACGTCGCTGACCGACTGCTCCTCGCTGACCGGCTCGATGTCGACGCCGGTCTTCTGTTCCATCTGCGCGGTCGCGTTGCCGCACGGCACCTCGACCGCACAGACGACGACCTTGGCTCCGGGCCCGGCCAGATCCTTGAAGCCGGTGATCTTGGCGGGGTTGCCCGGAGGGGTGGCGATCTCCAAGGTGTTGGACGCGAAGTCCTGCGGGTCGGTGGCCAGCTTGCCGAGCTTGTCCATGTTCTTGGTGTCCGCCGAGGCGAAGACGTCGGCGGGGGCGCCGTCCTCGATCTGGGCGACGAGGTCGGAGGAGCCGCCGAAGCTGGTGGTGACCTTCACCCCTGGGTGGTCCTTCTCGAACTTCTCGGCGAGCTCGGTGAAGGTGTCGGTCAGCGAGGCCGCCGCGAACACCGTCAGCTCCTTGTCGCTCTCGTCGCCACCTGCGCAGCCCGAGAGGGCGAGCGCGGCCGCGGCCGCCACGACGGCCGTGGTCCGGATGCGGGAGAGGTCGGTCCTTCTGGTCATGGACGCTCCACTACGACGTTGGTGGACTTGATGGACGCGACAGCGCTGACGCCGGGTTCGAGACCGAGCTCGTTGGCCGCCTCGGTGCTCATCAGCGAGACGATCCGGTAGGGGCCGCACACCATCTCCACCTGCGCCATCACGGTGTCGGTGGTGGTCTTGGTGACGATGCCGAGCAGACGGTTGCGCGCGCTGACGTCTCTGGCCCGGTGGGGGTTGGGGGCGTCGGCGAGCTCGGTGGCGAGCTCGGCCAGCACCGTGCCCTCGATGACCGCACGGCCGCCCTCGGTCGTCGCGGCGACTCTGCCCGCATCGACCCAGCGACGCACGGTGTCGTCGCTGACCCCGAGGAGGTCTGCGGCTTCGGCGATGCGGTAGGTGGGCACCGGAGGAGTATCGCATCTGCGGGGTGCTCCTGGGGAGAGGAATCCGCATCTGCGGAACGACCAACCTCGTGATCGAGGTCGCGGCGACCACGATTCGAGGCGAGTTCGGCCGCGTGGGACCATGGAGGACGTGAGCGACACCGATCAGCAGCCGTCCGCAGAGTCGACGAGCGAGCAGCCGGAGACCCCGGCGCGCAGCTACCCCCGCACCTTCGGTGCCCTCATCGGGTCGATGATCTTCCTGCTGGTCCTCGTGGTGCCGATCGTGCTCGTCGTGCAGTGGCGCGGCAACCTCGAGCGCGAGGTGAGCGGAGCCAACCAGACCTACAAGGCCGACTGGGCCGATGCCGTACGCAGCGCGCAGGTCGCCGACCTCGAGGTCATCTACCCGCGCGAGCTGCCCTCGGGCTGGTACGCCAACACCGAACCGACCTATCAGGGCGGCGAGGAGCCGGCGTGGACGATGTCGTTCGTGAAGGGCGAGACCTCCTACGTCGGTCTCGAGCTCTCTGTCCGCTCGGCGCAGGCGATCGCCCAGAAGAACGTCGACACCCAGGCTCGTGAGGGCGACGAGGTCAGCATCAAGACCGACGTCGCCGACACCTGGACCGAGTGGTCCGACGCCGACGGCGACACCGGCTACTCGGCCGATGTCGGCGAGCAGACGCTGATGGTCTGGGGGCCGAAGGACGGCGACGTACGCGACTACCTGACGCGGCTCACGACCGAACCGTTGAAGTAGCCGGTCAGTCCTCGATCGCGGCGTCGATCTTCTTGCGGGCGCCGTCGAGCCACTCCTGACAGAGCGTGGCCAGCTTCTCGCCACGCTCCCACAGAGCCAGCGACTCCTCGAGGGTGATGCCGCCTGCTTCGAGCTTGCGCACCACCTCGACGAGCTCTTCGCGCGCCTGCTCGTAGGAGAGCTCGCTGGTGTCGTCAGTCATCGGTGCCATCCTTGGTGGAGTCGGTCTTCTCGGTCGAGACGATGGTGGTTCTCAGGCGGCCGTCGGCCAGACGGATGCTGACCGTGGCTCCCTCGGCGGTGTCGGCCACGCTGGTGAGCACGTGGCCATCGGCGTCCTGGGCGACGGCATAGCCACGTCGCAGGGTCTCCAGGGGAGACAGGGCCCGGGCCCGGGCACGATGGTGGCCGATGTCGTCGGCGGCACGGTCGATGGCATGGCCGACCGTGCGGCGAGCACGGTCGCGCAGCGACGTCACCTCGTCGCGGCGGGCGTCGATCAGCGAGCGCGGGTCGGCCAGCACCGGTCGCGAGCGCAGCGCGTCGAGGAGGGTCTGCTCGCGATGGATCAGCGCCGTGATCCCGCCGCGGAGCCGGTCGCGCCCGGTGGCCACGATGCGCTGCTCCTCGACCACGTCGGGCACCACGAGCTTGGCGGCGTCGGTCGGCGTCGAGGCGCGTACGTCGGCAGCCAGGTCGAGCAGCGGTGAGTCGGGCTCGTGCCCGATCGCGGAGACGACCGGGGTGCGGGCGGCGTGCACCGCACGGATCAGATGCTCGTCGGAGAAGGGCAGCAGGTCTTCGACCGACCCGCCGCCGCGAGCGATGACGATGACGTCGACCTCGGGATCGCGGTCGAGCCGCTGCAGCTTCTCGACCACGTCGGCCGCGCTGCGGGTGCCCTGCATCGCGGCGTACGCCACCTCGAAGCGCACCTGCGGCCAGCGCCGCTTCGCGTTCTCGAGCACGTCGCGCTCGGCAGCGGAGTTGGCTGCGGTGACCAGGCCGACGGTGCCCGGCAGGAACGGGAGCGGTCGCTTGAGCTCGGCCGCGAAGAGCCCCTCGGCGGCCAGCAGCTGCCGCCGCTGCTCGAGGCGGGCCAGCAGCTCGCCCAGCCCGACCGGCCGGATGTCGCGGGCCTGCAGCGACAGCGTGCCGCGGTTGGCGTAGTAGGACGGCTTCGCGTGGATGATCACCGACGCCCCCTCGACCAGCGGCGGGTTGAGGCTGTCGAGCAGGAACCGGGTGCACGTCACCGGCACCGAGATGTCGGCCACCGAGTCCCGCAGGGTCAGGAACACGGTCTGCATCCCAGGCCGCCGACTCATCTGCGCGACCTGCCCCTCCACCCAGACCGAGCCGAGCCGGTCGATCCAGCCACCGATCGCGTTGGCGATCTGCCGCACCGGAGCGGGTGACTCGGGTGAGGTGTCGAGGGCCATGCCCCAACCCTAGTAGTCGCCGACCGCGTCGAGTCGGCGCATCCTGACGCACGATCATGCCGAGTCGGCTCGTCATAACGAGCCGACTCGACGCAGATTGTGGTCAGGATGAGCCGACTCGGCGATCTCAGGGATGATCTCTAGACTGGAACCCATGAGTATCGACCTCGGCACCCCACGGCTGATCTCCGACGACGAGAAGGCTGTCCTCCTCGCGGAGCCGCGCGGCTACTGCGCCGGGGTGGACCGTGCGGTGATCACGGTGGAGCAGGCGCTCGACCTCTACGGCGCGCCGGTCTACGTGCGCAAGGAGATCGTGCACAACAAGCACGTCGTCGACGACCTCCGCAACCGTGGTGCCGTCTTCGTCAACGAGCTCGACGAGGTGCCCTCGGGTGCCACCGTGGTCTTCTCCGCCCACGGCGTCTCGCCGGCCGTGCACTCCGATGCCGCCGAGCGCGAGCTCAAGACGATCGACGCGACCTGCCCGCTGGTCACCAAGGTGCATCTGGAGGCCAAGCGGTTCGCGCGCGAGGGCTTCAGCATCCTGCTGATCGGCCACGAGGGCCACGAAGAGGTCGAGGGCACGATGGGTGAGGCGCCGGAGGCGACCACCCTCGTGCAGGGGCCCGACGACGTCGCCAACGTCGAGGTGCCCGACCCCTCGAAGGTCGTCTGGCTCTCCCAGACCACCCTCTCCGTCGACGAGACGATGGAGACCGTCTCGGCTCTGCGCGTGAAGTTCCCCGAGCTGCTCGACCCGCCCAGCGACGACATCTGCTACGCCACCCAGAACCGCCAGCAGGCGGTCAAGGAGATCGGCGCCGCCAGCGACCTGGTGATCGTGGTCGGCTCCGGCAACTCCTCCAACTCGGTCCGTCTGGTCGAGGTCGCCCTCGAGGCCGGCGCCAAGGCGTCCTACCGGGTCGACGACGCCAGCGAGATCGACGAGGCATGGCTCGAGGGCGTACGCAGCGTCTCGGTCACCTCCGGTGCGAGCGTGCCCGAGAAGCTGGTCGAGGGGGTCGTCGACTTCCTCAAGAGGCACGGTTTCCCCGACGCCACGGCCCACAAGAGCGCCGAGGAGTCGCTGATCTTCGCGCTGCCCAAGGAGCTCCGCAAGGACCTCAAGGCCGCCGCGGCTCGCTAACCCTTGATCCCGGACCGGGCGATGGCGTTAGGGTCGAGACGTGGCCCGATTCCTTGACGTACACCCTGTCAATCCGCAGTCCAGGCTGATCCGCCAGGTCGTCGACGCCCTGCGCGACGACCAGCTGATCGCCTATCCGACCGACTCCGGCTACGCCCTCGGCTCCCGGATCGGCAACAAGGACGGGCGTGACCGGATCCTGAAGATCCGTGGTCTCGACGATCGTCACCACTTCACGCTGCTCTGCAAGGACTTCGCACAGCTCGGCACGATGGTGCACGTCGACAACAGCGCCTTCCGGGCGATCAAGCACGCCACCCCAGGCCCCTACACCTTCATCCTCCCGGCGACGCCGGAGGTGCCGCGCCGCCTGATGCACCCGAAGAAGAAGACGGTCGGCGTACGCATCCCGGAGCATGCCGTCGTGCAGGCCCTGCTCGACGAGCTCGGCGAGCCGCTGCTGTCCTCGACGCTGATCCTGCCGGGGGAGACCGAGCCCGAGGTCTTCGGCTGGAACGTCAAGGAGGCGCTCGACCACCAGGTCGACATCGTCATCGAGGCCGGCGAGACGTCGGCGGAGCCGACCACGGTGATCGACTGGTCCGACGGTGAGCCGGAGATCCTGCGTGAGGGGGCCGGCGACGTCTCCGGCTTCCTGGCCGTCGACTGACCGCTAGGACGCCATCGCGCGTTCGCGCTCGTCCTCGTCGACCTCTTCGCTGCGCTGGCGGAGCACTCGGCGTCGCATCACCAGGCAGCCCAGGCATGCGGCGTAGCCGATGAAGAGGCTGATCGAGTGATGCCCGAGGCCGCTGATCACGGCCTGCACGGCGCTGTCGTCACGGTCGGCGATCGAACCAGGCTGGGTCGTGGCGAGCAGGATGAAGATGCCGAGCATGATCAGCGGCGGGAGCACCCCGACCACGAAGAAGTCGCTGGGGCGCACGATGAGCGCGAGCGTCACCGCGATCGCCACGAAGGTGAGGTCGAAGAGGAGGCCGACCTGCTCGTCGATGAGCAGATCGACGAAGGTCACCGTCAAAGAGATAGCGGATCCGAGCGCGACGACATGGCGGCCGGACTCGCGTCCTTCCTCCCAGATGGTGCGCTCGCTCATTTCGGGGTCACGATCTCTCGTATGCAGCTTGTGTATCCGAGACCACGTTAGGGCCCGGCGCGTCGCCATTCTCGGCGGCGCGCCGATCATCCTCGCGCACGCTCGCGAGGCGCTCAACGGCGCGAATCTCGACCGGGCGCGGCGTCTCGAGATCGTCGTCGGTGACCGATAGCTCATTGAAACGTCGGGCCGCGACCAGGACCCGGTTGTCGAGGGAGCCGATCGCCTGGTTGTAGCGGGTGACAGCGGTGTTGAGCGAGCGGCCGATGCCGTCCAGATGGTTCGACATCGTGCCGAGCCGCTGATGGAGGTCTCGGCCGAGCCGGTGGATCTCGCGGGCCTGCTCGGCAAGCGCCTCGTGCGACCACCCGTGGGCGACGGTGCGGAGCAGCGCGATCAGGGTGGTCGGCGAGGCCAGCACGACGCGACGGTCGGCGGCGTAGTCGATCAGGCCGGGCTCGGTCTCCAGGGCCGCGGAGAGGAACGACTCGGCCGGCACGAAGAGCACCACGAACTCCGGCGACTCCTCCAGGAAGCGCCAGTAGGACTTCGAGGCGAGCTGGTCCACATGCGTACGCAGCTGGGTGGTGTGTCTGCGCAGGTGGGCGCGGTAGTCGTCGTCGTTGTCGGCGGAGGCGGCGTCGAGGTAGGCGTCGAGCGGCACCTTGGAGTCGACGACGATCTCCTTGCCACCGGAGAGGTGCACGACGAGGTCGGGCCGCAGGCGCCCGTCCTCGAGGTGGACCTGCTCGGAGAAGTCGCACTTGTCGACCAGCCCGGCCAGCTCGACCGCACGCCGCAGGTGCATCTCGCCCCACCGGCCTCTGACCTGGGGTTTGCGCAGCGCCGTCGACAGCGACCTGGTCTCGGTCTGCAGGCGCCCGACCTCGGTCTGGAACTGCCCCTGCCAGCGGGCGCGCTCTCGGTCGAGATGCTGCATCTGGTCGCTGAGCCGGTCGAGGCCCTGCATCACCTCGGCCTGGTCGACCATCCCCGCCGCGACCGAGTCGACGCTGCGCGCGCGGACCCATAGCACCCCGAGCACGGCGCCCAGGGCAAGACCGATCACGAGTCCGAGCACAAGGATCCAGATCTCCATGCCGACGATCCTCGCAGGCACCACCGACAGTTTTGCCTCCCGCCGCGAGGGCCGTGTTTCCATGGGGACATGGCCTACGACTCTGATCTGGCCGATCGGGTGCGTGATCTCGTGCCCGCCGGCACCACCGAGAAGCAGATGTTCGGCGCGCTCGCGTTCATGGTGAACGGCAACATGGCGTGCGCGGTCGGCGCCGACGACCTGCTCGTACGCACGGGCAAGACGGCCTACGAGACCGCGATCGCCGCCGGGGCCGGGCCGATGACCATGGGGACCCGCACGATGTCGGGATATGTCAACGTCTCCGCCGACCTGCTCGGCGGAGACGCGCTCGCCGACTGGGTGGGCTGGGCCGTGGCCATGGCCGAGTCACTGCCACCGAAGTAGCGCGACCACGGGCAGGTGGTCGCTGCCGGTGCGGTCCATCGGGCGTACGTCTTCGACCACCGCCCCGCGTGCGAGCACGTGGTCGATCCGGATCAGCGGGAGCGCGGCCGGGAAGGTGAACCCGAACCGGTGCCGTGGTTCGCTGACCTGCGAGGTGACCGGACGCAGCGCGCGGTCGCCGTAGGCGGTGTTGAGGTCGCCGGAGACGATCAGCACGTCTGCGTCGTCGTCGGCCAGCTTCTTCGCGAGCAGCCGGATGCTCTCGTTGCGCACGGACAGGTTCAGGCCACGCAGGCCGAGCCTCGTGGAGGGCAGGTGCACGGCATAGACGGCGACGTTCGGGCCGTCGTCGGGGCGCACCTCGACACGCAGGGCGCGTCGCCAGGAGGCGTCGACGCCGCCCGGCCGTAGGTCGAGCGGCGTCGGGTTCACCAGCGGCTCGGCCGACCAGACTCCGACGGTGCCGGAGGTCGCGTGGTGCGGCAGGGCGTCGCCGAAGGCTCGGGTGTAGTCGTCGATGCGCCGGGGGAGCACCTCGTCGAGCGTCACCACGTCGGGCGAGGCCGCGAGGATCTTCTCGACGGTGCCGTCGATGTCCTTGTTGGTGTCGCCCACGTTGTGCTGCACGACCACCAGGTCGTGGCGCGGTGTGTCGGCCTGGTGGTCGGACAGCTCCGGGCGGAACATCCAGGCCCAGACGAGGGCAGGCACCAGGAACGCGATGACGGCCGTGACCGAGCGACGCAGCAGCCCGATGAGCACGAGCAGCACCGCGACCGCCCCGAGCCACGGCAGGAATGTCTCCACGAGGCTGCCGAGGCCGTAGGCGGACGGGACCCAGGCGTGCAGCGCCATCACGGCACCGGTCGCGACCAGGAGGAACGCGCACACGGTGCCGCGGCTCCAGACGGTGTCGTGCTGTTCGGTTCGCTCACCCATGCCGCTGGACATGATCGCTCAGTCGGCGAGGTCGACGATCACCGGGGCGTGGTCGGAGGGGGCGCCGGTGCCGATCGCCGGGTTGCGCTCGTCGAGGTCGACGAAGGCGCCGGTGACCCGCTCGGCGAACGCCGGCGAGCCGAGGACGAAGTCGATGCGCAGGCCGCGGTTGCGCTCGAAACGCTGGCGGTAGTAGTCGAAGTAGGTGTAGGCGTCAGGACCGGGGACGAACGGGCGTACGACGTCCTTGAAGTCCTTCTCGATGGCGAAGTAGGCCTCGCGCTCGGGCGGGGTCAGGTGCGTCGACCTGGTGAACTGCTTGGGGTCGAAGCAGTCTTCGTCGAAGGGGCAGACGTTCCAGTCGCCGACCATCGCGGACGTCTCGCCGTGCCATGCCCCGGACGCCTTCTGGAGCGCCGCCATCCACTCCAGCTTGTAGGCGTAGTGGGGGTCGTCGGGCTTGCGTCCGTTGGGCACGTAGACGCTCATGACCCGTACGCCGCCGCACACCGCCGAGATGGCGCGGGCCTCGGCGGCGTCGTTGAAGGTGGGCATGCCCTCGAAGCCGACCTGAACATCCGCCAGCCCGACGCGCGAGGCGATCGCGACCCCGTTCCACTGGTTGTAGCCGACCGTCGCGAGCTCGTAGCCGCGGGCCTCCAGACCCATCGTCGGGATCTGGTCGGGCTTGGCCTTGGTCTCCTGCAGCGCCAGCACGTCGATCGAGTGGCGCTCGACGAATGCCTCGACTCGGTCGATGCGGGAGCGGATGGAGTTGATGTTCCAGGTGGCGATACGCACGCCCGTCACACTATCGAGAGCCCGGAGCGACTACCGTTCGAGGCGTGGGCAGAGCGACGATCGAGATGAGCGGGATCCGTCGTCTCTACGAGCAGGCCGACCTGTCCGAGGTGGTCGCGCTCGACAGCATCGACCTGAGCATCGAACCCGGCACGTTCGTGAGCGTCATCGGGCCCTCGGGCTGTGGCAAGTCGACGCTGCTGCGGCTGATCAGCGGGCAGGAGCGACCCAGCGCCGGCAGGGTCACCGTGTGCGGCCTGAGCCCGCGGGAGGCGGCCGAGGCGAAGGCGTTCGGGTTCGTGCCGCAGACGCCCGCCCTGCTGCCCTGGCTGAGCGTGCTCGGCAACGTGACCCTGCCCCACCGGGTCAACCGGCGTGGCGTCAGCAGTCGTCGTGTCAAGGGTCGCGGAGACAGGAGCAGCGGCGGCGATCGCGTACGCCCCGATCTCGAGGCGATGCTGCGCGAGGTCGGCCTGGGGGAGTCGCTCCACAAGCTTCCGGCCGAGCTCTCCGGCGGCATGAAGCAGCGGACGGCGATCGTGCGCGCCTTCGGGCTGCGCCCCGACGTACTCCTTCTCGACGAGCCCTTCGGTGCGCTCGACGAGTTCACCCGCGAGGCGCTCCAGGAGCAGCTGCTCGAGCTGTGGGAGCAGACCCGTGCGACGGTCGTCTTCGTCACCCACTCGATCTCCGAGGCCGTCAGGCTGTCCGACAAGGTGGTGGTGATGGCGCCGCGTCCGGGCCGGATCACCGAGGTCATCGACATCGACCTGCCCCGCCCGCGTCACCAGGAGGTCATCACCTCGCCGGAGTTCCACGCCTACGAGCTCGCGCTGCGCGAGAGCCTGCGCGACGCGTTCAGCCACAGCGGGGTCGTGCGGTGAGGCGGCGGGTGCTCCGCCCGGCCTACTGGCTCCCGTTCGTGCTCCTGCTGGTGGTGCTCGGGTTCGCCTGGGAGGTCGGCGCGCGGCAGATGCCCTACCTGTTCGTGCCGCTCGGCGAGATCGCGGCCGTGCTGAGCGACGACCCGGCCTACTTCGTCTCCAACACGCTCGTCACGCTGAGCGAGGCGCTGGTGGGGCTGGGGATCGGGTTCGTGGCGGCGTTCCTGCTCGCCGTCGTGGTGAGCGAGATCGGCGTGGTGCGGCGTGCGGTGATGCCGGTGGCCGTGGTGCTCTCGGTGACCCCGCTGGTGGCGATCGCGCCGCTTCTCGTGGTCGCGCTCGGCTTCGGGATGGCGCCGAAGGTGGTGCTGACCGCGCTGGTCTGCTTCTTCCCGATCCTGATCAACGTGGCCGCCGGCCTGCGTACGGTGCCGGGCCCGGTGCTGCAGGTCTATCGCACGGTGGCCGCGAGCCGGTTCGAGGTGCTGCGCCACCTGCGCGTGCCGGCATCGCTGCCCTACGTCTTCGCCTCGCTGCGGATCGTCTTCCCGCTCTCGATGATCGGGGCCGTGGTCGCCGAGCTCTCCGCCGCGGGCTCGGCCGACGGGCTCGGCAGCGTGATACAGGTGGCCAGCTCGCAGAACAGACTGGCTACGGTGTGGGCAGCGATCTTCGTCCTCGCGGCGCTCGGGTCGCTGCTGTTCTGGCTCGTGACGCTCGCCGAGCGCCGGGTCCTCCACTGGCACCAGTCTTGATTCCCAAGGAGCTCTCGATGCCTCGCCTGCGCGCGATCACTGCTGTCCTCACCTCGACGGTCCTCCTCGTCGCGCTGGCCGCCTGCGGGTCCTCGGACGAGCCCGGGGAGAAGGGCAGCGCCGCCTCGGCCGGCCGCTGCGAGAAGAACCAGGACGCCGGGAAGATCACCTACATGTCGGGCTATTACTGGCAGGCGTCCGCCTCGATCCTGGAGGTCATCGCCGCTGACCAGCTGGGCTACTTCAACGACCTGTGCCTCGACGTCGAGCTCCAGCCCGGGTCGGGCGACGTCTCCCAGAACGCCAAGCTGATCGCCGCCGGGAAGGTGCAGGTCGGGCCGCTCTCGGAGCAGGACATCATGACGTCGAACGCCAGCGGGCTCGACGTGCTCGGTGTCTCGTCCTACTCCAACGCCGGCCTCGACGTGCTGATGACCGGCACCGACATCACCGACCTCAAGGATCTCGAGGGCAAGACGCTCGGCCACAAGGGGTGGGTGCCCGTCGGTGTGCAGGCGATGCTCGCCGAGGCCGGTGTCGACATGAAGAAGGTCAAGCAGGTCAAGGTCGGCTACGACCCCGGCGTGCTGCCCCGCGGCCAGGTCGACGCGCTGGTCGGGTTCGTCTCCAACGAGCCAAACCAGCTCGAGGAGGCCGGTGAGGACGTGAAGGTCTGGGAGCCGACCGACTTCGACGTGCCGGGCTCGCTCGGCGCCCACTCGGTCAACCCGGCGTGGGCGAAGAAGCACCCCACCGCCGTGCAGGACTTCCTGCGCGCCGTCTTCAAGGCCTACCGCTACTGCGCTGCCGACGAGCACGTCGAGGAGTGCATCGACCTCCAGCACGACCGCGCCGGAGCCGAGTCCGACGAGAAGCACGAGACCGCCATCTGGCGCACCGAGGTCGAGGTCGGCGCCGACAACCCGCTGCCGGGGAAGTTCGGGTCGGTCGACCCCGACAACGTCGCCGCCCTCGCCGGGGTCGTCTCGACGTACGCCGGGCAGAAGGTCACGCCGGAGCAGGCGGCGTCGTGGTTCGACACGTCCTACGCCGACGCGGTGGTCGGCGAGGACGGCAAGGTGATCTGGCCGGCGCCCTGAGCCTGCGACCTAGTAGGAGAGCCCGTGGCCGAGCGGGTAGAGGTCGGGGATCTCGACCGGCAGCTTGCCGCTCGGGTTCACCTCGCCGTAGAGCACCTTGACCAGCGACTCCAGCTGGTGGGAGGTGTAGCCGTAGGTGTCGAGCACCGTCGCGGCCTCGGGGAACGAGGCGACGTCGTAGGGGTTGCGCATCGCGGCCACCACGACAGGGGTGTCGGTGGCGAGCAGCGCCTTGACCAGCTTGGTCTGGGCAACGGCCCCCGCGGTCGGCTCGCCGGTGGCCGCGTCGACCTGCCAGGCGTTGTTGGTCGGCACGACGACGAGGTCCTTGCCCTCGGCGGCCTGCACCGCGGCATCGATCTCGGCATCGGTGGGGGTGGTGCCCGACTCGAGCACCTGGGTGGTCGCGCCACGCTTCTGGAGACCGGCGGCGATGCCTGCGGTGGTGCCGGCACCCCAACCCGCGACCAGCACGTTCGCGGCGCCGGGCGTCAGCGGGAGCAGATCGTCGTCGTTCTTGACCAGCGTGGTGGTGCGGTCGGTGATCTCCTGGGCATCGGCCTTGTGCTGCGGGTTGTCGAAGACGGCCGGAGCGGTGGCCGGGTTGACGTAGGGATCCTTGAAGATCTCGTTGTCGAGCTTGTGCTTGATGATCCGGTAGACCGACGCGTCGAGCCGCTTGCGGGAGATGGTGCCGTCCTTGACGGCCTCGAGGACCGAGGCGTACGCGGTGTCCATCTCCGGCGGGATGAGCAGCTGGTCGGCGCCGGCGGTGAACGCCTCCACCGGAGCGACGTCGGGCGGGTAGGTCGCCGAGGCGCCCTGCATGTCGAGCGCGTCGGTCACGATCAGGCCGTCGAAGCCGAGCTCCTCGCGCAGCAGACCGGTGAGGATCGGCTCCGACATGGTCGCCGGCTCGCCGCTGGGGTCGATCGCGGGCACGGTCACATGGGCGGTCATGATCGCGTCGATGCCGGCGTCGATCGCTGCCCTGAACGGCGGCAGGTCGATCTGCTCGAGCTGCTCGCGGGTGTGGGTCACCTCGGGCAGGCCGTAATGGCTGTCGGTGCCGGTGTCGCCGTGGCCGGGGAAGTGCTTGGCGATCGAGGAGATGCCACCGTCGTCGAACCCGCCGACCTCGGCGGCGACGATGTCGGAGACCGCCGCGGAGTCGGCACCGGCCGAGCGGATCCCGATCACCGGGTTGTTCGGGTTGAGGTTGACGTCGGCCACGGGCGCGTAGTCCTGGGTGATGCCGACGGCGTCGAGCTCGGAGCCGATCACCTCGGCGGAGCGGGCGGCGTCGGCGGTCGAGCCGTCGGCTCCCAGCGCCATCTGGCCGGGCATCTGGGTCGCGCGGCTCGCGGGCCCGAAGCGGGCCACGAGCGCGCCGCCCTCCTGGTCGACGGCGATGTTGAGCGGGATCTTGGGACGCTGCTCGAGCGCGGCGTCCTGGAGGCCGTTGGAGAGGGTGGCGACCTGGGCCGGGTCGCCGATGTTGTCCGGGCCGCGGGTGGTGAAGTAGATGACCCCGCCGGGCTGGTACTTGTCGATCGCCTGCGCCGGGGTATCGACGCCGTAGAGCTTCTGGTTGCCTGCCTTCGCGGCATCGCTGACGTTGTTGGCGTCGCGCCCGTAGACCTCGATCACGAAGAGCTGGCCGACCTTCTGCTCGAGCGACATGTGTCGCATCAGCGAGGTGATCTGGCCGTGCTGGTTCGGGTTCTTGGCCACCACCGAGCCGGCCGGGCCCGCGGCCGCCTGGCTCCCGGTGAGGGGCACCGCGACCGTCGCTGCGACCGCCAGGCTCGCTGCCGCGACAGCGAGCTTCCTGCCTGTGGTGAGCGTGACTGCGACCATGACAACCTCCCCGGTGTGTCCCCACGGGTATGTGGGACGGCGATTCACTCTAGGGGTTACCCATCGGTCGCGGAAGGAAAACGCGGAACCGGTGGACAGCACGCCCCCCGCCAGGGCCACAGTGACCTCGTGCGCATCGTTGTCGGAGCCGTCGCGGCGGCCGCTCTCACTCTCACCACGCTCTCGTTCACGCCTGCGGCGCAGGCAGGAGCGGCGTACGACTGGACGCCGGTCGACGTCGACACCGAGCAGGGCTTCCGGGCGCTGGACGCGGTCGATGCCACGACCGCATGGGTCGGTGGCGACGGCGGCGGGATCTTCCGTACGACCGACGCCGGTGCCTCCTGGCAGGACGTCTCGCCGCCCGGATCCGAGGAGCTGCTCTTCCGCGACGTCGAGGCGCGCTCGGCCGAGGAGGCCGTGGTGCTCTCGATCGGCGAGGGCGAGGCGAGCCGGATCTACAAGACCGACGACGGTGGCGCGACCTGGACCGAGACGTTCCGCTCCACGGAGCCCGCGGCGTTCTACAACTGCGTCGACTTCTGGCCCGGCGGCGAGCGCGGGATCGCGATGAGCGACCCGGTCGACGGCGAGTGGCGCATCATCGCCACCGACGACGGTGGCGACAGCTGGCACGTCGCCGACACCCGCGGCCTGGAGGCGCCCGGTGAGGTCGCCTTCTCCGCCAGCGGGTCGTGCCTGGTCACCTCGGGTGCCCGCAGCGCCTGGCTCGGCGGCGGAGGCACCGCCGCCAACGTCTACGCCACCCACGACGGCGGCCGCACCTGGTCGTCGGCCGACTCCACGATCGCGCCCGGCGAGGCCGGCGGCGTCTTCGGGCTTGGCTTCCGCAACCCGGTCCAGGGGATCGCGGTCGGTGGCGACTTCGGCCTCGAGGACGACGGCGTCGACCGCGCCGCCTACTCCGCCGATGGCGGCCACACGTGGACCAACTCCACCTCTGACCTGGGCGGATTCCGTGAAGCCGTCGCCTGGGTCCGCGGCCGCACCGCGATCGCCGTCGGCCCCAACGGCAGCGACATCACCCACGACAACGGCCGCACCTGGGCACCCTTCGGTGCCGCCCAGACCCGCTTCCACGTCATCGACTGCGTGCACGGCAGCTGCTGGGCCGCGGGCGCGGGCGGGCGGGTCGGCGCCCTCTCGCGCTGAGGTTCAGCCCGCGACGAACCCCGAGACCGTACGCGGCGTGGCGGCCGCCGCCAGCGCGACGGCCGTCTCGAGCGGCACGTCCGGCACGGCGACGTACTCGTGGCCGGCGGCGGTCATCGCGGTGAGCTGGGCGAGGCCGATGCGACGGTCGAAGATCGTCTGCTTGACCCGCCAGCCGATGATGCCGTCGGTCTGCAGCGCCGTGCGCGCGGCGGTGTAGGAGCCCGAGCGCACCACCAGGTAGCGCTCGGTGAGCGCGTGTCCCAGGTGACGGTGGCGCAGCTCGGCACCGAGGAAGGTCAGGGCGAGCGAGACCACCAGCATGACGACCGGGATCCACCAGACCCAGGTGTCGCCGAAGACGCCGATCAGCACGGTCGGCACCATGGCGATGGCGGTCCAGACCGCGGTGGCGACCACCGCGCGGAACCAGTAGCGCCGTCGTGGGCGTGGACCGTGGCCGGTCAGCGGTGCCGAGAAGGCGTCCTCGCGGAGGATGTCCCTGCCGACGGCGGAGACCACGGCCTCTGGTGCCGTCGGCAGCACGGCGGGGGAGTTGTCGTCGAGCCCGGTGGTGAGCAGGTTGAGGTCGGCACCGCCCGCCAGCGCGATCAGCGGGCCGATCGTGGAGGTGGCGCCCCGCACCTTGGCCTCCTCGACGGTCGTTGCGCGGGTGCTGGTCAGTCCGAAGCTGCGTCGCAGCGTCGTGCCCTCGCGCCCCTGCTCACGCACGAGCTGCAGGTCCCACCAGCGCACGGCGTAGCCCACGCACGAGCCGACCGCCCACACCAGCACCGCGACGACCAGAGCGATGGGGATCGCGATCAGCAGCATGTGGAGGATCGAGTCGATCGGGCGCCCGTTGATCTCCCCGTCGTGGATGCGGAGGCCGATCTTCTCCCACGGGATGGCGTCGGAGAGGGCGCCGAAGAGGGCCGCGAGACCACCGAGCGCGATCGCCAGGTTCTTCAGGTTGAGCGGGGCGTACTTGATCCAGGACCAGTCGAGCTTGGCGATGACCTCGCCCTCGGGGGCGCCGGCGGTCGGGGCGACCGGGGCTTCGCCGTCGGCGGCGGGCTCGGTCGGAGCCTCTGCGGACGGGGTCGAAGCCGCCGACGGAGCGGTGGGGGTCGGCGCTGCGTGCAGCAGTTCGCGCCGCAGCCGGGCGGCGGCCTCCTTGTCGAGCGAGTCGAGGGTGATCTGGCCTTCATCGACCCCGGTGCCGACGTTGACCTTGGTGACGCCCAGCACGCGGTGGACGAGTGTGGAGCTGAGGTCGACGCTGCGCACCCGGTCGAGGCGCGCGGTCAGCGTGGTGCGGTTGAGGAGGCCGCGGCGTACCTCCAGATGGCTCGAGGTGACGCGATAGGTCGTGGTCAGCCAGGGGATCAGGCCGACGACGGCCGCGACGACGGCGATGCCGACCGCGACCGCGAGACCGATGAACACGCTGGCCTGCCCGGCACCGAACGCACCGACGGCGGCGGGGATGATCGCCTGGCGCAGCGTCGAGATCGGGCTGACGACGGCGGTCCACCCGGCCAGCCGCTGCCACTCCGTGTCGGGAGGGGCGGGAGGGCCGGGAGGGTCGGAGGGACCGGGAGCTTCGGGGATCTCGGGGAGCCCGGGTTCCTCAGTGCCGCTCACGTCGCATCCTCGGGAGTCGCGGCGGTGATCGCCACCAGCTTCGCGACCACCTCGAGCGCGAGCGCGTCGTCGAGGCACGCGATCTCCACGGTGCCTGCCGAGGAGGCCGTCGACACCGTGACCGTACGCAGCCCGAAGTGCCGCATCAGCGGCCCCTGGGTCGAGTCGACCGTCTGCACCCGGGAGAGCGGCACGATCTCGTCGACGACGGTCAGCCACCCGTGGCGTACGTGGACGGCGATGTCGCTGATCTCCCACCGGTGGATCCGGAAGCGGATCGTGGGCACGAAGGTCAGGCCCGGCACGGGGGCCAGGACGAAGAAGACGGCCGCGATCCAGAGGATCCAGGTCCAGAAACCTTCGGGGATCAGGATCGCCGCGACCACCGCGCCGACGGCGAGCGCCAGCCAGATGACGGCGCCGATCGCCTCCTCCACACGCCAGTAGGCCGGTGCTCGCTCGGAGACCTGATGGGCGGGTTCGCGAAGTCGCTGCGGAGTGTCGGGGTCGCTCACGGGCGCGAGCCTAGAGGGTGCGCGGTCTTTACCGTCGGATCTTGTGCCCGGCGATTACGGCGGCATACCAGTCGAACGACTCCCGCGGGGTGCGGACGAGGGTGTCGTAGTCGACGTGCACCAGTCCGAACCGCTGGGTGTAGCCCTCGGCCCACTCGAAGTTGTCCATCAGCGACCAGCAGCAGTAGCCGGTGACGTCGATGCCGTCGGCGACCGCGCGCTCGATCTGGCGCAGGTGGAGGTCGAGGTAGGCGATGCGGTCGCCGTCGCCGTCGCCGTCAGGGGAGGTGTTGTAGGAGGCGCCGTTCTCGGTGATGACGAACGGCGGGTGCTCCGGATAGCGCCGGTGGAGCGCGGTGAGCAGCTCGTGGAGGCCGTCGGTAACGACCGGCCAGCCGAAGTCGGTGGTCGGGTAGCCGGTGATCGGGGGCTGCTCGATCGGGTTCGCCGCGCCCTCGGGTGCGGCGGCCGCGGCGGTCGGGTTGTAGTAGTTGAGCCCGTAGAAGTCGAGCGGGGCGCTGATCGTCTCGAGGTCGCCGTCCTGGGCCGGGAACAGCGGCGCCAGGTCGTCGGGATAGCGGCCGAGCAGGATCGGGTCGGCGAACGAGTGGTTCCACAGCGTGTCCAGCAGCCCCGCGGTCGCGACGTCTTCCTCCGCCGAGGTCGCCGGCCACACCGGCATGTGGTTGGTCGCGGTGCCGATGCTGGTCGCGCCCGCGGCGCGCAGCGCCTGCACGGCCAGGCCGTGGCCGAGCAGCAGATGATGACCAGCCGGCAGCGCATCGAAGACCAGGCTCTGGCCCGGGGCGTGGATGCCGAGCGCGTGGCCGAAGACCGTCACCACGTTGGGTTCGTTGACCGGGCACCAGTGGGCGACGCGGTCGGCCAGGCGTTCGGCCACCACGGCTGCGTAGTCCCCGAACCCCTGCGCCGTCTCGCGGCCCAGCCAGCCTCCGTGAGCGTCCTGCAGCGCCTGCGGCGTGTCCCAGTGGAACAGGGTCGCCATCGGCTCGATGCCGCGCTCGAGCAGCCCGTCGACGAGCCGGTCGTAGAAGTCGAGGCCCTGCTGGTTGATCTCGCCCGCGCCGGTGGGCAGCACTCGCGACCACGAGATCGAGAAGCGGTACGCATCGAGCCCGAGCCGCGCCATGAGCGCGATGTCGTCCTCGAGCCGGTGGTAGTGGTCGCAGGCCACGGCGCCGCTGCTGTGGTCGATGATCCGGCCGAGTTCGGCGCAGAACGTGTCCCACACCGACGGCCCACGACCGTCCTCGTCGGCCGCCCCCTCGATCTGATAGGCGGCCGTGCTGGCGCCGAAGCGGAATCCTGCCGGGAGACCGGTGCCGGGAAGATCGGTGTCGGGAAGTTCGCTCACAACCCGGAGTCTGCCTGGCCCGGCGCAGATCCGTCCGCGTTTCGGGGGATGGCGGCGTACGACTCTAGGATTGTCGATCGTGGCACTCACCATCGGCATCGTGGGACTTCCCAACGCGGGCAAGTCGACCCTCTTCAACGCACTGACCAAGAATGACGTTCTCGCGGCGAACTACCCGTTCGCCACGATCGAGCCCAACGTCGGTGTCGTCGGGGTCCCCGACGAGAGGCTGCCGGAGCTGGCGAAGATCTACGGATCCCAGAAGCTGCTGCCGGCCACGGTGCAGTTCGTCGACATCGCCGGCATCGTGCGCGGCGCCTCGCAGGGCGAGGGTCTGGGCAACAAGTTCCTCTCCCACATCCGTGAGTCCGACGCGATCTGCCAGGTCACCCGCGTCTTCCGCGACGACGACGTCACTCACGTCGACGGCGAGGTCGAGCCGGCCAACGACATCTCCACCATCCAGACCGAGCTGATCCTCGCCGACCTCGAGACGGTCGAGAAGGCGATCCCGCGGCTGGAGAAGGAGTCGCGCAAGCAGCCCGACCTCAAGGCCAACCTCGCCGCCGCGCAGGAGGTCAAGGAGGCCCTCGAGGCCGGCACCCCGATCATCGCCACCACGATCGACCGGGCGCTGATCCGCGAGCTGATGCTGCTCACCGCCAAGCCCTACATCTTCGTGTTCAACTGCGACTCCGACGAGCTCGCCGACGAGGCGCTGAAGACGCAGATGCGCGAGCTGGTCGCTCCCGCCGAGGCGATCTTCCTCGACGCCAAGTTCGAGGCCGAGCTCGTCGAGCTCGACGAGGACGAGGCCCGCGAGTTCCTCGCCGACGCCGGCGTCGACGAGCCCGGCCTCGACATCCTCGCCCGCGTCGGCTTCGACACCCTCGGCCTGCAGACCTACCTGACGGCCGGCCCCAAGGAGGTCCGCGCCTGGGAGATCCCCCAGGGCGCCACCGCCCCCGAGGCCGCCGGTGTCATCCACACCGACTTCCAGAAGGGCTTCATCAAGGCCGAGATCGTCTCCTACGACGACCTCATCGCCGCCGGCTCCGTCAACAAGGCCCGCGACCTCGGCAAGGTGCGCATGGAGGGCAAGGACTACGTCATGGCCGACGGTGACGTCGTGGAGTTCCGGTTTAACGTCTAGCGTTATTGACGCTCTGCGTTATATTCTGGCCTTGTGATCAGATCCTTCGCTGACCGCGACACCGAGCGCGTATGGCGTCGCGAACCGGCGAAGCGACTTGATCCGCGAATCCACAAGACAGCGAACAGGAAGCTGCACCTGCTGGACGCTGCCACGGTGCTGGAGGCGCTGCGGGTTCCGCCCGGCAATCGCCTGGAAGCGCTCAAGGGAGACCGGTCTGGACAACACCGCATCCGCATCAACGACCAATGGCGGATCTGCTTCCGTTGGACAGGTGCTGGCGCTGAAGACGTCGAGATCGTGGACTATCACTGAGGAGGGATGATGTCTGAGAAGCTCTACCCGCCGATCCATCCGGGGGAGGTCCTGATGGAGGACTTCATCGCCGGGTTCGGCATCACGCAGAACAAGTTGGCGGTGTCGATCGGTGTGCCGCCAAGGCGGATCAACGAGATCGTCCACGGCAAGCGCGCCATCACTGCCGACACGGCGTTGCGTCTGGGGCGATACTTCGGCATCGACCCTCAGTTCTGGCTCAACCTGCAGACGCGGTACGACCTGGAGATTGCTCAGGACCGTGTCGCCGGGCAGGTCGCTGCGATCGAGCCGATCCGTCAGGCCTCGTGAGCTCGAACCGAATCGTCCGCACAGCTGAAGAGCGAGATCTGGACACCGTCGTCTCGCTACGTGCTGAGATGTTCGCTGCCATGAGCGTTCTGGCTGAGTCGAGTGAGTGGCAGCGCAACGCGCGTACGTGGTTTGCCGACAGGCTGGACGATCCGCGTTGTCGGATCGTCGTTGTGGAAGTCGCCGGTCGGGTGGTCTCGTGCGCGCTGGGCACGATCCGTGATGCGGCTCCCTCTCCGTCGGCCCCTCGTGGTAGCGACATACTGGTGAGCAACGTCAGCACCGCTCCCGACGCGCGCGGGCGCGGTCATGGACGGGCCGCGTTCGACGCCGTGATGGCGTGGGCGCAGGCCAGTGGGGTGGAGCGAGCCGAATTGCTAGCCACAGTCGACGGACGTGAAATGTACGAGCGGGCAGGGTTCAAAGAGACTGGACACCCAGCGATGCGGGCAGACCTCCGCCTGTGATGTTCCGCTTAAACGTATGATCCGGCCCCTCCCTAAGGGTTTTGCATTCCTCAGCGCTTGTCCGGGTGGGTGGCATCGGATGCGGCCAACCATCGCCTGCTCGTCTTCAAGCAGGCACGGGTCGCGGCATCAGTCGTCGGCGTGCCGGCTGGATGCGTGGGCGAGTCGGGTGACGAGATCGTCCGGGATCGGCTTTCGCGGTGGAAAGGTGATGCCGGTCTTGCTGGCCTTGAGGCCCGCGGCCGCGATCTCTTCGGCGTGCGCTGAGATCGCGGGGGCGAGAAGGTAGAGCCCGATCTGCTTGCTGAACGCGGCGTAGCTCGCGACGACGGTGTCGCCGATCCGGAACCCCGGCATCTGGTAGGCCATCATCTCCTCCGCGTCGGGTAGGGCCTCGCGCAGAAGGTCCCGGATGCGGTTGAGGACCGGACGGAACGCCTCCGGCGCCGCGGCGATGTAGGAGTCATGGTCAGCGATCGCGGTCACGTCTCCGCCTTCCTTCGGGTGTGTAGATTCTAGTTACGTCGGGTGCGGGCCTCAGCCGCGGGTTCGGAGGGGTTGTCCGTCCAGAGCATGTCCCGAGCCCTGACGATCTGCAACGTCTCTGGAGGCGATCGATGAGCATCTGGGCAGAATCCGTCAGGCGCGGCTGGGCGAATCTGGTGGGGCCCGAAGCCACTCGTGCGGATACGACGATCGCCCTGGGATCCGCGGTCATCGGAACGGTCGGGGCCGCTGTCTGGGCGAGGCGCGGAGGTGTGGGTCGAGGTTCGACCATGGTCATGGCTGCGATGGCCGCGGACCTGGTCGGAGGTGCGTATGTGAACAACACCCGCGCGTCTGTCCGATGGTACGAGCGCGCCGGCCAGGGGGAGAAGGAACACCTCACGTTCGCCGCTCTGCACGGGCATCCCTTCCTGGTGGCCTGGGCGGACCGCCGCGTCGGCGAGCGCGACGATGTGGCGACCTGGGCGTTGGCGCAGTACGGCTACATGGTGCTCTCCACTGCCATCATCCGACGTTTCCCGGCCAACAGACGAGGGCTGGGACTGGCGCTGACCGCAGGCGGTCTCGTTCTCGACCGTGCGCTCGGCCCCTCCGCCGTCGCTCCCTGGTTCGCCTGGTCCTATCACCCCAAGCTGTTGATGGGGCATGCGGCCGGCTCGCTCCGGCCGGACGCGGACATCGGTGTCACGGAGTTCAGTCGTCGAGCGGGAAACGTACGCCGGTGAGCTCCTCGGAGACGGCCCACAGTCGTTGCTGGGTCGCGATGTCGCGCGAGGCGGGGCTCGAGGTCACCAGCTCCGGATGGCCACGGACTTCGCCCGTGCCGCTGGGTCCGTAGTACTGACCGCCGAAGACGGCGGGGTCGGTGGCGGCGCGGAGGGTGGGGAGTGCGCCCATCGCGGGTGACTGGGTGAGAAGCGGCGCGAGCCAGGTGAAGGGCAGGCGCAGTGCGGCCGGCATGTTGCGCGCGAGCTCGGTGTTGGAGACGCCGGGGTGCGCGGCCGTCGCGATGGTGGTGCCGCGCGACGCGAGTCGGCGCTGGAGCTCGTAGGTGAACATCAGGTTGGCGAGCTTGGCCTGGCCGTACGCGGCGACGGGAGCGTAGGAACGCTCCCACTGCAGGTCGTCGAAGTGGATGTCGGCGCGGATGCGGTGGCCGACGCTGCTGACCGTGACGACCCGGGATCCGGGCACCGGGAGGAGCTGGTCGAGCAGCAGCCCGGTGAAGGCGAAATGGCCGAGGTGGTTGGTGCCGAACTGCATCTCGAATCCGTCGGCGGTGGTCTGCTTCGGGGTGTACATCACGCCGGCGTTGTTGATCAGGAGGTCGATCCGGGGGTGGCCGGCGCGCAGGTCTGCCGCCGCGGAGCGGATCGAGTCCAGGGAGGACAGGTCGAGCACCTGCACGCTGACGTCGCCGTCGATGCGGGCGGCCGCCTGCTTGCCCTTCTCCGCGTCGCGTACGGCCATCACCACGTGGGCTCCGTGCTCGGCGAGCATGCGGGCCGTCTCGAAGCCGAGTCCGGTGTTGGCGCCGGTCACGACCGCGACCCTGCCCTGCTGGTCGGGGATGTGTTGCTCGGTCCAGGTCTCACTCATGTCCACTCCTAAAGAACCATCGGTCTGTTACTGCTCCCAATTTAAGAGACCGATGGTCTGATGTCAAGGGACCGGCGGTCTTTAAGGTACGGTGACGGGGTGACCTTCCAACGAGCGCGAAGCGACGAGCAGCGTGAGATCCGCCGCCGGGCGATCCTGGACACGGCCGCGGCGATGCTCGACGAGATGCCTGTGGCCGAGGTCAGCCTCAACGAGCTGAGTCGCCGCGTGGGGCTGGCCAAGTCCAACGTGCTGCGCTACTTCGAGTCGCGCGAGGCGGTGCTGCTCGAGCTGCTCGATGACTTCTTGGGCGCCTGGCTCGACGAGCTGACCGCGGAGCTCGACAAAGGCATCGACCCGGCTGCGTCACCCGAGGTGCGGGCGGGTCGGCTCGCCGAGATCCTCGGCCGGTCGTTGGCCGAGCGGCGGGTGCTCTGTGATCTCGTCGGCGCCCAGGGCGGCGTGCTCGAGCACAACATCTCGGTCGAGATGGTCAAGCGCCACAAGCGCGCGGCGATGGCCAAGGTCTCCATGATGGTCGAGCTCGTACGTCGCCATCTGCCCGAGTCGGGCGACGGCGCCGAGACCTTTTGTGTGATGAGCCTGATCTCGGCGGGTGCGCTGGCGGCGTACGACCCGCCGCCACCCAGCGTCTCCGCCGCCTACGCCGACGAGCCCGATCTGCGGGCGCTCCATCTGGACCTGCCTGACACGTTGCGGACCGTCATCACCGCTGCGCTGCTCGGAGTCATGCCGCGTTAGCGGCGGGGGGCCTCACCGACCGATCTGCTCGGCGAGCAGCGCTCGGGCGTCGTGGGGCTCGCGGCCGAGCAGCTGGGTCAACGTCGAGTCGCCGTGGGTGAAGTGTCCGCTCCGGGTGGCCTGGAACATCGACAGCGTGAAGCGTGCGGCCGGTTCGGGCATGCCGGCCGCGACCTCGTCGGCCACCCATGTCTCGTCGTCGACGACGGTGCGCTCGATGTGCTGTCCGGTGAGATCTGAGGCTGCTTCGGCGAAGGCGGTCAGGCTGGTCGGCTGAGGCGGGATCAGGTCGACGGGGCCGTCGAACGTGACATCGCCGGTGAGCACTGCGGCCGCAGCCTCGGCTGCGTCGTGACGATCGACCCAGGCGAACGGTCCGTCGGCCGGCTTGGCGACCGTCCTCGTGCTCTGCCATGGGCCGAGCAGCTGCCCCAGGTCTCCGTAGAAGCCGTTGCGAAGAGCGGTCCACGGGACGCCCGAGTCGGCGAGGTGCTGCTCGGTGGCGGCGTGTATCGCCAGGGGAGGGTAGGGAGTGTCGAGGCCTGCTCCGAACGTGCTGGTGTAGAGGATCCGCTGCGCACCAGCGGTGACGGCGGCGTCGATGGCCCTCCGGTGCTGAGCGACGACGTCGGCCGAGATGTCGCTGGAGGAGACCAGGAGCACCTGTTCTGCGTCGGCGAAGGAATGCCGCAGGGCTGCCGGGTCGTCGTAGCTTCCCTGTCGCACGCGTACGCCACGGCGCGCGAGGTGGACCGCGCGAGACGGGTCGCGGACGCTGACGCCGACCTGTTCTGCCGGGATCCGCTGCAGGAGGTGCTCGACAGTGAGTCCGTTGAGGGTCCCGGTCGCTCCGGTCACGATGATCATGGGGTCCTTCCCGCCTGTGAATCCTAAATTGACCTGGTGGGTCAATTTCTTGCCGCTATCATGGTGCAAGAACTTGACCTGACTGGTCAAGTTGTCTGGCAACCGGGGGTGAGTGATGACCGACGCAGGTGCACCGTCGACGCTGCGCTCAGATGCGCGGCGCAACGTCGACCGGATCCGGGTGGCGGCAGCGGAGGTGTTCGCCGACCGTGGACTCTCCGCGCCGCTCGAGGACGTGGCTGCGGCAGCGAAGGTGAGCAAGGCGACCATCTTCAACCGGTTCGGCGGGCGCGCGGGGCTGGTCGATGCGGTCATCGACGACGTCGCCGCGAAGGAGCTGTTGGAGATCATCGGCCACGCCCGGACCATCTCGGACGCCCGCGGACGGGTCCGTGCGTACGTCGGTGCCCTGCGAGATCTCCAATACCGGTCGCCGGCGGTCAACGGTGTCCTTCTGCGGCAGGTCCCCGGCTCAGAGGCACTCATGGATCTGTGTCGCGAGGGAGAGGCCTTCCATGCCGAGCTGGTCGCGCAAGGGCGCGCCGCCGGTGTCCTCGCCGACGAGGTCACCGCCGGCGATCTTCATGCGCTGACCGTCGACGGCGCCCTCGCGCTCGAGCACGGCGGCCGGCCTCCTCGGGCCGACTACGACCGGCGAACCGGGTTCATCCTCGACGGGATCTGTCGACCTGGATGAGGTAGAACCTGAACCGTGGATTCCGCTTCGACCTCTGACCCGGTGGCCTACTTCCGACGCACGGGACCAGCGTCCTTCCGCCCGACCGAGCACGTCGGCGGCGCGTGGAGCACCGACGAGCAGCACATCGCCCCGGCGCTGGGGCTGCTGGTGCACGTGGTCGAGCAGGACCGGGACGTACGCCGCGACGACCGGCTCGCGGTCGGCCGGCTCTCCTACGACATCTGGGGCACGGTGCCGATGGAGGAGGTCGAGACCTCGGTGCGGGTGCTGCGGCCGGGGCGGACGATCGAGCTGGTCGAGGCGACGCTGACCCATGCCGGTCGCACGGTGGTGACGCTGCGAGCGTGGCTGATGCAGCGCAGCGACACCGAGGCGATCGCCGGCACCGGGAGCGCTGCGATCCCGGCTCCCGACGCGGTGCCCGCCTGGGACCCGACCACCGTGTGGCCGGGCGGCTTCATCGCCTCGGCCCAGGTGCGTCGAGACCAGGCCGAGCCCGGCCGGGCGGTCGTCTGGGCGCGCACCGACGTGGCTCTCCTCGACGACGAGCCCGTCAGCGCCCTCGCCCGCACGGCCGGCCTGCTCGACATCATCAACGGGATGACCGTGCGGGCCGACCCTCGTGAGGTCGCCTTCCCCAACCTCGACCTCACCGCCCATCTCGCACGCGAGCCCGCCGGTGGCTGGCTCGGCTTCGACGCCGCCGTCTCCTTCGGCCCGAGCGGTCTCGGGGTCACCAGCAGCGTGCTCCACGACGAGCACGGCCACCTCGGCAGCATGTCTCAGGCCCTGACGGTTCGCCAGGGCTGAGACACGCCGCCGAGCCGGCGCCGGTCATGGAGAGAACGGTCAGGCGGGCACCTTGTCGAGGAAGCCGCGTACGTCCTGGATGCGGTCGTCGGCGTCGACGACGACCACGTCGAACCCGATGACCACCGGCTCCTCGCCGGCCGGGCCGAGACCCCACTGGAAACGCGTCTGCCGGTGGTGGCTGTCGACGCTGCCCACCTGGGAGAAGACGAAGCCGGGGAACTGCGCCTGCACGGCCTGGATGGTTGCCCCGATCGCCTCGCGGCCCTCGGCGTCGGCGAGCGGGTCGACGTAGACCGGGCTCTCCGACCAGTGGCTCGCCAGCAGCTCGGTGAGGGTCGCCTCGTCGGTGGCGTTCCAGGTGTCGAGGTAGCGGGTGACGATGTCGTTCATGGTGATCTTCCTTCTCTCGGTGTGGCGTGTGGAAGAAGGTTCGCTCCCGGGAGCCGCACCGGTCGATAACCTCTGAGGTCATGGCCGCCGGGAACCCGCATGACTAGCCTCGGAGCGTGATCTCGACCATGACGTCTCCGTCGATCGGCAGCGAGCTGCGCCGCTGGCGCGAGCTGCGGGCGCTGAGCCAGCTCGCCCTCGCCACCCAGGCCGAGGTGAGCACCCGGCACGTGAGCTACGTGGAGAACGGACGCTCCCGGCCGACGCCGGAGATGATCGTGCGGCTGGCCGAGGTGATGGCGGTGCCGATGGGTGAGCAGAACCGACTCCTGCTCGCCGGCGGGTTCGCTCCTCGCTATCCCCACCGCACCACCGACGACGAGGCGCTCGCCCCGATGATGGCGGGCCTGCGCAGCCTGCTCGACGCCCATGCGCCCTACCCGGCGCTGCTCCTCGACGACCACTGGGACATCGTCGACGCCAACCGGGCCGTCGACGCGCTGCTCACCGGCTGCGACCCCAGCCTGCTCGAGCCGCCGCTCAACGTCATCCGGCTCTGCCTGCACCCGCTGGGGCTCGCCGCGAGCATCCGCAACCTGCCCGTCTGGCGCGCCCACCTGCTCCACCAGCTCGGCCGGCGCATCACCCACACCGGTGGCGACCCCGACCTGGTCGCCCTCCGCGACGAGGTGGACGCCTATCCGGTCGGTGACGCACCTACGGCCCGGCCTCAGGTCGATCCCGTCGTGCCGCTCGAGATCGAGGTGGGCGACCAGGTGCTGCGCCTGTTCAGCGTCGCCAGCCAGATCGAGAGCGCCTCCGACGTCACCCTCAACGGCCTGCATCTGGAGACCTTCGTGCCCGCCGACGACCGTACGCGGCAGGTGCTCAGTCGTTGACGAGTCGCTCGGTCCGAGTCACGACGATGACTCGGCTCCGCTCGCCAGTGCGCCGTGGTAGGCGTGGAGCATGCGGCGTACGTCGTCCAGCGGTTTCGTCGAGCGCTCGGCTCGGCTGAGGATGATGGCGCCCTCGACTGCGGCGATGGTCGAGGTGGCGAGGGTGGTCGCGGCTGACTCGGTCAGGCCGTCGGCCCGGTAGTGCTCGGCGAGCTGTCCGGACCAGGTGGCGAATGCGTCCGAGGCGAGGTCGCTGTCGGACTCTGCGGCGATCGCCACGCCGACGACCGGGCACCCGGCGCGGTAGTCGGTGTCGACCAGCATCTGCGCCCACAGGTCGATGAAGCGGTCGAGCGCGGTCGTGGGCTCGGCCGCCAGGTCGGTGATCATCCCCGAGATGAAGTCGGTCGCGAATCGGGCCGCCTCGTCGACGAGCTGCTCACGGCCGCCGGGGAAGTGGTGGTAGACCGAGCCCCTCGGCGCGCCGCTGTGTGCGAGCACGGCGTCGATGGTGACGCCCCGTGATCCGCGCTCGCGGAGCAGGGTGACGGCACTGACCAGCATCCGCTGCTTCGTGCCTCCGCGCCGCTCGCTCATCGACCCGCCTTTCGTATGGGATGTGTCATAGTACCTAGACTATGGAATCCACCATAATCCATAGTCTCGGATCATGACCCCGCCGACGACCAGTGGAGGCAGCACGATGGCGACACCCGAGAGCGAATGGCAGAAGACCGCCTGCATCCTGTGTGAGAGCAACTGCGGCCTGGAGGTGCGGCTCGACGGGCGCAGCCTGGTCAAGATCCGCGGCGACAAGGAACATCCGAGCTCCAAGGGCTACACCTGCGAGAAGCCGTTGCGCCTGGACAAGTACCAGAGCAACCCGCACCGCCTGACCAGTCCGCTGCGCCGTACGCCCCAGGGGGACTACGAGGAGATCGACTGGAACACAGCGATCTCCGAGATCGCGACCAAGCTCGGCCGCATCCGTGATGAGCACGGCGGCGACAAGATCTTCTACTACGCCGGTGGCGGGCAGGGGAACCACCTCGGAGCTGCCTACGGGCGCAGCCTGCTCCACGCGCTGGGAGGGGTCTACTACTCCAACGCGCTCGCGCAGGAGAAGGTCGGTGAGGGCTGGGTCGACTCCGAGCTCTATGGCAGTCACACGACCGGCGACTACGAGAACTCCGAGGTGGCCGTCTTCGTCGGCAAGAATCCCTGGCAGAGCCACGGGGTCGCCCACGCCCGCACGGTGCTGCGCGAGATCGCCCGCGACCCCGGGCGGGCGCTCATCGTGATCGACCCTCGCCGGTCCGAGACGGCAGAGATCGCTGACATCCACCTCCAGGTCAGGCCGGGCACGGACGCGTGGTGTCTTGCCGGCATCCTCGGCACTCTCGTCGAGGAGGACCTCGTCGACCGGCCGTGGCTGCGCGAGCACACGACCGGCACGGAGGATGTCCTCGCCGTCCTCGGTCGGGTCGACGTGGCCGACTGCAGCCGGAAGTGTGGCATCGACGAGGACCTGATCCGCATCGCGGCACGGCGGATGGCGCGAGCCACCAGCCTCGCGACGTACGAGGACATCGGTGTTCAGCATGGCCCGAACAGCACGCTGGTGTCCTACCTCAACAAGCTCCAGTGGATCCTGACCGGAAACTTCGCCAAGCCGGGCGGGGTCCACATGCACTCCTGGCTTTTCCCGATCGCTGGGTACTGGCACCACATCCCGCCGGAGCGGCCGCGCCGGCTGGCGCGCTCGCGACGTGCGGTCGGTGAGCAGGTGATGCGGCGTACGGCACCTCTGACGCGGCGGGCACTCGGTGCGGTGGCGGGATCATCGGGTCGGCGGGTGGCAGACGGGGTGGCCGGCCTCGGCCTGGACACGTTCTTCGACGCGGTCTCGGTCCCGCTGGCGCGTCACTTCGCGAACACGCTGAACATGCACAACGCACCCGAGACCACGCCGGTGACGGGGGCGCCGATCGTGGCGGGACTGATGCAGGCGACATCGATCACCGAGGAGATCCTCACCGATCACCCCGACCGGCTCCGGGCGATGTGGGTCGACGCGTCCAACCCGGTGCACTCGCTGCCCGACTCGCAGCAGATGCGCGCCGCCTTCGAGGAGCTCGAGCTCACCGTCGTCGTCGACGTCGCCATGACGGAGACGGCTCGCTGCGCCGACTACGTCCTGCCGGCGACCAGCCAGTTCGAGAAGTGGGAGGGCTCGTTGTTCACCCTGCACTTCCCGCACAACGTCTATCAGGCACGTGCGCCCCTGATGGAGCGGTTGGCCGGCACCCGGCCCGAGCCGGAGATCTACGTCGCCCTCATCGATGAGCTTGGTGTGGTCGACAAGGAGCTCGTGGACCAGCTCGCGGCCGTGGCCCGGGTCGGACGCAAGGCCTTCGCGCTGGCGTTCTTCTCCACCCTTGCCGCACGCCCCGAGCTGGCGGGACTCCTGCCGTACCTGCTGTACAAGACCCTCGGCTCCACGCTCCCGAAGGGCCAGGAGTCGCTCGCAGTGGTGTGGGGGATGGCACATCTGTGCGCGATCGGCTACCCCGACGCGGTCGCCAGGGCCGGCCACCAGGGCAGCGGGTTCGACCTCGGCGAGTCGCTGTTCGCGGCCATCCAGGAGTCTCGGCAGGGAGTCACCATCACCGACGACCGCTACGAGGACGCATGGGGCTACATCCACCACGACGACAAGCGCATCCACGCCCACATCCCGATGCTCACCGACGAGCTGACCTCCCTCCTCGGCACGGAGCCGAGCTTCACCACCCCCGAGTTCCCGCTCACCCTGTCGGCAGGTGAGCGTCGGGCGTTCACCGCCAACGTCATCATGCGCGACCCGGAGTGGCGCCGCCGCGACAAGTCGGGAGCCCTGCGCATCTCGGCCGACGACGCGCTCGACCTCGGGCTGAGCTCCGGAGATGCCGTACGAATCGTCACGGAGGCGGGCCGGGCTGCCGCCACCGTGGAGATCAGCGACACCATGCAGGCGGGCCACATCTCGCTGCCGAACGGCTTCGGGCTGGCTCACCCCGACGGCGACGGTGCCGAGCGCATGGTCGGGACACCGCCCAACGAGCTGACCGGCATCGCCCGCCGCGACAAGTTCTTCCTCACCCCGTGGCACAAGAACGTGCCGGCCCGCATCGAACCGGTGGACCCACATCCCGAGGCGATGAAGGCAGGATGAGGGCCGAGCGGCTTCCGGCCGACCTCACCACGGCCGAGGTCATGGTGAGCATCCCGAAGACGCTCCCGCACGATGCGAGCACCGCTGCCGTGCGCGAGGCGCTCGAGGACCGGCACGTGCACATGGTGCTGCTGACGCGTGCCGGTCGGCTGGTCGGTACGGTCGTGAGGGACGACGTTCCGGCCGACCGCCCCAGTCGGTCGCCGGCGTTGGGCATCGCCTCGCTCGAGGCAAGGACCGTGGCGCCGTCCGACCCGATCGGAAGGGTCCGTGACCGCATGGTTGTGGCGCGACTACGCCGACTTGCGGTGGTGGACGACGATCGTCGTCTGCTGGGCCTGCTCTGCCTCAAGCGCGATCGTTCCGGATTCTGCAGCGACCACGGTGTCCGTGCCCGCGCAGCCGAAGGACGCAACCTAGCCCTTGATCTGCCTAGCCCTTGATCTGCCGCATCGTCTGGTGTGACAGCAGCCGGTTGACCGCGGGCAGCCGCGAGATCGTGCCGACGAGCAGCGCCTCGTACGCATCGAGGTCGGCGACCTGCACACGCAGGTAGTAGTCGGGCTGGCCGAGCATGCGGCGGATCTCGGTGACCTCGGGGATGGCGACGACGGCGGTCTCGAAGTCGTCGATGGTCCTGCCGTCGTTGACGGCGATGTCGACGGCGACGACGACCTCGAGGCCGCGGCCGCTGCTCCGCGGGTCGACCTGTGCGTGATAGCCGGTGATCACCCCGTCGCGCTCGAGCCGCTGCACCCGTCGAAGGCAGGGTGCGGGGGTGAGTCCGACCCTTCGGGCCAGCTCGGTGTTGCTCAGCCGGGCGTCGTTCTCGAGCTCGGCAATGATTGCTCGGTCTAGCTCGTCGATCGAATGATCATTGCTCATAACCTCAATCTAGCAGGCATGATCGGCAACCCGATCGCGTCCAGACTTTCCTAGACTTGCCCTATGCAGGTGATGGAGTCAGCAGAAGTGGCCGGCGCGCGCGAGGACGCCCGGTCCGAGGTCGCCGCCGGGTGGCGGACGGTGGCGCCGGCGTGCGTCGCCGTGGTGCCGCTGGGGCTCGCGCTCGGGGTGCTCGTGGTGCAGTCCGGCCTCGCCTGGTGGTGGGCGCCGGTGCTCGGGGCGGTCGTGTTCGCCGGATCCATGGAGTTCCTCCTGGTCGGCCTGCTCGCCGCGACCGCTCCGCTGGCACAGATCGCCGTCAGCACGCTGCTGGTGAACTTCCGGCACGTCTTCTACGCGATCACCTTCCCGATGCACCGGGTGGGCGGCGGCTGGTGGCGGGCCTACAGCACCTTCGCCCTGACCGACGAGGCGTACGCGCTCACCGCGACGCCCGACTCGGCCGGTTGGTCGCGCGCACGGATCATCAGCATCCAGGCGTTCTTCCACGTCGCGTGGGTGCTCTGTGTGGCGATCGGCGCGGGGCTGGGCTCGCTCATCCCGCCGCAGGTCGTCGGCCTCGACTTCGCCGTCACCGCGTTGTTCGTGGTGCTGGGGATCGAGGCCTACAAGGTGCGCAGGTCGGTGCCGGTCTCGGTCGTCGCGCTCGCCTGCGCGATCGTCGCGGCGTTGATCTCGCCCGCCAACATGCTGCTGATCGCCATGGGCATGTTCGGCGTCGCGATCGTCTGCTCCTACCTCGTCTCGGTCCGGAGGTCCCGCCGTGCTTGATCCCTGGTACGTCCTGTCCGGCATCGCGGTCTCCGCGGCCGTCACCTGGGCGCTCCGCGCCGCCCCGTTCGCGAT
Source organism: Nocardioides albertanoniae (assembly GCF_006716315.1). Lineage (NCBI taxonomy): Bacteria > Bacillati > Actinomycetota > Actinomycetes > Propionibacteriales > Nocardioidaceae > Nocardioides > Nocardioides albertanoniae. The sequence goes on along the minus strand of NZ_VFOV01000001.1, from coordinate 3,821,040 downwards.
GCTGGCCCCGCTGCGCCACAGCACGCTCCTGGCGTACGTCGGTGACCGCATGCCCGTCGGGGTCATGGTCATCCTCGCGGCCTACACCGTGCACGACACCGACCTCGCCGCCCTGGCCTCCGTCGGCCCCACCGTGCTCGCGCTCGCCGTCACGATCGGCCTGCACCTGTGGCGCGGCCGGATGACGCTGAGCATCTTCGCGGGAACTGCTGTCTACGTCGCCGTCACCTCGGCGATCGGGCTCTCGGGCTAGCGTCACCGACCCGCCGCGCCGATGTTGATCCGGCCCAGCTCCTGGGTCGAGCGGGTGAGTGCGACGTAGAGCCTGTTCCAGCCGCGGGGCTCTGCGGCGATACCGTCCGGGTCGATCACGAGGGTGGCGTCCCACTCCAGGCCCTTGGACTGGGTCGCGGTGATCACGGGCACGTTCTCCAGCGCGGCGCTGAGCACGGGCACCCGGTCGGCGGCGGCGATGACGCCGACGGTGCCGCCCGACCAGCGGTCGGTCAGCTCGCGGAACGCTCGCGCTGTCTCCGTCACCAGGTGAGCCTCGTCGACGTCGAGCTCCCACGGCTCGAACCCCGAGAACCGGACGGCACGCGGTGGCTCGCTGAGGCTCCCGGCCCGCTTCAGGATCGGCGCGGTCAGTGCCATCACCTCGGCCGGGGTGCGATAGCCGATGGTCAGCGCCGCCTGGGTCCAGCGTGAGCCGAACACCGCGCCGACGGCCTGGGCCCACGTCGTGTGGTGGTGCGGGGTCTCGGCCTGGTCGATGTCGCCGACCGCGGTGATCGAGAGCTGCGGCGTACGCCGGGCCACCATGTGCCACTGCATCTCGGAGAGCTCCTGGGCCTCGTCGACGATCACGTGACCGTAGACCCAGTCGCGGCGCGCGGCTGCCCGCTCGGCGAGGAACTCCTCCTCGGGCGGGTGCACGACGGTGTCGCCGAGGAGGTCGGAGATCGCGTCGAGCAGCGCGACGTCGCCGCTCGCCCATCCTGTCTGCTGGGCCGAGACCGCCGCGCGCTCGGCAGCGCTCAGCTCGGGGGCGAACTGGCGCAGCGCCGCGTCGTCGTGCAGGAGGCGTCGCAGCTCCTCCTCGGGGTCGAGCACCGGCCAGACCCTGCCGACGGTCACGGCCACGTGCGGGTCGTCGGCGATCTTCTCGCGCAGCGCGTCGAGCTCGGCGTCGGTGAGCACGCCGTCGGCCTCGCTGCCTTCGTCGCCGCCCGCGACCTCGGGGAAGTCGACGCGCTGGTGCACGATGTCTTCGAGACCGTCGTCGACGCGGGCGAAGAGCTCCTCGCTGCGGTCGGCGATGGCCTGCACGAGTCGCTCACGCACCTGGTCGGCGAAAACGGCGCGCGCGCCGTGATAGGTGCGTCCCGAGATCGCGGCGGCGATGAGGCGACCGACGGTGGCGGCCGGGATCTCGTATCGCTCCGCCTGCCAGAAGAGCTCGATCGCAGTGGCCTCGGGCGTGAGCGAGGCGACGTAGCGGGTCAGCGCCGGTTGCCACAGCGCTCGCCCCTTGATCTCCTCGGTCGCGCGCGGATCCTCGGCGGTGACGGTGATGCCCGGCACGAGGATGTCGGGGGTGGCCGCGACGATCGCGGTCTCACCGAGGGCGGGGAGCACCTGCGCGATGTAGTCCAGGAACCTGCGCGACGGGCCGAGCGTCAAGACCCCCTGGGCCGCGAGCTGCGGGTTGGCGAAGAGCAGGTAGGCGGCACGGTGGAGCGCCACCACGGTCTTGCCCGTGCCCGGGCCGCCCTGCACCACGAGCGGTCCCTTCGCCTCGGCACGCACCACCTTGTCCTGCTCGCGCTGCAGGGTCGCGGCGGCGGTGGTCATCTGGCCCGTACGCCGCTCCCCGAGAGCCGCGAAGAGGGCGCCCTCGCCGACCAGGCCGCTCGCGTTGGCCACGTCGAGCGGCTCGTCGTCGACGCCCGTGACGGTGCTGCCCTCGACGCGGATGTGGCGGCGGTGGGCCTGTCCGAGCGGTTCGACCGGGGTGGCCAGGTAGAACGGGCGAGCGGCCTGCGCGCGCCAGTCGAGCACCAGCGGATCGTCATCGTCGGTGGCGCCGGAGACGCCGATGCGGCCGATCCTGCGGGTGGTGCCGTCGAGTGCGTCGAGGCGTCCGAAGACCAGCCCGCCCTCGGCGCGCTGCAGCTCGGTGCGGTGCCGGGCCAGACCCCGATGCCGAGCCTGCTCGACCGCATCCTGCGCCGGGGTCGAGAGCTCTGCGCCCAGAGCCCTGACGATCTCGTGCCGGCGCTCATGGGCCGCGTCGAGATGGGCCTGCTCCTCGGCGATCGCATCCTCGCGTACGGCAGCGCCGGCGTACGGCGCAGTGGTCTCTTCGGTCACCGGGTCCCCTTGAACGGCTGATCTGAACAGGCCTCTCGCTCGTCGGCGAGATGACCGGGATCGGCTCGCGGGACGGGAGAATCTTGCCAGTCAACCAGCAGTTTCGGCCGGTTCAAAGTGCGTCGGCCCGACTTGCTAACCGGCCGAAGACGTGCCCTCGCCGAGCGTGGTCAGCCATTCGACGAGGAGCTGTGTCTCGGCCTTGCCCAGGACGTCGGGGTTGGCGGCCGCGACCTCGATCGCGGCGGCGAGCGGGGTGCGCGGCTGGGCGCCGGTGCCGGTGATGGCGGCGAGGGTGCCCTCGCGCACGGCGGCCGAGAGATCGGGGTCGGCGGCTGCCATGACGATCTGTCGGAGAGTGACCCCGATGTTGGCGACGAGCACGTGGGCGGCAGCCTGCTCCGGGGTCACCGCGAGGCGTCCGTGATCGGCCGCTCGTGTCGTGAGGGAGAGGAGGATCTCGCTCGCTCGCGACTGCGCCTCGGGGGAGTGGCCGGGGCGTACCTTGCCGTACATGAGGGTGTAGAACCCCGGGTTCGCCAGGCCGAAGGCGACGTGGGCGTCCCAGCCCGCGCGGATGTCCTGGATCGGGTCGCCGGACGCCTCCATCGCGGACTTCTCGCCGAGGTAGAGGTCGAAGCCGCGTTCGACGACGGCGTCGATCAGGCCCTGCTTGGAGCCGAAGAAGTGATACAGCGTGGGCATCTTGACCCCGACCGCGTCGCAGACCGCGCGCAGCGAGAAGTCCTCGCCGGGAGCTGCCGCGATCAGGTCGGCGGCTGCATCGATCAGCCGCACCCGTGTATCGCTTGTTGCCGTCTCTGTCATAGTGCTACATTAGCCGATGTAGCAAAGATATATAGATCAGTATCATCGATATAGGAGGTCTCCATGACGGAGCACACGCTCGCGGGCAAGAACGTCCTCATCGCCGGGGGAGCGAAGAATCTGGGCGGGCTGATCGCGCGGCAGGCGGCCGAGTCGGGCGCGAACGTCGCCATCCACTTCAACTCCGAGTCGACCCGCGCCGACGCCGAGAGCACCCTTGCCGACGTCGAGGCGGCAGGAGGCAAGGCCGTCGTCCTGCAGGGCGACCTGACCGTGCCGGCCAACGTGGCCCGCCTGTTCGCCGATGCCGAGGCCGCGCTCGGCACGATCGACGTCGCCGTGAACACGGTCGGCAAGGTGCTGCGCAAGCCCATCGCCGAGACCACCGAGGACGAGTACGACTCGATGTTCGACATCAACGCGAAGGCGGCGTACTTCTTCATCCAGGAGGCCGGCAAGCACCTCGCCGACGGCGGCAAGATCATCACCATCGTCACCGCGCTGCTCGCCGCGTTCACCGATGGCTACTCGACCTACGCGGGCGGCAAGAGCCCGGTCGAGCACTTCACCCGCGCTGCGGCCAAGGAGTACGCCGCCCGCGGGATCTCCGTCACGGCCGTCGCCCCCGGGCCGATGGACACCCCGTTCTTCTACGGTCAGGAGACTCCGGAACGCGTCGAGTTCCACAAGTCGCAGGGCATGGGCGACCAGCTGACCCAGATCGAGGACATCGCCCCGATCGTACGATTCCTGGCATCGGAGGGCTGGTGGATCACCGGCCAGACGATCTTCGCCAACGGCGGCTACACCACTCGCTGAGAAACTCGCTGAGAAAGAGGAAGCAGATGACAGAGCACAAGGCAGAGCAGACGATCCCCGAGCCGGTCGCCGCCTTCGTCGAGGCCGTCAACCGCCACGACGAGGCCGCGTTCCTCGACGCGTTCACGGACGGTGGGGCCGTCGACGACTGGGGCCGTGTCTTCACCGGTCGCGAGCAGATCAAGGGATGGAGCGACAACGAGTTCATCGGCGCCCAGGGCACCCTCGCCGTCGAGGAGGTCGAGGTCGCCGGCACCAGGGTGACGGTCATCGGTGACTGGCGCTCCACCCACGCCAACGGGCGCTCGAAGTTCGTCTTCGACGTCGACGGTGACCAGCTCGCTCGGATGACCATCCGCGAAGGCTGAATCACCGCGTCGGATCGGGGCTACGGTGACCCCATGACGATGGAGAACAAGGCGAGGGAGTCTCGCCGGCGAGGCGACGGACGCAACTGGTTCGAGCGTTTCGTGGAGGCGGTCACCCATGTGGTCAGCCACGCCCCGTTCTTCTACGTGATCGTGGTCGTCCTGGTGCTGTGGGCGGCGAGCTTCCCCTTCTGGCCCTCGAGCACGAAGTGGGAGCTCGGCCTGCACACCGGCTCCTCGGTGCTCTCGCTGCTGTTGCTGGTGCTGCTCCAGAACGCCGGCCGACGCTCGGAGGAGGCCTCCCACGAGAAGCTCAACGTGATCGCCTCGGCCCTCTCCGACCTGATGGAGTCGCGGGCGCGCGACGACGAGGACCTGGCCGAGTCGGTGCGCACCCTGCGTGACGCGGTCGGGCTCGAGGAGCGGCACTGACGTGTCTGCGCTGACCTGTCTGGCACTGACGTGTCTAGCGACCCCGGCTAGTTGATGATCTCGGCGTCGTCGCCCATCGCGGCGAGCCGGTCGCGCCACCCCTGGAGGGCCTCGGGGGTCAGCCTCGTCCAGTCGAGCATCTCGGAGACTATCCGGATCGGTTCGGCGCTGCGGTAGGAGCGGGTGGGGTTGCCGGGGAACTTCTTGTCGGTGACGTTGGGGTCGTTCTCGAACTCGCCGGTCGGCTCGACGAGGTAGACCCGTGGCGCCGCGTCGCCGGCGGCTAGCTCGGCGGCGAGACCCGCGCCGTCGGGCAGTGCGGTGAAGTAGATGTGGTTCATGACCACCTCGGGCCGGTAGTTGGACCGGAACCCGGCGGTGAGGTGATCTCCGGCCCGTAGGTCGGCCTTCGTCCCGTGGTAGAACGGCCCTTCGTCGAGCAGTTCAGCCATGGACGGATCCCTCCGGTTTGCGGGTGAAGGTCAGGTGGGTGACGCCGCTGGGTGAGGATACGGCCTCGATGTCGTAGTCGTCCTCGGTGGCTTCCAGCCCGTCCCAGATGCGTACGCCGCGCCCGAGGACGATCGGCACCTGCACCAGGTGCATGAGGTCGACGAGACCGGCGGCGACGAAGTCGCGCACCACGGTGGCGCCGCCGCCGATGCGTACGTCCTGGCCCTCGGCCGCCTCGAACGCGGTCTCCAGCGCTTCGGCCGGGGGCACGTCGAGGAAGTGGAAGGTGGTGCCGCCCTCCATCTCAACCGGTGGGCGAGGTCGGTGGGTGAGGACGAACGTCGGTGAGCGGAACGGCGGGTTGGAGCCCCACCAGCCCGTCCAGTCGGGGTCGTCCTGCCATCCCGGCGGCCCGAACTTGTTCGCGCCCATGATCTCGGCGCCGATGCCCTGGCCGTGGCGTTGGGCGAGGGCGTCGTCGAGGCCCGCGGATCCCGAGGAGTCCCAGAACCGGGTGGCGAACATCCACTCGTGGAGGCGTTCGCCGGCATGGCCGAACGGGGCCTCGGCCGACTGGGGCTCGCCGGTCGCGAAGCCGTCGAGCGAGATCGAGAGATTGTGGACGCGGGCGAGGGGCATGGGTTCCTCCAGGGACCATGACGACGCCGAGGACGCCTCGGCCTCCGTTCGAGCCTACTGCTCCCGGACGGAGCCGACGACGCCATTCCCGCGCCATTCCCGATCGCCGCCCACGCGGCCTCCACGCCGCGGCCCGCACCTCGCGTTCAGTCGTGGAAACCGGCGCCCTTGACGATCCGGTCCACGGCGTTGCGCGGGCCGCGCAGAGCGATCCCGACGAGGTCGAGGTCGGCAGCGGCGACCGCGGCGACGGCGGCACGGTTGGCCTCGTCGTGGCTGGTGGTGAACAGGTCGCGGGTGTAGACGGCGAGGGAGACGTCGTCGCGGGTGGAGGCCTTGCCGCGGGCCTTGGCCAGGAGTGCTGAGTCGCCGGTCATCACCATCACCGGCTGACGCAGCATCGGCAGATACTCGGTGTCGTCGCCGTCGCGGTAGACCTCGCCGACGAGGCCGGGGGCGCTGGTCGCGATCCCGGACATCAAGAACGCGGTCACGTTGAGCTCCTGCCAGGGGGCTAGGTCGTGGTTGAGCACGACCACGACCTTCGTGTCGAAGTGCGGCCCGGTCGCGGGCTCTCCGGAGGTCATCTGTGCTGTTGTCATGCCTCGAGTCTCGGTCGGATGCCCGTGCGCCGTCTTGTACGTTTCTTGCATGGTCGATCACGTGCGTGCCTGGCACCCGGCGGTGCCCTCGCTGCGCGAGGTCTACCACGCGAGGTTCGACCACGCCTACCCGATGCACACCCACGACGACTGGGCCGTGATGCTCGTCGACGACGGCGCCGTCGCCTACGGCCTGGACCGGGGTGACCACCATGCCGTGCCGGGCGCGCTGACCCTGCTGCCGCCCGGGGATCCCGCACGACGGTCACTCCGCGATCGAGGGGAAGGGCTACCGCAAACGGGTGCTCTACCTCGAGCCGGACTGGTTGCCGGCCGATGCCCAGGGCCTCGCTGCTCGCCGCCCGACGCTGGCTCTCCCGGCTGCGCTCGTCGCTGCCAAGAGGGTGCACGGCGCGCTGCGCGAGCCGGGGGACCTGATGGCGGCCGAGCACTGGATGCTCACCGTCCGCGGCCACGTCCGCGCCCACCTGGGCCGCCCGTCACGGTCGGTGCGCGATGCTCCGCTGGCCCGACGCCTGCGGGAGCTGCTCGACGACCGCCTGACCGAGTCGTTCACGATCGCCGCGGCGGCCGCAGAGCTCGACACCCATCCGAGCCATCTGGTCCGCGTCTTCTCGCAGACCTACGGCATCGCACCGCACCGCTATCTCGTCGGCCGCCGTGTCGACCTCGCCCGTCGGCTGCTCGTCGACGGCAACCGGCCCGCCGAGGCTGCCGCTCTGGCCGGGTTCCACGACCAGGCCCACCTCACCCGTCACTTCCGCCGCATCCTCGGCGTCACGCCCGCGGCATTCGCCGCCTGAAGCACCTGCATCCGGCGCTGGACCGGCCGGCCAGGCGAGCCGCACCACTCAACGAGAAAGAAGCGTGCATGACCTCCCTCTCCGACTTCAGCGCCGCCGAGATCACCCAGCTCCTGGACGCTCCCGGAGTCGTGCAGAAGGCCATGATCGTCGCCGACGGCAGGCCCGGCACCGGCCAGTTCCTCAAGGCCGCCGCGCGGTCGGCCATGGTGTTCCGTGCTGCCCAGCAGGACGAGAACGAGCTCGTCCGTGCGCTCGCGCTCGCCCTGCGGGATCGCGGGAAGGCGGTGAGCGGCACCGACGAGCCTGGCACGGACCTCCTCCATCCCGACTCATCCGGCGAGGCCGATCGTGCGGTCGAGGCTTTCGCCGCCGCTGTCGCCGTGCTTCGGGGCCGGAGCGAGGAGAGCGATCTCGAGGCGTACGCGGCATGGGTGCAAGCGGTCGCCACTCAGGTTGCGGAGACGACGACGGTGAAGGACGGTCTTCTGCGCAGGCAGGCGCGGATCACGCCCAGCGAGCGGGAGCTGTTGGAGCGGATGGCGGGTGTGCTGGAGCGCTGAGACCCGTCGCGCAGCCCGACCGGTCAGCCTCCGAAGGCCGGGTGAAGGCTGGGTCAGGCGCTGTGGCTGGCGGTGGCCAGGGTGGCGCCGAGGCCGATCATGACCACCCCGCCGCCTGCGCCGAGGCCGTCGAGACGTTTCGGCTTGCGGGCGAACCAGGCCTTGGCGCGGCTGGCCGCGAGCACCCAGATCGAGTCGCTGGCGAAGGCCATCGCCGAGAAGATCGCGCCCAGCAGCAGGATCTGCGGGCCCGCAGCGGCCGAGGGGTCGATGAACTGGGGCAGGAAGGCGAGGTGGAAGACGATCGTCTTCGGGTTCGTCGCCCCCACGACGAGACCGGTGCGGATCGCGGCCCAGCCGCTCGCTCGCACGACCTCGCCGCCGTCGAGAGCCGCGCGGGCGTCGCCGCGGTGACGGATCGCCTGCACGCCGAGATAGACGACGTACGCAGCGCCGACGAGCTTCACGACCGTGAACGCCGTCGCCGATGCCGCCACGAGCGCGCCGAGGCCGATGGCGACCGCGACCACCTGGCCGAGCTGGCCCGTGGCGTTGCCGCCCACCGACAGCACCGCGTCACGGCGCCCGACGGTCAGCGCTCGGCCCAGGGCGAAGAGAAGGCTCGGGCCCGGCACCTGGATGAAGATGAAGGAGGCCAGCGCGAACGCGGCGAACTGGTTCAGGGACGGCACGCGTCTCATTCTCCGGCACGTCCCGTCGAGCGCCGAGCGATTTCTGGCAGGCGAGACGACGCAGCTCTAGCCCGCGTCTAGCCCGCGTCCATCTCGGCCAGGGAGGCTGCGACGTTGCGCAGCTCGGTGAGCGCGCAGGCGATCTCGGCCTGGCCGGCGGTGCCGCTGCGTACGCTCGTGCGTACGTGGCGCACCGGGCTCGCCTCGCCGCGCAACGGGATCCGCACCAGCCCGTCGGCGTGGGGGATCCGGGCGAGCCGAGGCACGAGCGCGACGCCGAAGCCGGCGGAGACCAGGGCGGCGCCGGTGTCCCACTCGACGACCTCGTGGGAGTGCTCGGGAGTGAAGCCGGCGGCGGCGCAGGCCGCGGTCACGAGCTGGTGGTAGGGGCGGTCGGGATGCTCCATGATCCAGTGCTCCTCGGCGGCGTCGGCGAGCCGCACCCGGGCGCGCGTGGCGAGCGGGCTGTCGGCAGGCACCAGCAGGTCGAGGGCGTCCTCCATCAGTCGCTCCTGCTGAAACCGCGGGTCGGAGGTCGGCGGCAGCTTGGCGGTGCTGACCACGACGGCGACGTCGACCTGGTCGGCGAGCAGCATGTCGAAGCAGACCTCGGGGTCGGCCTCGATGATCCTGATCGTGGACAGCGGGAACGAGCGACTCACCGCCACTGCGGCCGGAGGCAGGAGCGCCGAGGCGGCGGTGGAGAAGCCGGCCATCCGCAGGTAGCCGCGGGAGGTGCCCGAGGCCTGCTGCACGTCGGCGCGGATCTCCTCCCACTGGCTGAACAGGTCGTGGGTGCGCTCGAGCAGGGTGAGCGCGGCGACGGTGAGGCGTACGCCGCGACCCTCCGGAACCAGCAGGGTCGCGCCCACGTCGTGGGCGAGCGTGCGGAGCTGGTGAGAGATGGCGGAGGGGGTATAGCCGAGGTCGGCGGCAGCGGCCGAGACGGTGCCGCGCTCGGCCACCACTCGGAGCACATGGAGCCGCTGGTCGATCACTCCTAGATTGTGCAAGGAATTTGCACGGTAAGGAATACAAACGTGCGCTTTTCTTGAACAGTGCTGCGGCTCCACGCTGGTCGTGTGCCCCCCGTGTCAGATCCCCTCATGACGAGCTTCGAGCTCCGTGATCTCACCCTGCGCAACCGCGTGGTGAGCACCTCCCACGAGCCGGCCTACACCGAGGACGGCATGCCCAAGGACCGCTACCGGCTCTACCACCTGGAGAAGGCGCGCGGCGGCGTCGGCCTCACCATGATCGGTGGCTCCGCGGTCGTCTCGCCGGACAGTCCACCGGCCTTCGGCAACATGCTGCTCTACCGCGACGAGGTCGTGCCCTGGCTGCGGCGGCTGGCCGACGACGTGCACGAGGCCGGGGCCGCGGTCATGTGCCAGATCACGCATCTGGGGCGGCGTACGAGCAACTTCACCGGCGACTGGCTGCCGCTCGTCTACCCCTCGCGGCTGCGCGAGCCGCAGCACCGCTCGTTCCCGAAGATCGCCGAGTCCTGGGACGTCGACCGCATCGTGCGCCACTACGCAGAGGCGGCCGCACGCTGTCAGGCGGCGGGGCTCGACGGCATCGAGATCGAGTCCTACAGCCATCTGTTCGACGCCTGGGTCTCGCCGGCGACCAACCTGCGCTCCGACGCCTTCGGCAGCGACCCGGAGGCCCGGCTCGCGTTCCCGCTGCGCGTGCTCGCCGCCATCCGGGCCGCCGTCGGTCCTGACTTCATCGTCGGGGTGAGGATGTCGATGGACGAGGACCTGCCCTCCGGCCTGGGCCTGGACGACACCGAGCAGGTGATGCGCCGATACGTCGCCGCGGGCGTCGACTTCTGCTCCGTCATCAAGGGTGGCCTCGACACCGACGCCCGCCTGGCCGCGACAATCCCCTCGATGGGCACCCCGAGCGCCCCGTTCCTCGACTTCGTCGGGGAGGTACGCCGCCGGGTCGATGTGCCCGTGATGCACGCCGCCCGGGTCAACGACGTCGCCACCGCGCGCTATGCGGTGCGCGAGGGGCTCCTCGACCTCGTCGGGATGACCCGCCCCCAGCTCGCCGACCCGCACCTGGTCGCCAAGGTCGCGCGCGGCGACGAGGACCGGATCCGGCCCTGCGTCGGGGCGAGTTACTGCCTCGACGCGATCTACGACTCCGGGGACGCCAAGTGCATCCACAACCCCGCCACCGGCAGGGAGCAGTCGCTGCCGCACCTGACCCCGCCTGCCGCGAAGGCCCGGACCGCGGTGGTCGTCGGTGCCGGCCCGGCGGGTCTGGAGGCCGCCCGCGTTCTCGGTGAGCGCGGTCACCACGTCACCGTTCTCGAAGCCGCCGACCGGCCCGGCGGCCAGCTCCTGCTGGCCTCCTCGACCAGTCACCGCCGCGACCTGATCGGCATCGTCGACTGGCGCGTCGCCGAGGCCAAGCATGCCCGTGTCGAGTTCCGGTTCGGCACCTACGCCGACGCCGACCTCGTTCGTAGCCTCGGGCCCGACGTCGTGGTCGTTGCCACCGGCGGGGTGCCCGACCGTTCCTGCGTGCCGGTCGGCGCCGAGCTCGTCAACGACACCTGGGACGCGCTCGACGGCACGCTCAGCGTCGGCAACGGGAGCGTGCTCGTCTACGACGACAGCGGAGCCGAGCCCGCACTCGACGCGGCCGAGCAGCTGGCCACGCTGGGCGGACAGGTCGAGCTGGTCACGCCGGAGCGCACCATCGGCATCGGGGTCGGTTCGATGAACAGCCCGGCCTACCTGCGGGTCTTCGCCAGCCACGGCGTGACCATGACCGTGGCCCGCCGGCTGGCCGCCGTACGCCGGGCCGAGCCGGGGTCCGGACACCGGCTCGTCGCCACCCTGACCAGCGAGTATGCGGCCGATGCCGAGATCGAGCGACACGTCGACCATGTCGTCGTCGAGCACGGCACCACCCCCAACGACGAGCTCTACCTCGACCTCGTCCCCGGCTCGGTCAACCTCGGCGAGGTCGACCAGGCGGCACTGCTCTCCGGGGAGCAGCAGACGGTCACCCGCAACCCGGCGGGCGGCTACCAGCTGTTCCGGATCGGCGACGCCGTCGCCAGCCGGAACGTCCATGCCGCGGTCTACGACGCCTTGCGGCTGTGTCTGACCATCTGACACCAGATAGTTCTGTATCGAACGATCCCGTATCTGACTATCAGGATCCGATCCATGGGAGCGAAGATGACCGAGCAACTCCTCGGCGAACCAGCCGCCGGGCGGCGTACGAAGATCCTGTCGCATCTCGACGGCAGGACGCCCGGCCGCTCGCTGCCGGGGGCCCTCTACACCGATCCCGACGTCTTCACGAGCGAGGTCGAGCTGCTGTGGCGGCGCCGCTGGCTCTTCGTCGGCACGGTCGCCGAGGTGCCCGAGCCCGGCGACTACGTCACCTTCGACGTCGCTGGCTCCTCGGTGCTGGTGATCCGCGACGACGACGAGCAGGTGCGCGCCTTCCACAACGTCTGCCGCCACCGCGGCTCCCGGCTGGTCACGTCGGGCAACGGCAGCGTGGGCAATCTCGTGTGCGGCTACCACAGCTGGACCTACGCCACCGACGGCTCGCTGCGCTACGCCCCGCAGCTCTCACCCGAGATCGACACCACCTGCCTCGGGCTGAGACCGGTCGCGCTGCGCGAGGTCGGTGGGCTGCTCTTCTGCTCGCTGGCCGCCGAGCCCGACGGCGACATCGACCTGGTCGCCGACCAGATCAGCGGTTATCTCACCCCGCACCGGCTCGACCGGGCCAAGGTCGCCGCGCAGGTCGACCTGGTCGAGGAGGCCAACTGGAAGCTGGTGATGGAGAACAACCGCGAGTGCTATCACTGCGAGGGCGGACATCCGGAGCTGACCTGCACCTTCTTCCCGACCTGGGGCTTGCGTGAGGACCAGGTGCCCGACCGTCTTCGCCCGGACCACGACCGCTACCTCCTCGCCGAGGCCGACCTGATGCGGCGCTGCGACGAGCTCGGCATCCCGCACCGGCTGATCGAGGATCTCGTCGACCGTCCGCTCGGCTTCCGGATCCAGCGCGAGCCGCTCGACGGGGTGGGGGAGTCGTTCAGCGCCGACGGAGCGCGGCTGGTCGGCCGCCTCCTCGGTGACCTCGACGACCCGCAGCTGGGCCGTTGCACCTTCCACTCCCAGCCCAACGCGTGGGTCCATCTGCTCGCCGACCACGTGGTGACCTTCGCGGTCACCCCGATCTCACCCGACCGCACTCTGGTCCGTTCGACCTGGCTCGTGCACGAGGACGCGGTCGAAGGTGTCGACTACGACCTCGAGACCCTCACCGCGGTCTGGCGGGCCACCAACGAGCAGGACGCCACGTTCGTACGCAACACGCAGCTCGGCGTCTCCGACCCCGCCTACGTGCCCGGCCCCTACAACGACGCGGAGCGCAACGTCGACGACTTCGTGCGCTGGTACGAGTCCCAGATCCGATCAGAAGCCCAGGAGAAAGGTGGAGCCCGATGACCGAGCCATGGCCAGTCGAGGTGGTGGCGCCGCCGGCGCCGACGCTCTACGCGGTCCCGTCACCGCTGGGGGCGGGGGTCCTGCCCGAGGAGCGTCCGTTCGAGGGCGAGATGCGGTGCCGCCGGGTGCGCCGGGTGACCCACGACGTCGTCGAGGTGAGCCTGGAGCCGGTCGGCGGCGGCTCGTTCGCCTTCGCGCCGGGGCAGTATCTGACGTTGCGCGCCTCGATCGAGGGCGAGCCCGTCGAGCGCTGCTACACGATCTCCTCGCCGCCGACCCGCCCGCACCTGCTCACCATCACCGTCAAGCGGGTACCCGACGGGCCGATGTCGGGCTGGCTCCATGACCGGCTGGCCGTCGGCGACCGGCTGTGGGCGAGCGGGCCGATGGGCGGGTTCTCCGTGCGCGAGCACCCGGCATCGTCCTATCTGCTGCTCTCGGGCGGCAGCGGCATCACCCCGACCCTTTCCACGCTGCGCACCCTGACCGATCTCGCCGAGCCGCTCGACGTGGTCGTCGTGCACCACACGCGCAGCCCGGCCGACCTGATCGAGCGGGCCGAGCTCGACGCCATCGCCGGGTCTCGCGACGGAGTCAGGGTCGTCTGGGTCGTCGACGAGGCCGATGACTCCTGGACCGGTCCGCGCGGGCTGATGAGCGCCGCACAGCTCGACGACCTGGTGCCTGACCTGCACGGGCGCGAGGTCTTCTGCTGTGGCCCGGCGGGCTACATGGGAGCGGCGCGGTCGGCCTTCGACGAGCTGGGCGGCGAGCAGACGCGGTGGCACCAGGAGAGCTTCTCCATCGCCGACCTGCCTGCCGGAGAGGCATCACCCACCGCGTCGCCGGCCGCCGAGCGGGCGGCCGGGGCGGCGTACCGGGTCCGGCTGCAGCGCAGCGGCCGTGATCTCGACTGCGCGCCCGGCGAGACGGTCCTGGCTGCCGCGAAGGCCGCGGGGGTGCGGATGCCGTCATCATGTACGCAGGGGCTGTGCGGCACCTGCAAGTCGACCCTCGTCTCGGGCGAGGTCGACATGAACCATGCCGGCGGGATCCGGCCGCGCGAGATCGCCGCGGGCAAGTTCCTGCCGTGCTGCTCGACACCGCTCGGCGACCTCGTCGTCGACATCTAGTCAGAATCCAGCCCGAATCCCCGAATCCCCGAATCCAGCCCGATCGACCTGGGAGGCCCTGTGTCCGAGACCCTCACCGCCGACGCGATCGTCGTCGGCTCCGGAGTGATCGGCTCCGCGGTGGCGTATGAGCTGGCTCGTGGTGGCCGCGACGTGCTCGTGCTCGACAAAGGTGCCGGCGCTGGCTTCGGCTCGACCAGCGCCTCGAGTGCCGTCATCCGTTTCCTCTACTCCACCTACGACACGGTCGCGACGTCGTGGGAGGCGAAGTTCATGTGGGAGCGGTGGGCCGAGCATCTCGACCTCGACCCGGCCGAGGTGGCGCTGGCGCGGTTCCACCGCACCGGGGCCCTACACCTCGACGTGCCGATCGTGCCGCTCGAACCGAGCCTGGAGCGGCTGACGGCAGCCGGGGTGCCGTTCACCTACCTCGGGCCCGACGAGATCTCGGCGAGGTTTCCGCACGTCGACGTGGGCTCCTACTGGCCGAACAAGCCGATCACCGACGACGCGTTCTGGGCGGACACCTCGGCGTCGCTGGGGGCGATCTACACCCCCGACGCCGGCTACATGGACGACCCGCGGCTGGCCGCCGACAACCTCGCCGAGGCGGCTCGGCGCCGCGGCGCCCGCACCGTCTACCGCGCCGAGGTCGTCTCCGCCGACCGCGTACGCGACATCTGGCGGCTGGGTCTGGCCGACGGACGCAGCGCCGAGGCGCCGGTGGTCGTCAACGCCGCCGGACCGTGGTCGGGAGGCTTCAACCGCCTCGCCGGGGTGGGGGAGGAGTTCACGATCGGGGTGCGGCCGCTGCGTCAGGAGGTGCACCAGGTCAGCCAGCCGCCGGGCTACGGCACCGACGAGGCGCCCGGCGTCGCGGTCTTCGACATCGACCTGGGGACCTACATGCGGCCCGGCCCTGCCGGCGCGTGGGTCGTCGGCGGCACCGAGCCCGAGTGCGACCCCTTCGAGTGGCTCGACTCGCCCGACGAGGTGGACGCCCACGTCACCCGGGAGCGCTACGACGCCCAGGTCACCCGCGCCGCCCGGCGCCTGCCCGAGCTGCGGGTGCCCAACCAGCCCGCCGGGGTGGTCGGCGTCTACGACGTCGCCGACGACTGGACGCCGATCTACGACCGCACCGACGCCGACGGCTTCTACGTCGCGATGGGCACCAGCGGCAACCAGTTCAAGAACGCCCCGATCGCCGGCCGCTTCCTCGCCGCCATCGTCGCGGCCGTCGAGGACGGGCACGACCACGACACCGACCCGGTGATCTACACCGGCGAGCACAGCGGTCTGAAGATCGACCTCGGCGCCTTCTCCCGCAAGCGGCCGGTCAACGACGCCACCACGCGTACGGTGCTGGGCTAGGACTAGGGCTAGGGCTTTCGGGCTGCCTGGAGCTGCTCGACGAGGATGTCGCCGTGGCCCGCATGATGGGCGAGCTCCTGGATCATGTGGGCGTAGATGAACCGCAGCGACACCGATTGCCCGCGCCAGTCGAACTCCTCGCCCAGCTCGTGGCCGGCAGCGATCTCTCGCGAACGCTCGCAGGCGGCCACAAAGGCCGCGCGGATCGACTCGATCGTGTCGTCCGCGTCGAGCACGAAGCTCTCCTCGACGGTGTCGGGCAGCCCGATCTCGGCCCGCGACACACCTGCGACCCGCGAGTGGAACCACACCTTCTCCACGAACGTCGCGTGCCTGACCAGCCCCAACGGCGTGGTCAGCGACGGCACCAGCTTCCTCCGTGCCTCCTGGTCGTCGAGATCCTCGAGGATGCCGGTGATCTGGTCTCGCTGGATGTCGACCATGGTCTCCAGCAGCTCGCGCTCGCCGGCCTGTCCGATGCTCATGCCGGCACGCTATCCCGTCAGCCGCAGCGCTCTCGGACGTAGGCCTCGGCCCGGGCGCGATCCCAGCCGCGCGCCTCGTGGAGACCGCGCACGAGCATCGCGACGTACGCCGGGGCGGGCTGCGTGTGCGGCACCGCGTCGAAGCCGTGGGGCGCGGTGAAGGTGAGCATGGGGAGGCCGTCGCGGCGACCGACCTCGATCAATGTCTCGTAGTGTCCGGGCCCGGCCTCGTGGCGGCCGTTCTCCAGGCCGTCGATGACCAGCCGCTCGATCGGGTCACCGGGCGCGGGCAGTCGGTCCATCTCCTGGGCGGCGACGTCGGCGAACTGCTCGGCGGTGATCCGGTAGGCCCGCGCGGCCGTCCACGAGCCGGTCGCGTCGTGGTCGTAGAACGCCACCCCGCCGGTCCAGGTCGACGACTCACCGGCGAAGTAGAGCCGCCCGGGGAGGTCGACGGCGGCATCGGCTGTGGGCATCGACGGTGTGCGCGCCCCGGCGTAGGTCTGCCGGGCGCCGACCGGCTGGCCGCCGAGGAGGTAGGCGCCGAGGCGGTCGCGGCACATGTTGGATCCATAGCTGACGTACCAGACCTCGGGGCTCATCCCGGCGGACCCTACCGATGTGACGCTGGCCACCTCAACGCAACCTGACTTGGACATACGTGGGCTGGGCCATTTAGCGTCGTATGACTGTGAACCAAACTCGGAGGCTCATATCGGTTTCGGCGCTCGGCGGGGCGCTGGTGATCCTGACTGTTCTCGCGGCGGGGCCGCTGCAGGAGCTCGACACCCACGGTCACGAATACTGGGCGCGGATGCTGCCGCCGCAGGCGCAGCATATCCTGCAGAACGTGCTCGACCCGATCGCCGGCCAGACGGTCTGCCTCCCCGTGCTCGGCGTCGTGGCGGCGGTGATCGCCTACCGACGCCGCAGCTGGCGCCCGATCATCTGCGCGGCCGCCGCGGAGGCCGCCTTCTACATCGGCGTCGGCGGCTTCAAGGTGCTGCTCGCCCGCCCGGCTCCCACCGAGCGTGACGCGGAGTTCTTCGCCGGCGGCCTGCTGAAGGACGGCTGGCACGGGATCAGCTACCCGTCGGGGCACGCGGCCGAGGCCGTGCTGATCTACGGCACCGTCGTCTACCTGATCGCCCGCTACACCGGCGCCTCGCGGCTTCTGGTGCGGCTCCTCGCCGCCGGGGTCGGGGTGATCGCGCTCAACGCGGTCGCGGTCTCCTACACCCTCGGCTGGCACTGGGCCAGCGACCTCTTCGCCGGGCTGCTCACCGGTGGCCTGCTGCTGCGCCTGCTGGTCTGGTGGGACACCGACGCCATCGCCCGCGAGCGCGCCGAGCGAGAGCGCGCCGAGGAGCGGGAGCTGATCGCGATGGAGCACGAGCGCACCGACGACATCGCCGCCTGACCGTGCGGCGATCGGTCACAGGACGGCGAGCACCCCGTCGGCGTACTTCTCCAGCTTCGCCTGGCCGATCCCGCTGATCATGCCGAGCTCGTCCCTGCTGGCCGGCAGCCGGGTGGCGATCTCGCGCAGCGTGGCGTCGTGGAAGACGACGTACGCCGGCACGCCCTGCTCCTTGGAGACCTGGCCGCGCCACGCGCGCAGGCGCTCGTAGACCTCGGTGGCCTCCGGTGAGAGGTCGGCGGCGGCCGTCTTCGGCCTGCGTTCGCCCGAGCTGCGGCGAGCCTGTCGCGGCGGCTCCTTGCGGAGCATCAGCTGTTGCTCGGAGCGCAGCACCGGGCCGGCGGCGTCGGTGACGGAGAAGACGCCGTAGCGGTTGTCGACGGCCAGCATCTCGCGGGCCAGCAGCTGCCGGATGACGCTGTGCCAGTCGCCCTCGGCCACATCGGTGCCGATCCCGAAGACGGAGAGCTCGTCGTGGCGGAACTGGCGAACCTTGTCGGTCTCCTTGCCGCGCAGGATGTCGACGATCTGGCCGGCGCCGAAGCGTTGCCCGTTGCGCTCGCGGTCGAGCCGGATGACGGTGGAGAGCACCTTCTGGGCGGGCACGGTGCCGTCCCACGACTCCGGGGTGGCCAGGCAGGTGTCGCAGTTGCCGCACGGGCCGGCGCTCTCGCCGAAGTAGCGCAGCAGCTGCACCCGGCGGCAGTCGACGGTCTCGCACAGCGCCAGCATCGCGTTGAGATGCTGACCGAGCCGGTGCTTGTGGGCCCGGTCGCCCTCGGAGGTCTCGATCATCTGCCGCTGCTGGACGACGTCGGCCAGGCCGTAGGCCAGCCACGCGGTCGACGGCTGTCCGTCACGGCCGGCCCGGCCGGTCTCCTGGTAGTAGCCCTCGACCGATTTGGGCAGGTCGAGATGGGCCACGAAGCGTACGTCGGGCTTGTCGATGCCCATCCCGAAGGCGATGGTGGCGACCATGACGACGCCGTCCTCGCGCAGGAACCTCGACTGGTTCTGCGCGCGGGTGCGGGCGTCGAGACCGGCGTGGTAGGGGAGCGCGTCGACGCCCTGGCCGACGAGGGAGGCCGCGGTGCGCTCGACCGAGTTGCGGGAGAGGCAGTAGACGATCCCGGCCTCGCCGGGGTGCTCGGTGCGGATCAGGTCGAGGAGCTGCTTGGCGGGCTTGTCCTTCGGAGCGATCCGATACTGGATGTTGGGCCGGTCGAAGGAGGCCACGAAGTGGCGGGCCTCGGTGAGGTCGAGCCGCTGGGCGATCTCGCGGCGGGTCTCGGCGGTGGCGGTCGCGGTCAGCGCGATCCGCGGCACGTCGGGCCAACGCTCGTGGAGATGGGAGAGCTGCAGGTAGTCGGGCCGGAAGTCGTGGCCCCACTGTGAGACACAGTGGGCCTCGTCGATCGCGAACAGCGAGATCTTGGCCTGGTCGAGCAGCCGCGCGGTCTCCGGCACCCGCAGTCGCTCCGGGGCGAGGTAGAGGAGGTCGAGCTCGCCGGCGAGCAGCGCCTGCTCCATCTGCTGACGCTCGTGGGGCATCTGGGTGGAGTTGAGGAACCCTGCCCGTACGCCGAGGGCGGAGAGCGCGTCGACCTGGTCCTGCATCAGCGCGATCAGCGGCGAGATGACCACGCCGGTGCCGGCGCGCACCAGCGACGGGATCTGATAGCAGAGCGACTTCCCGCCACCGGTGGGCATCAGGACGAGCGCGTCGCCTCCGGTGGCCACGTGCGCGACGATCTCGGCCTGGTCGCCGCGGAACTCGTCGTAGCCGAAGACTCGGCGCAGGACATCCAGCTCCGGGGTCGGCTCGGTCAGCTCAGGGCTGCGCGCGGTCACTTCCTCACTCACGAGAACGACCCTATCGGCCACCACCGACGGTGGTGACGCCCCGACTCAGACGCCGACCTTCTCGCGCTTGACCGTCGCCTCGCTGGGCGCCTCGGCGCCGTGGGCACGCTCGAGCGCGGCACCCTCGACGTCGACGTTGGGCAGGATGCGGTCGAGCCACTTCGGCAGCCACCACGCCGAGCGGCCGAGCAGGTGCATCAGCGCCGGCATCAGCAGCATCCGCACGATGAACGCGTCGAGCAGCACGCCGAGCGCGAGCCCGAAGCCCATCGAGCGGATCATCGCCGACTCGGCGAAGATGAAGCCGCCGAAGACGGAGACCATGATCAGGCCCGCGGCGATGACCACGGAGCGGCCGGCACGCAGCCCGTGAGCGACCGCGACCCGGGCGGGGTCGCCATGGACGTACGCCTCCCGCATGCCGGAGGCCAGGAACAGCTGGTAGTCCATCGCCAGGCCGAAGAGGATCCCGACCAGCAGGATCGGCAGGAAGCTCAAGATGGGCCCGGTGCTGTCCAGCCCGATCCACTCGGCGCCGATGCCCTTCTGGAAGACCGCGACCACGACGCCGTACGTCGCCAGCAGCGAGAGCACGAAGCCGCCGGTCGCGATCAGCGGCACCAGGATCGAGCGGAAGACCAGGATCAGGATCAGCAGCGAGAGCCCGACGACGACGCCGAGGTAGGGGAGGAGCACGTCGTTGAGGCCCTGCGAGACGTCGATCGCGACAGCGGCCGCGCCGGCGACGCCGAGGTCGATCGTGCCGTTGACCGGCGGCAGGTCGCGGATCTCGCCCACCAGCTTGTTGGTCGAGACGCTGTTGGGGCCCTCCTCGGGCACCACCTGGAAGGCGGCCGTGCGACCGTCCTCGGAGACCGCCGCGGGGGCGACCGCGCGTACGTCGTCGAGCTCCGCCAGGGTCTGCGCGACGCTCAGCTGGGCCTGCTGGATGCCGCCCTCGCTGAGGCCGGCGGGCAGGTCGGCGGCGACCAGCAGCGGGCCGTTGGCGCCCGCGCCGAAGCTGTCCTCGGTGATCGTGTAGGCGGTTCTGGCCAGCGAACCCTCCGGCTCCGAACCGCCGTCGGGGAGACCGAGGCGCATGTCGAGGGCCGGGATGGCGAGGGCGAGGAGCGCGACGACCGACGCGACCACGGTGACCAGCGCGCGCCAGGTGGGCATCGGCCTGGCGCTCGCCTCGGCGGCGTCGTGCTCGGTGACCTTCGCGCGAGCGCGCTTGGAGACGATGCGGCCGCCGACGAGGCTGAGGATGGCCGGGGTCAGGGTGATGGCGACCAGCACGGCGATCGCGACGCAGGCCGCGCCGACCGACCCCATCAGGCCGAGGAACGGGATGCCCGTCATGTTGAGCGCGACCAGCGCGACGATCACGGTGGATCCGGCGAAGACCACGGCGGTGCCGGCGGTGCCGGTCGCGAGCGCGATCGACTCGGTGACGTCCGAGCCGTGCAGGAGCTGCTTGCGGTGTCGGTTGAGGATGAACAGCGAGTAGTCGATGCCGACGGCCAGGCCGAGCATCAGGCCCAGGATCGGGGTCATCGACGCCATCTGCACGACGCCGGAGAGGGAGAGCGCACCGAGCGCGCCGATACCGACACCGGTCAGGGCGGTGACCAGCGGCACGCCGGCGCCGATGATGGTGCCGAGCATGACCAGCAGGACGATCGCGGCGACGCCGACGCCCACGATCTCGCCCGGACCCATCGGGTTGGGCACCTCCTGGGAGATGTCGGAGGAGACGCCCACCTCGACGCCGTCGACCGGCGCGTCGGCGAAGTGGTCGACCGTCGCCTTCTTGGTCTCCTCCGACATGTCGAGGCGGCCAACCGAGTAGGCGACATTGACCATGGCGGCCGACCCGTCCTCGGAGACCATCCGGATGCCGTCGGAGAGCTCGAGCAGCTCGGCGCCGTTCTCGGCCTTCTTGGCGTTGGCCTCCAGGTCGGCGGCGTTCTCGTCGAGCTTGGCCTGCTGCTTGTCGAGCTTGGCCTGCTGGGCATCGATCTGGGTGGTCGGCATCCCGGCGGCCAGCGCCTGGGTGCGTGCCTTGTCGATGCCGGCCTGCGCCTTGTCGAGCTTCGCCTGGGCGGCGGAGAGCTGCTTCTGGCCGGCCTCGATCTTCGCCTGACCCTCGGTGACCTTCGTGGCCTGCGCCTCGCGCTGGGTCTCGGTCTGGAACGGGTCGGTGACCGTGGCGACGTCAGGGAGGTCCTTCGCGCTCGCGATCTGCGCGCGGATCTCCTTCTTCTGGGCTGCGCTGAGGGGGCTGCCGTCCTCGGTCTGGTAGACGATCGTGCCGGAGCCGCCCGCGAGATCGGGGAGCCCCTTCTGCAGCTCGTCGACCACATCGCTCGAGGGCAGGCCCGGGATGTCGAAGCTGGTGGTCAGCTCGCCCGACCAGGCGACGTACGCCCCGGCGGCGCCGGACAGCGCGAGCACCCAGGCAAGGATCACGAGCCAGGCGCGGCGCGCGGCCGTCTTGCCCAGTCGATACAGCAGCTCCGCCATGGCGGCATCCCTTTCGATAATTCGCAACGGTCCGTCCAGTTAATCACCCGTACGCCGCTGGACAAGGTTTCGCGGGGGAGTGATGCGTCACACCCGTGCTCCGGCGATGATGTTTAAGATGCCGTTCATGCCAGGGTCAGCAGGGGTGCGCCGTCGAGGTGCCGTACGCAGCGAGCAGGCTCGACTCTCCGTGCTCGAGGCGAGCGGGCGCCTCTTCGCGGAGAAGGGCTATGACCATCTCACCATCGAAGGCATCGCGGCCGAGGCGGGCGTCTCCAAGCAGACGATCTATCGATGGTGGTCCTCGAAGAGCGCGGTCGTCGCCGATGCGCTGATCGAAGACCTGCTGCTGCCCGACCACCCGGTCGTGCCCGACACCGGAGACATCCGCGCCGACCTGACCGCCTGGATGCAGAGCCTCCTCGACCTGGTCGCACAGCCCGGCAACGAGGGCCTCGTCCGCTCGCTGGTCGCCGCCGCCTGCGAGAACCCCGACATCGGCACCCGGCTCAACGATGCTCTCGGCATCACCGCCACCGTCTCGACCCGCATCGAGGCCGCCGTCGCCGCCGGGCAGCTGCCCGCCGACCTGCCGGTGATGGAGTTCGTGCGCGCGCTCGTCGGAGGCTTCGTGCTGCACACCCTCGAACGCGCCGACCCCGACCCTGACGTGGCCGAACGCATCGTGCGCGCGCTGCTGCACTAGGCACACGCCGTACGGCGGATCTACCCAAGAACGGGGGATGCGGATCTGCTGGGCGGCGCTACGGTGGAGACATGCCTCACGTGCCGCCACCAGTCTTCGCCGCCGTGGGCCTCGTCGCCCAGCACCTGCTCGCCGAGCGTCGGCGACCCTCGGCTGTGAGGGCGGTCGCTGCCGGCGCCGTCGCCGCCGGGTCGGCCTATGTCGCCGCCAGTGCCGTCCAGGCCTTTCGGCGCGAGCACACGACGGTCAATCCCGTCGAGCCCGAGCGGGCCACTGCGCTCGTCGTCGAGGGTCCGTTCAGATATACCCGTAATCCGATGTACGTCGGGATGGCTGGTCTTCTTGGCGCTCATGCGGTGCTGCGGGGTGGGTTGCTTCCGTTCGTGCCTGTGGTCGGGTTCGTCGCTGTGATCGATCGGCTTCAGATTCCTGCTGAGGAGCGGGCTATGTCTGCTCGGTTCGGGGCAGACTATGAGGGGTATCGGGGTTCTGTGCCGCGGTGGGTCGGTCGGGTTCGCGGTTGATCTTTTCCGGTCTGCCTGCCGGGATGTTTTTGCTGGGGTGGTGTGTGCCGCCGACCCGTTCTTGACGGTCTTCTCGATCTGGCCCGGCGTCAAGGACGGCCTGCGGCCGCCGGCTTCGCCGGCCGCTTCGCGGTCCTGGACCCCGGGCCAGATCGAGAAAAGATTTGGCTGGTTATCGGGGCGGCGGCACGGGTGTGGCCGGGAGGCGAGACCGTTGTTTCGCTGCCGCCGAAAAGGCGGTTTGACCTGCTGAAATACCTGGATCTACTCGTCGGTAAAGAGTAAAATCAGGGGTAGCCAAGGACACCTTGAGAGGAGGCCAGCGATGAGCGTCGAGAATCATGTCGACCACTGGGGAACCAGCCCTCGTGACCCGGTTGCGACTGCTCTTGCTGGTATCGAAACCGCTCTGGGGGAGTTGCTCGCGATGGACCCTGCTTATTGGCGTACGAGTCAGAAGAAGGATGTCCTCGCGCGGCTCGAGATCTTGAAGGCGCAGCAGGCTGCGCTGGAGCTGCGCGTCCTCGCCACCGCTGGCGATATCGCTGAGGAGACCGGCGACAAAGACGCCTCCGCGTGGATGCGCGCCGAACTGCTCGTCGATAAAGGATCCGCCCGCGCACAGCTCAAGCTCGCCGCCGCCGTGTCCAAGCACGAGCTGCTCGCAGCCGGCCTCGCCGACGGCGTGGTCTCCCGTGACAAAGCCCGCGTCATCACCAAAGCGTTGGATGCGATTGAGGCCGACCCCGTCGCGAGTGCGGAAGACCTACTGCTCGCCGAGAAGCTCCTCGTCGACTACGCCACCCGGCTGACCGCCAACGAACTCCGGATCGTGGGCAAGCGGATCCTCGTCGAGATCGACCCGGCCCGGTTCGAAGACGCCGAAGCCAAAGCCCTCCTCGCCGAAGAAGAACGTGCCCAACAGAAGACCGCACTGCGGATCTGGGACAACCACGACGGCACGGTTGGCTTCGACGGCGTGCTTCCGGTGGCGATGGGGATGAGGTTCAAGACCCACGTCGAGGCCTGGGCACAGCCCCGCAAGCAGCAGCTCGTCGAGAAGGGCACACCGCTCCCGCCCTGGGACGACTCATGGGACAAGGCTTCACCCGCCTGTTGGAGACCATCGACCCCGATGCCCAGCCCCGCCACGGCGGCGACGCAACCACCATCAACGTAGTCATCTCCCTCGACGCCCTCCGCAAAGAGCTCGGCACCGCAATCCTCGGCTATGACGAGACCAACGGCACCACGATCAGCGCGACCGAGGCTCGGAAGATGGCCTGCAACGCGACGATCATTCCGTGGGTGCTCGGCACTGACGGCCAAGTCCTCGATGCGGGCCGTTCGAGCAGGTTCTTCCAGCCGATTCAGCGCAAAGCGCTCCGGTTGCAGCAGAAGTGCTGCCAAGCCGAAGGTTGTGACATGCCACCCGAGTGGTGCGACGCCCACCATCTGACTCCCTGGTCGCTCGGCGGGAAGACAGATCTCAAGGACGGGGTTCTGTTGTGCCCGCATCACCATCGGGTGGCGCACGCACCCGCGTATACACATGAACGGTTACCCGACGGGACCGTTCGGTTCACCCGACGCCCCTGACCCGGGTGCACCCCTTTGTGAACGATTCACAAAGCGTCATCGTCTAGTACAGCGCCCCGCGACCGCTCCCGCCAGACAGCCTCGCCTGCCGCATCCTCAGCCCGGCACCCAACCCAAAAATGCCGTGCCAGACCCCTGCCGCCGACCCGATAAACACCCTTCCCGTACGGGTCGGCGGCAAACAACCCCACGCACCAACAGCCGGAACGAAGCGCAGCGCCCCAAGCGCCACGCGACAAGCATTGACCCTCTGAGGAAGGATGGGGACATGAGCGAGATCGAGTATGCAGACAACCCGACCAAGCACCGCTACGAGATCCTCGACGGGGAGACGGTTGCGGGGTTCGCCGTCTATCGGCTGCCTGACGACGCGCACGTGGACTTCGTGCACACCGAGGTGAGCGAGGCTTACAACGGGCAGGGGCTGGCGTCGAAGCTGGTGGCGTTCGCGTTGGCCGACGTACGGGAGAAGGACAAGCGGATCATCCCGCACTGCCCGTACGTCGCGGGGTGGCTGAAGCGGCACGGCGAGGAGTTCGCCGACATCACCGACTGGCCGGCCTGATCCCACTGAGGGGGTAGGCGCGCATCCGGGCGCATCAGTCCGGGCGCGCCGACTCCCGGGGCTCGAGGCCGAGCCTGGCCAGCGGCGTACGCGTCATGTGGGTCGAGGGCCAGGCCTGGCCTCTCGAGGAGGTGCCGCGGGAGTAGCGTCTGGCGCCGGACTGGTAGGTCACGACGAACTCGCCGTCGACCTCGGCGACGCCCTCGGCCAGGTTGGGGAGCCACTGCACTGCGCGGGGGCGGATCGTGACCCGATCCTGCACGACGAGCTTGCTGCGCTTGGCGGGCCCGCGGGAGACGCTGAAGACGTACTCCTCGTCCCGGATCACGACGCCTTGGGTGCCGACAGGGGTGCGGACACCGATCGGGGTCTTGATCTGCCAGGTGTCGTTCTTGCGGATGTACTTGTAGAGCCGGTTGTTGGCGTGCGACCCGACGTAGATCAGGTCCTTGGCGGCGGCGAGGTAGGAGCCGGCGGCGATGGCGACGAGCGAGGAGACCGTGAACACCGTCGAGAGCGGCTCGGCGTGCAGGATCTGGGCCAGCGAGTAGCGGTAGAGGCGGGGCGGGTTGCCCTCGCGGCAGACGAAGACCTCGTCGCCGATGACGGCGACGCCGCCGGCGTCGACGGGGCCTGCGACGCTGCCCTTGGGCCCGCCCAGATAGACGGCGTTGATGAGCTCGCCGGAGGGCTCGTCGATCAGTGCCAGGGCGGAGCCGAGCTTGTCGCCGTGGTAGCCCTGCAGGAGCAGCTTGGCCTCGGGGGAGAAGGCCAGGCCCTGCGGCACCCAGCCGCGATCCTCGAGCCCGGTCAGCACCGCCGTCGCGGCGATGTGCGGGATCAGCGGGCCCAGGCTGCCGCCGCTGCGGTTCAGCCAGGTCTCGGTGCGTGCGGTGCCGCGGTCGACCCACCTGTGCCTCCGCTTCGCGACCGTCTTGGGGCTGGCGCGGACGGTGACGGCGCGCTGGATCCGACGGCGTCGCCGCTTCGCACTCATTCGCTCGCTCACGACCCAAAAATCTATCGGTTCCGACCGAAAACAGACGCCGGATGTGGGCGCGAGTCCGGCAAGTGTCCACCAGGCGGAACGGGCCGATACCGGGGCCGGGATCGGGGCGAACAGCCCTGACGGCGAGGTTCCCGTCACCGGCCGTCGGTGAAGGTGGCAGGATCTGCCGACATGACTGCGGACATCCAGCGGGACATCCAGCGACAGGCCGACGTGATCGTGGTGGGAGCCGGTCTCGCCGGCATGGCAGCAGCGGCCGAGGCCGCCGACGCGGGAAAGAGCGTGCTGCTGGTCGACCAGGAGCCCGAGCAGTCGCTGGGCGGCCAGGCGTTCTGGAGCCTCGGCGGGCTCTTCTTCGTCAACAGCCCCGAGCAGCGCCGGATGGGGATCAAGGACTCGCCCGAGCTGGCGCTGCAGGACTGGATGGGTTCGGCACAGTTCGACCGCGACGAAGACCTGTGGCCGCGGCGATGGGCCGAGGCGTACCTCGACTTCGCGGCCGGTGAGAAGCGCTCCTGGCTGCACCAGATGGGCCACCGCACCTTCCCGATCGTCGGCTGGGCCGAGCGCGGCGACGGTCGCGCCGACGGCCACGGCAACTCGGTGCCGCGCTTCCACATCACCTGGGGCACCGGACCGGGCGTGGTCGAGCCGTTCGAGAAGCGGGTGCGCGCCCACGTCGACTCCGGCCGGATCACCTTCGCCTTCCGGCACCGCGTGGACCAGATCCTCGTCGAGGACGGAGCAGCCGTCGGCGTACAGGGCAAGGTGCTCGAGCCGAGCGACATCGAGCGCGGCCAGGCCTCCTCGCGCACCGTGGTCGACGACTTCGAGCTGCGCGGCCAGGCGGTGATCGTCACCTCCGGCGGCATCGGCGGCGACCACGACCTCGTGCGCAAGCACTGGCCCGAGCGCCTCGGCACCCCGCCCGCGTCGATGGTCTCCGGCGTGCCCGCGCACGTCGACGGCCGGATGCTCGCCATCACCGGTGCGACCGGCGCCAAGATCATCAACGACGACCGGATGTGGCACTACGTCGAGGGCATCCGCAACTGGGACTCGATCTGGGCCAACCACGGCATCCGGATCCTCCCGGGCCCCTCGAGCCTGTGGCTCGACGCGACCGGCAAGCGGCTGCCGGCGCCGTTCTTCCCCGGTTTCGACACCCTCGGCACGCTCAAGCACCTGCGCCAGACTGGCTACGACTACTCCTGGTTCGTGCTCACCGAGAAGATCATCAACAAGGAGTTCGCGCTCTCCGGCTCCGAGCAGAACCCCGACCTGACCGGCAAGGACATCAAGCTGCTCGCCGAGCGGGCGCGCAAGGGGCCCGGCCCGGTGAAGAGCTTCATGGAGCACGGCGAGGACTTCGTGGTCGCCGAGAACCTCACCGCGCTGGTGCACGGCATGAACGGTCTCGCCGACAAGGAGCCGACCGGTCCGCAGATCGACGAGGCCTCCCTGCGCCGTCTCATCGAGGCGCGCGACCGCGAGATCGCCAACAGCTTCACCAAGGACGCCCAGGTCACCGCGCTCTACGCCGCCCGCCACTACCGTGGCGACAAGCTGCAGCGCACCGCCAAGCCCCACCGCATCCTCGATCCCGAGGCGGGCCCGCTGATCGCGGTCAAGCTGCACATCCTCTCCCGCAAGAGCCTCGGTGGGCTGGAGACCGACCTCTCCGGCCGCTGTCTGACCTCGGCTGGCACCCCGCTGCCCGGTCTCTACGCGGCCGGCGAGGTCGCGGGCTTCGGCGGCGGCGGGATGATGGGCTACAACGCGCTCGAAGGCACCTTCCTCGGTGGCTGCCTCTTCTCGGGACGTACGGCAGGGAGGGCCGCCGCGGCCGCGATCTGACCCGGGTGGCTCAGTGGGCGCCGGAGAGGTTGAGCCCGACGACGCCGACGACGATCATCGCGAGGAACCCGGCCTTGGCGAGGCTGAGGTGGTCTCCGAGGAACATCACCCCGATGGCAGCGACCAGGGCGGTGCCGAGGCCGGACCAGATGGCGTACGCCACCGAGACCGGCATCCGCTCCACCACGAGCGCGAGCAGCCAGATGGAGAGCCCGTAGCCGGCCAGCACGGTCGCCGACCAGGGAATGTTGCGGAACCCGTCGGCGCGGGGGAGCAGGGCGGTGCTGACGACCTCGATCGCGATGGCGATGACGAGCAGGATGGCGGCGTACATCTTCGTGGTCCTTCTGGAGCGTGTGTAGCGACTGCTACACACGCCTGAATGTAGCAGTCGCTACATGTTGGGCATAATGCTTTTCATGGACCGCAAGGAGGAGCTGCTCGGGCAGGTCGTCGAGCACGTGCTGGCGCACGGACTGATCGGGCTCACCCTGCGTCCGCTGGCGGCCGCGATCGGCACCAGCGACCGCATGCTGATCTACCACTTCGACGGCCGCGACGAGCTGGTCGCCGCGGTGGTGGCGCGCACCAACGAGCTCTCGATCGCTGCGGTCGAGGCGCTCGAGCCGGCCGCGGACGTGCGCTCCGGGGTCGAGGCCCTGTGGCGTGCCTACCGCGCCGAACCGCTGCGCGGCGGCCTGCACATCTACCTGCAGGCCGCCGCGACCGGACTGATCGGGATGGAGCCCTACCGCTCGGTCGTCCGGGAGACCAACGAGCTGTGGTACGCCGCGCTGCGTGACTACGTCATCGCCTGTGGCGCCCCGCCGGAACGGGCCGGCCGGATCGTCACGCTCGTCGACTCGTCGCTGTTCGGCTTTCATCTCGACCTGGCGACCGACCGGCCGGACGAGCTCGCCCTCGGCGTGGCCGATCTCGCCGCGGCCGCGGGAGCGATCGCCGAAGGCTGGGACGGGTCAGCCTGAGACCAGCCGAAGCGTCTGCCGCGCGCGGCGCACGACGACCCGCTGACCCCACGACAGCGCCAGCGTGTCGGACTCGATGCCGTCGCCGAAGGCGACCAGGCGGTCCGACTCCACCTCGATCGTGAGGCAGTCGCGTGTCTGGTCGGCGCCTGCCAGCATCCCCTCGGTCTGGGTCGTCCTGGTCGTCGGTGAGGGCCAGGCCTCCCGCACGAACCAGCACAGCTCCGGGGCCTCGGGAGCGGGAAGCGCGAGCGTGCTGTGCCGTTCGACCCAGGCCGACCGCGCCCAACCGGTGGCACCGGTGCCGGTTGCGACGATGAGGCCCGAGGACGCCTGGACCTCCATCCGGCCGGCGACGGTGAGCCGGTAGCGAGAGGTCTGATGCGTGGCCTGGCCGACATACACCTCGTTGAGCGCCACCAGGGACTGGCCGTCGTCGGCGACGGCCTCGACCATGGTGCGCTCCCGGCAGGCACCGGTCGAACGGATCAGGTCGGCGGCAGCCGAGGAGGGGTGGCGGACGAGAACGCCGGCGTTGCGCCCCGGCTCGGGGTCGATGCCGATCACGGGCTGGCCGTCGAGATACTTCGCGACATTGGCGACCAGGCCGTCCTGGCCGACCACGACGACGATGTCTTCCGGGGCGAAGAGGAACCTGTCGAGGTCGCCTCGCTCCACCGACCCCTGCCGCCAGTCGAGCGGGATCGCCGCGCGGACCTGCGAGATCGATGCCTTCAGGGCCTCGTGCCGACCCTGCACCTCGGCCAGGTCGCGGCCCCGGGTGGAGAGGAAGAAGCCGACCTGGCCCAGGGTGCCGTGGCGGGCGACGAGCTCCTCGAGCTCGGTCGCCCGGTGGACCAGCACCACGCGTGGCGCGATGGTCATTCCGCACCTCGGGTGCCGAGCTTGGCCAGGACCGGCGCGAGCATGTCCGGCGTGAGCGCCAGGTGCTCGATCTGGGGCAGGTTCGCGGCCATCTCCTTGAGCGCGAGACCGAGCAGGACGGTCTCGGGCAGGTCGCGGTAGGCGGAGAGCGAGGCGGCCTCGGCGTCGGCCCGCGCCAGGCCGGTGGCCCGCGTGGCCTGTGCGCTCGCTTCGGCGAGCACCTGGGTGCGCTCGGCCTCGGCGGCTGTGGCGACCCGCGCCGCGGCGGCGTTCTCCTCGGCCTCGCGCCTGGCGTTGGTACCGCGCTGGGCGACGTACTCCTCCTCGCGGCGGGCCAGCTCGATCTTGTTCTGCAGCTCGTTCTCCGAGATCGCCCGCTCGCGCTGGACGGCCGTCGCCCGGCGCTCGTACGTCGCCTTGTCCGCGTCGGCCTGGACGCGCTCCCGTGTCGGGGTGAGGAGCGCCTTCTCGACCTCGGGCTCGGGGCGCAGGGCGACCACCCGCACGCCCAGGATCGCGAGTCCGGTGGCGGAGAGGCGCTCGTCCCCGGCCAGGCCGGCGGCGATGGCGTCGCGCACCGGGCCGACCCCGCCGGCGAGCACATCGGCCAGGCTCTGCGCGGCGATGAGGTCCAGGGCGTACTGCTGGGCGGTCTCCGTCAGCAACCCGGCGACCTGGTCGAGCGGGCTCCCGCGCCAGTGGCCGGTCTCCGGGTCGACGGAGAAGTCGATGCGCCCCGCGACGGCGGCCGGGTCGACGATGCGGAAGCTGACGGTCGCCTGCGTGGTCAGGTCCTGGAAGTCGGCAGTACGCGCGTGGAAGAGCAGCGGCAGCTCGCGATCGTCGACGGGCACCTCGGAGAGGACCGCGGAGAGTGGGCGGTACCAGAACGAGACACCGACGCCGCTGTGGCGAACCCGGCCGTTGCGCAGGTGCTGGACGTGGGTGGTGGTGCTTCCGCGCAGGTGGCGGACGAAGGGGTAGCGGGCGATATCGGCCATCTCGGGCTCCTTGTCGGATTATTAGCGTCATCTTGACGATAAGGCGTGGCGCGCTTGTCGTCAAGATGACGATTGGTGCAAGGTAAGTGCCATGGAGCACCTCCCAGGCCAAGTGACCAAAGTCGCCGTGACCGTCGACCTCGTCGTGCTCACCGTCCGTGACGACGCGCTCTGCGCTCTGGTCGTACGCCGCGCCGTCGAGCCCCACCGAGGCGCGTTGGCGCTGCCGGGCGGGTTCGTGCTCGACCAGGAGGACCTCGAGCAGGCCGCCGCCCGTGAGCTCGCCGAGGAGACCGGCATGCGGCCGGGCAGCGTGCACGTCGAGCAGCTGGCGACCTATGGGGCGCCCGGGCGCGACCCGCGGGGGAGGGTGGTCACCGTCGCCTATCTCGCGCTCGCCCCCGACCTACCTGTGCCCGCGGCCGGGTCGGACGCGGCCGAGGCGCAGTGGTCTCCGGTCGCCTCGCTCCTGGCCGACAACCACCCCGGCAGTGGCATCGACAGTGACATCGACAGGGATGCCGGCCTCGCCTTCGACCATGCGGAGATCCTGCGCGACGGCATCGAGCGAGCCCGCGCCAAGCTGGAGTACTCCCCGCTCGGGGCTGCCTTCTGCGCGGAGGAGTTCACCGTCGCCGAGCTGCGCCGCGTCTACGAGATCGTGTGGGGCGAGCGTCTCGACCCCCGCAACTTCCATCGCAAGGTCACCAAGACCGAGGCCTTCCTCGAGCCGACGGGCGCGACCACCACCAGGGACGGCGGCCGGCCCGCGCAGCTCTTCCGGCGGGGCTCGGCCGAGCACCTGCACCCGCCGCTGCTGCGGCGTGCTCCGTAGGCCGGGACCAGTCCTCGCCGACCAGTCGCGTAGGAATCGAGATCCACCCTGGGCGTTGCAGATGTAAGAAAATTACTGACGTGTGAGCGCTTCCTCGCTAGACTGCCGGGCTCCGCGCGGGGGGAATCCGCCGGCAGGGTCACCGGTCACCGACCGGCCTGCCACCAGATCGAAGGACTCGGCCATGAGGAAACTTCGCACCACCCTGCGCGGCGTCGCCGTCGCGGCGACAGCAGCAGCGCTCTCGGCGGGAGTCGCGGTCAGCGCGCTGCCTGCCACGGCGGCCACCGGCCCGGCCGCGGGCACGCAGGCTGCAGGCAACGAGAGCAGAGCCACCGCAACGGCATCCACCGCAGAGTCGAAAGCTGAAGAGCCGGAAGCCGCGGACCCGGACTTCGGGCCCAACGTGACGTTCATCGACGAGAGCTGGTCCGCCGACAGGATCAACGAGTTCCTCGAGACCGTGAACGACGAGGAGGAGTTCAGTCAGAAGCGCCACCAAGTCTTCTTCGAGCCCGGCACGTACGGGAGCGCGGCTGGCCAGGACGACCCGGCCAATGCCACCGGCATCGTCAACGCCCATGTCGGCTACTACGAGTCGATCGCCGGACTCGGCGCGCAGCCCGACGATGTCCACATCAACGGTGCCCTGCACGTCGAACCCGTCGTGGGCTGCCCCGACCAGCCCTGGGCCTGTGGCGATCCCGGCTCGCTGACCCGCTTCTGGCGGTCGATCTCCAACATGGGGATCAACCCGATCCAGCGCCCTGTCGGCGACGACGCGTCCCTGCCCTACCCCGCGGGCGTGACCGAGCCGCACCAGATGCGCTTCGCCGTCTCGCAGGCGGCGCCCATGCGCCGCATGGACATCCAGGGCGACCTGTCGCTCTTCGGCCGCTACGGTGAGTTCGCCTCCGGTGGATTCCTCGCCAACTCACGCGTCTCGGGCACCGTCGCGTCCGGCTCGCAGCAGCAGTGGTACACCCGCAACTCCGAGGTGGGTGCCTGGGACGGCGGCGTGTGGAACATGCTGTTCTCCGGTGTCACGGGCGCGCCCGCCACCGACTTCGGTCAGCCGGAGGGTGAGAGCGTCGGCGCGACGACGAGCGTCGGTTCCACACCGGTCAGTCGCGAGGCGCCGTTCCTGCATCGCGACGGTTCCGGCGAGCTTTCTGTGTTCGTCCCGAACGCGAAGACCGGCAGCACGGGCACCGACTGGTCCACCGCGTCGGAGGCAGGCCAGTCGATCAGCATCTCCGACTTCTACGTCGCCAAGGAGGGATCCGACGACGCGGCGTCGATCAACGCCGCGCTGGCCGATGGCAAGAACCTCATCCTGACGCCGGGCGTCTACGAGCTCGATGCACCGCTGAAGATCGACCGCGCCGACACCGTGGTGCTCGGTCTGGGCTACGCCTCGCTGACTCCGACGGCGGGCAACTCCGTCATCGAGGTGGGTGACGTCGCGGGCGTCAAGATCGCCGGCCTCACCGCCGACGCCAACGTCCCCGAGTCGGAGACGCTGATCAAGGTCGGCCCGGCCGGTGCCACGGCGTCCGACGCCGCCGACCCGACCACGCTGACCGACGTCTTCGTACGCGTGGGCGGCCCGTGGGAGGGCAAGGCCGTCACCTCCATCGAGGTGAACAGCCCCGACACGCTGCTGGACCACATCTGGGCCTGGCGCGGTGACCACGGCAACGGCATCGGCTGGGACAAGAACACCGGCGCCCATGGCGTCGTCGTGAACGGTGACCGGGTCACAGCCACCGGCCTCTTCGTGGAGCACTACCAGAAGGAGCAGACGATCTGGAACGGCGAGGACGGCCAGACGCTCTTCTACCAGAACGAGCTGCCGTACGACGTGCCGAACCAGGCCGCGTGGATGGACGGCGACCGCCTCGGCTACGCCGCCTACCGGATCGCCGACGACGTACAGAAACACTCGGCGACCGGCACCGGGACCTACTCGTTCTTCAACCAGGACCAGGACATCCGCCTGGAGTCGGGGATCCAGGCGCCGAGCACACCGGGGGTCTCGTTCCAGTCGATGACCGCCATCTTCCTCAACGGATCGGGCGGCATCAACCACGTCATCAACGACGTCGGTGATGCTGTCCAAGAAGGTACGCAGCGGGCCCAGGTGGTCAGCTACCCGTAAGGATCCGCCACCGAGTGAGCCCACCGTCGGTTGGGTCTGTCGAGAGCCTCGGCAGCCCGACCGCCGGTGCGCTCGGCCGTCGCTCAGAGGTCGGCGGCCAGGGCGAGGAGGTCGCGGTCGCGTCCGGGAGCGGCGACGAGGCACAGACCCGCAGGGAGGCCGGTGGCCGTGCGCAGCGGCACCGTGACGGCGGGAAGGCCCGCGATCCCGGCCAGGCAGGTCAGCCGCATCGTGTCGTCGCGCACCGACTCCGCGTCGGCGGCGGTCGGGGCGACCGACGAGGCGCTGGGGTAGGCGAGCACCCGGTCGCCGACGACCTCGAGGATCTCGGCGCGGGCCTCGGCCAGCACCGCGCGGGCCTCGTCGGCCTGCGCCCGGGTCACCGACCTGGCCGTCTCGAAGCGAGCTCGCACGGCCTCCCCGAGGGTGTCGAGCCGCGTCTCGAGCCAGGCGCCGTGAGCCTGCCATGCCTGATAGGCCTGCCCGGTCACGAAGGCCTCCCGCCACTCCTCGAGCGTCTGGGGTGACCAGTCGAGCGGCTCGCTCTCGGGCAGCGCCCCCTCGATCGCCGCGGCGACCTCAGGAGTAGCGAGCCCGACCAACGACGGCACCACGCGGATCTCGTCCTTCGTGGGAGTCGAGACCGCCGTCGCCGGCAGGAGCACGTCGCCGACCGCCTGCAGCAGGAACGCCGAACGGGTCATCCACCCGACGGTGTCGAACGCCTTCGCGAGCGGGAGCAGCCCCGTGCGCGGCACGGCTCCGTGCGACGTACGGATCCCGTAGAGACCCTGGTAGGCGGCCGGCACCCGGATCGAGCCGCCGGTGTCGGTGCCGAGCCCGATCGAGGCGTGGCCGAGCGCGACCGCGGTGGCCGAGCCGGCCGACGAGCCGCCCGGCACACGGCCCTGGGCCCGCGGGTTGGGCGGTGCGCCGTAGTGGGCGTTGAGCCCGGTGAGCGAGTAGGCGAACTCCTCGGTGCGCGCGATCCCGCGCACCGAGGCCCCCGCGTCGAGCAGCTGCGCGACGGCGGCGGCATGCTCCGAGGAGATCGGTGCCTGCTCCAACCAGGCCGGGCTCCCGGCGCCCACGGCGAAGCCGGCGACGGCGACGACGTCCTTGACCGCCAAGGTCTCTCCCGACAGCGCGCCGTCGGGGGTGTGCGAGGAGATCAGCGGGTCACCGACGACCCGCCAGATCCGTGAGTCGAAGGCCGGAGCCGGGGTCGAGACGTGGGCCGCGGTGATCTGCCACCCGCCGTGCTCTATCCGCACCGGGTCGCGGGCCCACAGCTGTGTCTGCAGCCCGCGGCCGCCGTGCTCGGCGTCGGTGGCGGCGAGGATCAGCGCGTGGTCGTCGTCGATGACCTGCACGTGCGTCTGCACGATCCGGCGCTGCGGTGCGCCGCCGTCGGCCTCGAGGAGGGCGGAGACCTGCTCGTGGCCCACCAGCAACCCGTCGGCGTCGCCGTGCAGCGTGGTCGGCGAGCTGGCGTACAGGGCGTCGAGCGCGGCGACGTCGTGCGACATCAGCGCGCTCTCGTAGGCGCGAAAGGCCTGCAGCAGTCCGTGCGGCACCGGCTTGAGCTGGGTCATAGGGCGAAGTCTGCCCTGTGAGCCGCGGCGGGTCGCTCAGGACACCAGCGAGAACCCCAGCAGCACGCTGATGATCAGGAGTGCGCCGGCCAGGATGAACCCGGTCGAGAAGGCCGGCAACGGCCTGCGCTCGCGCATCGCGCGCTCGACGCGAGCCCACCGCACCATGGCGAGCACCGTGCACGAGAGGGCGGTGAGCACCAGCAGGAGGATGACCCCGATGCGTACGCCGTCGGCGGAGGGCACCTGGAAGGAGTGCAGCGCGACCGCACCTGCCAGCAGTCCGAGCACGGTACGTGCCCAGGCCAGGAACGTACGCTCGTTGGCGAGCGTGAACCGCGGATCCGGCTCCGAGCCGTGCCCGTAGACCCAGCGCGGGTGCCGTGGGTCCTGCTCAGTCATGCCGCGTCCCGTGCCGTCTCCCATGCCGTCTCCTCATGACCCCATCGTCTCCCATATCGGGTAGCGATCTAGATTTCTCCCATGGGTGAGAGTGCACAGTCCGCGAGCGGGCAGGCCGAGTTCGACCGCGACATCGATGTCCGCCGGACGGATGCGACGACCTACGCGGCCGATCTCGCGCCCGGCTGGGTGGTCGGTGGCGGGGTCAACGGCGGCTACCTGCTCTCGGTGATCGCCAACGCGGTGAGTCAGCACCTGCCCAGGCACCCCGACCCGATCGTGGTCAGCGCCTTCTACACCAGCGCGAGCGTGCCCGGCGCGGCGCAGGTGCGCATCGACGTCAAGCGTGACTCCGGCTCCCTCGCGATCGTGAGCGCCGAGCTGTGGCAGGGCGACGACCTCCGGCTGACCACCACCGCGACGTACGCCGACCTCGACGGCCTCCACGCGAAGGCGAACCCGCTCGAGCGGGTCACCCTGATCGAGCCCGAGCTGCCGCCGCGCGAGGAGTGCGTGGTCACCCACAGCGCTCCCGACGAGGTCAAGAGCTTCGTGCCGATGCTCGAACGCTTCGACATGCTGGTGCCGCCCGAGCAGTTCGTCTGGGCAGGTGGGGAGGGCTCGGGCAAGGGCACGTTCTCCGCGTGGTTCCGGCTCAAGGACCGCGACGCCGACCCGATCTCGCTGCTCCAGGTGCTCGACGCGCTGCCGCCGGTGACCTACGACCTCGGCATGCCCGGCTGGGCGCCCACCCTCGAGCTCACCTGTCATGTCCGGCACAAGCCGGCGCCGGGCTGGCTCAAGGTCACCCACACCTCCCGCAACCTCTCGGGTGGCATGTTCGAGGAGGACTGCGAGGTCTGGGACTCCGAGGGCAGGCTCGTCGGCCAGGCGCGCCAGCTCGCTCGCGTGCCCCGCGCCTGAAGGCTCCCCGGCGCCCAGGCCGGCAGCGTCAGAGCGGTGCGCAGCGGTCCTTGCCGCCGTAGGCGTCCCAGTGCCATGCCTCCGGGGCGTACTGCTTGAGGCCGAAGTCCAGCGCCACCTTGTTGAGGAACCGCCACACGGCGCTGCTCGGCTGCGAGGCCCGTGTCGCGCAGGTCTTGCCGCCGGTGACGCTGGGCTCCTCGAAGTCGATCGCGATCCCGAGCTGGTGCGATGAGTGACCCGGCTGGGCGGTCAGTGTGTAGTCGCCGGCCGGGCAGCCGCCGCTGAGATCCTCGGCGCACAACGCCTTCTGCTTCTTCATCGTGCGGAACGAGCTGCCCGCGACCAGGTCGACGCCCTGCTTGGAGGCCTTCTTGACCAGCGCGGCCGCGGCCCCGGAGATGCGGGCGTTGACGACGGTCAGCCCGTCGGAGCCGTCGAGGTAGGACGGGTCGCCCTTGGTGCTCTCGGTGCCCGTGTTGGGCATGCCCTCGACCGCACAGAGGCGCACCGGGATCAGCTTGCCCTCGTCGTACCCCTCGGCCTCGCCGATGTTGTTGGTGCCGGGTGCGCAGCGCAGCGCCGTGGAGTCGGCGCGCATGTTGCCCACGGGCTTGGTCGGCGCGGCGACGTCGAGCAGGTCGTCGCTCGCACCCGCCGACGAGCGGCGCTCGGCTGCCTGGGTCATCAGGTCGGCAAGGTCGCCGGCGACACCGCCTGCCTCTGCCTCGGCCCCGCCGGTGTCGATGTCGGTGTCGGTGCCCGTGGCCGCCGGCGCGCTCTTCGGGGTGCTGTCGGGGCAGTCTGTGATGGTCTGCTCGACCGGCGACTTGGTGCCCTCGCCCAACGTGATGGCAGCGCACACGGCGGTGGTGTGGTCACGCTTGGCGTAGGTGTCCTGCCAGGTGCGGTAACCCGCCACCGTGAAGCTCTTCTGGGCCTCGTCGGCGGTGACCGTACGCAGTCCCAGGCCGTCGCTGTGGGGTGCGGGCTGATCCAGCAAGGCGCCGATGTCCTCGGCGGTCACCTCCCAGCCGACCTCGCGCATCGAGGCGACCGCGACCGAGAGGTCGCTGCCCAGGTCGCGCATGTCGTCGGTGGCCGTCTGCTTCCACTTCTGGGTCTGGTCGTAGAAGTCGTAACCCCCGTAACCGGCGACCCCGACGAGCACGAGCACCAGCAGCACCAGGAGAACCTTCGGCCACCTGCGCTTCTTCGGCGGCTCCGGCCCGAACCGGCCAGGACCGAAACCCTGGGGGTACGCCGGGGCCGGCTGCCCCGGAATCGGCTGCCCCGGAATCGGCTGCCCCGGAACCGGCTGCCACGGGTCCTGCCCGTAGGGCTGGCCCGGATAGGGCTCTGTGGGGTCGGGCTGCCGAGGATCGGACGGATAGGGCTGCTGGCCGGGGTAGTGCTGACCGGGGTGGGGCTGCCCGGGGTATGACTGGCCGGGGTAGGGCTGGCCCGGGTATGACTGGCCCGGAAGCCGGCGTCCAGGAATGGGCTGGCCTGGATACGGCTGGCGCGGGTCCTGCTGGCGTGGGTCCTGCGGATAGGGCCGCTGCTGGCTCGGATAGGGCTGCTGCGGCTGCTGATAGGGCCGCTGCGGCCCGGGATAGGGCTGCTCGCCGGGGCGGGGCTGCTGCTCCCAGCCCGGCCGCTCGGGGCGGATCGGCCGCTGGCTTGGGAGCGGACGCTCGTTGTCCCCCGGCCGGCCAGGATCGCGGGGCTGGCCGTTGTCGCGGGGCTGGCGGCGAGGGTCGCCGGGCCGCCTCGGGGGCCACTGCTGATCGCTCATGGACGCGCCTCGGAGGGGGCGTTGCCGGCGATGAGCAGGAGTCGGGGGGACACGGCGTTGCAGCGTACCCAAGATCCCCCAGCGTGGCCCATCGTTGAGACCGGTCGAGATCGGTAGGGAACAATCGCCCGGGTGAACAGCTCCATGACCGTAGTGGCCGCGGCGATCCTCAGCGCCGACGGCAAGCAGGTGTTGGCCGCGAGGCGTACGTCTCCGCCGGAGGCGGCCGGACGCTGGGAGCTTCCTGGCGGGAAGGTCGAGCACGGGGAGACCGCGGAGGCCGCGCTCGTCCGGGAGATCGGCGAGGAGCTCGGCTGCCTCGTCGAGGTGCTCGACTGGATGCGGGGAGAGTCGGCTCTCGGGTCCGCCGGCGGGCGACTCATCGCCGCGACCGCCCGGGTGACCGCCGGTGAGCCGCGGCCGCGCGAGCACGACCAGATCCTGTGGCTGGCGGCCGAGGATCTCGACTCGGTCGACTGGCTCGAGCCCGACCGTCCGTTCCTCGATCCGCTCCGTCATGTGCTCGGGGTGCCTGAGGGTGCCACCGTGCGCGGCATCTTCTTCGACGAGGGCGACGCCCGCGCTGCGGCCTCGACGCTGGAGCGCGAGGGCTGGTCCGCTCGGGTCGGCCGCGAGCGCTACCAGGGCGAGGACGACGACGAGGACCACCCGTGGTCGGTGGAGACCGACGCGCCCGAGATGGTGCTCGAGCTGCTCGTCGACGAGTACGACGGGTGGCTCGACGTCGCCGAGGAGGCGCCGGACACCTCGATCGCCCCCGAACCCGTCGAGCTGCCGGAGAATCCGAAGCGGATCAAGCGCCCCGATTTGGGCAACTCCTAGGATCGAGACCGTGACCTCCGAGAAGAGCCTGCTGCTCGTGCACGCCCACCCCGACGACGAGACGATCGGGACGGGGGCGACGATGGCGAAATATCTCGCCGAGGGAGCCCACGTCACGCTGGTGACCTGCACGGCGGGGGAGATGGGCGAGATCCTGGTGCCCGAGCTGGCCCACCTCGCCGCCGACCGCGACGACGCCCTGGGTGCGCATCGCCGCGGCGAGATCGAGGCCGCGATGGCCGCCCTGAAGGCGCCCGACGGCAGCGAGATCGACCACCGCTGGCTGGGCGGGTTCGGCACCTACCGCGACTCCGGCATGACCTGGAGCGCCGACGGCACCCACGCTCAGCCCGATCCCGACGCCCGCGAGAACGCGTTCTGGTACGCCGACCTCACCGAGGCCGCCGACCACCTCGTCACGATCATCCGGGAGGTGCGCCCGCAGGTGCTGGTCACCTATGACGAGTTCGGCAACTACGGCCACCCCGACCACATCCAGGCGCACCGGGTCGCGACGTACGCGGCCCATCTCGCCGCCGTGCCGACCTACAAGAAGGAGCTCGGGGAGGCCCACGAGGTCGACCGGATCTTCTGGACCGCGATCGCGGAGAGCTGGATCCGCGAAGGTCTGCGGGCCGCCCGTGCGGCCGGCGACGACGAGTCGCTCGGCGGGATGGACCCCGAGGGTCCGCTGCCGATGGCGACGCCCGACGTCGACATCGCCGCGGCGATCGACGGCACGTCCTACGCCGACCAGAAGGTCGCCGCGATGCGCTCCTATCCCACCCAGATGGACATGGAGCAGGGCATGTTCGCGATGACCAACAGCCTGGGCACGACGGCGTGGTCGCACGAGCACTTCCGGATCGCCAAGGGCACGGTCGACGGGCACGGTCTGACCGACCTGTTCGCGGGGCTGTGAGACCTCTCCTCGGCGTGCTGGCCACGCTCGTGCTCGGTCTCGTCGTCGGCTTCGTCGTTGGTGTCGCGGCGGTCGCCGTCCACCCGTGGTGGTGGGGCCTGCTGCTCGGCGTGGGTGCGTCGCTGGCGACGCTGGTCGCGCTCACGCGGGGGCCGATGCGGATCGCGTACGCCGCGGCCTGGGCGATCGTGGTCGCGCTGGCCGCGTCGCCGAGGCCGACGGGCGGCTACGCCGTCGCCGGCAACCTCGAGGGTTATGCGGTCATCGTCGTGGCCGTGTTGATGCTGGTCGTGGCCGCGGTGACGTCCGCGAAGCGGCCCGCACCGGCCGATCCGGGTCGCCGAGGTGCGTGACAAACGTCCCAAGATGGGCTACGGGTTCGGCCCAGGGGGGTATAGGTCTTAGGCTCTCCGGCATGTCCCATGAGCCCGAGGCCTCCAAGGCACCCGAGCCTGCGAAGCAAATTGATGCAGCAGGAAACAACGCCAGTCAAACTGGCGCTGATGATGCTGGCATCGAAACGATCATGATCCCGCAGATCGAGATCGATGCGCGTGTCGCCGAGGTCGCCGGGGCCGAGCCGGTCGCGAATGTGCCCGATGACGAGCCCGACGGCGCGACCCGGATCATGGGCCCCGGCGCTGCCGGTGCCGACGCGTCGGCCGACCTCGAGGATCCCGCCGAGGAGACGCTGCTGCGGAGCACGACGCTGCGCTCGGCGCTGCCCAAGCGCGGCGAGCTGCCGGCGGAGGACAACTTCCTGTTCGTCTCGAAGAGCCGCAACTTCGCGCCCGAGCCGGACGCGGCCGATGCCGCCGCTGACGCCGACCCCGAGGCCGCCGCCGAGGCGGACACCGAGGTCGGGCTCAACTTCCCGGTCTCGGACCCCGCTGACACCGCTGACACCGACGACGAGCCGCTCGAGGAGACGGTCGTTGGCGTGGGGCCGTTCGTCGTGCACGAGCCCGCGCAGCCCGACCAGATCCAGCCTGACCACACCCAGCCCGGCTATGCACAGACCGGCTATGCACAGACCGGCTATGCACAGACCGGCTACCCCCAACCTGGCTATGCGCAGCCCGACTACGCGCAGCCGGTCCCGGCCGAGGGCAAGCAGATCGGCAGGGGCACCAAGATTGCCGCGGCGGTCGCCGGTGGCTTCGCCATCGCGGCCTTCGGAGGGTGGGCCGCCGCGTACGCCATCGCGGGCGACAAGATCGCTGAGGGCACCAAGGTCGCCGGCGTGAGCATCGGCGGGATGACCGCTGAGGAGGCCACGCCGATCCTGGAGCAGAAGTTCGCCCCCGCGCACAGCCAGCCGATCAACGTCGTCGCCGACGGCAAGACGACCGAGGTCAACCCTGCCGATGCCGGCCTCGAGCTCGACGCCGAGGCGACGGTCGACAAGGCGGCGGCGGGCCGCAGCTGGAGCCCGGTGAAGCTGTGGAAGCACTTCGCCGGCGGCGACGAGGTCGAGCCTGTCATCAAGACCGACGACAAGCTGATCGGGGCGGTCGCGGCCAAGGTCAACAAGGGCGCCGGCACCCCGTTCAAGAACGGTGGCGTCGCCATCAAGAAGGGCAAGATCAAGACCACCGAGCCTGCTGCGGGTGAAGGCGTCAGCGACGCCACGCTCGCGACCGCGCTCAGCGACCAGCTGCTCGTCGAAGGTGACCGCAAGGCGGAGGTACGCCTCGAGGAGCTGACTCCCGACGTCGACGAGACCGACGTCAAGGAGGCGGTCGACGAGGTCGCCACGCCGGCGGTCTCCGGCCCGATCACTCTGAAGTTCGAGAAGACTCCGGTGAAACTCTCCCCGAAGGAGTTCGGCGAGGCGATCCGTTTCGATCCCAAGGACGGCAAGCTGCAGGCGTCGGTGGCGCCGAAGAAACTGAAGAAGGTGCTCAAGAAGGCGCTCTCGGACGATGCTGCCCGCCCGGTCGACGCGACCGTGAAGCTGGTCAACGGCAAGCCGAAGGTGGTGCCCGCCAAGCCCGGCGTCACCTTCAACCAGAAGGACCTGGAGGCGGTCTTCCTCGATGTCGCCACCGCGGCCAAGGACGACCGCAGCGTCGAGGTGAAGTCGAAGGTCGCCAAGCCGAAGGTCACCACCAAGGAGGCCAAGGCCTGGGGTGTGAAGGAGAAGATCTCCTCCTACACGACCAACTTCCCCTACGCCGAATACCGCAACGTCAACATCGGCCGCGCCGCCGACCTGGTCAACGGCACCGTGCTGAAGCCGGGCGACACCTTCTCCCTCAACGGCATCGTCGGCGAGCGTACGGCCGCCAACGGCTTCACCAAGGGCTGGATGATCCAGAACGGGATCTTCCGCGAGGACTACGGCGGCGGCGTCTCCCAGATGGCGACGACCACCTTCAACGCGATGTTCTTCGCCGGCCTCCAAGACGTCGAGCACAAGCCGCACTCGCTCTACATCGACCGCTACCCGATCGGCCGCGAAGCGACCGTCGCCTGGCCGTCGCTGGACCTGAAGTTCAAGAACAACACCAAGTACGGCGTGCTCATCCACTCCTGGGTGAACCCCGCCGGCTCGGCCGGCCAGGGTTCGGTCACCGTCGAGATGTGGTCCACCAAGCTCTGGGACATCAAGGCCCGCACCGGCGAGCGCTACGACTTCAAGCCCCCCGGCAAGCAGAAGATCACCGACGGCAACTGCGAGAACACCTCCGGCGCCAAGGGCTTCTCGATCAACGTGTGGCGCGACTTCTACAAGCCCGGCAGCGGTTCGAAGGTCGACTCCGAAGCCTTCAAGACCGTCTACATCCCGCAGGACGAGGTCAAGTGCACCGACGAGTCGAAGAAGAAGCCGCCCGCTGACCCGAACTGAGTTGGCCTGACTGAGTGTGTCGTCTGGCTCGGTCGTGCTTCGGGGTCGGTGGCAGGGGTCTGGCACGGCATGTTTGAGTTGGGTGCCGGGCTGAGGATGAGGGCAGGTCGAGCCCGCGCCCGGAGGCGGTTGCGAGGCGCTGTACCAGACGATGACGCTTTGTGAATTGTTCACAAGCGGGCCGCCTGATTCAGGGGCGTCGGGTGAACCGGATCGTTCCGTCGGGCAACCGTTCATGGCTGAAACCTGGGGCGTGCGCCAACCGATGGTGATGCGGACACAACAGAACCCCATCCTTCAGATCCGTCTTCCCGCCGAGTGACCACGGGGTCAGATGGTGGGCGTCGCACCACTCGGGCGGCATGTCACATCCATCGGCCTGGCAGCACTTCTGCTGCAACCGGAGTGCCTTGCGCTGGATCGGCTGGAAGAAGCGACTGGATCGACCGGCGTCGAGGACTTGGCCGTCGGCGCCGAGGACCCAGGGGATGATCGT
Source organism: Nocardioides albertanoniae (assembly GCF_006716315.1). Classification (NCBI taxonomy): domain Bacteria; kingdom Bacillati; phylum Actinomycetota; class Actinomycetes; order Propionibacteriales; family Nocardioidaceae; genus Nocardioides; species Nocardioides albertanoniae. Next base: position 3,777,188 of record NZ_VFOV01000001.1, on the reverse strand, counting down.
GGCGTTGCAGGCCATCTTGCGGGCCTCGGTGGCGCTGATCGTGGTCCCGTTGGCCTCGTCGAACCCGAGGATTGCGGTGCCGAGCTCCTTGCGGAGGTCGTCGAGCGAGATGACCACGTTGATGGTGGTCGCGTCGCCCGCCGTGTCGGGGCAACGCGTCGGGCTCGATGGTCTCCAACATGCGGGCGAAGCCTTGTCCCATCAGCCGCTCCCAGGGCGGGAGCGGGCTGCCCTTCTCGACGAGCTGTTGCTTGCGGGGCTGTGCCCAGGCTTCGACCTGGGTCTTGAACCGCATCCCCAGCGCCACCGGGAGGACGCCGTCGAAGCCGATGGTGCCGTCGTGGTTGTCCCATATCCGTAGTGCGGTCTTCTGCTGGGCTCGTTCTTCCTCGGCGAGGAGGGCTTTGGCTTCGGCGTCTTCGAATCGAGCGGGGTCGATCTCGACCAGGATCCGGCGTCCGACGATGCGTAGTTCGTTGGCGGTCAGTCGGGTGGCGTAGTCGACCAGCAGCTTCTCGGCGAGCAACAGATCTTCCGCGCTCGCGACAGGGTTGGCTTCGATCGCGTCCAATGCTTTGGTGATCACCCGAGCCTTGGACGCTGAGACGACACCGTCGGCAAGGCCGGCCGCAAGCAGCTCGTGCTTGGACACGGCAGCGGCGAGCTTGATCTGCGAACGAGCCACACCTTTGTCGACGAGCAGGTCAGCCCGCATCCACGCAGACGCATCCTTGTCGCCGGTCTCCTCGGCGATGTCACCGCTCGTGGCGAGCACCCGCAGCTCGAGTGCAGCCTGCTGCGCCTTGAGGTGCTGAAGCCGTACGAGGACGTCCTTCTTCTGACTGGTCCGCCAATAAGCGGGATCCATCGCAAGCAGTTCACCGAGAGCGGTGTCGATGGCAGCGAGAGCAGCCGAGACGGGGTCGCCGGGGCTGGTTCCCCAGTGGTCGACGTGGTTCTCGACGCTCATTGCAGGCCTCCTCTCAAGGTGCCTGCCGGATACCCCTGATTTTACTCTTTACCGACGAGTAGATCCAGCTATTTCCGCAGGTCAAACCGCCTTTTCGGCGGCAGCGAAGCAACAGTTACGCCTCCCGGCCACACCCGTGCCGCCGCCCCGATAATCAGCCAAATCTTTTCTCGATCTGACCCGGAGTCCAGGACCGCGAAGCGGCCGGCGAAGCCGGCGGCCGAAGGCCGTCCTTGACGCCGGGCCAGATCGAGAAGACCCTCCAAGACAGGGTCGGCGGCACACACCAGCCCCAACAACACACCTCCGGCAGGGAGCGCCCCCTAAGGCGAAACCCGATGCACATCCCGCGGAAACAGTGAGACCTCACGAACGTTGGCAGCCCCAACCACCCGTGCGACCCACCGCTCCAACCCGAGCGCGAACCCACCGTGCGGCGGCATCCCGTGCGCGAAGGCCTGCAGATAAGCCGCGTACGCCGCAGGCGACTGACCCCGCTGGAGAAGAGCAGTCTCGTAGTCACCGAGCCGGTGCAGTCGTTGCCCACCGGTCACGAGCTCGAGACCTCGGAAGAGCAGGTCGAAGCTGTTGCTCCAGCGCTCGTCGCCGGGCTCGGGGTGGGTGTAGAACGGCCGTTTGAGCATCGGATACCCCTCGACGGCGAGGAAGTCGGAGCCATGGTGCTCCCGTGCCCAGGCCCCGAGCGCGCGCTCGTGCTCGGGCGCGAGGTCGGGCTCGTCGTCGGTCGCCCCGACCAGCCTCAGCGCCTGGCTGAAGTGGACGACCGGGATCTCCTCGGGCACCACGGGCAGCTCGAGCCCGAGGCGCTCGACCGCCCCCGCGGCGTACGTCTCGATCCCCTCGACCATCCCCGCGACGACGTCGCGAAGCACCCGGAGCACGTCGCGGTGGTCGCGGACGAAGCCGAGCTCGACGTCGAGGCTGACGTACTCCGCGAGGTGGCGCACGGTGTCGTGCGGCTCGGCGCGGAAGACGGGCCCGACCTCGTAGACCCGTTCGAAGATGCCGACGAGCTGCTGCTTGTAGAACTGCGGTGACTGGGCGAGGTAGGCGGGTCGCCCGAAGTAGTCGACCTCGAAGACGTCGGCCCCCGACTCGGTGGCCGACTCGACGATCTTGGGGGAGTGCACCTCGGTGAACCCTGCCTGGTCCAGGGTCGCGCGAAACCCTCGAAGCGACGCTGCCGCCAGCTCCCACCGCGCTCGCACGGCGCGATGGCGCCAGGTCACCGGCGCATGGTCGAGCAGTGTCGGCAGGCCGGCAGCGAGTGCCGGTCGCCACAGCTCGACCGGTGGGGTGAGCGCCGGGTCGGAGAGCGCGGTGATGACCGGCGAGGTGATCTCGACCCCGCCCGGTGCCTGTGAGCTCGCGGTCGCGACACCGACGACCTCGACGGGCGTCTCCTCCGGCGGCACCTCCTGCCCGTCGGACGGCCTGATCACCACCTGCGCCAGGCCGGAGCGGTCACGAACCACCAGAAAGGTGACGGCGGCGAGCTCACGCCGCCGGTGCACGTGCCCGCAGAGGCGGACGGCGTCGCCCGGAGTGGCGACGGAGAGGTGGGCGGCGAGCGTACGGTCTATCGGTCTCATCATTTCCTCCAGGGAGCGAGGCCCTGGAGGTGTGGGCGGGGGCTAGGTCGCGGTGCCACCACACCTTCGCTGATGTGTCATCAGCCTCTCGTCGGTACGCCGCACGCGCGGGCGCCGCCCTGCCGCTGAAGGCTCGAGGATCGTCACTCCTCGGCGGCGCCAGCATCGATGGTAGATGTCACGCGGGGCGCCGCCAACGGGTTTGCCGGCCGGGGAGCGGGCGATGGGTCTCCGAGGCCCGGAACGCGTCGATGGCCAGGGCCGCGAAGCGTCGCGCCGCGGCGACGCTGCGGGCCGACGGTGTCGCGGCCAGTCCGCGTCCGGCCAGCAGCACCAGGACGAGGTCGTCGATCACGAAGTCGCCGCGGAGGCGGCCCGCGGCCTGTGCCCGCTGGGCGAGCTCCGCGAGCTTGGCGAGGAGCTCTCTGCGGTGCTCGGCGAACGACTCGCTGCGCGGCTGCTCGGACATGAAGGCGTCGACGAAGCCCTGGTTGCCGACGTTGAGCACGCTGATCCGCTCGATGACCGAGGTGAACCCTCGCCATGGGTCCGGATCGGCGCATCCGTCCTCCACGATGCCTCCGCAGGCGCGCAGCTCGTCGGCGAAGACCGCCTCGAGGAGCACCTGCCGGGCTGGGAAGCGACGGTAGAGCGTCGCGGGACCGACACCTGCTCGGCGGGCGACCTCGCGCATCGTGACCTCGAGACCGTGCTCGGCATACAGCGATCGCGCTGCCTCCAGGATCCGGTCGCGGTTGTTGCGGGCATCGGAGCGGAGGTCGTGAGGCAACGTCTCGGTCATGTCTCTCACTTTCTGGAAGCGGACGCAGGCGTCCGTTAGCTTCGCCAGCGTACGCCAGAGACATGCGCCAGAGACGTGCGCCAGACGAGCACGAGAGAGAACGAAGATGCGAGCAGTGAAGATCGAGCGGTTCGGCGACCCGAGCGGCCTGGTGGTGGCCGAGGTCGACGAAGCACCGCCGGGCCCGGGCGAGGTGCTGGTGGCCGTAGAGGCGATCGGCGTGGGCGGGGTCGACGCCGTGATCCGGCGCGGAACGCTCTCCGGCTTCGGGTTCGAGGAGGGCCTGATCCCGGGCAGCGAGGTCGCCGGCACGGTGACCACGGTCGGGCCCGACGTGGACCCGACCTGGGTCGGGCGCCGGTTGTGGGCGTTCACCGGGACGTCGGGCGGCTACGCCGAGCAGGCCGTCGCCCGGGTCGAGGACATCACCGCCCTTCCCGACGGCCTCTCCGCGGCCGATGCCGTGACGGTCGGGAGCTCGGCGACCGTGGCGCACTTCGCGCTCGTGCATGCTCACTTCGCTCCCGGCGAGTCCGTGCTCGTACGCGGCGCCGCGGGGAGCATCGGCATCGCGGTCGTCGAGCTGGCGGCTCGCGGTGGCGCGAGCGCCGTCGCCGTGACGACCTCCTCGCCCCAGCGGGGCGAGCGCCTTCGCGAGCTCGGCGCGACGCACGTGCTCGACCGGTCCGGCCACGGCGCGCCGGACGCCCCGGAGAGCTATGACGTGGTCATCGACATCGTCGGTGGGCCGGCCACCGCCGACTTCATCGATCGCCTCGCGGCCAACGGCCGGATGGTGATCGTCGGAGTGGTCGCCGGGATGCCCCCGGCAGACTTCGGGAGCCGGCTCCTGGCCTCCTTCCAGCAGTCGCGATCCTTCGCCACGTTCAGCCTCGACACGGTGCCCGTCGCGGCCAGGAACCCTGCCCGGGCCGAGCTGCTCGCGAGCGTGGCCCGCGGCGACCTGCACGCCGTCGCCCACGACGTCCTGCCGCTCGACCAGGCAGCAGAGGCGCACCGTCAGATGGACGCCGGCACCGTGTTCGGACGGATCGTCCTGGTGCCGTGAGGCACGTGGGCGACTACCGTCCACCCATGCACCTGGACCTGGTCACGATCGTCGTGCCCGACTACGACGAGGCGGTGGTGTTCTTCCGCGACGTGCTCGGGTTCAGGGTCGTCGAGGACACCCCGGCGACCACGAACGACGGGCGTCCGAAGCGCTGGGTGGTCGTACGCCCGCCCAGCGGTGGCACCGGCTTCCTGCTCGCCCGGGCCGACGGCGCCGACCAGGCCGCCAGGGTGGGCGACCAGACCGGTGGCCGGGTGACGTTCTTCCTCCGCGTCGCCGACTTCGACGCGGCGTACGAGAGGCTCGTCAGCGCCGGCGTCGAGCTGGTCGGGCCGGTGCGCGAGGAGGCGTACGGAACCCTGCAGGTCTTCCGCGACCCGTTCGGGAACCTGTGGGATCTGCTGTCGGGGTAGCGCCGGCCGCTACGGGGTCGGTGAGGCGTAGTAGCGGCAGCGGTGGTGCTCGGCGAAACCGAGACCTTCGTAGAGCGCCAGGCCGGCGTCGTTGGTGGTCTCCACGTGCAGCCAGGCAGCGCGGGCTCCCTGCTCGGCACCCCACTCCAGCAACGTGGCAACCGCCTTCGTGGCCACGCCCTGGCGGCGGTGCGGCTCGGCGACCTCGAGGTCGTGGATCGCGAGCCAGTCGCGCTCGATCGTGCCCATGATCCGAGCGGTGTCGCCGAAGGTGAACAGTGCCTGGGAGCCGTTGATCTCGAGCTCGGCATCCTCGACGGGCGGCGGCAGCAGGCGCCGGGCCGCCGCGATCCCGGCGAGCCGGAACTCGACGGTCACGTCCTCGTGCCAGCCGCGGGAGACGAGGGCGTCCTCGACCGCCGAGCCGACCTCGACCTTGGCCCGCGGCCGCTTGTGGCGGCTGCGGTAGAACGTCTCGACGCGGTCGATAGCCTCGTCCAGCCCGACCCCCGGGTCACCGATCGCCAGGGCCGAGTTGGGCCGCCGGCGCACCGAGACCTCGTGGTCGAAGAGCGTCCATTCGCCTAACGGCTCCGAAGTCGTGCCCGGGAAGATCGCGGCGCTGAGCAGCTCGGCCTCCCGCACACCGATCCGCAGACGTACGTTGGGCCGCGGCGGCACCGGTTTGCCGGAGACGATCTCCGAGACGGGCACGCTGACCCGTTCGCCCGACTCGCGCTCGATGACCGCGGTGCCGTCCGCCCAGGCCAGGCAGGTGCCGAGGATGTCGGTGAAGGCGGGTCCGCCGGTCGGTCCGGACTCGCCGGTGACCAGGCGGCGGACGACGATCCGCTTGCCGACGACATGTGGTCCCAGAAGGTGAGCAGGCACGGGGGGATACTAGGCTGTTCCTCGAAGGGCCAGCAGTGCCCCTCTGACTTTAGTGAAACCCCGCTTGGAGGAGCCCCGAATGACGTACGTCATCGCCCAGCCCTGTGTTGACGTGAAGGACAAGGCATGCGTCGACGAATGTCCCGTCGACTGCATCTACGAGGGCAAGCGGATGCTCTACATCCACCCCGACGAGTGCGTCGACTGCGGTGCCTGCGAGCCGGTCTGCCCGCCCGAGGCGATCTTCTACGAGGACGACACCCCCGAGGAGTGGAAGGAGTACTACGACGCCAACGTCAAGTTCTTCGACGACCTCGGCTCGCCCGGTGGTGCTGCTCGCATGGGTGAGATCGACAAGGACCACCCGATCATCGCCGCGCTGCCCCCGCAGAACCAGGACTGAAAGCCGTGGCTCTGCCACGCGCGAAGGTCTCCCAGCGGCTGCCCGACTTCCCGTGGGACAAGCTGGCTCCGTTCAAGGACAAGGCGTCCGCGTACGCCGGTGGGCTGGTCGACCTCTCCGTCGGCACCCCGGTCGACCCGACCCCTGCGGTCGTGCAGAAGGCGTTGGCCGAGGCCACCGACTCGCCCGGCTATCCGACCACGATCGGCACCCCGGCGCTGCGCCAGGCCGCGATCGACTGGCTCGCGCGCAACCATGGGGTCACGGGTCTGGGGCTCGACAACGTGCTGCCGGTGATCGGCTCCAAGGAGCTGATCGGATCGCTGCCGCTGCATCTCGGCGTCGGCCAGGGTGACCTGGTCGCCTACCCGGAGCTCGCCTACCCGACCTACGAGGTCTCGGCTGCCCTCGTCGGCGCCGACACCGTCGCCACCGACTCGCTGGTGGCGCTGGGGCCGAAGGCGCCGCGCATCCTGTGGATCAACTCGCCCTCCAATCCCAGCGGCCGAGTGCTGCCGGTCGAGCACCTGCGCAAGACCGTCGAGTGGGCGCGCGAGCGCGGCACGCTGCTGATCTCCGACGAGTGCTACATCGAGTGCGCCTGGGAGGCCTCGCCGGTCTCGATCCTGCACCCCGACGTGTGTGGTGGTTCGTTCGACGGGCTTCTCGCCGTCCACTCGCTCTCGAAGCGGTCCAACCTCGCGGGCTACCGCGAGGCCTTCGTCGCCGGTGACGCCTCGGTGCTCGGCGAGCTCCTCGCGGTGCGCAAGAACCTCGGTCTGATGATGCCCGGCCCGCAGCAGGTCGCGATGATCACCGCGCTCGGCGACGACCAGCACGCCAAGGAGCAGCACGCCCGCTACGCCGCCCGTCGCACGAAGCTCAAGGCTGCCCTGGAGTCGGCTGGCTTCCGCATCGACCATTCCGAGGCCTCCCTCTACCTCTGGTCGACACGCGGCGACGAGGACTGCTGGGACACCGTCGACTGGCTCGCCGACCGCGGCATCCTCGCCGCCCCCGGTTCTTTCTACGGCCGCGCCGGCAGCAACCACGTACGCATCGCCTTCACCGCCACCGACGAGCGCATCGCCGCCGCCGTGGCCCGCCTCACCGAATAACCCTCTCGCCTAGAGGTCACTCCTGCAGGCCGAAGAGTCACGCCTGCAGGCCGAGGCGTCGGCTCTGCAGGTCGAGAGGTCACTCGCTGACTTGTCGGCCTGCGCGAGTGACTTCTCGGCCTGCAGGGGTGACTTCTCGGCCGGCTGGGGTGACTTCTCGCTGGAGTGGGTCAGTCGGCGACGTCGACGTGCACGTGGTCGCGGTGCTCGAGGATGGCCTGGTCGCCGCCGCGGTCGGGGACGTCGTAGTCGCGCCAGCCGGAGCCGGAGCGCAGCTTGGTCCAGATGCGGTCGTCGTAGATGACGGTCGCGATGTCGAGGCGGTCGGCGTTGGCGACGAGATACTGCGCCAGCGACCAGCCCTTGATGTTGTTGCGGGCGTTGATCGGGCGGAAGAAGTAGTCGATCGCGCGGCCCTCGTAGTGGGCCGAGCCCGGGATGTGGCCGGTGGTGACCCCGCCGGGCTGATAGCCGCCTTCGGGCAGCTTCCCGTAGGCCTTGCGTACGGCGCCGCGCACCGTCTCGGCCCGTTCGGTGAGTCCGGCGGGGCTGAGCTTGCCGGAAGCCTCGTCGGCTCCGCCTCGGAGCACGCAGGAGAACGCCTCGGGGGTGTTGCCGGTCAGCGCCGAGGCCAGCGCCCGCGCCTGCGGCTCGGCGTCGCGGTAGTCGCTGCGGTCGCCGTCGCTGATCTGCTGGGCCACGCCCGGCACGGACTGCCGTCGATAGTCGGAGACGCCGGAGAGCTTGTCGTAGAGGCCGGCCGCCTCGCCGGGGGATCGGTCGAGGTCGTGGTCCGCGAGCTCGACGGTCATCACGACGGATGCCGCGCGGGCGGGGAGGCCGCGGCGTACGGCCTGGGCGGCGATCGCGGAGGCGTGCTCGGCCTGGGCGGAGGAGAGGTCGTAGGTCTCGTCCGCCGAGGTCACGGTGCATGCCCTGGTGGAGCCGCCGATGCCGAGTCCGAGCAGCCGCAGCCCGGCGAAGACCAGCGCGACGGCGATCACGATGCCGAGCACGATGAGATGCTTGCGTGCGGGCCGGAGGCGTCGCTGGGCCTCTCCCGCCGCCTTGCGCAGCGCGTCACGCGCGGGGTCGGGCAGCCGCGGCCCCTGAGGGCGTCCGCTCGCGGGTGGCGCGCCCGGGGGAGGGCTGGTCGGTGGGCCCGGCGGGGTCCCCGGCTTCGCGCTCATGGCACCAATCCTCACGTATCGGGCCAAGCCATATCAGGCCAGCCACATCGGGCAGAGCCACATCAGGCCAGGGTGACGACGATCCGCTCACCGGTGACCTCGGGGGTCTCGGCCCACTTCTCTTCCTTGCCCGCCGACCAGGTGCGGCCGTCGTAGGCGATCGAGGTGGCGCCGAACTCGCTGGCCCTGGCCAGCACGTAGTGGGCCGCCGTCCAGCCGCCGCGCTTGCCGCGCTCGCCGGCGTTGACGGGGATCACGACGGTGGAGTCCTTCACCCGCGCCCGACCGACCATCGCGCCGAGCAGCTGGTTGACCTCGGTCTTGGTCGCGCGCGGCTTGCCCGCCCCCGCGGCGGGTTCGTCGATGCGGCAGGTCATCGCGGCGGGGGAGTAGCCGCTGATCGCCGAGGCGATCGCGCGGCCCTCGCCCTCGTGGTCGGCGTACGCCTCGGGGTAGGCCGAGCGCTGCACCTTCTGCGCGGCCTCGGTGATCACCATGTCTTCGTAGCCGTCGATCTTCACCAGGGCGTCGTAGAACTTGTTGGTGGAGTAGACGGGGTCCTGCACCTGCTCCTCGGTGCCCCAGCCCATCGAGGGGCGCTGCTGGAAGAGCCCGAGCGAGTCGCGGTCGCCGTGGCTGATGTTGTAGAGCTTCGACTCCTGGATCGCGGTCGCGATCGCGATCGTCGCCGCCCGCGCCGGCAGGCCACGCTTGAGCCCGAGCGCGGTGATCACGGCGGCGTTGCCCATCTGCTCGGGGTCGAACCGCGCCTCGTACTCACCGGCGATCGCCGTGCACTGCTGCAGGTCGGGCAGGATCGAGTCGAGCTTGTCCGTCGCGGCCTGCACGACCCAGTAGATACCGCCGGCGATCACGGTGAGCACCACCAAGGTGGTGACGAGCTTCTTCAAGTCAGCACTCTGCTTCGGTGCGAGCTAGTTGGCGTGGAGGGCTGCGTTGAGCTCGATGCCCTCGCTCTTCCACGGGACGACCTCGATCGCGCCGCTCACCGAGTTGCGGCGGAAGCAGACGTTGGAGGCGCCGGAGAGCTCGCCCGCCTTCTTCACGGTGCCGTCGGGGAGCGTCACCTTCGTCCCGAACGTCACGTAGCAGCCGGCCTCGACCACGGCGTCGTCGCCGAGCGAGATGCCGAGACCGGAGTTGGCGCCCAGCAGGCAGCGACGGCCGATGGAGATGACGGCCTTGCCGCCACCGGAGAGGGTGCCCATGATCGAGGCACCGCCGCCGACGTCGGAGCCGTCACCGACGACGACACCGCCGGAGATGCGGCCCTCGACCATGGAGGCGCCGAGCGTGCCGGCGTTGAAGTTCACGAAGCCCTCGTGCATCACGGTGGTGCCCTCGGCCAGGTGGGCGCCGAGGCGCACCCGGTCGGCGTCGCCGATGCGCACGCCGCTCGGCACGACGTAGTCGACCATCCGCGGGAACTTGTCGACGCCGTAGACGGTCACGTGCTCGCCCGCGGCCTTCAGGCGCGCGCGGGTGAGCTCGAAGCCCTCGACCGCACAGGGGCCGGCGCTGGTCCACACCACGTTGGTGAGCAGCCCGAAGATGCCCTCGAGGTTCTGCCCGTGGGGCTGCACGAGCCGGTGGGAGAGCAGGTGGAGACGCAGCCAGACATCCTCGGTCGTCTCCGGGGCGCTGTCGATGTCCTTGACCGCGATGAGCGTCACCTTCTTGGTGACCCGGCGCACCTCGTCGGTGCCCTCCAGAGCGGTCAGCTCGGCCGGTGCGGTCGCGTCGGCGGGCGCCTCGCCCAGCTGCGGCGCGGGAAACCACACGTCGAGGACGGTTCCGTGGTCGGGCTCGGTCTCGGCGGCGTACGTCACGAGGCCGAAGCCCCAGGCTGCATTCGTCACGCGCCGCAGTCTAATGGCCGAGCCTGGGCGGCCCATATCGGCAGTCGGTATCGGGCCGGCAGACGTGCGACCATTCAGGGGTGAGCAAGAAGAGCGCGCCCCCGATGCCCCAGCTCCTCCAGGCCGACGACGGCACCTGGACCCTGGAGGTGCCCGGCGTAGCCTCCAGCAAGGGCCACGCCGCCCCCGAGTGGGCGATGGCCAAAGGCGTAGAGGTCGTACGCCGCGCCGCCTCCGACATCGTCCGCAGATGGATCAACGGAAAACCGGTCAGCGACGCCGAGAAGCAGGTCGTGCTGCTCGTCACCCGAGGTGACTCGCAGGTCTACGCCTGGCTCGACGCCGCCTTCGCCGACGACAACCCCCGCTAGCAGCAGCGCGCCTGCGGGTTGTGCTCCTTCTCGTCGGCCCGGTGCCGTTCGAACGCACGCCGGCTCATCGGCTCGACGCCCTCGCGCTCGCACCGAGCCACGTAGTCGTCCCACTTCGCCTCCCCGGTCGCCTGGCGGAGCAGCCGCCAGGCGCCGGAGAGACGACCTGAGAGTCGATCGGCGATCACGCTCATGAGACCGGCGTCTTCTGGGAGGCCTCCCACTCGCGTACGGCTTCCTTCTCCTCCTTGGTGGCGAAGAAGTCGGCGGGTGCGACGAGCTTCGACTCCACCTTGGGCACCTCGGTGGTCGGCAGCGAGCCGCCGGCGCGCAGCGTCTTGACGACGGTGACGGCGGCGCCGGCCACGACGACGATCACGAGCACGGCGAAGGCCGCCTGCAGGATGCCGGACTGGGTGGAGTTGTAGATGATCTGGTCGACGTCGGCGGGTGTCTTGGCGAGGCCGTAGAGCTCGCCGGACGCCTTCGCCTCGCGCGCGGCCGAGGCCTGCGCGAAGTAGCCGATCGCCGGGTCACCGCTGAAGACCTTCTGCCAGGACGCTGCCATGGTGACGATCAGGTCCCAGGCGAGAGGGATGCCGGGCACCCAGGCCCACTTCAGCTTGCCGTGCTTGATCATCAGCGCGGTGGCGAGGGTGAGCGCGATGGCGGCGAGCAGCTGGTTGGCGATGCCGAAGAGCGGGAAGAGCTGGTTGATCCCGCCGAGCGGGTCGCCGACACCGATCCAGAGCATGTAGGCCCATGCCAGCACCACCAGCGCCGAGGCCGACCAGGTGGCCGGGCGCCAGGAGACGTCGGCGTAACGAGGCCAGATGTTGCCGATCGTGTCCTGCAGCATGAAGCGACCGACCCGGGTGCCGGCGTCGACGGCGGTGAGGATGAACAGCGCCTCGAACATGATCGCGAAGTGATACCAGAAAGCGGCCAGCCCGCCGCCGAACGCGTCGCTGAAGATCAACGACATCCCGAACGCCAGGGTCGGGGCCCCGCCGGTGCGGGAGATGATCGTCTCCTCCACGCTGGCTGCGGCGGCCTCGAGGTCGGCCGGGGTGAGCGAGAAGCCGAGACCGTTGACGAAGGCGGCGGCCGTCTCCGGCGTGCCCCCGGTGGCGCCGGCGGCTGCGTTCATCGAGAAGTAGATGCCCTGGTCGATCACCGAGGCGGCGATGAGGGCGGAGATCGCGACGAACGACTCCATCAGCATGCCGCCGTAGCCGATCATGCGTACGTGGGACTCCTTCGCGACCATCTTCGGGGTTGTGCCGGAGGCGATGAGGGCGTGGAATCCGGAGAGTGCGCCACAGGCGATCGTGATGAAGACGAACGGGAAGAGCTTGCCCGTGAACGCCGGGCCCTCGCCGTTGGTGGCGAACTCGGAGACCGCAGGGTTGGCCAGCACCGGAGCGGCCAGGATCATGCCGAACGCCAGCAGGACGATGACGCCGACCTTCATGAACGTCGAGAGGTAGTCACGCGGGGTGAGCAGCATCCACACCGGCAGGATCGAGGCGACGAAGCCGTAGATCGCCAGGGCGATGACCAGCGTCTCCTTCTCCAGGGTCAGCGCGTCGGCGAGCCCCATCTGGTCGACCCAGTTGCCGCCGGCGATCGCGGCCAGCAGGAGCACGACGCCGATGGCGGTCACCTCGAGCACCCGGCCGGGGCGCAGGTAGCGCAGATAGAAGCCCATGAAGAGCGCGATCGGGATGGTGAGACCGATCGAGAAGACGCCCCACGGCGACTCGGCCAGCGAGTTGACGACCACGAGGGCCAGCACGGCCAAGATGATGATCATGATCGCGAAGACGGCGATCAGCGCGGCGATGCCGGCGACCGTGCCGATCTCCTCGCGCACCATCTGGCCCAGCGACTTGCCGTCGCGGCGCATCGAGATGAAGAGCACCACCATGTCCTGCACCGCACCGGCGAAGATGACGCCGACGATGATCCAGATCGTGCCGGGCAGGTAGCCCATCTGAGCGGCCAGCACCGGACCGACCAGCGGGCCCGCGCCGGCGATCGCGGCGAAGTGGTGGCCGAAGAGCACCCGTCGGTCGGTGACGTCGTAGTCACGCCCGTTCTGCAGCCGCTCGGCCGGCGTCGCTCGGCTGTCATCGACCTCCAGCACCTTCTTGGCGATGAACTTGGAGTAGAACCGGTAGGCGATGGCGTAGGACGACAGCGCGGCGAACAGGATCCACAGCGCCGAGACGTCTTCGCCGCGGGACAGGGCGAGCACGGCCCAGCAGACCGCGCCGACGACGGCGACGACGGTCCAGATGAGGATGGACTTGAGGTTGGGGCCGGACCGTGGTCCGGAGGATGTGGGGTGGGCGGTCGACGTCGACATGGTCTCCCTCGGGTTCAGCGCGGGTAAGCGGTCGTTGTGACCGCCGTCTCAGCCTAGTCTCAGGAAACCCGGCTTCGCCGGGCGGTGGGGCTACTGTCCGGTACGCCCGTCGATGGTCTCGCGCAGCAGGTCGGCGTGGCCCGCGTGCCGGGCGTACTCCTCGACCATGTGGACCAGGATGTCGCGGACGGTGGTCTGGTCACCGCGGAGGTCGCGCATGTCGCCGAGCACCGAGTCGTCGATCGAGTCGAGCCACTCCTCGGCGCCGGCGATCTGTTCGCGCCAGCTCGCGAACGCCTCGTCGACCGACTCCTGGCTGGGCTCCACCTTGTGGAATCCGCCGGTGGGGTCGTCCTCATCGAGGCGTGGGAGCTCGAGGTTCTCCTGCAGCACCCTCTGGAACCAGCTGTGCTCGACCCGTGCCATGTGCCGGACCAACCCGAGCAGGCTCATGTCGCTCGGCGGGACGCTCTGCTTCGCCAGGTCCTCCGGGCCGAGGTCCTGGCACTTCAGCTCGAGGGTGAGCCGGTAGTGGCTCAGGTAGTCCCGGTAGGTCGCCAGCTCACCGACGGCCTGCTCGTCCTGGTGGCGTGGATCCTCGCCCTCGGGAAGCCAGATGCCGTCGTACCCGACCTGTCGCTGATCGTCGCTCATGTGGTCACCTTGATGGAGACGGCGGCCCCCCGCCAGTTATTTCAGGCGCCGAAGCTGGGCGCCCGCTTCTCCAGGAACGCGTTGATGCCCTCGCGGCCGGACGCCGAGCCGCCGAGCGCGGAGATCGACTGGGCCTCGCGGCGTAGGGCCGACTCGGGGTTGGGGTCGGCGACGCCGCGGACGAGGTGCTTGGTGCGGGCCAGCGCTTCGGGGGAGCCGGAGAGGAGGTTCGCGACGACCTCGTCGACGGCAGCCTCGAGCCCGTCGGCAGGTACGACGCGGGCGACCAGGCCGGCATCGAGCGCCTCGCTCGCCGAGAGCATGTCACCGAGCAGGGTCAGCCGGAGCACCCGATGCAGACCGAGGGTGTGCACGAGGAGGGAGCCACCGCCGTCGGGCGAGAGCCCGACCTTGGCGTAGGCGAGGCTGAACTTCGCCTTCTCCGAGGCGACGACGATGTCGGCCGCCGCGGCCAGCGGGAACCCGACACCGGCAGCGGTGCCCTGCACCGCACTGATCACGACAGCGTCGCAGCGCACCAGCTCGGTGACGATGCGGTTGACGCCCTCGGCGAGGTCGAGGAGGTACGGCTCCATGTCGTCGACGGCCGCGAACCCGGCCAGGTCACCTCCGACGGAGAAGTACTTCCCCTCCGCGGCCAGCACGATCACCCGCGCCGCGTCCGCCTTCGCCCGCAGGATCGCCTCCCGCAGCTCGTCCCCGGCCTCGGGCGAGAACACGTTGCCCCGCTCCGGGTTGGTCATCGTGATGCGCGCACAGCCGTCGGTGCACTCGTAGCGAATCAAGCTCATGCGCGCATCCTGCCAGGTGCCGCTAGGGTCGGGGCGTGGCCTCGTCGACTGCGTTCACAGTGGCTCGCGCGCCGGCGTCCGAGACCTACGCGCTGCGCGCGGAGGTGTTGCACGGTGGGGCGGCTCCGGTCGTCGCCAAGGTGGCGGGCGATGACCATCCCGATGTGGCCACCTTCGCTGCCCGCGACACCGATGGCGTCGTGATCGGGTGCGTCGGCCTCTTCCCCGAGCTCTGCCCGGACAGGCCGGGACACGCGGGGTTCGGCTGGCGCCTCAGGCGCTTGGCCACAGCTGAGTCGTGGCGCGGCCGCGGAGTCGGGACAGCCGTGCTGACCGCGGCTATCCAGCACGCGGCAGCCCAGGGGCCCGGCCTCGTCTGGTGCAACGCCACTCCGGCTGGGGTCGCGCTCATCGTCCGCGCCGGTTTTTGGCAGGTCGGCATGCCGTGGACGGACCCAGAGTTCGGGTCGAACGTCCGCTTGCTGCGTGAGGTCTGACGGCCAACGTACACAGTCGTTACGGATGTGACGGATGTGGTGCCTCAGGCGTCACATCCGTAACGACTGTGTGCATTCGGTTTGAAACTCGCAGGTCTGGGTATGACCCAGACGTGAACGACGACGAGAAGGCGGTGGCACGCGCTGCGGTGGAGGCTGCCGAGAGACTGCGCGGGGTGGTGTCGGGTCTGAGCGCGGCGCTCCTGTGGGGATGGTCTCTGAAGCACGTCCCGTCGCGCCCGGAGGTATCGATTCCGAAGACCCGCCGAGTTCGCCGCAAGCGCGCGCAAGGTGTGGTCGTCCGTCGTCTCGACATCCCGCCCTGCGATATCGAGGGGCCTGTGACGACGAAGCTCAGGACGGCGCTGGACTGCCTGCGCAGGCTGCCTTTCGACGAGGCGCTGTGCGTCGCGGACTCGGCACTACGCCTCGGGGTCGAGCGGGACGAGCTCGTCGCTGCGGCTGAACGCACTCTCGGGCCCGGCGCCGGCAACGTACGGAGAGTCGCGCACCTGGCGCACGGGGGCGCCGCGAACGCATTCGAGAGCTGTCTGCGCGTGATCGCGCTCCAGGTTGACGGGCTCGACGTCGAGCCTCAGGTTCGGATCGCCGAGCCGGACTTCCTCGGCCGTGTCGATCTGGCCGATCGACGGCTTCGGATCATCGTCGAAGCAGACTCGTTCGAGTTCCACGGAACTCGTCGGGCGTTGGTGGAGGACGCCGGGCGTTACAACCGGTTCGTCGCGGCAGGCTGGATCGTGCTGCGTTTCACCTGGGAGGACGTGATGCTGCATCCCGAGGTGGTGCGGGAGGTGCTCGAGGGTGCTGTCGCAGATCGGGTTCGCTCGATGCCCGCATGAAGTGCACACGGTCGTTACCGATGTGACTGATGTGGTGCCTCAGCTGTCACATCCGTAACCACTGTGTGCACGCTAGGGTCGGCGGCGTGACTTCGGAGCTCGCGTTCGTGATCAGTCAGGTGCCGGTCGAGGAGACCTATCCGTTGCGGGCGAAGGTGCTGCGCAACGGTGGGCCGCCGGAGGCGGCGAGGCTGGTCGGGGATGACCTCCCGGGAGTGGCGACGTACGCCGCGCGCGATGTCGAGGGCGCCGTGGTCGGGTGCGTGGGGCTGTTTCCGGAACCATGCCCTGACCTGCCGGATCACCCCGGTGAGGGGTGGCGGATCCGCGGGATGGCGACCGACGACGGCCTGCGTGGGCAGGGTGTGGGGGCGCAGGTGCTGAAGGCGGCGCTCGACCACGTCGCGGCCCATGGCGGTGGGCTGGTGTGGTGCAACGCGCGCACGACCGCGGCACGCTTCTACGCGCGGCACGGCTTCCAGGAGATCGGAGAGCGTTGGGACGACCCGGAGATCGGTCCGCACGTGCGGATGTGGCGCGAGGTCGAATCGGGTTAGCGCGGCGGGCGCTGAGCGGCGTACGATCTGCTTCACAGGCGTTCGAGCCGTCATCAGCGGCGAGCCCCGGGAAGAACCGGCCCAGCTTCGGCATGGCCCCAGTAGAACCCGGCGGGAGTGGCCCGTCACAGCCGTAACGAAGTGGCCCGAGAGGGCAAGCAGGGTGGTAACGCGGTCGAAGGATCGTCCCTGTGGTGACAACAACCCACTACCACCCAGCAGGAGATGCAGCCGATGGCCTATCCAAAGGTCACCTCAGCCGATTCGGCCCACAACGGGGGCACCGTTCCGGCCAGCCCTCGCTTCCCGAAGATCGAGACCCAGATTCTCGACTACTGGAAGAAGGACGGCACGTTCCAGGCGAGCATCGACAACCGCGACGCCGGCAAGGACGGCGAGAACGAGTTCGTCTTCTACGACGGCCCCCCGTTCGCCAACGGCCTGCCGCACTACGGCCACCTGCTGACCGGCTACGTCAAGGACATCGTGCCGCGCTACCAGACGATGCGCGGCAAGCGCGTCGAGCGGCGCTTCGGGTGGGACACCCACGGCCTGCCCGCCGAGCTCGAGGCGATGCGCCAGCTCGGCCTCAAGACCACCGACGACATCGTCGAGATGGGCATCGACAAGTTCAACGCGGCCAGCCGCGCGTCGGTGATGAGATACAGCGACGACTGGCGTGAGTACGTCACCCGTCAGGCGCGCTGGGTCGACTTCGACAACGACTACAAGACCCTCAACCCCGACTACATGGAGTCGGTGATCTGGGCGTTCAAGACGCTCCACGACAAGGGCCTGGTCTACGAGGGCTTCCGCGTGCTGCCCTACTGCTGGCAGGACGAGACCCCGCTGTCCAACCACGAGCTGCGGATGGACGACGACGTCTACAAGGACCGCCAGGACCCGGCGGTCACGGTCGGTTACGCGCTCGATGCGACCGGTGAGGACGAGGTCCTCGACGGCGCCCACATCCTGATCTGGACCACCACGCCGTGGACCCTGCCGTCCAACCTCGCTGTCATGGTCGGCTCCGACATCGACTACGTCGTCGTCGAGGGCCCGGTCCCGGGCACCGACACGACGGCGCGCTATCTGCTGGCGGAGGCTCGGCTCGAGGCGTACAAGAAGGAGCTGTACGCCGACGCCGACGAGCCCACGATCCTGGGCCGTTACAAGGGTTCCGAGCTGCTCGGCCGCACCTACACCCCGCCGTTCTCCTACTACGCCGGCCACACCAACGCGTTCCGCGTGGTCGCCGCCGACGACGCCGTCACGACCACCGACGGCACCGGGGTCGTGCACACCGCCGGTGCGTTCGGCGAGGTCGACAAGGAGGTGACCGACCGCGAGAACATCGAGGCGGTCATGCCGGTCGGCAAGGACGGCAAGTTCACCGCGCCGGTCGTCGACTACGCCGGCGTGCAGGTCTTCGACGCCAACCTGCAGATCATCGACCACCTCAAGGCGGTCACCCGCGGCGAGGCGGGCGGATCGGTGACGCCCGGCACGATCCTGCTGCGCCGCGAGTCCTACAACCACTCCTACCCGCACTGCTGGCGCTGCCGTCAGCCGCTGATCTACAAGGGTGTCTCGAGCTGGTTCGTCGAGGTCACCAAGATCAAGGACCGGATGCTCGAGCTCAATCAGCAGATCCGCTGGGTGCCCGAGCACATCCAGGACGGCCAGTTCGGCAAGTGGCTGGAGAACGCCCGCGACTGGTCGATCACCCGCAACCGCTTCTGGGGCTCGCCGGTGCCGGTGTGGAAGTCCGACGACCCGGCCTACCCGCGCCTCGACGTCTACGGGTCCTTCGCCGAGCTCGAGCGCGACTTCGGCACCCTGCCGAAGGACGCCGAGGGCAACCCCGACCTGCACCGCCCGTACGTCGACGACCTGGTCCGCCCCAACCCGGACGACCCGACGGGCAAGTCGATGATGCGGCGGGTCTCCGACGTGCTCGACGTCTGGTTCGACTCGGGCTCGATGTCCTTCGCGCAGAACCATGTCCCGTTCGAGAACGAGGAGTGGTTCCAGCACCACTTCCCGGGCGACTTCATCGTCGAGTACATCGGCCAGACCCGTGGCTGGTTCTACACGCTGCACATCCTGGCCACCGCGCTCTTCGACCGCCCCGCGTTCTCGAGCTGCATCAGCCACGGCATCGTGCTGGGCTCCGACGGGCAGAAGATGTCGAAGAGCCTGCGCAACTACCCCGACGTCAACGAGGTCTTCGACCGCGACGGCGCCGACGCGATGCGCTGGTTCCTGATGTCGAGCCCGATCCTGCGCGGCGGCAACCTGGTCGTCACCGAGCAGGGCATCCGCGACTCCGTACGCCAGGTGATGATCCCGCTGTGGAACAGCTGGTACTTCTTCCAGCTCTACGCCAACGCGGCCAACCTGGAGACCACCGGCTCGACGGCGTCCACGGACCCGCTCGACCGCTACGTCCTGGCCAAGCTGCGCGACTACGTCGCCGAGATGACCACGGCGATGGACCTCTACTACGTCGCCGAGGCGACCGAGGCCACGCAGCGGTTCATCGACGTGCTGACGAACTGGTACATCCGGCGCAGCCGCGAGCGGTTCTGGAACGAGGACAAGGCCGCCTTCGACACCCTCTACACGGTGCTCGAGACGGTCACTCGCCTGGTCGCCCCGCTGCTCCCGCTGACCACCGAGGAGATCTGGCGCGGTCTGACCGGCGGCCGCTCGGTGCACCTGACCGACTACCCGGTCGTCGAGGACCTTCCCGCCGATGACGACCTGGTCGCCCGCATGGACGCCGTCCGCGCGGTCTGCTCCTCGACCTCGGCCCTGCGTAAGGCCCGCAGGCTCCGCAACCGTCTGCCGCTCGGCGGTCTCACGGTGGTCGGCGCCGACATCGAAGGCTTCGAGGAGATCGTCGCCGACGAGGTCAACGTCAAGTCCGTCCGGCTGCTCGCGGCCGACTCGGAGGAGGCCCAGACGTTCGGCATCGAGCAGAAGCTCAGCGTCAACGCCCGTGCCGCCGGCCCGCGCCTGGGCAAGGAGGTCCAGAAGGCCATCAAGGGCTCCAAGTCCGGTGACTGGTCGGTCTCCGAGTCGGGTGAGGTCGTCGCCGGTGGGCTGGCGCTGGTCGAGGGGGAGTACACCCTGGAGACCGTCGCCGGCGCCGCCTCCGACGACATCGCGGTCACGATGCTGCCCGGCGGTTTCATCGTCCTCGACACGGTCGTCACCCCCGAGCTCGCCGCCGAGGGCCTCGCCCGCGACCTCGTCCGCGCGGTGCAGCAGGCCCGCAAGGACTCCGGCCTCAACGTCGAGGACCGCATCACCCTGTCGGTGGCCGGCTCCGCGACGGTCCGTGAGGCCGCCACCACCCACGCCGACCTCATCGCCCGCGAGACCCTCGCCGCGACGTACGACGTGGTGGACTCGCTCGAAGGCAACCCGGTCGACCTGGGCGACGGCGAGAAGGCCCAGCTCGCGGTGGCCAAGGTGGAGTAGGACCGCGGTGTGATGCCGGGAGCGATCCATGGATCACTCCCGGCATCACGCGCGCTCGGGACGGTGTCAGTCGGTGGTCGCGGTAAGCGCCCGCCGCCGCCGGATCAGTCTCGCCACGGTGTAGGCGACCGCGACGTAGAGGGTCCAGACCAGGAAGGCGTACGTCGCGTCTGTGCGGGTCGTGGAGACCGGGCCGAAGATCGTGAACTTGCTCAGGATCACCGCGCACCAGCCGACGACGACCGAGAGGATGGCCGCCACGTCCAGCCCGAGGTGATAACCGAACGGCGTATCCGGATCCGGACACCCGCGAGGCGACTGCGGCGCCGCACACGCTGCCACCGATCGCCGGGACGGCGATGGTGATCAGCGCGGCTATCGACCACACGAGAAGCGACCATCCGGTGTCCACGAGAGGCGCGATGAGGATCCTCGGAAGAATGGAATGGGCGTTCCACGTGGGCTCGTAGGGGGCAAGTAGAGCGGCCAGCGCGCCGACACCGATCGTCCAGAAGGAGCCCAATGCCGCGGCTCGCTGAGTGGGGGACATGCTCCCAGTTTGTTTCCTCGGCCTCGCGTCCGCATGAGTTCGCGTACTCATCCTGTCCGCCGGCGCTACGGTCGGATCATGAACGGACCCACCCTTCGGGAGCTCGCCGTCCAGGGGCTGTCGTCGGTCGAGCGTGGGTATGACCTGCTGGCGCCGAAGTTCGACGCCACGCCGTTCCGGACCCCGGACCAGATCCTGGCGGCGACCGCTGATGCGCTCGGGACGCATGGGCGCTTCGAGCGCGGGCTCGATCTGTGCACCGGCACCGGGGCCGGGCTCGGGTTTCTCGCCGACCTGACGACGGCGCCGCCCACCGGGGTCGACTTCAGTGCGGGGATGCTCGCACAGGCGAGGAAAGCTCATCCGGATGCCGACCTGGTGCGGGCGGATGCTCGCGCGCTGCCGTTCGATGCGGCGTACGACCTGGTGGTGAGCTTCGGCGCTCTGGGGCACTTCCTGCCGGAGGAGCGGCCGGCGCTCTTCGACGGCATCCACCGGGCGCTGCGGCCGGGCGGGGTCTTCGCGCTGCCGCTCGGTCGTGCGCCGAAGCCAACGCATCCGGCCTACTGGCTGCTCTCCGGGTTCGACCTGGTGATGCGGGCGCGCAACGCGGTGTGGCGGCCGAAGTTCGTGATGTATTACCGCACCCATCCATGGTCGGCGCTGTGCGCAGATCTGACGGCCGCCGGGTTCGTGGTCGAGACGACGCCGATGCCCGGTGTCGGCGAGCTGATCGTCGCTCGCCGGCCACCGGGCTGACGGAGTGCCGGGGCTTCAGCCGCGGCGGGGGTTCCGCTCGGCCAGCCGGGCCGCGACGGTGGGGATGATCACCGCGGCGGCGACCAGGTGGGAGACCACCAGCATGATGTTGGTGGCGTAGGAGTCCGTGACGGCGATCAGGCTCGGGATGCAGGAGATCGCGGTCAGGGTCAACGTGGTGCGCTTCCAGGTCGACCGGGGCCGCTTCGCGAAGCGGGCCAGGCAGACGGCGAGGATGACGCCGACCAGGCCGAGCTCGGCGACGGCCCAGGCGAGGCCGGTCGCGGGGATCGCGGCAGGCGCCACACCGCTGCCCGGGAAGGCGACGTCGAACGGTACGCCGGTCGCACGGGCGGCGACCTCGTAGACGCCGGTGACGACGGCGCCGACGACGACGGCCGTGACGCTGACGAGCCAGACCGGCATCCGGGCTGCAAACTGGCCGCGGTCGGTGGCGGTCGTGGCCTGGGGGTAGGTGCTGGTGCTCATGATCGTGCCTCTCGTTCCGGGGTGGTGGTCGCGGCGCGTACGGCCGCCTCTCACCTGCTCCACGATCGGGCCGACGCCGATCCGACAGAATCGGCGAAAAAGATTCTCGACCGATGTCGACGCCCGTATCTCAGCCCAGTCGCCGGAAGGCGCGCATCGAGAGCGGCACGAAGATCGCCAGCAGCACCGCGGGCCACCCCAGGGCGAGGAGCACCGAGTGGTCGGCGAGCAGCCCGGAGGTGATGCCGGTCGGGTTGCCGAAGAGCTCACGAGCGGCGGTGGCGGTCGCCGAGACCGGGTTCCAAGCGGCAAGGAAGCCGAGCCAGCCCGGCATCGTCTCGGGCGAGACGAACAGGCTCGAGCAGAACCCCAACGGCCACACGAGCACCTGCACCATCGTCAGCGCACCCTCCATCCGCAGGGTCATGCCGAGGAAGATGCCCAGCCACAGCATCGCCAGCCGTAGCCAGAGCAGGAGACCGACCGCGGCGAGGGCGGCCAGGAACGAGCCCTCGATCCGCCAGCCGATGAGCAGCCCGCCGACCATCAGCACGCCCAGCTGCACCGTCGAGTTGCCCAGATCGGCGATCGCTCGCCCCAGCGGCACCGCGACGCTGCTCATCGGCAGCGAGCGGAACCGGTTGGTGACGCCGCGCTTGGTGTCTTCGGTGACCACGGCCATGGTGCCGTCGATGCCGAACATCATCGTCAGTGCGAGCACCCCGGGCAGGAGATAGGGGAGGTAGGTGCCGCCGCCCGGCATCTCGATCGCGCCGCCGAACAGGTAGCCGAAGATCAGCAGCATCATGATCGCGAACGCGATCCCGAAGATCGGGCCCCACGGCTCGCGCTGCCAGTGCTTGAGGTCGCGGAGGGTGATCACCCAGGTCTGTGTCGCGGTCTGCCGCAGGGTCGCGGTGACTCCTTGGGTGAGATCGGTCATCGGGCGGCTCCTTCAGGGTCGAGTACGTCGTCGGGTGCCGTCACGTGGAGGAACACCTCGTCGAGGGTCGGTCGGCGCAGCAGCACGTCGTCGACCGCGATGCCGGCGGCGTCCAGGGTGCGTACGGTCTCCACGACCGCGGCACCGCCGCCGGCCGGGCCGGCCTCGACGGTCACCTCGAGCCGGTCGGGGTCGACGGCGGCCGCGGTGCCGAGCGCGCCCGCCATCCGGGTGAGGTCGTCGGGGCCGGCGGCGGTGATGATCACCCGGTCGCCACCCAGGTTGCTCTTGAGGTCGGAGGGAGTTCCCTCGGCGATCACCCGGCCGGCGCCGAGCACGGTGACCATGGCGGCCAGCTGGTCGGCCTCGTCGAGATACTGCGTGGTCAGCAGCACGGTCGTCCCGTCGGCGACCACCTGGCGCACCATCGCCCACACCTCGTGTCGAGCACGCGGGTCGAGCCCGGTGGTCGGCTCGTCGAGGAACAGGATCTGCGGACGGGTCACCAGCCCCGACGCGATGTCGAGGCGGCGTCGCATCCCGCCGGAGTAGCCCGAGACCTTCCGGTCGCCGGCCTCGGTGAGACCGAAGGCGTCGAGGAGCTCGGTGGCGCGGCGTACGGCATCGGGCTTGGAGAGCCCGTGCAGACGGCCGAACATGACCAGGTTCTCGCGGCCGTGGAGGGCCTCGTCGAGGGCGGCGCTCTGGCCGACGAGACCGATGGTGGAGCGCACCCGGGCGGGGTGGCGTACGGCGTCGTGGCCACCGACGCGCACCTCGCCGGCGTCGGGTCGGGTCAGGGTAGCGAAGACGTTGACCGCGGTGGACTTGCCGGCGCCGTTGTGGCCGAGCAGGGCGTGCACCGTGCCGGGGGCGACATCGAGATCGAGGCCGTCGAGGGCCTGGGTGTCGCGGTAGTGCTTGCGTACGCCGCGAGCGACGAGCGGGGTCATGGTCATCGGACCACCTCGATCCGGAACACGCCGCAGCGCCCCACGACCGCCTCGAAGGCCTCCGGTGAGAGGTCGGTGACGACCCCGGCGTCGAGCATGATCTTCGCGCCGTCGGCCATCCGGTCCGGCCACACCCGGAGCACCGTCAGCGCCTCCTCGTCCTCCACCTCGACCAGGTGCACCTCCTCCGTCCGCGCGCCGATCCGGAGGCTCGCGCGTCCCGCGGCCGCGCGTACGTTGCGCGCCCAGTCGGCGCCCGGGAAGCCCTCCAGCAGATAGCGCTCCTTGTTGAGGTCGAGCACGGAGAGCGGGGTGCTGCGGGGCTTGCCACTCGTGCGGCCGGGCACGGTGAGCACCGGCAGCTCCTTCATCCCGAGCCCGGTCCTCGACAGCGTCATGAAGACCTTGTTCATCGGTTTGAGCCAGCGCGGCGGCGCTGGTCTCGAGTTGTTCGGCATACCTGCTCCTTTAATTTCGTACATCGTACGAATATCCCAACGGACCGACTGTAGCCTTTGTTCCGTACGATGTACGAAATTTATTTCGAGGGAGGTTACGATGAGCGACGTGCCAGACCAGCAAGACCTCTCGGACCCGTCTCTGCGCCTGCTGTGGCGCCATCGATCCGCGGCGAAGGAAGAGCCCACGGCGAGGCGGGGCCCGAAGCAGAAGGTGAGCCTCGACGAGGTCGTCGACGCGGCGATCGCCCTCGCCGACGACCAGGGTCTGGCTGCCGTGACGATGCGCGCCACCGCCCAGCAGGTCGGGCTCGGGGCGATGACCCTCTACTCCTACGTGCCCAACCGCGACGCGCTCCTGGTGCTGATGGTCGACCAGGTGGTCGGCCGCACCGAGCTGCCGAAGCTGCCCGAGAGCCCGCGCGAGCGTCTCGCGCTGGTCGCCGAGCTCCAGGTCGCCGAGCTACGTGCTCATCCCTGGCTGCTCGACGTCCACGACGTACGCCCCTGGCTCGGCCCCAACATGAGCGACCGTTACGAGTGGCACCTGCACGCCGTCGACGGCCTCGGGCTCAGTGATCTCGAGATGGACCAGACCGTCGCCGTGCTGGTCGGGTTCGCGGCCAGCATCGCCCGCAGCGAGCACGTCAAGCGCCTCGCCGAGCGGGCCACCGGGATGACCGAATCGCAGTGGTGGGAGGCCAACTACGAGACGCTCAACGAGGTCATGGCGGGCAGCGACTATCCGCTGGCAGGCAGGGTCGGTGCCGCGGCCGGCGAGGCCTACCAGGCCGCCTCCGACCCCGCCAGCGAGCTCGACTACGGCCTGGCCCGGATCATCGACGGCGTGCTCGCCCACGCCCGCCCCTGAACCCGACGCCGAGTCGGCGCCTTGTGACCGCAAACCTCGTCGAGTCGGCTCGTTCTGACCAATATCTTCGCCGAGTCGGCTCGTCCTGACCGAGTTCCTCGCCGAGTCGGCTCGTTAGAACGAGCCGACTCGGCGCGAGGGTGGTCAGCCGGCGGTGCGGCGGGTGGGGTCGGCCAGGCGTCGGGTCAGGTGGGAGACCAGGTCGGCGGAGTCGGCGCGGGCGCCGTCGATGTAGGTCGAGCGTCGGCGACGCAGCACCGGGAGGCCGGTGACGTAGAGGCCGGCCGGTCCGGTGACGCCGCCGTCGTGGCGGATCGCGCCCTTGTGGTCGAAGACGTCGGCATCGAGGAACGAGTGGTCGGGCTTGATGCCCGTCGCCCAGACGACCGACCTGATCTCGCCGGAGGTCAGTGACGCGGAGAGCACCGGCGCCGGCACCCGGGTCGGCTCCGGCCGCTCGCCGGTGCCGCCGACGGTCTCGTCGATGGTGTTGAGCAGCCGGTTGAGCTTGAGGTCGGCGAGCGCGGCCATGTTGGTCAGCGAGCCCGAGAAGAGCGCGGTGCCCTCGCGCAGCCCGGCCAGCTTGCCGACCACGCGCACCCCGGCCTCCTGCAGGGTGTTGAGGTCGAGGGTCTCGGTGCCGCCGACGAGCTGGAAGGAGGAGAGGCGACGGGCGCGCACGACGTCCTCGACCTCGTCCCAGCGCTCGTCGAGCACTCCGGCGGCGTCGATCCAGGCGAAGATGTCACGTCCGCGGTAGCGGCGCGGCGCCCGCACGTGCTCGCCGACGGCGAGCGTGACCTGGCGGCCCGACGCCTGCAGCTCCGCCGCGATCTGTACGCCGCTGGCCGCCGCCCCGACCACCAGCACGCCGCCGGGCGGCAGCTGGGAGGGGCGCCGGTAGTCGATGGCATGCACCGAGGGCAGTCCGGGCGGCAGGTCGGCTGCGAGGGCGGGTGTCACGCCGCGTACGGAGCCGGTGGCGAGGACGACGTTCTCGGCCGACCAGGGGCCGGTCGACGTCTCGACCAGATAGCCGTCGTCGGTGGGGGAGACCCGCTCGACGCCGACGTTCTCGTGCACCGGAGCCGAGATCGTGTCGGCATAGCCGGTGACCAGCGAGGCCACCTGGGCGGCGGTGAGGAACTCGTCGTCGTCAGCCGGGCCGAGCACGGGTTCGGGGAGCCCGGGGAGCCGATTCATCCAGCCGGGGGTGAGCAGGCGGAGCGAGTCCCAGCGCTGCGTACGCCACGAGTGAGCCACCTCCCCGCGCTCGAGCATGACGTGGTCGATGCCCTCGGCGCCGAGTCGTTGGCTCACCGCCAGGCCGCTGTGCCCCGCCCCGACCACCACGACGGTCGTGCGGGGCGGGACACGCTTCGTCACGAGACCGAGACCTCGACGGCGGTCGGGTTGGTCAGGATGTCGAAGACGGCCGAGCGCTTCTGCGACTGCGCGACCAGCGCCTCGATGTCCTCGGGGGAGGCGTCGGCGTCGATCGAGTAGTTCACCCGCACGCCGGTGAACCCGTTGCGCACGTCGGCGTCGGCGCCCAGGATGCCGCGGATGTCGTGGTCGCCCTCGATCGTCGCGGTGACCGAGTTGAGCTGGATGCCGCGCTGCTGGGCGACGGCGGCGACGCCGGCGGTGAGGCAGCCGCCGAGAGCGGTCAGCACGCTCTCGACAGGCGTGGGGCCCTGGTTCTCCGCGGCGAACTGCGGCGGGTGGTCGCCCTCGGACTCGAAGGAGCGCCCGGTCTCCTGCTCCTCGCCGAGGCCGAAGAAGCCCTCGACCTTGCTCCGGGAGTGGGTGCCCTTGAGCCAGGTGTTGGTGGCGCGCCAGGTGAACTTGGCGGCCTCCGGGCTCTCCTGCAGGGCGGCGCGGGCGCCGAGGAGCGCCTCGACGTTCACGCCGTTGTCGACGGTGGTCTCGGTCATGGTGGTGGTTCCTCGTTTCGTTGGGTGGTTGGGTGATGCGTGGGGGTCAGGCCAGCGAGATGTTGACCGGGACCTCGCTGCGGAGGGTGTGACCGACGGGCGAGCTGGCGAGCACCTTGGCGTGGAGCGCCTCGATCTCCTCGCGGGGCGCCTCGGACTCGAGGGTGACCACGGCGTCGATCGCGTCGAAGCCGGCGTGGCCCTCGCCGAGGCCGAGGAAGACCGTGAGGTCGACGTCGCCCTTGAGGTCGATGCGCACGTCGTCGAGCTTTATGCCGGCGACCGAGGCGTTGGCGGCGTAGCCGACCGCGAGGCAGTTGCCCAGGGCTCCGAGCAGCTGCTCGACGGGGTTGGCGGCCGCGTCGCCGCCGCCGAGACCGGCAGGCTCGTCGGACGGGGTGGGCTCGAAGGATCGGATCTTCGCCTCCGAGGCGAAGGCGCCCTTCCAGGTCACGTGGGCGGCCCAGGTGGTGCGCGCCTTCGCGGGGTCGTCCTGGATCGCCTGCACGAGATCGCCGACGGCGGCGAGGTCGACGTCGTTGAGCTGTGTCGTTGAATCGATGCTCATGGGGACACTCCGGGGTCGAGGGGCATGTTTCTCAAGATAATAGAGTTAGTAACTCGACTAAAGGAAGCGTCTCACCGTACGGCCCGGCGCGCCGAGACGACGCCGGTGTCGAACCCGGCCAGGTGCAGGCCGCCGTGGAAGCGCGCGTGCTCGATCTTGAGGCAGCGGTTCTGCACGACGCTCAGCCCGGCGGCGCGCGCCTTGGCGGCCGCCTCCTCGTGCACCAGGCCGAGCTGGAACCACAGCACCGGGGAGCCCAGCGCGATCACCTCGTCGGTGACCGCCGGCAGGTCGCTCGCGCGCCGGAACACGTCGACGATGTCGGGCGTCTCCGGCAGGTCGGCGAAGCCGGCGTAGACCGGCTGGCCCAGCACCTCCCGTCCGGCGGCGTTGGGGTTGATGAAGTAGAGCCGGTAGTCGGTGTCCTGGGCGAGGTAGGTCGCGACGTAGTAGCTCGACCGGGCGGTGTTGGCGGAGAAGCCGACGATGGCGACCGACCTCGCGGCCCGGAGCAGGCCCTGTCGCTCGCGTGCGGTCGGCTCGTGCGGGATCTGCGGAATGGTCATCAGGCGTCCTTCGTCGATGCGGTCAGTGCCTGGTCGAGGTCGTGGAGGATGTCGCCGGCGTCCTCGATGCCGACGCTGATGCGCACCAGCCCCGGGCTGACGCCGGCCTCCTCGAGCCGCGACTCGCTGAGCTGGCGGTGGGTGGTGGAGGCCGGGTGGATCACCAGCGTCTTGGCGTCGCCGATGTTGGCCAGATGGCTGGCCAGTTCGACCGACTCGATGAACCGCTCGCCGGCGGCGCGCCCGCCGGCGACGTCGAAGGAGAAGACGCTGCCTGGGCCCTGGGGCAGATACTTCTGCGCCCGGTCGTGGTGGGGATGAGAGGGCAGTCCGGCCCAGCGTACGTGCTCGACCCGTGGGTCGGCGTCGAGCCACTCGGCGACGATCCGCGCGTTCTCGACGTGGCGCTGCACCCGCAGCGCCAGGGTCTCCACACCGAGCGCGAGCTGCCAGGCCGACTGGGGTGACAGGGTCGCGCCGACGTTGCGCAGGTGCTCGGCGCGCAGGCGGGTCAGGAAGGCGTACTCCCCGAAGTTGCCCCACCAGGAGAGGCCGCCGTAGTGCTCGACGGGCTCGTGGAAGAGCGGGAAGCGCTCGGGCGAGTACTCGAAGCGACCCGACTCGACGACCACCCCGCCGAGCGTGGTGCCGTGGCCGCCGAGGAACTTCGTGGCCGAGTGCACCACGATGTCGGCGCCCCACTCGATCGGCGTGCTCAGGTAGGGCGTCGGGATCGTCGAGTCCACCACGAGCGGCACCCCGTGCGCGTGCGCGACGTCGGCCAGCCCGGCCAGGTCGGCGATCTCGCCCGACGGGTTGGCGACGGTCTCGGCGAAGACCAGCTTGGTCTCGGGGCGGATCGCCGCTGCGTACGCCTCGGGGTCGCTGGAGGAGACGAAGGTGGTCTCCACGCCGAAGCGACGCAGCGTCACGTCGAGCTGGGTGACCGAGCCGCCGTAGAGCTGCGCTGAGGCGACCACGTGGTCGCCCGCGCCCGCCAGGGATGCGAAGGTGACGAACTCCGCGGAGAGGCCCGAGGCGGTCGCCACGGCGCCGATGCCACCCTCGAGGGAGGCGATCCGCTCCTCGAAGGCGGCGACGGTCGGGTTGCCGACGCGGGTGTAGATGTTGCCGTACTTCTGCAGTGCGAACCGTGCTGCCGCGTCTGCGGTGTCGTCGAAGACGAACGACGCCGACTGGTAGATCGGCAGCGCCCGGGCGCCCTGGGCGGCGTCGGGGATGTTGCCGGCGTGGATCGCACGGGTGTTGAAGCCGTACGCGTGGTCACTCATGGGTCTCCTTGGCGGTATCGGACAGGAAGCGTCGGACGAGGTCGAGGTAGCCCGGCGGGTCGAGCAGGAAGGAGTCGTGGCCCCAGGTGGAGGCGATCTCGTGTCGCTCGACGTCGACGCCGGCCCGGCGCAGCTCCTTCTCGATCGACTCCGAGTGAGTGGTCGTGAAGCGCCAGTCGGTGTCGAAGGAGACGAGCTGGAAGCGGGTCTCGCCGATCCGGCTCGCGAAGCCGTCGTCGGCGAAGGGGTCGAAGTAGTCGAGGAGGCGGGAGAGATAGAGGTAGGAGAGTGCGTCGAAGCGGTCGACGAACGTGCTCGCCTGGTGCTCGAGGTAGCTCTCCACCTCGAAGTCGATCCCGAACCCCGGCGTGCCGCGCCGTGCCCGGCCGAACTTCGCCTCCAGGCCGGGCTCGGAGACGTAGTTGATGTGGCCGAGCATCCGTGCCACGGCGAGCCCGTCGGCGGGCACGACGCCGTGGTCGAGGTAGCGCCCGTCGTGGAAGTCGGGGTCGCGCAGGATGGCCTGGCGGGCGACGGCCGAGAGCGCGATGTTCTGCGTGCTCAGCCGCGCGGAGGCGGCGACCAGCACCGCGCGTTCGATCTGCCCGGGCGCGTCGGCTGCCCACTGCAGCACCTGCATGCCGCCGAGCGAGCCGCCGACGGCGGCGTAGAGCCTCTCGATGCCGAGGTGGGCCAGCAGCCGGCGGTGCACGGTGACCAGGTCGGCGACCGAGATCAGCGGGAAGTCGAGGCCCCAGGCACGTCCGCTGGCGGGGTTGGTCGACGACGGCCCGGTGGTGCCACGGCAGCCGCCGAGCAGGTTGGCGCAGACCACGAAGAACCGGTCGGTGTCAACGGGGCGGCCCGGCCCGACCATCGTCGGCCACCACTGTGTCGCCTCGGCGTCGCCGGTGAGCGCGTGGGCGATGAAGACGACGTTGTCGCGCTCGGGCGCCAGCTCGCCGTAGGTGGCGTAGGAGACGTCGACCGGTGCGAGCGTGCCGCCGGCGGACAGGGGCAGCGGGTCGGCCGCGTCGAAGAGACGCATACGTCGTGCGGTCATCGACACTCCTCTAGCCATTAAGTCGAGACATTAACTACAGAATCTAGCGTGTCGAGGGAGGCCCGTGGCGGGTGTCCGGGATCCAGGCACCGCGAACTCATGTGCGGCTGGTTGACTTGGCCCTGTGACCACCAGCTCTGAGAAGCCCAGCAGGCCCCGCCTCGACCTGACCGCCGACGTCGTGACGCTGACCAGGCAGCTGATGGACATCAACTCCGTCAGCCTCGAGGAGCGGGCGATCGCCGACGCGGTGGAGCAGGAGCTGACCGCGTACGACCACCTCGTGGTCGAGCGGCGCGGCAACGCGGTCGTCGCCCGCACCGACCTCGGTCGCCGCGAGCGCGTCGTCATCGCAGGTCATCTCGACACCGTGCCGGTCAACGGCAACTTCCCGAGCCGCCTCGACGAGGCCACCGGCATCCTGCACGGCCTCGGTGCCTGCGACATGAAGTCGGGCGACGCGGTCATCCTGAAGCTCGCCGCGACCCTGGAGAAGCCGAACCGCGACGTGACGTACGTCTTCTACGATGCCGAGGAGATCGAGGCCGTCCACAACGGGCTCGGCAAGCTCGCGGCCAGCGAGCCCGACCTCCTCGCCGGCGACTTCGCGATCCTGATGGAGCCCTCCAACGCCGGCGTCGAGGCCGGCTGCCAGGGCACGCTGCGCGTCGAGGTGCGCACCACCGGCGAGCGCTCCCACAGTGCCCGCGCATGGCGCGGGGTCAACGCGATCCACAAGGCCGGCGAGGTGCTGCGCCGCCTGGAGGCGTACGAGCCGCGCAAGCCGGTCATCGACGGCCTCGAGTATCACGAGGGGCTCAACGCGGTCTTCGTCAGCGGGGGAGTGGCGGGCAACGTGATCCCCGACGAGTGCGTGGTGACGGTCAACTACCGCTTCGCGCCCGACCGCTCCGAGGAGGAGGCGCTCGACTACGTACGCGGCTTCTTCGAGGGCTACGACATCACCGTGACCGACTCGAGCCCCGGCGCGCTGCCCGGCCTCGACCGGCCGGCGGCCAAGGCGTTCGTCGATGCGGTCGGCGGCGAGGTCGGGCCGAAGTTCGGCTGGACCGATGTGGCGAGGTTCACGGTTCTCGGCATCCCCGCGGTCAACTATGGTCCAGGTGACCCGATGTTTGCCCACAAGGCCGACGAGCACGTGAGGATCTCCGAGATCACCAGCTGCGAGCAGGCCCTTCGTGATTGGTTGAGCGCATGACCCGACGCAGCGGCTCCGGCCCGCGTCCCTCCAAGGGACGTCCGGCCGGTAGCACCACCGACCAGCGCCTCCTCGACAGCTCCGGCCACGGCGACTGGGTCCACACCGACCCGTGGCGGGTCATGAAGATCCAGGCAGAGTTCGTCGAGGGGTTCAACGACCTCTCCGAGATCGGGCCTGCGATCAGCGTCTTCGGGTCGGCGCGCACGCCCCCCGACCACCCGGCCTACGCCCAGGCCGAGGCCGTCGGCCGCGGCCTCGCGGAGGCCGGGTTCGTGGTGATCACCGGCGGCGGCCCGGGCACGATGGAGGCCGCCAACAAGGGCGCCATGGAGGTCGGCGGCGAGTCGATCGGCCTCGGCATCGAGCTGCCCTTCGAGGCCCGGCTCAACGACTACGTCAGCTTCGGGCTCAACTTCCGCTACTTCTTCGTGCGCAAGATGATGTTCGTCAAGTACTCCCAGGGCTACGTCGTCATGCCCGGTGGCCTCGGCACGATGGACGAGCTCTTCGAGGCGATGACGCTCTCGCAGACCAAGAAGATCACCCAGTTCCCCATCGTCCTGATGGGCGTCGAGCACTGGCAGGGTCTGATCGACTGGATGCGCGACTCGATGCTGGCCGACGGCCGCATCAAGCAGAGCGACCTCGACATGATCACCCTCACCGACGACGTGGACGAGGCGGTCGAGCTGATGATGAAGGCGCGTGACTGAGCGATGGGCTGGATCTTCGCGGCACTGATCGTGCTGGTTCTCGGAGGAGTCGGCCTCGTCGCGGCAGGAGCCGGTGCGCCGCTGGGGGAGGACTACGGCGACCAGCCCGACGCCCTCGTGCCCCGCGATCGTGCGATCGGCGCCGCAGACCTCGCGAACGTACGTTTCTCGGTGGCGCTGCGGGGCTACCGGATGGAGGAGGTGGACGCTCTGATCGCGCGACTTCGCGAGGAGGCGGAGTGGCGTGAGACGACCGGGTCCGACGGCGCCGAGAGCGCGGGATCCGAGGTCGGGGCCGCCGGGGTCGGACCACACACGCGCGAGCCCGATTCGGGCTCGCCGGACGTCTAGGACACAATCGCTGCCGTGAGTTTCGCTGCCGTACTCGTCTACATCGTGACCATCCTGGTCGCGGTGATCGTCGCGCTCACCTACCTCAAGCCACACCTTCTGCAGTCGCAGGCGCACCCCGACCAGCTGCCACCGAAGGTCCACCTCTACGCCGGCGCGGCCGGTCTGGTGGTCTGGCTGCTCTTCCTGGTCTCGCCCCCGTCGTTCTTCCTGGGCGGCGACATCCCCGGTGTCATCGGGCTCTTCGGGATCTGGCTCGCCGCGATCGCGGGCATCTATCTGCTCGTGCGCAGGCTCAAGGAGGAGCGGTCCGGAGCCGCCGGTCCCGGCGTCGACGACGTCTACGGCTATGACGACGGGTACGGCGACGGCTATGACGACTACGCCGAGGATCCTGGCTACGGCTACGACGGCCCCGGCTACGACGGTTATGCGCCCGGCGGCAACCTCGACGACGCACCCGCCTACGCCGATCCCCAGCCGCCGGTGAGGCAGCCCGTCGCCCCGTCCGACGACCACCGGCCCGCTCGTCGGCCCGAGCCTCGACGAGCCGCGGCGAGCGTCGAGGAGACCGCGGTGATGCCCCCGCTCGAGCGTGACCCGTCGCCCATCCCGGCTCCGCCCGCGCCCGCGCCGCCGCCGGCTCCGTCGCCGCGGCAGGCCGGCGCGTCTGCCGCCGGAGCGTCGCGCGAGGGTCAGTCCGGTCGCCGTGTGGCCGGCCGTCAGGCCCCCGAACCGCCTTCCCCGGAAGCTCCTGCGTCGCGTCCGCGTCAGGAGCGACCCCGTCCGGAGCAGTCCCGTCCGGAGCAGCCGCGTCCGGAGCGGCCGTCTCGTCCGGTGCCGCCTCCGCCGGAGCGTGCCGCCCCTGTCCAGCCGGAGCCGAGCGCCCCGAGCCGTGGCCAGGACGCGCCCGACCCGTGGGGCCGCCGTCAGGAGCCGCCGCAGCGGCGCACCCGTGGCTACGACGGTCGCTACGACGACCGCCGCAACGACAGCCACGACGAGTTCGCCGACCGCCGCTACCGACGCGACAGCAGCTATCAGGACCACCCCGGCCAGCAGCCCCCGCCCGCTCCTCCGCGGGTGCCGCGTCCGGCGCCCCGATCGGCGCCCCGACCGGCAGCACAGCCCGAGCCGCCGCCCGCCCCGGCGCCCCCGCCGCCCCCGCAGGGACCCCGCCCGGAGCCGGGGCGGCGTCCGGCCGCGCAGCAGCCCCAGGCGTACGACCCGTACTCCCTGGACTCCTACGGCCCACCGCGGGAGCAGTCCCAGCCGCGGTCGCACTCCCAGCCGAGGTCGCAGTCTCGACCACGGTCGCAGTCGCAGCCGGGGGCTCACTCCCGGCCCCGTTCCGAGGTCCAGCCGGAGATGCCGGGCCCCGAGGCGGCGCCGTCGCCTCGCCGTCACCCGGACCAGGACTACTACGAGGAACAGGCCTACGCCGGCTACGAGCAGGGCTATGACGACGCCTACGCTCAGGGATACGGCTACGACCAGGCCTATGACCAGGGATACGACCAGTCGTACGACCAGGGCTACGACCAGGGTTACGACCCCGACTACGACGACCGTTACGACGACGCCTTCGACCGATCCACCGGTGGACGCAGGCACGTGGTCTCGGATCGCCGCTCGGCGCTCCTCGAGGGTTCCGGCGCCGCGATCGTGGTGCACATCACGCTCGTCATCCTCGCGATCTGGCTGACCTGGGCCTACGGAACCTCGGTCATCTGAGACCGCGAACGCAGGTCAACCCGCCGAAACTCGCACCTTGCCGTCAGGTCTGCTGACCTGATGAGGGATAATGGATGCGCACAGTGCGCTCCGAGGCCATCCGGCAGGTGAGCGTCGACACGCGAGACACGGAAGAAGGTGCCGCATGGCGGCGATGAAGCCGCGGACGGGAGACGGTCCGCTGGAGGTCACCAAGGAGGGTCGGGGCATCGTGATGCGCGTCCCGCTCGAAGGCGGTGGCCGGTTGGTCGTCGAGCTGAACGCTGACGAGGCCGCCGCGCTCGGCGAAGAGATCAAAGGGCTTGGGCTGAACGCGTAGATGACCACAACGTTGCCGTCGCAGGCACTGCCACCGCAGGTCAAGCCGTCCACGTTCGCACTGAGCTCGAAGAGCCCGACCGATCTCGCCCCCGAGATCATCGCGCTGCCGGTCATCCCAGGTGACGACGAGCTGATCATCGGCCCCGGTTCGGCCGATCTCGGCGACCGCCACGATCTCCTCGATCACCTCGAGTTCGAAGGTGCCACCGGCAGCGCCGGCGAGGTCACCTCGTACGCCGTGTCCGGCTCCGGCGCTCTGCGACAGATCCTGCTGGTGGGTGTCGGCGCGCAGCGTCGTGACGACTTCCGCCGTGCCGGCGCGGCGCTCGCGCGCGCGGTGCGCGATCGATCCGGCGTGGTGACGACGATCCCGGCTGTCGATCCCGACGTGGCGCTCGAGCCGTTCGTGGCCGGCGCGACGCTGGGTTCCTTCCTCTTCCACTGGCGCTCCGAGGGCGCCCCGTGGACGCCGGTGGAGACCATCACCCTCGCCGAGCTCGACGCCGACCGAGGCGACGATCTGGCGCGTGCCGTGGCGATCGCGCGAGCCAGCTGGCGCGCGCGGTTCTTCGCCTCGGTGCCGAGCAACCTGAAGAACCCGGCCTGGCTCGCCGACCAGGCCGCCGAGCTGGCGGAGTCGACGGGCCTGAAGCTGACCGTGTGGGACGAGCACCAGCTCGAGGCCGACGGTTTCGGCGGTCTCGTCGGTGTCGGTCAGGGGTCGGTGACGCCGCCTCGGCTGATCCGGCTCGACTACAGCCCCCGCAAGGCCGGCCGGCTGAGCTCGTTGAAGGGCGTGCCGACCGTGGTGGTGATCGGCAAGGGCATCACCTTCGACACCGGCGGGCTCAACATCAAGCCGGGCGACGGCATGGTCAACATGAAGCGCGACATGACCGGCGGTGCCGTGGTGCTCGCGGTGATGTCGGCCCTGGCCGAGATCGGCTGCCCGGTCAAGGTCGTCGGCCTCATCGCCGCCGCCGAGAACGCGATCTCCGGCTCGGCGATGCGCCCCGGCGACGTGGTGACCCACTACGGCGGGCGCACCTCCGAGGTGACCAACACCGATGCCGAGGGTCGTCTGGTGCTCGCCGACGCGATGGCGTACGCGGCCGACAAGCTCAAGCCCGCGGCCGTCGTCGACATCGCCACCCTGACCGGCGCGGTGCGGGTTGCGCTCGGGCAGACCCTGGCCGGCTACTACGCCGACGACGAGGGGCTCGCCACGCTGCTGGAGGAGGCCTCGGAGGTCTCCGGCGAGAGGCTGTGGCGGCTGCCGCTGGTCGCCGACTACGAGGAGAAGCTCGCCTCGAAGGTCGCCGACGCCGACAACGCACCCGGCGGGCCCGGCTCGATCACCGCGGCCCTGTTCCTGCACCACTTCACCGGCGGTGTGCCGTGGGCACACCTCGACGTGGGCTGCGGCGACGCCTACGCCGACGTGCACGACCTGACCCCGGGGCCCACCGGCTTCGGCGCCCGGGTGCTCCTGACCTGGCTCGCGGAGCAGGATCCGCTGGCTGGAGTCGGAGCCTAGGCCTTCCGCGCGAGCAGGAGACCGTCGCCCACGGGGAGCAGCAGTGGGATCAGGGAGTCGTTCTCGGCGACCTCCTGGTTGAGCTCCCGGATGGTGGCGGTCTCCTCGTCGCGCACCGACGGATCGGCCACGCGGTCGTGCCACAGGGCGTTGTCGAAGGCGACGACGCCGCCGGGACGGAGCAGACGCAGCGCCTCCTTCAGATAGGCCGCGTACTCGGTCTTGTCGCCGTCGACGAAGACCAGGTCGTAGTGGTTGTCGGTGAGCCGGGGGAGCACGTCGAGCGCGGCGCCGGCGATGGTGCGGGCGCGCTGCTGCAGGAAGCCGGCCTCGGTGAAGCTCTGGCGGGCCAGCCGCTGGTGCTCGGTCTCGATGTCGACCGTGGTCAGCACTCCGTCGGCACGCATGCCGCGCAGGAGCCAGAGCCCGGAGACACCGGTGCCGGTGCCGACCTCGACGACGTTCTTCGCGTCGAGGATCGCAGCGAGGAAGCGGAGCGCGGCGCCGCCACCGGGACCGATCGGCGCGACGCCGACCTCCTCGGCGCGCGCACGGGCGGCGACGATGAGGTCGTCCTCGGCAACGTAGTCGTCGGCGTAGGTCCAACTGGCACTGGAGACAGGGCTGGTCACACCGCAAAACCTAACCTGTTTAGCGCAACGGTGCGGGAACGCCTGACCCAAGCTGTGCGTTGGAAGTGCACAGGAAGCGGAAAAATAGGACCCTCACAGGCAACTCTCAGCCCTTGTGGTCCGTGGCGATCTACCGTAGGAGATGTCAGCGATCAGCCAGACACATGACAGGAGCACCATGACTGCCGAGCCCACGAGCCAGACGGGGGTTCCGTCGTGGGACGAGATCGTGGAGAAGCACTCCGACCGTGTCTACCGGCTCGCTTACCGTCTGACGGGCAACCGCCCCGACGCCGAGGATCTCACCCAAGAGGTCTTCGTGCGCGTCTTCCGCTCTCTCGACACCTACAGCCCCGGCACCTTCGAGGGCTGGCTGCACCGGATCACCACCAACCTCTTCCTCGACCAGGCCCGCCGCAAGCAGCGGATCCGCTTCGACGCCCTCTCCGACGAGCGCGCCTCGCGCTTGACGAGCAACGGCCCGACGCCGGACGTGGCCTACACCGACCAGCGTTTCGATGACGACATCGAGCGCGCGCTGGCCACGCTGCCTCCCGACTTCCGGGCCGCGGTCGTGCTCTGTGACGTGGAGGGGCTCTCCTACGAGGAGATCTCCGAGATCCTCGGTGCCAAGCTCGGCACCGTCCGAAGCCGCATCCACCGCGGCCGGGCGATGCTCCGTGACGCTCTCGCTCACCGCGCGCCGCGCGGCGGACGGTTGCGTTACTCCGGGCCCAAGGTGTTGTGGGGCGGGGTTTCATGAGCCTCTTAGGAAATCACCTCGGTGCGCGCACCAGCGCCCTTCTCGACGGACAGCTCCCCGACGCGGAGGAGGAGCGCGCCTGGACGCATGTGCACCAGTGCTGCGCGTGTCGTCGCCAGGTCGAGCGTGAGGGCTGGCTCAAGCGCCGCCTGGCGGGCCTGAGCGTCGATCCCGGCGTCTCGGCCCCCGCCGACCTGAAGGGATCGCTCAGCGGCCCTGTCATGGCGGCCTCGATGTGGCCGACCGACGACTTCGGCGATGGTGACACCGACCCACGGTCGATGCGGCGTACGTGGATGATGGTCGCCGCCGGAGGCGGGGCCGTCGGCGCCGCCGTCTTCGGGATGTTCGCCCTCTCCGCCGCTCCCGCCGACGCGCCGGGCCCCAGGAACGTTCCGGTCACCGCGGTCACACAGGTCCCGGGCGCCCCGATAGTCGCTCACGTACGCCGCTGATCGACCGTCGAGGGCCCGGAGACGAGACCCCGGCTGCACTTTGTTGGGCCGAGTGGGAAGAATGGGTGGTGTGACGCCGGAACCACGAGACGACCAGTCGAAGCCGACCTCCCGCTGGGCACCGCCCAGCGAGACCCCGGCCGAGCGGCCGTCCCCTGACGCCTTCGCCCCCGATGCGGCCGACGACGGGCCCGACACGACGGAGATCCCGCTGCCGGGCATGCCCAGTCCTGCGGCCGCTCCGGCGGCTGCCGGCCAGGCTGCGGTGCCGCCACCGCCTGCCGCTCCGCCGCCGGGCGGATCTCTTCCCGGTTTCGGGGGCCCGCCGCCCCCGCCGGGTGCCACGCTCGAGCCCCAGACCAAGCAGCGCCGACGTGTGCCCGGGCCGATCTGGGCGCTCGCGGCGGCCGTCGCGTTCCTGCTCGGAGTGCTCGGCGGCTATGCCGGCGGGGTGCTCGAAGACCAGGACGACATGTCGAGCATCGCCGGTGGCGGGCTCGAGCCGGGCTCGATCGAGACCGACGCGCCCCTCGAGGGCGAGGATGCCAGCATCGTCAAGGTCGCCTCGACGCTGCTGCCCTCGACGGTGCAGATCTTCGCCGAGTATCAGGGCGTCGAAGACGCCGCGACCGGCTCCGGCTTCGTCTTCGACAAGGTCGGTCACGTGGTGACCAACAACCACGTCGTCGCCGACGCCGCCAAGGCCAAGGGCAGCATCGAGGTGGTCGACCACAAGGGCCGCCGCCACAAGGCGAAGGTGATCGGCCGCAGCGCCGTCTACGACCTCGCGGTGCTCGACGTGCCCGCGGTCAAGGAGCTCGACCCCGCCTCGCTCGGCAACACCTCGCGGCTTCGGATCGGCGAGGGTGTCGTGGCGATCGGCTCCCCGCTGGGGCTGAGCTCGACGGTCACCTCGGGCATCATCAGCGCCCTCCAGCGTCCGGTCTCGACGGGTCAGACCGAAGACGACACCTCCTACATCAACGCCGTCCAGACCGACGCGGCGATCAACCCCGGCAACTCCGGCGGGCCGCTGGTCAACCTGGCCGGCCAGGTCATCGGGGTCAACTCGGCCATCGCGACCGCCGGCGGCGGAGAGGGTGGTGAGGGCGGCAGCATCGGTGTCGGCTTCGCGATCCCGATCGACCAGGTGAAGGTGACCGCCGCCCAGATCCTGAAGACCGGCAAGGCGACCTATCCGATCGTGGGCGCCTCGGTCGACGTCCAGGCCAAGGATCACAACGGGGCGCTGATCTCGGTCGTCGAGTCCGGCTCGCCGGCCGCTGCCGGTGGGCTCGAGGACGGCGACCGCGTCACCAAGGTCGGCGATGTCCCCGTCACCGACGGCATCGGGATGATCGTGGCCATCCGTGCTCATCAGCCGGGGGAGACGGTCGAGTTCAGCGTGGAGCGCAACGGCTCCCGGCAGGAGATCAAGATCAAGCTCGACTCGCAGACCGAGAACCTGGCCTGACCCAGGCGCACGGCGCCGCGAGCGACGACAGACGCGAAGAGCTGCCTGGGCGATGCCCGGCAGCTCTTCGCGTTGTTGTGGGGAAGGTTTAGTTGTGGGGGTTGGGGTTGCTGTGACTCAGGAAGCGTCGGGCGTGGCCGCGGGTGCGGCGCTCTCGGCCTCGACGAACGGGTGGTCGGCCACGAAGGCTTTGGTCTGCGAGTACATGTCGTCGATGAACTTCTCGAGGACGCTGGACTCAACGCGCCACTGGCCGCGACCGCCGATCTTGATTGCGGGGAGCTCTCCACGGCGGACAAGGGCATAGACCTGTGCGCTCGAAGTGTTGAGGACCTCGGCGACGTCGGCAAGAGTCAGGAAGCGGGGGGTACCAGACATAAGTATCAGTCTCTCAGACTCTGCAACCGGCAGTAAACCAGCGCGCGAACCTGTTAGTCCGCGTTAGGCAGTGGTGCGCCACTTTGTGTACGCGTGGTGGGTGAACCGTGAAGCAGCGGCCACTAGATGATTGCCGCACGGGCTGACCTGCTACGCGACGCCCGGCATCCACGCTGGCGGCGTTGCCGCCCTTCAACAGACGCCCGGTATGCCCTCAGGGCGGCGCCTTGCCAGCGCGGCGCCGAGCGCCGCTCGCGACGGCCACCCCGCGCATCAATCATCTAGACAGAAAAGAGGAGATACAAGCCGCCGACAGTGAAGCCGACCATGGTGACCAGGAGCGGCACCTGCCCGGTGATCAGATGCTGGTTGGGGAGCACCTGGAGAGCGCGGATGTGGGCCGACCAGACGCCC
The DNA here is from genome assembly GCF_006716315.1 of Nocardioides albertanoniae. Classification (NCBI taxonomy): domain Bacteria; kingdom Bacillati; phylum Actinomycetota; class Actinomycetes; order Propionibacteriales; family Nocardioidaceae; genus Nocardioides; species Nocardioides albertanoniae. Next base: position 3,736,782 of record NZ_VFOV01000001.1, on the reverse strand, counting down.
AGCACGTGGCCGACGATCACCGCGGTCACCTTGATCACGGCCAGCAGCGTGGCGTGGAAGGCGAAGAAGTAGGAGACCGGCATATCGGCGGTTCCGAGCCAGTCGCCTCCGTTTCCGAGCGGGTCCGAGGCGTTGCGTAGGGTCGCGAGGCCGCTCTCCCAGAAGTAGCTCAGGTAGTGGGCCACGACGTAGCCGACGACGATCGGCACGATCGATGGCGCCAGCTGCGCCGGAAGGGCGCGGCGGGGCACGTCGCCGACGCCGGTCAGCATCGTGCCGACACAGTAGAAACCGGCCACGAGCAGCGGGAACGCGATCAGCGCGATGTTGCTGATCAGGTAGGCGGTGTCGCCGGAGAGCGCCGGGTTCTGCACGAGACGCAGCCACTGCGGAGAGTCTCGGTAGGAGTCGTAGACGATGGTGCCGAAGAGCACCGAGACCACGGCCACCAGCCCGGGCGCGGGCCGCAGCGTGTCGAGGTTGCCGAGCGGCGTACGCACGACCAGGTTGCCGGCCGGGGTGCGTCCCCAGACCGAGAGTCGTGCGGTCAGCGACGAGTAGACCTCGAACGGGTCGGTGCGCTCCAGGAAGTCTTCACCGAAGAGGGCGCCGCCGATGATCATCACGGCCAGGTAGAGGGCCAGCCAGATGCGTACGGGGCCGAGGTAGTTGTTCTCCGGGTAGACCAGCTCGAGCCACGCGAAGGCGAGCAGCGCGAGCGCTGCCGGCCAGTAGCCCAGCCGCTCGGGCAGGCGAAGCATCGGCTCGCCGTCGCCGCGCAGCCACGTCAGACCGGCCACGACCGTACGGGCCGGGCTGATCGCCTTCCAGACATGCCCGAAGAGCAGCGAGAACGGCACGATGCCGACCCACAGCCACACGTAGGTCATCCCGAAGATCGGGTTGTTGGCGTTGTCGGGGCCAGCGAAGGCGACCAGCACGAAGTAGGCGAAGATCAGCAGTCCGACGATGCGCCACAGCGCGGTCCAGGCCGTGGAGTCGACGATGCGGCCGAGTCGCGGCACCGGCCAACCACGTGGGTTGCGCACCTGCGGGCCCTGGCTACCAGTGATCTGGCCGCCGTCGGTCTGGCCTGCGGCTGCGCGTCTGGTGGTGAGCACCAGCAGCCCGAAGGAGACGACGAGGGCGAGGACGGCGCCCGCGATGACGTACTCGAGCGGCAGTGGGAGGTCCTGGCGACCGCCCACTCCGTGGGTGAGGATCACTGGACTTCGAGGGTGACGATGGTCTTGCCGAGGGAGTGTGACTCGACCTCGTACTGACCGGGGACGTCGAACGTGCCCAGGCTGATCCGGGTGGTGCCGACACCGTAGGCCGCGGACTGCTCCGGGTCGGAGTGGACGTGGACCTCGCCGGCCGCGTCAGCGGTCACGTCGAGCTCGACACCGTGGCCGACGGGCACGTCGACCTTGTCGCCGCGGGGGTCGACCGAGCTGCCGGAGAAGTTGATCTCGACGACCACCGGGTCGCTCTTCTTGCTGGGTTCGGTGGCGACGTCGTTTCCGCAGGCGCTCGCGACGGACGCGATCCCGCAGATTGCTGCCACGACCGCGATGAATCGGGCCGTGAGGCGCATTTATCCCCCGTTTCATGGGTTACGTTCGGGCTGATCCTCGGACTACTCGCCTCGGACTGCCGAATTCTGCAGTGCGGGCCGAGGCTCTGCCACAATCGCACACGAACCAAAGAGGGGGCTGAGAGGCATGGTGATCGGCATGAGCGATCGGCTGGGGCCACGTGACGTCGCCTATCTGGACGGCGAGAGTCTCTCGGTGCCGCACCAGGTGGCGAGCATCGAGCTGATCGAGCCCAAGGAGGGCTTCGACTACGGCGCCTTCGCCGAGCACGTCGAGGATCGGCTGGCCTTCGTGCCCCGCTACCGCCAGCGCGTACGCATGGTGCCGGGTCGCATCGCCTACCCGGTCTGGGCCGACGACGACCGCTTCGATCTCACCTACCACGTACGCCGCTCCGCGCTGCCCCGCCCTGGCTCGATGGACCAGCTGCTCGACCTGGCCGGCCGGATCGTGTCCAGGCCTCTGGACCGGTCGCGGCCGTTGTGGGAGCTCTATGTCATCGAAGGGCTCGAGGGCGGCCGCGTCGCGCTGGTCACCAAGACCCACCAGGCGCTCGTCGACGGTGCCGAGACCGTCGACCTGGTCCAGCTGCTGCTCGACGACAAGCCCGAGGTGGGGCCGACCGTGCCCGACCTGTGGGAGCCGCAGCCGGAGTCGGGTGCTCGTCTGCTCGCCGGCGCGGTCGTCGACGCCGTCACCTCGGTCAGGGGCCTGACCGGCGCCGCGCGCAGCATGGGCGGCTTCGCGCTGGGGCGCGCCACCGGCGTGGCCAAAGACATCCAGAGCGCAGGCATCGGCGTCGCCCAGGCCCTTACCAGGCGACCGCCCGAGCGGCCCACACCGCTCAGCGGCGCGCTCTCGCAGCAGCGCCGGGTGGTCACGCTGCAGGCCGACCTCTCCGACTTCCGCCGCATCCGAGACACTCACGGCGGCACCGTCAACGACGTGATCCTGGCTGTCGTCACCGGCGGCCTGAGGTCATGGCTGATGACTCGTCAGGAGTCGCTCGCCGGCGTACGCCAGGTGCCGGCGCTGGTGCCGGTCTCGGTCATCGACGAAGAGCTCGACGCGACCCAGCTCGGGTCGGCCGTGGCCCCGCACTTCGTGGTGCTCCCGGTCGCGGAGCCGTCGCCGGTGGTGCGGCTCCATCAGGTCTCCTACTCCTTCGAGCAGCACAAGGAGACCGCCCGCACCGTCAGCGCACAGCAGCTGGCCGGGATCAGTGGCTTCGCCCCGGCGACCTTCCACGTGATCGGGTCGCGGGTGGCCGCCGAGAGCGAGCACGACTACCTGCTCTCGGTGTGCAACGTGCCCGGCCCGCAGGAGCCCCGGTATGCGGCCGGCTCCCGCCTGGTGGCCAGCTATCCGATCCATCCGCTGGCCGAGGGCCACTCGCTCGCGATCGGGGTGACCTCCTACGACGGGCAGGTCTTCTTCGCCATCACCGCCGACCGCGACCTGGTGCCCGACGCCTCGTTGGTCGGCCAGTGCCTGAGCGAGGCCATCGACGAGCTGCTCGACACCGCCTCGGGGCGCCGCTTCCGCGCACCGCGGGGGCTGCGCGTGGTCAAGAACTCCGGTGAATAGGGCAGAATCCGCCTCGTGACCCGCATCTACGTCCCCGCCACGCTGGACCTCCTCGCCGACTGGTACGCCGCGGGCGAGCTGCCCAGCGCCGCCGACGGCTACGCGGCCGCCGACGACGGCGAGGAGACGGAGTACGCCGCGCTGATGAGCGCCGCCGACGACTCGACGGCGCTCCTGGCCGGTGCCGGGCGCCGGGTCGTGGTCGTCGTCGACGCACCCGACAAGATCGCCCACCACCTGGAGACCCAGGTGGTGCCGCTCAAGCTCGTCGCCGCCGTCCACGCCGATCTCGCCGACCGGCCTGCCGGCGCCGATCCCGATGAGGACCTCGGCTGGTTCGCGACCCAGGAGATCCCGGAGCTCGTCGCTCAGCGCGAGAGGTAGGCGGCGCCGACCGCCTGCTCGAGGTCGAAGGCCTTGAGCATCATCTGCTCGATGTACTCCTCGATCTTGGTGCCCACCATCGGCACGGGCACCTTGATGTTGAGCCGCACGCTCTCGGTCGTGCGGCCGTCGGTCTCCGAGAGCGAGATGTTGCCGCGCAGGGTGGTCATGCCTCCCGGCACGGTGATGTCGACGACCGCGACCCTGTCGGAGGACCAGACCTCGTTGTGTCGCACGGCGATGTCGCCGGTGACCATGCGCTTCGCGAAAGAGGGGATGTCGACGGTCGGCTGCACCCGGTCGATCCGCACCTCGCGCGGCGCACCGCCGATGGTCACGCGGCGGCGCAGCGCGCCCTGGGCGTCGGCGACCTTCTCGCGGAAGCTGGGGTCGGCGAGCATCGCCGACACCTCGCTCACGCGGGCGTCATAGACGAGCTCGTGCTGAAGGGTCGTCGCCATTGCCGAATCCTTTGAGGCTCTCGCAGGGATGTGGTGGAAGTGAAGGGAGCGTTCAGGCGGCGAGCCAGCGTACGCCGACCTCGTGCTCCTTCTGGAGCGCCTTCTTGAAGATCGAGAGGATCAGGTCCTCCAGCTTTCCGCTGATCAGAGGCATGGTGACGGTGGCCTCCAGCGAGACCGTCTCGACGGTGCGGCCGCCGCTCTCGGTCAGGCTCGCGGTGCCGGAGAGCGATCCCGGCTTGCCCGGCAGGGTGACGGTGATGTCGCCGGAGACGAAGTCGGTGGACCAGACCTCGTCCTGGTGCACCTCGATGGTGTCGCCGACGACCTTCTTCGCGAACCCGGGCACGCCGCTGACCTCTTGCTCGTAGCGGATGCTCACCGTCGATCCGGTGATCGCGACGCTCTTCGAGAGCGCGTGCTGGGCATCGCAGACCTGCTCGCGGAACGTCGCATCGGCGAGCATCCCCGAGACGGCCGCGATCGGGGCGTCATAGGCCAGATCGATCGACAGCTTCTTCATGATTCCCCATCATGACGCCTCGTCAGGCCAGAGTCATCAGCGGAGCCGCCGAGACAACCAACACATTCCATCGGTATGCTCTATTCGGCGGGCCGGATGCGCGGTCTCGGCCTATGACACACATCGGCGATTCCTTCGGATTCAGACGCCTTTCGGCGGCCCTACCGGGATACCGTGACCGGTGTGTCAACGGAGACGCATATCCAACCTGTCCAAGCCCCGCAGAAGGTCGCACAGCACCACCTGCCGAGCACCACCTACTTCCGCCACGTAGCCCCCGAGGAGCTCACCGGCCGCAGCGAGACAGACCTCGCCGGCGCGGTCGAGTCACATCTGGCGCTGGCAGCGAGCCGCCCGCAGGGCACCGCCGCCGTCCGCATCCTCACCCCGACCACAGCCAATGACGGCTGGTCGGCCGGAGGGCGCAGCGTCGTCGAGATCGTCGTCGACGACATGCCCTACCTGGTCGACTCGGTCAAGACGGAGCTCTACCGTCGCGGACTCGACGTCCACCTCGTCGTCCACCCGGTCATCGACGTCGCCCGCGACGTGACCGGCGCGCTGGAGGAGGTGAACACAGGCGACGTACGCGAGTCGTGGATGCACATCGAGATCGACCGTCTCGCACCCGACGCCGCCAAGGAGATCGTCACCGGGCTCGAGGGCGTCCTGGAGGACGTACGCGAGGTCGTGGAGGACGAGCCGAGGCTGCACCGCCGGCTGGCCGAGATCGCCGCCGGGCTGCGCTACACCCCGCCCAACAGCGTGCCGCGCGAAGAGGCGTCCGAGGCCGCCGAGCTGCTGGCCTGGCTGGCCGAGGACCACTTCCTGCTCACCGGCTACCGCGAGTATCGCCTCGACGGCGACTACCTCCGCGGCCTGTCCGGCACCGGGCTGGGCATCCTGCGCGCCGACCCGCCGCAGGACCCGGAGCACGGCAAGATGCCGGCCAAGGTCGCCACCCACGCGCGCGAGAAGGCGATGCTCGTGCTGGCCAAGGCCAACTCCCGCTCCACCGTCGGCGAGCCCGCCTACCTCGACCACGTCGGCATCAAGATGTTCAACGCCGCCGGTGAGGTCATCGGCGAGCACCGTTTCCTCGGCCTCTTCACCACGAAGGCCGCCCGCGAGTCGGTCACCAAGATCCCGGTCGTACGCGGCAAGGTCGCCGCGGTCTTCGACCGCACCGGCTACGACAGCCGCAGCCACACCGGCAAGGCGATGCTCGACGCGATGGAGACCTACCCGCGCGAAGAGCTCTTCCACGCCTCCTCCGAGGAGCTGACCTCGCTCGCCGAGGCCGCTCTGGGGGCGATCGAGCGCCGCATCCTGCGTGTGGCCGTGCGGCCCGACACGTACGGCCGCTACGTCTCGGTGCTGGTCTCGCTGCCTCGCGACCGCTACAACACGACCGTCCGTGAGCGCTTCTCCAAGGTGCTGCTCGACGCCCTGGGCGGCACCGAGCTGGAGTTCACCGTACGCATCAGCGAGTCGACCACTGCGCGTGTGCACTTCGTGGTGCACGGCACGACCGAGTCGCTGGGCAAGGCCCTCGACACCCCCGGTCTGGTCGACAGCCTCGAGTCGCGGCTGCGTCAGGCCGCTCGCAGCTGGCGCGACGACCTGGTCAGTGCGGTCATCGCGCAGACCGGTGAAGACGGCGCCGCTCGCCTCGGGCACCTGCTCGACGCGTTCCCGGAGGCCTACAAGGAAGACTTCGACGCCGCCACCGGCGCCGTAGACCTGGCTCGCCTCGAGCTGCTCTCCCACCAGGGTGACGCGGTCGACTTCTCCTTCTACAAGGACCCCGAGAGCGCCGGCGGCTTCCGGATCAAGATCTACCGCACCGGCGGAGCGCTCTCGCTCTCGATGATGCTCCCGATCCTGTCGTCCTTCGGGGTCGAGGTCACCGACGAGCGTCCCTACGACCTCGACGGCCTCGGCTCCACCGGCGGCCAGGAGCCGTGGTTCATCTACGACTTCGGCCTCGCCTACGCCGGCACCCCGGTCGGCAGCTACCCGCAGCTGGCGGCCGCGATGCACGAGGCATGGTCGGGACGCAGCGAGGTCGACGGCCTCAACGCGCTGGTCCTGGCCGGTGGCCTCGACCACGCTCAGGTGATGCTGCTGCGTGCCTACGGTCGCTACCTGCGTCAGGCCGGCACCCCCAACTCGTTCCTCTCGATCGGCAACGCGTTGTGCGCCAACCCGGTGCTCGCGCGCCAGATCGTCGAGCTGTTCGAGACGCGTTTCGACCCCGCGGTCACCGACCGTGACGAGACGAAGCGGGCGGAGGCGATCATCGAGGCCCTCGACGACGTGGCGAGCCTCGACCACGACCGGATCCTGCGCAGCTACGTCACCCACATCCTGGCCACGATGCGCACCAACTACTACCTCGGCCAACCCTTCCTGTCACTGAAGTTCGACCCGCACCAGCTGCCCGACCTGCCGCTGCCGCGGCCGGCGCACGAGATCTTCGTCTACTCGCCCGACGTCGAGGGCGTGCACCTGCGCTTCGACGCCGTCGCGCGTGGCGGGCTGCGCTGGAGCGACCGGCGCGACGACTTCCGCACCGAGGTGCTCGGGCTGGCCAAGGCCCAGCAGGTGAAGAACACCGTGATCGTGCCGGGTGGCGCGAAGGGCGGGTTCGTCGCCAAGGGCGTGCCCGGCCCCGATGCGTACGTCACGTTCCTGCGGGGTCTGCTCGACATCACCGACAACCGGGTCGAGGGCGAGATCGTGCCGCCGGCCGACGTGGTGCGCCACGACGGCGACGACGCCTACCTGGTCGTCGCCGCCGACAAGGGCACCGCGACCTTCTCCGACCTGGCCAACTCGGTCGCGGCCGAATACGACTTCTGGCTCGGCGACGCGTTCGCCTCCGGTGGCTCGGCAGGCTATGACCACAAGGCGATGGGCATCACCTCCCGTGGCGCCTGGGTCTCGGTGCAGCACCACTTCAAGGCGCTCGGCATCGACCCTCAGGTCGACGAGATCACCGCGGTCGGGGTCGGCGACATGTCCGGTGACGTGTTCGGCAACGGCATGCTCCGCTCCGACCGCATCCGGCTCGTGGCTGCCTTCGACCACCGCCACATCTTCATCGACCCCACGCCCGACGCGGCGGTGGGTTTCCGTGAGCGCACGCGGCTCTTCGAGACGCCGCGATCCACCTGGGAGTCCTACGACACCTCGTTGATCTCCGCCGGCGGCGGTGTGTGGTCGCGACAGCTGAAGTGGGTGCCGATCAGCCCCGAGGTGCGTGAGGCGCTCGGTCTGGGCGCCGACGTCAAGCGGCTGACGCCGCAGGAGCTGATCAGCGCGATCCTGCGCGCTCCGGTCGACCTGTTCTGGAACGGCGGGATCGGCACCTACGTGAAGGCCTCGGACGAGACCCACGCGGATGCCGGCGACCACGCCAACGACGGCGTACGCGTCGACGCGGCCGACCTGCGGGTGCGGGTCGTCGGCGAGGGCGGCAACCTGGGCATCACCCAGGCGGCTCGTGTCGAGTTCGCCCGCAAGGGTGGGCTGATCAACACCGACGCGATCGACAACTCCGCCGGTGTCGACACCTCCGACCACGAGGTGAACCTCAAGATCCTCCTCGACCCGGAGGTACGCTCCGGCGCGCTCACGCTGGCCGAGCGTGACGAGCTGCTCGAGGAGATGACCGACGAGGTCGCCGCGCTGGTGCTGGCCGACAACGAGGCCCACAACGTGACCCTGACCAGGGCTGTCGCCTCCGCGCCGCAGCTGCTGGAGGCTTACGAGGCGCAGATCGCGGAGTGGGTCACCGACGGGCTGCTCGGCCGTGAGGTCGAGGGTCTGCCGTCTGCGGCAGAGGTCGCGCGTCGCCTCGAGGCGGGGGAGGGGCTCACCGCCCCCGAGCTGGCCGTGGTGCTCGCCTGGACCAAGATCGAGCGTGGTCGCGAGCTGGTCGCCGAGGGTCTTCCCGACCCGGCAACGGATCCGGAGATGATCGAGCGGCTGGTGGCCTACTTCCCGACCGCCATCCGTGAGCGGTTCCCCCAGGCGATCGCGGCGCACCCGCTGCGGCGTGAGATCTGGGCGACCTCGGTGCTCAACGAGGAGGTCAACCGTGCTTTCGGTCGCCTCGACGAGCCTTCGCGGTGACCACGGTCCCGGCGACCATGAGAGCTGCTCCGACCGCCGCGAAGGCCCACGAGGGCCCACCGGTGTCGGGCACCGAGCTCTGACGTGAGGTGTCCGCCGGCTGTCCCTGATCAGGGGCGGCCGGCGGATTCCTGTCTGTGCTCGACGTCTCCGAGACCGCAGCCCACTCCGGCCGTGGTTCAGCGGCCTGGGCAGCACTCGGGGACAGGCCGATCGCGACCGCGCCCAGCAGCAGAATCAGCGCCACGCAGGCCCTGGAGATCATGAGAGTCGATCCTCGCTTCGGTCGGCACGATCGCCGACGTCGATGAGCAAACCTTGCTGTGGGGGTGTCTTTCGACCATAACGCAGTGGCACCTCGCTTTCGCTGCTCTGCAGCGCGTGTGGGGAATCGGTCTCCGTCGTCGCCTCCGGCCGCGGCCAGAGGTCTGGGCGAGGGATCGACCGCACCGTCCGGGAGAGGGTCGGGATGAGCGCGGCCGCGGCGATCAGTGCCGTGACGATGAGGACCGCGGTGGGGCCATCAACAGTCGAGAGCAGGAGGCCGGCGAGTGCCGGTGCTACTGGGATCGAGAGCATGGAGACGAACTGAGCAGCCGATTGGACCCTGCCGACCAGTTCCGGAGGTGTGATCGCCATCCGGTATGACCCCAGTCCGGCATTGGCCGCTGGGTTGAGGAACAGACCTACGGAGGCAGCCAGCGCCATCACCGCCGGATGCGTCCAGAACGCCAGCGGGATGGACAGGGGCACGAAGCTCCAGGCGCACAAGGTGGCTAGGCGGCCGGTCGGAACGCGGTCGATCAACCAGGGCGCGGCCAGTGCGCCGAGGATCCCGCAAGCTCCGATGGTCGCCTCGGCGAGCCCGATCTGCCAAGCGGGAAAGCCGGCCTCGACGAGGCGCAGGAGTGCGAGGAAGAACAGCGCGTTGAGGGCGAGGTTGGCCGCAGGACCGAAGAAGAGCAGCGTACGTAGGACGGGCTGCCGCCAGCCGTAGCGCAGCCCTGCGACGAGGTCGGCCGCCGGTCTCCGGACCGTCTGAGCGGCGGGCGGCGCGGTCAGGTCTGCACGGACGCGCCCGAGGAGAAGCCAGCCCGCGGCGTACGCGACGGCGTTGCCGGCGAACGGCGCCCAGCGGGCCAGGCCGAGCAGTACGCCGCCGAGCGGTCCTCCGAGCAGTCCCGCGATGTGCTGGCGGGCCTGCTGCTGGGAGAGCGCTGTGGGCAGCTGATCGGCGGTGACGACTGACCTGATCGCCGAGTTCTCGGCGGGTATGAAGAGGCCGTTGAGTGCGCCGGTGAGGAGTGCGACGAGGAGGAGATGGGGGAGTGTGAGCGACCCGAGCAACCCGCCGATGGCCAGCGAGGCGTAGAGCAGTGCCCCCGATCCATGGGTGACTCGCATGACTCGCAGCCGGTTGCTGCGGTCGGCGATCACCCCGGCGGGTAGCAACATGCCCACCATCCCGATGAGGTGGACCGCCTCGGCGGTGGCCGCCCAGAACGCGGAGCGGGTCATCGCGTAGGCGACCAACGGCATCGCGAAGATGCTCACCCGCGTCCCGAGCTCGGCAACGGTGGCGCCGACCCAGAGAGCAGTGAAGTCATGGTTGCGGGCGAGCTCGCGATAGGAGGGCATACCCGCACCGTAAAGTGCGCAACATACATTGCGCAATATATATTGCGCACTGACCGGTGCGAGATCTGACTACGATGGCGCCATGGCCACGTACGACGACCCACGAATCCTGCGTGCGATCGCGCATCCGACCCGGAACCGCGTGCTGCACGAGCTGTCCGCGGGCGGTTCCTTGCGTGCGGCCGACATCGCGGAGCGCACCGGGATCCCCGCCAACCAGGCAAGCTTTCACCTGCGGCAGCTGGCGAAGTACGGCTTGGTGGAGGTCGACCCGGAGGCCGGCCGCGACAGGCGCGATCGCGTGTGGCGACTCGTCGACGACGACATCAGCATCAACCCCAGGGAGATGGTCGACCAGCCCGGAGGTGAGGCCGCCTACACGGTGTTCCAGCGCAGCTCGGTCGCCTGGGGTCATCACCTGGTGGACCAGGCCTTCACGGTCGCCACGGACCTCGACGACGAGCGAAGCAAGCGGATCGTCTCGGAGTCGTCTCTACGGCTGACCCGGGACGAGGCAGAGCAGCTGCAGCACGATCTGAACGAGGTCGTCGCGCGCCACCGAGATGCGAGCCGGGGAAAGTCCGGCGATGAGAGGGACCTGTACTCCGTCTACCAGATCATCCAGCCGATGCCAGACCTCGCCGGTGAGCTCGATCCGGTCAAGGAGGAGTTCCGGGTCAGCGGCTTCGGCCGGCCCGGCGCCGAGAAGTAGGTCACAGAGTCGCGTACTCGCGAGTCACCGAAGGAGTGGATTACCGTCCGAAACGGGCTCAACCCAGGGCGCCAGTAGGGAGATACACGAACGATGAGCACGACCGAGATCGCCGAGAAGCGCAAGCTGCGCGAAGCCAACCGAGTCGAGGGACACAACGCCAGGGCCTGGCTGCTCGTCTCTGCGATGCGTACGGAGCTCTTCGATGATGCTCAGCTGAGCCGCGCCGACCAGATCATCCTCGACATGGAGGACGCGATCGACAGCTCGCTGAAGACCAAGGCACGCGAGAACGTGACCGGGTGGCTAAACGGCGGCGGTCGGGCGTGGGTGCGCATCAACGACTGGACGACCAGCGACTGGGGCGACGACATCGCGGCGCTGGCCGGCATCGAGAACCTTGCCGGTGTGATGCTCGCGAAGACGGAGTCGCCCGACCAGGTCACCGACACGTTCCAGCGCCTCGGCGGCAAGACCCCGGTGATCCCGTTGCTCGAGTCGGCGCTGGGCATCGAGGACGCCGCGACGATCGCGCGGGCCCGGGGCGCCTATCGGCTCGCGTTCGGGTCGGGCGACTACCGGCGCGACACCGGCGCGGAGAACGATCCGCTCGCCATGTCCTACCCGCGCACCAAGCTCGTCCTCGCCTCGCGGATCGGCAACCTTCCCGGTCCGATCGACGGACCGACGGTGGGCAGCAGCCACCCGCTGCTGCGCGAGCAATCGGCCGACGGCGTCTCGATGGGCATGACCGGCAAGCTCTGCCTCGACGTCGAGCAGCCGTCGGTGATCAACGAGTCGTTCAGCCCGTCCCCGTCGGACGTCTCCTGGGCGTACGAGTTCCTCCACAAGTTCGATGAGGGCGGCCGGGTGATCCGCGACGGCAGCGACAAGCCGCGGCTGGCCCGCGCCGAGACCATCAAGCGTCGCGCCGAGCTGTTCAAGATCAAGCCCGACACGTACGGCGACCCGACCTCCGGCCCCAGCGTCTACTGACGAGGCCGAGTCGGCGCATCCTGACGTGAAACATCGCCGAGTCGGCTCGTTCTAACGAGCCGACTCGGCGGGGATCTTGGTCAGAACGAGCCGACTCGGCGCTGGAGTGGGACGGATGCGCAGGGTTCGCTCGGCTCCGTTAGCGTTGGTGTCGTGGATCTGCAGCAGCGCATCAGTGACCGGGCCGGCGAGATTCTGCTTTTCGCCGTCACGCCACCGAGGGTGACGACGGCACCCGAGAGGGTGCAGCAGATCGCCGAGGTGACGCTCGAGCGGATCAAGCCGCTCGATCTCGACGGTCTGGTCCTCTACGACATCGACGACGAGTCCGACCGCAACCCGGAGGAGCGGCCGTTCCCGTTCGTACGCACCCTCGATCCTGCTGCCTTCCTCGAGCGCAACCTCGTCGGTCTCGACGTGCCGGCGATCGTCTACCGCGCGACCGGCAAGTATGACGAGCCGGCGCTGCGCGACTGGGTCAAGACGCAGGATCCGGCCCGGGCGCTCTCGGTCTTCGTCGGCGCCTCCTCGGGCGAGAAGCGGGTCGCGACCAGCCTGCGCCGTGCCCAGGAGATCCGGCAGGAGACCAACCCCGACCTGCTCCTCGGAGCGGTCGCGATCCCGGAGCGTCACACGGCCAAGGGCGATGAGCACCTGCGCCTGATCGCGAAGCAGGAGGCCGGCTGCTCCTACTTCGTGACGCAGGTCGTCTACGACGTCAACGCTGCGAAGAACCTCGTCTCCGACTACGGCTACGAGTGTCGGGCACGCGGCATCGAGCCGGTGCCGATCATCTTCACCTTCTCGGTGTGCGGGTCGATGAAGACCCTGGAGTTCCTGCGCTGGCTCGGCGTCGACGTGCCGAACTGGATCGAGAACGAGCTGCGGCAGGCCGCCGACACCCTCGACGCCTCGCTCGAGCAGGCCGAGGCGACCGCGCTCGAGCTGATGGCGTTCTGCCGCCAGCTCGGCGTGCCGTTCGGCATCAACATCGAGTCGGTCTCGATCCGCAAGGTCGAGATCGAGGCCTCCGTACGCCTCGCCGAACGGCTCCGCGGCAAGCTGGAGCGCTGAGCGCTACAGCCCCGTACGCATCGCCCACAGCTCGGGGAACAGGATGATGTCGAGCTGCTTGCGCAGGTAGGAGACGCCGGAGGTGCCGCCGGTGCCGGGCTTGAAGCCGATGATGCGCTCGACCGTGGTCACGTGCCGGAACCGCCAGACCCGGAAAGCGGTCTCCAGGTCGGTGAGCTCCTCGCCGAGCTCGTAGAGGTCCCAGTGCTTCTCGGGGTCGCGGTAGACCTCGCCCCAGGCGGCCTCGACGGCGTCGGAGGCGGCGTACTCCTGCTTCCAGTCCCGGTCGAGATGGTCGGCCGGGATCTCGAAGCCGCGCCGGGCCAGCAGGCGCAGCGACTCGTCGTAGAGCGAGGGCCGTCCGTAGGCACCCAGCACATCCTGCTCGTGCGGCCGGCCCTCGTGCACCCGGAGCGTGTAGGCCGCCTTGTTGCCGAGCGCGAACTCGATGCAGCGGTACTGCCACGACTGGAAACCGGACCCGGTGGCCAGATAGGGGCGGAACTTGTCGTACTCGGTCGGAGTCAGCGTGGAGAGCACGTCCCAGGCGTGCACGAGCTGCTCCATGATCCGCGAGACCCGGGCCAGCCCCTTGAACGCCGGCCGCACCTCGTCGGCCGAGATCAGCCGCTGCGCCTCGGTCAGCTCGTGCAGCGCCAGCCGCATCCACAGCTCCATCGCCTGGTGCTGCACGATGAAGAGCATCTCGTGGTGATCGCCCGAGAGCGGATGCTGCGCGCCGAGCACCTCCGGCAGATGGAGATAGTCGGAGTAGTCCATCGGAAGGTCCTGCGCCCCGTCGGTCTCGCTGCTCATGTCACTGCTCCTCGGGTCGCGAAGCGCTCGGCGCGCCATTCCTCGTTGTCCATCACCGCGACCAGGTGGTCGACGGCGTCCCAGATGTCGACGTAGCGGGTGTAGAGCGGGGTCACGCCGAACCGCAGGATGTCGGGCTGTGTTGAATTCTTGGGCCCTGCTCGGAAGTCGCCGACGACACCGCGCTCGATGAGCGCCTGCACGATCGCGTACGCGCCGTCGCCGACGCTCAGCGACAGCTGGCTGCCACGCTGGGCGTCGTCCAGCGGCGACTCGATCGTGAACCCGGGCAACCGGGCGGCGACCAGGTCGGCGAAGAGCCGGGTCAGCGCGAGCGACTTCTCCCGGAGCGCCGGCAGCCCGCCGTACGCCTCGGCGGCGAGCACCGTGTCCACACCGCACTCCAGGGCCGAGATGCCGATGACGGCCGGGGTGCCGGACAGGTAGCGCGAGACCCCCTCGGCCGGACGGTAGCCCGGTGACATCTCGAACGGTGCCGCATGCCCCATCCAGCCTGACAACGGCTGCTCGAACCGGGCGACGTGGCGTGGGTTGACCCACAGGAACGCGGGCGATCCCGGACCGCCGTTGAGGAACTTGTAGCCGCAGCCGATCGCGAAGTCGGCGTCGGCGCCACCCAGGTCGACCGGCACCGCGCCGGCCGAGTGGCACAGGTCCCAGACGACGAGCGCGCCGTGCTCGTGGGCTGCCGCCGTCACCGAGGCCATCGAGTGCAGGTAGCCGGTGCGGTAGTTGACCTCGGTCAGCATCAGCACCGCGGTGCGATCCAGCAGCCCCTCGATCTCGTCCGGAGAGTCGACCAGCACCAGCTCGTAGCCACGCTCGCGGCACAGCGAGGAGGCGATGTAGAGGTCGGTCGGGAAGTTGCTGCGCTCGCTGACCACGACCGTGCGGTCGGGGGAGTCGGCAGCGGCCATCGAGAGCGCCGAGGCGAGCACCTTGTAGACGTTGAGCGAGGTCGAGTCGGCGATTACGACCTCGCCCTGACCTGCGCCGACGATCCGGGCGACCTTGTCGCCGACCCGCTGGGGCAGGCTGATCCAGGAGGCGGTGTTCCAGGATCCGATCAGCCCCTGTCCCCACTCCTGGGTGACCACCTCGGCCACCCGGCCGGCGGTGGTGCGGGGGAGCGCCCCGAGCGAGTTGCCGTCGAGGTAGATCGTGCCCTCGGGCAGGTCGAAGAGGTCCCGCAGCGGGGCCAGCGGGTCGGTCCGGTCGAGAGCGACGGCGTCGTCGCGGTTCATGCGGCACCTTCCTGGGTGGGGAGCGCCCGGAGCACGGCGCGCACGGGCGCGGCGTCGGCGGTGGTGAGCTTGAGGGGGAGCGCGATCAGCTCGTAGTCGCCCGCGGGGACGTCGTCGAGCAGCAGGTTCTCCAGGATGCGTACGTCGTGACGATGGGTCGCGAAGTGGGCCGGCAGGTCCTTGGAGGAGGACGGGTCGAGGCTGGCCGCGTCGGTGCCGACCAGGCGTACGCCGTGGGCGGCCAGGAGGTCGATCAGCGCCGGGTCGAGCGCGCAGAAGTCGTCGTCCCAGGTCGCCGGCTGGACCTCGTACGTCCGGAACAGCACGCGCGGCGGCAGGTCGGTGACGTCGACGTCGTCGACGGTGACCAGCGGACGCACCCCCGCGACGTCGATGACCCGGCACCGCCCGAGGAACGGCTCCAGCGCCATCTCGCCGGCGGGCGTGCCGTCGTCGGTGAAGTGGAGCGGAGCGTCCGCGTGCGCGCCGACGTGCGCCGACACCGAGATCTCGGCGACGTTGACCGGGCAGCCGGGTCCGATCCGGAAGGTCCACCCCACCTCGGTGGCGTGATCGCCGGGGAAGACCGGCGAGGATGCGTGAACGGGTGGTGAGATGTCCCACAGCTGCGCCATGCTCCGCAGCCTAGATGACCCCCTGAAGCGCCGAGCGAGGGAGTAACCGCGCGAAGCGCGGACTCGGCGTCAGGCGGTGAAGAACTCTGCTGAGACCGGGGCCAGCGCCGACGCCTTGACCATGTGGTTCTGCCCGTCGAGCACCACGTAGCGCCCGTCCGGGATGGCCTGGGAGATCGCCTGCTGGGCGTTGGTCATATACGTCGGGCTCTTGCTCCCGGCCACGGACAACACGCGCACCTTCACGCCCTCGTAGTAGCCCTTCGGCAGCGCCATCCCCTGCTGGAAGGGCAGCACGATCGAGACATCGTAGGGCAGCGTGTGCGCCACCGCCGACAGCTTCCGGAACACCGGCGTCAGCCGCATCACCTTGACCATCAGCCACGGCACCCCGACGGTGCGCATGAACAGGTCGACGGCCGCGGCCCGTTTGCCGCGTTTCACCAGCCGGGCGACCCGGTCGCCGAGATCGGCGTCGTTGGGGGATTGGGTGTCGTCGAGGATGAACGGCGCCTCGTAGGCCACGACCGCATCGATCGGCAGCCCGGCGCGAGCAGCCTCCAGCGCCAGGGCGGCGCCGGAGCTCTGGCCGAGCAGATACGCATGGCCGCCGGCGGCCTTGATGACCGCGCCGAGGTCGGCGACCTCCTGCTCGACCGCCTCGGTGGTGCCCGGTGTGGCGTCGGTGGCGATGGTGCTCTCGCCGCGGCCGCGACGGTCGTAGCGGTAGACGGTGAATCGGTCGGACAGCGCCGCCGCGAGGTCCTTCGAGGGGCCCATCTCGCGGTAGCACAGGGCGCCGTCGACGAGCACGAGCGCCGGACCGGTCCCGGTGACGTCGTAGGCGATGGTGGAGCCGTCGGCAGAGGTGGTGGTCGTGGTCATGTCAGTCTCCTGATCCAGAGGTGGTCGATACTGACGCGTCGGACGGGACCGCGTGGTTTCGACACGCGGTCGCACGACTTTCGAGCAACGATCGCTCGTCGGCGTTGGTGGTCAGCGAGGCCGCCTCGGCGAACGCCGCCGCGGCTTCGAGATGCCGCCCGGCGCGATGCAGCAGATCCCCGCGTACGCCGCTGGGCAGGTGTGAGCCCGCAAGAGCCCCGTCGGGGAGTGCCGCCAGGATCGCGAGACCCGCCTCGGGCCCGAACGCGCGCCCGTGGGCGACCGCCCGGTTGACCTCGATGACGGCACCGGGAGCACCGGAGGCGAGGAGGTCGTAGAGCCGGGCGATCTCGGCCCAGTCGGTCTCCTCCGCGCGCCGGGCGCGGCCGTGGCAGGCGGCGATCATCGCCTGCACCAGATAGCTCCCGCCGGGGATGCCGGAGGTGGCCAGCGCCGTCGCCCGCTCGACCGCGGCGAGGCCGCGGCGCAGCAGGAGCTGGTCCCAGCGGGTGCGGTCCTGATCCTCGAGCAGCACCGGCTTCCCCGAAGCGTCGGCCCGGGCCACCAGCCGTGACCCCTGGATCTCCAGCAGCCCCTGCAGCGCCTGCGCCTCGGGGTCGCCGGGAGCGAGCGCGGCCAGCATCCTGGCCAGCCGCATGCCCTCCAGGCACAGCTCGGGCCGGGTCCACGAGGGCCCCGCGGTGGCCGTGTAGCCCTCGTTGAAGACGAGATAGATCGTCTGCATCACCTCGCGCATGCGTGAGGCCCGCTCCGCGCCCACCGGCAGCTCGAACGACGCCCCGGCCTCGGCCAGGGTGCGCTTGGCCCGCGAGATCCGCTGGCCGACGGCCGACTCCTTGGCGAAGTAGGCCCGGGCGATCTCGGCGGTCGTCAGCCCGCCCACCAGCCGCAGCGTGAGCACCGTGCGGGAGTCGGGCGCGAGCGCCGGGTGGCAGGAGAGGAACATCAGTCGCAGCACATCGTCCTCGATGTGGTCGACCGCGGCAGCCAGGTCAGGCATCTCACCCTCCTCCAGTTCGTGGCCCAGCAGGGCGACCTTGCGGCGCAGCACCTCGTCGCGGCGGAAGCCGTCGATCGCGCGCCGCTTCGCGATCGACATCAGCCACGCGCCGGGGTTGCGGGGGATGCCCTCGCGCGGCCACTGTTCCAGGGCCGCGACGAGAGCATCCTGAGCGAGGTCCTCGGCCAGGTCGAGGTCGTGCGTCATCCGCGCCAGGCCGGCGAGGAGGCGTACGGACTCGTTGCGCCAGACCGCGAGGATCGCGTCGTCGGTGGGTGAGCTCATTCAGCCGGGGCCGGCGGACCGAACAACGGCCGCATCTCGACGGTGACGTCCTGCCCGGGCCACAGGTCGACGTGGAGCTGGACCATCCGGCGGCCGAGCTCGAGGGCCTCCTCCTCCGAGCGCACCTCGAAGAGCGAGAACCCGCCGGCCACCTCCTTGGCCTCGGCGAACGGCCCGTCGACGTGGGTCACCTCGCCGGCGTTCAGCCGGATCTCCACCGCGGGGCCGAGCCCGTCGGCGTCGAGCAGGATGCCGTCGGCGTACTGCTGCTGGATCTCGGTCTCGACCGCCTCCATCAGTGCTGCCGGCGGCGGCCCAGCGTTCGGGTCCATCTTCACGAACATCATGTAGCGCATCTGCTTCTCCTAGCGGGTCGGCGACGCGTCCGTCGCGCGTCGTCGCCTACGCGTCGAGAAGAGCCTGCCGCTTTCGACACGACCGCACCCAGAGTTTTCGGTACGTGTCGCTAGGACGCCTTCGACTTCTTGGCCTTCTTCTCCTCGGCCTCGTCCGGGCTTCCTTCGTCATCGCTGGGCTCGCCGCGCGACTTCTTCGCCGCCGCGACGGAGCGCTGCAGCGCGGCGAGCAGGTCGACGACCTCGCCGGAGGTCTTGGTGGAAGTGGGCGTGCGCTCCACCTCGCCGCCCTCGATCTTGGCCTTCACCATCGCGTCGACGGCGTCGGCGTAGTCGTCGGAGAACTCCTCGGCGTGGAAGTCGCCGGCCAGGGTCTCGACGAGCATGTTGGCCATCTTGATCTCGGAGTCCTTGATCTCGCCGGCGTCGACGTTGAAGTCGGGCACCCGGATCTCGTCGGGCCACATCATCGTCTGCAGCACGATCACGTCGCCGTTGTCGGTCTCGCGCACCCGCAGGGCGGCGACCGTGGTGCGCTGGCGCAGCGCGACGGTCACCAACGCGACCCGGTCGGCGTCGCGGAGCGCCTGGCGCAGCAGCGCGTAGGGCTTGACCCCGGTGTTCTCCGGCTCGAGGTAGTAGCTCTTCTCGAAGAGCATCGGGTCGATCTGGTCGGCCGGCACGAACTTCTCCACCGCGATCTCGCGCGAGGAGGTCGTGGGCAGGTTGGCGAAGTCGTCGTCGGTGAGCACGACCATCTCGCCGTCCTCGGTCTCGTAGCCCTTCGCGATCTCGGAGTAGGGCACCTCCTCGCCGTCGATCGAACAGATCCGCTGATAGCGGATCCGGCCGCCGTCGGCGACGTGCACCTGCCGGAAGGAGACGTCGTGCGACTCGGTCGCCGAGTAGAGCTTCACAGGCACGCTGACCAGCCCGAACGAGACAGCGCCCTTCCAGATCGCGCGCATGCCGACCCCCTCGTCAGTTGGATGAGTCCACCAAGTATCTGTCGGATCTGGTGATACCGGTACCCCATTCACCCACGTCAGAGCCGCCACGGCCAACCGCGAGATGAAGCAAGATGGGCACATGCCCCCGATGCTGCGTCCCATGCTGGCCACCCCCGGTGACCACCCGCCCCTGGGTGACGCATGGGTCCATGAGGTCAAGTGGGATGGCATCCGGCTCCTCGGCGCGTCCGAGGAAGGACGTACGCAGACCCGACTCGTCACGCGCAACGGCAACGACGCCACCCCCGCCTGGCCCGAGATCGCGACGGGCCCGGAACGCGATGTCGTCGTCGACGGTGAGGTGATCGCGCTCAACGACGCCGGGCTGCCCGACTTCCGGGTGCTGATGGACCGGATGCACAACCGCGACGCCCGCCGCGCGGCGCGGTTCGCGGAGCGGATCCCGGCGACCTACATGGTCTTCGACCTGCTCCGGCTCGACGGACGGCTGCTCGTCGAGGAGCCGTGGGCCGAGCGCCGCAAGATCCTCGAGCGGCTCGTCGAGAGCGGCGACCTGTCCAGCTGGCAGGTGCCGCAGACCTACGACGACGGCCAGATGCTGCACGCGGTGACGCGGGAGCAGGGCCTGGAGGGGATCGTGTCCAAGCGCCGCAGCAGCCGCTACCGGCCGGGGGAGCGCACCAAGGACTGGGTGAAGCTGGCCCACCGCTACCGTGCCTCGCTCGTGGTCGGCGGCTGGCGACCGGAGGTGGGCACCGAGGGAGGCACCGAGCGGCTCGGCGCCCTGCTCGTCGGACAGCCGACACCCGACGGGCTGGTCTACCGCGGGCGGGTCGGCAGCGGCATCGGCGGCAAGCGGGGCCGGCGTCTCGCCGAGCTCCTCCGCGAGACGCCGCGCAGCCCGTTCGCCGGGCCCGACGTCGACCGCGACGGGGGAGTGCCTCCGGAGGATGCCCGCGGCACCCACTGGGTCGAGCCGCTCCTCGTGGTCGAGGTCGAGACCCATGGCAGCGCCGTCGCCGCCGCGACGTACAAGGGCCGGCTGCGGCAGCCGAGCTTCATCGGCATCCGCGACGACATCGAGCCGAAGGATCTGTGATGGTCGAACGAGAAGAGGTACGCGTCGAGGTCGACGGCAGGGTCCTGACCCTGACCAACCTCAGCAAGGTCCTCTACCCGCGCACCGGCATGACCAAGGGCGAGGTGCTCAACTACTACGCCCAGGTCGCGCCGGTGCTCCTCCCGCAGCTCCAGGACCGCGCCGTGACGAGGATCCGCTGGCCGCACGGCATCGGCGACATGTCGTTCTTCGAGAAGAACGCACCCGCGGGCACCCCGAGCTGGGTCCGCACCGTCACCGTCCCGACCACCGGGTCACGTACGGCAGACCACCAAGAAGGCACGCTCACCTTCCCGATCCTCGACAGTCTCGCGGCGCTCACCTGGGCCGCCAACCTCTCCGCGCTGGAGCTGCACGTCCACCAGTGGACGGTCGACGGCGACGGCACCCCGGCAGGTGCCGACCGGATCGTGATCGACCTCGATCCCGGCGAACCGGCCGGCCTCCAGGAGTGCTGCCAGGTCGCGCTGCTGGTGCGCGACGCCCTCGGCGAGCGTGGCCTCGCCGCGACGCCGGTGCTCAGCGGGAGCAAGGGCTTGCACCTCTACGCCGCTCTGCCGGAGCCCGTCGAGCCTGAGGTCGCCACGGCGCTGGCCAAGGAGATCGCCGAGGAGCTGCAGAAGGCCAACCCGACCAAGGTGACCGCGACGATGACGAAAAGCCGCAGGTCAGGGAAGGTATTTCTCGACTGGTCACAGAATTCTGGCTCCAAGACGACGATCTGCCCCTACTCGCTGCGAGGCAAGGAGATCCCGAAGGTCGCGGCACCGATCACCTGGCAGGAGGTCGAGAGCGGAGCCGAAGATCCCCTGGGAATCGAGCAACTGGGACCTAACGATGTGATCACGCGGGTATCAGTTTCAGGGGATCCCTTCACAAGTCCTACAGGCCCCTAACTATTGTTCTCCTCATGTCTAACTCCGTGCTCGTCGTAGAAGACCAAGAGGACATCGCCGCTCCGCTGGTGCGCACGCTGCAGCGTGAGGGCTATGACGTCACCTGGGTCGACTCCGGCAAGAAGGCGTTGGAGCTGCTGGCGCCGCCCTACGAGGCCGAGCTCGTGCTGCTCGACCTCGGCCTTCCCGACATGGACGGGCTGGAGGTCTGCAAGGCCGTGCGCGACAACGGCTACGAGGGCGGCATCATGATCCTCACCGCCCGCGACGCCGAGATCGACCTGGTCGTCGGGCTCGACGCCGGGGCCGACGACTACCTGGCCAAGCCGTTCGCGCTGGCCGTGCTGCAGGCGCGGGTCCGTGCGCTGCTGCGCCGCTCGGGCCCGGTCGAGCCCGGTGACGACGACGATGCCCTGCGCATCGACGTGGCCGCCCACCGGGTCTACGCCGGTGACCGCGAGGTCGCCCTGACCGGCAAGGAGTTCGCGCTCCTGGCCGTCCTGGCCGCCTCCCGCGACAAGGTGGTCTCCCGCGACCGGCTGATGGCCGAGGTGTGGGACGAGAACTGGTACGGCTCGACCAAGACCCTCGACGTCACCGTCGGACGCCTGCGTCAGAAGCTCGAGGCAGCCGGTGTGCTGGAGAAGGTCGTCGCGGTCCGCGGCGTCGGTTTCAGGCTCGAGGCGGCGGAGTAGCCGCAGCCGAAAAGGCGTCAGAACAGGTGTCCAACGCGTGAGATGGCTCACCTGAGAGGGCGAAATCAGGCGTGAGAACGGGCTCTGCGTACGGAATCTGCCTCTGGCGATTGGATCCGGCTTTGGCGGCGTGTCACCTTTGATGAGCCGTGCACGACGCACGACCGGCTCCGGCACACGCCCAATCCTGTCCCTCCGGACGCCGGCCCCAACTACTCAACTCTTACCCTCACACCCAGCAGCACGATGGGACAGGAGCGGGGGACCCAAGTATTACGCGGCTAACTCGGACAGTCGCTTGGGGTGAAGTCATCCACGGATGACCGGGCACCTTTCAGCCCGAACCCGACAGCTCACCTCGTAGGCGTGGGAAGGAACTCACGCATGTCCAAGTCCGTATCTCGTCCTGCCCATCGGGGCGCACCACGTCCGTTCCGGACGCCCAACGTCTCGATCGCCCGGACGATCGCAGGGTCCCTCAACGGCCACGGCAAGCTCGCCGGCCGGGTCACCCTGGCCAGCGGGATCGCCGCTGGCGCCCTCGTAGCGGTGCCCGCGGCCAACGCCGCCCCGGTCACCCATGAGTCGACCGTC
This sequence comes from Nocardioides albertanoniae, assembly GCF_006716315.1. NCBI lineage: Bacteria > Bacillati > Actinomycetota > Actinomycetes > Propionibacteriales > Nocardioidaceae > Nocardioides > Nocardioides albertanoniae. The sequence goes on along the minus strand of NZ_VFOV01000001.1, from coordinate 3,714,130 downwards.
GCGTCGGCCACCGTCGTCGAGGCTCCGGTCATGGAGCCCACCGCCACCCCGGCTGCGATGGTGACCGACATCAAGCAGCTCGACCGCGCGGTCGACGAGCAGCAGCGCAAGGCGGAGGCGGCCCGCAAGGCCGCCGAGGCCAAGCGCCAGGCAGCCATCGCGGCCAAGAAGGCCGCGGAGGAGAAGAAGAAGGAAGAGGCCGCGGCCAAGGCGTACGCCGAGAGCCAGTCCGGCAAGATCGAGAAGGCCATCAGCGTCGCCTCGGAGCAGATCGGTGACCCCTACGTCTGGGGCGCCACCGGTCCGGACTCGTTCGACTGCTCGGGTCTGACGCAGTACGCCTACGGTGCCGCCGGCATCGAGCTGCCGCGGGTCTCGGGGGCGCAGGCAGGTTCGCTGCCGACCATCCCGAACGACCAGGTCAAGCGCGGCGACCTGATCTTCTTCGGTGACCCCGTCTACCACGTCGGCATCTTCCTGCGCTGGGAGAACGGCCAAGCGATCATGCTGCACGCCCCGAAGCCGGGCGCCCAGGTTCGCGAAGAGCCTGCGTGGGACGGCTGGTTCGCCGGCTCGGTCCACCAGGCCGCCTGATCGGCCTGACCCCTCTGGATCCGTTCGTGGGTTCCAACTGAAAATCCCCCTGGTGCTCGACCTCCGGCTCTGAGCCGGAGGTCGAGCGCATTTCCGGGAGTGCAGTCCGCGAGTGCAGTCCGGGAGCGCCGTTGTCACCGCGAATCGGGTGCGGCACCACGGGACGGGTAGCCTTGCAGTCGTGGCAGGCCCCGAATTCGACACCGAGATCAAGCAGCTCCAGGCAACGATGCAGACCATCGGCCAGGTGCTGGACCTGGACGCGATGCGCAAGGAGATCGCCGACCTCGGCGACCAGGTCGCCGCGCCCGACCTCTGGGACGACCAGGACAACGCCACCCGCGTCACCGGCCGCCTCTCCCTGCTGCAGGGTGAGCTCAACAAGTTCACCGAGCTCGACACCCGCATCGGCGACCTCGAGCTGATGGTCGAGATGGCGCAGGAGGAGGGCGACGCCGACACGCTGGCCGAGTCCGAGGCCGAGCTCGGCCGGATCAAGAAGGCCGTCGAGAGCCTGGAGATCCGCACGCTGCTCTCGGGGGAGTACGACGCCCGCGAGGCTCTGGTCACGATCCGCTCCGGCGCCGGTGGCGTCGACGCCGCCGACTTCGCCGAGATGCTGATGCGGATGTACGTCCGCTGGGCCGAGCGCAACAAGTACCCGGTCGAGGTCTTCGACACCTCCTACGCCGAGGAGGCCGGACTGAAGTCCGCCACCTTCGCGGTCCACGCTCCATACGCCTACGGCACCCTGTCCGTCGAGGCCGGCACCCACCGCCTGGTGCGGATCAGCCCCTTCGACAACCAGGGCCGCCGCCAGACCTCCTTCGCCGCCGTCGAGGTCGTGCCCGTGCTGGAGCAGACCGACGAGATCGACCTCGACGAGAACGACATCAAGGTCGACGTCTACCGCTCCTCGGGCCCCGGTGGCCAGTCGGTCAACACCACCGACTCGGCGGTGCGCCTGACCCACATCCCGACCGGCACGGTCGTGTCCTGCCAGAACGAGAAGTCGCAGCTGCAGAACAAGGCCGCCGCGATGATCGTGCTCAAGGCCAAGCTGCTCGCGCTGAAGAAGGCCGAGGAGGAGGCGCAGCTCAAGGAGCTCAAGGGCGACGTCGCCGCATCCTGGGGCGACCAGATGCGCAACTACGTGCTCAACCCCTACCAGATCGTCAAGGACCTGCGTACGACCCATGAGGTCGGCAACCCGCAGGCGGTCTTCGACGGCGACATCGACGGGTTCTTGGAGGCCGGCATCCGCTGGCGCCGGGGCGCGGAGAAGGCCGAGCAGAACTGACCTACGCCGTCGCCCGGATCTTGAAGTGAGACTGTTTCGAGATTGGGTGGTGGCGGTGCTTTGAGCCGCGCCCGCGCGGGCTCACACTGCTGAACGTGACGATTGAACTGATGCCGGTGCCCACGCGCACCAGGCTGCCGCTGCCGGGCCGAGGGGCGACGTACGTCTATGACGTGCACGGCCCTGAGCACGGAGTCCCGATGGTCCTGCTGCACGAGCTCGGGGGCACCGCGAAGCGGTGGCGGAGCGTCATACCCAGACTTGCCGCGGCTCACCGCACCTACGCCTTCGACCTGCGCGGCCACGGCGAGACGGACTGGGCCTCGGAATACTCCCTCCGGCTCATCGCCGACGACATCATCGTCGCGATGGACGAGCTCGGCATCTCCGGTGCGGTCCTCGTCGGCCACTCCGCCGGGAGCGTCGTCGCGCTGCTGGTGGCCATGCACCGGCCCGATCTGGTCGCCGGCCTGGTCATCGAGGACGGTGCGCCGCCGTCGTCCGAGCGTGATCGCAAGCGGCCCGGGCGTCTGGGCAAGCCGGTCGCCCACGACTGGGAGTGCGTCGCGGCGCTGATGGTCGAGGCCACGATCCGCGACGAGTGGATGTGGGAGCAGCTCAGCGTGCTGCCGATGCCGACCCTGGTGGTCGCGGGCGGCGGCAACAGCCATATCCCTCGGGCCGAGCTCGAGGACGTCGCCCGGCGGATCCCGATCTCCGACCTGGTCTGCTTCGACGTCGGTCACTTCGTGCACCGCAACCAGCCCGCCGAGTTCGCCGAGACCGTCTTGTCGTGGATCGCGTCGCGGGTGGGATCCCCATCCCTAAGGACCCCACCCGCTCGCCGACAGGAACTGCTCTGACTCAGTGTCCGCGGCGTCGCGCGTCGCCCGGTGAGGTGCCTACCCGACCCGAGCGACTAAGTCGATTAAAGCACTAGACTTTAAGGAAGTGCAAACGGCTCGCCGTGGCGGGCCCGCATTCGGGGCGTCGTCTCAGGCCGAGGCCGCGTCGGCAGTGACCAGGCACCAGCGGGACGCGCGCTTCTGAAGGCTCGCGGCCGACTCGCCGGCCTTGCCTGTGAGCTCGCAGGAGAGCCAGGCGTCGCCGAAGAGGCCGCGGAACATCGCCTTCGGCTGCTTCTTCGAGTCGGTGCAGGTCAGAGCGACCGACGGCTTGCCATAGGCGGGCTTCGCCGCGGCCTTGCAGCCCTTCGGCACGCTCTTGGTCATCTGAGTGGCCCAGTCCTTGGTGACCGGCGGTGCGAAGACCCAGGCGCGGGCGGAGGTGGCCGAGTCCTTCGGGCCGGTCCAGATGCACCCGTACTCCTGGGCGACGTCACTGACGTCGCCGGAGATGGTGGTCTGGTCGCCGTCGTTGTAGGCCTTCTTCTCGGACGCGGCGCCGCCGAGGGCATCGCTCACGTCTGCCTTCGCGACGCGGTCGCAGAACGCGCCACGGCGTACGTGCATGGTGGTGGTGTCAGCGGTGCTGAGGTCGCCCTTCACCTCGGTGGTCTTCGGCTTGTCGTCTTTCAGGGTGAGCACGCCGATCCCGACCGCGATCGCGGTCAGGATGACTGCACCTATCAGTATCCGGCCTACAGAACCCACCTGGTCAGAGTACAGGGGCAGGTATCTCATCGCCGAAGTCGCGAGCCGTCCGTACGGGCGTCGGGAGGGTCGATCTGGGAGTCTGCAGGTCCGGTGGAGGCCCTGCTGAGCGCCGGCGGAGGGCCGGTGGTGGTCCGGTGGCGGTCCCGGCTCGGTGGTTGACCACGGTTGCACTACCCTCGGTCCGGTGATCCGCTTCGAGAAGGTCAGCAAGGCCTATCCAGGGCAGGCACGACCTGCCCTCAACAGCCTGTCGATCGACATCCAGAAGGGGGAGTTCGTCTTCCTCGTGGGCCAGTCGGGCTCGGGAAAGTCGACGGCGCTCAAGCTGATGCTGCGCGAGCAGCGCCCGACCAGCGGTCGGGTCTACGTCGCCGGCAAGGAGATCAACCGGCTCGCCGGCTGGAAGGTGCCGCGGCTGCGTCGCCAGGTCGGCACGATCTTCCAGGACTTCCGTCTCCTCGCCAACAAGACCGTCGCCGAGAACGTCGCGTTCGCGATGCAGGTCACCGGTCACTCCAGCCGTGAGATCCGGCAGCGCGTGCCGGAGACGCTCGAGCTGGTCGGGCTCGACGGCAAGGGCGAGCGGATGCCCGACGAGCTCTCCGGTGGTGAGCAGCAGCGAGTGGCCGTCGCCCGGGCCTTCATCAACCGGCCGATGATCCTCATCGCCGACGAGCCGACCGGAAACCTCGACCCCACGAACACCGTCGGCATCATGCGTCTGCTCGACCGCATCAACCGGTCCGGCACCACCATCGTGATGGCGACCCACGACGTCACCATGGTCGACCAGATGCGTAAGCGCGTCATCGAGCTCGAGCACGGACATGTCGTCCGCGACCAGGTCCAGGGTGGCTACGGTGCCCAATTCTGAGGCAACAGTTCTGACGCCCGCGTCCTGACCTCGCCCACGACCAGGCTCTACGACTAGAAAGGGTCCTCGACCCGCCATGCAGCTGCGTTACGTTTTCACCGAGCTCCAGCAGGGGCTCCGCCGCAACCTGTCGATGCACGTCGCGGTGGCCCTGACCCTGCTCGTCTCGCTCACTCTGGCCGGCGTCGGGCTCCTGCTGCGCGAGCAGGCCCAGCTCACCGAGGAGGTCTGGGGCGACGAGCTGCAGATCACCCTCTACCTGTGCAACGGCGCCAACGACCGCAACCCGCACTGTGCCGGCGCCGTCGACGACAGCCAGAAGGAAGTCATCACCGCCGCCCTCGACGACAACAGGTATGTCGACAAGGTCGAGGAGGAGAGCCAGAAGCAGGCCTACGAGCGGCTGCAGGCTCTCGATGTCGAAGGCGTCAGTGGCCCCGACCCGGTGGTGAAGTCCAGTGACATGTGGGAGTCCTACTGGGTCACGATGACCGACCCGCACCATTCCGCCGAGATCATCGAGGCGGTGGCGGGCCTCGACGGAGTCGACCATGTCGGTGACGTCCACGAGGTCACCGGGCCCATCCTCGCGGCTGTCGACGGGCTGCAGAGTGCGGCGCTCGTCGGTGCGATCGTGCTGGTCATCGCCGCCCTGCTGCTGGTCGCCAACACCATCCGGCTGGCGGCGTTCGCCCGCCGCAGGGAGATCGGGATCATGCGCCTGGTCGGTGCCTCCACGCTCTATATCGCGCTGCCCTTCCTCCTGGAGTCGCTGGTGGTGGCGCTGGTCGGCATCGCGCTGTCCGGGGTCGCGCTGGCCTCGGTGATGTACTTCGGCGTCGAGCAGCGGCTCTCCGCCACCTCGGTGACCCAGTGGGTCGGCTGGGAGGAGTTCTTCAGCTCCTTCGCGATCGTCGCCGTGCTGGGCATCCTGCTCACCCTGGTGCCGACACTCCTGCTCACGAGGAAATACATCAAGGTCTGACGCGGATCCCCTAGCGTCTGGGCGTCTTCTCTTCCCCAGCAGACCGGAGATGCCCTGTGCGCTGCCCTCGTCTCAGCAGTCCCCGTGCGCGCCGGATCGCGGCTGCGCTGAGCTGTGTCGTGGCGGCTGCCGTGCTGCTCTCGCCCGCGCCGCCGTCCTCCGCCGACGAGAAGGACCGCCTGGAGAAGGAGAAGCGAGAGGTCCAGCAGAGCCAGAAGGCTGCCGAGGAGGACCTCGAGCACTCCAGCGCCGGTCTGCGCGAGGCATCGGCGACGTACGCCGCGGCTCAGAAGAAGCTCGACGGGGCCCGCACACGGCTCGAGCAGCTCAACACCCGCCTCGGTGAGGTGCAGGCCGCCCACACCCGGCTGGAGGCCGAGCTGAGCGAGCAGAAGGCGCTGCTCGCGCAGGCACGCGAGCAGCTCGCCGAGGGCGAGGCCGAGGTGAAGGCTCAGCGCGAGGAGATGCGCGACGAGATCCTGACCCGGTTCACCGGGGGAGACCCGCGGCTCTCCCAGGCCGCGACGCTCCTCTCCGGCGGCTCGGTAGACGACCTGATGCGCCAGCAGACGTACGCCGACGCGGCCGCCGCCGGCCAGGACGCCACCCTGCAGCGAATGGAGGCGACCGAGACGATGCTCGTCGTGCGCGAGGGCGAGGTGCAGAAGGCGACGGCGGCGATCGCGGCCAAGGAGAAGAAGGCGCGCGAGCTGGTCGCCGAGGTCGACTCGCTGCGGGACCAGGCTGCGCGCGCCCACACCGAGATGTCGGCGCTGACGCAGAAGGCGGCCCGGGCGAAGCAGTCGGCGGAGGCGGCGAAGGCGGCCGATGCCGCCGAGCTGAAGAAGCTGCAGGGCGAGGAGTCGTCGCTGCGCCAGAAGATCCGGGCGCTCGCGGCGGCCGGCGCCGACCGCAACGTCGGGTCGGTCGGCGGCCTGTTCGCGGCCCCCGTGGCAGACACCTACATCACCTCTCCCTACGGCGTACGCAAGCACCCGATCTACGGCTACGTCGCGCTGCACAACGGCACCGACTTCCACGCCCCCTGCGGTCGTCCGCTGCAGGCCGTCGGGTCGGGCCGGATCATCTCGACCGCGTTCTCGAGCGTGTGGGGCAACCGGCTCCACCTGTTCCTCGGCAACGTCAACGGCCACTCCTACACCGCCGTCTACAACCACATCTCCAGCTATGCGAAGCGCTCGGGCACCGTCGGTCGTGGGGAGACCGTCGCCTTCGCCGGCACCACCGGCTGGTCCACCGCCTGCCACCTGCACTTCACGATGCTGCGCGACGGCACGCCCGTCGACCCGATGCCTCTCATCGGCGGCTGAGGCCGGCGTCGAACGCGCGGGTCGGCTGGGTGCGATCCCCGATGTGGGTGGGCGCAGCTGTGGCGAACACTCATCAGCAACCGATCTGCGGAGGTTGTGATGGTGCGAGCGAGACTCGGGTTGGTGGCTGCGCTGGCCGCGGTGCTGGCGTCGTCGACGGCGATGGTGCCGTCGGCCGCGTACGCCGGTGAGGATCGAGACGCCCTGCAGCGGCGTCTCGACGACGTCGTTCCCGCCGGCGCGATCGGTGCGCTCGCGGAGGTGCGCACCGATCGGGGCGTCTGGCGGGGCACCAGCGGGGTCGCCGAGATCGGCACGTCACGTGAGGTGCCGGTGAGGGGCAGCTTCCGGGCCGGCAGCGTCATGAAGTCGTTCCTGGCCACCGTCGTGCTGCAGCTCGTGGGCGAAGGCAGGCTTCGGCTCGACGACTCGATCGAGCGATGGCTGCCCGGGGTGGTGCCCGGAGGCGACCGGATCACGCTGCGCCAGCTGCTCGCACACACGAGCGGCCTCTACGACGTCGTTCGGACCCTGCCCCTGCCGCCCGACCCGCGGTTCGTCGAGAACCGGTGGCACACCTGGAGCGCGACGGACCTGATCGAGCGCGGGCTCGCGCAGCCGCCGACACATGCTCCCGGGGCGGCCTTCTCCTACACCAGCACCGGTTATCTGCTGCTCGGCCAGGTGGTCGAGGAGGTGACTGGAGCGACCTACGCCGCCGAGATCGAGCGACGGATCATCGGGCCGCTCCACCTGCGGCACACCATGCTGCCCGGCACGTCGCCGTGGATCCCTCGGCCCCATCCGCACGGCTATGCGCAGGTCGAGGGCGCGGCCGAGCTCGTCGACGTCACCGAGATGAACCCGTCGCTCTTCGGGGCAGCCGGCGAGATCGTCTCCTCGGCCGGCGACCTGAACCGGTTCTTCGCCGCGCTGCTCGGTGGACGCCTGCTCCCGGCTCGCCTGCTCGCGGAGATGAAGACGCCCGGGATCCCGGGGGAGACGTACGGCCTCGGCCTGCGGTGGGAGGACACCTCCTGCGGTGTGCCCGTCTACGGCCACGACGGTGACGCCGTGGCCTACCAGACCTGGTCGTTCGTGACCGCGGACGGTCGACGCCAGGCGACGCTCGCGGTGACCCGGAGCTACGAGGGGGACGCCGACGACGCGGCAGCGGAGTTCATCGACCAGGCGTTGTGCGGCTGACCCTGTGCGGCTGACCCTGTGCGGCTGACTCTGTGCGATCGGCCCGGTGTGACGGCCCCCGTGAGGCCAGCATCGTGCCTCGCGGGGAAACGTTTCGCGCTGGTGACCTCGGGCCTGAGAGAATGGACGAATGGCGAAGGAGCAGGGGCGCAAGATGATCGCGCAGAACAAGAAGGCGCGACACGACTATCACATCGAGGACACCTACGAGGCCGGCATGGTCCTGCAGGGCACCGAGGTGAAGTCGCTGCGTGAGGGGCGCGCGTCGCTCGTCGACGGCTTCGTCGACATCGACCGCGGAGAGGCCTGGATCCACGGGATCCACATCCCCGAATACCTCAACGGCACCTGGACCAACCACTCCGCCCGCCGCAAGCGCAAGCTGCTCCTGCACCGCATCGAGATCGACAAGATCGAGCGCAAGATCTCCGAGAAGGGGCTCACCGTCGTCCCGCTCGCGCTCTACTTCCTGAACGGTCGCGCCAAGGTCGAGATCGGCGTCGCCAAGGGCAAGAAGGCGTGGGACAAGCGCAACACCATCGCCGAGCGTACGGCCCGCCGCGAGGCCGAGGCCGAGGTCGGCCGCAAGCTCAAGGGGATGAAGGGCTGACGAGCGAGGCCGAGGGTCGAGCTTGCTCGTGCCCTCGCGCCGAGCGAGGAAGTCCCGCCGCCGAAGGCGGCCGGGCTGACGACCCCGCCATGGGGCGATAACCAAGTGGGGAATGCCGCCCGGGGACTGTAGTGTTGTCCTGGTGCCGGCCCAGCCGGCATTGACAATTCAAGAGGGGCTGATCGGTTTCGACTTGGGACGTTGCTCCCAGGGGAAGCGGGTCGAGGAGCCAGCGTCATCTCGTAAACGATCGCTGGAAACCAATAACTGCCAACGCTAAGCGCAGTTCCTTCGCTCTCGCCGCCTGAGCGGTGATCGAAGCGTCTGACCGAGTATCCGTCTCCGGCTCGGATCCAGGCGTCATCTAGGAGACTCCACCTCATGCACATGCCGACGGGGCATGAGGGACATCTAGTCGGCTGAGCCTGTCGGGGACGTGTCTGCGTCGAGCCCCGAGGATGAGAGAACGCCACCCACAGACTGCACCCGGAGAAGACCTGGCACGGCGCTCGAGGACCGGGGTTCGATTCCCCGCAGCTCCACTCGATCGAGGGCGACGTGTGCTCGCAGAATGCGCGAGCCGCGTCGCTCTCGTCATTTGTCCGCGCTTCGCGCGGTGGCGGGGGCTTCGCCACCCGCACCCCTGTGGCGACGCTTCGCGTCGCGGCGGGGATATCCCCGCACCCCTTAGTTGTGCGTGGCTGGTGTGCCGCGGGAGGTGGGGCCACAAGCGGCTCCGTACGTGGGCCGACATGCCGGTGCATCGGCGTGTCGGCCCACGTTCGGCGGGGTGGTGTGGCCGGATCAGCGGTCGGGGGTGGGGACGGTGAAGGTGGGGGTTCCGGGGGTCAGGTCCTTGGCGTAGATCTGGCGGTAGGTGTCGAGGTAGGGCGCCTTCTTGCCGGCGGTGGGGGTGTCGTCGGCAGGGTCCTCGACGGCGAGGGTGAGGCGGGCATCGGTCGTGGTGATCCGGCTCCCGGTCGGAGTGTCGACCCAGGCGCCGTCGTAGATCGTGCCGATCTCGACAGCGAGGGAGTGTCCCTTCGGGAGGGTCCAGTCCGTCGACTTCAGGTCCAGGGAGAGCTTCCCGGCGGTGTCCACGAGGGAGACCTGCTCGTCGAACATCACCGAGGACCCGTCGGGTGCCACGTCGTAGAGCTTGACCATCAGGTTGCCGACCCCGTCGTTGGTCAGGTGCAGGCGCGGCGTCCCGGTGAGACGTACGTCGGCAGGGACCGGCTCCGACCAGGTGGTGTGGCTCTGCTTGCGGCCCGGCGCGCCGCTGTCGACGTAGGAGCCGTCGCGCAGTGCCACCTCGTCCGAGACGGTTCGGGCGGGCCAGGTGTCCTGCGCGCGCCAGGCGCCGTGGCTGTCCTGGACGGCGAAGCTCGGGTGGTGGGTCGTCGGCTCGGTGCCCTTGAGATGCTCGTCGTAGAACGACATCACCTCCTCGAACCAGCCCTGGCGCCCCATCTGGAGCCTGCCGTCCTGGTCGCGCTCGTTGCCGCGTACGTGATCCCACTGCCCGAGCCAGCCGCGCTCGACGCCCTCGTGGTTGTCCAGGTACTCCTGCATCGACTCGGGCTTGGTGTTCGACTCGATGAAACCCTGGGTCACGAACAGCGGGGTGTCGCTGCCCTTGGCCTGCTCGGCGAGGTCACGTTGCCGCCAGTACTTCGACTCCGGGTCGGAGCTCAGGTTGTTGTCGGTGTTGTAGGCGACGCACTCGGGGTGCTGCTGCTCGTAGGCCGCGTTCTTGCGGTAGCGCTCGGTGTCGTCGGACAGTTGCGGCAGCTGGGCGATCTGGTTGTAGGTGTTGGGCGCGAGCACCCCGCTGAGCTTCGCGACGCGGTTGGAGCGGACGAGGTCATACATGTCCCAGGCCGGCTCCTGGGCCACGACGGCCTCGAGCCCGTCCGGGCCGAGGTTGTTGCCGACGAGGCCGGTGATGGCGTCGTACGACTTGCCGTACATGCCCACCGCGCCCGTCGACCACGACTGCGACGCGGCCCAGTCGACGGCTGCCTTCACGTCGGCCTGCTCGCCCTTGCCCATGAAGTCGAGGCAGCCGGTGGAGCCGCCGAAACCGCGCAGGTCCACCTGGACGAGCGCGTAGCCGCGGTCGAAGAGCTTGCCGCCCTCGGCCAGGTCCTGGAACCGGTCGGAGGGGCCGGCCGTCTTCCAGCCCTCCTCGGCCAGTTGCCCGGAGTGGCCGAAGTAGGCGCCGACCGAGAGGATCACGGGCACCTTGGTCCCGGCGGGCAGGTCCTCCGGCAGCATCACGTCGGCGTGCAGCTCTGTCTTCGAGCCGTCTGAGGACGGGAAGTAGTGCTCCGTCCACGCGGCCCCCTCGGGCACTCGGTCGTTCTCCGCGTGGGTGATGCCGCCGTCGGCCGGGGCGCGAGCGGGCTCCGTCGCGGCGTGGGCGGCGGCGCCGGCTGCGCCGGTCAGCATGGGCGCGGCCAGCAACGCGAGGACGGATGTGGCTGCTGCGGTGATCGTGGCAGTGCGGTGAGGTTTCACTGTCTCTCCCGGTGCGAAAGATGGGTCTCGGTGGTCGTCGCGGCGTCGTACGTGGTGCCGTGCCGTATCCAGCAGATGCTGTGCCGTTACGGCACACTCAAGTGCTCGTGATGGTGACCTGAATCACATCCGCAACCTGGTTGACCATGCCGCTGCGGCATGGTTTCGAATAGGTGGGTCGCCGCGGACGCGGCCGGCCAGGCCTGGACCGGGAGGACCACGATGGCGTGGAGCACACGCGAGATCGCCGAGCTGGCGGGCACCAGCCTGCGGGCGGTTCGGCATTACCACGAGGTCGGGCTCCTCGCCGAGCCCGAGCGGCGGGCCAACGGCTACAAGCAGTACGGGGTCGCCCATCTGGTGCGTCTCCTGCGGATCAAGCGCCTGGTCGACCTCGGCTTCTCGCTCCCTCAGATCGCCGAGATGGGCGACAGTGACGGGCATCCGGAGGAGGCGCTGCGCACGCTCGACGCAGAGCTCGCGGCGACCATCGAGCGGTTGCAGCGGGCCAGGATCGAGCTCGGCTACATCCTGCAGCGGTCGGCGCCGACCGAGCTGCCGCTCGAGCTCGCGACCGCTCTGACCGACACCCCGATCTCCGAGGATGACCGCTCGTTCCTCACGGTGCTCGGTCGCGTGCTCGGGCCACGCGGGATGGAGGCGTACGCCGGCCTGGCCCGGGATCCCGTGGTCGACCCGGTCGGCCAGGAGTTCGAGGACCTGCCGGCGGAGGCCGACGAGGAGGCCCGTGCCGATCTGGCCGAACGTCTGGTGCCGTTCGTGCATGCGCTCTACCGGCAGCACCCGGGCCTCGTCACCGCCCCGGCCGACTCCCCGCAGGGCGAGCGGACCGCGTCGAGAAACGTCCAGCGGGCGCTCGCCGACATCTACAACCCGGCGCAGGTCGACGTGATGGCCCGGTTGGGCGTGCTCCTCCATGAGCGTCCGGATCCGGCTTCTTCAACGGGTGAGCCGAAAGATTTGCGGTAGCGGGGTGACATCGCCGGATGACCACGACCGCACGGGCGATAGGGTGGTGAGGCGTACGTCACATGGAGGTAAAGATGTTCGAGGAAGGACAGCTCTACTCACCCGTCACCGTGGGCGAGGATGGGCAGGTCGAGGTGCATCTGGGGGACAACCACCCCGGGTTCGCAGACCAGGACTACCGGGCTCGACGCAGCGAGATCGCTGGCGCGGCGCTCGGTTGGAAGCCGGGGGAGAGTGTGCCCCGGATCGACTACACCGAGACGGAGAACGAGATCTGGCGCACGGTCTCTCGTGAGATCGCGCCGCTGCACGCGAAGTATGCCTGCCGCAACTACCTGGCCGCGGTCGAGGCTCTGAACCTGCCGACAGACCGGGTGCCGCAGCTCGACGAGGTGAGCGCCGGGCTGAAGGCGCTGACCGGGTTCGAGTATGTGCCGGCCGCGGGCATCGTGCCGTTGGAGGAGTTCTACGGATCCCTCGCCGATCGGCAGTTCCACTCGACGCAGTATCTGCGCCACCACGCGGTGCCGCTCTACACCCCTGAGCCCGACATCATCCACGAGGTGATCGGCCACGGAAACCTGCTGGCCGACCCGCAGGTGGCCGAGGTCAAGCGCCTCGCCGGCGCCGCGGCGCGACGGGTGCAGACCCGGGAGGCGCTCCAGGCCGTCGCCGACGTCTTCTGGTTCACCATCGAGTTCGGGGTGCTCCACGAGCAGGGCGAGCTCAAGGCGTACGGTGCCGGGCTGCTGTCCTCCTACGGCGAGATCGAGGAGATGCACGAGGTGGAGGTGCGTCCGATCGACTTCGCGCAGATGGCGACGGTCGACTACGACATCACCCATTATCAGCCGGTGCTCTTCGCCGCGGAGTCGTTCAGTCACATGGTCGACGAGGTCGGCAACTTCTTCGCGACCTGCGACGACGACACGCCACAGCGTCTCGGAGCCGCCTAGCCCGACCCGGCCGCTCCCGGGCGTTAGCCTCGGGAGATGATCGACGGCTACCGAAACCGCGCGCTGGAGGCGGCGCTTGCCGCCGCCGACGTCGACGCGGTCGGTGCCGCGCTGCGTACGGGGCAGGTCGTCGTTCCCCAGCTCGACGAGGCCCGGATCCGGGTCTTTCCCGGGGATCACGGCGACCGGCCTCCGTACGAGGCGATGCTCTTCTCCTCGCAGGAGAAGTTGGATGCGTTCGTGGCGAAGGACGCTCGGCGACGATCGCAGCTGCGCGATGCCGCCGGGGTGCGTGACTTCCTCGCCGCCAACCTCGAGGAGATCGCCCACGTCACCTTCGACCCCGAGGGGCCCGCGAGGCTCCGGGTGAGCGTCACGGACGTGCTCAAGGCGCTCGGGCCCAAGCCGCACGTCGACCTGCGGCTGCCGAAGGCGCAGGAGTGGTATGTCGTGGACATGTCCGACGAGGACGTACGCGACTACCAGCTCGCCGACCTGGCCGCCAAGGTGCTTCCGAAGGTGCAGCGCACCAAGAGCGAGCAGCCCGAGTGGGCGCAGTGGATGACCACTGCCAAGGAGACAGCGGTCGAGCAAGGGGCCGCTTTCCTGGCCTACTGGCTGCAGCGGGTCGGCCGGCGCCCGGCAGGGCTTGCGGTCGCGCTCGACCGGCCCGCGCCGTTCGGCCTGGTGCGTCACCCGATGCAGACCGACATGACCACGGTGGGACAGCGCTGGGTGGCCTCGCCCGACCGGCACTACGAGTCGCGGCTGGTCTACTCCTTCCCGCGCCGCGAGCTCATCGACCTGGCCCTGCCCACCGTCGACCTGGTGGTCGCGACGCTCTCGTGGGGAGAGGAGTCGTGAGCGAACCACAGCGAGCGAACGATGTGAGCTGTGTCTTCTGCCAGGTGATCGCTGGTGAGCTCGAGGCCGAGGTGGTGCTCAGCGACGACGACTTCGTGGCCTTCCTCGATCACCGTCCGGTGCAGAAGGGCCACATCCTGATGGTGCCCCGCCAGCACCTCGAGACCCTTCTGGATCTCCCGCCCGAACTGCACGAACGCTTCGTGGCCAACTCGCAGCGTCTCGCTGCCGCCGTGGTCGACGGCCTCGACGCGCAGGGCAGCTTCGTGGCGATCAACAACGTGGTCAGCCAGTCGGTGCCGCATCTTCACCTGCACGTCGTCCCGCGTCGCCGCGGCGACGGGCTCAAGGGCTTCTTCTGGCCGCGTCACAAGTACTCCGTCGGCGAACAGCAGGAGTACGCCGACCGACTTCGCGCCGTCCTGGGCTGAGACTGCGGATGAGCCCGGGCTGAGTCCGGGCTGAGTTCACCCAGGCGTACGAAACCGGCCATCAGTCCGTCGAGGCAGCGTCGGCGGGGATCGCCACGCTCGGGATCAGTCGTCATCCACTGATCTCGGGAGTGCGCAATGTCGCTGTCGTCAGTCGCGTCGAAAATCTTCACCTCAGCTCTGGCCGGCGTGGCGCTGGCCGCAGGCACGATGATCGCCCCGGCAGCGGTCAACGCCGCCGAGGCCCATCGTTCCGTCGACATCGCGGTGACCGCTCACCGCGGGGCGAGCGCCTACGCCCCGGAGAACACCCTCGCCGCCTTCGCGCTCGGGATCAGGCAGCGCGCCGACTGGATCGAGTCGGACGTGCAGGCCACCAAGGACGGCAAGCTCGTCCTGATCCACGACACCACCCTGGCGCGTACGACCGACGTCGAGCAGCGCTTCCCCGGTCGCTCGCCGTGGAACGTCAGGGACTTCACCCTCGCCGAGATCAAGACCCTCGACGCCGGCTCCTGGTTCAGCAAGAAGTACGCCGGAGCCCGGGTGCCGACGCTCAAGGAGATGATCGTGGCCGTGGGGCTCTCCCCGTCCGGGATCAGGATGGAGCTCAAGTCTCCGGCGCTCTACCCGGGCATCGAGAAGGCGGTCGCCGCGACGTTCGACTCCCTCCCCGGCTTCGTGCGCACGGCGGTGGCGACCGGACGGATCGCGGTGCAGAGCTTCGACTTCGGCTCGATGAAGACCTACAAGAAGATTCAGCCCGAGGTGCCGGTCGGCCTGCTCGGCAAGCCTGCCTACACCGCCCTGGACGACTACACCTGGGCAGACGAGATCAACCCCACCCACAGCGCCGTCGACGCCTCCTACGTTGCCCGGGTGCACCGGCTCGGCATGCACATCCACGCCTGGACCGTCGACGACGCCGCAGCGATGCGCAGGGTGCTCGACCGTGGCGTCGACGGCGTCATCACCAACCACCCGGACGTGCTCCGCGAAGTGATAGCCGAAGGCCGGGCGTCGAAACGTCATTCCTCGTTCACCGCACCACGGGCCGGGGGTCTCCCAGAGCCGGTGTGATCGCCGCATGACCACGTTGAACCCCACTCGCATGCGTGCTCTCACGCTCACCGCCGCCGCGGCGCTCACCGCAGGGACCGTCCTGGTCTCGACCCCCGCCTCCGCGGCGTCCACCACCATGACCGCCGTCCAGGCGGCCAAGCACAAGCACGCCGAACCGGTCGTCTTCGGCCACCGTGGCGCCTCCGGCTACCGGCCCGAGCACACGCTGGCGTCCTATGAGCTGGCCATCCAGCAGGGCGCCGACTTCGTCGAGCCCGACGTCGTCTCCACCAAGGACGGTGTGCTCGTCACCCGCCACGAGAACGAGATCTCGGGCACCACCGACGTCGCCGACCGTCCTGAGTTCGCGGGCCGGAAGACGACCAAGACCATCGACGGCAAGGCGCTGACCGGCTGGTTCACCGAGGACTTCACGCTCGCCGAGCTGAAGACGCTGCGGGCCAAGGAGCGCATCCCCGGCGACCGCCCTGACAACACCGCCTACGACGGTCTCTTCGAGGTGCCGACCTTCGAGGAGGTGCTCGACCTGGTCGAGGCCAAGGAGGCCGAGACCGGACGCACGATCGGGGTCGCCCCGGAGACCAAGCACCCGACGTACTTCGACTCCATCGGCCTCTCGCTGGAGGAGCCGCTCGCGAAGAGCCTGCGGCGCCACGGCCTCGCCGGCAAGCATGCCGCCGCGGTCGTCCAGTCCTTCGAGATCAGCAACCTCAAAGATCTCAACCGGATGGTGAACACCCCACTGGTGCAGCTGATCGACTTCGGCGGCGCGCCCTACGACCAGGTGGTAGCCGGGACGGGCGTGACCAACGACGACCTGGTCACCGACAAGGGCCTGCGAAGCATCAAGAAGTACGCCGACCAGGTCGCGCCCTACAAGTACTACGTCATCCCGCGCAATGCCGACGCGACGCTGGGGGAGCCGACCGACCTCGCCGCCCGCGCCGAGCGCATCGGGCTGCCGACCGTCATCTGGACGATGCGCGCCGAGAACAAGAACCTCCCGGCCGAGTGCCGCAAGGGCACCGACCCGATCGCGATCGGTGACCTCGGCTGCGAGGTCGGCCCGTATCTCGACGCCGGTGTCGACGCGTTCTTCACCGACCAGCCCGACCTCGGCGTCGCCGCCCGCGACGCGTGGGTCGCCGCCAATCGGTAGACACCTCGCGACCTGACGTACGGCCCTCGCTACAGTCGGCGGGGGCCGTACGTCATCGTCGGCTGAGTCACAGAGCCTGAGTCACACGAAGGAGTTTGGTCATGGGTCGTTTCGACGGTCGGGTCGCAGTCATCACCGGTGCAGCACGCGGGATCGGTTTCGGGGTCGCCACGCGTTTCGCCGAGGAGGGAGCCTCCGTCGCGATCATCGACCTCGACGAGGCCGCCGCCGTCGAGGCCGCGGGCAAGCTTCCGCTGGCCGAGGGAGCCAAGTCGGTCGGCATCGGGGCCAACGTCGCCAAGGCCGAAGACACCGAGGCCGCCGTGGCGCGCATCGTCGAGGAGCTCGGCGGTCTGCACATCCTGATGAACAACGCCGGGATCACCCGCGACAACCTGCTCTTCAAGATGACCGAGGACGACTGGGACCTGGTCATGGGCGTCCACCTCAAGGGCCACTTCCTGATGTCGAAGGCAGCGCAGGCGGTCTTCGTGAAGCAGAAGTACGGCAAGATCATCAACGTCTCCTCCACCTCGGCGACCGGCAACCGCGGTCAGGCCAACTACTCCGCCGCCAAGGCCGGCGTGCAGGGCTTCACCCGCACGCTCGCGCTCGAGCTGGGTGCCTTCGGCGTCAACGTGAACGCGATCGCGCCGGGCTTCATCGCCACCGAGATGACCGACCAGACCGCGGCCCGCCTGGGCCTCGACGTCGACGAGTTCCGCAAGCTCTCGGCCGACGCCAACCCGGTCAAGCGCGTCGGTGAGCCGGCCGACATCGCGGCCGCGGCCGCCTTCCTGGCCAGCGACGAGTCGTCCTACATCACCGGCCAGACCCTGTACGTCGACGGCGGCGCGACGGTCGCCTGATCTGGATAACCCCGGGCGCGGCGTTGTTGCGTGCAACGATTACCGTCTGAGGCTCGTCTCGGAACTGTGCCTCCCAGGCACGATCCACGCACGAACCAGGCACGATGTAGATGGAGATCGATGATGCGTACGTCCCGCCCGGGGTTCTGGCTGCGAGCAGCGGCAACGCTGGCCGTCGCGGGCCTGGCCCTGACCGGCTGTGGTTCCGATGACGGCCCGACGGACTCCAAGCCGTCCCCGTCCGCACCCGCCGGGCCCGACCACGAGCCGCTGACCGGCGTCGAGCTCCCCGACGGGCAGTCGGCGGCGCGCAAGCACCCCGTCTACATCGTCAAGATCGACAACACCGCGGCCAGCGCCCCTCAGTACGGCGTGGCCAAGGCCGACATCGTCGTGCAGGAGCTGGTCGAGGGTGGCGTGACGCGGCTGGCGGTGGGCTACTACTCCCAGCTCCCGAAGGAGGCGGGTCCGGTCCGCTCGATGCGGGCCACCGACGCCGGCATCGCGGCGCCCACCGGCGCCAAGATCATGACCAGCGGTGCCGCGCCCTACACCTTCGCGCAGCTGAAGAAGCACGGTGTGACCTGGCTCGACATGTCCACCCCCTATGTCGTACGCGACAGCAGCAAGCCCCACGACGAGCTGCACAGCGTGGTCGGCAAGGTGAGCAAGGCCGCCAAGGCTGCCGAGAAGGGCGGCAAGGCCAAGCGTCCCGGCGACTTCCTGCCCTGGGGCGATGCCTCCACGAAGCTGGCCGGCGGCAAGCCCGCCAAGGCCGTCGACGTGAGGTTCTCCCCGGCGCGTACGGACAACTGGGTCTTCAAGGGCGGCAAGTACGTCCTGAAGAACAACTACATGTCCAAGAGCGGACAGTTCCGCGCCGACACGGTGGTGGTCGCGCAGACCAAGACCACCATCGCGCCCTACAAGGACCCGGGCGGCTCGATCGTCCCGGTCTCGCACTTCACCGGCCGCGGCAAGGCATGGATCCTGCGCGACGGCCAGGCCGTCGAGGCGACCTGGGTGAAGAAGGGCGAGAAGGGCGCGGTCACCTTCACCGACGCCCAGGGCAAGCCCATCGAGATCCCGCCGGGCAAGGTCTGGATGGACCTGATCCCGCAGGGCAACGGTCAGGTCGACCCCGGCAGCGTCAGCGTCAAGTAGACCGTCGAGTCGGCTCGTCCTGACACAAAAGCACGTCGAGTCGGCTCGTTAGAACGAGCCGACTCGACGTCCAATTCGGTCAGGATGAGCCGACTCGGCTCAGCGCATGTCTTCGACCTTGACGTCCTGCTGGGCCAGGGTCTGCACGCCGGCGAGGAGATAGGTGACCGCGAGCTCGACGCGTTCGGCGGCCTCCTCGGGGTCGCCGGACTCTGTCACCGACTCACCGGCGGCCGACATCGCGCCGAAGAAGAGGCGGGCGAAGGTGGCGACCATCGCATCGCTGACGCTTCGGTCGCCGGCGCGCAGCACCGCGGCGACGATGTCTTCGACGACGGTGAAGGTGGAGCGCTCCTCCTGCTCGCGGTAGCGCTGGTAGCCCAGCACGGCGGGCCCCTCCTGCACGACGATGCGGCGGTAGGTGGGCTCCTGCACGGCCTCGAGGAACGTACGCAGCCCGGCGCGGGCCTGCTCCCAGGGGTCCTTCGACTCGCGCATGGCGCCGTCGATGCTCTTGGCGGTCGCGGCCTCGACCTTCTCGAAGACGACCTCGAAGAGGGCCTGCTTGCCGCTGAAGTGGTGGTAGAGCGCGCCCTTGGTGACCTCGGCGCCGGCGACGATCGCGTCGAGCGACGTGCTGGCGTAGCCGTGCTCGGTGAAGAGCTGCTCGGCGACCTCGATGAGCGTCTTCTTGGTCGAGGCGGAGAACTGCTGCCTCCGTGACATCCCGGGCACCGACGGAAGCGGGGGGACCTTGGGGACGAGCTTGCTCACGGACGACTTTGCCACGCACCCCACTCTATCCGCGCTCGGTGTGGAGGGCATCACACCGGGCATCGAGATGTTGCGAACCGTTCAGCCCGAGGTAGTTGGCATACTGTGAGTATGGGTCGTACTCTTGGTACGTACTCACGGTATGTGAGTGTGAACCAACCTTCCGCAAGGAGCCGACAATGAGCTGGACCAGGCATCACAAGCGCGGGGAGATCCTCCGTGATGTGGTTGTCGCCGTCGACGAGCGTCGTGACGGCCTGCTGCCTATGGATCTTCCCGGTGTCGCCGAGACCTTCGCCGGCGAGCTCGACCTGCTCGCCGCCCTCCACCTGCGCTGGCACACCCGCCTCTCAGGTCGGATCGAGACCGAGCTCGCCACCCAGCCGATGAACCTCGAGGACGCCGTCGTCGACGCCTGGCACGGCGCCGCCGACGACCTTCCCGGCATCCGTGCGGTCCTCGACCGCTACCACGCGCTCCCGGTCGACGAGACGATGGCCGCCTCGTTGGCCAGGGCGCAGGCCAAGGAGCATCAGGTGCTCGCGGTCATGTCCGGCAAGGGCTCGTTCGCCGATCCGCAGTGCGTCGCGCTCGGCTCGATGATCGAGCTGCGCGCCCGGGCGGAGTACGTGCCGGCCCCCGAGATCGTCGAGCGGCGCCGCTTCGGCGGCCTCGTCGACCGGTTCCGGTCCGCGCTCGCCGTGGCCTGATCTTCACGCGGCATACCCGAGATCTCTGTTGCGGAGCTGCCGCCTCGGGTGATGCGATCATGACGTCATGACGGAGGAGAACGACGTACGCCCGGGGCGGCTGCTGGTGGCCACCCCCGAGCTTCGCGACCCCAACTTCGTCGACACCGTCGTGCTCGTCATCGAGGCCAACGACGACGGCGCGCTCGGGGTGGTGCTCAACCGCCCCTCGCCGGTGCCGGTCGCCGAGGTGCTGCATCCGTGGGCGCCATCGGTCGCCGACCCCGACGTGCTTTTCGAGGGCGGCCCGGTGGGCAAGGACGCCGCGATCGCGGTCGCCCTGCTCGTCGACTCCGACGACCCGCCGCTGGGCTTTCGGGCGGTGGTCGGCCGGCTGGGCCTGCTCGACCTCGACACGCCCGTCGAGCTCGTCGACGGCACTCTGTCGCGGCTGCGCATCTTCGCCGGCTACGCAGGGTGGGGTGCTGCCCAGCTGGAGGGCGAGGTCGAGGAGGGGTCCTGGTATGTCGTCGACGGCGAGCCGTATGACGCCTTCCTCGACGACGTCAGCACGATGTGGGGTGCGGTGCTTCGCCGCCAGCCAGGTGAGCTGGCCTTCCATGCCACGCGCCCGGCCGACCCCGAGCTCAACTGAATCGCTCGCCTCCGCTCGCACGATCACGATCGGCCCCAGGTAGCATGAGGCATATGGGCATCCTGGGATTCGGCACGAAAGAAGCCGTCAAGGAACGGGAGGACGCATCCGAGCAGGGCGTCCCCACCGAGGAGGGTGACCACGATCGTTACTCCCATTACGTGGAGAAGGACAAGCTGACCGAGGCGATGGTCATGGGCACCCCGGTGGTCGCGTTGTGCGGCAAGGTCTGGGTGCCGAGCCGCGACGGTTCGAAGTTCCCGGTCTGCCCCGACTGCAAGGAGATCTTCGGGGAGATGCCGAGCGGCGGCGATGGCGAGGGCGACGAGTGAGTGAGCGTCGGCGAACGAGCACTCAGGTCACGAGGTCGCCGCGTGCGTACTCCGGCGCTTGCGCATCGGACGAGGCGAAGTGAGTCGGGCTGACCTTCCCGGCGCGCTCACACCGGCTTGGCCCAACAAGGCTGCCTGGGGAACGGCGACCAAGCTGCGCGCCTGGCAGCAGGAGGCGCTGTCTCGCTACCTGGCCGACCAGCCTCGTGACTTCCTCGCCGTGGCCACGCCAGGCGCCGGGAAGACGACCTTCGCGCTGACCGTCGCCGCCGAGCTCCTCGGCCGCCGGCTGGTCGACCGGATCATCATCGTCGCGCCGACCGAGCACCTCAAGACCCAGTGGGCCGAGGCCGCGGCGCGTGCGGGGATCCCGATCGACCCGACCTACTCCGCCGGGCAGGGTAAGACCTCGGCCGACTACGTCGGGATCGCGGTGACGTACGCCGGGGTCGCGGTCAACCCGCTGGCGATGCGGATCCGCACCGAGCGGTTCAAGACGCTCGTCATCCTCGACGAGGTCCACCACGCCGGCGACGCGCTCTCGTGGGGTGAGGGCGTGCGGGAGGCCTTCGAGCCCGCGGCGAGGCGGCTGGCGCTGACCGGCACCCCGTTCCGCTCCGACACCAACCCGATCCCGTTCGTCACCTACGCGCCCGGCGAGGACGGCATCCCGCGCTCGGCGGCCGACTACACCTACGGCTACGCGGAGGCGCTGCGCGACCAGGTCGTGCGCCCGGTGCTGTTCATGGCCTACTCCGGCCAGATGCAGTGGCGCACCCGGGCGGGCGACGAGATCGCCGTGCACCTCGGCGAGCCGCTGACAAAGGACCTGACCTCCCAGGCGCTGCGCACCGCCCTCGACCCGGCCGGATCCTGGATCCCGTCGGTGCTCGCGGCCGCCGACAAGCGGCTGACGGAGGTGCGCCGCCACGTGCCCGACGCGGGCGGGCTCGTCATCGCCACCGACCAGGACTCGGCACGCTCCTACGCCAAGACGCTGAAGGCGATCACCGGCCAGAGCGCCACCGTGGTGCTCTCCGACGAGAAGGCCGGCTCGAAGAAGATCGCCAAGTTCTCCGAGTCCGACGACCGCTGGATGGTCGCGGTGCGGATGGTCTCCGAGGGTGTCGACGTGCCCCGGCTGGCGGTCGGCGTCTACGCGACGACCACCTCGACGCCGCTGTTCTTCGCCCAGGCGGTGGGCCGTTTCGTGCGTGCTCGCACCCGTGGTGAGTCGGCGTCGGTCTTCTTGCCGTCGGTGCCCAACCTGCTCGGCTTCGCCTCCGAGCTGGAGCTCCAGCGCGACCATGTGCTGGGCAAGAAGATCACCAGCGAGGACGACATCTTCGCCGCCGAGGACGCGCTGATGGCGGCGGCCAACGCCGAGGAGGGCGCCTCCGAGGAGGAGCTCGGCGCCTGGGAGGCCATGGGGTCCGAGGCGCGCTTCGACAGGGTGCTCTTCGACGGTGGCGAGTTCGGCCACTCCGGCGAGGTGCAGGTCGGCTCCGAGGAGGAGATGGACTTCCTCGGCATCCCCGGCCTGCTCGACACCGACCAGATGAAGACGCTGCTCCAGCAGCGGCAGAGCGACCGGGCGCGCAAGCAGAAGACGACCTCGACCTCGGCGCCGGTAGCCGCCGACGAACCTGTCGCCGCGGTCGCCGCCCACGAGCAGCTCGCGGTGCTTCGCCGCGAGCTCAACGGCCTGGTCGCCGCCTGGCACCACCGCACCAAGGCGCCCCACGGCGTCACCCACAACCGGCTCCGCAAGGAGTGCGGCGGGCCGCCCGCGGCGGTCGCCAACGCCGAGCAGCTCCGCTCGCGGATCGACACGTTGCGTGAGTGGGCCGCCCGCGGCTCGGCCTGATGACCGCTCTCGAGATCGCCGTCACCTCGGTCGAGGGAGCCCGTGCCGCGCGTGCGGGCGGAGCGACCCGGCTCGAGCTTTGCTCGGCCCTGGAGGTCGGCGGCATCACCCCGTCGCAGGGGCTTCTCGAGGCAGTGCTCGACGAGGCCGGAGGCGTCGACTCCGACGAGGGTTGGCAGGGCGTGCACGTGCTCGTCCGGCCGCGGCCGGGTGGCTTCTGCTACTCCGCCGAGGAGCAGCGTCTCTACGCCCGTGAGGTCGAGACGGTGCTCGAGGCGGGCGCCGACGGCGTGGTCGTCGGTGCGCTGACGAGCCACGGGGAGCCCGACCTCGAGCTGATCGGCCGGCTGGCCGATCAGGCGGCGGCGTACGGTGCGACGGTGACGTTCCACCGGGCCGTCGACCGCTCCGCCGACCCGGTCGCGGCGATCGGCGCCCTGGCCGGTGTGGTCGACCGGGTGCTCACCTCCGGCGGGGCGCCGACGGCGGCCGCGGGAGCGACGACGATCGCTGCGATGGTGGCGGTCGGTGGTCCGGCGGTGCTCGCCGGCGGCGGCGTGAGCGTCGATGCGATCGAGGCTCTCGTGGGCCTCGGCGTCGAGGGCATCCACCTCTCCGCCAAGCGCCGGGTGGCCGACGGGAACGGTCTGGCTCTCGGCGTCGCCGACGACGGTGGCCACTGGATCACCGATCCGGCCCTGGTCGCCGCCGCAGCCGCCGCGCTGTCCTGACGCCACGCCGCAGCGTCAGCCCGCCGACGGGTCAGATCGTGTCGGAGCCCTCGACGAGGTCACGAAGCACCGAGATGGCCGACTCCAGGTCGGCCTGGGTGCGGTGGTGGCTCTCGAGCCGCTCGGCGATGAGCCGGGAGATGCGGTCACGCACGTCGGCCAGGTCGGCCCGGCCGGCGTCGGTGAGCCCGACGAGGCTGGCTCGCGCGTCGGCGGGGTTGGGCTCCTTGCTGACCAGGCCGGAGTCGACGAGCTGGGCGATCTGGGCCGACATGGTCGGCTGCGAGCAGCCGTCGGCGCGGGCCAGGTCGGTGATGCCGAGAGGACCCGCGGTGTCGAGGATCGTGAGCACCCGGACGCTGGCCGGCAGGTCGAGCTCTCGGCGCACGAGGCGCATGAGACGCGCGGCGTGGACGACCAGGTCGCTGGCGAGGTCGAGTGTCTTCGCCGACGCGGAGCCCGATGCGGTCGCTTCGTCGGAGGGGAGCAGCTGCGGTGAGGGCATCGATGGAATCCAGTATCGGGTTGCGGCGCGGTGAGGGGGTCGAGACTATCTGAGAATGACATCGGAGCTGCACACCTGGATCGCCTTCCTGCGCGCGATCAACCTCGGAGCCAACCGCAAGTTTCCGAAGCAGGCGATCACCGCCGCGGTCGTGAGGGCCGGTGGCACCGAGGTGGAGACCTACATCAACACCGGCAACGTACGCTTCGACCACCCGGTCGGCGACCGGGCCGAGATGGAGGCCATCTTGGAGGAGGCCTTCGCGGCCGACCGGTTCTTCGAGGTGCCGACGATCTGCACCACGCCCGCCGAGCTGACGGTGATCGCCGCCGATGCCGCCGCGGTCGGTGCGGGGCACGACGGCAGACAGTTCGTGTTCCTGTGCAAGGAGCCCAGCGACTCCAGCGCCCGCGACGCGCTGGTCGCTCGGGCGGGGGATAGCGAGCGGGTCTACGTCATCGGCCGCGCGGTGCACCTGCTCACCGACAGCTTCCACGACACGAAGATCAGCAACGCCGTCGTCGAGCGCCACATCGCGACCAGCACCAACCGCAACCTCAACGTGATCCGCACCCTCGTCGACAGATGGGCCTGACCGGGCTACTGCGTCTCGATACGGTCGAGATACGTGCGGCGTACGTCGCCGTCGACGCGGGTGATGGCGGCGTCGTCGTGGACGGCGCGGCGGAGCAGCCGCATCACCGGCTCGGGAACGAGCGGGGCGCTGTTGGCGGCGAGGCCGACATAGGACGGAACGGCGATCTCGGCCGCCCGGCTATGGACCGACCTCACCACCGCGGCCGCGATGTCCTCGGGGTCGACGGTGGGGAGCACACCGAGGTCGATGCCGGAGGAGAGCTCGGTGCGTACGGCGCTCGGCAGCACGGTGGTGAGCGAGACGCCGGTGCCGTCGAGCTCGAGCCGGGTGGCGGCGCTGAGCCCGACGACGGCGTACTTGCTGGCGTTGTAGACGGCGAGGCCCTGGAGCGGGAACTTGCCGGCCAACGATGCGACGTTGACGACGTGCCCGTGGCCGCGCGCGATCATCGTCGGCAGCGCGAGCCGCATGCCGTGGATGACGCCGTGGACGTTGACCTCCATGGTCAGCCGGTCGATCCGGTCCTCCTGGTCGAGGAATGCGCCGTTGGGCATCACGCCGGCGTTGTTGACCAGGACGTCGACCGGCCTGCTGTGGGCATCCTCCGCGGCGGCGAGGAAGTCGGCGTAGGACTGCTTGTCGGTGACGTCGAGCCGGTGGCCGCTGGCCTGCTCGCCGAGGCCTGCCGCCGCCTCCTGCGCCAGCTCCTCGTCGAGGTCGCCGAGGGCGACGTACGCCCCGCGGCCGACGAACTCCTTCGCGGTGGCGAGGCCGATGCCGCGGGCGGCGCCGGTGATGGCGACGAGCGCGCCGTCGAGGGTGATCGTCGGATAGCGCGTCATGCGGAAACCTCCACGGTCTCGTCCATCGTGATCTCGAAGTCGGCGGGGTCGAAGCGGCTGATCCGGCGGACCAGCTCACCGGTGGACCACGGCCAGGAGAAGCTGTTGCGACCGTTGGCGTCGATGAAGTAGCTGTGGCAGGACGCGCCGCTGTAGGCGGTGCCGGCGAGCGCGGCCTGCACCTCCTCGACGTACGCCGCCTGGGCCTGTGGGCTCACGTCGAGCTGCGTCCAGCCCTGGGAGCGGGCGGTCGTGACGGCCTCGGTGATCATCGCCACCTGCGACTCGGCCACGGCGAAGGCCGAGCCGTGACCGGTGCCGAGGCTCGGGCCGAGCACGACGAATGCGTTGGGGAAGCCGGCGACCGAGGTGCCCTGGTAGGCCTCGGGGGAGCCGGCCCAGTGCTCGGCGAGCGTACGTCCGTCGGCTCCGCGGATGAGGTCGGCGACAGGCATGTCGAGGATGTGGAAGCCGGTGCCGAGGATGATCGCGTCGACCTCGGCGGTGCTGCCGTCGGAGCCGACCACGCTCGCGCCCTCGACCCGCTCGACGCCGGTCGCGTGCACCTCGACGTTGGGCTTCGTCAGCGACTGGAGGTAGTTGTTGGAGAAGAGGATCCGCTTGCAGCCGAGCAGGTAGTCGGGGGTCAGCTTGGCCCGCAGCTCCTGGTCGCGCACGGCGGCGCGCAGGTAGGCCTGAGCGACCTTCTGCAGCCCGTGCATCAGCGGCTTGGGGCGGTGGAAGGCCAGGCCGACGGTCTCCATCGCGGCGTACTCGACCGCGCCGAGCGCCTTCTCGAAGAAGGGCACGTTGCGCTTGACCCACTTCTCCGCGTCCGGCACCGGGTGGTCGACCTTGGGCAGCACCCAGTGGGCGGTGCGCTGGAAGAGGTGCAGGGCATCGACCTGCTGCTGGATCTGGGGCACGAACTGGACCGCCGACGCGCCGGTGCCGATCACGGCGACCCGCTTGCCGTCGAGGTCGACGTCGTGGTTCCACCGGGCCGAGTGCCAGACCTCGCCGGGGAAGTCGGCCAGACCGGGCACGTCCGGGATCTTCGGCTCGTTCCACGGTCCGGCGGCGGCCACGAGGAAGCGCGTGGTGATCTCGCCGTCGCTGGTCTCGAGCAGCCACGTCGCGGTCTCGGCGTCCCAGGCCGCGCCGAGCACCTCGATCCCGAACCGGGTGATGTCCTCGAGGCCGCGGTCGCGGGCGACGCCGTCGATGTAGTCGAGGATCTCCGGCTGGTTGCCGTAGACCCGCGACCAGTCGCTGTTGGGCGCGAACGAGAACGAGTAGAGGTTGGACGGTACGTCGCAGGCGCATCCCGGATAGGTGTTGGCCCGCCAGGTGCCACCGTACGTGTCGGCCTTCTCCAGGATGACGACGTCCTCGACGCCCGCCTCGCGCAGCTTGATCGCGGCCGCGATGCCGGAGATGCCGGCGCCGATGACGACGACCTCGTGGTTGCCGCTCATGCGGTTGCTCCTTCGATGGTCGGTCCTGTCGAGACCGCGCTCGCGACGCGTGCGGGGACGTACCGGCGGGCGGCGGCGAGGGTGGCCTCGCGGCGGCCCAGATCCATGAAGTTGGGGCCCATGGCGGCCAGCTCCTCGGCGCCCGGCTCGATCCGGATCACCCGGATCCCGGCCTCCCGCAGCTGCGCGACCTCCCGGTCGAGCACGGCGGTCATCTGGGAACGCAGCAGACGCTCGACCCGGTCGAGCCCCCGAGCGGGGACACCGCCCTCGGTGGTCATCGGCGCGACCACGACGACCTCGTCGACCGCCTGGCCGAGGAGGAGATCGGCCGAGACGGAGGAGACCGCGCCGCCGTCGACGTAGCTCCGACCGACTATCTCGACGGGCGGGAACCAGCCGGGGATCGCCCAGGACGCGGTGGCCGCCGCGCCCAGGGTCGTCGCCGGGGCGCCGTCGGACCCGAACGCGACTCGCTCGCCGGTGGCCGCGTCGGCTGCGACCAGCCAGGTCGCGGGGTGGTCGACCCAGCCGGCGGGGCCGGCCAGCGCGTCGCCGTACGCCCGCAGCCAGCCGGCGTCGCCGCGGCCGCGGGGGAGCAGCCCGGCCAGCGCGCTGTAGGGCGAGCGTCGGGAGAGGCCGGGACGAACCAGGCCGAGGGCGGGCAGCGCCGGAGCCGGCAGCGGTGGCATCTTGCCGGGGTGGGCGGTGACGTGCGCGGCCAGGACCGGGTCGGCGCCCGGCGCACCGTCGAGGGCGTCGAGCAGGTCCTGCGGCGTACGCCCCGACCCGAGGGCCGCGACGATCTCGGAGCCCGCGGAGGTGCCGACGAGGACGTCGGCGGTGCGGGCGTCCCAGTCGAGGGCCTCCTCGAGGGCGCGGAGGGCGACGGCCGTCCAGGCGAACCCGAGGGTGCCGCCACAGCCGATGGCGAGTGCACGTCGATGCGTCATGATTCGGATACTAACGGTATTTGGATACCAGCGGTAGGCCGAACTGGTAAGATCTCTGCCGTGGGCCGGATCACGCGCAAGGAGTCGCACGCACAGACGCGGGAGCGACTCGTCCAGACCGCACACCGCCTCTTCCTCTCCGACGGCTACAACGCCACCTCGCTCGACAAGGTGGCCGCCGAGGCGGGCTTCTCCAAGGGCGCGGTCTACTCGAACTTCTCGACCAAGCACGAGCTCGGCCTCGCCGTGCTCGACGTGATCCATCAGGAGCGGGCGCTGTCGCTCGCGAGCACGGTCGAGGGTGTCGACTCCGTCGAGGGCCGGATCGACGCCTTCGCGGCGTGGGCCGAGGCCAACATCGGCGACGTCGGCTGGACCGCGCTCGAGGTGGAGTTCGCGACCAGCACCCGCCGTATCCCGGGCGTGAACCAGCAGCTCGCCGCCAGGCGTCGCGAGCTCACCGCGGCCGTCGCCGGCCTGATCGAGCAGCAGGTGACCGACCTCGGTCTCACGCTGCCGTCACCGGCCGAGGATGCCGCCGTCCAGCTGCTCTCCCTCGGCATCGGGCTCGGCGTGCAGCGTGCGTTCGACCCCGACCTGCCCGTCACCAGCCTCGTCGACCTGCTGCGGTCGCTGCTGGAGCGAGCCGATGTGCCCGACCGGGGCTGAGGCGGGCGGTGCCGGCTAGTGCGCCGGCGCCCCGTTGGGCTCGGTGACGATCACCCGGTTCAGGCGGCGTACGGCGGGGCTCAACAGCGTCGCCAGCGAGATCACGATGTAGGAGATCCCAGCGATCGCGAGCAGCCTCTCGATGCCGTACGCGGCGGCCAGCGGCCCCATCGCGAGCTGCCCGACCGGGATGGCGATATAGGTGCCGAGCTGGTCGTAGGAGGCCGCCCGGGAGAGCAGGTCGGCCGGAACGTTCTCCTGCATCGAGAGCTGCCAGCCGAGGCTGAAGACCTGGATGCCTGCGCCGGAGGCTGCCGCCGCGGGCAGCAGCACCCCGAGGTCGGTGGAGAACCCGAGGGCGGCGATCGGCAGGCCGAACAGGGCCATCCCGAGCATGCCCACGAACAGCGGACGCTCGAGGCGCACCTTCATCAGGACGAGCGTCGCGGCGAGCACCCCGAGGCCCTGGAAGGTGAGGATCAGCCCCCAGCCGCCGGCGCCCAGCGACGAGCCCTCGGCCCGCTGCGGCCCGAGGGTGAGCAGCCCGCCCTCGTAGAGGGCGTTGAGCAGGGTGGCGGCGCCGACGCACAACCACAGCCAGGTCGTGGTGCGGAAGTAGTCCCAGCCCAGGCGCAGGTCGCCGACGATCGACGCCTTGCCGACGACCGTGCCCTCGAGCTTCACCGGAATCAGCAGGAGCGCGGCGATGATCCAGGTGAGCGCGTCGACGGCCAGCGCCCAGCCGGGGCCGATGCTGAGCACCAGCAGCCCGGCGGTGCCGGGTCCGGCGACGGCGACGACGGCCTTCGTCAGCGACATCAGCACGTTGGCTTCCTGCAGCATCGTGCGCGGCACGACCAGCGGGATGATGCCCTGCTGAGCGGGCAGGCCGGCCGCGGAGACGACGCCGTTGAGGGCGGCGAGTGCGATCAGGTGCCACAGCTCGGCGACGCCGGCGATGACGAGCACGGCGACCGCTGCCTGGCTCAGGCCGGAGACCAGGTTGGAGCCGAACAGGATGCGGGCTCGGCCCATCCGGTCGGCGAGCACGCCGCCGATCAGCATGAAGATGATCATCGGGATGGTGCGGGCAGCGAGCACCGCCCCGATCGCGATCGGGGCGTCACTGACCTCCATGACCGCGAAGGCCAGGGCGACCGGTGCCATGAAGTTGCCGATCAGATTGACCGAGCGGGATGCGAAGAACCACCGAAAGTGGGGTTGGCGAAGTGGGGCTGTCGCCGAGATCGGAGCCATCCGAAGAGAGTAGACGTAAAGACGCCTTCTATCTGCCGAATAGTCCCGAATCTGTCACAAGACCGTTATTCCGGCGGAGCGCATCTCCTCGACCGCCGAGGCGGTCGTCGCGGGGGCCACTCCCGCAGCCAGATCGGTGAGCAACCGGGTGTGGAAACCGGCGCCCTGAGCGTCGATCGCGGTGGCGCGTACGCAGTGGTCGGTGGCCAGCCCGCACACGTCGACCTCCTCGACGCCGCGCGCCCGGAGCCAGTCGGTCAGGGTGGTGCCGTCGGTGGCCGAGCCCTCGAAACCGGAGTAGGCCGCGGACCGCTCGCCCTTGCGGAAGATCTCGTCGAAGCTCACCGGGTCGAGGTTGGGGTGGAACGACTCGCCCTCGGTGCCGACCACACAGTGCTCGGGCCAGGAGTCGACGAAGTCGGGCGGGTTGCCGAAGTGGTCGCCCGGGTCGATGTGGTGGTCCTTGGTGGCCACGACGATGCCGTAGGTCTGCTCGGGATCCGTGCTCGCCGCCCGCTCGCGGAGCAGCTGGCCGATGTCGTAGGCCACCCGGGCGCCCCCGGTCACGGGCATGGACCCGCCCTCGCAGAAGTCGTTCTGTACGTCGACCACGATCAGTGCACGCGTCATGCTCGCCAGCCTAGACGGCCATCACTGGAAGAGCGTGGAGATCGCAGGATCGCCCTTCAGCAGCGAGTGGGCGATGACGGGAAGCTCGGCGACCGAGGCCCGGTGGCGCTCGCGAGCGGCGTCGAGGGGCTCGCGGCCGACGATCTCGCCGCCCTTGACCAGCTGGGTGAGCAGCGGGCGGTCGTTGCCGTCGCCCTGCGGGGGAGTGCCGATGCCGATCACCTCGGCGTCGGCGACATCGGCCTGGTTGCGGCGGCGCAGCGCATACTTCCGTCCGCCGATCGACGCCTTGGCCGCGCTCTTCTTGGCGACCGGCTCCAGGTCGCCGGAGGCACCCTCGCGGGCGACCAGCTTGTAGACGAAGCCGGCGGTGGGGTGCCCGGATCCGGTGACCAGCTGGGTGCCGACGCCGTAGCCGTCGACGGGGCTGGCGCCGAGGCCGGCGATGGCGTACTCGTCCAGGTCGCTGGTCACGATGATCTTGGTCTCGGTCGCGCCGAGGTCGTCGAGCTGGCGGCGTACGTCGTGGGCGAGGAGCCCGAGGTCACCGGAGTCGATCCGCACCGCGCCCAGCTCGGATCCGGCGATCTCGACGGCCTTCGTCACCGCCTCGGTGATGTCGTAGGTGTCCACCAGGAGCGTCGTGCCCTTGCCGAGAGAGGCGACCTGGGCGCGGAAGGCCTGCTCCTCGGTGTCGTGCAGCAGGGTGAACGCGTGCGCGGAGGTGCCGGTGGTGGGCACCCCGAAGAGCTCGCGGGCGGCGAGGTTGGAGGTGGCGCTGAAGCCGGCCACGTAGGCCGCCCGAGCCGCAGCGACGGCCGCTGCCTCGTGGGTGCGGCGCGAACCCATCTCGATGCACGGCCGGTCACCGGCCGCGAGCGTCATCCGCGACGCCGCGGTGGCGATGGCCGAGTCGTGGTTGTAGATCGAGAGCAGCACCGTCTCCAGCACGACTGCCTCGGCGAAGCTGGCCTCCACCACGAGCAGCGGCGACTGGGGGAAGAACGTCTCGCCCTCGGCGTAGCCCCAGACGTCGCCGGTGAAGCGATAGCCCGCCAGCCACTCCAGCGTCGGGCCGTCGACGACCCCCTCGAGCACCGCCAGCTGCTCGGGGCCGAACCGGAACGCCTCGATCGCGTCGAGCGCACGCCCGACCCCGGCCACGACGCCGTAGCGGCGCCCGCCCGCGAGTCGCCGGGGGAACAGCTCGAAGACGCCGCGACGCTCGGCGGTGCCGGCCTTCAGGGCGGCCTGGAGCATCGTCAGCTCGTAGTGATCTGTCAGGAGCGCGGTCGAGTCCGCTGTCGAGTCCACGGGTTCATCGTGGCACGGGTGGTGCAGTCGCGCGCCCGCGCGCAGCCCGTGCCGACTATGGAGTGCGCTGTCGAGCCCGCCGCGACGTACGTGGCACGATGGGACGCATGAGCGCGCCAAGTCCTGTGGAGCTCGACGAGCCGGAGGTCGATGACGTCGTCGCCCCCTCGACTCCATGGGTGACCATCGTCTGGAACGACCCGGTCAATCTGATGTCGTACGTCACCTTCGTCTTCCAGAAGTACTTCGGTTACTCGAAGAAGAAGTCGGAGAAGCTGATGATGGAGGTGCACGAGGACGGCAAGTCGGCGGTCTCCTCCGGATCGCGCGAGGAGATGGAGCGCGACGTGCAGGCGATGCACGAATACGGTCTCTGGGCGACCCTGGAGAAGCAGGACTGATGGGCGGTTTCAGCTACCACCGCCGCAGCAAGCAGGTCATCGCGACCTTCTCCGGGTTCGAGGCCGATCTGCTGCGCTCGCTGGCCTCCCAGCTCGTCGAGCTGCTGCGCAACGAGGTCGCCGCGCCGGTCGAGAGTGCCGACCCGCTCGAGGCCATGCTCGACTTCTCCGGGCCGACGACCGAGCCCGAAGACCCGGTGCTCAAGCGTCTCTTCCCCTCGGCCTACGGCGAGGACGAGGAGGCCGCCGGGGAGTTCCGCCGGTTCACCGAGGGCGGGCTGCGCGACGGCAAGGCGCGCGCCGCCTCCACGATCATCGACTCGCTGGAGGAGGCCGGGCTCCCGCCCGAGCTCGACGAGGAAGGGCTGGTCATCGACGTCGAGCTCTCGATCGGTGACGCCGAGGCCTGGATGCGCTCCTTCACCGACATCAGGCTGGCGCTGGCGACCCGCCTCGGTGTCGAGGACGACGACGAGGACTTCTGGGACTCCCTGCCCGACGACGACCCGGCCGGCCAGGTCTACGGGATCTACCAGTGGGTCGGGATCCTCCAGGAGACGATCGTCGAGGCTCTGTGGGCTGCGTCCTAGCCGAAGACCCCGAGCGCTACACTATCGACGTGGACGGTCGTGACGATGTCCGGCACGCGGGCATGTGGGTCTGCGGTGCTCGTGCCGCCTAGGCTGATCCCGTGCTGACCATCGACCAGGCGACGTACGACGCGATCATCGCCCACGCCAAGCGCGACCACCCCGACGAGGCCTGCGGGATCGTCGCAGGGCCCGAGGGCTCGGACCGTCCGGAGCGGTTCATCGAGATGGTCAACGCTGCCGGGAGCCCGACGTTCTACGAGTTCGACTCGACCGATCTGCTCCAGCTCTACAAGGAGATGGACGCGAACGACGAGGAGCCGGTGATCGTCTACCACTCCCACACCGCGACCGAGGCCTATCCCTCCCGCACCGACATCGGGCTGGCGATGGAGCCCAACGCCCACTACGTGCTGGTCAGCACCCGCGAGCACTCGAACGATGAGGGCCCGGTCGAGTTCCGGTCCTACCGCATCGTCGACGGCAACGTCACCGAGGAAGAAATCAGCATCGTCGCGACGTTGTCGTGACGCGTAACACCGACATCTAGGAGAACCCATGGCCATCGAGGTCAAGATCCCGACCATCCTCCGCACCTACACCGACGGTGAGAAGGCTGTCACCGCCGAGGGCAAGACCCTGAGCGCGCTCATCGACGACCTCGAGGCGAACCACTCCGGCATCAAGGAGCGCCTCATCGACAACGGCGACCTGCGCCGCTTCGTCAACGTCTACATCAACGACGAGGACGTACGTTTCATCGGCGGCCTCGAGGCCGAGCTGAAGGACGGCGACCAGGTGGTCGTCCTCCCAGCAGTAGCGGGTGGATGCTGAGCGCTGTGAATGCTCACCGAGGTAACTCGGTGAGCGCGCACTGACCTCGCGGAGCTCCGCGAAGGCAGTGACTGCAGACCGAGGTACCACGGTCTGCGTCGCCGGTTTCTCAGCCCAGGATGCCGCGGTCGTACGCTCGTGCGACCGCGGCAGCTCTGTCTGTGACGCCGAGCTTCTCGAAGACATGGCCCAGGTGGGTCTTGACCGTCGCCTCGCTGACGAAGAGCTTTGCGGCGATGGTGCGGTTGGTGGTCCCACGCGCGACCAGGGTGAGCACCTCGCGCTCGCGCGGGCTCAGCTGGGTCGCGGGGCCGGGTGAGCGCAGCCTCGAGGCCAGCCGGGTCGCGACGGCGGGGGAGAGCACGGTCTCTCCGGCAGCGGTCGCGCGCACGGCATCGACCAGGTCTGTTGTCGGGGCGTCCTTGAGCAGGTAGCCGGTCGCTCCCGCCTCGATCGCGGCGACCACGTCGGAGTCGGTGTCGAAGGTCGTCAGGACCAGCACGCCGGCCCGCGACTCCCGCGCCCGGAGCCGCTCGATCACCTCGACCCCGCTGGTGCCGGGCATCCGGAGATCGAGGACGAGGACGTCGGGGTCGAGCTCCTCGACGAGCGCGATGGCCTCGGTCCCGTCGCCGGCCTGGCCGACGACCTCGAAACCCTGCGCGCGGAGAACCCCGACCACCCCGTCGCGTACGACGGGGTGGTCGTCGGCGACGACGATCCTGATCGGTGGTGCGCTCATGCGGGTCCTCGGGGGAGTGCGGGGATGCTGGCGGAGACGGCGGTGCCGGAGCCGGGCGCGGACTCCAACGTCAAGGTGCCGGTCAGGCGCTGGGCGCGGTCGCGCATCACCCCCAGGCCGAAAGCGGACGAGCGGCGCGGCGAGCCGGGGTCGAAGCCGGTGCCGTCGTCGCGTACGTCGAGGATCACCTCGGACTCGTCGAAGGTGAGCGTGACCCCGGCCCGCTGCGCGTCGGCATGCTTGGCGACGTTGGCGAGGGCCTCCTGGGCGATCCGCAGCAGCGTCGCCTCCACCTCGGGGTGCAGCGCTCGCGCCTCGCCGACGACCATGAAGGATGCGTCCACGCCGTGGTCGGAGCGCCAGGTGGTGACCAACGCCGAGAGCGCGTCGGTGATGCCCGCGGTCGCCAGGTCGGTGGGGGAGAGGTCCTGCAGCGAGCGGCGTGCCTCGACGAGCGCAGTGCGGGCAAGGTCGGTGGCGCGACCCACCCGGCGGCGTACGTCGTCGGTGTCGGCGGAACCCTCGGCGGCCTGGAGCTGGGCGACGACACCGGCCAGCGACTGCGCGATGGTGTCGTGGATCTCGCGGGCCAGACGCTCGCGCTCGTCACGCACACCGCTCTCCCTCGACCGGGCGAGCAGCTGGTCCTGCAGCTCGGCGTTGTCGGCGAGCGCGCTCTCCAGGCGGGTGATCGTCTCGGCCCGCTCCTTGCTGATGGTGTCGAGGTGGACGCTGTAGCGCCCCATCAGCGTCGCCAGCCCGAAGTTCACGACGAACAGCACGGGCCACAGCGCGATCTGCCACCAGTCGTCGAAGGGCGGCGGCCCGCCGACCTGCCCGGTGGCCATGATCAGCGCGGTGGCCGCCATCGCCACCCACCGCCACCGGCCCCGGAAGGAGTCGAAGGCGTCCAGGAAACCGATCCAGGCGAAGATGCAGAACAGCGGGTGCAGCGCGGTGAGGGCGGCGACCAGGAGCGTACGTCCGGTGTAGCCGACCGGATGCGGTCGGGCGTAGACATAGGTCCAGCGCCAGACCCACACCGCGGTCGCGACCACGAGCACACCGAAGACGATCCGCGTCGTCGGGCCGACCGGGCCCATCGCGGGGAAGGTCGCGAAACAGACGACCGTGGTGAGCGCGAGCAGCACGAACGGAAGCACCTTGAGGTTGCGGTCCCACTGCTGCTCGAGCTCGGGTGCCGTCGTCATGGACACGACCCTCTCACTCCCAGCGGAAGAACCGCACCGCATTCACCAGCAGCAGCACCGCCCAGCCACCCATGATCGCCAGGTCGCTCCACTCCGGGAAGCTGCCGACGACGGCGTCGTTGAACGCGTTCGACCCCGCGCCGTACGGGCTGAAGGTCACGACCGTACGCAGCCAGCCGGAGAACGTCTCCACCGGCACGTAGACCCCTGCGGTGAACAACGCCGGGAAGAAGATGCACATGCCGATCACCTGACCGATCTTCGTGTTCGGCGTGACGGCCGCGACAAGGGCACCGAAGCCGAGGGACGTGACCAGGCACAGGGCGTACGCCACCAGATAGCCGGACATGGACGCAGGCATCGGTGAGCCGAACCCCAGGGTCGCCACCACGAACACGATCACGGTCGAGATGACGATCGCCGCGGCGTAGAGGACCAGCTGGGCAAACACGATCGACGCCGGGCCGACCGGTGTCGTCCGCAGCCGCCGCAGCACGCCCGACTCGCGGTAGGTCATCAGCGATATGGGGAAGGTCAGCAGGCCGGCCGCGATCATCGCCAGCATCACGCAGATCGGCACGTAGAGGTCGAAGACCGAACGACCGCCGAGGTCTGGTTTGGCCTCCCTGAAGCTCGGAATCAGTCCGAAGATCACCAGCAGGAGGGTGGGGAAGGCGAGGATCCAGAACAGGGACGCGCGGTCGCGGACGAAGAGCCGCCCTTCGCTGCGCAGGACGGCGGTCGTGGCGCTCATCGGGTCTTCTCCATCGTGTCGTCGGTCGTGTCCTCGGTCAGGTCCAGATAGGCGGAGTCGAGGGTGCCTGCCTCGACGCGTAGCCGACCGGGCACGACGTCCTGGTCGGCCAGGGCTCGCATCAGCGCCAGGGCCGTGCCCTCGGCGCCCTCGATCGCCACGGTGCCGTTCTCGCTGTGCGCGGAGGCGACCCCGGGCAACGTACGCAGCGCTTCGAGGTCCACCGGAGCAGACGGCACGAAGGTGGTGATGGTCGCCGCCGAGGCCCGATCGATCAGCGCTGCCGGGGTGTCGAGCGCCCGGACCCGGCCGCGGTCCACGATGGCGACCCGGTCGCAGAGGCTCTGCGCCTCCTCCATGAAGTGGGTCACCAGCAGGACCGTGACGCCGCGGTCCCGGATGTTCTCGACCATCTTCCACACCTCCCGCCGCGCTCGCGGGTCCAGCCCGGTGGTCAGCTCGTCCAGGATCACGATGCGCGGCTTCCCGACCAGAGCCAGCGCGATCGAGAGCCGCTGCTGCTGACCGCCGGAGAGCTTCTCGAACCGCTGGTCGAGGTGGTCGCCGAGACCCAGCCGCTCGGCCAGCGCCGGCCACGGCTCCGGGTCGGGGTAGAAGGCGCTCCACAGCTCGAGCGCCTCGCGGACGGTGATCTTCGGCTGCAGCTTCGACTCCTGGAGCTGCACGCCGAGCACCTTGGTCAGCGCCTCGCGGTCGCTCCACGGGTCGATGCCGTGGACCCGGATCCGGCCCTTGTCGCCGACCCGTAGGCCGGCGATCGACTCGACCGTCGTGGTCTTGCCGGCACCGTTGGGCCCGAGGATGCCGAAGATCTCACCCTCCGCGACGCTCAGGCTGATCTCCTCGACCGCCACTTTCGTGCCATACGTCTTGCGCAGGCCGTCCACGACGACGGCTGGTTCTCGCTCCTGATGCATACGCTCACCCTGCCTGGATCACGGGATATGCGGATCGGGCGATCGGGTCGTGACGGGATCAGCCGATCGGTTGATGCGAGCGGGGGAGCCGGGTGCTCGACGGGTTGCGGGGCTCTGTGATGTGTGCCACATTATGTCACGGAGTGTCACATAATCTTTCTAGTTCGGCACTCAGTGCCAACCGCCCCCGGAGGTTGCAGTGAGCTTGACCCCGTCCTCTACGCCCGCCGACGTCCGCCACGCAGCGGCGTCCCACAAGGCAGCTGTCCGGCTGCTCCCGATCCTGTGCCTGATCTACTTCATGGCATTCATCGACCGCACCAACGTCGGTCTCGCCAAGACGTCGCTCGAGGCCGATGTCGGCATCGGCGCCGCCGCGTACGGTCTCGGCGCGGGCATCTTCTTCATCAGCTACGCGCTGCTCGAGGTGCCCAGCAACCTGGTGATGCACCGGGTGGGCCCACGCGCGTGGATCACCCGGATCGCGCTCACCTGGGGTGCGCTGTGTGCCTGCATGATGTTCGTGCAGGGTCCGACGTCGTTCTACGTGGTCCGATTCCTCCTGGGAGCGGCCGAGGCCGGCCTGTTCCCGGCGCTGATGTATGTCGTGACCCTCTGGTTCGCCCAGTCGCAGCGCGCCTCGGTCGTCGGTGTCATCTACCTGGCGCCCTGCGCCGCGATGATCCTCGGCAACCCGTTCGGCGGCGCGCTGATGGAGCTCGGCGGCTCCAGGGGTCTTTTCGGCTGGCAGTGGATGTTCCTGGTCGAGGGCCTGTTGACGATCGTGGTCGCGTTCGTGGTCTGGTTCGGGCTGCCGAACCGGCCGACCGACGCCCGTTGGCTCGACAGCGACGAGGCCCGCCTCCTGAGTGAGCGCGCGGCGGTGCACAGCACGGCTGGGCACACCACTCTGCGCGGCAACATCCGGGTCGCGTTCGCGCGCCCGTTCATCATCGCCCTGGCGATCGTCTATCTCGTCAACCAGTTCTCGAGCGTGGCGATCCAGTACAACTTCCCCTCCATCGTGGAGAGCATCGACGTCGAGGGCTCGTTCATGATCGGCCTGATCAGCGGGAGCGTCGGGATCGGCGCACTGGGCGGCGTCCTGTTCATACCGTGGCTCCAGCGCCAGCTGCGCAACGAGGTCCTGGTGATCACCATCTGCTCAGCGGCCACAGCGCTCACCGCGGTGATGTATGCCCTGTCCTCGAACGAGGCGGTGCGTCTCGGGCTCATCGTGGTGGCGATGTTCTTCCTGATCGGCATCCTGCCCATCTACTGGTCTCTGGCGATGGCCCACATGTCGGGGCTGATGGCCGCGGCAGGGCTCGCCTTCATCAACACCATCGGGCTGCTCGGCGGTTTCGCCGGGCCCTACCTCTACGGCGCCGTCGAGGCCGGTGCGGGTGGTGACGCCGCGGTCTTCGTGCTGCTGGTGGGATTCTCCGTGCTCGGTGTCCTGCTCATCCCATGGCTGGCTCACACCGTGCGCCGAGAGAGCCACAGCTCGGCCGGTGACCAGTCCATGACGCCCTCTGGCCGAGGTCGCTGACATGACACGCGTCGCTGCCGGCCTCGTCCTCCTGCTCGGCCTTCTCGTCAGCGGCCCGGCCGCGGCCGACCCCTCGCCCAGGCATGGTTCGCCGGTGCTGCGGCACACGAGCCTCGGCCCGGTCCAGGGCCTCGACGAGCGGCGCGGCTCGGGCACGTACTCCTGGCTCGGGATCCCCTACGCCGCCCCGCCGGTGGACGATCTTCGCTGGCAGGCCACGCGGACGCACCGCCCGTGGAGGGAGGTCAGGCGGACCCAGGAGTACGGCCCGGGTTGTGCTCAACCGGGCCGGATGTTCAGCCCGTCACCGGACGGTCCGCACTACGACCTCGACGTACGTGACGGGCTCGGTCAGGCCGTCGGCGAGGAGGACTGCCTGACGTTGAACGTCTTCCGGCCGGCGACGAAGCAGAAAGACCTTCCGGTCATCGTCTTCGTCCACGGCGGCAGCAACGTGGTGGGCTACAGCGCCGACCCGATGTACGACGGCCGTACGCTCGCTCGTCGGGCGAACGCCGTGGTGGTGACCGTGAACTACCGGCTCGGTGTGTTCGGCTGGTTCGACCACCCTGGGCTCAAGACCGGTGACCCGCTCACCGACTCGGGCGACTTCGCGCTGCTCGACCAGATCGAGTCGCTGCGCTTCGTGCAGCGCAATGCCACCGCCTTCGGCGGCAACCCGCGAAATGTGAGCGTGATGGGGGAGTCGGCCGGCGCGGTCAACGTCTGGGCGCTGATGGTCTCCCCGCTCACCACGGGCCTCATGCACCGCGCGATCCCGCTCAGCGGCGGCCTGGTCACCACCCCGCGCGAGACGGCCCAGGCCTACGCCGCTCAGGTCGGCGCCGCGGCTGTCGAGGACTCAGGCGGCAGCGGCGAGGAGGCCGATGTGCTGCGGTCGATGCCGGCCGACGAGCTCGTCCGGGTCACGCTGCGACATCGGATCGACGCGATCCAGCAGGTCGTCGCGGACGGCACGGTCATCCCCACCGACGCCTACGGAGCGATCGCCGCGGGGCGTTACCGTGACGTGCCGATCCTGGCCGGCAACACCTTCGAGGAGGGCAAGCTCTTCGGCACTGCGATCGGTGCGCACCGACCCACCGATTACGAGCGGTTCACGATGCAGTACGAGTTCGATCCGGACGCCCCCGCGGGTCTGGGCGTCGATGACCTGATCTCCGATGCGTACCTGCCGGTCGACGGGCCCGGCGGCTGGAACGAGGCGTCCGAGGCCCTGACCCGCTCGGTCTTCCTGGGCATCATCGAGCAGTCGATGAGCACCGTCGTCGCCGCCGGCAACGACCGGGCCTTCTACTACGAGCTCGGGTGGAACGAGGAGCCTGCACCCTTCGACCAGGTCTACGGTTCGGTGCATGCCATCGACCTGCCGTTCGTGTTCGGCAACTTCGGCCGCAGCTTCTACTCCTTCGCGTTCGGCCGGGCCAACGAATCCGGACGCCTGGACCTCTCCACGAAGCTGATCGGCAGCATCTCCGCGTTCATCAGAACAGGCGACCCGGGGCACGCGCGTCTCGGGACACGGTGGGAGCAGTGGCCGAAGAGC
Organism: Nocardioides albertanoniae; assembly: GCF_006716315.1. Taxonomy (NCBI): domain Bacteria; kingdom Bacillati; phylum Actinomycetota; class Actinomycetes; order Propionibacteriales; family Nocardioidaceae; genus Nocardioides; species Nocardioides albertanoniae. The sequence continues at coordinate 3,673,692 of NZ_VFOV01000001.1, read as the reverse complement.
ATGGTCCTCGACGCGACGAAGCGCCGGGCCTGGACCTGTGCGGGGACGTTCGGCGGGCAGGGCGGGGCCGCTGCGGCCGACGACGCAGCGCTCGCGTGCGACGGATGAGGAGGCGTGATCTCCTACACTGAGCGTCTCGACCGACGGAGGAGAAGATGCCCGTGACGTCCCAGCGCGTGCGTGACACCAAGTACCGCATCGCCGAGACGGCAATGGGCATGTTTCTCGACCAGGGCTACGAGAACGTCACCGTGGAGGCGGTCGCCGAAGCTGCGCAGGTCTCGCGACGCACCGTCTTCCGACACTTCTCCGGCAAGGTCGAGCTCCCCTTCCCCGACCACGCCGAGCGGATCGCCTTGGTCGAGCGACGGCTACGCGAGGGCGACCCGGACAAGGATCCGGTCGAGGTGGTGATCGCGGCGACCGAGGATTCGCTGCGGGACTTCCTCACCCGGCCTGAGCTGGTGCTCCAGCGCTATCAGCTCACCCGGGTCGTCACCGAGCTGCGCAACCGCGAGGTCATCGAGCACGAGCGCTACGTCGCGCACACCCTCGCCTACCTTCGCGAACGGCTCGGTGAGGGACCTTCCTACCGGCCGATGGGGCTGGCGGCGGTGATCGACGCCATCCATCGGTCCGCTCTGGGTGACTGGGTGCGCAGCGGCGGTCGCACAGATGCCGTGGCGCAGCTCCAGACGGGGATGTCCTGGGTGCGGAGCCTGGTCGCGCGCGCCGACGACGATCGGGCGATGCTGGTCGCGGTGCTACCCGACTCCGACCTGACCCGTCGCGGCCTCGCCGCGCTGCGTGACGCCGCACGCGACGAGCTCTGACGCGCCTAGCAGGCGCACGCCCTCCGGACGGCCAGGTCTCGCCGATCGGGCGTTCGGCTCGATTGGCGGTGTTGTCACGAGTTGATGCGACGATGGACCCATGCGCTACGACAACCTGCTGGCGTCGGTCGGTGGCACTCCGCTGGTGGGCCTGCCCCGCCTCTCGCCCTCGCCCGACGTACGTCTGTGGGCCAAGCTCGAGGACCGGAACCCGACCGGCTCGATCAAGGACCGCCCGGCTCTTCGCATGGTCGAGGAGGCCGAGAAGGACGGCAGGCTCCGCCCCGGCTGCACGATCCTCGAGCCGACCTCCGGAAATACCGGGATCTCGCTGGCCATGGCGGCCAAGCTCAAGGGCTACCGGATCGTGTGCGTGATGCCGGAGAACACCTCCGAGGAGCGGCGTCAGCTGCTGCGGATGTGGGGCGCCGAGATCGTCTCCTCGCCCGCGGCCGGCGGCTCCAACGAGGCTGTCCGGGTGGCGAAGCGGATGGCCACCGAGCACCCCGACTGGGTGATGCTCTACCAGTACGGCAACGCCGCCAACGCGCTCGCCCACGAGGAGGGCACCGGCCCCGAGCTCCTCGCCGACCTCCCCTCGGTCACCCACTTCGTGGCCGGCCTCGGCACCACCGGCACGCTGATGGGCGTCGGCCGCTTCTTCCGCGGAGCCAAGCCGGACGTACGCATCGTGGCCGCCGAGCCGCGCTACGGCGAGCTCGTCTACGGGCTGCGCAACCTCGACGAGGGCTTCGTGCCCGAGCTCTACGACGCCTCGCTGATCGACGCCCGCTTCTCCGTCGGCCCCCGTGACGCCGTACGCCGCGTGCGCGAGCTCCTCGAGCTGGAGGGCATCTTCGCCGGCATCTCCACCGGTGCGATCCTGCACGCCGCGCTCGCACAGGCCGCCAAGTCGGTGCGGGCCGGCGAGACCGCCGACATCGCCTTCGTCGTCGCCGACGGTGGCTGGAAGTATCTCTCCACCGGCGCCTACGAAGGCACCATCGACCAGGCTGAGGAAGGCCTCGAGGGTCAGCTCTGGGCCTGATCGCTCTGGCCTGGTCGCGGCGGCGCCTCAGCGGCAGAAGGCGTAGACGACGAGGTCGTGGTCGTCGCCGGCGAAGACCTGGTCGAGGGCCTTGCCGGTCAGGTCGGAGCCGACGTAGCGAGGGGTGGCGCCGGAGGCGACGATGGCGTGGCCGGGCAGCCTGCCCGACATGTCGCGCGGTGCCTCCGCGCTCCAGCAGTCGTGCTGCTGGATCAACGCCGCGGGGCTCCCAGGCGCCAACGGCGTCTCGGGCTGGGCCCGGCCGGCTTCCGGGTCGGCGCCGAGCTGGAGCGCGGCGACGGCGATCGCCGCGGCGTACGTCGTCCAGATGCCGAGGGCCATCAGGCCCGTGCGTCCGGAGAGTGCGCTCACCACCAGGCAACGCCGCAGTGTGCTCCCGGGTTACGGTGCTCCTGAGCTACGGGCCAGGGTGGCCGATCGCATCGAGGTCGTGGATCCAGGCGAGGTGACGCTCGTAGGCGTCCAGCGACTTCAGCCTCTTGTTGCGGGCCTCGGCGCGTGGACCGTCGGGGAGGTGGAAGACGTCGGCGGCGGCGAGCGAGGCGATCTGCACGCGCCGTGCCCGGTCGCGACGACGCACCTCGTAGGCCCGCCGGGCGCGGCGCCAGTCGTCGTCGGCGGCGAGACAATCGGCGAGGACGATCGCGTCCTCGATCGCCTGGGCGGCGCCCTGCCCGTGATGAGGGACGGCGAGGTGGGCGGCGTCGCCGAGCAGCGTGATGCGCCCGTGGGTCCAGGTGCTCAGGGGCGGGCGGTGGAAGAGGGCCAGGCGGTCGGAGCAGGGCGCCTCGGAGATCAGCTGCACGACGGCGGGATGCCAGCCGGCGTAGGCGTGGACGTGCTCGTCGTGGTCGGCGGGCTGCACCCAGGCGTCGGGCGTCCATGGCCCAGGATGGCGCCTGACCAGCAGGAATGCGAGGTCGTCGGCGCCGACGGGGTGGTGCATCAGGTGGCCGTCGGCGCCCATCCAGACCTGCATCCGGCTGGGGTGGGGGAGCAAGGTCGCCTGTGAGCGGGGGACGATGCCGTGCCAGGCGACGCAGCCGGAGAACTGCGCGTCGTCGTAGCCGACCACCGCCTCGCGCAGCATCGAGCGGCCACCGTCGGCGCCGATGACCAGGTCTGCCTCGGTGGAGCCGCCGCCGGAGAACTCCAGCACCGCCGGGCCGCCGGCATCGGTGACCTTGACCAGGCGCTGACCGAGGTGGAGCCCGTCGTCGCCGAACGTCTCGGCCAGGAGTGTGTGCAGGTCACCGTGGTGGATGCCGTAGGCAGAAGCGCCGCACCGCGCCGCGTAGGCCTCCGCGGAGAGCGCCCGGCCGATCGAGACGCCGGTGTGGCCGTCGCGCCAGGAGAGGCCCTCGATCCTCGCCGAGGCCTCGCCCAGCCCGGGGTCGAGATGCAGCCGCTCGCTCAGGATCCTGGTCGCGTTGGCGGGCAGGACCACCGCGGCACCGCGCTCGCGCGGGTCGGTCGTGGCCTCGAAGACCTCGACCTCGATGCCCTGACGACGCAGCTCGATCGCGAGGGTGAGACCACCGATCCCGGCGCCGATGATCGTGACTCGCCGGGCGCGACGGTCCCTGCGCAAGGCGGCCCGAGCGAGCCGGGAAACTGACATCTCACGCTCCTTGGGAGGTTAGGTTCGAAACGTACCTCAGGATCGCGTTTCCTTGTGGTGGTCTCGACAAGGTCGGCCACCGATCGGTTTCCGTGCGCTGACCGCTCCGGGTCACTTCACGTCGAGCGTCTGGTCCTTGCCGATGTCGCTGGTCGGGATCGGCCCGAGCCCGAGGAGGTCGAGCGCCAGGTTGCCGAGGTCGGCGTTGCGTACGGGCTGGGTGCCGTCGTAGCCGGGCCGGCCCTTGCCCGGGTCGCGGTAGTCGTCGGAGTTGAGGTCGTAGAGGTCGGTGCCGGCGCCGGCGTCGGGGCCCCAGACGATGAACGGGATCCGGTAGTTCTCGTAGACCTTCTCGGAGTGGTTGGTGACTCCGGGCTTGAAGCCGTGGTCGGCGGTGAGGATGACGTCGAGGTTCTTCTTCAGCTCTGCGTCGGCGTCGATGACGTCGAGGAACTCGCCGACCTGCGCGTCGGACTCCTCGACGGCAGCCAGGTAGTCGGGTGACATCCCGCCCGACTCGTGCCCGGCGACGTCGGGGAGGGAGAGGTGTACGAAGGTGAGGTCGCGCTGCTCGTCGGCCAGGTCGTCGGTGGCTTGCGGGACCAGGTCGGTGTGGTCGTCGACGGCCTCGAAGGTGTCGATGTCGTCCTCCCAGGCGCGCTGCCACAGCTCGAACTTCTGCTTGGTCACGAAGACTCCGGTGCTGAGACCGGCCTCGTGGGCGGTGGTGAAGACCGACTGCTCGTCCTTGCCACCCGACTTCGCGATCGACCTGTTCGGGTCGCCGACGTTCCAGGTGACCCCGTGACCGCCGTTGTCGGTGTCGATCGGGTCGCTGGTCACCATCCCGGTGTGGTTGGGCAGGGTGATGTTCTTCTCGTAGGCCGTGCGCGCGTTGAGCGTCGAGGCGCCCTCGTCGATGAGCCGGTGGATGTTGGGCGTCTTCGCCGCCCCGAGCTTCGTCAGCGCGTCGGGGTTGAACCCGTCGATCGAGATCGCGAGCACCTTGCGGTGGGCCTGCGCAGGCTTGCGCTCCGCCCCGTCGTCACGCCCGGAGAGCGCGACGAGCGCCACGACGAGCGCGACGACCACGAAGATGCCGACGGAGACGATCGGGAAGAGGCGACGCACCGGGCCACCCTAGGTGACGGCGCTGTCAGCCAGGGCGAACGCTCAGCGAATGTCCAGTGACTGGGTGGAGTTCAGCGTGCTGCCCGGGATCGGACCCAGGCCGAGCAGGTCGAGGGCGAGGTTGCCGAGGTCGCCGTTGCGGATGGGCTGCTGGCCTGCGTACGTCGGCCGGGTCGTGCCGGGGGCACGGTAGTCGGGGTTGAGCCGATAGAGCGAGGCTCCGCGGGTGACGCCGGGGCCCCACACGACGAACGGGATGCGGTAATTGGCGTAGACGTGGGAGCCGTGGTCCTTCGCGCCGGCCTTGAACCCGTGGTCGGCGGTCAGGATGACGTACGTCGATCGCTCGAGCGTCGCGGAGGAGTCGATCGCGTGGAGCAGGCCGCCGATGCGTGCGTCGGTGCGCTTGACCGAGGCGCGGTAGGCCGGGCTCATCGAGCCGTCGTGGTGGCCGTAGTGGTCGGGCGAGCCGAGATGCACGAAGGTGAAGGCACGCTTGTGCTTCCTCAGGTCGCGGGCGGCGCTGTCGACCAGCTCGGCGTCGTGGTCGATCCGCACGCGGTCGATCGAGGGCCAGGAGCGGTCGAAGAGGCTGAACTTCGACTTCGAGGCGAACAGCGCGCTGCTGCGGCCGGTGCGCTCGACCCGGCTGAAGACCGAGGCGACGGGGTGGCCGGCGGTCTGCTGCACCGTGGTGCCGCGGCGGTCGGTGTTCCAGGTGACGCCGTGGCCGTGGGCCTTCCGGTCGATCCGGCGGCTGGTCACCATGGAGGTGTGGTTGGGCAGGGTGATGTTCTGCTCGTACTCGCTGCGAGCCTCGCGGGTCGAGGCGCCGCCGCGCATCAGGCGGTAGATGTTGGGCACGTTGCGCGGGCCGAGGTGGTCGATGGCGGTCACGCTGAGCCCGTCGACCGAGATCGCGACCACGTGCTTCGGTGTCGCGGCCTGCGCGGGGGAAGGCTGCGGGCCGGCAACCGGGAGCAAGACGCCCAGGAGGGCGACGACGGCCACCAGCACAGGCGAGCGCCGCGAAATTGTCATAACCCGAAGTTAACAGCCTCTTCGCGGACTGTTCGTGAACGTGAGATGGATCTCGGGTGGGTCTCGAGTGGCCCATGGCACTGCGAAACACGGGCCGTTGGGCCTAGCCTGACGACCGTGCCCGTCTCGTCCTTGGAATCGACCCAGCCCGACCGTGACGCCCCGATCGGGATCTTCGACTCCGGCTTCGGCGGGCTCACCGTCGCCCGCTCGGTCATCGACCAGCTCGCCCACGAGTCGATCCTCTACGTCGGTGACACCGCCCGCGCACCCTACGGCCCCCGGCCGATCGCGGAGGTGCGGGAGTATGCGCTGGAGTGCCTCGACCATCTCGTCGAGCAGGGCGTGAAGGCGCTGGTCATCGCGTGCAACTCGGCCTCGGCGGCGATGCTGCGAGACGCTCGGGAGCGGTATCGGTCGATCCCAGTGGTCGAGGTCATCCTGCCGGCGACCCGCCGCGCCGTCGCCGCCTCGCGCACCGGTCGCATCGGGGTCATCTGCACCCACGCCACCGCCGAGTCGATGGCCTACGACGACGCGTTCGCGGCGGCTCCGCACGTCGAGCTGCACACGCAGGAGTGCCCGAAGTTCGTGCCGTTCGTCGAGGCCGGCACCACCGGCGGCGACGAGCTCCTCGCCGCCGCCCACGAATATCTCGACCCGCTGACCAGCGCCGGGGTCGACACGCTGATCCTGGGGTGCACCCACTACCCGCTCCTGACTGGTGTGATCTCTTATGTGATGGGCGACAACGTGACCCTGGTCAGCAGCGCCGAGGAGTCGGCGAAGGACGTCTACCGCGTGCTCGCCGAGAACGGCCTGATGCGGGAGAGCGGCGAGCCGGCCTATACGTTCTTGACCACCGGCGACGCCAAGGAGTTCGAGGCCATCGGCGCCAGGTTTCTCGGCCCGGAGCTCGCGGCGGCCAGGCAGCTCGCCGGAGGCGCGGTCTGATGGCGGGGATGCGGCTGACCGTCATCGGCTGCTCGGGCTCCTATCCCGGGCCCGACAGCCCCGCCTCGTGCTATCTCGTCGAGGCCGACGACGAGGCCGGGCGTACGTGGCGGATCGTGCTCGACATGGGCAACGGCGCGCTCGGCGTGCTGCAGCGCTACGTCGACCCGCTCCTCATCGACGCGGTGCTGCTCTCGCACCTGCACGCCGACCACTGCGTCGACATGACCTCCTACTACGTGCTGCGCAAGTGGCACCCGACCGGCCAGCAGCCGCCCATCCCCGTCTACGGCCCCAAGGGCACCGGCCGGAGGCTCGCGAAAGCCTATGACCTGCCCAAACGGCCCGGGATGCGCGAAGAGTTCGAGTTCTCGACCTACACCGGAGCGATCCATCTCGGCCCCTTTGTGATCACGCCGACCGCCGTGGAGCACCCGGTCGACGCCTTCGGCCTGCGCATCGAGGCCAACGGCAAGGTCGTCGCCTACAGCGGTGACACCGCCGAGACCGACGCGCTGCTCGACATCGCCGCCGACGCCGACCTGTTCCTGTGCGAGGCCGCCTTCCGCGACGGCGTCGAGAACCCGCCCGGGGTGCACATCACCGGCGTCGACGCAGGGGAGTACGCCACCAAGGCCCATGTGAAGAAGCTCGTCGTCACCCACGTCCCGCCGTGGCACGACTCCGCCGACGCTCTGCGCGAGGCGCGGTCGGCGTACGACGGGCCGACCGAGCTGGCGGCCACCGGCGCGGTCTACGAGGTCTGACTGACCGGCCCCTCGGTCGACGGAGGCTAGACCAGCCCGGCGTCGTGCACGGTGATCGCGATCTGCACGCGGTTGGTGGCGCCGAGCTTGTCGAAGAGCCGGGAGACGTGGGCCTTCACGGTCGGGATCGAGAGGTAGAGCTCCTTGGCGATCTCGGCGTTGCTCAGCCCGCGCCCGACGGCGAGGGCGACCTCGTGCTCACGGTCGGTGAGCGACTCGAGGCGCTCACCGGCGGCCGCGGCCCGATCGCCGGTCGGCTCGGCGCGCAGCCGGGTGATCAGGGTGCGGGTGGCCTTGGGGGAGAGGATCGGCTCCCCGGCCGCGACCGTACGGATCGCCGCGACGATCTCGGGCGGGGGAGTGTCCTTGAGCAGGAACCCGTCGGCGCCCGCGGCGAGCGCGTCGACGACGTACTCGTCGGCACCGAAGGTGGTCAGCACGATCACCCGTGGTCGACGGGACGCCCGGGTCGGCGAAGCCTGCGGCTGGGGGTCGGCCAGCACCCGGCGGGTGGCGTCGAGCCCGTTGATGCGAGGCATCCGGATGTCCATCAGCACCACGTCGGGGGCCGTCGTACGCACCAGGCCGAGCGCTTCCTGCCCGTCGGTCGCCTCACCGACGACCTCGATGTCGGGCTGGCCGCCGAGCATCAGCCCGAGGGCTGAGCGCACCAACGGGTCGTCGTCGACGATCGCGACCTTGATCTTGACCGAGCTCTCTGGACTGCTCACTGGCCCCACGGTAGCCATGCTTCGAGGATGAAGACATCTGATTCCATGCGGTGCCCGATGTGTCCGCCCGCCAGATCGACGCGTTCGGTGAGCCCGACCAGGCCCAGTCCGGCCCCCGGAGTGTGGGAGTCGAAGCCGAGACGGTTGCGCAGCTCGACGTCGATCCCGTGCTCCTCGGAGCCGTGCAGACTGATCCGCAGCAGGGCGCCGCGGGCGTGCTTGCGGGCGTTGGTGATGCCCTCCTGCACCACGCGATAGATCGAGCGCCCGATCGCCTCCGGAGGCTCGCCGAGGACGTCGTCGGTGAAGGTGATGTTCATGCCGCCCGCACGAGCCTCGTCGACGAGCCGGCCGAGATCGGCGTACGTCGGCTGGGGCGCGGTCTCGGGATCCTCGCCGTTGCCACGCAGCACTCCGAGCACGGCCCGGAGATCCTCGAGCGCCCGGTGGGCGCCGTCTCGGATGGTGCCGACCTCGCTGCGCACCTGGTCGGCGGAGAGGTCTTCGCGGTAGGAGAGCGCGCCGGCCTGCATGGAGATGTGGGAGATGCGGTGGGCGAGCACGTCGTGCATCTCCCGGGCGATGCGCCGCCGCTCGGTCTCGCGGGCCTGGGCCATGCGCAGCGACTGCTCGGCCTCGGCGGTCTCGGCGCGCTGGCGCAGGGTGGCGATCAGCTCGCGGCGGGAGCCGATGTACATGCCCCAGGCGATCAGGGCGGCGACGACCACGGCGTTGATGCCGACGTTGAGACCCCACACCGCGAAGGTCGAGGTCGCCGGCGCCGAGGTGTCCATGACGGTGAACCAGAACATCCCGGAGGCGAAGGTGAGCAGCGCGAGCGGGATGATCTCGCGCCAGCGCCGGCGGGTCGCCAGCGAGACCAGCGCGAGCGAGGAGGCGCCGGCCGCGAGGAGGGAGAACGCGCCGGCGAGGGTGGTCAGCGCGGCGATCGTCATCGGCCACCGGCGCCGCCAGAAGACGATGACGAGGCAGACGACACCGACCGATATGTCCATCGCGAAGCGCCAGTCGGGCCAGCCGCCGTCGCTGCTGGTCATCCCCAGAGCGCTGATCCCCAGCGCGACGAGATAGCGCCAGACGTGACCCCACAGCGTCAGACGTGGCTGGTTGATCTCGCGGGCGGGTTGCTGCACGGCGTACACGTTAATGAACCGAAGCCGGATGGGCCCGATGCTGCGGTCGCGACCATCCCCATACTTTCGTCTGGTTGCAGGTCATCCGTATGTCCGATGCGGTTTCAGCACGTTGCAGGGCAGGATGTGCGACATGATCAAAGTCGAAGGACTGACGAGGGTCTACGGGACCTTCACCGCGGTCGACGACGTGTCGTTCACCGCCGAGCCGGGCAAAGTCACCGGATTCCTCGGGCCGAACGGCGCGGGCAAGTCGACCTCCATGCGCATCATGGTTGGACTGACCAACCCCACCAAGGGCCGGGCGACGATCGACGGCTCCCTCTACTCCGACCTTGCCAACCCCGGCCGTCACGTCGGCGTGCTGCTCGACGCCAGTGCTCAGCACGGCGGCCGCACCGGCCGTGAGGTGCTCACGATCGCCGCGATGACGATGGGCCTGCCCAAGTCGCGCGTCGACGAGATGCTCGAGCTGGTCTCGCTGACTCCCGCGGAGTCGAAGCGCCGGATCAAGAACTACTCGCTGGGTATGAAGCAGCGCCTCGGCATCGCGTACGCCCTCATGGGCGACCCGAAGGTGCTCATCCTCGACGAGCCTGCCAACGGTCTCGACCCGGCCGGTATCCGCTGGATGCGCGGGCTGCTCAAGGAGTACGCCGACCGTGGCGGCACCGTGCTGCTCTCCTCCCACCTGCTCCACGAGGTGGAGCAGATCGCCGACGAGCTGATCCTCATCGGCAACGGCCGCATCGTGGCCGAGGGCACCAAGGACACGATCCTCGCCAGCCAGGGCACCGCCGGCCAGTCGCTGGTCACCGCCCTCGACAACGAGGCGCTCGCCGCAGCGCTGAAGGGCAAGGGCTACAGCGTCGAGCCGATCGGCACCGGAATGCGCGTCTCCGCGGCGCCGGCCGAGGTCGGCAAGGCGGCTCTGGACGCCAACGTCGTCATCACCGATCTCCGTGATGGTGGCGCCGGGCTCGAGGACATCTTCTTGCAGCTCACCGCCGAAAACCAGCGTGAGGGTCACACCCCGACGCAGTCCGAAGGAGTCTCCGCATGAGCGCCGTATCCGTAGCGCCCTCCGCTCCGCTTCCCGCAGTGACGAAGGTGCCCTTCAGCCGCCTGGTGCTGGTCGAGTGGCGCAAGATGACCGACACCCGGGCCGGCCGGGTGATGCTGATGATCACCGGCGGCCTGATCGCCCTGGTCGCCGGCGTCATCCTGCTGATCACCGCGCTGGCAGACATGCCCGCGCTGCCCGCATCGACCTGGATGAGCGCCCTGTCGTTCCCGGTCTCGCTGCTGGTGCCGGTGCTGGCGATCATGATCGTGACCCAGGAGTGGGGCCAGCGCACCCACATGGTCACCTTCACCCTCGAGCCCAGCCGGCTCAAGGTCGTGTTCGCGAAGCTCGCGGCCGTCTTCGTCCTCGGCGTCGTGACCATGGCGATCGCGGTCGGGATCGGCGCGCTCGGCACCCTGGCCAGCGCCGGCATCGCCGGCACTGATGCCAACTGGAACGTGACCGGCACCGAGCTCGCCTGGACCCTGGCGACGCAGGTCCTCTACCTGCTCATGGGCTTCGGGTTCGCGATGCTGCTGCTCAACACCCCGGCAGCGCTGGTCATCTACTACGGCTACACGCTGATCCTGGAGGCCTCGGTCTTCAGCGCCCTCTACTTCGTCTTCGACTGGGCGCAGAACATCTTCCCGTGGATCTCCATGCAGGTCGCGATGATGCCGTTCATCGCGCCGGGTCAGATGGAGGCGGCCGGAGTCACCGTCGAGGACGGTGCGCTCGGGGTCGCCCGGTTGATCACGTCGATCGCGCTGTGGGTCGGGCTGCCGCTCGTGCTCGGCACGATGCGCGTGCTCAAGTCCGAGCTGAAGTAGTTCATCGGACTGTTCGCGACACGACACACGGGGGTGGGTGCTTCGGCACCCACCCCCGTCACCGTTGTCAGACGTGGGCACCTACCTGCGTTACGCGGCGCTGGGCGACAGCGCCACCGTTGGCCTCGGCGACCCGACTCCTGAGGGTTGGCGTGGATGGGCCCGGCTGCTCGCCGAGGCTCTGGGACAAACGTACGACGTCTCCTTCTGCAACACCGCGATCATCGGTGCGACCTCGACCGTGGTGGTCGAGCAACAGCTCGCCGACGCGGTGGCGCATCGCCCCGATGTGGCCTCGCTGATCGTCGGGGTCAACGACGTGATGCGCTCGGCCTGGGACACCGCCAGGCTGCGGGACGACCTGATGACCTGCGCGGACGCGCTCGCCGGCCAGGGTGCGCTGCTGATGACCGCGCGTTTCCACGACCACTCGGTGATGTGGCCGATGCCGGGCTGGATGGAGCGGTCGATCCAGCGGCGTACCGCCGATCTCAACACCATCTGGGACGAGGTCCATGCCACCTACGGTGGCCTGCGGCTCGACCTGGGGGCCGTTCCCGACCTGCACGAACGGCGCTTCTGGGCCGCGGACCGGCTGCACCCCTCGGAGCTCGGTCATCGGCGGATGGCCGGTGCGTTCGGGGAGCAGCTGGTGGCGTACGGCTTCTCCTTCGAGCCGCCCTCGCTGGAACCTTGCGGCGGGCTGCCGGCCAGCTGGCGGCAGGACCTGGCCTGGATGGCAGGGGAGGGCGTGCCGTGGATGGGACGGCGGGCGCGGGATCTGGGGCCGTGGGTCGTGCGCCGGGCGTGGGCGCGACCGGCTCGACCGGAGCCGGAGACGGTTGCATAGGGTGGTCTCGTGACCACACGAGCTGACGGGCGCGCCGACGACGAGCTGCGCCCCATCAAGATCACCCGCAACTGGCTGGACCACGCGGCCGGGTCCGTGCTCATCGAGTTCGGCAAGACCCGCGTGCTGTGCGCCGCCTCGGCCTCCGAGGGCGTGCCGCGCTGGCGCAAGGGCTCCGGGCTGGGCTGGGTGACGGCCGAGTACGCGATGCTTCCGGCCGCCACCCACGAGCGCTCCTCCCGCGAGTCGGTCAAGGGCAAGATCGGTGGGCGTACGCACGAGATCTCCCGCCTGGTCGGGCGCTCGCTGCGCGCCGTCATCGACTACAAGGCGCTGGGCGAGAACACGATCAACATCGACTGCGACGTGCTGCAGGCCGACGGTGGCACCCGCACCGCGGCGATCACCGGCGCCTACGTCGCGCTCGCCGACGCGGCCGCCTCCCTGGGCGTCTCCAAGGCGCTCACCGGCTCCGTCGCCGCGATCTCGGTCGGCATCATCGACGGCGCGCCGCGCCTCGACCTCCCCTACGAGGAGGACGTGCGCGCCGAGACCGACATGAACATCGTGATGACCGGCGAGGGCAAGTTCGTCGAGGTGCAGGGCACCGCGGAGGGCGCCGCCTTCGACCGATCCGAGCTCGACGGGCTGCTGGCGCTGGGTGAGAAGGGCTGCGCCGACCTCACCAAGCTCCAGCAGGCTGCGCTCGCCGGATGACGAAGGTCCACGTCGCCTCCCGCAACGCCAAGAAGCTGGGGGAGATGCTCCGCATCCTCTCGCCGCTGGTGCCGGGGGTCTCGGTCGTCGGCCTCGACGACGTCGCGCACTACGACGAGCCCGTCGAGGACGCGCCCGACTTCGAGGGCAACGCGCTGATCAAGGCGCGGGCCGGGTTCGCCGCCACCGGGCTGCCGACGGTCGCCGACGACTCGGGTCTCTGCGTCGACGCGCTCAACGGGATGCCGGGGGTGCTCTCGGCGCGCTGGGGCGGTCCGCCCAAGTCGGATGCCCGTAACAACGAGCTCCTGCTGGCGCAGCTCTCCGACGTGCCCGACGAGCGCCGCGGCGCCCACTTCGCCTGCGCGATCGCCTTCGTCTGGTCCGGCGGCGAGCTGGTCGTCGAGGGCCGCATGGACGGGCGGGTCCTCCGTGAGGTGCGCGGCGAGGGCGGCTTCGGCTACGACGTGCTCTTCGTCGCCGACGACACCGAGGACGGACGTACGTCTGCCGAGCTGTCGATCGAGGAGAAGGACGCCATCTCCCACCGCGGTCGAGCCCTGCGCGAGATCGCCCCGCAGATGGCCGAGCTGCTCGCCTGAGGCACCTGCCGTGAGCGTCCGAGAGCCGGTGGAAGTCCCTGGCTGGGACAGTCATGCCGAGATCGTCGACGAGGCTTTCATCGACAGGGCACCACGGCGACCGGAGGTGCGTGACGGCTTGGAATGGGAGTGTCGGCTGCTGCCGCTGATCGCGCCGTTGCTCCCGCTGGCCGTGCCGGTCCCGTACGAGGTCCCGGCGGATGCCGATGGCCCGTGGCGGGTTCGGCACCGGACCGTTCGGGGCTCCGCCGCGACGCCATCGGCCTTGACCAGGAGCGACGGCTTGGTCGTCGGTGACTTCCTGCGGTCGCTCCACGATGTGGATCTCGGCGCGCTGGGTCTCGAGCCGCGGGTCGACAGCGGTCTCAGCGCTACCTTGACGCGGATGGAGTCGGAGGTCGTCCCGCTGCTGCCGGCGGCCGTGCGCGAGCAAGGTGTCGGTCTGATCGCGGAGGCCAGGTGTGCGACGCCGTCCTCTCTCGCGCACGGCGATCTCGGCCCGGCTCACCTGCTGGTAGACGCAGGCCGCATCTCGGGCGTGATCGACTGGACCGACTCCTGCCTGCGGGACCCGGCGATCGACCTCGCCTGGGTACTCAACGGCACTCCGGAGACATTCCGGCGAGGCGTACGTGAGGCCTATCGGCCCAGCGATGACGACGGACGCCGGGCCCTGATCTGGCACCGTCTGGGCCCCTGGCACGAGGTGCTTCACGGTGTGGATCGGGGCGATCCCGGCTTCGTCGAGTCCGGTCTCGCCGGGGCTGTCGGTCGGCTGACGGGGTCCGACGACCGTTCGGCGAGCTGACGTCCGGCCGGTGACTGATCGGTGCTGAACCGTGCGCATCCGATGGAGCACTGTGTACACTGTGTACACGCTGTCGCGAGAAGGGAGCAGTCATGGTTGCGTCTGTGGCTTACCACAGCGCTCGCGAGGCTCGCGAGCACTTCAAGGAGATGCTCGACGCCGCGGACGGCGGCCGCCCGGCGACTGTCGCGCGCGGGGCGCGGCGAGTGGCAGCGGTGGACGCCGATCGGTTGGTCCACTTCCTGATGAGCGTACGTCCCTCGGGCGCAGTCGCAGTTGCTGAGAACGACGGGTGGTCGGTCTTCATCCCGGGCCTGCCGGTGGCTGCTGACGGCGCCACCCTCGACGAGGCGGTCGAGGAGCTGGTCGAGGCGCTTCGTGACTACGCCGAAGACTGGGCCGACAGGTTGCACGCCGCCCCCAACCACGCCGACAACTGGGGTCTGGTGCAGATCGTGGGGTTGGCCTCCGATGAGCAGCTGCGCGACTGGTTGCTGGCCTGACATGGTCGAGCGCAGGCGTCCGACGACGAGGGCCGACCATCAGACCTTCTGCCTCACCGAAGGATGGATCGAGCGCCGTCGGGCCACGGGGAAGCGCGGCACCCATCACGTCAACTACGAGTTGGCGCTGCCTGACGCGCGCGTCCTCTACACGCGTATCAGCCACCCGGTCGACCGCAGCGACTACGGGACGAGCATCTGGGGCCACATCCTCAAAGACCAGCTCGAGGTCACCGCGGAAGAGTTCTGGGCGTGCGTCGAGGACAAGACGCTTCCGTCGAGGGGGCAGATGCCCGAGCCGCGCGAGGCGATCCCGATGGGAGTGCTCCGCGTGCTCATCCAGGAGGCGCACATCCCCGAGGCCGAGGTGCGCTCGATGACCAAGGCGGAAGCGGTCCAGCGGTTGGCGGACTTCTACACGCACGGCTGAGCCGCAGGTGATCAGCCGCTCACTGGAGTGCCGCGGTCAGGCGCAGCACGTTGTCGACGTACGCAGCCAGCTTCGGTCGCGCGAGCCACTCCTCGAGCGACAGCTCACGACAGATGGCGCGGTACTGGTCCTCGACGTTGCGCATCTGAGCCACGGGGTCGCCGTCGAAGAGCATCAGCGAGATCTCGTAGTTGAGGGCGAAGGAGCGCATGTCCATGTTGCTCGAGCCGAGCACGGCGACCTCGTCGTCGATGCTGAAGTGCTTGGCGTGCAGCACCGTCGGCTTGGGGTAGAGATAGATGCGCACGCCGGCCCGGAGCAACGCCTCGTAGTAGGAGCGCTGGGCGTGGTAGACCATGAACTGGTCCTTGCCCTCGCTGACGAAGAGCTCCACCGCGACGCCGCGCCGGGCGGCGGTGGTCACGGCGTAGAGCAGCGACTCGTCGGGCACGAAGTAGGGGCTCGTGATCGAGATGCGCTCCTTGGCCGCGTAGATGAGCGAGGTGAACGCGCGCAGGTTGTTCTCGGCGTCGACGCCGGGGCCGCTGGGCACGATCTGGCCGGTGACGTCGCCGGCCGGCGGTGCGGTGACGGCGAGCTCGGAGGTCAGCAGCTCGCCGGTCTCGGTGTTCCAGTCGCTGGCGAAGACGACGTTGAGCGCTGAGACCAGCGGGCCCTCGATGCGGGCGATGAGCTCGATCCACTCCCGCCCCGCCTTGTGGTTCTTGGGCTTGTTGTAGCCGGGCTCGATGAGGTTCTGCGAGCCGGCGAACCCGACCCGGCCGTCGACCACGAGCAGCTTGCGGTGGTTGCGCAGGTCGGGGCGGCGGATCTGGCCACGCAGGAGGTCGATCGGCAGCAGCCGGCGCCAGGCGATGTCGGAGGCGTCGAGCCGCTTCACCAGCCGACGCCAGCCGGGGATGCCGCGTGAGCCCAGATGGTCGAGGAGCAGGCGCACCCGCACCCCGCGCGCCGCCGCCCGGTCGAGGGCGTCGAAGAACGGGCCGGTGACGTGGTCGTCGGCGGTGATGTAGAACTGCACGTCGACGTGGTGCTCGGCGCCGTCGACGGCCTCGGTCATCGCCTGGATCGAGGCTCCGTAGTCGGAGATGAGATCGATCCGGTTGCCCGCGACCGCCGGCAGCGACCCGAGCCGTTGGTTGAGCTCGATCGTGGTCGCGTCGACCGGGGAGATCGACTCCGGGTGAGGCGTCTTGGGCAGCGTGCTGACGTAGCGGGTCACCTCCTCGTTGAGCGCCCGCTGTCGCGCATGGCGCCGCCGGTCGAGTCGTGACTGACCGAGCAGCAGATAGCCGACGATGCCGACCCCGGGGATGAGGAAGATGGCGAGCAGCCATGCCATCGCGGTGCCAGGCCGCCGATCCTTCGGCACCACACCCAGCGCGATGACCTTGACCAACAGGTCGATGACGTAGATCGAGGTGCCCATCACGCCCGCCACGGTCATGCGACTCAGCATGCACCACGATCGACGGTGTGGGAATCTTCTGTCATGGTCCGACTCTTTCCTGCCGCCCGTCGAGCGATCGAGGCCGATCGGGCAGAGCCGCCGGTGTGGGAGGCCGACATCGCGGCCAAGCGTGACCTGGCCCGGAAGACGGCTGCGGCGGAGGCGAAGGAGGAGGTCGCGGAGGTCACCGGCATCGACGCCGACGGTGTGCTGTGCCGGCTCTACACCCCCGAGGACGTACGCGAGGGCGTGATCGTCCACCTGCACGGCGGCGGCTTCGTCTTCAACGACGTCGACGTCCACGACGCCGCCTGCCGTCGGCTCGCCAACCGCACCGGGCTGCGAGTGCTCTCCGTCGACTACCGACGGCCGCCGGAGCACTGTTATCCGGCCGCGCCCGACGACGTCGACACGGTGATCGGGTGGATGCGCGGTGACCAGCTTCTGGGCACGCTGCCGGCGTACGTCCACGGCGACAGCGCCGGCGGCAACCTCGCGCTCGTCGCGGCGCTGCGCAACCCCGGCGTCTTCGCCGCGATGGTGCTCGTCTACCCGTTCCTCGACCCGTCGATGAGCACCGCGGGCTATGCGATGGAAGACGGCTGGCGCGAGGAGGCGGTCTGGTACTGGAAGCAGTACGCAGCGACCGCTGCCGATCTCCGCGACCCGGACCTCGGACCCTATCTGGCCTCCGACGAGCAGCTTCGAGACCTGCCGCCGACGCTGGTCGTGAGCGCCGAGGGTGACATCCTCACCGCTGAGAACGAGGACTTCGCACTCCGCCTGGCCGACCTCGGGGTCGAGGTCGTCGCCTTCCGTGCGGTCGGCCAGATCCATGGCTTCTGGCGACACGGCCCCACCTTCCCCGCGGCCGAGTCGGTGATGGCGATGACCGGTGCCTTCGTGAACCAGCACGGCCCGAACCAGCACGGCCCGAACCAGCACGGCCCGAACCAGCACCGCCCCGCGGGACACCCATGACCGAGCCCTACGACGTCACCGAGACCCGGTCGGCCTACGACACGGTCTCGGTGACGTACGCCGAGATCGTCGACCCGGCGCTGACCGACACCTCGTTCGACGCCGGGGTGCTCGACACGTTCGCCGCGTACGTACGCAACGACGGTGGTGGGCTCGTGGGCGACATCGGCTGCGGTCCGGGCAGGGTCACCGCCTATCTGGCGGCGCGGGGCCTCGACGTCTTCGGGGTGGACCTCTCGACCGGGATGATCGCGCAGGCGATGGCGCGCCATCCGGAGCTCAGGTTCGAGGTCGGTGACATGGCACGTCTTCCGCTCCGCGACGGCGAGCTCGCCGGCGTGCTCGCCTGGTACTCGCTCATCCACACCCCGCCGTCGCGCCGGCCCGACGTCGTCGCCGAGCTCGCGCGGGTCACCCGCCACGGCGGCCGGTTCGTGACCGCGTTCCAGGTCGGGGACGAGCACGTACGCCACATCGGGGCCTACGGCCACGACGTGACCTTCGACGGCTACCGGCTGCCGGTCGAGGCGACCGGCGCGCTCCTGGAGGAGGCCGGTTTCGAGGTCACCGCGACCGTGGTGAGGTCTGCGGAAGGGTGGGAACGCACCCCGCAGGCTTATCTCGTCGCACGTCGACGGTGAGGCCGGTAGGTTGCGCCTCATGACGCAGCAGCCCTATCACGTGCCTGTTTTCTTCCTTCGCCAGAAGGTCACGCCCTTCGCCAACAAGTACGTCGCGCAGGCCGCCGAAGCCGACGGGTCGGAGGGGCAGGTGCTCGCTTTCGCGCAGCAGAAGCGGCTGGCGTTCAAGGAGCAGGTGACGTTCTACGCCGACGAGTCGAAGTCGCAGCCCGTCTTCGCGTTCAACGCGCGCGCGGTGATGGACCTCAACGCCGGCTACGACGTCACCGACCCGAGCGGTGCGCAGCTGGGCTTCTTCCGCAAGGACTTCGGCAAGAGCCTGCTGCGCTCGACCTTCCACGTCGAAGGCCCCGGCTACGCCGGCACCGGGCAGGAGCGCAACCAGGCCGTCGCGCTGCTGCGCCGCTTCACCGACCTCGACTTCCTGCCGATCCACTTCGACTACGTCTCCTCCGAGGGCCAGCCGCTGATCTCCATCGAGCGTCGCTTCGCGCTCCGTGACAAATACACGGTCACCGTCCACGATCCCCGCGTCGACTTCCGCGTGGCTGCCGCCGTCGCCGTGGCGATGGATGCGTTGATGCAGCGCTGAGCGCTCTCCGCCGCCGGGTAGGTAACGAACATGTGTCGATCCGGGGTGTGGATCGGGCCGTCCGACCGGCATCTGGCGAGATCGAGTCTGCGCAGGTCATGGCGGTATTAGCGGCAACGGTAGATCTTCTCCAAGGCGCATCGAGAGGCGTTCGAAGGCTGTTGTGGAGTCGGCGAGGACGTCATACGGTCACGAGGTCTTAGTTCGACGCGACGGACTCGGTCGACGCGTCTCACGCCCGATCGAAAGGTTTCAACACCATGCGACTGCGCACAAGAGGCTCGCGCGCACTCTTCGCCACGCTCGCAGCCGGGACGCTGCTCCTCTCCGGCTGTGGCGGCGGCGATGACAGTGCCGACGGAGAAGAGGACGGCAAGACGATCACGATCGCCATCGCCGGGGAGAAGCCATACTCCTACATGGAGGACGGTGAGCCGACAGGCGCCACCGTTGCGCTTCACAAGGAGATCTTCACCAAGCTCGGCTACGAGAACGTCAAGGCCGAGGTCGTGGAGTGGGACGGCCTGATCCCGGGGCTGAATGCAGGTCGCTACGACGTGGTCAGCGCCGGGATGTCGATCCTGCCGGAGCGCTGTGAGCAGGCATCGTTCGGTGACCCCGAGATCATGTACACCACCGCGTTCGCCGTGCCGAAGGGCAACCCCGGGGGTCTGAAGGACATGCAGGACGTCGCCGACTCCGACGTCCGGCTCGCCGTCATCAACGGCGCCATCGAGCAGGGCTACGCCGAGCAGCTCGGCATCGACGGCGTGACCACGGTGAACTCCGCCGAGGACGGCTACGCGGCGGTCCAGAACGGCCAGGCGGACGCCTTCGCACTGACCGGGATCTCGGTCCGCACGTGGGTCGAGGAGAACCCGGACGCCGGTCTGGAGGCGACCGACTCCTTCGAGGCGGTCGTCGATGACGTGGTCCAGGTCGGCGCTGGCGCCACCGTCTTCCGGGAGAAGGACTCCAAGCTGCGCGAGGACTACAACAAGGAGCTCGCGAAGGTCACCGGTTCCACCGATGCGTACAAGGGTGTGCTCGGCGAGTTCGGCTTCACCGACGCCGAGCGTCCGCCGGAGAACATCACCACCGACATGCTCTGCAAGGGAGAGCTGCCGACGGTGGACGAGTACGAGTCGTCGAACTGATCGAACGACGCCTTGTCTGATTTCCTTCAAGCAGTATCTGACTACAGCCCCTACCTCTGGGAAGGTGCCCAGGTCACCCTGGCCCTCTCCGGAGGTGGGGCGGTCGTCGCGCTCGTCGTATCCGTCCTCCTGGGACTGTGCGCGATCAGCCCGATCGCCGTGCTGAGAGTGGGGTCGCGGATCATCGTGGAGTTCTTCCGCGGCACCTCGCTGGTCGTCCAGCTGTTCTTCCTCTTCTATGTCTTCCCGCTCTTCGGGATCGACCTCCCCGGGATGTGGTGCGGCATCGTCGGTCTCGGCCTCAACTACGGCGCCTACGGCTCCGAGGTGGTGCGAGGCTCGCTCAACGCCGTGGCCAAGGTGCAGTGGGAGTCGACCACCGCACTCTCGATGTCGTGGTCGATGGCGGTGCGACGGGTCATCTGGCCGCAGGCCTGGGGGCTGATGCTGCCCGGTCTCAACAACCTGATGGTGATGCTGGTCAAGGGCACAGCGGTGGCGTTGTTGATCGGTCTGCACGACCTCACCTACTGGGTCGAGGTGATGCGTAAGGACGCCGATGTCGGGCTCTGGATCGCCTACGGCGTCGGCTTCCTGCTCTACTACCTGGTCGCGCTCGGCTGCTCCAGCGGTCTGCGGTTGCTCGAACGTCGCGCGCAGCGACGCCTCGGGCTCGCCCCGAGCAAGACCAGGACGACCCGTGCGACAGCAGAGGCGGTGGCCTGATGGAGTTCGATCTCGAGTTTGCGCTGGAGACCGTGGGGCCGCTGCTCATGGCGTTCCTGCAGGTGACTCTCGTGGTCACGGTGGCCGGTTCGGTCATCGCGTCCCTGCTGGGTCTGATCTGGGCGGTCGGTCAGCGGGAGCTGCCCACGCCGATCCGCCTGCCGCTCACCTGGGTGCTCGACGTGATCCGGATGACGCCGTTGCCGCTGCAGCTGCTGTTCGCGGTGGCGATCTTCATCTCGTTCGACGGGTATCGGAAGTTCCCCGACACCGACGTCGAGACCATCGGGATGATCCTCGGGGTCGCGGTCTTCGCCATCCACTACTCCACCTACATGGCGGAGTCCTACCGCGCCGGGATCGAGTCGATCCGTCCTGGTCAGTGGGAGGCGGCGACCGCGCTCTCGTTACCGCGAGCTCGGGTCTGGCGGGCGGTGATCATCCCGCAGGCGCTGCGGGCCACGCTCCCGTCGCTGGGCAACTGGGCGATCGCGATGTTCAAGGACACCCCGTTCCTGCTGGTCATCCTGGTCCCCGAGATGGTCGCGAAGGCCAAACAGCTGGGCGGGGCCTCCTATCAATACACCGAGGTCTTCACCGTTGCCGGCCTGATCTTCCTCGCGGCCAGCTATCCCACGGCCGTCCTGATGCGAAAGTTGGAGAAGAAGCTTGTCTACTGACACCACCAGCCCGGGCGCGTCCACCGCCGACCAGCCACGGATCGTGATGGAGGACGTGTCCAAGAAGTTCGGTAAGAACACCGTCCTGGACGGGCTGAACTTCAACGTGGCTCGCGGTGAGCGCGTCACCCTGATCGGTCCGAGCGGGTCGGGGAAGACCACCATCCTCCGGCTGCTGATGACCCTGGAAGACCTGACCGGCGGTTACATCTACATCGACGGCGACCCGCTGAGCTACGCCAAGCGGGGCAACCGGCGGGTGAAGCTGCCGAACAACGAGGTCACCCGGATCCGCAAGCGGGTCGGGATGGTCTTCCAGCAGTTCAACCTGTTCCCCAACATGACGGTGTGCCAGAACATCGTCGAGGCACCGGTGCACGTGCTCGGTCAGTCCAAGGAGGAGGCGCGCGCCAAGGCGGTCGACCTGCTCGACCAGGTCGGTCTGCGGGACAAGATCGACGCCCATCCGAGCAGTCTCTCGGGCGGTCAGCAGCAGCGCGTCGCGATCGCGCGCGCACTCGCGATGGAGCCGGAGATCCTGCTGCTCGACGAGGTCACCTCCGCGCTCGACCCGGAGCTGGTCGGCGACGTCCTGGAGGTGCTGCGCGAGGTGGCGACGAAGACCGACATCACGATGTTGCTGGTGACCCACGAGATGCAGTTCGCCCAGGACGTCTCGCACCGGGTCCTGATGTTCGACGAAGGTCGTGTCATCGAAGAGGCCAAGCCCGAGGTCATGTTCAACAACCCGACGCACGAGCGGACCAAGCAGTTCCTGCAGGCGGTCCTCTGACCTGACCCGACTCAGCCTGACGTGGCGTTCACATGCGGGCGGACCAGGTCGAGCAGCTGCCGATGGGTGGCCGCGTCGGCCGCGGCGATCATGCCGCGGCCTTCGTGGAGCCTGTTGCCCTCGAGGTCGGTCACGATGCAGCCGGCGGCCTGGCAGATCGCGATCGGCCCGGTGAAGTGCACGCTTCCTTCGAGGCCACCGCCCTCGGTGAGGCGGTCGTCGGTGACGTACGCCGCCCGTCGGCCGGCCGCGACCCAGGTCAGCGCCAACGTCGAGGACATCACCCGCGGGCCGAACCTCTTGCGGAGCTCGGGGTCGGCGACGAGCTGACCGCCGAGGAACGGCGGGTCGAGCGGTCCGTCGCACTGGATGTCGACGAGCATGGTGCGCGGGGTCGGGGTGAGGGCGGTGTCGCCACCACCCTTGCGGACCCAGGCGTCGGTGCCGTCGGTCCAGAAGATCTCCTCGCTGATCGGGTCAGCCGAGACAGCTGCCCGGACACCGTCGGGCGTCACCAGAGCGACGTTCACCGCGGCCAGCGGGGTCTGGGCGGCATAGTTGAGGGTCCCGCAGAGCGGGTCGACCAGCCACCGCCGCTCACTGTCGCCGCTCCGCCCGGTCTCCTCGCCCTCGAAGGCGTCCTCGGGCCGGTACGTCGCGATCGTCGCCCGGATCGCCTTCTCGGACGCGATGTCCGCCTCGGTCGCGAAGTCGGTCGGTGACTTGTCGAAGTGGCTCAGGTCGGTGCCGTACATCTCTCGTACGACCGCCGCCCCTGCGGTTGCTGCTGCGATGGCGACGGCTTCGTCGGTGAGTGCGGTTGCTTGGTGCTTCACGGGGTGAATCTAGTGGGGTGTCTTGGTCCTGGGCTGTGCTTCTTAGGGTCTGTTGTTTCGTGGGGTGTGTGCCGCCGACCCTTTCTTCACGGTCTTCTCGATCTGGCCCGGCGTCAAGGACGGCCTGCGGCCGCCGGCTTCGCCGGCCACCTTCGGTGGTCCTGGACTCCGGGCCAGATCGAGAAAAGATTTGGCTGATTATCGGGGCGGCGGCCAGAGTGTGGCCGGGAGGTGCGACTGCAGTTTCACTGCCGCAAAAAAACGGTTTGACCTGCGAAAATGGATGGATCTACTGGTCGGTAAAGAGTAAAATCAGGGGTATCCGACGGGCACCTTGAGAGGGGGTCAGCAATGAGCGTCGAGAACCACGTCGACCACTGGGGCACCAGCCCTCGTGACCCGGTTGCGACTGCTCTTGCTGGCATGGAAACCGCCCTCGGCGAGCTGCTTGCGATGGACCCTGCTTATTGGCGAACCAGCCAGAAGAAGGATGTCCTCGCGCGGCTCGAAACTCTCAAGGCGCAGCAGGCTGCGCTGGAGCTACGTGTGCTCGCCACGGCTGGTGACATCGCTGAGGAGACTGGCGACAAGGATGCGTCTGCGTGGATGCGTGCTGAGTTGCTCGTCGACAAAGGTGCGGCACGTGCACAGATGAAGCTCGCGACCTCGGTGTCCACGCACGAGCTGCTCGCTGCCGGTCTCGCTGATGGTGTGGTCACCCGTGACAAAGCCCGGGTGATCACCAACGCCCTCAACGCGATCGAAGCGAACCCTGTCGCGAGCAACGAAGTCCTGCTGCTCGCCGAGAAGCTGCTGGTCGGCTACGCCACCCGACTGACTGCCAACGAACTACGCATAGTTGGGAAGCGAATCCTGACCGAGATCGATCCGGTCCGGTTCGAAGACGCCGAAGCCAAAGCCCTCCTTGCCGAAGAAGAGCGTGCCCAGCAGAAGACCGCCCTGCGGGTCTGGGACAACCACGACGGCACCGTCGGGGACAACCACGACGGCACCGTCGGTTTCGATGGTGTCCTGCCGGTGGCGTTGGGGATGCGTTTCAAGACCCATGTCGAGGCATGGGCACAGCCGCGTAAGCAGCAGTTCGTCGAGAAGGGCACTCCGCTCCCGCCGTGGGAGCGACTCATGGGCCAAGGCTTCGCCCGTCTGTTGGAGACCATCGACCCTGATGCGTTGCCTCGCCACGGCGGCGACCCGACCACCATCAACGTAGTCATCTCGCTCGACGAGCTCCGCAAAGAACTTGGCACCGCTGTCCTCGGCTACGACGAGACCAACGGCACCACGATCAGCGCGACCGAGGCTCGGAAGATGGCCTGTAACGCGACGATCATCCCCTGGGTCCTGGGCGCCGACGGCCAAGTTCTCGACGCAGGTCGTTCGAGCAGGTTCTTCCAGCCGATCCAGCGCAAAGCGCTGCGGTTGCAGCAGAAGTGCTGCCAAGCCGATGGGTGTGACATGCCACCGGAGTGGTGCGACGCCCATCACCTGACGCCATGGTCTCTGGGCGGGAAGACGGATCTGAAAGATGGGGTTCTGTTGTGTCCGCATCATCATCGGCTGGCGCACGCACCCGGTTTCACCCATGAACGGTTGCCGGACGGAACGATCCGGTTCACTCGACGGCCCTGATCCAGTCGTTCCCCTTGTGAATGATTCACAAAGCGTCATCGTCTAGCACAGCGCCCCGCAACAGCCGCCGCGCGCGGGCTCGACCGGCCCCCGTTCCCAGCCCGGCACCCAACCCGAATGTGCCGTGCCAGACCCCTGCTGCCGACCCGATCAACAGCCAAAATTCTCGGCGGTGCCCGGTGTCAAGGAGCGCCGAAGGCGACCGGCGGAGCCGGCGGCCGTAGGCCGTCCTTTACTCCGGGTGCCGGCGTGAAACACCCTCCGCGTACGGGTCGGCGGCAAACAGCCCACGACGAAGCAGTCGATTCCAGGGCCAGTACCCCAAGCAACACCCGTCAAGACCAATCCCAGTCAAGACCAACCACCGAATCCGAGGTCGAGACGAGCATGAGAGAGGATGGCCGTATGCGCGTCCACATCGGCTGCGACCACGCCGGTCTCGAACTCAAGTCCCACCTGACCAACCGTCTGACGGAGCTCGGCTACGAGCCTGTCGATCATGGGCCTTTCGTCTATGACGCCCTCGACGACTACCCGGTCTTCTGCATCCGGGCGGCCGAGGGGGTAGCCCGTGACCGGGAGCAGGGGCTGGACAGCCTCGGGGTCGTGATCGGGGGGTCGGGCAACGGTGAGCAGATGGCGGCCAACAAGGTCACCGGCATCCGTTGCGCGCTCGCGTGGAGCGAGGAGACCGCCAAGCTCGCCCGCGACCACAACAACGCCCAGGTGGTGGCGGTCGGTGGCCGGATGCACAGCCTCGAGGACATGACGAAGTTCGTCGAGATCTTCCTCGCCGAGCCGTTCAGCGACGACGAGCGTCACGTACGCCGCATCGGCCAGCTCCACGCCTACGACGCCGACGGCGTCCGGCCGCCGCTGCCGGACTCGGCCAAGGGCCTGGGGCCGGCCGAGGACCAGGACTGAGCTCGAGATGCCTGAGGGGCACACCCTCCATCGGCTCGCGCTCGACCTGACGGGTGCTTTCGCCGGCGAGCAGGTCCGGGTGAGCAGCCCGCAGGGCAGGTTCGCCGATTCCGCCGCGCTCCTCGACGGCCAGGTCGTCATCGGTGCCGAGGCGTGGGGCAAGCAGCTCTTCGTCGAGTTCGCGGGGGAGCAGTTCGTCCACATCCACCTCGGCCTCTACGGCAAGCTCGACCTGCGGCCCTACGCGACCGAGCCGCCGCTCCCCGTGGGCCAGGTGCGGCTCCGGGTGACCGGCAGCGAGACATACGCCGACCTGCGCGGGGCCACCACCTGCAACCTGGTGACCGCGGCTCAGCGCGACGCGGTGGTCGCCAAGCTCGGGCCCGACCCGCTGCGTGACGACGCCGACCCGGGGCTCGGGTGGGCGCGGGTCGGGCGGAGCAGGACCACGATCGCGGCGCTGCTGATGGACCAGTCGGTGCTGGCCGGGGTGGGCAACGTCTACCGGGCCGAGGTGCTCTTCCGGCACCGGATCGACCCGATGCGTCCGGGCAACACGCTGCGCAGGCGGCAGTGGGACGCGATCTGGGACGACCTGGTCGAGCTGATGAAGGACGGGGTCGAGAAGAACCGCATCGACACCGTTCGCGACGAGCACACCCCCGAGGCGATGGGCCGGCCACCTCGCAAGGACGACCACGGCGGCGAGGTCTACGTCTACCGCCGTAACGGTCAGCCCTGCCTGGTGTGCGGCACGAGCGTACGCACCGTCGAGCTGCAGCAGCGCAACCTGTTCTGGTGCCCGCGGTGCCAGCGCCCTTACCGGCCCCGCGCGACGCCCGCGAAGTAGGCACCACTACTCTCCGCCTGCGAGAACGGCCACGCGGCCACCACCTCGAGACCTAGAATGAGGCCATGTCCAGCCAGGCGTTCGCGCAGCGGAAGCGGAGCAGCCCGATGCGGCGCCGACTGCGCGACCCGGAGCTGCGTGCCGTGCTCTGGCTGGGACTCCTCACCGTCGTCCTGACCGTCTTCGCGGCAGCCCAGACCAGCTGGTTGCAATGGGTGCCGGTGGCGGTTCTGACCGTGCCGCTGCTGCTCGGTGCGGTGTTCCTCGGGCCGCGTACGCTGAGCTGGTTCGTCGTGTTCGTGATGGTGATGATCGTGGTCGCTGCCAGCCGGATCACGATCTCCGACCGTGACGCGGCCTCGATCGGCGTCCACTTCCTGCTGGGCGCGATCGTGCTCTTCGTCGCGATGCGGCGCACCTATCTCGGCGTGGGTGGCCTGAGCGACGAGGTGATGTTCCTCGATCTGACGACCAAGCTCGACCAGGGCGCGATCCCCGAGATGCCGCCCGGATGGTTGGCCGACTCGGCGGTCCTGCCCGCCGGTGGCACCCGCTTCGCCGGCGACTTCGTGGTGGCCGCGCGCGTGGGCAGCCGGCTCGAGGTCGTCGTCGTCGACGTCTCCGGCAAGGGGGAGCGAGCCGGCACCCGTGCGCTCCAGCTCTCCGGTGCGTTCGGCGGTCTTCTCGGCGCGCTGCCGCCTGCCGAGTTCCTGCCCGCCGCCAACCGCTATCTGCTGCGGCAGGACTGGCAGGAGGGCTTCGCCACGGCCGTCTACCTCTCCATCGAGCTCACCACCGGCGCCTACGAGATCCGCACCGCCGGCCACCCGCCGGCGCTCGTGCGTCGTGCCGCGACCGGACGCTGGGAGGAGGCTGAGAGCAACGGCACCGTGCTGGGGCTCATCGACGACGTCGACTTCGACGCCTGCCAGGGTGTGCTGAGCGTGGGCGACATGGTGATGCTCTACACCGACGGTGTCGTGGAGGCGCCGGGCATCGATCTGGAGAACGGCATCGGCAACCTCGTCGCCACCGCCGACCACCTCGCCGTCACCGGCCGGGGCGGGGGTGCGCGACGTCTGCTCGAAGGTCTCAGCGTCAGCTCCGACGACCGCGCGCTCGTCGCGGTGGGGCGCAGATGAGCCTCGTCACACGGCCCTGAGACGAAGCCGAACCGGCCAATAGGGGAGCCGGTTATCGGTGTGAGTCACATCTATGGCAGGATTTCGCGGGTTGCACGAGGGCCTAGCCCTCGCATGCGCGGATGTAGCTCAATGGTAGAGCCTCAGTCTTCCAAACTGATTACGCGGGTTCGATTCCCGTCATCCGCTCCAAGACGCCCAGCCCGCAGATTGGGGAGGGGCCCTTGACGGGGCGTAGCGTAGTGGCTAGCGCGCCTGCTTTGGGAGCAGGAGACCGCAGGTTCGAGTCCTGTCGCCCCGACACGTCACCCGAAGTTGTACAGCCCCCTGCACGCGACATCATCTATGAACCAAACGACAGGAGACACCCTGTGAAGAGCGCCGTCGAGACGTTGAGCCCGACCCGGGCCAAGCTGACCGTCGAGGTGCCCTTCGAGGAGCTCAAGCCGAGCCTCGACGCGGCGTACAAGCAGATCGCCAAGCAGATCAATGTCCCCGGCTTCCGCCGTGGCAAGGTCCCGCCCCAGGTGATCGACAAGCAGGTCGGCCGCGGTGCGGTTCTGTCCGAGGCGGTCAACAACGCCCTCCCGCAGATGTACTTCGATGCCCTCCAGGAGAACTCGCTCGAGCCGCTCGCGCAGCCCGAGATCGAGGTCACCAAGCTCGAGGACAACGAGGCGCTGGAGTTCACCGCCGAGGTCGACGTCAAGCCCGAGATCACCCTGCCCGACTACGAGGGCCTCGAGGCGAAGGTCGACGACATCGAGCTCGCCGACACCGACGTCGAAGAGCAGATCCAGGCCATGCGTGAGCGCTTCGGCACCCTCAAGGACGTCGAGCGCCCCGCCGCCGACGGTGACTTCGTGGTCATCGACCTCAAGGCCACCAAGGACGGCGAGGACGTCGAAGGCGCCGAGGCCGTCGGCATGAGCTACCAGGTCGGCAAGGGCGGCATGCTCGACGGTCTGGACGAGGCCATCGCCGGCCTCTCCGCCGGCGACGCGACCGACTTCAAGAGCACCCTCGTGGGCGGAGAGCTGATCGGCCAGGAGGTCGACGTCAACGTCACCGTCAACCAGGTCCAGGAGCAGGAGCTCCCCGACTACGACGACGACTTCGCCCAGCTCGCCAGCGAGTTCGACACCGTCAAGGAGCTCGAGGAGGACGTACGCGCCCGCCTCGGCAACGGCAAGCGCCTCGAGCAGGCCGCTGCCGCCCGTGACGCCGTGCTCGAGTCGCTCCTGGAGAAGGTCGAGATCCCGCTGCCGGAGAGCGTCGTCGCCGACGAGCTCAACGCGCGCCGTGAGGGCATCGAGCAGCAGCTCGGCTACGCCGGTCTCACCTTCGACAAGTACCTCGAGGACGAGGGCCAGACGATCGAGGAGTTCGAGGCCGACCTCGACCGCCGCGTTCGTGACGCCGTCGCCGCTCAGATGATCCTCGACCAGATCGCCAAGGAGAAGGAGATCGGTGTCGAGCAGCAGGAGCTGACCGAGCACATGATGCGCCGTGCGCAGCAGTCCGGTCAGGACCCGCAGGAGTTCGTCAACCACATGCTCGAGCACAACCACGTGCCCGAGCTGGTCCAGGAGATCCTGCGCGGCAAGGCGCTCGCCCAGCTGGTCGAGGCCGCCACGGTCACCGACGAGTCCGGCAACCCGGTCGAGCTGAAGAACCTCCGTCCCGACGGCACCATCGGTGAGGACGAGCCGGAGGCCGACGCTGACGCCGAGGTCGCCGCCGAGGAGACCGAGAAGGCTGACGCCTGATCGACTGACGTACGCCGCCCCTGCCCGGACTCCGGGCAGGGGCGGTTTCGTCGTTGCTGGGGTCCGTTACTGGGCGTCGTAGTTGTCCGTCGGGTCGCCCGAGACCTCCAGGCGCTTGGCGGCGCAGTCGGTGCGGGAGAGACCCTGCTCGACGCACCACTCGAGCGCGGGCCCCGAGGTGTCGCTCGCGCGGGGCACCACGACGGCGTACATCCCGGCCTTCGCATACGAGCTCGGCCATTCGCCGGTGTCGAGCAGGAGCACCTCGGGGTGGGTGCTCTTGAGCTTCTGGTAGCGCGCCAGCGCGCCGTCCCAGTCGGCGTCACCGCCGTCGCCGGCTCCGACGGCGGCGAGCTGCGGGATCCAGGTGCCGATCAGCTTGCTGGCGGCCTCGGTGTCGAGGCGGGAGATGCGGAGCAGCTGGCTCTGCGGGGGCGCGTCGGCGTCGATCGAGGGTTCGTCGGTCGGCTCGCTCGTCGTCGGGGCGGGGTCCGTCGAGGGATCGGCCTCCGACTGTTTCGGCCCGATCCCGTCCTTGCCGAAGATGAACCCGAGCACCCCTGCGACGAGCACCAGCACCGCGATGGCCACCAGGATCGGGAGCGTGCGCCCTCCGGGCGCCCCGGGGTCGTGTGCCGGGGGAGCGTCGTAGAAGACGCCGCGTGGGCTGCGGGACCCGGTGGGTTCGTCGCCGACCTCGTCGACGAACAGGGGGCGCTGCTGCTCGGGGAACGGCAGGATCGAGGCGCCGCAGGAGATGCAGTAGATGGCGCCGGTCAGCAGCTCGTCGCCGCACGACGCGCAGACGGAATCCTTCTCATCGCTCATCGGGTCCTCCCTTCCGCCTACGACGGTAACCTGACGGACCGCCATCGTCACGCAACATCAGTAACAACAGCCCCACAGGCATCATACGCTCGAGTGAACGCAAACGTACGGAACATGTGTGCGGGGCGTGATCCTCGACACCGACATGCGGCACAGGTCGCACAGGTGTTCCCGTGCTCGGGCGTGACCCCCTACGCTTCCAGCGTGACCTCCAGTCCTGAGACCGTCCACGCCGTTGTCCTCAACGTCGAGGATGCCCCCGCAGGTCCTCACCCCGCGGACCCGGGCGCCACGCTCGGCGCCGGGTGGCAGCTCGACCGTGACCAGAGGATCGCCGGCCTGGTCGGCCTGGCGAAGTTCGCCTGGCGCATCACCGCCTTCGCCCGTCGCCCCTTCGCGGCCCCGCTCGCGCTGGCCACGCCGATCGTTCGCGGCGTCGTCAACGCGGAGTCGCGGCAGGCCGTCTCGATCCGCCACGAGGGCCGCACGCTCAGCCCGCGCGAGTGGGCCGCCGCGCAGCGGTCGACCGCGGCGCAGCCGCGGATCCTGGTGCTGATCCCGCCGGCCGGCAAGGACGAGGGCGTGTGGGGCAACGGGGCCCATGCCACGGGTGCGACGTACGGCGATCGGCTCGCCGAGCTGCTCGACTGGATGCCGCTGCATGTCAACGTCGCGGCCGGCAGCAAGTCGGTGCCCGCCGCGGTGGCGCTGAGCAGCCGGATCCAGGAGTGTGTCGATGCGCTCGGTGCGGAGCCGCGCATCGTGCTGGTCGGCTACGGAGCCGGCGGCCTGGTCGCCCGCAACGCGCTCGGGGTGGCCACCTCCGGCACACGGCCGTGGACGACGTACGTATCCGAGCTCATCGCCCTGGGTACGACCCCCTACGCGGTGACCTCGGCCCCGATCTCGCGTGGCGTCGGCAAGCAGATCGACGAGCACCTGGCCGGGATCGCCGTCGTCGGTTCCGACGAGGCGATGCTGCCGCCACGACCCGACGTCGACTACCTGCTCGTCACCGACAAGGCGACCTCCCGCCCCAACCGCATGGGGCGCCTCTTCGGGGAGATGCTGTGGTGGCGCCACAAGACGCCGCTGGGCTCACGGCGGGTGCGTGACCTGTTCCCGACGGCGGAGCGATTCACGCTCTCGACGACCGACACGCCGCTGTCCAACCATCCGGCGGTGCACGACGCTCTGCTGCGCTGGCTCGCCTGAGACTTTCGGGATTCGGAATACGCCGACGGCGAACAACGGCACACCAGCCGTGGAACAACCGGGTGTGGCGGCTAGTGTCGATCCTGTGAACATCGACTCCAGCGCGGCTGACGCTCACGCCGGTGCCCCAGGGCTCTCCCCGAGCCTGGGCGGCAACGGCGGTGGTCTGAGCCTTCTCGACGACAACATCTACAACCGACTGCTGCGGGAGCGCATCGTCTTCCTCGGCTCCGAGGTCCGCGACCAGAACGCCAACGCGATCTGCGCGCAGCTCCTGCTGCTCTCCGCGGAGGACCCGGACGCCGACATCTTCCTCCACATCAACTCACCCGGTGGTTCGGTGGATGCCGGCATGGCCATCTACGACACGATGAACTACATCCCCAACGACGTCGCGACCGTCGGCATGGGCCTGGCGGCCTCGATGGGGCAGTTCCTGCTCTGCGCCGGCGCGAAGGGCAAGCGCTACGCGCTGCCGCACGCGCGGATCATGATGCACCAGCCCTCCTCGGGCATGGGTGGTTCGGCCTCCGACATCAAGATCCAGGCCCAGCAGTCGCTGCACATCAAGAAGGTGCTGCTCGAGCTGATCAGCGAGCACACCGGCCAGGCCATCGACCAGGTGACCGCCGACGCCGACCGTGACCGTTGGTTCACCGCTGCCGAGGCACTCGACTACGGCCTGGTCGACCAGGTCATCAAGAGCGCGAGGGAAGCCTCCGACGAGGGCCGCCCCGCCCACAAGAAGGACTGAGGACATGAACTACTACATCCCGCAGTGGGAGGAGCGTACGTCCTACGGCGTCCGCCGGATCGACCCCTACGCCAAGCTCTTCGAAGACCGGATCATCTACCTGGGCACCCCGATCAGCGACGACGTCGCCAACGCGGTCATCGCCCAGCTGCTGTGCCTGCAGTCGATGAACCCGGACCAGGACATCTCGATCTACATCAACAGCCCCGGTGGCTCGTTCACCGCGTGCACCGCGATCTACGACACGATGCAGTTCATCAAGCCGGACGTGCAGACCGTCTGCATCGGGCAGGCTGCCTCGGCCGCCGCGATCCTGCTCGGCGCGGGCGCGCACGGCAAGCGGATGGCGCTGCCCAACAGCCGCATCCTGATCCACCAGCCCTACACCGAGGGCACCTTCGGCCAGACCTCCGACATCGAGATCCAGGCCAACGAGATCCTGCGGATGCGCGAGCTTCTCGAGAAGATGATCGCCGACCACAGCGGAAAGTCGCTGGACGAGGTCAGCCAGGACATCGAGCGTGACAAGATCCTGACCGCCGAGCAGGCGGTCGAGTACGGCCTGATCGACTCGGTGCTCGAGTCGCTGAAGACGCCGGCGCTCGTTTGACCTTCGGGCCCCGTGCCGCTCCCACGATGAGGGCGCGGCACGGGGTACCGTCACTATCTATTCGGACCTAGCAGCACAAGTCGGGGAAGGAAGGCCACTCGTGGCACGCATCGGCGACGGAGGTGACCTGCTGAAGTGCTCCTTCTGCGGGAAGAGCCAGAAGCAGGTCAAGAAGCTCATCGCGGGTCCCGGCGTCTATATCTGTGACGAGTGCATCGATCTCTGCAACGAGATCATCGAGGAGGAGCTCAACGAGGGCTCCGAGGTGGAGATCGCCGATCTCCCCAAGCCGAAGGAGATCTTCGACTTCCTCAACTCCTACGTCATCGGCCAGGAGCAGGCGAAGAAGTCGCTCGCGGTGGCGGTCTACAACCACTACAAGCGCGTCCAGGCCGGCCTGCAGCCCGGCGGCCCCCAGGGCCCCGGCAAGCACGCCAAGGAGGAGCAGGTCGAGGTCGCCAAGTCCAACATCTTGGTGATCGGCCCGACCGGCTGCGGCAAGACCTATCTGGCCCAGACGTTGGCCCGCATGCTCAACGTCCCCTTCGCCATCGCCGACGCGACGGCCCTGACCGAGGCCGGTTACGTCGGCGAGGATGTCGAGAACATCCTGCTCAAGCTGATCCAGGCCGCCGACTACGACGTCAAGAAGGCCGAGACCGGCATCATCTACATCGACGAGATCGACAAGGTGGCCCGCAAGGCGGAGAACCCCTCGATCACGCGTGATGTCTCCGGTGAGGGCGTGCAGCAGGCGCTGCTGAAGATCATCGAGGGCACCACCGCCTCGGTGCCGCCGCAGGGTGGCCGCAAGCACCCGCACCAGGAGTTCATCCAGATCGACACCACCAACATCCTCTTCGTGGTGGGTGGTGCCTTCGCCGGTCTCGAGCACATCATCGAGCAGCGGGTCGGCAAGAAGACCCTCGGCTTCACCGCCGAGGTGCGGGGCAAGGCCGAGAAGGAGGCCGAGGACCTCCTCAAGCTCGTGCGCCCCGAAGACCTCACCAAGTTCGGTCTGATCCCGGAGTTCATCGGCCGGCTGCCGCTGATCGCGAGCGTCGAGAAGCTCGACCAGGCCGCGCTGGTGCAGATCCTGACCGAGCCGCGCAACGCGTTGGTGAAGCAGTACCAGAAGCTCTTCGACCTCGACGGTGTCGAGCTCGAGTTCGGCGAGGACGCGATCACGGCGATCGCCGACAAGGCGCTCGAGCGAGGCACCGGTGCCCGCGGACTGCGGGCGATCATCGAAGAGGTCCTGCTCTTCGTGATGTACGACGTGCCGTCCCGAGCCGATGTCGGCAAGGTGGTCGTCACTCGTGGGGTCGTCGAGGACGGCGACATGCCGACCCTCGTGCCTCGGGAGAAGGAAGCAAAGAAGAAGTCGGCCTGACCCGAAGATCGCCTAGTCCGTTTGGGCTATTTTCGGCGTCCGGCAGCGTGTCGGCCGGGCCAGTCGGACAGAATGAGCATCGATGATCATCCGTACATTTCCGACTCGGCGTCCCGGTGGGGAAGTGGGCACGTGAGGTTCCAGAGGGGTCCGGTGCTGGCTTATGCCGCCGTCGTCCTCGTGGGGCTTCTCGTGCTCGTCCAGACCCTGAGCCCTGACGTCTCCTCGTTGCACAGAGTGCCGCGTACGATCGCGGGCCAGGCCGACTTCACGGTCGTGCCGCCTGCCCCGACCCCGGATGTCTCCGGGGTCGACACGATCCCCGGCACCGGCAAGGGGTCGGGCGACGGCGCGGGTGAGCGGAGTGATCAGGGCGGCGCAGGCGAAGCCGCGCAGCCGGGGCCGTCCGAGCACAAGGGCGGCGACGACACGTCCCCGAAACCGCCGGCGGCTACCCCGGAGGACCCGCCCGCGAACGATCCGACGACTCCACCGGATCCCGGTGGTGACGACGACCCGGCGCCGCCGACGCTGGTCCCGTCGGTCGGGCCGATCCCCGGCATCATGGCGCCGCTGATCTGGCCGTTCGTCTCCGTCGACGACTCCAAGCCCCTGAACGAGGCCATGCCGATGTTCCTCCAGCAGCTGATCGAGGCAGACCCTGGCGCCACGGTCGGCGAGCTTCCCGGCACCAAGGACGAGACCATCTCGGCGGGCGAAGCACCCAAGCCGCCGCAGCTGCGTCAGGGGAAGCGCGGCTTCGCACCGGAACGGGCGCCGGAGAAGAAGACCTGCGACCCCGACTCCGAGCAGACGCCGGAGAAGCGACCCGTGCCGGGCGATGACGACGACATGTCGGCCGACTCGGAGCCGAGGGACGACGACGAAGCCACGCCCGAGTGTGCCGAGGCGTGCGCTGACACGAAGGCACCGGTAGGGTCATCGCCCGCAGCCGATGGCGAGGACTCCACCGACGACGAGGCGCCCTCCGAGGAGCAGACCACGGAGAGCCCGGCGATCGAGGAGCCGAGCGACGGCAGCGATGAGGATCAGGCTTGTGCCGAGAAGTCGGCGCGCTAGATCACTCGCGACGGCGACCAGCACCACGCCAGAGTGACCGGCCGAGCGATCCCCCCGGGCGCTCGCCGGAGTGAGGGACGCAGCAGGCCCCGGACCATCTGGTCCGGGGCCTGCTCCGTTTCTGCTCTCGTGCCTCGCGGGGGCCTCGTCAGGCCTCGTCGGGCAGCTCGGCGAGCTCGGCGGTGACGCTGAGCTCGGTCGCGCTCTCGTCGACGGTGAAGAACAGGTCGCCGGTGATGTTGCCGACCCGCTTGAGGTCCGAGGCGGCGGCCTCGGCGTCCTTGATGAGCTTGGCCGGCCCGGTGACCTCGGCCTTGGCCAGCGGGTGACGCATCTTCACCTTCGCGGTCGACTTCGCCCCGCGGATGCCGGTCAGGGTTGCCGCGACGGCGTCGAGCGCCGACGGGTCGGCCGCGGCCGCGGTGCCGAGCTCGAGCTCACGCGGCCACGAGGAGGTGTGGATCGAACCGGTCTGCCACCACGACCAGACCTCCTCGGTCACGTAGGGCAGGAACGGCGCGAGCAGACGCAGCTGCACGTGCAGGGCGGTGGCCAGCGTCGCGCGAGCGGACTCGGTCGCGGTGCCGCCCTCCTCGTCGTAGGCCCGCTCCTTGACCAGCTCGAGGTAGTCGTCGCAGAACTCCCAGAAGAACTTCTCCGAGGTCTCCAGCGCGGTCGCGTAGTCGTAGGCGGCGAAGGCGTCGGTCGACTTGGTGATCGTCTCCTTGAGGCGGGCCATCAGCGAGCAGTCGACGGGCTGGGTGATCGCCACCGGGTTGAGCTTGTTGGCCCCGACGTTGCCGAGGACGAACTTGGAGGCGTTGAGGATCTTCATCGCCAGGCGGCGTCCGACCTTCATCTGGGTCTCGTCGAACGGCGAGTCCATGCCCGGGCGGGTCAGGGCCGCGCGCCAGCGGACCGCGTCGGCACCGAACTTGTCGAGGATCTCGGTCGGGACGACCACGTTGCCCTTCGACTTCGACATCTTCTTGCGGTCGGGGTCGAGGATCCAGCCGGCGATCATCGCGTGGCTCCACGGGACGGTGCCGTCCTCGAGGCTGGCGCGGACGATGCGGCCGAAGAGCCAGGTGCGGATGATCTCGTGGCTCTGGGTGCACAGGTCCATCGGGTAGACCCGGTTGAACAGGTCGGGGTCGGACTCCCAGCCGCCGGCGATCTGCGGGGTCAGCGAGGAGGTCGCCCAGGTGTCCATCACGTCGGGGTCGCCCTGGAAGCCGCCGGGCTTGCCGCGCTGGGCCTCCTCGTAACCGGCCGGGACGTCGGTGGACGGGTCGATCGGCAGCTGCTCCTCGGTGGGCAGCAGCGGCTTGTCGTAGTCGGGGTTGCCCTCCGCGTCGAGGGCGTACCAGACCGGGAAGGGGATGCCGAAGAAGCGCTGGCGGGAGATCAGCCAGTCGCCGTTGAGGCCGCCGACCCAGTTGTCGTAGCGGTGGCGCATGTGCTCGGGCAGCCAGGTCAGCTCGCGGCCGCGGCTGAGCAGCTTCTGGCGCAGGTCGGGGTTGCGACCGCCGTTGGTGATGTACCACTGGCGGCTGGCGACGATCTCGAGCGGCTTGTCGCCACGCTCGTAGAAGTTGGCCATCCGCTGGGTCTTCTTCGGCTCGCCGTCGAGGTCACCCGACTCGATGATCTTCGCGACGACCGCCTCGCGGGCGGAGTGGACGGTCTTGCCCTTGAGATCCTCGTACGCGGCGATGCCGGCCTCGCCGGTGATCCACTCCGGGGTCTCGCGGGAGAAGCGACCGTCGCGGCCGATCAGGGCACGGGCGGGCAGGTTGAGCTCGCGCCACCACTGCACGTCGGTGAGGTCACCCCAGGTGCAGCACATCGCGATGCCGGCGCCCTTGTCCATCTCGGCGGCCTCGTGGGCCAGGACGGGGATCTCGACGCCGAAGATCGGGCTGGTCACGGTGGAGCCGAACAGCTCCTTGTAACGGTCGTCGTCGGGGTGCGCGATCAGCGCGACGACGCTCGGGATCAGCTCGGGACGAGTGGTCTCGATGTGGACCGGGGTGCCGTCAGCCTTGTGGAAGGCGACGCGGTGGAAGAAGCCGGCGTAGTCCTTGGCCTCGAGCTCGGCCTGGGCGACGGCGGTCTGGAAGGTGACGTCCCACAGGGTCGGCGCCTCCTGCAGATAGGCCTCACCGCGGGACAGGTTGCGCAGGAACGCCTTCTGCGAGGCGGTCTGGGAGGCCTTGCCGATGGTCGTGTACTGCTGGTCCCAGTCGAAGGAGAGCCCCAGCGTGCGCCACAGGTCTTCGAAGACCTTCTCGTCCTCGACGACGAGCTGGTTGCACAGCTCGACGAAGTTGGGCCGGCTGATCGAGATCTGGCGCTTCGGGTCCGGCTTCTCCGGCGGGGTGAAGTCGGGGTCGTAGGGCAGGCTCGGGTCGCAGCGGACGCCGAAGTAGTTCTGCACCCGGCGCTCGGTGGGCAGGCCGTTGTCGTCCCAGCCGATCGGGTAGAAGACCGACTTGCCGTTCATCCGCTGGAAGCGGGCGATCAGGTCGGGGTGGGTGTAGGAGAAGACGTGACCGACGTGCAGGCTGCCGGAGACGGTCGGCGGCGGGGTGTCGATCGAGTAGACGTTCTCGCGGGGCTGGGTGCGGTCGAACGCGTAGGTCTTGTCGTTCTTCCACTGCTCGGCCCACTTGGCCTCCAGGCCCTCGAGGACCGGCTTGTCCGGTACGGCGACTACGCGCTGTTCAGCGGGCGTAGTCGTCTCCGGTGCGGTCTGCGTGGGCGTGGTCTCAGTCATAAGACCAAATCCTATGGGCGCACGCTGGCTGGCGCGAAACCGGTTGAGCCCGGCACAGCCGACTCGTCATGCTTCGGGCATGGTCACCGTCGAGTTCTGCACCGATCCAGCCGAGTTCCTCGCCGTCGCTGCGGACTATCTCGCCGAGGAACCGGTCGTGACCAGCGTGCTCGCCACGAACGCGGCGCGCGTGGCAGGTGGGGCGGGGCTGGGTGGGCCGTACGAGTGGTTCGCCGTCGCTCGTGAGGCCGGTCGAGTCGTGGGGGCGGCGATGCGCACGGCACCGTTCGAGCCGTACCCGCTCTACGTGTGCCCGATGCCGGAGGAGGCGGCCATCGAGCTGGCGCGGCAGCTGCACGCCCGAGGTGAGTACGCCGGTGGGGCCAACGGCGCGCTGCCCGCAGCGCGCATCGTCGCCGAGGAGACGGTCCGCCTCGCCGGCGGGCGGGTGAGCGTCGCGATGGCCTCGCGCCTGCACGAGCTCGGCACGCTCGAGATGCCGGCAGACGTGCCGGGGCGAGCTCGACCGGCGACGTACGCCGATCTCGACCTGTGCCGGCGATGGCTGAGCGACTTCGGGCGCGCGGCTCGGGACCAGTCGGAGAATCCCGACTATGCCCACGAGCACGCTGTGCCGTCCGAGGACGACGTACGCCGCAAGATCGACGAGTTCCTGCTGCTGTGGGAGGTCGACGGCGACATCGTCTCCCTGGCGGGCGCGACCCCGCCGGCGCACGGCGTCGCGCGCGTCGCCCCGGTCTACACCCCCGAGGAGCGACGCGGCCACGGCTACGGCACCGCCGTGACCGCCGAGTCCTCCCGGCTCCTGGCCGCCGACGGCACGCGGCTGTGCCTGTTCACCGACGTCGACAACCCGATCTCCAACCACGTCTACGCCAAGATCGGCTATCGCCCGGTCGTCGACATGGCCAACCACACGCTCCTCCGCGCCTGACCCAGCTCACGCCGAGTCGGCCCGTTCTGACCGACTCGACGGGTCAGTCGAGGGTGAAGCGTCGGCCGAGGTGGTGGTCGATGACGGGCCAGAGGTCGCCTTCGGACTCGGCCGACTGGGTCCAGTGCAACGACCAGCCGTGGCCGGTCGCGGTGGTGATGTCCGCGGAGCGGTGGGAGGAGCCCTGCTTGAGGTGGACGGCGCGGATCTGGTCCCAGGCCAGGAAGGTGGCGTTGGGGGAGGAGGCCAGCTCGGCGGGTGGCCTGGCGAGAGCGCGGTGGATCAGCTTCTTGCCGGAGGACCCGGCGGTCATCGAGGCCACGCCGGTCGCCAGGCGGTCGGAGCTGGAGGGCTTGAGCAGGATCAGGCCGGCGTCGGTCGCCAGCAACGTACGGACGCCGTCGCCGGACACGGGCGCCAAGGCGCCGAGGTAGCCGCCCGGCGCGCGGGTCTGCACCTCATCGGCCGGCTGGGCGGACGGATCGTCGTCGACGGCGGTGTCGAGCTGAAGCATCCACGCGCGCAGCGCCGCGGCGTAGCCGGGCGAGCCGACGGCGTCGTGGGCGAGCTCGTCTGGGTCGAGCGCCTGTCCGGTGGCGTCGACCAGACGCGCGGGGCCCGACCAGCTCAGCTCGTAGCGGGCACGGCCCTCGCTGACCAGCTCGTGGGCGATCGTGGAGGCGAGGAGACGGATGATGACGCTCTGCCTGGCCGCGACCCCTTCGCCTCCACCGTCGACGAGATCCAGGAGCGTGCCGACGTTGCCGGAGG
The DNA here is from genome assembly GCF_006716315.1 of Nocardioides albertanoniae. Taxonomy (NCBI): domain Bacteria; kingdom Bacillati; phylum Actinomycetota; class Actinomycetes; order Propionibacteriales; family Nocardioidaceae; genus Nocardioides; species Nocardioides albertanoniae. The sequence goes on along the minus strand of NZ_VFOV01000001.1, from coordinate 3,633,988 downwards.
CGATCAGGTCGAGGGCACCGCGCAGGGTCGCCGGCGCGATCTGGTTCTGCCGCATCGTGCCCAGCAGGGTCTCGGAGTTCTGCGCCGCCGACCGAGCCCCGGCGAGGGTGACGATCTCGGCCATGGGCGCGGGAGTGAGCCCGGATCCGGCGAACATCTGGTCCTCGAGAGCGAGGAACCTCTGCGAGGGGTAGCGCAGGATGTTGGTGGCGTTGCCGGAGGAGTCGGCGTGGAAGATGTCTCCGGCGGCAGACTCGGCGTGGGCCATCGCCTCCAGCCGATCGACCCGCTCGCGCAGCGGTGGATGCGAGTCGTAGGCCGAGGCGTTCGTCTCGGGCAGCTCGGCGCTGAGACGGGAGAGCTGGTCGAGGCGTCCGGGGTCGCTCATCATCCGGGTGAAGTTGTCGAAGAGGCTCGTCGGCCGCAGGCCGTAGGGGGCGCCGACCTCGACGTACTGCTCCAGATAGATGCGCCACGCCGCGTCGAGCGCCGGGAGGGTCTGCAGCGTGATCGCCGCGGTGCGCGCGCCGACGACCTTCGCGCTGAGCCGGTCGGCGTGGATCTCGTGGGAGTGCGCGAGCGGCCGGGTGAGGGCGAAGAAGATCCGGGCGTACGTGCGAAACGGCCGCTTCAGCAGCGGGTTGGTGAGCCCGGCGGCGATCTCGGCGACCGCGAGCCGACCGCGGTGGATGATCCCGCCCACGCGGGAGTGGGTGGTGCTGTGGTGACCCAGCTCGTGGGCCAGCACCGCGCGGAGCTGGTTGCGGGAGACCCCTTGGAGCAGGGGCGCGCCCAGGAACATGCGCCGGGTGCTCGACCCCAGACCGAACGGCTGGGTCTCCTCGCTGACCGCCGCGTTGACGTCCGGCACCAGGAGGATCTCGTCGGGGGCGCGGGTCGCCGTGGAGGAGGCCAGCTCGCGCACCTCCGCCCACAGGCCGGGCTGGTCCTGCTCGGTCAGGAGGAGCCCGTCGAACCTCTTCGCGGGCTCGTCGCCACCTCGGGTGAACACCCGTCGGCCGAGCAACGCCATGGCCGCCGGGACGAACACGGCGGCCAGGAGCAAGACCGCGAGCGCGGCCCGGAGCGTACGCATGGTGGAGGACCTAGTGGGGGTCGAGGGTCAGTCCGAGATCACGTGGAGGCTATCGGGTCGGGCGATCGGCTGGGAAACGGGTGCTCGCGGGTGCGGATGGGGAGTCGCTGTCGGGTCGGAACTAGACTCGGAGGTGATGAGTGAGACTCCCTCGCCGCGCCTGGCGGCCACGATCGAAGAGGTCTGGGAAGCGCTGCAGTCGCGCTGGCCCGAGACCCGGCTCGAGCCGTCCCTGGACCGGATCCGGGCGCTGCTCGAGATCCTCGGTGACCCGCAGAGCGCCTTCCGGATCATCCAGCTGACCGGCACCAACGGCAAGACGTCGACGTCGCGGATGATCGACACGCTGCTGCGGTCGCTCGACCTGCGCACCGGTCGGTTCACCTCCCCGCACGTGGAGCGGATCAACGAGCGGATCGCGGTCGACGGCGAGTCCCTGACCGACGAGGAGTTCGTGGCGGCCTTCAACGACGTCGCGCACTACCTCGGCATGGTCGACGACGACCAGCCGCACCCGCTCTCCTTCTTCGAGACGATGGTGGGGATGGCCTACGCGAAGTTCGCCGAGGCGCCGGTCGACGTCGCCGTCGTCGAGGTCGGGCTGGGCGGTGGCTGGGACGCGACCAACGTCGCCGACGCCGACGTGGCCGTGCTGACCCCGATCGCCGTCGACCATGCCAAGTATCTCGGTGAGACTCCCGTCGCGATCGCCCGTGAGAAGTCCGGGATCATCAAGCCCGGCGCGGTCGCCGTCGTCAGCGAGCAGTCCGTCGACGTCGCCGCGGTGATCGACCAGCACGCGGCCGAGGTCGGGGCGCGACTGCTGTGGGAGGGCACCGACTTCGCCGTGGTCTCACGCACGCCGGCGGTCGGCGGGCAGATCCTCACGCTGCGCGGGCTGCGGGCGACCTACGAGGACGTCTTCCTGCCGCTCTACGGCGCTCACCAGGCGCAGAACGCGGCGACGGCGCTGGCCGCCGTGGAGGCGTTCCTCGGTGAGACCGTGCTCGCCGACGAGGTGGTGCGCGACGCGTTCGCCAAGGCCGACTCGCCGGCGCGGCTGGAGATCGTGCGGGCCTCGCCGACGGTGCTGCTCGACGCCGCCCACAACCCGGCCGGCGCCGAGGCGACCGTCGAGGCGCTCGAAGACTCCTTCTCCTTCTCCGGCGTCGTCGGTGTCATCGGAGTGATGGCCGACAAGGACGCCGACGGCCTCCTCGCGGTCTTCGAGCCCCATCTCGAGCACCTCGTGGTCACCCAGAACTCCACCGAGCGCGCGCTCCCGGCGGTCGAGCTCGGGAAGGCCGCCGTCGAGCTCTACGGCGAGGACCGGGTCTCGGTCGTGCCTCGCCTGGCCGACGCCATCGACGCCGCGATCGGCCTCTCGGAGTCCTCCGGCGGCGGCTCGATCTCCGAGGGAGCGGTGCTGGTGACCGGCTCCGTGGTGACCGCAGGCGAAGCACGTACGCTGCTGGGCGGTCGTGGCGAGGCCGCCGGTGCCGCGCCGACCGCCCGGGTCGTGCCGACCACCGACCCGGAGCTGGCCGCCTACCTGGACACCGACGACCTGGACACCAGCGACCTCGGCACCGATGACCTCGGCGCTGACGACACGGAGGGCCGCACCGATGGCCAGTGAGCGGGAGAAGTCGCCGCGACGCGGCATGTGTGCCGCGATCGTGTCGATGGAGGGCCTCGCGGTCGCGCTGGCCTCGCCGGTGATGATCTCGATCGGCGGGGTGTCCGCCGGTCTGGCCGTGCCTCTCGGGCTGGGGTTCTTCGTCGCCTGCATCCTGGTCGCCGGGATGCTGCGGCGTCCGTGGGCCTACTGGCTCGGCTGGGCGCTCCAGGTCGTCGCGATCGCGATGGGCTTCCTGATCTCGATCATGTTCGTCATCGGCGTGATCTTCGCGATCCTGTGGGGCATGGGCGATCTGCTCGGTCGCAAGATCGATCGCGAGCGTGCTGCCGCCTTCGCCGAGCTCGACCGGATCATCGCGCGAGAAGAGGCAGCCGAACAGGGTGCTTCGGACGACGCGGACGCATCGGACGACGCCGTCTCCGACGACTCCGCCTCACGCCCCTGAGTGACGCGCACCGGTAGATTGGTCGCCGTGGACGAGGCAGACGAGCTGCAGATGGCGACGGACGAGAGGTCGACCGACTGGGCGATGTGTCCGGCGTGCGGAAACGCGCTGGTGCTGCGCCGGCCACGCACCCGCACGGCGCACTATGCGCACAAGGCCGGGCAGTCGTGCCGGCTCGACGGCGTGCAGCTGCGGCGTACGGGATCGGGATGGGCGGTCGGCGGGGGAGAGGATGACCCCGACGGGCTGGAGAACCTCTTCGACCTGATCGACGACGAGGCCTAGGACCTCGGTCCGAGCGCGCCGGTGACCGCGTCGAGCGCGGCGTCGAGCTCGTCGTCACTGACCCCGCCGAACCCGATCACCAGGCCGGTCAGACCGCTGCTGCGAGCGTAGCCGGAGAGCAGGTTGATCTCGAAGCCGGCCGCACGCGCCGCCTCGCGCGCCCGGACCGCGGCCGGCTCGGGCATGAGCCAGGTGGAGTACATCCCGGCGAGCGGACCGGCGAGCGTGGCGTACGGGCTCATCGCCTCGGCCACCCTCGGCGCGCGCTCGGCGTAGACACGGCGGGCGGAGCGGACGGCGCGGTCGAGCCAGCCGTCGCGGAGCAGCGTGAGGAGTGCGCGCTGCGAGGGCCAGGCGGCTCCCGAGTGAGTGATCGTGCGGCGGTGCAGGATCCGCTCGTGCAGGTCGGGTGGGGCGACCAGCCAGCCCAGGCGAAGCGTCGGGACGACCGACTTCGCCGCGGTGCCGAGATAGGTCACCCGGCTGCGGTCCAAGGTGGCCATCGCCGGCACCGGTGCGACGTCGTAGCGGAACTCGGAGTCGTAGTCGTCCTCGATCACCACGGCGTCCGCACGCCGGGCGGCATCGAGCACCCGTAGCCGGTCGGCCGCCGGCATCACCCGGCCCAGCGGGTGCTGATGCGCAGGCGTGAGGTACGCCGCGACAGCATCACCCAGGTCGGCGACCGTCTCCGCGGCGGGCAGGTCGATGACCTCGCGTCCGAAGATGCGCACCGACTCGGCCGCTGCGCGATAGCCCGGGTCCTCGACCGCGACCGGCCCGTCGCGCAGCTCGGGAAGGATCGCCCGCAGCCCGTCGGTGGTGCCGGCGGTCACGATGATCTCGTCGGGGCGGACCTCGAGGCCGCGGGTGCGCCCGAGCCTGGCCGCCAGCGCCTCGCGGAGCTCGGGCAGGCCACGCGGGTCGTCGTACCCGCGCGGGGGAGTGGTCGCCGAGACCTCCCGCCATGCCCGCCGCCATCCCGGCTCCAGCCTCGGGTCGAAGAACGGAGTGCCGGTGTCGAGGTGAGGCAGCGCCCGCCCGGGGTGCCGAGGCGTCGCCCGTGCAGGTCGAGCGGTCACCTTCTGCGGGCGCGCGCCGGTCGCGCCGGTGGTGGTGACGAAGGTGCCCGAACCGCGGCGTGCTTCGAGCCAGCCTTCCGCGCTGAGCTGGTCGTAGGCGTGCTCGGTGACCGCGCGCGAGACGCCCAGGTCGGCGGCGAGCGCGCGCGTCGACGGCAGCCGGTCACCGGTCGAGAGCGTGCCGGAGAGCACCAGCGTGCGGATCTGGCTCGCGAGCTGTGCGGGCAGCGGGTCGCCGCAGGTGCGGTCGAGGGTGACGGGGAGCATCGCAGATGTGTCCTGTTGAAAACGCTTCGAATTGGCCCGTGAGCACAGGCCACTTTGCCGTCACGATGGTGCCATGAGCACCACGACGCTGTCGCCCACCCCACGCACCCGGATCACCCGCGGGAAGAACCGAGCCGTCACCGATCGCGAGCGTCTCCACGCGTTTCTCGGCGACGCGCTCGTCGCCCACCTCGGGGTGAGCGTGGGGTCGGGCGAGGAGGCGCATCCGATCGTCCTGCCCACGGCGTACGGCTTCGATCTCGACGGCCCTGACGAGGGCGGCTCGCTCTATCTGCACGGCTCGGTCGCCGCCGGGTGGCTGGGGCGCGCGCTGGAGCGCGACGTGTGCGTCACGATCACCGAGCTCGACGGTCTGGTCGCCGCGCGCAGCGGGTTCCACCACTCGATGAACTATCGCTCCGCGCTCGTCGTCGGTCGTGCGCGCGCGGTGGAGGACGCCGACGAGCGCGAGCGCGCCCTGGCGCTCGTGGTCGACCAGATGATCCCCGGTCGCTGGGAGACGCTGCGCCCGGCCACGCGCAAGGAGCTCGCCGCCACCGCGGTGATTGCCCTCCCGCTCGTCGAAGCGTCGATGAAGGAGCGTGCCGAGGGGCCGATCGACGACCCCGAAGACGTCGGGTCGGGCGCCTGGGCCGGGGTGATCCCGATCCATCGCGTCGCCGGCGACCCGGTCACCGCCGAGGACTCGCACGCGGAGGCGCCGGAGGATGTCGTACGCCGCGCCGCCGCGCTCGCGGGACGCTCACCGAGGTAGCTCGCTCAGCAGTCGCGGTCGGCGCGCGGCCCTCCGTCACGGTATGCAGACGAAGGCTCACATCCCCAGCGGAGCTCCGCGAGGGATGTGAGCCTTTCGCTGCATACCTTGAGAGAGGAACAGACCTCAGCTGAGCCCAGCGCGCCGCAGCGCGTCGGCCATGGCGCTGTTGGCCGGGGCCGACGAGCCGCGCCCGCCGCCCTTGCCGCCCTTGGGGCCACCCTTGCCCTGGCCACCCTTGCTCTGGCCGCCCCTGCCCTGGCCACGTTGACCGCCGCCGGATCGACCATCGGGTCGGCCGCCGGGCCGTCCCGACCGGCCACCGGACTCACCCTTCGCCGGAGCGCCGGCACCCGCGGGAGCGTCGTCGGAGAGCCGGAGGGTGAGCGAGATCCGCTTGCGGGGCTCGTCGACCTCGAGCACCTTGACCCGCACGACGTCGCCGGAGCGGACCACGTCGCGAGGGTCCTCGACGAACTTGTCGGACATCGCGGAGATGTGCACGAGGCCGTCCTGGTGGACACCGATGTCGATGAAGGCGCCGAAGGCGGCCACGTTGGTCACAGTGCCCTCCAGCACCATGCCCGGACGGAGGTCGGCGATCACGTGCACGGAGTCGGAGAACGTGGCCGTGCGGAACTCGGGGCGCGGGTCGCGCCCGGGCTTCTCGAGCTCGGCGAAGATGTCGGTGACGGTCGGCAGACCGAACGTCTCGTCGACGAACTCGGCGGGCTCGAGCGACTTCAGCACGCCCGCGTTGCCGATCAGGGAGCCGATGTCGGCCGAGGCCCGCTCGAGGATCCGGTTGATGACCGGGTAGGACTCCGGGTGCACACCGGAGACGTCGAGCGGGTCGTCGCCACCCCGGATCCGCAGGAACCCGGCGGCCTGCTCGAACGCCTTCGGGCCCAGCCGCGGCACCTTGGCGAGCTCCTTGCGGGTGCGGAACGGCCCGTTGTCGTCACGGTGGGTCACGATGGCGGTGGCGAGCGACTCGGTGATGCCGGAGACCCGGCGCAGCAGCGGCGCCGAGGCGGTGTTGAGGTCGACCCCGACACCGTTCACGCAGTCTTCGACGACAGCGTCGAGCGACTTCGAGAGACCGTATTCGGGCAGGTCGTGCTGGTATTGACCGACGCCGATCGACTTCGGCTCGATCTTGACCAGCTCGGCCAGCGGGTCCTGCAGGCGACGCGCGATCGAGACGGCTCCACGCAGCGACACGTCGAGGTCGGGCAGCTCGGCGGAGGCGTAGGCGGAGGCGGAGTAGACCGAGGCGCCGGCCTCGGAGACCATCACCTTGGTCATCTTCAGGTCGGGCAGCAGCTTGAGCAGGTCGGCGGCGAGCTTGTCGGTCTCTCGCGACGCGGTGCCGTTGCCGATCGCGATCAGGTCGACCGAGTGCTTCTTGGCCAGCGTCGCCAGCGTGGCCAGCGCGCCGTCCCAGTCGCGCCGCGGCTCGTGAGGGTAGACGGTCGAGGTGTCGACGACCTTGCCGGTGGCGTCGACGACGGCCACCTTCACACCGGTGCGGATGCCGGGGTCGAGCCCCATCGTCGCCCGGGTGCCCGCCGGCGCGGCGAGCAGGAGATCGCGCAGGTTGTCGGCGAAGACCGCGATCGCGGCCTCCTCGGCAGCGGCCCGGATCCGGGTGCGCATGTCGAGCTCGAGGCGGAAGAGGATGCGCGTACGCCACGCCCACCGCACCGTCTCGCCGAGCCACTTGTCGCCCGGGCGCCCGGAGTCGACGATGCCGAAGCGCGCGGCGATCGAGCGCTCGTAGTCGGTGACGACACCCGCCTCCGGCTGCGCGCTTCGCGCGCTTACTCCCTCGCTCGGCGCGAGCGGACGAGCAAGCTCGCCGCTCGACCTCGCTTCGGTCGTCTCCTCCGCGTAGGGGGAGAGGGTGACGTCGATGACGTCCTCCTTCTCGGCCCGCAGGACGGCCATGGTGCGGTGCGAGGGGAGCGAGGCGTACGACTCGGAGAAGTCGAAGTAGTCGGAGAACTTCGCCGCGGCCGGGTCGTTCTCGCGGGCCTCGCGCACCCGGGTGACCAGGCGCCCCTGCTTCCACATCCGCTCACGGAGGGTGCCGATCAGGTCGGCGTCCTCACCGAAGCGCTCGACGAGGATCGCGCGCGCCCCGTCGAGGGCAGCCTTCGTGTCGGCCACCTGGTCGCCCAGGAACTTCTCGGCCTCCACGGCCGGCTCCAGCGACGGGTCCGCCATCAGCGCGTCGGCCAGCGGCTCGAGCCCGTTCTCGCGGGCGATCATCGCCTTCGTACGCCGCTTCGGCTTGAACGGCAGGTAGATGTCCTCCAGCCGGGCCTTCGTGTCGGCGGCGAAGATCGAGGCCTGCAGCTCGGGGGTGAGCTTGTCCTGCTTGGCGATCTCGGTGATGACCGCGGCCCGCCGCTCCTCGAGCTCGCGCAGGTAGCCGAGCCGCTCCTCCAGCGTACGCAGCTGGGCGTCGTCGAGGCCGCCGGTCACCTCCTTGCGGTAGCGAGCGATGAACGGCACCGTCGAGCCCTCGTCGAGCAGGGCGACAGCGGCGCTCACCTGAGCCGTGCGCACCTCGAGGTCTTCGGCGATGCGGGCGGGGATGGCGGCCATGGAGTCTGCGAGCGTTGGTGCTGGTGGTGTCACGGGGCGCAATCCTGCCGTACGCCACCGACAGTCAGCGACACCGCCTCGCCAGGCCCGAACGTGCCCGCGCGCCTCGGCCCAGATACGCTCGACCACATGACGCAGCGCACGTTCGTGATCCTGAAGCCCGACGCCGTCCGCCGTGGGCTGGTGGGCGAGATCCTGTCCCGCTACGAGTCCAAGGGACTGACGATCGTGTCCCTCGAGCACCGCACCATCGATGCGGCCAAGGCCGACGAGCACTACGCCGAGCACGTCGAGCAGCCGTGGTACCCGCCGCTGCGCGAGTTCGTCACCTCCGGCCCGCTCGTCGCCGCCGTCCTCGAGGGCGACGAGGCGATCGAGGTCGTCCGGGCGCTCAACGGTGCCACCGACGGTCGCAAGGCCGCGCCGGGCACCATCCGCGGTGACCTCTCGCTGTCGAACCGCGAGAACCTCGTGCACGGCTCCGACTCGCCCGAGTCGGCCGACCGCGAGATCAAGCTCTGGTTCGGCGCCTGAGCCACGTCCGCGCGGCCTGACGAATAGGGCCGCAACATCGGTGGAACACCCGCCGCCCCCTGATCCGGAGCGACGCCGCACCCCGTATCGTTGCGGTTTCGGCGAGCCTCTCCGGATTGGGGCTCTGACCTTCGTAGCCTCGTCGGCAGGCCCGCATCCTGCACCATAGATCCCCGACGCGGCGCCCCGGGAACGCGAGGACGTATGGCGAGCATCATTGGACGCGACATGGCGGTGGACCTCGGCACCGCCAACACTCTGGTCTATGTGCGCGGCAAGGGTGTCCTTGTCGACGAGCCGAGCGTTGTCGCGCTCAACAAGAACACCGGCGAGATGCTCGCCGTCGGCCATGAGGCCAAGAAGATGCTGGGCCGTACGCCCGACGACATCGTCGCGCTCCGGCCGCTGAAGGACGGCGTGATCGCCGACTTCGAGGCGACCGAGCAGATGCTGCGCTACTTCATCCAGCAGGTCCACCGCCGTCGCTACTTCGCCAAGCCCCGCATGGTCATCTGTGTGCCGTCGGGGATCACCGCGGTGGAGATCCGCGCGGTCAAGGAGGCGGGCTACCAGTCCGGCGCCCGCCAGGTGAACATCATCGAGGAGCCGATGGCGGCCGCGATCGGCGCCGGGCTGCCGGTGCACCTGCCGACCGGCAACATGGTCGTCGACATCGGCGGCGGCACCACCGAGGTCGCGGTGATCAGCCTGGGCGGCATCGTGACCAGCTCGAGCATCCGCACCGCCGGCCACAAGCTCGACAACGCGATCATGACGTGGCTGAAGAAGGAGTACGCCCTGCTCCTGGGCGAGCGCACCGCCGAGGAGGTCAAGATGACCCTCGGCTCGGTGTGGCCGCTGCCCGGCGAGCCGGAGGCCGAGATCCGGGGCCGCGACATGATCACCGGCCTGCCGCGCACGGTGACGGTCTCGGCTGCCGAGGTGCGCAAGGCCATCGAGGAGCCGCTGCACGACATCTTCGACGCCGTACGCACCACGCTCGACCAGACGCCGCCCGAGCTGGCCGGCGACATCATGGACCGCGGCATCGTGCTCACCGGTGGCGGAGCGCTCCTGCGCGGTCTCGACGAGCGGCTGCGCCACGAGACCGGCATGCCCGTCCACATCGCCGAGTCCCCGCTGACCTCCGTCGCGATGGGCGCCGGCCGCTGTGTCGAGGACTACGACGTGCTCCGCCCCGTCCTGGTGAACGAGAACAGGAGATGGTGACGTGTCGCTGCTGAGCCCACGCCCGAGCGAACGGCTGCGCAAAGGGCTGGAAGAACGCAAGGGCCCCAAACCCCGCGGCCGCATGCCCCGGGAGCGGCTCAACCGGCGCGGCAGCCTCGAGACTCGCCCGGGCAACGGCCCGAAGCGCACCTGGCTGATCGCCCTGGTGCTCGGCTGCGCCACGCTGGCGACCCTCGACCAGACCCCCGCGCTGGAGCCGGCCCGCACCGCGGTCGGCGAGGTGCTCTCGCCCCTGGAGACCGGCGCGTCGATGCTCGCCCGCCCGTTCACCGGGGTGCCGGAGTGGTTCGACACCCGTGACGACCTCCGCGACCACCTCACCAAGCTCGAGGCCGAGAACTCCACGCTGCGCCGCCAGCTCGAGGTCACCGACTACGGCCGCGGCAAGCTCGCCGAGTACGAGTCGATCACCCGCGCCGCCGGCGACCTCGGCTACGCCCTGGTGCCGGCGCGGGTCACCGCCCACGGCCCCGCCCAGACCTTCAACCGCACCGTCACGATCGATGCCGGCAGCGCTGCCGGGATCCGGTCCGACATGTCGGTGGTGACCGGTGACGGCCTCGTCGGGCGGGTGCTGCGGGTCACCAAGACCTCGGCGACCGTCCTGCTGATCGTCGACGCCGCCTCGGTCGTCGGCGGCCGGGTCGGCGGCTCCGACCACTCCGGCAGAAAGTCCGGCCAGGTCGGCATGGTCAGGGGCTCCGGCGTCGTCGCCGGCCGCTCCGACTCCGGCCAGCTCGCCCTCGACCTCGTCGACCGCACCGTGGCCCCGCTCAAGGGCGAGACGGTCGTCACGTGGGGCGACGGCCGGGCGGCTCCCTACGTCTCGGGCCTGCCGATCGGTGAGGTGACCGACACGTTCGCGAGCGTGCGCGACTCCTCGCGCACGGTGCGGATCAAGCCCTTCGTCGACTTCGGGTCGCTCGACGTCGTCGGTGTCGTGGTGCCGAGCGGCACGCAGAGCGACCGCGCCGTGATGACTCCGGAGGGGGAGCTGCGATGAGCGAGATGGAAACGGGCGTACGGGGTGCCGCCCCGGTGCTGCGCAACCTCCTGGTCGGCCTGCTGGTCGTGATCGCCGTCGTGCTCCAGCTGAGCGTGGCGCCCGCCTTCGCGATCCGCGGCATCACGCCTGACCTGGCTCTGCTGGTCGTGCTCGCGGTCGCGCTCACCCGCGGCGGCCAGGCCGCGATCGTGACAGGGTTCGCCGCCGGCGTACTCCTCGATCTGGCGCCGCCCGCCGATCACACGGCCGGTCGGTGGGCGCTCGCGCTGCTGATCGTGGGCTACGTCGCCGGACGCGTACGCGAGGGCAGCGCCGTCCACGGCCGGCAGAACCGTCCGAGCGCGATGATCGTGATGGCCACCGTGGCCGCCTGCTCCTTCATCGGGGTGAGTGTGTTCGCGGTCAGCGGCCTCATCCTCGGCGAGGCGCCGTTGACGCTGCTGCCGACCGTCGCGATCAGCGTTGGCTACGACCTGCTGCTGGCGCCGCTGCTGATCCCCGCGCTGCTGTGGCTGCTGGGCAAGGGCGATCTGTGATGGGCCGCAACCGAGTCCCGACCGCCAATGTCAGCCGGCTGCGGCTGATCGTGATCCAGGCGCTGGTCTTCTCGCTGCTGGCCACGCTCGGGGTCAGGCTGTTCTACCTGCAGGTGCGCCACGGCGATGCCTACCAGGCGGCGGCCGCCTCGCAGTCGAAGCGTGAGGTCACCCGTCAGCCGGTGCGCGGCATCATCGTCGACGCCCAGGGCCGGCCGATGGTGACCAACCGCTCGGCGTGGGTCGTCAGCCTCGACCAGGGTGTGCTCGACGGCCTCGACGAGGAGGATCGCAAGGTCCTGATCGAGCGCGTCGCGAAGGCGGTCGACGTCTCGCCGAAGAAGCAGCAGGACGCGATCAACAACTGGTCCGGCACGCGCTATCAGCCGGTGCCGATCGCCACCGACGTCTCCGAGTCGACTGCGCTGCGCATTCTCGAGCAGCCCGAGGACTTCCCCGGGGTGGTCGCCGAGAAGCAGACGCTGCGCTCCTACCCGAGACCCAACGGCATCAACGCCGCCGGCATCCTCGGCTATCTCTCCCCGATCACCGAAGACGAGGACAAGAACGCCAGAGAGCGTGGCGACGAGTCGCTCAACAACACCTCGATGGTGGGCCGTGCCGGTGTCGAGAAGGAGTACGACCAGTGGCTGCGCGGCATGCCCGGCTACGACACGGTCACTGTCGACTCGCTCGGCCGTGAGATCGGGCGCGGCGACTCGGTCGCCTCGCAACCGGGCGACACCCTGGTGACCAGCATCGACTCCAAGGTGCAGGGTCGAGCCGAGAAGCTGCTCTCGGAGTCGATCGACACCGCGCGCAACACCTTCGACAAGATCACCGGCCGCAACTACGAGGCCGACTCGGGCTCGGTGGTGGTCATGGAGGCGCAGACCGGACGCCTGGTCGCGATGGCCAGCCAGCCGACCTACGACCCGAAGGAATGGGTCGGCGGGATCAGCCAGAAGCAGCTCGACCGGCTCTACTCGGAGAAGGCCGGCTACCCGCTGCTGCCGCGGGCGACACAGGGGCAGTTCGCACCCGGCTCGACCTGGAAGCCGTTCATGACGGTCGGGGCGCTCAACAACGGCTACACCCGCGACACCCAGCTCGACTGCTCCAGCGGGCTGCAGGTCGGCAACCGCTGGTTCAAGAACTACGAGTCGAAGCCCTACGGCATGCTCACCTTCGCCGAGGCCCTCGAGCTCTCCTGCGACACCTTCTTCTACCGGATCGCGGTCAAGTACTGGCAGAAGTACGGCTCCAACCCGGCCGACGTCAACGCCAAGGATCCGCTGGTGGAGACCGCCAAGAAGTTCGGTTTCGGCAAGCGCACCGGCATCGACCTGCCGGGGGAGTCGGCCGGCCGGATCGCCGACCGGAAGTGGAAGGCGGAGTACTACGAGGCCATGAAGGGCTACTACTGCCGCATGGACGAGAAGAAGAACGCGCCGACCCAGTTCCTGCAGCTGTTCAGCCACGAGTTCTGCGTGGAGGGCAACTACTACCGCACCGGCGACGCGGTGAACTTCTCCATCGGCCAGGGCGACACGATGGTCACCCCGGTCCAGCTAGCCCGCGCCTACTCCTCGCTCGCCAACGGCGGCACCCTCTACGAGCCGCGCATCGGCAAGGCGATCGTCAGCGGCGACGGCACGGTCGTCGAGAAGATCGACCCCAAGGTCGCCGGCAAGGTGAAGATGTCGAGCAAGAGCATCGACTACGTCAACGAGGCGCTGCTCGGCACCCCGCGCTCGGGCACCCTGGCGTGGAAGTTCGGCGGCTTCCCGGTCGACGAGGTCAAGGTGCGCGGCAAGACCGGCACCGCCGAGGTCACCGGCAAGCAGACGACCGGCTGGGTCGCGACGTACAACAAGAAGTACGTCGTCATCATGACGATCTCCCAGGGCGGCACCGGCTCGGGCGCGGTCGGCGATGCCGTACGCAAGCTGTGGGAGTCGCTCTACGGCGTCGAGGAGGGTGGCGGTGAGGTGCGGCCCAAGAAGGCCGCCATCAAGGGCATCGACCCGCCGAAGAACCTGCCCGGATTCGAGTCCGACGGCTCGATCGTCCCCCCGAAGGACTGAGGTCATGAAGAACGACGTGATGTCCTTCGTACGCCGCATCGACCTGATCCTGCTGGGCGCGGTGCTCGTGCTGGTGACGATGTCGGTGCTGCTGGTCTGGTCGGCGACCGTCCACCGCGAGGCGATCACCGGCGGCGACTCCGCGGCCTACCTGCGCAAGCAGATCGTCAACGTCGTCGCGGGCCTGGTCCTCATGGGGGCGGTGGTCGCGACCAACCACCGCTGGGTCAGGCTGCTGACGCCGGTGGTCTATGCGGCCGCTGTGATCGGGCTTCTGCTGGTGCTGGTGATGGGCTCGACCGTCAACGGCTCGAAGTCGTGGGTGACGTTCGGGCCGGTGCAGGTCCAACCCTCGGAGCTTGCCAAGCTGGCCGTCGTCATCGCGATGGCCCTGGTGCTCGCCGAGCGGAGCGAAGGGCGCTGGCGGGCACGGGTCTCGCTGGGCGACGTCGTCGCGATGATCCTGGTCGCCGCCGTGCCGATCGCGCTGGTCATGGCGCAACCCGATCTCGGCACCACGCTGGTGCTCGGCGTGACGGTCTTCTGCGTGCTGGCGGCCGCCGGCACACCCCGGCGGTGGCTGGCGCTGCTGGCCCTGGTGGGGGTGGCGGGTGCCACGACCGTGGTTGCCTCGGGCGTGCTGAAGCAATACCAGATCAACCGGTTCATGGCGTTCACCGATCCCTCGCTCGACCCGCGCGGCGCCGGCTACAACGTGCAGCAGGCGCGGATCGCGATCGGTGACGGCGGCATCTTCGGGCAAGGCCTCTTCCAGGGGTCGCAGGCCCGCGCGGGCTTCGTGCCCGAGCAGCACACCGACTTCATCTTCACGGTGGTGGGGGAGGAGCTCGGCCTGGTCGGCTCGTTGCTGGTGATCGCGCTGATCGGCATCGTGCTGTGGCGCGGGCTGCGGATCGCTGCGCGCACCGACGACCTCTTCGGACGGGTCGCCGCCGCCGGCATCGTGTGCTGGCTGGGCATCCAGAGCTTCCAGAACATCGGCATGTGCCTCGGCATCATGCCGGTCACCGGGGTGCCGCTCCCGTTGATCTCCTACGGCGGCTCCTCGATGATCGCCGCGCTGCTCGCGGTGGGGCTGCTGCTCGGCATCTCCGGTCGCTCGAGCCGCACCGGTCTGGACAGGTCCGGACCACTTCTTGACCTTCGCGCACGGGACCGGCTGCAAGTTCCTGCAGTGCGAAGAGATGTCGCGTTCCATCGAAATTAAACTCGATTACGTTCCGTCGCGGTTGCCCTACAGGGCAGCTGTTACCCCTTGCAGCCCTCACCCGAGGCTGCTTGACGACGGGAGCAGCAATCGTGAACCGACCCACCCCACAACGGCGCCTTTCGGCGCTCGCCGCAGCAACCGCGACCGCAGTCGGTGCCGCAGCAGCCATCCTGGCCATGTCGCCGCCCGCCGGCGCGGCCGAGCATCCAGCACCCCTGATCGGCGCCGAGAAGTCGACGGCGATCGACGGCTCCTACATCGTGGTGATGAAGGGCAACGGAGCCAAGGCCAAGGCCGACGCGGCCGACGCCCGGGCCCTGGCCAAGAAGAAGGGCGGCTCGGTGAAGTTCGCCTACGACAAGGCGATCACCGGCTTCTCCGCCACGCTCGACGCCGACGCCCTCGACGCCCTCCGCGCTGACCCCGACGTCGACTACGTCGAGGCCAACCAGGTCGTGAAGGCCAGCGGCGACCAGGCCAACCCGACCTGGGGCATCGACCGGATCGACCAGCGCAACCTGCCGCTGAACTCCAACTACCACTACGACTACACCGGCTCGGGTGTGAAGGCCTACATCATCGACACCGGCATCCGCTCCGCCCACGCGGAGTTCGGCGGCCGGGTCATCTCGGGCTACACCGCCATCGGCTCCAGCACCGAGGACGAGAACGGCCACGGCACCCACGTCGCCGGCACCGTCGGTGGATCGACCTACGGTGTGGCCAAGAGCGTCACCCTCGTGCCGGTCCGGGTGCTCGACGCCTCCGGGTCGGGGTCGACCGCCGGTGTCATCGCGGGCGTCAACTGGGTGACCTCCAACCACACCTCCGGTCCGGCGGTCGCCAACATGTCGCTCGGCGGCGGGGTCTCCTCGACGCTCGACTCCGCGGTCTCCAACTCGATCGCCGACGGTGTCAGCTACGCCGTCGCGGCGGGCAACGACTCCGGTGCCGACGCGTGCAACGGCTCGCCCTCGAGGGTCGCCTCCGCGCTGACGGTCGGCTCGACGACCAGCACCGACGCCCGCTCGAGCTTCTCCAACATCGGCTCGTGCGTCGACCTGTTCGCCCCGGGATCGTCGATCACCTCGGCGTGGAACACCTCCAACACCGCGACCAACACGATCTCCGGTACGTCGATGGCGACTCCGCACGTCGCCGGTGTGGCTGCGCTCTACCTGCAGGCGCACCCGACGGCGTCGGCCTCCTCCGTCGCCTCGGCGATCGTCTCCAACGCCACCACCGGCGTGGTCTCCTCGCCCGGCAGCGGCTCGCCCAACCGGCTCCTCCACTCCCTGTGGAGCGGTGGCACCGACCCGACGGACCCGCCGTCCGGCAACCTGCTGGTCAACCCGGGCTTCGAGTCGGGGGCGACCGGCTGGAGCTCGTCGTCGGGCGTCATCGACGGCTCGACCAGCGCCCCGGCGCGCTCGGGCTCCTACAAGGCGTGGCTGAACGGCTACGGCACGACCCACACCGACACGCTGTCGCAGAGCGTCACGCTGCCCGCCGCGGGTAAGACGCTGTCGTTCTATCTGCGCGTGGTCACCGACGAGACCACGAGCTCGACGGCGTACGACAAGCTGACGGTGAAGGTCGGATCCACGACCCTGGCGACCTACTCCAACCTGAACGCGAGCTCGTCCTACTCGTTGAAGTCGCTCTCCCTGGGATCCTTCGCCGGCAGCACCGTCACGGTGAGCTTCACCGGCACCGAGGACTCCTCGCAGGGCACCAGCTTCTTGATCGACGACACCTCGATCGCCTGATCACCTGGCCTGAGAGGGCCGACCATCATCACCCTTCCACCGGGCCGTTCGCTACCGCGTGAACGGTCCGGTGGACCGATTGTGGCATGCAATTTCCGTTCTGTTAACGGTTGTTAACCTGTGATCTTGCACGTTGCTGCAGTGCGAAGAGTTGGGTCGTTACCGGTTCTACGTAACGTGATTACGTGGTTGCCCGAACGCTTCGGGTTGCGGCCGCAGGGAGGGCGCAGGGCGTTCAGCCGGCACCGAGACGCTCCTGCGTCGCCTGCCCACCGGCGGGTGCGGTGCTGTTGAAGTGAGGGATGCGGCCCGACCGGGCCGCACGATGACGGGAGTCAGTTCGTGAACCGAACCAAGAAGAACCGGGCCATCAAGGCACCGGCAGTCATCTCCGCCGTTGCCGTCGGTGCAGCCGCCTCGGCGATCGCATTCACCGTGCCGGCCGGCGCCGCGGACAGCCAGGCGCCGCTGCGTGGCGAGAACGCCTCGACCGCGATCGACGGGCAGTACATCGTCGTCATGAAGAAGCAGGGTGGCAGCGACGTCGCGACCACCGAGGCCAAGTCGGTCCGCAGCGACGCGCGCTCGGCCGGCGGTGACGTACGCACCGTCTTCGACAAGGCGTTCAACGGCTTCTCGGCCACGCTCGACAAGGACGCTCTCGCCGAGGTCCGCTCCAACCCGGACGTCGCCTACGTGCAGGCCAACCACCGCTACACCACCCAGGGTGACCAGGCCGACCCGACCTGGGGTCTGGACCGCGTCGACCAGGCCGAGCTGCCGCTCGACAAGAACTACCACTACGACCAGACCGGCAAGGGCGTCACCGCCTACATCATCGACACCGGCGTCGCGACCGACCACCCGGAGTTCGAGGGTCGCATCGGTGAGGGCTTCGACGCCGTCGACGGCGACACCGACCCGACCGACGGCAACGGCCACGGCACCCACGTCGCGGGCACCGTCGCGGGCACCACCTACGGTCTGGCCAAGGAGGCCACGATCGTTCCGGTCCGCGTCCTCGACGACCAGGGTTCGGGCACCACCGAGGGTGTCGTCGCCGGCATCGAGTGGGTCACCGAGAACCACACCGACGGCCCGGCCGTCGCCAACATGTCGCTCGGCGGCGGTGCCGACACCGCCCTCGACCAGGCCGTGCAGGCCTCGATCGCCGACGGCGTGACCTACGCCGTCGCGGCCGGCAACGAGAGCGCCGACGCCTGCGGTTCGTCGCCGGCTGCGGTGCCGGAGGCGATCACCGTCGGTGCCACCGACGACGCCGACGCTGCCGCCGACTTCTCCAACACCGGTGAGTGCCTCGACATCTTCGCTCCGGGCGTCGACATCACCTCGGCCTGGAACGACGGCTCGACCAACACCATCTCCGGTACGTCGATGGCGACCCCCCACGTCGCCGGTGCCGCCGCTCTCTTCCTCGAGGCGAACCCCACGGCCGACCCGGCCGCCGTCGCCGAGGGCCTGACCGGTGCCGCCACCCCCGACGTGGTCACCAACCCGGGCGAGGGTTCCCCGAACCTGCTGCTCACCAACCTGTTCTGATCCTGAGCTGACATCAGGCCGACATCAGACTGACCGTGGGGTCGCCCGGGAGGGGCGGCCCCACGGTCTATTTCATCCACGGACCGGCTTGGTCCTGCGGCGCGAGGTTTGGTGGGGGATCCCGCGGGCGGCGTAGGCTTGGATGGTTCGTTCCCGAGGTTTGAGGTGCCCATCGTGACCGTCGCCCAGAGCGACCTTGCCCCTGAGTCAGTCTTCCCCCGGCTGGAGCCGCGCCTGGCGCTGGTCTCCAAGCCGATCCAGTACGTCGGTGGCGAGCTGAACTCGACCGTCAAGGAGTGGAACGACGTCGAGGTCCGGTGGGCGCTGATGTATCCCGACGCCTACGAGGTCGGCCTGCCCAACCAGGGCGTCCAGATCCTCTACGAGGTGCTCAACGAGCGCGACTGGATCGCTGCCGAGCGCACCTACGCGGTCTGGCCGGATCTCGAGAAGATCATGCGTGAGGGCGACGAGCAGGGCCCGATCCCGCAGTTCACCGTCGACGCGCACCGTCCGGTGAAGGCGTTCGACGTCTTCGGGCTCTCGTTCTCCACCGAGCTCGGCTACACCAACATGCTCAACGCGCTGAGCCTCGCCCAGATCCCGCTGCACGCGGTCGACCGCGGCGACGACGACCCGGTGGTGCTCGCCGGCGGCCACGCCGCGTTCAACCCCGAGCCGATCGCCGACTTCCTCGACGCCGCCGTGCTCGGTGACGGCGAGGAGGTCGTGCTCAAGATCTCCGAGGTCGTGCGCGAGTGGAAACAGGACGGTCGCCCCGGTGGGCGAGACGAGCTGCTGCGCCGGCTCGCGGTCTCCGGCGCCGTCTACGTGCCGAAGTTCTACGACGTCACCTATGCCGCCGACGGCCAGATCGACGCCGTGGTGCCCAACCGCCCCGACATCCCGTGGCGGGTGCGCAAGCACACCCTGATGGATCTCGACGCCTGGCCCTACCCGCGCAACCCGCTGGTGCCGCTGGCCGAGACCGTCCACGAGCGGTTCTCCGTGGAGATCTTCCGGGGCTGCACGCGCGGCTGCCGCTTCTGCCAGGCCGGGATGATCACCCGCCCGGTGCGCGAGCGTTCGATCACCACCATCGGCGACATGGTCGAGAACGGCATCCGGAAGTCGGGTTTCGAGGAGGTCGGTCTGCTCTCGCTGAGCTCGGCCGACCACACCGAGATCGGTGACGTCGCGACCGGTCTCGCCGACCGCTACGAGGGCTCCAACGTGTCGTTGTCGCTGCCGTC
The DNA here is from genome assembly GCF_006716315.1 of Nocardioides albertanoniae. Lineage (NCBI taxonomy): Bacteria > Bacillati > Actinomycetota > Actinomycetes > Propionibacteriales > Nocardioidaceae > Nocardioides > Nocardioides albertanoniae. The sequence goes on along the minus strand of NZ_VFOV01000001.1, from coordinate 3,614,556 downwards.
GACCCGCGTCGACGCCTTCAACATCACCCTGGCCAACGAGTTCTCCCGCAACGGCCGTCGCTCCGGACTCACCTTCGCACCCGAGGGCGGCTCCGAGCGGATGCGCAAGGTGATCAACAAGATGGTCACCGAGGAAGACCTGATCCGCACCGTCGGTGCGGCCTACTCCCACGGCTGGCGCCAGGTGAAGCTCTACTTCATGTGCGGCCTGCCGACCGAGACCGACGACGACGTGCTCCAGATCGCCGAGCTCGCCAAGAAGGTCATCGCCAAGGGCCGCGAGGTCTCGGGACGCAACGACATCCGCTGCACGGTCTCGATCGGCGGCTTCGTGCCCAAGCCGCACACCCCCTTCCAGTGGGCCTCCCAGCTCGACCACGAGACCACCGACGTACGTCTGCAGAAGCTGCGCGACGTGGTGCGCTCCGACAAGAAGTTCGGTCGCGCGATCGGCTTCCGCTACCACGACGGCAAGCCCGGCATCATCGAGGGCCTGCTCTCCCGCGGCGACCGCCGCGTCGGCGCGATCATCGAGCAGGTCTGGCGCGACGGCGGTCGTTTCGACGGCTGGAGCGAGCACTTCTCCTACGACCGCTGGATCAACGCCGCCGAGACCGCCCTGGCCGGAGGCAGCGTCGACCTCGACTGGTTCACCACGCGCGAGCGCGAGTACGAGGAGATCCTGCCCTGGGACCACCTCGACTCCGGCCTCGACAAGGACTGGCTCTGGGCCGACTGGGAGGACGCCCTCGCCGTCGCCGACGGTGCGGACATCGAGGTCGAGGACTGCCGCTGGACCCCCTGCTACGACTGCGGCGTGTGCCCCGAGATGAACACCGACATCCAGATCGGCCCCACGGGTCAGAAGCTGCTGCCGCTCTCGGTCGTCTAGAGGGGCTGGTTCGCCTCCTTCACCAGCGCCTCGATGTTGTTGTCGTCGGGGTCGCTGACGAAGGCGGCGTACGCCTTGTACTCGGGCCAGAATCGCGGCCTGTGGCGTGAGGTCCCACCTGCGGTGACCGCCGCCTCGTGGAACGCATCGACCGCTGCGCGATCCGGCGCCTCGAAGGCGACGTGCAGCCCTCGGGTGACGTCCGCCTCGGAGGGCGCGGTCTCGAGGGAGATGCTCGGGGTGTCGTGGTCACGAGCCCAGTACTCCGCGATCGAGTCCGTGCGGTAGCCGGGCTCGATGTCCAGCACGCCGAGGGCGGCGGTGTAGAAGCGCTCGCTGGCCGTGAAGTCGCCGGCGAACACGCCGAGGTGGTGAACGAAGTGGCGGGGCCGTGGCATGCCTCCACCGTAGCCGCGTCTTTCCGGGGCAGCCGGGTTCCGGGTCGGTGATCACGAGGTGGCTGTAGCCGGCGGGGGGCGGGAAGCTCGTCGGGGCTCACGAACTTCCCGCCCCGACGGTGGGCCCGGCCGCGCCGTCGCGCGAATGACTGCTCCCGCGGCTAGGTTCGGCCCATGAGCGACAGACTCGACGTACGCCTGGCGGGGCCGGAAGACACGGACCTGCTCGCGGCCCTCCGGAGAGCCTGGAGCGAGGAGATCGCGAAGCACACCATCGACGACCCGGGCTTCGAGGACCGCTTCGGTGAGTGGCTGATCGAGGAGCAGCGACGGGTCTGGGTGGGCTACGTCGACGGCGAGCCCGCCGGGATGGTCAACCTGCTGGTCTTCACACGGATGCCCAAGCCTGGCAGCGCACAGTCGCGGTGGGGCTATCTGGCCAACTTCTACGTCCGGCGCGAGCACCGCAACGGCGGGCTCGGCACCGCGATGCTGGAGGCGCTGACCGGGCACGCCGACGACGAGGGCTTCGTACGCATCGTGCTGAGCCCCAGCGAGAAGTCGATCCCGTTCTATGCGCGGGCCGGGTTCCGGGAGGCGTACGACCTGATGATCCGGCCTCAGCCGACCGGGCGCACCCAGCGGCGCCAGTCGGGCTGGGGTGCGTAGCCCGAGCTCTTCCACAGCTGCTGGCCCAGGTCGTTGTCCTCCAGGACCATCGCGTCGATCCGGCCCGCGCCGAGCGCGACGAGGCGGGTCTCGGCGTGGGCGAGGAGGCGGCGGGCGAGGCCCTGGCGGCGTACGTCCGGGTGGACCGCCAACCGGTAGAGGTGGGCGCGCCAGCCGTCCCAGCCAGAGATCAGCGAGCCGACGACACGGCCCTCCGCGGTGACCGCGACCGTGCAGGCGTCAGGGTCGCGCGCGATCAGTGCCTCCACCTTCGCGGACGAGTCGCTCGGCCGCGAGTCGTTCTCCGCCGCCACCTCCCACAGCATCATCAGTGCGGGGACGTCGGCGACGGAGGCAGGCCGGAGTTCGATCACGGCCGGAAGTCTTTCACGCTCCGTCGTACCGATCTCAGCAGTCGGCTGCGCCCCGGACGGCGAAGTCGATGCTGACGGCGTGGTGGTCCGACAACCTCGTGGGGGAGACCCGGCCGTCGCCGGCGGCGAGCCAGGAGTTGGGGAGCAGGTAGTCGACGCGGCCGCCGCCGTCGTGGCTGGCGCCGAGGGAGGCGCCGGCGTCCGAGAGCGAGCCCAGCACGGCGCCCAGCACCCCGGAGCCGGCACCGGAGTTGAGGTCGCCGCCGAGGATCTTGGCGCCGTCATAGGCACCGACCTTGCTCATCACCGCCCCGATCTGGGTGCGGCGCAACGAGTCGGAGGTGTGGTCGAGGTGGGTGTTGAACACGACCAGGCGCTGCCCCGAGACGATGATGTCGGCCCGCAGCACCCCACGCTGCTCCTTGCCGCCGCGGTTGGGCAGGTGGGTGTTGCCGGAGCCGTCGATCGGGAAGCGGGACAGGATCGCGTTGCCGTAGCCGCCCCGGTCGGTGATCCAGTCGTTGGCGCCGAAGACCGACTGCATCCCCAGGTGGGAGGCGATGATCGCCGGCTGGTCGACGTTGCCCGAGCGGCGCCGGTTCTGGTCGACCTCCTGCAGGAGCACGACGTCGGCTCCCGATGCCCGGATCACGTCGGCGATGCCGCCGAGCTCGCCGGGGGAGACCTTGCCGCCCTTGATGTTGAAGGTCATCACGGTGATGTCGCGCGGGGCCGCGCACGGGTCGATCTTCGGCTTCTTCGGCACCTTGGCGATCGCGGGCGGTGCGGCCAGCTTCTTGAACTCGGGCAGCGGCCTCGGCGACCCCGACGTGGTCGGTGCGGGCTCGGCCGACGGCGACGTGGAGGCATCGGCCGAGGCCTTCTCCGCCCGGTCGAGCCGCGGCGCGAGCACGGTCAGGGCGGCGATCGCCCCGACGGTGAGGACGATCGCAAAGATCGGCAGCAGCTCCTTGAAGCGTGCCGAACGATTCCTGTCCCTGTGTCGGGTCACCGCGCGAGTCTCCCATTTTCCGTATGCAAACCGTTACATTCCGTTGGCCTGCCATTCGCTCGGGCACTCGCTCGGGCATCGCCCGGTGCGTACGCCAGATGGGTAATCGCGGCGACGACCGACATAATCGACCCCGTGCGTCAGCAGCCCGAACAGCAGGCCCCGCCGGTCCAGCGTCTCCGCATCCGTTATGCCAAGCGCGGCCGGCTCCGTTTCACCAGCCACCGTGACTTCAGCCGCGCCTTCGAGCGGGCCGTCGCGCGGGCACGGATCCCGGTCGCCTACTCCTCGGGCTTCAACCCCCACCCGCGGATCTCCTACGCCGGAGCGGCGCCGACCGGGGCGGCGAGCGAGGCCGAGTACGTCGAGCTGGCGCTGCGTGAGGTCGTCGACCCGGGTGCCACCCAGGGTGTGCTCGACGAGGTCATGCCCGAGGGCCTCGACCTGCTCGACGTCGTCGACACGGCCACCTCGCCGAAGGGCGCGCTGGCCGACCTGCTGACCGCCAGCGAGTGGATCATCGACCTCCCGGCGACCCCGGAGGACGCCGCGGCCGCGGTCGAGGCGTTCCTCGGTGCCGAGGAGGTGACCGTCTCGCGGATGACCAAGAAGGGGCTGCGCGAGTTCGACGCCCGGGCAGCGGTCGTACGCATGAGCGCCGCGCCGCGCGAGGGCGGCTCGCGTCTGCAGCTGCTGCTGCGCCACGGCACCCCGACGGTGCGCCCCGACGATGTCGTCACCGGCCTCGAGCGCGTCGGCGGACTGAAGGTCGGCCCCGAGCACGGCGGCCTGCCGCTGCTCACCCGGCTCACCCAGGGTGTCTTCGACGAGGAAACCGGCACGATCGGCGACCCGCTCCACTAGGGGATGTCTGGTGAAGACACGGCGGCCGCGAGCGGCGTTTCGGGCCGATCTGGCCAGGCGTCCGCTGCGAAGGCATCCTGGCGGCTGTCGAGCGGCGGCAACGCAGCCAGATCGGATGCGAAACGTCGCGTAGCGGGCGTGGATTCGCCAGGCATGCCCTAGTCTGCGTGCGATGAGGACCGTCACCGACCGCGAGCGCCGGGCGAGGCTGGCCCGCCGGCACGGGCTCGCCCCCGAGCACCGGTACGCCGATGTCGGCACCGCCACGCAGGCGATGACGGTCTGGCACGCGACCGAGGCCGCGACGGTCCATCTCGCGTTGCACGCACGGGTCGATGGCCTCCGGATCGACGACGTCGAGCACGCCCTCTACGAGGACAGGAGCCTGGTCAAGCACCTGGCGATGCGACGTACGCTCTTCGCCTTCCCTCGAGATCTGCTCCCCGCGGCGATGGGGAGCGCCTCTGCGAGGGTGGCGGCGCAGGAGGGCAAGAACCTCCACAAGTGGCTGACCGCGGGCGGCGTCGTCGAGGAGCAGGACGCCTGGCTGCGCGACGCCTACGCCGCGACCCTGGCGGCGCTGGCCGACGGCGTGCCGCGTACGTCGACGCAGCTGCGCGACCTGGTGCCGGCGCTCGACCTCCGCTTCCGGATGGGCTCGCCCGGCAAGAAGTGGGGCGGGGAGTTCCCGATCGGCCGCTGGGTGATCGGCACCCTCGCCGCCCAGGGGCATCTGATGCGCGCCAACAATCTCGGCCACTGGCGGCTGAACAAGCCGGCCTGGACCGTGACCGAGTCGTGGCTGGGCGACACGCCGGTGCCGCTCACCGCTGCCGAGGGCTACGCCGAGCTGGTCCGCCGGTGGCTGTGGACCTTCGGTCCGGGCACCGAGACGGACCTGGTCTGGTGGCTCGGTTCGACGAAATCGGCCGTGCGGGCAGCGCTCGCGACGATCGGCGCGGTCCAGGTCGGTCTCGAGGGCGGCGGCACCGGATGGGTGCTGCCCGACGACCCGATCGCCACCGACCCCGAGCCCGAGACGGAGCCGTGGGCGGCGCTGGTGCCTACCCTCGACCCCACGGTCATGGGTTGGAAGGAGCGCGGCTTCTATCTGGACGGCGAGGATGTCGCCTACCTCTTCGACTCCAACGGCAACGCCGGCAACACCGCCTGGTGGGACGGGCGGATCGTCGGGGCGTGGGCGCAGGACCAGGAGGGCCAGGTGCATCCGATCGTGCGCCACGACATCGGGGAGGACGGCACGCGGGCGCTGAAGGCGGAGGCCGAGCGGCTCACGCAGTGGCTCGACGGGGTCGTGATCGTCAATGTCTACAAGTCACGACAGATGAAAGAAGCGAAGCTTCCCTGAAAGTCGCCCCGCTCGGAGACCGGCCGGATATCGGTCTGTCGACAGGGTGTATGCGATACTCCGAGACGACTGCTCAAACATTCGGGTCCGTCCCGAGGTTGGAGAAGTCCGACGACGCCTCGCCGGCGTGGGTCCTCCGGGGCCGCACACCGGCACACAGGGGGTAGGTCGTCGCCAGACCGCGACGCGGGCCTAGCGAGTCGGTGAGAGTGACTCGCCCGGGAAGATCCCGGACGGCCGAGCGACCGCGGCAGGTGACGGAACCGCACTCTGTGACGCACAGCTGCGGTGGATGTCGCCGCCCTGACAAGCTTTGCGCCGCGATGCGGCCGCTACGTAGAGATAACGCTAGATACTGCGCAGCGCCCGTTTCCCGGCACCTGACGATCCGGCACCTGTGAAGGTCCTGGATGAGGAGAACGGCATGGCCGACAAGCCCCCTGTCGAGAGCACCGAGACGCCCGCGGAAGCGGCGCAGACTCCGGTGACCGCGACCCCCGCGACACCCTCGACCGACGCGGAAGCCCCCGTCGAGACCCCCGCCAAGAAGACCACGGCGAAGAAGACCACCCGCAAGCGTACGACCAAGAAGACGGCGGCCCCGGCGCCCGAGTCCGCCGCCGGCGAGAGCCCCACCACCGAGGCCGCCGCTGAGCCGGCCGAGAGCGCGGAGACCGCTCCGGCGTCCGCCAAGAAGGCGCCCGCCAAGCGAGCGGCCGCGAAGAAGACGACGGCGAAGAAGACCACCGCCAAGAAGACCACGGCGAAGAAGACCACAGCCAAGAAGGCTGCCGCTGCGGAGGCGGCTCCGGCCGAGGCTCCCGCGGAGACCCCCGCCCAGAACCCCGCGGAGACCCCGGCCGCGGCTCCCGCCCCGGCCCAGGCCCCCGCGGTCGAGGCATCCGCCGAGGCGGAGAAGGGCGAGCAGTCCGGTCCGGGCGCGCCCGCGATGCTGTTCCAGGCGCCCCCCAAGACGACCACCCGTCGCCGCACCCGCAAGACGGCGGAGCCCAAGCCCGCCGACGAGCCTGCTGCCCCGGCGCCCGCCGAGACCGACGCCGAGGCCGAGGCCGCCGAGACCGCGCCCGCCGAGGCGCCGGCCAAGGGCAAGAAGAAGCGCGACGTACGCCGGGCGGAGCCGACCGAGACCGAGACCGCCGACGCGGCCGCCGCTCAGTCCGACGAGCAGGCCGGCGCCAGCGCCAGCGACGCCGACAGCAACGAGAACGGCACCGACGAGAGCTCCTCCGACGACGGTGAAGGCGGCGGCAACGGTCGTCGTCGCCGCCGTCGCGGTGGCCGTCGTCGCCGCAAGGGCTCCAACGGTGAGTCCAACGGCGACAACGAGGGCTCGGACTCCTCCGACGACGACAGGTCCGAGGCGGAGAACAACGAGTCCGGCAAGGACGCCAAGGACTCCGACGAGCAGCAGGGCGAGGGCGGCAGCTCCTCGCGCCGTCGCCGTCGTCGTCGCCGCGCCGGCGAGGCTTCCGGCGATGGTGGCGACGACCCGGAGAACACCGTCACCAAGGTGCGCCAGAGCCGCACCGGTGAAGACCAGATCACCGCGCTGTCGGGTTCGACCCGCCTGGAGGCGAAGAAGCAGCGCCGCCGTGAGGGTCGCGAGGCCGGTCGCCGCCGCGCCCCGATCGTGAGCGAGGCCGAGTTCCTGGCCCGCCGCGAGTCGGTGGAGCGCACGATGGTGATCCGTGAGCGCGACGACCTGACCCAGATCGCCGTGCTCGAGGACAAGGTGCTCGTGGAGCACTACGTCGCCCGCGAGTCGCAGACCAGCCTGATCGGCAACGTCTACCTGGGCCGCGTACAGAACGTGCTGCCGAGCATGGAGGCCGCCTTCATCGACATCGGCAAGGGCCGCAACGCGGTCCTCTACGCCGGTGAGGTCAACTGGGCCTCGCTCGGCTGGAAGGAGGGCCAGCCCCGCAAGATCGAGTCGGTGCTGACCTCCGGTCAGAAGGTGCTCGTCCAGGTGACGAAGGACCCGATCGGTCACAAGGGCGCCCGGCTGACCTCGCAGATCTCGCTCGCCGGCCGCTTCCTGGTCTACGTGCCCGACGGCACCACCTCGGGCATCTCGCGCAAGCTGCCCGACACCGAGCGCAACCGGCTCAAGACGCTGCTGAAGGAGATCGTCCCCGACACGGCCGGCGTGATCGTACGCACCGCCGCCGAGGGCGCGGCCGAGGACGAGCTCACCCACGACGTCGAGCGCCTCAAGACGCGTTGGGAGGACATCGAGAAGAAGGCCGGCGGCAACGCTCCGCAGCTGCTCTACGGTGAGCCCGACCTGACGCTCAAGGTCGTGCGTGACCTGTTCACCGAAGACTTCGCCAAGCTGGTGATCTCGGGTGAGAAGTCGTGGGAGACCGTCAAGGACTACGTCCACTCGGTGGCTCCCGACCTCGAGGAGCGCGTCGAGAAGTACGACGGCCAGACCGATGCGTTCGCTGCCTACCGCATCGACGAGCAGATCTCGAAGGGCCTCGACCGCAAGGTCTGGCTGCCCTCGGGCGGCTCGCTGGTCATCGACCGCACCGAGGCGATGACCGTCGTCGACGTCAACACCGGCAAGTTCACCGGCTCCGGCGGCAACCTGGAGGAGACGGTCACCAAGAACAACCTCGAGGCGGCCGAGGAGATCGTGCGCCAGCTCCGGCTGCGCGACATCGGCGGCATCATCGTCGTCGACTTCATCGACATGGTCCTCGAGTCCAACCGTGACCTGGTGCTCCGTCGTCTGGTCGAGTGCCTGGGCCGCGACCGCACCCGTCACCAGGTCGCCGAGGTCACCTCGCTGGGTCTGGTGCAGATGACGCGCAAGCGGATCGGCACCGGGCTGCTCGAGGCCTTCTCCGAGAACTGCGAGGCCTGCTCGGGTCGCGGTCTCGTCATCCACGAGCACCCGGTCGAGCCCGGCAAGTCCTCCGGTGTCGCCCCCGACGAGCCGCGTTCGCGTCGCCGCGGTGGTCGCGGCGGCAAGGGCAAGGGCAAGGACGACAACGGTTCGGAGCAGCAGCAGACCGAAGCCGCCGAGGAGTCTGCGAAGACCCCGACTCCGGCTGAGTTCGCGGCCATGGCCGGGCAGAACGAGGCATCGCCCGAGGCGACGTCCGCTCCGGCGGCCGAGAAGCCGTCCGAGGACGCTTCCAGCGAGCCTGCCAAGCCCGCGGCCGAGGAGACCGCCGAGACGCCGAAGGAGACCCCGGCCGAGCCGGCTGCTCCCAAGGTCAGCTCCCGCTCGCGCTCGCGTCGGGGCAAGAAGGCGGCCGCTCCCGTCGAGGCCTCCGAGCCCGCTTCCGTCGAGCCTGCCGCGGCCGCCGAGACGGCCAAGGCGCCTGCCGCCGAGACCCCGGTGGCCGAGCCGGCCGCGCCGAAGGTCACCACCCGCACGCGTACGCGCCGCTCGGCCAACACCGGTCGCCCGGTCCTGGCAGCGGTCGTCGGTTCCACCGGCGAGACGCCGAAGGCCGAGCCGACTGCTGAGCCGACTCCTGCGCCGGCTGCTGAGGAGAAGGCCGCGCCTGCGGCCAAGAAGGCGCCGGCCGCCAAGGCGACCCAGCCCACCAAGCCCGAGCCGACGAAGCCCGAGCCCACCAAGCCCGAGCCGGCGAAGGAGGCCAAGGCCGAGCCCGCTGCGAGCGAGCCGGTCGACTCCACGCCGAAGGTCGTCACCCGGCAGCGTCGTGGCGCCCGCCGTGAGGTCGTGAGCACGGGTGAGGGCGCGGTGATGTCCGCGGCCAAGTCCGAGGCTCCGGCGCCCAGCAACAGCACCGCCCCGGCGGCGGCACCGAAGGTCGTGACCCGCACCCGAGGTGGCGTGAGCAGGGACACCGCGCAGTCCGACGAGAGCTGACCTGGCTCATGTCGCCCGGCTACCGCACCAGCGGTAGCCGGGCTTCTGCGTTGTGACCGACGCGAGCAGCGTCACGGCCTCAGCCATACGGAGGCCTACGGGTGCCGAGCTGTCGGTGTGGAGCGGCGGAGGCCGGGAGTGAGCCCTGCGGTCACCAGCAGCGAGACCGCGGCGAGGAGTCCCATGGCGTGGCCGGGCAGGAGGTAGCCGGCGACAGCGCCGCCGATACCGGCGCCCACGGCTTGGCCGATCATCATGCCTTGGCCCTGGAGCCCGAGCGCCTGGCCCTGGATGTCGTCGGTGGTGTGGGTGATGAGGCGCTCCTGCAGCGGGAGCGAGGCGGCGTACCCGACCGAGGCGAGGAACACCGCGGTCACCGCGACCGGGGCGGGCGGGGAGAGCCAGAAGACCAGGAACGGCACGGCCAGCAGGTAGCGCAGCGGGCCGATGAGGCGATCGCGCTGCGGGATCGTGAGGAAGCGGCCGGTGCCGAGGTCGCCGAGCATCATCCCGGCCGCCCCGGCGGCGAAGAGGTAGCCCGCCAGCGTGCCGTGCCCGTAGGGCACGAAGAGCGCCTCGCAACCGACGATCAGCCCGTTCGGCAGCCAGCCGGCGAGGTAGAGCGGCCGAGTGACCCGTGAGCCGAGAAGCAGCCGGTTGACCCGGCGGGTGTGGGCGACGACCCCCTCCGACGTACGTCCGGAGGCCGGTCGGTCCTTGATGCCGAACCGCATCGTGAGCAGGCTGAGCAGGTTGACCACGGCCGCGACCACGAACAGCGTCTGCGGTGAGAGCCACAGCAGCGCGATGCCACCGAGGCCGTAGCCGACGACCTGCATCCCGCCGACGGCGAGGTTCAGCGTCGAGCGGCCGAGCGCGTAGGACGAGCCGGACACGATGTCGCGCATCACGACCCATTGGGTGCCGGCGAGCATGGCGTCGACCGCGTAGGGGATCGCCAGCAGCGCGAACCGTGCCTGCCACGGCATCCCGGGCACCGCCTGCAACGCGTTGGCCACCAGTGGGCCGGTCATCTGCAGCATCAGTGCGGTGCGCGGGCGCAGAGTGTCGGAGAGGCCGAGGAAGAGCTGAGAGACGACCAGTGCGACCAGTGGTCCACCGAAAATCGAGAGCGCGCTGAGCAAGGCCGACCCGGTGGTCTCGAACATCACCGTCCCGATCGCCAGCGACGAGGCGGCCACCGAGATCATCACCAGACAGCGGTTGAGGAAGAGCACCCGGAACTCCGGGATCGCGAAGAGCTGCCCGTACGTCGTCGGTGAGGGCTGGGCGGAGGTGCTCGTCATGCCGTGAAGTCTGGGACGGTTGAGACCCCGATGGATAATGATTCGCACACACGCGAAAGGTTGGGCCGATGGGAACCTGGGTCATCCCGGCAGATCTGCTCGCCGAGAGCCGGTTCGTGGTCTCTCCGCTCCACGAGACCGTCGCCGCGCTGACGATCCTCAGCCGGGTCGACGCCAACGGCACGCCGTGGCAACGGTCGTTCCGGGCCGCCTATCTCGAGGCGTACCGCGACCTGCTGGCCTCCGACCCGATGCTGGCGGCGCTCGATGCGACGATGTGGCGACCGCGCCGCGGCGACAGGCCAGGCTGGATGGCCGACTTCCTGACCCCGCCGCCGCTCGGCGACGGCGCCACCTTCGAGGACGAGCTCGCCCAGGTGCTCGCCTGGGACGAGCCACGTATGCGCGCCGGGCTGCGCGAGCTCGCCGGCGATCTCCCGGTCGCCGTCGAGAGATCGGGGATCAACGACGCCGTGGCCACGATGCTCGGCTGGATCTGGACCGCGACCGTGCAGGCCGACTGGCCGCGCAGGAGGCGCGTGCTGGAGGCCGACATCGTCTCCCGTGCCAGCCAGCTGGCCAGCGAGGGCTGGGCAGGCGTCTTCGCCACCCTCGGCACCAAGCAGAAGAGATGGCTGGGCGACGGGATCCTGCAGGTCGACGGCTACGACCTGCCCACCCGCGACCTCTCCGACGCCCACGAGCTCTCGTTCGTGCCGGTGCACAGTGACGGCTCCTGGCTGGCCTGGGACCTGCCGCAGCGCTACGCGATCGTCTACCCCGTCTCCGGGGCGCTGGCGAGCACCGGCAGCGACAGCGCCGACCCGGCCCGGGCACTGGCCAGGCTGATCGGCGCCAACCGCGCCGGCGTGCTCACCCTCCTCGACTCGCCGCGCTCCACCACCCAGCTCGCCGCACTCACCCAGCTGCCCGTCGGCGCCGTCGGCAACCATCTGCGGGTGCTGCTCGACGCCGGTGTGGTGATGCGACGTCGCGCGGGCCGCGAGGTGCTCTACTGGCGTACGGCACTGGGCGAGGAGCTGGCGAGCTCGGAGACGTGAGGCGGCCTCACCAGGCCTCGAGCGTCTTCCGCGCACCGATCGTGTGCAGAGACGCCAGCGCCTCGGCGTACGGCTCGGTGAACTCAGGGCAGTCGACGAGGTCGCCGAAGAGGTCGGGGGAGCGGAGGAAGGCGAGCGGGTCCTCGCGCTGGGCGACCGCCCTGGCCATCACCTCGGCCCGTCGGTTGTCGACGATGTCGATCGGGGCACCCTGCTCGTCGACGCCCTCGGCGTAGCGAGCCCAGGCGGCGACGACGAGCGCCGAGCGGCGCACCGAGCCTCCCGAGGCGAGCTGCGCGGAGATGACGGGCACGAGCCACTTCGGGATCCGGTCGGAGCTCTCCGCGCACAGCCGCGCCAACGTGTCGCGGATGTGGGGGTTGGCGAAGCGGTCGATCAGCTCGCGCTGATAGCCCGGCAGATCCACGCCGGGCACCTCGGGCAGCGTCGGGGTGCCCTCCTGCGACATGTAGCCGAGCAGGAAGTCGACGAAGAGCGGGTCGGCACAGACCTCGTGCGCGTAGCGGTAGCCGGCCAGATAGCCGAGGTAGCACAACGCCTGATGGCTGGCGTTGAGCAGCCGCAGCTTCATCAGCTCGTAGGGCTCGACGTCGTCGACCATCTGCACGCCGGCGTCCTCGAAGGACGGGCGTCCCTGCGGGAAGCGGTCCTCGAGCACCCACTGGGTGAAGGGCTCGCTGACCACGGGCCAGGCGTCGTCGAAGCCGAACCGCCAGCCGACCTCCTCCCGGTCGGCATCGGTGGTCGCCGGCGTGATCCGGTCGACCATCGAGCTGGGGAAGGCCACCTCCGACTCGATCCAGGCGCCCAGCTCAGGGTCGCGCAGCCTCGCGAAGGCGACCATCATCTTGCGGGCCACCTCCCCGTTGCCGGCGATGTTGTCGCACGACATCACCGTGAACGGCGCCACTCCGGCCGCACGCCGGCGGGCCAGCGCCTCCACGACGTAGCCGAACGCGGTCGTCGGCTCGGTGCCCGCCTCCAGGTCGGCCCGGATACCGGGGTCGGAGGCGTCGAAGCCGCCGGTCGCCTGGTTGACGTGGTAGCCGCCCTCGGTGATCGTCAGCGACACGATCCGGATCTTCGGGTCGGTGAGCAGCGCGAGCACGTCGGCGGGGGAGTCGGGGGCGAAGAGGTAGTCGATGATCGAGCCGATCACCCGACCCTGCACGCTCCCGTCCGGTGAACGCTCGAGCAATGTGTAGAGATGGTCCTGGCCCGCGAGAGCGTCCCGCATGCGTACGTCCTGGGGCAGCAGCCCCACCCCGACGATGCCCCAGTCGCGCGCCCCGGCGGCCAGCAGGTCGTCGACGTAGCGTGCCTGGTGGGCCCGGTGGAAGCCACCGACCCCGAGATGCACGATCCCGGGAGTGACGGCAGATCGGTCGTAGGTGGGGACGGCCACAGCCCTCGAGAGCTCGCCGAGCCGGGCCGTCGTGAGTCGAGCCTGCGTCATTTGACCGCCCCGAGGGAGAGGCCCTGGACGAGCTTGTCCTGAGCGGCGAAGCCGGCGATGAGCACCGGCAGCGAGATCAGCGTCGCGCCCGCGGCCAGCTCGGCCAGATAGGCGTGCTCGGTCTGGATCAGCGTGTTCACGAAGACCGGACCCGTCTGCGCGGCGACCGAGGTCAGCACCTTGGCGTAGAGCTGCTCGTTCCACGCGAAGATGAAGCAGATCAGCGAGGTCGCCGCGACGCCGGGCATCGCGATCGGCGCCACGATGCGGGTCAGGATCCGCATCGTGCTGGCCCCGTCGATCGAGGCTGCCTCGATGATCGCGGGCGGCACCTCGGCCAGGAACGAACGCATCATCCAGACCGCGATCGGCAGGTTCATCGCGGTGTAGATCAGGATCAGGATGATCACGTTGTCGGGCATCTTGATGACCTGGGTCGTGAACAGGTAGAGCGGCAGGATGCCCGCCACCATCGGCAGCATCTTCGTCGACAGGAAGAAGAACATCGCGTCCGACCACCGCCGCACCGGCCGGATCGCCAGGGCGTACGCCGCGGGGATGGCCAGCGCGAGCACCAGCAACGTCGAGATCACGCTGGTGATCACCGAGTTGATCAGCGCCGGGGTGATCGGGTTGGCGGAGCTGAACAGGCCGCCGTAGTTGTCGAGGGTCAGCGGCGCGCCCCAGCTCGGCGGGTAGGTCTGCGCGTCGTGCGGTGCGTGCAGCGACGTCAGCACCATGTAGAGGATCGGTGTCACGAAGATGAGGCCGATGATCCAGGCGGCGAGCGGGATGGCGATCTTCCCCACCCGCTGGCGGTTCCAGTTGCGCTCGCTCATCAGTTCTCCTCCTCGAGCAGGGACGACACCACGCGCAGGGCGAAGGTGGCGATGATCAGTGATCCGACGACCACGACGACGCCGAGTGCGGAGGCGACCCCGTAGTCCTTGGCCGAGTAGAACGTCTCGTAGACCGCGTAGGGGATGTTGGTGGAGTTCAGGCCTCCGGTCATGCCCAGCACCGAGTCGAAGTTCTGCACGATGAAGATGGTGCCGAGCACGACCGAGAGCTCGAGATAGCGGCGTACGTGGGGCAGCGTCATGTGCACGAACGTCTGCCACCCGTTGCAGCCGTCGATGCTCGCGGCCTCCAGCACCTCCGGGTCCTGCGACTGCAGCCCGGCGAGCAGGATCAGCATCATGAACGGCGTCCATTGCCAGATCAGCTCGATCTCGATGGCGAGCTTGGGATGGTCGGTGAGGAAGGCGATGTCCTGGGCGCCGGGCACCCCGAGCTGACCGAGCACACCGTCGACCAGGCCGAACCCGGTCATCAAGATGCCGTTGCCCCAGAAGACCGCGGCCGCGATCGGCACGATCAGGAACGGCGCGATCATCATCGTGCGCACGACGCCGCGCCCGATGAAGGCGTGGTTGAGCAGCATCGCGATCCCGAGCGCGAGCAGCGCGCTGACTCCCACGACGACCACGGTCATCTCGATCGTGGTCAGCACTGCCCCGCGGTAGGCCGCCGTGGTGAAGACCGTCTTGAAGTTGTCCAGGCCGGCGAAGGACTTCTCCGGGGCGTCGGGCTGCGCGCTCCAGCTCATGAACGACATCACCAGCGTCGCCACGAACGGCAGCTGCGTGACCACGATGAGGAAGACCAGCGCGGGGAGCAGCGGCGCGCGTCGCTTCCACGACTCCCGCCCCCATTTCTTGTACGCCTCAGGCGGCCGCGACGCGGCCGGCTTCGCTGCTGCGGGGAGATCTGCGGTCACCGAGGCCATCACTGCTTCTCCTTCTGCACGTCGCCGTACTCCTGGGCGAACGACTGACATCGCTCGAGCGCGGCATCGGTGGTCTTCGAGCCGGAGATGGCGCTCGAGAGCTGCTTGGCGCACTCGGTGCCGAAGTCGGTGAAGCTCGGGACCCCGACGAACTGGATGCCGTTGTAGGGACGTTTCTGGAGGCCCGGGTTGTCGGCCTGGGCGTTCTTGATCGCGTTCATCGTCGGGGTCGCGAACGAGCCGGCGACCTCGAGGTAGTCGGGGTTCTCATACGTGGAGGCGCGCTTGCCGGCGGGCACGTTGGTGGGGCCACCGGTGTCGTGCTCGGTGTCGGCCATCACCAGCTCCTCGTACTCCTTGCTGGAGGCCCAGGTGACGAACTTCTTGGCGTCCTCCTGGTGCTGGGACGACTTCTGGATCGCCCACGCCCAGGTGTAGAGCCAGCCGGCGTTCTCGGTCTGCTCGTGCGGGGCGGCGACGTAGCCGACCTTGCCCTTGACCGGGGACTCCTCGGCCTCCATCGGGCCGGCGCCGGAGGTGGCGTCGTACCACATCGCGACCTTGCCCTGCTGCATGGCGTTGAGGCACTGGGGGAACGAGAACGTCGCGGCGCCGGCCTCACCGTGCTTGCGCACGAGGTCGACGTAGAAGTTGGCGGCCTTCTTGAACCCGCCCTTGTCGACCTGGGCGTTCCAGTCCTCGTCGAACCAGGTGCCGCCCATGGTGTTGACCACGGAGGTGATCGAGGCGAGGTTGTCGCCCCAGCCGGCCAGCCCGCGCAGGCAGATGCCGCGCATGTCCTTCTCCGCCTTGTCGATCTTCGCCGCGAAGCCAGCGACCTGCTCCCAGGTCGGGTTGGCCGGCATCTCGATGCCGTGCTTCTCGAAGAGGTCCTTGCGATACATCAGGAACGACGACTCGCCGTAGAACGGCTGGCCGTAGACCTTGCCGTTGGCCGAGAGCGCCTCGGTCATGGGCGGCAGGATGTCGTCCTGGTCGAACTCGGGGTCGTCGGCGATGCTCTCCATGTCGGAGATCCAGCCGGCCTCGGCGTAGTAGGGGATCTCGAAGTTCGACAGCGTCGCCACGTCGTAGATGCCGGACTGGTTGGCGAACTCGGTGCTCGCGGTGTCGCGCATGTCCTGCTCGACCTTGACGACGAAGTTCACCTCGATCCCGGTCTTCTCGGTGAAGTGCTCCGCGGTGAGCTCCTGGAGCTCGAGCATCTGGGGGTTGTTGACCATCAGCACCGTGATGCTGTGCTCGCCCGCGCTCGTGCCGCCCGCGCCGAGACCACCGGTCCCGCACGCCGTCAACAAGACGGTGGCCAGAGATAGTGCCGTCAGCGCTGCGGAGGTCCGTCTCCGTGCCCGCATCGATCTGCCTCCTTGCAGTGTGACTGTCGTCACGGACCACGATGGCGTAATTCGGGCCCGACCCCCTAGCCCGGTCGGTGGTGGGTCAGTGCCCGGTTCGTGCCCGGTCTCGGGCCAGCTGCCAGGCCGGTGTCAGGCCGGTGTCGGGTGCGGGCTCAGGCTCGGACGACCTTGGGCCCGAGCGCCCCGAACCGGCGGGCGTCGGTGGCCGAGAGCTCGGTGCCGGTGATGAGCAGCTCGAAGTCGCGTACGTCTGCGAAACGGCACAGGCTGGAGGCGCCGAACTTGGTGTGCGCACCGAAGAAGATCCGGCGGCGCGAGCGTTGGATCGCGGTGCGTTTCACCGCGGCGACCGACGGGTCCTGCGTGGTCAGCCCCTGCTCGCGGGAGATGCCGTTGGCGCCGATGAAGGCCAGGTCGATCACCAGGTCCTCCAGCATCCGGATCGCCCACTGGTCGACGACGCCGCGGGTGATGGTGCGCACGCGCCCGCCCAGGACGATGACGGTGAGCTGCGGGTCGGCCGCCAGGCGGGTGGCGACCGGGAGCGAGGGCGTGATGATCGTCGCCGGGCCGCCGCCGAACATCTCCTCGGCGAGGAACTGCGGCATCGTGCCCTCGTCGATGTAGATCGTCTCCGCTCCGTGCCGGTGCTGGGTCGCGGCCCGGGCGATCCGGTGCTTCTCGTCGACGTCGTGGCCCGCCCGGAACTCGAGCGAGGTCTCGAAGCTGCCGCTCTCGAGCGCGACCGCGCCGCCGTAGACCCGCTCCACCACGCCCCGGTCGGCGAGCACCTTGAGGTCGCGCCGGATCGTCTCCACGCTCACCTCGAACGCCGGCGCCAGCTCGGTGACCGCCACCCGCCCGGCGGTGCGCGCCCGCGCCAGGATCTCCTCCTGTCGGGCCTCCGCGCTGTGCGCGGTGATGCCCTCGCTCGCCGGAGATGAGGCCATGATCGGCGGCCCGGAGGTTGTCATGTGCGACATCTTGCCCGGAATCGTGCCCGATGTGCAGGGGTCGGCACCGGATCGGGCGCCCGGTGGCCGGTTCGGTGACCCGATGGTGGACAATGTCCCCACAGCGTTCGCGAGGACTGCGCCGCGGCGTTTTGCGGCTACCTGGTCGCGTACGTAGTATTGAACCTCGGCGTGCGCAGTGCGCCATTCCTGCTGGCATCCGCCCGCGCCTATCGCTTCGGGGCCGGGTGCGTCGTGCTGTGGGATACATGAGACTTTGAGTTCGGAGCATGAAGGAGACCGCGGTGTACGCGATCGTGAAGGCTGGCAGCAAGCAGCAGAAGGTCGTCGTCGGCGACGTCATCGAGATCGACCGCCTCGACGGCGAGGCCGGTGCTGCGGTCACGCTGCCCGTCGTCATGCTCGTCGACGGTGAGACCGTCACCACGAGCGGCCTCGACAAGGCTTCGGTCGCCGGCGAGATCGTGGGCGCCTCCAAGGGCCCGAAGATCATCATCCAGAAGTACAAGAACAAGACCGGTTACAAGAAGCGCCAGGGTCACCGTCAGAAGTACACCCAGGTCAAGGTCACCGCGATCAACGCCTGATTCCGGCGTCGAGACTCACTAAGGACTGAAGAGATGGCACACAAGAAGGGTGCGGCAAGCACCAAGAACGGTCGCGACTCGAACGCCCAGCGCCTCGGTGTGAAGCGCTTCGGTGGCGAGGTCGTCAACGCCGGCGAGATCATCGTCCGCCAGCGCGGCACCCACTTCCACCCGGGCACCAACGTCGGTCGCGGTGGCGACGACACCCTGTTCGCCCTCCAGCAGGGCGCGGTCGAGTTCGGCAAGCGCCGCGGCCGCCGGGTGATCAACATCGTCCCGGGCGACGCCTGAGCTACGCCTCGTCGAAGGGCCCTCTCCTGTGGGAGAGGGCCCTTCGCGTATTTCAGAGGCGCTCGGCCCGGCGAAGGATCACAGGGACGCCGAGCGCTCGGCGATCGCCTCGAAGACCTCTCGCGACATCTCCCAGCGGGTGCCGGGGCGCGGCCAGTGCACCGCGATGTCGGTGATGCCGATCTCGGCGTAGGCCCCGGCGAGATCCTCGAACGCGTCGGCCGACTCGGTCCACGGCTCGTCGGTGAAGCCGCTCATGAACAGCTTCGGCATCGCCTCGAAGTCACGCCCCTGCGCCTCGCAGGCATCGCGCAGCCGGTCGAGCCGCTCGGCGACGTACGCCTTGGGGTCATCGCCACCGGGGTTGGCGATCCAGCCGTCGCCGACCTCGGCGGTGAGCCGGATCCCGCGGGGGCCGTTGGCGGCGAGCCACAGCGGGGCGTGCGGCTGCTGCACCTGACCGGGGCTGACGCTCACCTCGCGGGTCTGCCAGTGCTCGCCGTCGATGGTGACGGGGGAGTCGCTCAAGATCGTGTCGAGCGCCCGGGTCCACTCCGCGAACCGGTCGGCCCGCTCGCGAGGTGTGAACTCTCGCCCGAGCACGTCGCCGTCGGAGGTGTGGTCGTCGCCGCCGGCGCCGACGCCGATCGTGATCCGGCCCTGGGAGATCCGGTCGAGGCTGCGGATCGCGGCGGCGGTGGGGATCGGGGTGCGGAAGTTGGGGGAGGTCACCAGCGTGCCCAGCCTGATCGAGGTGGTGCACATCGCGGCGGCGGCCAGCGAGGTGAACGCCTCCTCCCACGGGCTGTGTCCGCGCCAGGCGAGATGGTCGTAGACCCACGCCGTCTCGAACCCGAGCTCCTCGGCCTCCACCCATCGCCGGGCCATCTCCGGCCAGTCTTCGATCGGCCACATCACTGTTCCTGTGCGCATGGACACAACCTAGTGCCGACGCGGGCAGGGCGGCTCGCGGATAACAACTGTGAGGCGTGCCGTCGGTAGGGTTGGGGTATGGCTGTACCCACGTTCGTCGACCGCGTAACCCTCCACGTCGAGGCAGGTCGTGGCGGGCACGGCGTGGCGTCTGTGCACCGCGAGAAGTTCAAGCCGCTGGGCGGTCCCGACGGCGGCAACGGCGGTCCGGGCGGCACCATCATCTTGCGGGTCGACCCCGACGTGACGACGCTGATCGACTACCACCACAGCCCCAAGCGCAAGGCCTCCAACGGCGGCCAGGGGGCCGGTGACCACAAGAACGGCGTGCACGGGGAAGACCTGGTGCTGCCCGTGCCCGACGGCACCGTGGTCACGGACATGAACGGCAACGTGCTCGCCGACCTGGTCGGCCCGGGCTCCGAGCTCGTCGTGGCCGAGGGCGGCCGAGGCGGCCTCGGCAACGCGGCGCTGGCCTCCGCACGGCGCAAGGCTCCCGGCTTCGCGCTCCTCGGCGAGCCCGGCGAGGCGCGGCAGATCGGCCTCGAGCTCAAGGTCGTCGCCGACATCGGCCTGGTCGGCTTCCCGAGCGCCGGCAAGTCGTCGCTGATCGCCTCGATCTCGCGCGCCCGCCCGAAGATCGCCGACTACCCGTTCACCACCCTGGTGCCCAACCTCGGTGTCGTGAAGGGCGGCGAGACCATCTTCACCGTCGCCGACGTGCCCGGCCTGATCGAGGGCGCCAGCGAAGGTCGCGGCCTCGGTCACGAGTTCCTGCGCCACATCGAACGCTGCGCGGCGATCGTGCACGTCATCGACACCGCCAGCATCGAGCCCGGCCGCAACCCGATCGACGACCTCGACGTGATCGAGAACGAGCTCACCCGCCACGGCGGTCTCGAGGACCGCCCGCGCCTGGTCGCGCTCAACAAGGTCGATGTGCCTGACGGTCGTGAGATCGCGCAGATGACCATCGAGGAGTTCGAGAAGCGCGGCCTGAAGGTCTTCGAGATCTCCGCCGCCTCGGGCGAGGGCACCCAGCAGCTGATCTACGCGATGGCCGAGCTCGTCGCCGACTCCCGCAAGGACCTGCCGGTCGTCGAGCCCACCCGGATCGTGCTGCGCCCGGCCGGTGCCGAGGGCAAGGGCGGCTTCACGGTCAAGGTCTCCAAGCTCGGCGAATACCTCGTACGCGGGCCGCAGCCCGAACGCTGGGTGCGCCAGACCGACTTCGAGAACGAGGAGGCGGTCGGCTACCTCGCCGACCGGCTCAACCGGCTCGGCGTCGAGCTGCGCCTGGTCGAGCTCGGTGCCCAGGAGGGCGACACCGTCGTCATCGGCGACCCGGCCAACTCCGTCGTCTTCGACTTCCGGCCCTCGATCGAGACCGGCGCCGAGATGCTCGGTCGCCGCGGCGAGGACCAGCGCTTCTACGAGGAGCGCCCCTCGGCCTCGCGACGCCGCGAGATCGATGCCGGGATGGAGACCAAGGAGGAGTTCGAGGCGCGCGCCGACGTCGCCCGGCGCCTACGTGACGGCGCGGGCCCGGTGGCCTACGAGATCGGTGGCGACGACGACCCCGACTGGGCCGAGGACGACCCAGGGGCCAAGGGGTCGGAGTGAACCGTGCCCAGGTGAGCGGGGCCTCTCGGATCGTCGTCAAGGTCGGCTCCTCGTCGCTGACGACCGCCGAGGGCGGCATCGATCCTGCCCGGGTGAGCGGTCTGGTCGACGTGCTCGCCAAGACCCGGGCCGCGGGGCACGAGGTCGTGCTGGTCTCCTCGGGAGCGATCGCGGCCGGCCTCTCGCCGCTGGGGCTGGCCAGGCGTCCGCGGGCGCTGGCCAAGCAGCAGGCCGCGGCGAGCGTGGGCCAGGGCCTGCTGGTGCACCGTTATACCGGCGAGCTCGCCAGGCACGGCATCATCGCAGGTCAGGTGCTGCTCACGGTCGACGACCTGAACCGTCGCGCCCACTATCGCAATGCCGACGCGACGCTGTCGAAGCTGCTCGACCTCGGCGTGCTCCCCATCGTCAACGAGAACGACACGGTGGCCACCTCCGAGATCCGGTTCGGCGACAACGACCGGCTCGCGGCGCTGGTGGCCCACCTGGTCAAGGCCGACCTGCTGGTGCTGCTCAGCGACGTCGACGGGCTCTACGACGCGCCGCCGTCGGACCCGGGCTCGCAGCGCATCGACGAGGTCGCCTCGCTCGACGACCTCGACGGGGTGACCATCGGCAAGGCCGGCGCCGCAGGTGTCGGCACCGGCGGCATGGTGACCAAGCTCGAGGCCGCCCGGATCGCGGTCGAGGCCGGTGTGCCGGTGGTGCTGACCTCGGCTGCCCAGGCCGCCCCCGCGCTCGCGGGCGAGCCGGTCGGCACCTTGTTCCACGCGGTCGGCAAGCGACGCCCGGCCCGGTTGCTGTGGCTCCAGCACGCCACCGAGCCCGTCGGGTCGATCACCGTCGACCCCGGCGCGGTCACCGCGATCACCGATCGTGGCGCCTCGCTGCTCGCGGCCGGCATCACCGGCTCGGCCGGTCCCTTCCACGCCGGCGACCCGGTCGACGTCGTCGACCCGTCCGGCGCACCTGTCGCGCGCGGTCTGGTGAACTACGACGCCGACGAGATCCCGCGACTGGCCGGACGGTCCTCCGGCTATCTCGAGGCCAACCTGGGCGCTGCGTACGCTCGGGAGGTCATCCACCGCGACGACATGGTGGTGCTGTGAGCGAGCGAAC
The DNA here is from genome assembly GCF_006716315.1 of Nocardioides albertanoniae. Taxonomy (NCBI): domain Bacteria; kingdom Bacillati; phylum Actinomycetota; class Actinomycetes; order Propionibacteriales; family Nocardioidaceae; genus Nocardioides; species Nocardioides albertanoniae. The sequence continues at coordinate 3,592,564 of NZ_VFOV01000001.1, read as the reverse complement.
CTCGTGAGCCGCGCACGGTGGGTGCCGCTCGCGCTGGCGTGGGGCGTGCTCGTCGTCTGTGGTGTGCCCGCGTTGGCGATCACGTTCTCCCGGGCATCGGCGAGCACCGACCTGCGGGCGGTGCGGTTGGCCGCGTTCACGCCGTTCGCCATCGCTCTCTACGCCCTGTGCCTGATCGCGATCCTCGTGCTGGTGTGGATGGCCGTCGGACGCGGACGCACCCGGTTCGCGATCTTCGCCGGCGTGGTCGCGCTGCTGCTCGTGGTGCATCTGGCCTGGCAGGCGCCGCTCTACGCCGGGTCGCGGGAGACCAGCGCCGGTGAGCCGTTGACGGTGATGACCACCAACCTCTTCGAGGGCAAGGGCGACCCGGCCGCCGTGGTCGAGGCCGTGCGCGCGCAGAAGGTCGACGTGCTGGCGGTCGAGGAGATCACCCCGGAGGCCTTCCCGAAGCTGTCGGCGGCGCTGGGCGACCAGCTGCCCTATCGCGTGGGGCAGGCCGCGCCGGGCACGCGCGGCACGATGCTCTTCGCCGACCGCCCGATCACCAAGGAACGCAAGCTCGAGACCCGGATGGGGTCGTGGGTCGCCGACGTGGGGGAGTGGCGCGTGCTCGTCGCCCACCCGGCCGCGCCGACGGTGGCCGAGTGGCCGGCCGAGCAGGAGATCATCCGCAAGGCAGCGGCCGAGGAGAAGCCGGATCTGATCCTGGGCGACCTCAACGCCTCCCTCGACCACCACACGGTCCGGCGACTGCTCGAGGCCGCGCAGGTGCACGATGCCGCGCGAGCCAGCAACGCCGGGTGGCAGCCGACCTGGCCGACCCAGGGCTTCGCGGGCATCCCGCTTCCGCCGTCGGCCGCCATCGACCACGTGCTCATCGGCGACGGGCTCGTCGCGCTCGCCACCGACACCGTCGAGGTGCCCGGCTCCGACCATCTGGCGCTGCTGGCCTACCTCGGCACCCCGGCGGACTGAGGTCGCTTAACCTGAGCGGGTGACGAACAGCTCCGACGGTCTCATCCGCACCGCGCTTCGAGGCAACGAGGAGACCGCATCCCGGTTGCGGCGTACGCAGCTCATCGGGGTGCTGCTTCTGGCCATCGCGACCCTCGCCACTCCGATGGTCCGGGTCACCGAGGACGACTCGGATGCCGACCGGCCGCTGTCCGCCTGGGCGGCGATCGGGTGGATCGGCCAGGTCCGTGACGACTCCGGGGAGATCCCCTCGGCGTTCGGCTGGCTCACGGTTGTTCTGTATCTGGCGATCCTGTTCGTGATCGTGGCCGTGATCCTGGCTGTCGTCATCGCCGTCAACCGGGCCGGCGCGGCTCGGGCCGCTGCCGGCGTGGTGGCAGGCTTCGGGGCGATCGCGACGTTGCTGTGCTGGCTGGCCCTCGTCGGCGAGACGCCCGGAGACTTCGCCGAGCTTCACCCCACCTGGGGAGTGCTGCTCCCGCTCGGGCTCGGGCTGTGGACGGCCAACATGCTGGAGACCGACGCCTGACCCCGAGGGTCGAGGTGGCCGAACCACTGCTCGGCGCCGTAGGCCGTGAACCGCTCGACCTCGACGAACCCCAGGCGCTGGGCCAGGCGCAGCGAGCGTACGTTGGCGACCCGCGTGGTGAGCACGATCGGTTCGCCCGGGAGCGTCTTCTCGATCCAGGCGATCGCCGCGCTGGCGGCCTCCGCGGCGAGGCCCTGGCCCCATGACTCCGGGAAGAGCTCGTAGCCGATCTCGACCTCGTCGCCTTCCTCGCGCACGTGGTGAGGCCAGGATCGGTCTCTGCGCTGCACCGTGACCCTTCCGATGAACCGGTGCTCGTGCTCGACCGCGAAGATGCCTGGCCTGGTGTTCGGATCCTCTGGGATCAGCTGCTCGAGCTCTTCGCGGGTGTGCTGCGGGCCGCCTAGGTAGTGCTGCACGCGCTCGTCGGAGAGGAGCTTTGCCAGGGCTGGTCTGTCTTCTGGTCTGGTCTCTCGGAGTGTTAGTCGTTCCGTCACGATCGGGGCTGGGGGCCAGGGGACGGGGCCTAGGGGTTTCATGGTTGCGGACGGTAGCTGTTGTTGTGTGGGGATGTCGGGTTCTGTGGGGATGTTGGCCGCCGGCCCTTTCCTGGAGGGTCTTCTCGATCTGGCCCGGCGTCAAGGACGGCCTGCGGCCGCCGGCTTCGCCGGCCACCTTCGGTGGTCCTGGACTCCGGGACAGATCGAGAAAAGATTTGGCTGGTTATCGGGGCGGCGGCCACGGTGTGGCCGGGAGGCGTTGCTGCTGATTCGCTGCCGCGGAAAAGGCGTGTTGACCTGCGGAAATAGGTGGATCTACTGGTCGGTAAAGAGTAAAATCAAGGGTATCCGAAGGGCGCCTTGAGAGGAGGTCAGCAATGAGCGTCGAGAACCACGTCGACCATTGGGGCACCAGCCCTCGTGACCCGGTTTCGGCTGCTCTTGTGGACATCGAAACCGCTCTCGGTGATCTGCTTGCAATGGACCCTGGCTATTGGCGTACGAGTCAGAAGAAGGACGTCCTCGCGCGGCTCGAGATCTTGAAGGCGCAGCAGGCTGCGCTCGCGCTGCGGGTGCTCGCGTCGGCTGGTGACATCGCCGAGGAGACTGGTGCGAAGGATGCGTCGGGTTGGATGCGTGCCGATCTGTTGGTCGACAAGACAGTCGGTCGGGCGCGGGTGAAGCTGGCCGGCGCGGTCGCGAAGTACGACATCGTGGCCGCCGGGCTGGCCGATGGCGTGGTGTCGCAGGACAAGGCCCGGGTGATCACCAATGCGCTCGATGCTATCGAAACCGACCCTGCTGCGAGCGCCGAAGATCTGGCGCTTGCGGAGAAGCTGTTGGTCGATCATGCGACCCGGTTGACCGCGAACGAGCTGCGGATCGTGGGCAAGCGGATCTTGGCCGAGATCGACCCGGAACGTTTCGAGGCCGCCGAGTCGAAGGCGTTGCAGCGGGAGGAAGAGCAGGCGCAGCGGCGTACGTTCTTCCGGGCTCGTGACAACGGTGACGGCACTGTCGACATCCATGCCCGTGTCTCGCGTGCGGTCGGGATGCGTCTACGCACGATGCTGGACTCGTTGGCGCAGCCGAGGAAGTGGTCGGCCGAGGACAAGGGCCGCAAAGTCTCCTACGAGCGCCTGCTGGGCCAGGCTTTCGCCCGCGTGGTCGAGACCTACGACGTGGAGAACCTGCCCCGCCATGGTGGGCACGCGACCACGGTGTTCATTACCATGAGCCTCGACCAGCTCCGCAAGGATCTCGGCGCAGCTGCCCTGGGTTTCGATGGCGATCAGATCACCGCAGCTGAGGCCCGCCGGATGGCGTGCAATGCGGACCTGGTCCCGGTGGTGTTGGGCACCGACTCGGAGATCCTCGACCTAGGTCGAACCGCCAGGTTGGCGCATCCGATCCAACACCGAGCGCTACGGCTACGGGACAAGTGTTGTCAGGCCGAAGACTGTGATGCTCCAGCGGCCTGGACCGAGGCCCATCACCTCAAACCTTGGTCCGAAGGCGGGAAGACGGACCTGGCCAACATGGTCCTGTTGTGTCCGAGCGACCACCGCCGGATCCATGACCCCAGCTATGGGCATGAGCGGCTCCCGGATGGACGGGTTCGGTTCATTCGGCGAAGCTGATGCCTACCTGGCACCCGCCCCAATCCTTGTGAACAGTTCACAAGGTCAGACCCTCTGTCACAGTCCCCGCCAACCCACACCCGCGGGCCCCACGACTTCGGCCCCGGGCTCCCAACCCCGTACCCAACCCAAGATCCCCGCGCCACACCCCTGCCGCCGCCCCGATAACCAGCCAGATCGAGAAGACCCTCCAAGAACGGGTCGGCGGCCACCGACCACCCGCGATCGAGCACCACGCAACATCTCCTGACGCCCTACCCGCCTGCTTGACTGGCCCCGTGACAGAGGCCGGAGATGCGATCACGCCGATCAGCATGCTCTGGGAGGCAGCAGACCCTCGCGAGATGCTCACCGAGAGGTTCGGCTTCGCTTCGGCGACAGAGGCGACCGGCTGGTTGGACAAGGTCCTGGCAGAGCACTGGTCGCTGAGGGTGGATGTCTGCGAGCGATTGGTGATCAGCGACGCCAACTGCTTGGCATGGGTCGTCGTCGATGGCCGGAGGATGATCGCCAAGTGGTCGATGCGCCCACAAGTGTTCGAGCGTCTGGCGGCGATCGCTCGGTTGTCGGTCTGGCTGGACGAGCGCGGGATACCTGTCTCGGCGCCGCAGCCGGCTCTCGACGGCAGCCTGCAGGTGGAGGTCGACGGGTTCTCGCTCGGACTCCAGCAGGTGATCGCGGGAGAGCTGCTGGACATCGCTGACCCGGTGCAGGTGACGGCGGCGGGCGAGACGCTGGCGCGGATGCACGCGGCGATGGCCGACTACCCGGAGCCGATCCCCAGCATCGAGCCACCGGCGCCGGGCACCCAGCTGGTCGGCAACGACTTCCGGTCGGCCAACATCATCTGGTCAGGCGAGAGGATCGCGGCGGTCCTCGATCTGGAGGAGTCGAGCTACCGGCGCCGCGTGGACGATCTCGCCCAGGCCGCCGTCCTTCTCGGGACGCGCTATCACGACTGGCGGCCGACACCGGTCGAGGTGCGCCGGGCGTTCGTTGCTGCGTACGTCTCGGTCCATCCGCTCCAGTGTGACGAGGCCGCGGCGCTCGACGAGAGGATCGCGACGTACCTGACGCGCTTCTCGTGGCCCGGCTGAGGCCGGGGAAGCCTCAGTCGCCGACGGCGTCGATGCCGCGCTGGACGATGAGTGGGTCGGGGGCGCCGACGATGGAGGGGTCCTTCTCGTCGTAGTCGTGGGTGGAGAGGAAGTAGCGCATCGCGTTGAGGCGGGCGCGCTTCTTGTCGTTGGACTTGATGGTGGTCCAGGGGGCCCAGTCGGTGTCGGAGCGGCGGAACATCTCCTCCTTGGCGGCGGTGTAGGAGTCCCACTTGTCCAGGGACTCGACGTCGATCGGGGAGAGCTTCCACTGCCGTACGGGGTCGATCTGGCGGATGATGAAGCGGGTGCGCTGCTCGGAGCGGGCGACCGAGAACCAGAACTTCGTGAGCGTGATGCCTGAGTCGACGAGCATCTGCTCCAGGAGCGGCACCTGGTGCATGAACTGCTCGTACTGGTCGTCGGAGGCGAAGCCCATCACGCGCTCGACGCCGGCGCGGTTGTACCAGGAGCGGTCGAAGAGGACCATCTCGCCGGCGGTCGGCAGGTGCTGGATGTAGCGCTGGAAGAACCACTGCTGCGACTCGCGGTCCGAGGGCTTGGAGAGCGCCACCGTCCGTGCGTAGCGGGGGTTGAGGTGCTCCATGAACCGCTTGATCGTGCCGCCCTTCCCGGCTGCGTCGCGGCCCTCGAAGATCAGCACGTGCTTGCCGCCGACCCGGTTGTTCCAGCGCTGGAACTTCAACAGCTCGACCTGGAGGAGGTACTTCTGCTCGTCGTAGACCTCGCGGGCGACCCGCTCGGAGTAGGGGTAGTTCTCGCGCCAGGTGTCGACGGCGCGGCCCGAGGGATCCAGGAGAACCGGGTCGTCGTCGTGATCCTCGCCGATCAGGTGACCTTCGGTGATCAGGTTGTCGATGTACTCACGGAATCCCTGCGACATGGCGCCAAACCTAGGGAGTCGAGATGAACGTCAGGTTGCGTCCGCCGGCCGAGGTCGACGGTTCGTGGGGTAGGCCCGATGCGCCGTATCCTTGGTAGACGATGATTCCCCGGACCGTCTATCTGGACCACGCCGCCACCACCCCCATGGCCCCGGCGGCCATCGAGGCGATGACCGCCGAGCTGGCGCAGGTCGGCAACGCGAGCTCGCTGCACGCTTCAGGTCGGCGCGCGCGCCGGGTGCTGGAGGAGTCTCGAGAACGGATCGCGGCCGCGCTCGGCTCGCGTCCCGGGGAGGTCGTGTTCACCTCGGGTGGCACCGAGGCCGACAACCTGGCGCTCAAGGGGGCCTTCTGGGCCCGCCGTGCCCAGGACCCGGCGCGCACTCGCATCCTGTCCACCGCCGTCGAGCACCACGCCGTGCTCGACCCGCTGCATTGGCTGGAGACGACCGAGGGCGCCGACATCGAGCTCGTGCCGTGCGACGCGACCGGCCGGGTCGATGCCGCTGCGATGCGGGCCGCCATCGAGCGTGACCCCGCCTCGGTTGCGCTCATCTCGGTGATGTGGGCCAACAACGAGGTCGGCACGCTGCAGCCGGTGCCCGAGATCGCCGAGATCGCCTCCGAGCACGGCATCCCCGTGCACACCGACGCGGTGCAGGCGGTCGGGGCGGTGCCGGTCGACTTCGCGGGCAGCGGCGTCGACGCGCTCTCGCTGACCGGCCACAAGCTCGGCGGCCCGGTGGGCGCCGGCGCCCTGGTGGTGCGGCGCGAGCTCGAGCTGACCGCGCTGGTCCACGGAGGTGGCCAGGAGCGAGACGTACGTAGCGGCACCCATGCCACGGCGGCGATCGCCGGGTTCGCGGCAGCGGTCGAGCTGGCGGTCAAGGAGCAGGAGGCGTACGCGAGCAGGGTGGGTGAGCTGCGCGACCGGCTGGTCGAGCAGGTGCTGGCCCGGGTGCCCGGCACACACCTCAACGGTCCGCCGCTGGCACCGCTCGGTCGTCATCGGCTGCCCAACAACGCCCAGATCGCCTTCCCCGGGTGCGAAGGCGACTCGTTGCTGATGCTCCTCGACGCTGCCGGGATCGAGTGCTCCACCGGAGCGGCATGCTCGGCCGGCGTACCTCAGGCCTCTCATGTGCTCCTCGCGATGGGGCAGACCGAGGAGGAGGCGCGCTCCTCGCTTCGCTTCTCGCTCGGTCACACCACGACCGCCGACGAGGTCGATCGGCTCGTCGCCGCCATCGGCGCGGCCGTCGAGCGCGGGCGCGCCGCAGGGTTGAACCGCTGATGGGGGCCGAGATGAGCTCCGAGATGGGGACCGCGCCGCTCAGGGTGGTGGCCGCCATGTCCGGGGGAGTGGACTCTGCTGTCGCGGCCGCGCGCGCCAAGGAGGCCGGCTACAACGTCACCGGCGTGCACCTGGCGCTCTCGCGCAACCCGGCGTCCTACCGCTCCGGCGCCCGCGGGTGCTGCACGATCGAGGACTCCAACGACGCCCGCCGCGCCGCCGACGTGATCGGCATCCCGTTCTACGTCTGGGACCTCTCCGACCGCTTCCACGAGGACGTCGTCGAGGACTTCATGTCGGAGTACGCCGAGGGGCGCACCCCCAACCCGTGCCTGCGCTGCAACGAGAAGATCAAGTTCGCCGCCGTGCTCGACCGGGCGCTCGCGCTCGGCTTCGACGCGGTCGCGACCGGTCACTACGCCACCTTGCGCGAGGGCGGCGACGGCCTCGTCGAGCTGCACCGCGCCGTCGACGACGGCAAGGACCAGTCCTACGTGCTCGGCGTGCTCGACCAGGAGCAGCTCAAGCACTCGCTGTTCCCCCTGGGTGACACGCCCAAGCCGCTGGTGCGCGAGGAGGCGGCCCGCCGCGGCCTGCTCGTCGCCGACAAGCCCGACTCCCACGACATCTGCTTCGTCGCCGACGGCGACAACGCGGGCTGGCTGCGCGAGAAGCTCGGTGACCGCGCGCCCAACGAGTCCGGACCGATCGTCGACGAGTCCGGCGAGGTGCTGGGCGAGCACCAGGGCACGTACGCCTACACGATCGGGCAGCGCAAGGGCCTCCGCATCGGCAAGCCCGCACCCGACGGCAAGCCACGGTTCGTGCTCGACATCGAGCCGGTCACCGCGACCGTGACCGTCGGCCCGCGCGAGCAACTGGCCGTCGACCGGCTCTCGGGGATCAGGCCGCGGTGGGCCGGTCGGGCGCCCGAGGGTGTCTTGGAGGGCACCGTCCAGCTGCGCGCGCACGGCACCGAGCATCGTGCGCGGGTCAGCGTCGACCCCGTCGACGGTGCGGTCGGGATCGAGCTGATCGATCCCGCCTACGGCATCGCCCCAGGTCAGGCGGCCGTCATCTACGACGGCAGTCGGGTGGTCGGCTCGGCGACGATCGCCGAGACCCGCAGGATGGTCGAGGCGTGAGGGCCACCGGCGTCGGTTCGCTGCCCGGAGAGAACTATCCGGAAGCCGTGCGGGTCGTGCTCGGTGAGCTCGCCGACCTTCCCTATCTGCCCGAGCTGCCCGCGCGAGGCGCGATCGCCAACATGACCGGTCGCGCGCTGGCCGTCCTCGACGGGCTCGACGCAGACCTGCAGCCCGCGGGCTGGCGGCTGACCGGCACCGGCGGCTCCCCGGGCGTCGACCACCGCAGAGCCCGGAGCCTGCTGGCTCAAGACCTCGATACGCTCGAGGAGCTGGCGCAGGACTCCGCGCTGGTCGCGGGCGGGGGCGCCTTCAAGGTCCAGGTCACCGGCCCATGGACCCTGGCCGCCACCGTCGAGCGCCCGCGCGGCGACAAGCTGCTTGCCGACCACGGCGCGCGTCGCGAGCTGGCCCAGGCGCTGGCCGAGGGCGTACGCACCCACATCCGCGACGTACGCCGCCGGCTCCCCGGGGCGCAGGACGTGATCGTGCAGGTCGACGAGCCGGCGCTGCCCGCCGTGCTCAACGCCCAGGTGCCGACGGCGTCCGGTTTCGGCAAGCACCGCAGCATCGATCTCCCCGAGGCCTCCCAGGGGCTCGAATGGGTGCTCGGTGCCATCGCCGACGAAGGTGCGACGCCGTGGGTGCACTCCTGCGCGCCCGGCACGCCGCTCGGCCTGCTGCGCACGGCGGGGGCCCAGGGGCTCAGCGTCGACCTGGCTCAGCTCTCGGCTGCGGACCACGACGAGCTGGCGAGCTCGCTGGAGGCGGGCGACACGGTCGCCCTCGGCGTCGTGCCCGCGCTCGCGCCCGACAGCGCTCCGACCGACAAGACGGTCACCGAGACCGTGGAGCGCTGGCTCGACATGCTCGGGCTCGATGCGTCCCACGACATCGTGCTGACCCCGGCGTGCGGACTGGCTGGTGCCGACTGGCAGTGGGCGCGGACGGTCTCGCGCATCCTCGGCGAAAGTGCCCGTCACCTGGCGTAGATTCCCCGTCATGGGACGACGGGGGATGGGCCGGCGAGCAGTCGTCGCGCTGGTGGCGGCGACTCTGCTCGCCGGTTGCGGCAGCAGGGAGGCCAAGGAGCCGGGCGACGCGGGGAGCAAGCAGAGCGCCTCGGCGCACCCTCGCCCTGACCCGGCAGACCTGAAGCCGGGCAACAAGCCGGCCACCCCCGAAGCGCTGGCTGCGGTCACGCTCGAGCACGTCGACATCGAGCCGACGAAGTTCGACGGCGGCGACCTCTACTTCGCGCAGGACGAGGTCGGCACCGTGCTCCTGTGGGGCACGGAGTACTCGTTGGATGTCAAGGCCGGAGCGGTCGACGACGACCTGCTCTCGGCCTGGTGCCACCAGGGCATGGCGGGCTGTGTCGAGGTGAAGGCCGAGGGCGGCACGGCGACGCTCGCCTGGGATCTCGCCACCAGCGACGGCACCCCGGGACAGGTGATGGTCTCCTACGAGCATGACGGCGAGGAGCGGCGGGCCGCCTACCTCGGCGAGCGCATCACGAAAGACCCTCGCCGCCTCGATCTCGACGTGAGCGTCGATGACCTGGTCGCCCTGGTCACCGACCCGCGGCTCGGCACGAAGACGACCGCCGAGATGACCAGGGCCCAGGTCAAGGGCTTTCCCGAGACCGGGTCGAACGGTGCGGGTGAGGTCGCGCTGACCGCAGCGGCGATCGCCGCGGGGCTGCACGAGACCGAGGCGTACGCCGATATCGACTCCTTCGAGAAGACCGACGCCGCAGGCTTCGGCAAGGGCGCGTTCGGCGTCACCGGCACCCGCGCCGACGGCAGCACGATCACCGCGATCCATGCCCCCGGCCTGCCCGCGGCCAAGCGGAAGTGCCCCAAGGCGCTGACCTGCTCGAAGGGCGACTCCGACGGCTATGACGGCTGGGCCGAGGGCCGTGCCGAGATGACCCGCTGCTACCCGGCCGAAGGCGAGCGCCGTGCGTTCTGTGCCGTCGTACGCCACCAGGCGCCCGCTCCGTTCCCGGGAGACGATCTCGACCCGGTGCTCGCCGGGCTCGAGTCAGCGCTGGAGACGCTGTGGCCGACCGTGTCGGCCGAGACCGCGCGTGAGGGCGAGGCGCTGATCGGCTAGTGCTGATCGGCCAGTGGTGTCGCGCCGCTGGTGCTCGGTCAGCGCCAGGGCGCGAACGCCTCGGCCCGCTGCTTCGGGGGAGCGAACGACTCCGGCGGTCGCGGCTTGTGCTGTGCCGGCTGCTGCGGCTGCGGTTGCGGCGGCTGCTGAGCCGGCTGCCGCCTGGCTGGTTGGCGCCTGGCCGACTGCCGTCCCGACTGCTGGCCCGGCTGCGGCGGCGGCTGACGCTGTGCCGGTGGCGGGGCAGGCTGACCACGGTGACTCGGCTGCGGTTGCTGCTGGGCCTGAGGCTGCGGGGGCTGGGCGTGGGTCGGTCGATAGCGGTTCTGCTGAAGCTGGTCGGGCGGAAGCTGGTCGGGCACCTGTCGGCGCGAAGGATGCTCGCCGCGCGGCTGCTGATAGGCGTAGCCGGGCTCGGCGTAGTGCGCACGACGCTGGCCGTGCCGGGGGTCGTGACGCGGGTCGTGCCAGTCGTCGGGGTCGGAGCGGCGGCGACCGGAGAGCATCGCGATGGTGCCCGCGAGGGCCGCGAGAGCGATCATCACCGCCACGATGACCCAGGTCAGCCAGCCCATCGAGCTGCTCTCGCCCGCGGAGGCGGCCGCAGGGGTCTGCTGCGTGGTGGGGACCTTGGTGCAGGCGCCGTCGGCGCACTCGCCGTCGGCGGGGGCACCGGTCACGATGAACGTGACCCCGCGGTCCACCGACCCCTGAAAGGTCAGCGTGTGCTTGCCCAGGCCGATGTCCTGGGGGAGTCGGCCGGACCAGGACGCCACCCCGTGCCCGTTGGCCTTGACGCTGGTCGAGAGCACGATGGGCGTGGAGTAGACGACGACCTTGATGTCGGTCTCGTTGGGCTCGAACCCGGACGCGGAGGCGCGGATGACGTCGCCGGCGTCGACCGAGCGCTCGGCACCGCCGAGCTCGATGCCCGTGGTCGTGGGTGGCTCCTCGGGGGCCTTCCAGGGAGACTTCTCGGTGTCGTCCGTCGACCCCTTCTCGTCCTTCTCGGCGGACCCAACGCCTGCGCCGTCCCCATCGGAACCGGTCTCACCCGTGGTGCCCCGGCCGGTCTTCCCGGACGCACCGCCCGAGCCGTCACCCGACGGGGAGCCGCCGGCCCCGTCGGCACCGCCGCCGGGCTGCTGCGGGCTCGGCGAGCTCTCGGGCTGGGTGAGCTGGTCGAAGTCGAAGGGGATCTTCGTCGTCCGGGTGTCGCCCGAGCTCAGCACGTCGCGGCCGTTCGCCCGCATCGTCATGATCTGGTAGCTGGTGTCGGGCTCGAGCTGGGCGATCTGGGCGGCGTCGAGGGTGAACCGGGAGCTCCAGTCCTCGGAGCCGCCGGGATCGTAGGCGACCGACTTGATGAAGGTGCTGCGCGTGCCCGAGCCGAGGTAGCCGCTCGGGTTGAGCGCGATCTCGAGCGTCTTGCCGCTGTAGCCGGTGCCGCGTACGTCGATGACGACTCGGTCCTTCGACTGCTCCACGAGGCTGATGTCGACCTCGGCGTCGGAGAAGACGCTGCCCAGGCCGAGCGCGTAGGCGGAGCCGGCTGGCGCCAGCAGCAGCACGAGGGTTGTCGTCAGCGTCACCACGAGCCGAGAAAGCACTGCAGACCTCACAAGGCGGTAGTCCGTGGGGGTGGCGTCGGTCCGCCTCGCCCGACGCCGGAGCAAAGTAGCCTGCTTCGACCCAGTTGGTGACCCACGTCACCCAGGTGTTGATCGGTTGCGTCGATATTGAGGGCGTCGAGTGGTGTTTGTGCTGGTCCGGACAGGAAAACGCCCGGGTGGGTATAGCGCCGGAAAATTGTCGGCGGCACCAGGCAAGATAGCCCTGTGCAAGATAGCCCTGTGAACGAAGACGTGACGGCGGCAGCCGCGGAGCACAAGACCGAGCACAAGGAGCTCGCCGAGCAGATCGAGGACGCGCGCTACCGCTACTACGTGCTCGACGACCCGGCGCTCTCCGACGCCGACTTCGACCAGAAGTGGCGGCGGATCAACGAGCTCGAGGAGCAGTTCCCCGAGCTGCGCACGCCCGACTCGCCGACCCAGAAGGTCGGTGGCACCTTCTCGACCGAGTTCACCGCCGTCGACCATCTGCGGCGCATGGAGAGCCTCGACAACGTCTTCTCCTTCGAAGAGCTCGCCGCCTGGCACGCCCGGGTCGCCAAGGACGGCGCCGGCGGGGCCGAGCTGCTCTGCGAGCTCAAGGTCGACGGGCTCGCCATCAACCTGCTCTACGAGAAGGGCCGCCTGACCCGCGCGCTGACCCGCGGCGACGGCACCACGGGGGAGGACGTCACCCCCAACGTACGCACGATCTCCTCGATCCCGCACAGGTTGAACGGCACCGAGGAGTTCCCGGTGCCAGACCTGGTCGAGGTGCGCGGCGAGGTCTTCTTGTCGATCGAGGCCTTCGACAAGCTCAACGCGTCGCTGGTCGACGCCGGCAAGTCGATGTTCGCCAACCCACGCAACTCCGCCGCCGGATCGCTGCGCCAGAAGGACCCACGGGTGACCGCGACCCGTGCGCTCGGGATGGTCTGCCACGGCATCGGGGCTCGCGAGGGTTTCGAGCCGGTCGCCCAGTCGCACGCCTACGACGCCCTGAAGGCGTGGGGCCTGCCCACCTCCAAGCGGGTCAAGGTGCTGGGGAGCCTCGCCGAGGTCGAGGAGTTCATCGGCTACTTCGGCGAGCACCGCCACGACGTCACCGAGCACGAGATCGACGGTGTCGTGATCAAGGTCGACGACATCTCGCTGCAGCGCCGCCTCGGCTCGACCAGCCGTGCGCCGCGGTGGGCGATCGCCTACAAGTATCCGCCGGAGGAGGTCAACGCCAAGCTGCTCGCGATCGACGTCGGTGTCGGCCGCACCGGCCGGGTCACGCCCTTCGGTGTCATGGAGCCCACCAAGGTCGCCGGCTCGACCGTCGAGCGAGCGACGCTGCACAACGCCCACGAGGTGAGGCGGAAGGACGTACGCCCCGGCGACACCGTGATCCTCCGCAAGGCCGGCGACGTGATCCCCGAGATCCTCGGCCCGGTGCTGCCGTTGCGTCCCGACGGGCTCGCGGAGTGGGTGATGCCCACCGAGTGCCCCGCGTGCGGCACCACGCTCGCCGAGCAGAAGGAGGGTGACAAAGACCTGCGCTGCCCCAACCACCGCGGCTGCCCCGCGCAGGTGCGCGAGCGGGTCTTCTTCGCCTCCGGGCGTGGCGCCTTCGACATCGAGGGGATGGGCTACGAGGCGGCCGACGCACTGCTGGCCGCCGAGGTGATCACCAACGAGGGCGACATCTTCGACCTCGACGAGCACAAGCTCGCCACCACGTCGTTCTTCACCCGGGCGGCCAAGAAGGCCGAGAAGGAGGCCGGGGCCGGCGAGCGGGTGCTCAACGCCAACGCCGTGGGCCTGCTCGCCAACCTGGAGGAACGCAAGCAGGTGCCGCTGTGGCGAGTGCTGGTGGCGCTCTCCATCCGCCACGTCGGCCCGAGCGCCGCTCGCGCGCTGGCCACCGAGTTCGCCACCCTCGACGCCATCTGGGCCGCCTCCCAGGAAGCGCTCGCCAACACCGAGGGCGTCGGCGGGATCATCGCCGAGGCCATCGTCGAGTGGCGCCAGGTCGACTGGCACGCCGAGATCGTCGAGAAGTGGCGGCAGGCCGGGGTCTCTCTCGCCGACGAGCGCGACGAGTCCGTCGCCCGCACCCTCGAAGGCCTGACCGTCGTCGTCACGGGCTCCCTCGACGACTTCTCCCGCGATGGTGCCAAGGAGGCGATCATCAGCCGCGGCGGCAAGGCGTCCGGCTCGGTCTCCAAGAAGACCGACTACGTCGTGGTCGGCGAGAGCGCCGGCTCCAAGGCCGCCAAGGCCGAAGAGCTCGGCCTGACGATCCTCGACGAGGCAGCGTTCAAGGTGCTGCTGGAGAGCGGTCCGGACGGACTCTGAGGCGAGCGGTCAGGACTGGTTCATCGTCCCGCTGATCGTGTCGACGCGCTTCTTCAGCGTGATCGGCGCATCGGCGCACTCCTGACCGACCTCGTCGCAGACCTCCACCTTCGTCCCGGCGACGCGGATCAGGTGCCCCTCGGGGGTCCAGCCGATCCGGTCGTCGAGCGCGACCGCGGTCTCGGTGCCCTGAGCGAGGTCGTAGATCGGTGCGGTCGCCATGTCGTAGCGGCACTCGTCGTTCTCGTCGCACGTCACGTAGGGCGTTGCCAGGGCACGGTTGCCGTCGGGGGAGAGCTTGAGCCTGACCAGGTCGGCAGGGAAGTCGGAGGAGTGGACGGTCAGGAGCACCTCGCCCGTGGCGACCTCGACGACCCGCTGAGTCGTGCCACGGGCGTCCTGAGTCACCGCCCGGCCGTCGATCACCTCGGTGGTGTAGCTGCCCGGGAGCCCCTTGGAGGTGGAGACCCGCCCGGCGCGCCAGTCGACGTCGAGGGTGCGGTCGTCGAGAGCGACGTAGGCGTGCTCGCCGTCGACGGCGACCGGCGGTGTCTTCCAGCCGGCCCAGGTGTACTTCCCGGTGATCGGGACGTCGGCGACCTTCTCGCCGGTGCCGAGGTCGACGACGCGCACCAGCCAGCCGTCACCGTCCGCGACCGTCCAGGAGACATAGGGGGAGTCGGGGGCGGTGCCGATCAGCCGGTCGCTCACGTCACCGAGGTCGAGCGGTTCGACGCCGGCCGTCGTGATCAGCGACAGGCGTGTGTTGGACTGCGTGCTGCGTGCCAGCATGCCGACCGACGTGTAGCGCAGGTCGTTCACGGAGCCGCCGTAGGTCACCACGCTCCCGTCGCCGAAGTGGACGCTGGCGCCCTCGGCGACCGCCCAGCCGCGGGGGTCGCCCACGGCGGCGGCGATGTGGGGCTCGTCGCCGCGGAGCGATCCGCTCAGGGCGTACGCCCCGAGCACGCCGGCCATCGCCACGGCTGCGGCTCCGGCCCCCCAGCGTGCTCGTCTGCGGCGGCTGATGGTGCGGGTGCGGAGGTGGAGCTCGTCGGTGGCCAGGCGAGGAACAGCCACCTCGTCGGCGGCGTCGCGGAGCAGCGTACGCAGGTCGTTGTCGGTCACTGGGTCACCTCCAGGGTGAGGGTCGGGTCGCCGAGGATCGTGCGGAGCTTGTCGAGGGCGGAGGAGGTCTGGCTCTTCACCGTGCCCTCCGAGCAGCCGAGGAGGGCCGCGGTGCGGCGTACGTCGAGGTCCTCGTAGAAGCGGAGGACCACGACGGCGCGCTGGCGCGGCGGCAGCGCGGCGACCGCGTCGAGGAGCACCGAGCGGGTGGTCGGGTCGCTCTCGTGGCCGGGGTCGGGGAGCACCTCGGTGGGGTGCTCGCGGTTCCACGACGCCTTCCGGAACCAGGTCATCGCGGTGTTGAACAGCACCTGCCGGGCGTAGGCGGGGGCGGCTTCGAGCGTGCGCACCCGGCCCCAGCTGCCGAAGGTCTTGGCCAGCGCCGTCTGGACGAGATCCTCCGCGCTGGCGTGGTCGCCGACGAGCAGGTAGGCAGTCCGATAGAGCCGCGGCCAGGCGACCTGGGCGAACTCGTCGAACTGCTGCTGGGTTGGCGGTCTCGCCATCGATCCATCCGATCTCTCGAGCCGATTGTCAGGGATGAGGACGCGGTGGGACCACCGATCGGTTGGACGAGCGGGAAACTCCGCCGAACCGGGCCCGGCCGAGGTGAGAGTTGGGGGCGCTGCCGCCTAGGATGTGCGACATGCCAGAAATCACCCGCGACGAGGTCGCGCACCTGGCCGACCTCGCCCGCATCGACCTCAGCGACGCCGAGCTCGATCACCTTGCCCCACAGCTGCAGGTGATCCTCGAGTCCGTCGCCTCGATCCAGGGGCTTGCCGGCGACGACGTGCCTGCCACCTCCCACCCGCTTCCGCTGACCAACGTCTTCCGTGAGGACGTCGTCACGCCCAGCCTGACGCCGGAGCAGGCGCTCTCCGGGGCGCCCGCCGTCGAGGAGCAGCGTTTCTCGGTGCCGCAGATCCTGGGGGACGAGCAGTGAGCGAGCTGATCCAGAAGACCGCCGCCGAGCTCTCCGAGGCTCTGGCCGCGGGGGAGACCACCTCGGTCGAGCTGACCCAGGCACACATCGACCGGATCTCCGCAGTCGACGGTGACGTGCACGCCTTCCTCCACGTCGACACCGAGGGTGCGCTCGCTCAGGCCGCCGCGTCTGACGCGCGCCGGGCCGACGGCGAGCTGCTGCATGCTCTCGACGGCGTACCGATCGCGGTCAAGGACGTGCTGACCACCACCGGCCTGCCGACCACCTGCGGCTCCAAGATGCTCGAGGGCTGGATCCCGCCCTACGACGCGACCGTGGTCACGAAGATCAAGAACGCCGGCCTGCCGATCCTCGGCAAGACCAACATGGACGAGTTCGCGATGGGCTCCTCCACCGAGCACTCGGCGTACGGCCCGACGCGCAACCCGTGGAAGCTCGACCGGATCCCCGGCGGCTCGGGTGGTGGCTCGGCGGCCGCCGTGGCCGCCTTCGAGGCGCCGCTGGCGCTCGGCACCGACACCGGCGGCTCGATCCGTCAGCCGGGTGCGGTGACCGGCACCGTCGGTGTGAAGCCGACCTACGGCTCGGTCTCGCGCTACGGCCTGGTCGCCCTGGCCAACTCGCTCGACCAGGTCGGCCCGGTGACCCGCACCGTGCTCGACTCGGCGCTGCTGCACGAGCTCATCGGCGGTCACGACCCGCTCGACTCCACCTCCACGACGACCCCGGTGACCGGGCTCGTCGACGCGGCTCGCCAGGGCGCGACCGGTGACCTCAAGGGCGTCAAGGTCGGCGTCATCAAGGAGCTTGCGGGCGAGGGCTGGGCGCCCGACGTGATGGCCAAGTTCGACGAGTCGGTCGACCTGCTCACCAAGCTGGGCGCCGAGGTCGTCGAGGTCTCCACCCCGAGCTTCGAGCACGCCATGGCGGCCTACTACCTGATCCTGCCGGCCGAGTGCTCCTCCAACCTGGCCAAGTTCGACGCGATGCGCTACGGGCTGCGGGTCACGCCCGACGGCAAGACCCCGTCCGCCGAGGCCGTCATGAAGGCCAGCCGCGACGCCGGGTTCGGTGACGAGGTCAAGCGCCGCATCATCCTCGGCACCTACGCGCTGAGCAGCGGCTACTACGACGCCTACTACGGCCAGGCGCAGAAGATCCGCACCCTGATCATCGAAGACTTCAAGAAGGCCTTCGAGCAGGTCGACGTGCTGGTCAGCCCGACCTCGCCGTCGACGGCGTTCCCGCTGGGCGCGAAGCTCGACGACCCGCTGGCGATGTACATGCAGGACCTGGCCACGATCCCCGCCAACCTGGCCGGCACGCCGGGCATCTCCGTCCCGGCCGGTGTCTCCGACGACGACGGCCTGCCCGTCGGCGTGCAGCTGCTGGCGCCCGTCCTCGAAGACGCCCGTCTCTACCGCGTCGGTGCCGCCCTGGAGGCGGCCGTCGGCTCGGTGCTCTCGATCGACAAGCTGGAGGTGGCCCGATGACCGCCGCGACCGATGCCGCGGACCTCGTCGACTTCGACGAGGTGCTGGAGCGCTACGACCCGGCCTTCGGGCTCGAGGTGCACGTCGAGCTCAACACCAACACCAAGATGTTCTGCGGCTGCCCGGCGACGTTCGGCGGCGAGCCCAACACCCAGGTCTGCCCGACCTGCCTCGGCCTGCCCGGCGCGATGCCGGTCGTGAACGCCAAGGCGGTGGAGAGCGCGATCCGGATCGGCCTCGCGCTCAACGGCTCGATCGCGGAGTGGTGCCGGTTCGCCCGGAAGAACTACTTCTACCCGGACATGCCGAAGAACTTCCAGACCAGCCAGTACGACGAGCCGATCGTCTACGACGGCTACCTCGACGTCGAGGTGGAGGGGGAGACCTTCCGGGTCGACATCGAGCGCGCCCACATGGAGGAGGACACCGGCAAGACCACCCACATCGGTGGCGCCACCGGTCGCATCCACGGGGCCGACTACTCGCTGGTCGACTACAACCGCGCCGGCATCCCGCTGATCGAGATCGTGACCCGCCCGATCACCGGCGCCGGTGCCAAGGCACCGCTCGTGGCCAGGGCGTACGTCGCCGCGCTGCGCGAGATCCTGCTGGGTCTGGGTGTCTCCGACGTACGCATGGACCAGGGTTCGATGCGCTGCGACGTCAACCTGTCGCTGTCTCCCAAGGGCTCCGACGATCTCGGCACCCGCACCGAGACGAAGAACGTCAACTCGCTGCGCTCGGTCGAGCGGGCGATGCGCTTCGAGATGTCGCGCCACGCCGGGATCCTCGACGCGGGGGAGGCGATCTTCCAGGAGACCCGCCACTTCCACGAGGACACCGGCACCACCTCGGCCGGCCGGCCGAAGTCGGACGCCGACGACTACCGCTACTTCCCCGAGCCCGACCTGGTGCCGGTCGCTCCCTCGCGCGAGTGGGTCGAGGAGCTCCGCGGCACGCTGCCCGAGCCGCCCGCCGTCAAGCGGGCTCGGCTGCAGGCCGCCTGGGGCTACTCCGACCTGGAGATGCGCGACGTGTGGGCCGCCGGCGCGATGGTGCTGATCGAGGAGACGGTCGCAGCCGGAGCCTCGGCGCAGGCCGCGCGCAAGTGGTGGATGGCCGAGCTCTCTCGATCGGCCAACGACCGCGGTGTCGAGCTCGCCGAGCTCGGTGTCACGCCTGCTCAGGTCGCCGAGGTGCAGAAGCTGGTCGACGCCAAGACGCTGACCGACAAGCTGGCGCGCCAGGTCTTCGAGGGCCTCGTCGCCGGTGAGGGCACCGTCGCCGAGATCATCGACGCCCGTGGTCTCGCCGTCGTCTCCGACGACGGCGAGCTCGGTGCGGCGGTCGACGACGCCATCGCCGCCCAGCCCGCGGTCGCCGACAAGATCCGTGGCGGCAACCAGGCCGCGGCCGGTGCGCTCATCGGCGCGGTCATGAAGGCGACCGGTGGCAAGGCCGACGCCAAGCGCGTGCGCGAGCTGATCCTGGAGAAGCTCGCCTGACGTACGCCGAGTCGGCTCGTCCTGACAACCCAACCCGCCGAGTCGGCGCGTTCTAACGCGCCGACTCGGCGATGGTTTTGGTCAGGATGAGCCGACTCGACGGTGTGTGGCACTGGCAGACTGTCCGCCGTGACCGAGCCCTTCCGTATCGCCCTGCTCATCGACGCCGACAACGCGCCCGCGGCCAAGATCGACGCGATCCTCAACGACCTGGCCGAATACGGTGAGGTGACGATCCGGAGGGCGTACGGCAACTGGACCAAGCCCGAGCTCAAGGGGTGGATCGGGGAGCTGCACGACGCCGCGATCCGGCCGATGCAGCAGTTCGACCTGACTGCGCACAAGAACGCCTCCGACATGGCGCTCGCCATCGACGCGGTCGAGCTGCTGCACGCGGCCACTCCGGATGCGTTCGCGCTGGTTTCCTCCGACTCCGACTTCACGCCGCTGGTGCACTACCTGCGGGAGAAGGGGCAGGCCGTCTACGGCTACGGCCGGGAGAAGACGCCGGCGCCGTTCAAGAGCGCCTGCACCCGGTTCACCGTGGTGGAGAAGCTCGGCGGCGACGCCGACGAGGAGACCGAGGCCGCCAACGGCGAGGGCCGCACGCGCAAGCGGTCCTCGGCGACCACCGGGCAGGCGCTCAAGGGCAACGCACGCCTGATCCAGCTGCTGCGCAACTCCATCGACGCTGCCGCCGACGACGACGGCTGGGCACTGGTCGGCACCGTCGTCTCCCGCATCCGCAACCAGTCCTCCGAGGACCCCCGCAACTACGGCTACTCCACGTGGACCAAGCTCATCAAGGCGATCGACCTCTTCGAGCTCAAGGACGAGGGCACCTCGGCGATCGCGGTCGGCGACCGTCGCAACGTCAGGAAGTGACGTACGTCCGCCTGGCCGCCGTAGGATTGGTCCGATAACTCAGAGCACCATCCACACACGCCGTGGTGGGGGAAGCCGGTCGAATCCCGGCGCTGACCCGCAACCGTAGGCCCGGGCCATCGAGATCGTCTCGATCGAGACCGCCCGAGCGAGCCGGAGCACCTGCCGCGGCCGTGTCTGACCAGTCGCTGTCGTGGAACGCAGCGGGTCGGCCCCGCGCCTCCCGCCCTTACAGCGGGAAGGAACCATGAACAAGACCATCAGGGGCGGCATCGCCGCTCTCGTCGCGCTGAGCGCGCTGTCGCTGGCCGCCTGCGGCGGCGAGGACGCAGACGGTGCCGACGGCGCAGACGAGAAGGCGTACGACACCAAGACGGCCGCGAGCGTGGCCGACTGGCTCGTCGCGCAGGCGCCCGACGGCGTGGCCCGCAACGCGCAGTACGGTACCGACGACTTCGGTCTCAGCGCCGACATCGGGATCGCGCTGGCTCAGGTCGACGGCCACGACGCCGACGTCGAGACGATCGCCAAGGCGGTCACCAAGAACCAGAAGGCCTACACCAGCCCCGGTTTCGGCACCGTCACCTCGGCCGGGTCGACCGCGAAGGCGCTGGTGCTCCAGCAGGAGGCCGACGTGGCCGACTCCGGGCTGCTCGAACAGCTCGAACAGGCCGTCTCCGAGACGGGTCGCATCGCCGACGAGCTCGACCCGAAGAACAAGAAGGCGGCCGACTACGCCAACACCATCGGGCAGTCCTACGCCGTGATGGCGCTGGGCGAGGCCGAGTCGGCCAAGGCGAAGGCCGCCGCCGACTTCCTGGGTGAGCAGCAGTGCTCCGACGGCTGGTTCCGGATCACGTTCGCACCCGACCCCGCCGCGGCCGACCAGGGCTGCGACGCCGACCCGAAGGCGGTGCCCGACGTCGACGCCACCGCGTTCGCCGTGCTCGCCCTCCAGGAGGTCGACTCCACCGAGGCCGAGAAGGCAGCCGCCGCCGGCGTACGTTGGCTGACGTCGACCCAGGCCAAGGACGGCTCGTTCAGCTCGGCCACGGGAAACGTGCCCAACTCCAACTCCACCGGCCTGGCCGGCTGGGCGTTGGCCGAGGCCGACGAGGACGCGGCCGCCGAGAAGGCGGCCACGTGGGTCGCCGAGCACGTCGTGACCTGCGGTGACGACGCCGGCGCGGTCGCGTTCGACGACGCGGCGCTGACCGACGGCAACGAGAAGGGTCTGACCAAGGAGTCCGAGGGGATGTATCGTCTCGCGGCTGCGCAGGCGCTGCCCTCCCTCGAGCAGCTGCCCAAGGGCGCGACCGAGAAGAGCTCGTGCTGAGCGTGCGTTCGCTGGTGGCCCTGGCGGTTCTCGCCGGGGCCACCGCACTCTTCTTCTCTCCGGCCCT
The DNA here is from genome assembly GCF_006716315.1 of Nocardioides albertanoniae. NCBI lineage: Bacteria > Bacillati > Actinomycetota > Actinomycetes > Propionibacteriales > Nocardioidaceae > Nocardioides > Nocardioides albertanoniae. The sequence continues at coordinate 3,571,039 of NZ_VFOV01000001.1, read as the reverse complement.
CCCGCCGGCCGCGGCGTCGACCGCCGACGCGTGCGACGGCGTCACCGTGGTCGTCGAGCCCCGTGCGCTGGGTGGGGCTCCGGAGGTCGACTGCGTGCGGCCCGAGGAGGGCGACACCGGTGCCGACGTGTTCGAGAAAGCGGGGCATCGGCTCACGTTCGTGACCTCGATGCCCAGTGTCGTGTGCCGGGTCGACGAGCGTCCGAAGGCGGCCGGATGCGCTCAGATGCCGCCCGCAGACGCCTACTGGTCGCTGTGGGTCACCGACGAATCCGGGGCCTGGAGCTACGCCTCCAGAAATGTTACCGAAATAGCCGTGACCTCCGGGCAGGGTGTTGCGTTCACGTGGATAGACGACAATGTCGTTACCGCTCCGGCGACGGAGCTTGGGAGTGCTGTGGGGGCGCCCTCAAGCCCGTCGCCGGAGTTATCTCCGGATGACGCCGCCGAATCCGAGCCGGAATCGGAGCAGAGCTCGCCGAAGCCGCTCCCCGCCTGGGTCGCCCCGACCGGGATCCTCGCGCTGTTCGCCGCCGCCGGAGTCGTGTGGTGGCGCCGACGATGACCACCGTGATCCGCACCGCCGCCGTCGCGCGCCTGCCGCGTGACCTGCACCCCGTCGCCTGGTGGGTGTGGGCGATCGGGCTGGCGGCGTACGCTTCCTTCACGACCAACCCGCTGCTCCTCCTGCTCCTGGTGGGGGTGGTGACGGTCGTGGTCATGGCCCGCCGGGGTGAGCAGCCGTGGGCGAAGGCGTTCCGCCTCTATGTCGGCTTCGCGCTGTTCATCGTGGCGACCCGGGTGCTGTTCCGGGTGCTGCTGGGCGCGGTGCCGGGTCACGTGCTCATCGATCTGCCCGAGATCCCGCTGCCCGAGTGGGTCCTGGGGATTCGGTTGCTGGGGCCGCTCACTCGTGAAGCGCTGCTCGCCGGCCTCTACGACGGGATGCGGCTGGGCGTGATCGTCGTCTGCGTCGGCGCGGCCAACGCCCTGGCCAACCCGAAGCGGTTGCTGCGGTCGCTGCCGCCGGCGCTCTACGAGATCGGCACCGCTGTCGTGGTCGCCGTGACCGTGCTGCCGCAGCTGGCCGAGTCGGTGCAGCGGGTGCGGGCCGCGCAGCGTCTGCGGGCCGGGGCGACGTCTCGGGTGAAGCGGCTGCGCCGCTTCCTGGTGCCGGTGCTCGAAGACGCGCTGGAGCGGTCGATGGCGCTGGCCGCGGGGATGGACACCCGAGGCTACGGGCGCACCGCCGATGTCGGCGCCGGCGCACGTCGGGTCACCTCCACCCTCATGCTGGTCTCGCTCGTCGGCCTCTGCGTCGGCGTCTACGCGGTGCTCGACGGCACCACGCCGGGCTGGCTCGCGGTCACGATGCTGGTGCTCGGCGTCGGTGCTGCGGTCGGCGGGCTCAGCCTGGCCGGGCGCCGGGTCACCCGCACGGTCTACCGACCCGACCGATGGCGCTGGCCGGAGGTCGTGGTCGCCTCGAGCGGTCTGCTGGTGGTGCTCGCGGGCTGGTGGGTCGCCCGCTATCAGGTCTCGGTCGCCTTCCCCGGCGTCAGCACGGCCCCGGTCGTCTCGTTGGCCGCGATGGCCGGCGTCCTGGTCGGGATCGTCCCCGCCGTCACCGCGCCCGCCCCGGCGACGCATCCCCGGACGGCTCGAGAGGAGCTGGTCGCATGATCGAGCTGCGAGGGATCACGTTCACCCCGCCGGACTCGTCCGAGCATGTGCTCAAGGACGTCGACCTCACCATCGAGGAGGGTGAGCTGCTGGTCGTCTCCGGTCCGACCGGTTCCGGCAAGTCGACCCTGCTCGGCGTCGTCGCCGGCCTGGTGCCGCGCTTCTCCGGCGGCGAGCTCGACGGCGACCTCCTGCTCGAAGGCGTCTCGTTCATCCGTACGCCGCCGCGCGAGCGCGCCGGGACGATCGGCTATGTCGGGCAGGACCCGGTGGCCGGTTTCGTCACCGACACGGTCGAGGAGGAGCTGGCCTACGGGATGGAGCAGCTGGGCCTCCCGCCCGCGACGATGCGGCGGCGGGTGGAGGAGACGCTCGACCTGCTCGGCATCGCCGACCTGCGGCAGCGCTCTCTGCGCGAGCTCTCGGGCGGGCAGCAGCAGCGGGTCGCGATCGGCTCGGTGCTGACCACGCACCCACGCGTCGTCGTGCTCGACGAACCGACCTCCGCCCTCGACCCCACCGCCGCCGAGGACGTGCTCGCCACCATCACCCGGCTCGTGCACGACCTCGGCACCTCGGTCGTGCTCGCCGAGCACCGCCTCGAGCGGGTCGTACCTTTCGCCGACAGGATCGCTCTCCTGGTCGGCGACGGATCCCTCACCGTCGGCGAGCCCGCCGACATCTTGGAGACCTCTCCGGTCGCGCCGCCGCTCGTCGAGGTCGGCCGGGCGCTGGGCTGGTCGCCGCTGCCGCTGACGGTGCGGGATGCGAGGCGGAAGGCGAGAGGGGTGGCGCTTGCTGACCGCGTTGGTCTCGACACGCCTCCGCCTAGCGGCTCCGCCGGCTCGACCAGCGGTGTCGTCGGTCGAGCCGTGAGCGCCAGCGAGCGTGTCGAGACCAACACAGTCGCCCTGAGCGCTCGCTCTCTCACGGTCACCCGAGGACGTACGCCGGTCCTGCACGACGTCTCGATCGAGCTGCCCGCGGGGCGGGTGACGGCGCTGATGGGCCGCAACGGCTCGGGGAAGTCGACGCTGCTGTGGACGCTGCAGGGCACCCAGAAGCGCCTGGCCGGCGCGGTGAGCGTCGAGGGCCGGGACCCAGCGGCGCTCGACGCCGACGCGAGACGCGCGCTGGTCGGGCTGCTGCCTCAGACCGCCGCCGATCTGCTTTATCTGGAGACGGTCGCCGAGGAGTGCGAGGCCGGCGGGCCGCGGACCCGCGACATCCTCGACCGACTGGTGCCGGGCATTCCCGACGACCAGCATCCGCGCGACCTCTCCGAGGGTCAGCGGCTCGGGCTGGCACTGGCGCTGATCCTGAGCGCCGACCCGCCCGTGCTGCTCCTCGACGAGCCCACCCGAGGCCTCGACTATGCGGCCAAGCGGGCGCTGTGCGAGATCCTGCGTGACCTGACCGGTGCGGGCAAGGCAGTCCTGGTGGCGACCCACGACGTCGAGTTCGTCGCCGAGGCGGCCGACGACGTGGTGGTGCTCGCCGACGGCGAGGTGGTCTCCGCCGGAGACGTACGCAGTGTCACCGCCGAGTCGCCCGCGTTCGCGCCCCAGGTGAGCAAGGTCTTCGGGCCGGGATGGCTCAACGTACGCGAGGTCGTGGAGGCGGTGACGGGGGAGTGATCCGGTTCTCGCCGCGCACCGCGACCCTGCTCGCGATCATCTCCGTCGCCGGGCTGATGATGTTCGCGTGGCCGCTGCTGCTCCACGGCTACGAGCGCGTGCAGCCGCCGTTCGTCTTCCTCGCGCTGCTGCCGCTGATGCTGGTGGTGCTGCTGAGCGAGCTGTCCGCCGGTGGGATCGACACCCGGATGATCGCGCTCCTCGGCGTGCTCAGCGCGATCGAGGCCGTCCTGCGTGCGGTCTCCGCCGGCACCGGCGGGGTCGAGCTGGTCTTCTTCATGCTGATCCTGGGCGGACGGGTCTTCGGGCCCGCGTTCGGCTTCGTGCTGGGCTGCACGAGCCTGTTCGTCGCCGCGCTCGTCACCGCCGGCGTCGGACCGTGGCTGCCCTACCAGATGCTCGGCGCCGCCTGGGTGGCGATGGGGGCCGGTCTGCTGCCGCGCGCGAGCGGTCGCTGGGAGGTCGCGATGCTCGCGGCGTACGGCATCGTCGCCTCCTACGCCTACGGCCTCCTTCTCAACCTGCAGGGCTGGCCGCTGCTCACCGGAGTCACCGTGCCCGGCGCGAGCGGCAACCTCTCCTACGACCCGACGGCCGGCCTCGCCGAGAACCTCGTGACCTTCCTGCGCTACACCCTGGTCACCTCGACCAGCAGCTGGGACACCATGCGTGCGATCACCACCGCCGTCGCCGTAGCCCTCCTCGGCCCTGCCGTCCTCGCCACCCTCCGCCGCGCCGCCCGCCGCGCCCGCATCACCACCCCGACCGCCACCGAAGCGTCACCCCTGCCAGCCGAGTAGTCACCCCTGCAGGTCGAGGGGTCACTCGTGCAGGTCGAGGAGTCACTCCTGCAGCTCGAGAAGTCATGGATGACCTCTCGGCCTGCAGACCTGACTCTTCGACCTGCAGACCTGACCTCTGAGCTTGCACACCTGACGTGTCGGCCTGCAGAGGTGACCCCTCGGCCTGCAGAGGTGACCCCTCGGCCTGCAGACGTGACTTCTCGGCAGAAGCAGGGTCAGGTGCGTTGGCGTTCGGCGACGCGGTCGAGGAAGGAGAGGAGGAGCTGGTGGACGCGGGCGGGTTGCTCCATCTGGATGAAGTGGGTGCCGTCGAGCTCGACGTAGGTGGCGTTCTTGACGCCGTCGGCGACGCGGGCCATGTGGCGTGCGCCGGCGATGAGGTCGCGGTTGCCGGCGACGAGCATGACCGGCACCTTGATCCGGCGCAGCGAGACCGCGCGGCGTTGGGAGGTGCGCAGCGCGAGGTGGAAGTACCACTCCACCGGAGTGGTCAGGAACTCCGCGAGCGCGACGGCGGCGAGCTCGGGGTCGGGGACCTTGCCGATCAGACCGGCCTTCGAGAAGGCGGCGATGGCGCGCGGGCCGAGGTCGAGGCGGCTCGCCAGGGGAGTGATCAGCGAGCCGGTGCGACGGAGCACCCGGGATGCGGTGCGGGTCACGAGACCCGCCGCCGGCGCGGGCAGGCGCAGCGGGCCGAGCATCGACCTGAACGTGTCACCGGGCACCCCGGCGACGCCGAAGACGCCGGAGACGCGCTCGGGGTGGTCGGCGGCGAGCTCGAAGGCGGTGTTGACGCCGATCGACCAGCCCAGCACCACGGGGCGAGCGAGCACGAAGGCGTCCATCACCGAGAGCGCGTCCTCGGCGAAGTGCCGCGAGGTGGTCCGAGCCGGGTCGTCGGGCCGGTCGGCGCCGGTGGTGCCGCGATGCTGCCAGGAGACGACGCGTACGCCGCACGAGGTGTGCAGCAGCGCCGGCCAGTTCCAGGGGCTGGTGCCGAGGCCGTTGCACAGCAGCACGGTCGGCCCGTCGATGATGCCCTCGGGGTCGTTGGTCCACGCACGGATCACCGTGCCGTCGTCGGACAGCACGTCACGGAAGGTGACCGTCGACTCAGCGACCGCCCGGGGCAATGTCATACAGGCATTCTCTCCGATGCGAGCAGCTCGAGATAGTGCGTGACCTCCTCGCGCTCCGTACGCCGCATCAGCATCTCCTCCTCAGCGACCCTGGCGTTGTCGCGGGCGCCGGCCTGTGAGGTCACCGGCCACGCCAAGAGCATGCGGATCGGCCGCAGGATCGGGCCGACCCCTCTGCCGGCGATGCGCGCGGCGAAGAGCACGGCCACCTGGGCCATGGTGCGGGCAGGGACGATGTTGGTCGACAACGGACGGCTCCAGAGACTGGTGGGTGAGCGGGGCGAGGGGGAGACGAGCTGGGAGAGAGCTCTGCTGTGAGAAAACTCTAGTGATCCAACTGTTCGGAGTCAGTGACGTTCCGGTGTCGCTTGTGTGAAACGCCCCACGTCACCCGCACCCTCGGCCGGCGCGGCCTCAGCCCGAGACCGGATCAGCCCGGCATCAGGCCGGCGTCGACTCCGCCGGCACGTGATGGGCCGGCTTCCCGGTGGTGGTCGCGCCCGCGGAGGCGACCACGACGCAGGCGATCGCCAGCCATTGCTGGCCCGAGAGCCCCTCGTGGAGCACGACGATCGCGGCCAGCGCTCCGGCGGCGGGCTCGAGAGACATCAGGATCGCGTAGAGCGCGGGCTTGATCGAGCGCAGCGCGATGAGATCCAGGGAGTAGGGGACGACCGACGACATCAGGCCCACCATCAGCCCGACGAGCCACACGTGCGGGGCGCCGAGCCCGTCGGTGTGCGTCATCGCTGCGGGGGTCAGCGCGACGGCCGCGACCGTGGAGGCCAGGGCGAGCCCGTCGATGCCCTCCCAGCGCGCGCCCGTCGCCTTCGACAGCACGATGTAGGAGGCCCAGCAGGCCCCGGCGGCCAGCGCGAACAGCACACCCGGGATCGAGATGGGGCCGGGCTCGAGACCGAGCAGCACCACCCCGGCCGCCGCCAGCGCCACCCAGACCAGGTCGCGGGCGCGCCGCGAGCTGAGCAGCGCGATCGTCAGCGGCCCGATGAACTCGATCGTGACCGCGATCCCGATCGGGAGCCGGGCGAAGGCCTGGTAGATCGTCCAGTTCATCAGCCCGAGCGAGGCTCCGAAGGCGAGGACGACCAGCCAGTCCCGGCGCGCGAAGCCACGGACCCGCGGCCTGGTGATCGCCAGCAGGATGAGTGCCGAGAGCGAGAGCCTCAGCCACACCATCGCGGTCGGGGTGACCTCGTCGAAGAGCGACTTGGCGAAGGTCGCGCCGACCTGCACCGAGGCGATCCCGATCAGCACCAGAACGACCGGGTGGGCCACCTTCGTCCGCAGGATCGAGCTGCCGGAAGCGAAGCGTGGGACCACCCGGTCAGTCTAGTGACGGTGGGCCAGGCTCAGGAGGTGGAGTCCGTGGTGTGACGACCCTCGTGCGGCACCATCGCGTGCTCGACGTGCTCCTCCTCGTAGACCTCGGGCGGGATCGGCGTCGGCACAGTGGCGGTGATCTGCGAGCCGTCCTGACGAGTGCCGCCGTGCGGCTCCGCGTCGAGGCTGGTGCCGATCCGCGGCCCCTGGTCGGCGAGCGGCACAGAGACCGCCGAGCCCTTGGTGACCACGAAGTGCTCGCCGCGCACGCTGACCGGCACGTCGAACTCCTCGCCGGGGGTGTCCTCGACGGTGAAGTCGATCCGGCTCGCGGTCACGGTCACCTTCATCCGGGTCGAGCGCCACTGCACCCGGAAGCTCAGCGAGCCCCACTGGGTCGGCAGCCTCGGGTCGAAGGAGAGGTTGCCGTCGTAGTCGCGCATGCCGCCGAAGCCGAACGCGAGCCCGCCCCAGACCCCACCCGTCGAGGCGATGTGCATGCCGTCGACGGTGTTGCCGTGCATGTTGTGCAGGTCGACGTAGAGCGCGTCGTAGAAGTAGCGCAGCGCGGCATCCTGGTAGCCGACCTCGGCCGCCATGATCGACTGCACGACCGCCGACAGCGTCGAGTCACCGGTGGTGATCGGGTCGTAGTATTCGAAGTCGGCCCGCTTCTCGGCCGGGGTGAACCGGTTGCCCTGCTGGAAGAGGGCGAGCACGACGTCGGTCTGCTTGAGCACCTGGAACCGGTAGATCACCAGCGGGTGGTAGTGCAGCAGCAGCGGGCGTACGGCATCGGGGGTGTTGGGCAGGTCCCACACCTCGCGGTCGAGGAAGTTGTCGTCCTGCGGGTGGATGCCGAGGCCGGCGTCGTAGGGGATGTGCATCGCGGCAGCGCAGCGACCCCACTCCTCGACCTCCTCGGTCGACAGGCTCATCCGCCCCATGACCTGCTCGTACTCGCGCGGGTAGTCGGTGCGGAGCAGCTCGATCGTCTCGACCGCCTTCTCCAGGTTGTAGCGGGCCATCACGTTGGTGAACAGGTTGTTGTTGACCACCGTGGTGTATTCGTCGGGCCCGGTCACGCCGTGGATGTGGAAGGACGGCTCCCCGTTGTGGCGCCAGAAGCCCAGATCGGCCCACATCCGAGAGGTCTCGACCAGGATGTCGACGCCCTCACGGACGAGATAGGCGGTGTCGCCGGTCGCGTAGACGTACTTCATCAGCGCGAAGGCGATGTCGGCGTCGATGTGCACCTGAGCGGTGCCGGCCGCGTAGTAGGCCGAGGCCTCCTGCCCGTTGATGGTGCGCCACGCGAACAGCGCGCCCTCGGCGGCCATCTCCCGAGCTCGCTGTCGTGCTGCCGGGAGCATCACCGAGCGCGCGTGCATCACGTTGCGGGCGACCTCGGGCTGGGTGTAGCAGAGGAACGGTACGACGTAGCACTCCGTGTCCCAGAAGTAGTGCCCCTCGTAGCCGGAGCCGGTGACCCCCTTCGCCGGCACGCCGAGCCCGTCGGTGCGGGCGGTCGCCTGGGCGAGCGAGAACAGGTTGAACCGGATCGCCTGCTGCACCGCCGAGATGTCGCCGGCCGAGCTCCCGTCCGCGGGCTCCACGGGCGGCCCGACCTCGACGTCGGCGGCGGCCCAGAACTCGTCGTACCAGGTGCGCTGGTCCTGCTCGAAGTGGCTGACACCGAGGCGGTTCGCCCGATCGAGCGTACGGCCGCAGCGATCGGCCAGCTCGCGCACCGGCACGCCGCGGGAGGTGTGGTAGGCCACCGTCTTCTGCATCCGCAGGGTGCTGCCCTCGGTGGCGTCGACGCGGAAGACCGCCTTGGCCAGGTCGTCCTCGGCGCGCACGATCGTCTCGACCGGGTCGGGGGTGTCGATCTGGTGGGCGGCGCTGACGGCGATCGTCATGCCGGAGTTGGCGCACCGGTAGCCGAGCGTCATCTGCTCCTCGTCGGCGAAGGAGAGCTGGGGGAGCAGCACGCGGGAGTCGAAGGCGGAGGCCTTGCGCGGGTCCATCCCCTCACCCAGCGCCGCCGACGGCACGTGGTACTCGTCCTTGCCGTCCTGCCGGTTGAGCAGCTGGGAGGAGATCACGATCGGCGCCGAGCCGCTCAGCATCGTGATCTCCAGCGTCTGGATCGAGAGGTGGCGCTGGGTCATCGAGACCATCCGGGTCGACTCGATCGCGACCCGCTTGCCCGAGGGCGTACGCCACACCAGATGCCGCCGCAGCACGCCGGCCCGGAAGTCGAGCACCCGCTCGTACTCCTCCAGGTCGGAGGTGCCGAAGGTCAGCGGCTCGTCGTCGACGTAGATCTTCATGATCTTCGCGTCGGGGGCGTTGACGATCGTCTGGCCGGTCTTCGCGAAACCGTAGGCATTCTCCGCGTGACGGATCGGCCAGGTCTCGTGGAAGCCGTTGATGAAGGTGCCGTGGGCGTAGGTCGGGCGCCCCTCCTCGGGGGTGCCGCGCATGCCGAGATAGCCGTTGGCGACGCTGAAGATCGTCTCGGTCAGACCGACGTCCTCGGGCGAATAGCTGGTCTCGACCAGGCGCCACGGGTCGACGGGGAAACGGGCTCGGTCCAGGGGGTTCGGGCCGACGTTGGTCTTCACTGCTGTGCTCCTCGAGCAGGTAGGTCAGGGTTCTCGGGAATGAGCTCGGCGAGGTCGGAGACGACGAGGCCGGCGCCGGCGTCGGTGAGGGTGTCGTGGCCTGCGCCGCGATCCACCCCGACCACGAGGGCGAAGTCTCCTGCCTTGCCGGCGCGCACCCCGGAGACCGCGTCTTCGAGAACGACGGCTTCGCTCGGGGTGGCTCCGAGCACGCTACCTGCGTAGACAAATGTGTCCGGGGCAGGCTTGCCGGGCAGCCCCTGCTCGTCCGCGACGGCTCCCGACACGACGGTCTCGAACCTGTCCAGCAGCCCCGCCGACTTCAAAACCGTGGGCGCGTTGACCGACGACGACACCACGGCCAGACGTACGTCGAGGGTGGCGAGGTAGTCGAGGAACCGCACCGAGCCGGGGTAGGCCTCCACCCCGTCGCGCTCGAGCACCTCGTTGAAGGCGTTGTTCTTCCGGTTACCGAGACCGCAGACGGTCTCGAGGTCGGGCGAGTCCTCCGGGGTGCCCTCGGGCAGCTCGATGTCACGTGAGGCGAGGAAGTCGCGCACCCCGTCGTAGCGCGGCTTGCCGTCGACGTAGGCGAAGTAGTCCTGCTCGGTGTAGGGCTCGGCGCCTGGGGTCTTCTGTCTCAGATAGGCGTTGAACATCTCCTCCCAGGCGCGCATGTGCACCACTGCCGTCGGCGTGATCACGCCGTCGAGGTCGAAGAGGATCGCGGCGTACGTCTCCCAGGCGGGTCTGGTCATGGGGCCAGGCTAGGACCTGCACGGCCGAGGCAGAAGAACCGCGCCCGGCGGGTGGCGTGGGCGGCGAAAGTTTCTCCCGCCGCACCTTTCACCGAATTGCGCTGGCACCAGGCGGCGACCGGGTGGATGCTGGACGCATGGCTACGAAGCTGCTGGTGGGGACCCGAAAGGGTCTGTGGATAGGGCACTCTGACGACGCCCGTCAGGACTGGGACTTCACCGGTCCGCACCATGACATGGAGGAGATCTACTCCGCCATGATCGAGCCCGGCACCGGGCGCATCCTCGCCGGCTGCTCCTCGCTGTGGCTGGGCGCGCTGGTGCGCGCCTCCGCCGACGACGGGAAGAGCTGGACCGAGACATCGATGTCGTTCCCCGACGACGTCGACGCGAGCCTGGCCCGGGTCTGGCAGATCCAGCCCGGTCTTCCCGACGGCACCATCTGGGCCGGGGTCGAACCCGGTGCGATCTTCCGGTCCGGCGACGGAGGTGCCTCCTTCGACCTCGTACGCGGCCTGTGGGAGCACCCGCACCGCACCGAGTGGAACGAGGGGCTCGGCGGCCAGGCGTTCCACACGATCCTGCCGCACCCGACCGATCCGTCCTCCGTCACCGCGGCGATCTCGACCGGCGGGGTCTACCAGACCCGCGACGGCGGGGAGAGCTGGGAGGCGCGCAACAACGGCATCATCGCGGTGTTCCTGCCCGAGGGGCAGCAGTATCCCGAGTTCGGGCAGTGCGTGCACAAGGTGGCCCGCCACCCCTCGGCCCCGCAGCGGCTCTATCTGCAGAACCACGGTGGCGTCTACCGCTCCGACGACGAGGGTCTGACCTGGAAGTCGATCGCCGACGGGCTGCCGACCGACTTCGGCTTCGCCGTCGTCGTCCACCCGCAGGAGCCCGACACGATCTTCACCTTCCCGATCGGAGCCGGTGAGTCGCGCTACCCGCCGGAGGCGAAGCCGGTCGTATGGCGCTCCCGCGACGCCGGCGACCACTGGGAGCCGCTCACCGACGGCCTCCCCGACCACTTCTACGTCGGTGTCATGCGCGACGCGATGTGCGCCGACGACCACGCCGAGGCCGGCGTCTACTTCGGCGCCCGCAACGGCTCCGTCTGGGCCTCCGCCGACGCCGGCGAGACCTGGCGCGAGATCCTCCGTGACATCCCCGACGTGATGGTGGTCCGGGCCGCCAAGGTCTGAGATCCGCGCCGAGTCGGCTCGTCCTGACCAAGATCCAGGTCGAGTCGGCGCGTTCTAACGAGCCGACTCGACGGCGGAGATGGTCAGAGCGAGCCGACTCGGCGTACGAACCGGTCAGGACGAGCCGACTCGGCGGTGGTCCAGCGTGTGTCGGGGTGTTCGAGGTCGTACGTGGGCGGGCGTAACCTGAGTGGTATGCCCACTCTTCGCTCCGCAACATCGACCTCGGGCCGCAACATGGCGGGTGCCCGCGCGCTGTGGCGTGCGACCGGCATGACCGATGGCGACTTCGGCAAGCCGATCATCGCGATCGCCAACTCGTTCACGGAGTTCGTGCCCGGCCATGTCCACCTTCGTGACCTCGGCAAGATCGTCGCCGAGACGATCAAGGAGGCCGGGGGAGTGGCCAAGGAGTTCAACACGATCGCCGTCGACGACGGCATCGCGATGGGTCACGCCGGCATGCTCTACTCGCTGCCGAGCCGTGAACTGATCGCCGACGCGGTCGAATACATGGTCGAGGCGCACCGCGCCGACGCGATCGTGTGCATCTCCAACTGCGACAAGATCACCCCCGGGATGCTGCTGGCGAGCCTGCGCCTCAACATTCCGGTCGTCTTCGTCTCCGGCGGTCCGATGGAGGCCGGCAAGACCACCGCGGTCGAGGGCATCGTGCACGACAAGCTCGACCTGGTCGACGCCATGGTGCTCTCGGCCAACGACGCGGTCAGCGACGAGCTGCTCGACACGGTCGAGCGCTCGGCCTGTCCGACCTGTGGCTCCTGCAGCGGCATGTTCACCGCCAACTCGATGAACTGCCTCACCGAGGCCATCGGCCTGAGCCTGCCGGGCAACGGCTCGACGCTGGCCACCCACGCCAAGCGCCGCGCGCTCTTCGAACAGGCGGGGCGTACGGTCGTCGAACTGTGCCGCCGCTACTACGAGGAGGACGACGAGTCCGTCCTGCCGCGCAACATCGCCAACCGCAGCGCGTTCGAGAACGCGGTCGCGCTCGACGTCGCCATGGGCGGCTCGACCAACACCGTGCTGCACCTGCTCGCCGCTGCCCGTGAGGCCGAGCTCGACTTCAACGTGCACGACATGGACGAGATCTCGCGGCGGGTGCCGTGCCTGTCGAAGGTCGCTCCCAACTCGCCGAAGTTCCACATGGAAGACGTCCACCGTGCCGGCGGCATCCCGGCCCTGCTCGGCGAGCTGCGCCGCGGCGGCGCGCTCAACGAGGACGTCCACAGCGTCCACTCCGACACCGTCGAGGAATGGTTGGGCGCCTGGGACATCCGCGGAGAGAATCCCAGCCAGGAGGCGCTCGACCTCTTCCTCGCCGCGCCCGGCGGGGTGCGTACGACTGAGGCGTTCTCCACCGAGAACCTCTGGGCGAGCCTCGACACCGACGCCGCCGAAGGCTGCATCCGAGACTTCGAGCACGCCTACACCGCCGACGGCGGGCTCGCGATCCTGTCCGGCAACATCGCCCCCGACGGCTGTGTGGTGAAGACCGCCGGCGTGCCGGAGGACTGCCTGACCTTCACCGGCACCGCGATCGTCTTCGAGTCCCAGGACGCCGCCGTCGACGGCATCTTGAAGAAGAAGGTCGAGCCCGGCCATGTCGTGGTGATCCGCTACGAGGGCCCCAAGGGCGGTCCCGGCATGCAGGAGATGCTCTACCCGACCTCGTTCCTCAAGGGGCGCGGCCTGGGTCAGAAGTGCGCCCTGATCACCGACGGACGCTTCTCCGGCGGCACGAGCGGGCTCTCGATCGGCCACGTCTCCCCGGAGGCGGCCGGCGGCGGCCTGATCGCGCTGGTCGAGGACGGCGACCAGATCACCATCGACATCCCGAACCGTGCGATCTCCCTCGACGTCGACGACATCGTCCTCGACGAGCGTCGCGCCGCCCAGGAGAAGCGCGAGAAGCCCTACACGCCGATCGACCGTGACCGGAAGATCTCCGCGGCGCTGCGTGCCTACGCCTCGATGGCCACCTCGGCCTCCGACGGCGCCTACCGCAACGTGCCCGAGTAACCGGCGTATGGGGAAGGTGCACGCGCGCGTCGAGGGACGTCTGCGCGACTTCGTCGACCGCCAGGTCGTCTTCTTCGTCGCCACCGCACCGCTCGCCGAGGACGGTCACGTCAACCTGTCGCCGCGGGGCCTCCCGGGCACCTTCGGGATGCTCGACGAGCTCACCTTCGCGTGGCTCGACGGCACCGGGAGCGGCAGCGAGACGATCGCCCACCTGCGGGAGAACGGCCGCATCACGGTGATGTTCTGCGCCTTCGACGGAGCACCCGACATCGTCCGCTTCCACGGTCGGGGCCGGGTGGTGACCCGCTACGACGAGGGGTACGCCGACCTGGCCGGCCGCTTCACCGACCTGCCCGGCGCCCGGGCGGTCGTCGTCGTGGACATCGAACGGATCTCCGACTCCTGCGGCTTCTCGGTGCCGCTGATGGACTACGCCGGCGAGCGCGACCTGCTGCCTGCGTACTTCGAGCGCAAGGGGGTCGAGGGATCGGCCAACTACCGGCGTAGGAAGAACCGGACCAGCCTCGACGGTCTGCCGGCGTTCGACTTCGACCCGGCGACGGAGTAGCCCGGCTGTCGAAGATGCGCGGTCGGGTGTTCGGTTTCTACGGGATCGTGATCTCGGTCTCGATGATCGTCTTCGGCCCGCTCGCTCACCACCGCGGACGCCCAGTGGACATTGCGGTGGACGTCGCGGCGTGAGCAGCCCCCGGTGTGGTGCTGCGGCAGGCTCGGTGAGAATGATCCGCGTGAGCGACTTCAGCTATCCCGTCGGTGATCTCGTCGAGGGCTGGGAGACGAGGCCGTGGCCGGAGCCGGTGAGTCTGGAGGGGCGTTATGTGCGGGTCGCACCGCTCTCCTCGGCCCAGTACTCAGATCTCTACGCCGCGGTGTGCGGCCCGCACGACGCCGAACTGTGGACCTACCGGCCGATCCCGATGCCGACCTCGCTGCAGGATCTGTGGATGCACCTGGCCGGGCTCGTCGACGCACCTGACGTGGTGCCGTTCGCGTTCGTCCCGAAGGAGGGCGAGCGGGCCGGCAGGGCGAGCGGGGTCGCGGGCTACTGTGCGATCAACCCCGCCCACGGCCGGATCGAGGTCGGCGGGGTGCTCTTCGGGCCTGCGCTGGCGCGGACGCGGGCGGCGACCGAGGCGATCCACCTGCTGATGCGCCACGCGTTCGACACCCTCGGCTACCGCCGCTTCGAGTGGAAGCTCGACAGCCTCAACGAGCCGTCACGACGGGCCGCGGAGCGGCTCGGGTTCGGCTACGAGGGCCGGTTCCGCAACCACATGGTCGTCAAGGGCCGCAACCGCGACACCGACTGGTTCGCCGTCACCGCCGAAGACTGGCCCCGGGTGCGCGAGCGCCACGAGCGCTGGCTCGCGCCCGACAACTTCGACGACGGGCACCAGCGCAGCCCGCTCCGAGCCGGTTTCGAGGGCTGACTCAGGGGCGGCGTACGCACGATTGCGTACGCCGCCCCCGCTCGTGAGCCGATGTGCCGGCGGCCTTCGCGCAGCAGTCTGGGATGCGTACGAAGTCTCCGGAAAGGACACGAGAAATGAGCATCAACGAGACTGTGGCCACCATCGCCGTGGCCGGTGACAACTGGGGTCCGTGGCGAGACAACGGACCGTGGCACGACGGGGGAGGCCCGCCGGCGTTCTGGCCGATCTTCCCGATCCTGTGGTTCCTGGTGATCGCCGGGATCATCACCGCGATCGTCCTCTTCGGTCGCCGACGCGCCGCCGAGGGCCCGCGGCAGGCCGGCGAGGCGCGGCTGGCCGAGCGGTACGCAGCGGGCGACATCGACGAGGCCGAATACCGTGCGCGTCGCGAGGTTCTCCGCGAGAAGCCGGCGAAGCCCGGCGCACCGAAGCAGGAGTGAGGCTGCCGCTGGTCCATGGCAGGGTGGTCGTCATGGACCAGCGCATCAGCTTCATCACCCTCGCCGTCGCCGATGTGGCGGCGAGTCGGGCGTTCTATGTCGACGGCCTCGGCTGGACATCGGAGCTCGAGGCCGACGGGGTGGTCATGATCCGCGTCGGCGAGCACCTGATCCTCTCCCTGTGGGACCGCGAGGAGTTCGAGGAAGAGGTCGGCACGCTCTCCGCGGCCGGTGGTCTCGCGCCGTTCACGCTCGCCCACAACGTCGCCACCCGTGCGGAGGTCGACGACGTGCTCGCGCTCGCCCGGTCGCTCGGGCGCGATGCCCCGGCCGCCGAGGAGCGGGTCTGGGGCGGCTACACCGGCTACTTCGCCGACCCCGACGGCGTGCGCTGGGAGATCGCCTACAACCCCGACCCGATCGGGGAGACTCTGCTGCCGAAGGCCTGAGGCCGCCCAGCCCGCTCAGCTCGCGAAGCCGGGCAGGTGCTCCTCGAGGATCTCCCGGAACGGTGCCTCCGCGTCGAGCTGCGCCAGCACTCCGAGCCCGCCGAGCCAGACGCGGTGGATGAGCAGATAGGACGGCGGCAGGTTGAGCTTGAGGCCGACCGTGTAGGCGGGGTCCTTGGGGTCGTTGATCCGCCTGAACTCCTCGCGCATCCACTCCCTGGTGAACCGGAAGCGCTCCTCGAGCGCCGGCGTCACGAACGGGGCCAGGTAGTCGAGCACATGCTGAGGCTCGACCTTGATGCCCTCGCGGATGAAGCCTTCGTGGCGCAGGCCCGCGACCAGCGCGTCGGCGTCGCCGGTCGCGGCGATCCGGATCAGCCGGCCCATCGGCTCGGGAAAGCCGCGTTCGGGGAGCCGCGCGGCGAGCCCGAAGTCGAGCACCGCCATCCGGCCCTCGGGGAGCACCCGGAAGTTGCCGGGGTGCGGGTCGGCGTGGAGCATCCCGGTCAGCTCGGGCGCGGAGAACCAGAACCGGGCGAGCAGCTCGCCGTAGTGGTCGCGCTCCTCGGGGGTGCCGCCGGCGATGACCTTCGCGATCGAGCCCTCCGACTCCACCCACTCGGTGACCAGCACCGACGGCCCCACCGCCACGACGTCGGGCACCTCGATCAGGGGATGATCGGCGTACGCCGCCGCGAAGACGCGCTGGGCCTCGGCCTCCTTCGGGTAGTCGAGCTCCTCGGCCACCCGCTCCTGCAGCTCTGCGACCAGCGCCTTGATGTCCATGCCGGGCACGACGGCGTTGCCGATCGCCGCGACCCGCCCGATCTGGCGCAGGTCGGCGCGCAGCGCCTCGTCGGCGCCCGGGTACTGCACCTTCACCGCAACCTCGCGCCCGTCGGCCCACCGGCCCCGGTGCACCTGCCCGATCGAGGCCGACGCGGCCGGCTCCTCGGAGAGCTCGACCAGCCGCTCGGACCAGTCGGCCCCGAGGTCGCGGGCCAGCAGGCCGCGTACGATCCCGGTCGGCATCGGGGGAGCGGAGTCCTGCAGCCGGGTGAGCTGGTCGCGGTAGTGGGCGGCCTGCGACTCCGGCAGCGCCGCCTCCATCACCGAGAGCATCTGGCCGACCTTCATCGCGCCGCCCTTGAGCTCACCCAGGGTGCGGAACAGCTGGTCGGCCGTCCTCTGGTGGACGTCGGCCAGCACCGCCTCAGCGGGCTTGCCCCCGATCCGCTTCCCCAGTCCGAGCGCCTTCCGCCCGGCGTACCCCATCGGCAGTGCGGCCAGCTTGGCCGTCCGTGTCGCCGCTCGCCGCGGCAGACCCTTCGACGACCCGTCGCTCTGATCCATGCCGCAATTGTGCCTGTGGGCTGCAACTCGCACATCGGGAAGTAGCCTTCCGGCATGACCTCCGAGCCGACCGTCGAGACCCCGCTGGACCCGACCGCGAAAGACCCGTTCGAGTGGCTGGAAGAGGTCGAGGGCGCCGAGGCGCTGGCCTGGGTGCGGGCGCGCAACGAGGAGGCTCACGCGAGCGTCGGCGCGGATCCGGAGTTCGCCAAGATCGAGGCACGGATCCTCGAGGTGCTCGACTCCGACGACCGCATCCCGGAGGTCTCCCGGCTCGGGGAGCACTACTACAACTTCTGGCGCGACGCCGACCACGAGCGCGGCATCTGGCGGCGTACGACGCCGGAGTCCTACCGCACCGACGACCCGGTGTGGGAGACCCTGCTCGACCTCGACGCGCTCGCGGCCGAGGAGGGCGAGAACTGGGTGTGGCACGGCGCCTCAGTGCTCCGGCCGGAGCCCGGCGAGCCCTGGCGCAAGGTGCTCCTCGACCTCTCGCCGGGCGGCTCCGACGCCGATGTGACCAGGGAGTTCGACCTGGTGGAGAAGGCGTTCGTGGCACCTGAGGACGGCGGCTTCACCCGTGCCGTCGAGCAGGGCGGAGCCAAGGGCGGGCTCTCCTGGTGCGGCCCCGACGCGGTCTACGTCTTCACCGACTTCGGGCCGGGAAGCCTCACTCCGTCGGGCTATCCGCGCATCGTGAAGCTGTGGCGTCGCGGCACGCCGTTCGACGAGGCGGCGGTGGTCTACGAGGGCACCGACGACGACATGTACATCGCCGCCCGCCACCTGCACACCCCCGGCTTCGAGCGCGACCTGGTCAGCCGCTCGATCGCGTTCTACCGCTCGGAGACCTACGTCGTCACCGAGCCCGGCACTCCCGAGCAGACCCTCACCAAGCTCGACATCCCCGACTCGGCCGAGGCCGGGTTCCACCGGGAGTGGTTGGTGATCGACCTGCGTGAGGAGTGGACCCCCGAGGAGACGACGTACGCCGCCGGGTCGCTGCTGGCGATCGAGGCCGACAGCTTCCTCGCCGGTCAGCGCGACCTCACCGTGCTCTTCGAGCCCACGGCCTCCACCTCGCTCGCGGGCGCCACCTGGACCCGCAACCATCTCGTCCTCAACGTGTTCGACGACGTGAAGAACAAGCTGCACATCTTGACGCCTCCGGCCTCGGGGCGTGCGGGGTCAGGAGAAGCAGGTGGGCGCGATGGCTGGACGCGCTCCGAGTTCCCGGCGACCGACCCGGTGGCTGCGGTCGGCACCCGGGCCGTCGACGCGGTCGAGTCCGACGAGGTCTGGGTCGTCACCAGCGGCTACCTGACCCCGACGACCTACGCGACGACCACGCTGGGCGACCCGGCCACGGCCGCGGCTGCTCCCGAGGTGCTCAAGTCGGCGCCGGCGTGGTTCGAGGCCGACGGCCTCGTCGCCGACCAGCGCTTCGCGGTCTCCCTCGACGGCACCCGGGTGCCCTACTTCATCGTCGGATCCGAGGCCGCCCTCGCCGGCAGCGGCGGCCCGGCCCCGACCCTGCTCTACGGCTACGGCGGCTTCGAGATCCCGATGACACCCGGCTACTCCGCCGGTGTCGGGCGCGCCTGGCTCGAGGAGGGCGGCGTCTACGTGGTGGCCAACATCCGCGGGGGAGGCGAGTACGGCCCGGCCTGGCACCAGGCGGCCCTGAAGGAGCACCGGCACACGGCGTACGAGGACTTCGCCGCCGTCGCGCGCCATCTCGCCGAGACCGGGGTGACCGACGCCGAGCATCTCGGGGCACAGGGTGGCTCCAACGGCGGGCTGCTGACCGGCAACATGCTCACCAGCTACCCCGAGCTGTTCGGTGCTCTCGTGATCCAGGTGCCGCTGCTCGACATGTTGCGCTACTCCCACCTGCTCGCAGGGGCGTCGTGGATGGCCGAGTACGGCGACCCCGACGTGCCGGAGGAGTGGGAGTTCATCCGGACGTTCTCGCCCTACCACCTGCTCGAGGAGGCGAAGACCTACCCGCCCGTGCTGCTCACCACCTCCACCAAGGACGACCGCGTCCACCCCGGCCATGCCCGCAAGATGGCTGCGCTGCTGGCCGCGACCGGCAAGGACGTCACCTACTACGAGAACATCGAGGGAGGTCATGGCGGCGCCGCCAACAACGCCCAGGCCGCTCACCTCTCCGCCTTCGCCTGGACCTTCCTCCGTCAGCGCCTGATGGGAGCCGCTACCCCGAACGACTGACAGATACTGGGACGGTGATCTCAGATCCTGGGACGCGCGATAGGGTGAGGTGACACGGCGCGACACATGGGGTTAACGTGTGAGCATGTTGCAGAACATTCTCGTACTTATCAGGCGCGTCGCCTAGGAGCCACTGGCCCCAGACGACGCGTCTCCCTCCGTTGCCCACCGGGCCGGAGGGTTTTTTATTGCACGAGAACAGCACCTTCCAACAGTTTCGACGGAGTAGACAGTGCCGACAGGGCCGACAGGATGGCGACGGATATGAGCGAGCAGATGACAGGCGCACAGAGCCTGGTCAAGTCGCTGGAAGCAGCGGGGGTCGAGGACATCTTCGGCATTCCGGGAGGGGCGATCCTTCCGGCGTACGACCCGCTGATGGACTCGAAGATCCGCCACATTCTCGTACGCCACGAGCAGGGCGCCGGCCACGCGGCCCAGGGCTACGCGGCCGCGACCGGCAAGGTCGGCGTCTGCATGGCGACGAGCGGCCCGGGCGCGACCAACCTGGTCACCCCGCTGGCCGACGCCAACATGGACTCGGTGCCCATGGTCGCGATCACCGGGCAGGTGGCCGCCAACCTGATCGGCACCGACGGCTTCCAAGAGGCCGACATCCGCGGCATCACGATGCCGATCACCAAGCACAGCTTCCTCGTCACCGACCCCGCGGAGATCCCGCAGCGGGTCGCTGAGGCCTTCCACCTGGCCGCCTCCGGGCGCCCGGGTCCGGTCCTCGTCGACGTCACCAAGTCGGCGTTGCAGGCCACCACCACCTACCGGTGGCCGACCGAGCTCCACCTGCCGGGCTACCGCCCGGTGACCAGGCCCCACGCCAAGCAGATCCGCGAGGCGGCACGCCTGATGCTGGAGGCCAGGAAGCCGGTCCTCTACGTCGGCGGTGGCACGATCCGCTCCGGTGCCCACCGCGAGCTGATGGAGCTGGCCGTGCTGACCGGGATCCCGGTCGTGACCACGCTGATGGCCCGCGGCGCGTTCCCCGACTCGCACCCGCAGCACCTCGGTATGCCGGGCATGCACGGCACCGTCCCTGCGGTCGCCGGCCTGCAGAAGTCCGACCTGATCATCAGCCTGGGTGCCCGCTTCGACGACCGCGTCACCGGCAACCTGGACTCCTTCGCACCCAACGCCAAGGTGATCCACGCCGACATCGACCCGGCCGAGATCGGCAAGAACCGCTACGCCGACGTGCCGATCGTGGGCGACGTGCGTGAGGTGCTCACCGACCTGATCGCGGTGCTCACCGCCGAGAAGGCGGCCGGCAAGGAGGGCGACTACGAGGGCTGGATCGCCTTCATGGCCGGGATCAAGAAGTCCTACCCGCTCGGCTACGACCTGCCCACCGAGGGCCTCTCCCCGCAGTACGTCATCGAGCGGCTCGGTCACATCTCCGGCTCGGAGACGATCTTCACCGCCGGCGTCGGCCAGCACCAGATGTGGGCCGCGCAGTTCATCGGCTACGAGAACCCCAACACCTGGATCAACTCCGGTGGTCTGGGCACGATGGGCTACTCCGTGCCGGCGGCGATGGGCGCGAAGGTCGGCATGCCCGACTCCACCGTGTGGTCGATCGACGGCGACGGCTGCTTCCAGATGACCAACCAGGAGCTCGCCACCTGCGCGATCGAGGGCATCCCGATCAAGGTGGCGGTCATCAACAACGACAACCTCGGCATGGTGCGCCAGTGGCAGACGCTGTTCTACGGCGAGCGCTACTCCAACACCAACCTGCAACGGCACACGGATCGTCTCGGAACGGGCTCGCCCCGCATCCCCGACTTCCCGAAGCTGGCCGAGGCGTACGGCTGTGTCGGTCTGGCCTGTGACTCGGCCGAGGACGTCGACTCCACCATCGAGAAGGCCATGGAGATCAACGACATGCCCGTCGTCGTCGACTTCCGGGTCAACAAGGACGCCATGGTCTGGCCGATGGTCGCCGCCGGCTCCTCGAACGACGAGATCCAGTACGCGCGCGACCTCGCGCCC
Organism: Nocardioides albertanoniae; assembly: GCF_006716315.1. Classification (NCBI taxonomy): domain Bacteria; kingdom Bacillati; phylum Actinomycetota; class Actinomycetes; order Propionibacteriales; family Nocardioidaceae; genus Nocardioides; species Nocardioides albertanoniae. The sequence continues at coordinate 3,549,856 of NZ_VFOV01000001.1, read as the reverse complement.
GAGTTCGACGAGGACGATCTGTGATGACGATCCAGCCTGTGAAGACCGGCGGCAAGCACACGCTGAGCGTGCTGGTCGAGAACAAGCCCGGTGTCCTGACGCGCGTCTCCGCGCTCTTCTCGCGCCGAGGCTTCAACATCGAGTCGCTCGCCGTGGGGCCGACCGAGCACGACGAGATCTCCCGGATGACCGTCGTGGTCAACCTCGAGGACACCCCTCTCGAGCAGGTCACCAAGCAGCTCAACAAGCTGGTCGAGGTGATCAAGATCGTCGAGCTCGAGCCCGAGGCGCGCGTGCAGCGTGCGCTGATGCTGGTCAAGATCTCCGCCACCACGGAGACCCGCAGCCAGGTGCTCGACACGATCCAGCTCTTCCGGGCCAAGGTCGTCGACGTGTCCACCGACACCGTCGTCGTGCAGCTCGCCGGCAACACCGGCAAGCTCAACGACTTCCTTCGGGTGATCGAGCCCTTCGGCATCCGAGAGCTCTCCCAGTCCGGCATGGTCGGCATGGGCCGCGGCGCCCGGTCGATCTCCGAGCGGAGCCTTCGCACCGTGGCGGTGCCCGCTCCGCCATCAGCTGTCTGAACTGATTCCATCAACCCCTACTGGTGGTCACGACAAGGTCGACCACCGACGAAAAGGAGAAGCCCCCGTGGCTGAGATTTTCTACGACGACGACGCTGACCTCTCGCTGCTCCAGGCGAAGAAGGTGGCTGTCGTCGGTTACGGCAGCCAGGGCCACGCCCACGCGCTCAACCTGCGTGACTCCGGCGTCGACGTGCGCATCGGCCTGCAGCCCGGCTCGAAGTCGACCGCCAAGGCGGAGGAGGAGGGCTTCAAGGTCCTCAGCCCGGCCGACGCCGCCGCCGAGGCCGACGTGATCGTCATCCTCGCCCCCGACCAGCACCAGCGCGGGCTCTACAACGACGAGCTCGCCAAGCACGTGACCGCCGGCAAGACCCTGGTCTTCGGCCACGGCTTCAACGTCCGCTTCGGCTACATCAAGGCGCCCGAGGGCGTCGACGTGATCCTGGTGGCCCCGAAGGCGCCGGGTCACACCGTCCGTCGCGAGTTCGTCGCCGGTCGCGGCATCCCGGACATCATCGCCGTCGAGCAGGACGCGTCCGGCTCCGCGTGGGACATCGCCAAGGCGTACGCCAAGGGCATCGGTGGCACCCGCGCCGGTGTCATCAAGACCACCTTCACCGAGGAGACCGAGACCGACCTCTTCGGTGAGCAGGCCGTGCTCTGCGGTGGCATGTCCCACCTGGTGCAGGCCGGTTTCGAGACGCTGACCGAGGCCGGCTACCAGCCGGAGATCGCCTACTTCGAGGTTCTCCACGAGCTCAAGCTCATCGTCGACCTGATGTGGGAGGGCGGCATCGCCAAGCAGCGCTGGTCGATCTCCGACACCGCTGAGTACGGCGACTACGTCTCCGGCCCCCGCATCGTCGGCCCGGAGGTCAAGGAGACGATGAAGAAGGTGCTCTCCGACATCCAGGACGGCTCCTTCGCCGAGCGCTTCATCGCCGACCAGGACAACGGCGCCGTCGAGTTCAAGAAGCTGCGCGAGGAGGAGGCCGGTCACCCGATCGAGGCCACCGGCAAGACCCTGCGCTCCCACTTCTCGTGGAGCCAGTCCGACGACGACTACACCGAGGGGAGCGCAGCGAGGTAACGAGCTCGCGAGCGCCAGCGAGCATCTGCTCGCTGACCCTGGGGATGTGCCGAGTCGGCGCGTCCTGACGAAGAATCCCGTCGAGTCGGCGCGTTCTAACGCGCCGACTCGACGGGATTTCTGGTGAGAACGCGCCGACTCGGCGGGTTATTTGACCTCGGACCTGAGGGCGAGGCGGAGGCCGATCAGGAGCGGGACGAGCAGCCAGAGGGTGGTGGCCGTGCCGAGCTGCGCCCAGGCCTCCCGGGTCATGTCGTCGTCGAAGAGCCGGGTGGAGGCCCAGTTCAGGTCGACCCAGGCGCCGTGGTCGCGCCACCAGTCGTTGACCATGACGAGCGCGTTGGAGATCGTCGGCAGGATCAGGGAGTAGACGAAGTAGCCGACGATGGCCGCCGGTGAGCTGCGGAAGAGCGTGCCGAGCATGAAACCCATCAGCATCCCGATGACCTGGGCCAGCACGGTCTGGGCCAGGATGACCGCGCTGAGGTCCCAGACCGGGTCGACCCCGGCGATGGCCGTGCCGACCAGGTTGCCGAGTGCCCCGACGCCGAGCGCGACGGCCATCGAGACGATCCCGAGGACGACCGTCAGCACGGCCTTGGCGGCGATCACCTTGCCCCGGCTGGGCACGAGGGTGAAGGTGGTCAGTGCGGTGCGCGAGCTCCACTCGCTCGAGACCGACAGCACCGAGATCATCGGCAGGACGACGGCCATCGGGATGCCGATCCCGGTGGCGAACATGCCGTAGGTGAGCGCGTCGTCGGAGGTGAAGAGGATGATCGCCGCGGTGGCGATCACGGTGAGCACGCCGATGCTCACCAACAGCCAGAACCCGGAGCGGGTGTCGAACATCTTGCGCAGCTCGACGGAGAGCACGCGGGTGAACGGGATCGGTGCGGGCGTGGTCCGCTGGCGGTGCCGGGCGGAGCCTACGGTGCCTTCGAGAGGCTCTGGTGCGATGGTCGCGGTGCTCATGCTGCCTTTCCTTCCTGGGCGTCGAGGTGGTCGCGCTGGGTCTCGGCGGTGAGCTGGAGGAACATCTCCTCCAGGCCGGAGCCGTCGGCGGCGCGGAGCTCGGTCAGCACCAGCCCGGAGTCGAAGGCGACCTGGCCGACGGTCGCGAGGTCGGCGCCCGTGCGGACGGCTCCCTCGGTGGTGAGCTCGGCGTTGTGGCCGGCCCGCTGGAGCGCCCGGCCGAGTGCGGTGGGATCACCGGTCCGGGCGTACGTCTCGCCGCTGGCCAGCAGCTCCTGCTTGGTGCCCTGCGCGACGATCCGGCCGTTGCCGATGACCACGATGTCGTCGGCGATCACCTCGATCTCGTGCAGCAGGTGGGAGGAGAGCAGCACGGTGCCGCCGTCGTCGGCGAAGCGGCGCAGCAGGTCACGCATCCAGCGGATCCCGGCAGGGTCGAGACCGTTGGCCGGCTCGTCGAGGATCAGCACCTCGGGGTCACCGATCAGGGCGGTCGCGATGCCGAGCCGCTGCCGCATCCCGAGCGAGTAGTTGCGTACGCGGCGGCCGGCCTCCTCCTCGCTCAGGCTGACCCGCTCGAGGGTCTCGGCCACGCGAGACTTCGGCAGTCCCATGGTGCGGGCGGCGAGGGTGAGGATCTCGCGTCCGGTGCGGCCGCCGTGCTGGGCGGAGGCGTCGAGGAGCACGCCGACCTCGAGGCCGGGGTTGGGGAGCTGGGAGAAGTGGCGGCCGAGCAGATGGGCGCTGCCGGAGGACGGATCGGTGAGTCCGACCAGGATGCGCATGGTGGTGGACTTGCCGGCGCCGTTGGGGCCGAGGAAGCCGGTCACCCGGCCGGGCTCGGCGTTGAAGGTCACGTTGTCGACGGCCGTGAACCTGCCGTACCTCTTGGAGAGGGCATCGATCTGGATCATGCGACGAGCCTGTTCCACAGCAGCGATCGCGCGCGTCCGGCAGACCCCTGGAAGATCCCTGGTGGGTTCCTGGCGCTTCCCCTGACCTTCCCTGAGACCGTCTCGGGGTAGATCGGTCCGTTGCGGAATGTTTCATACCGAACTAGACGTTCTCGGAGCATGCGTATTGATGTGTGGTCCGACGTCGTCTGCCCGTGGTGCTACATCGGCAAGCGGCACCTCGAAGCGGCCCTGGACGGCTTCGAGCACGGCGACGAGGTCGAGGTCGTCTACCACTCCTTCGAGCTCGACCCGACCGCGCCGCAGGTGCCGGTCGAGACCACGGTGGAGGCGCTGGCGAAGAAGTTCGGCGCTTCCGTGGAGCAGGCCCGGGAGATGATGAAGCAGGCCAACGTCCCGGCGGCTGCTGCCGGGCTCGAGTTCCGACACGACGACACCCCGCACGCGCGCACGATCGACGCCCACCGGCTGCTCCACCTCGCCAAGGCCGAGGGCAAGCAGGCCGAGCTCAAGGAGGAGCTGCTCGCCGCCTACTTCTCCCGCGGTGAGTCGATGGGTGACCACTCCGTCCTGGCGCGGTCAGCGGTGAGCGTGGGCCTCGACGAGGCGAGGGTGGGCGAGGTGCTCGCCGGGGAGGAGTTCGCCGACGACGTACAAGCCGACATCGACCAGGCCCGTGCCTACGGTGCGACCGGTGTGCCGTTCTATGTCGTCGACGCCAAGTACGGCGTCTCCGGCGCACAGCCGACCGAGCTCTTCGCCCAGCTCCTCGAGAAGGCGTACGCCGAGAGCAAGCCCGCTCTCACGATCGTCGGCGACGGCGACGCCTGCGGCCCCGACGGGTGCGCGATCTGAGCCTCGGACCGCGAAGGTGGCGAAGGTGACCGCGAGGCAAAATATGGACACCTCGTCTGTTAGGTGAGGTTTGCCTAAGTTACTCTGCCGGAATGCTTCCGACGTTCGTGATCGGCCTGCGCGAAGGCCTCGAGGCGGCGCTGATCGTGTCGATCATCGCCACCTTCCTGCGCCGCAACGGCGCGCCGCTGCGCGGGCTGTGGGTCGGTGTCGGCGCGGGCATCGGACTGAGCATCGCCGTGGGCGTCGCGCTGCGGCTGCTCGAGCAGGCTCTGCCCCAGCGCCAGCAGGAGATGCTCGAGTGCGTCATCGGCGTGATCGCCATCGTGTTCGTCACCGGGATGATCCGCTGGATGCACACCCACGCGCGCACGCTGAAGGGTGATCTCGAGCAGGCGGCGGCCGCCGCGCTGAGCGCGGGCACGATGACGGCGATGGCGGTGATGGGCTTCCTGGCCGTGCTGCGGGAGGGGTTCGAGACCTCGGTCTTCCTGCTCGCCACGATCCAGAACGCGACCAGCGCGCCGGCCGCCATCCTCGGCGCACTGCTGGGTCTGGCGATCGCGATCGGGCTCGGCTGGGGCATCTTCGCCGGCGGCCTGCGTCTCAACCTCAAGACCTTCTTCCAGGTCACCGGCGTCTTCCTGGTCTTCGTCGCGGCCGGCCTGGTGATGTTCGCGCTGCGCACCGGCCACGAGGCCGGCTGGGTCACGGTCGGCCAGGCGCACACCGTCGACCTGTCGTGGCTCATCCCCAACGGGTCGGTGCGTTCGGCGGTGATCACCGGGATCCTCGGCATCCCGGCCGACCCGCGGGTGATCGAGGTGCTCGGCTGGCTGGCCTACCTGGTGCCGATGCTCGCCATGCTGCTCCTGCCCGCCACCGCGCGTCCCGGTGCCCGCCTGGCCAGGCGGCTGCGCCTCGGCGGTGCCATCGCGGCGCTCGCCGTGGCCGCCGCGCTCTTCGCGCTCGTGCCGCTGCCCGAGGTCGAGGTGCCGGCTCGTGCGCCGCTCGCCGACGGGCGCACCGCCGAGCTGTCCGTCGACGGTCGTTCGGCGAGCCTGTCTGTCGGTGAGGACCGGATCGAGCTCGGCGACCCGACCGGCCACGCGGGCAACGCCGACACCGCCTGGCACGCGACCGGGGCCGGCGCGCTGCCGGGCAGCCTCACCGCGGCCGACCTGCTGACCTACACCGGCGACCGGGTCCCGGTCGGCCTCGACCTGACCACCGCCCCCGGCCCCTACGAGACCCGCTGGACCGACACCACCCGCGCCACGGTCCTGACCCGCGACGACGGCCTCGTCGACGTACGCTCCACCGGCCGGCTGCTGCTCACGATCGAAGGTGGCGGCCTGACCTCGCCACGCACCTTCACCGTCGACCCCGCGCTGCAGATCGACGCGGCGTACGCCTCTGGCCTCGCCGACAAGATCCGGTCGGCCGACGCGACGGCCCATGACCGGCTGCTGTGGAAGCGGTGGGTGCCGGTCGCCCTCATCCTCCTCGCCGGGCTGCTGCTGTGGCAGTCCCTGCGCAGGCCCGGCCGCGGCAACGATCCGCGCGCCCTCAACGACCCTGCCCGCGAGGTGCGGCAGGAGTCTTCAGTGAAAGGTTCAACCCATGTCGCGTAAGGCGATCTCCCTCGCAGCGCTCGCCGCGCTGTGCGTCACCGGACTGGCCGCCTGTGGCGGCGAGAACGACGACTCGAAGGCCACCAAGAAGGGCGGCGCCACCCAGGTGGCGGTGAGCATGGTCAGCGGATCCGACGGCGACGCGTGCGAGCTCGATACCGACAGCGTCGCGGCCGGCCCGGTGACCTTCACGGTCAAGAACGAGTCGGCAGCCGGTCTGACCGAGGTCGAGCTGATGGACGGCCAGAAGATCCTCGGCGAGAAGGAGAATCTCGCACCCGGCCTGGCCGAGGCGACCTTCACGCTTACCCTCGGTGGCGGCGACTACGAGATCTACTGCCCGGGCGCGACCCAGGAGCGGGTGCCGTTCAAGGTCACCGGCGAGGCCGCGGCCGAGCCCACCGGCGATGCCGCCGAGCTGCTGGCGAGCGGGTCGAAGGACTACACCACCTACGTACGCACCCAGATCGACTCCATGGTCGTCGGCGTCGAGAACCTGCAGAAGGCCGTCGACTCCGGTGACCTCGCCAAGGCGCAGCAGGCCTACGCCGACGCGCGCCCCTTCTACGAGAAGATCGAGTCCGACGTCGAGGGCTTCGTGATGGACGGCTTCGACCCGACCGACAACAAGGGCAACCTCGACTACCTGATCGACATGCGCGCCTCCAACCTCGACGAGGCGGTCGGCTGGAGCGGCTTCCACGCCGTCGAGCGCGACCTGTTCCAGGCGAAGAAGATCACCGCCCAGACCAAGAAGTACGCCGCCGACCTGGTCACCAACGTCACCAAGCTCGCCGAGGTGGGCAAGAGCCTCGAGTTCAAGCCGGAGGACCTCGCCAACGGCGCCGCCGCGCTGCTCGAGGAGGTCCAGTCGGGCAAGATCACCGGCGAGGAGGAGGCCTACAGCCACATCGACCTGGTCGACTTCGCCAACAATGTCGAGGGCGCCCAGCAGGCCTACGCCGCGCTGCGCCCGGGTCTGGAGAAGGTCGACGCGGAGCTGGTCAAGACCATCGACGCTCGCTTCACCGCGGTCACCGACGATCTCGAGGGCTACAAGGACACCAAGTCGCTGGGCGGCTACCGGCCCTACACCGCCGAGCTGAAGGCGTCGGACGGCAAGAAGCTCTCGGCGACCGTGCAGTCGCTGCAGGACGTGCTCGGCCGGCTCGCGGAGAAGGCCGCGACGGCCTGATGTCAGCAGAACCCAGAGGCTTCTCCCGGCGCCGGCTGATCGCGGGCGCCGGTGGAGGCGCGGTCGTCGGCGCCGCGGTGGGCTTCGCCGGTGGCCGGGCCGCCTCCCCGGCCCAGGCGTCGGCCTCCGACGCGCTCGATCTCTCCACGGCGTACGACTTCTACACCGGTGACCACCAGGTGGGCATCGCGACGCCGCCGCAGCGGCACCTGGTCTTCATGTCCCTCGACGTCGTCGAGGGCACCACCGCCGAGCAGCTCAAGGTGCTCTTCGCACGCTGGTCGGCGGCGATGGCGACCATGATGAAGGGCGACCCGGTCGGCTCCGTGGAGCCCTCGCGCGCCAACGGGGTGCCGCAGGACACGGGGGAGGCCTACGACCTCTCGCCGGCCTCCTTGACGCTGACGCTCGGCCTCGGCCCGACGCTCTTCGACGACCGTTTCGGGCTGGCCGGCAAGGGGCCGAGGCTGCTCGAGGAGATCCCGCGGCTGCCGGGCGACGAGCTCCAGGCGGAGCTGTGCGGAGGAGACCTGGCGCTGCAGGCGTGCGCGGACGATCCGCAGGTCGCCTACCACGCCATCCGCGGGCTGACCCGGATCGGACGCGGCCTGGTCACCACCCGGTGGACCGTGCTCGGCTTCGGGCGCGCCTCGGCAGGCAAGGGCCAGAAGACGCCGCGCAACCTGATGGGCCTCAAGGACGGCACCCGCAACATCAAGACCGACGAGGAGCTCGACGAGTTCGTCTGGGTCACCGACCCCGACGAGCCCGCCTGGATGCGCGGCGGCAGCTATCTGGTCACCCGCAAGATCAACATGGACATCGAGGTCTGGGACGGCACCACCGTCGAGACCCAGCACGCGACCATCGGCCGCGACAAGGGCGAGGGCGCGCCGCTGAGCGGCGAGAAGGAGTTCGACACCCCGGACTTCAAGGCCGTACGCCACGGCGAACCGGTCATCGACCCGACCTCGCACGTCGCGCTGGCCGCCTCGGAGAACAACGGCGGAGCCAAGATCCTGCGCCGGGGCTACAACTTCACCGACGGGCTCAACTCGCTCGGCCAGCTCGACGCGGGGCTCTTCTTCATCGCCTTCCAGAAGGATCCGGAGACGTTCGTCGACCTGCAGCGCAAGCTCGGCCGTGTCGATCTCCTCAACGAGTACATCGCCCATGTCGGCTCGGCGATCTTCGCGGTCCCGCGGGCGCCGAGGTCGGGGCATTTCCTGGCGCAGGAGCTCTTCGGCTAGGTCGGCGGGTGGGTTGCTCACCGAGGTATCTCGGTGAACATCCAGACGACCTCAGCGCTTGGTAGCGATCAGGACGCTCGTGTCGGGGGCGACCATGACCTCGACGGTGGTGAAGCGCTCGTCGGTGAGCCACGACTCGCGCAGCGTGTCGACGCGGCCGTAGATGATCGGCGGCCACATGTCGGTGGGGATGAGGTCGTCGATCACGACGATGCCGCCCTCCTCGACCAGGTCGGAGAGCTGGTCGGGGGAGACCCCGCCGGGGGTCTCGGCGTCGAGGAAGAGCAGCGCGAACGGGCCGCGGTCGCGCAGGATGCCCCAGTCGGCGGCGATGACCTCGACCTGCTCGTCGTCGGCGAAGATCTCGGCGGCCTCCTTGGCGAGGTGCTCGTCGAGCTCGGCGGAGACGATGTGTGCGGCCCCGCCGCGTACGCCGCTCCGCAGCCATGCGGTGCCGACGCCGCACCCGGTGCCGAACTCGGCCATCGTGCCGCTGCGGGTCGCGGCCAGGGTCGCCAGCAGCCGTCCGGTCTCGTTGCGGCAGAACGACACATAGCCCGCTCGACGGGAGACGTCGAAGGCGCGGGTCACGATGTCCGGCAGTTCTGTGGGTGCGCTCACAGGGACAGTCTTCCCGATAGAGGGGGCGAGTGCGCGCACGGGCGTCTCGGATGGCGGACCTTTCGTCCATTTTCGGTGACGCGGGGTCGGTTCCGGGTTACCGTCGATTCACCATGCGGAGCATTTTTCTCGTACTCGAGTGCCGCGACGGGGCCCGGCGGTAACGACCGCAGGAGAAGCCACCTCGTCGCGGTGGCTTCCGTCTCTCAAAGACCCCGGCTTCTCTCCCACACCACCTGTTTCCCTGATGTGTGAAGGAAGAAGCCATGTACGCGATGTACCCCGCCGAATACAACAAGTACGGCCGTGAATGGGGCCCGGCCAGCCACGACCCGGACAACCCGCACAGCGCCGAGAACACGATCGCCGCGGTTCAGCAGGCGCTCGACCTGCGGGACAACGGCGGCCAGCTGCCCGACGACAACTAGTCTTCGACATATGTCAACGACGACCAATCTCGCAGTCATTCCCGGCGACGGCATCGGCCCGGAGGTGACCGCTGAGGCGCTCAAGGTGCTCGAGGCCGCGGCAAACATCGAGGGCACTGCTTCTGCGGGCCTGATCAAGTTCGAGCAGACCCGCTACGACCTCGGAGCCGAGCGCTATCTCGCCACCGGCGAGGTGCTGCCGACCTCGGTGCTCGAGGAGATCAAGGGGCAGGACGCGATCCTGCTCGGCGCTGTCGGCGGCAAGCCCAACGACCCCAACCTGCCTCCCGGCATCCTCGAGCGCGGCCTGCTGCTCAAGCTCCGCTTCGAGCTCGACCACTACGTCAACCTGCGCCCCTCGCGGCTGTTCCCGGGGGCGACCTCCCCGCTGTCGCCGGCCGTGCTCGACCAGGGTGAGATCGACTTCGTCGTCGTCCGCGAAGGCACCGAGGGCCTCTACGTCGGCAACGGTGGCGCGATGCGGGTCGGCACCCCGCACGAGGTCGCCACCGAGACCTCGATGAACACCGCCTTCGGCGTGGAGCGGGTCGTCCGCGACGCCTTCGCCCGCGCTGCCGCCCGCCCGCGCAAGAAGCTGACGCTGGTCCACAAGACCAACGTGCTCGTCAACGCCGGCTCGCTGTGGTGGCGCATCACCCAGCAGGTCGCCGAGGAGTTCCCCGACGTCACCGTCGACTACCTCCACATCGACGCGGTGATGATCTTCCTCGCCACCGACCCCGCCCGCTTCGACGTGATCGTCACCGACAACATCTTCGGCGACATCATCACCGACCTCGCCGCTGCCATCACCGGCGGCATCGGCCTGGCGGCCTCGGGCAACATCAACTCCTCGCGCGAGTTCCCCTCGATGTTCGAGCCCGTGCACGGCTCGGCCCCCGACATCGCCGGTCAGCAGAAGGCAGACCCCACCGCGGCCATCCTCTCCGCGGCCCTCCTGCTCGAGCACCTCGGCCGTCCCGAGGCTGCCGCGGCCATCGACGCCGCCGTGCTCACCGACCTCTCCGAGCGCGGTTCGGCGCCTCGTACGACCTCCGAGGTCGGCGACGCGATCGCCGCGCGAGTAATCAGCTAGACGCTCAACCTTTCGAGGGCCGGGCGCAGACATTCTGCGCCCGGCCCTTCTGCGTCCTCATCACAAACCCTCCCGCATAGCACGGACCGAGCAGAACAGGACTAATCTCATGGTCATGGAGATCAGCACCACATTGTCGACCCAACCGGCCACCGACAAGCAGCTCGCGGAGGTCCTGGCGAACCCAGGCTTCGGCAACCATTTCACCGACCACATGCTCACCATCGAGTGGACGCCCGACCAGGGCTGGCACAACGGTCGCATCGAGGCGTACGCGCCGATCAGCCTGGACCCGTCGGCAGCCGTGCTGCACTACGCCCAGGAGATCTTCGAGGGGATGAAGGCCTACCGGCACGCCGACGGATCGGTCTGGGCTTTCCGGCCCGAGGCCAACGCGGCCCGGATGGCCCGTTCCAGCGAGCGGCTCGCGCTTCCCGTGCTCGAGATCGAGGACTTCGTCCAGTCGGTCTTCGACCTCGTCAAGGCAGACGAGCGCTGGGTGCCCGAGGCCTCGGAGACCGACGAGAAGAGCCTCTACCTGCGGCCCTTCATGTTCGCCTCGGAGTCGTTCCTCGGCGTGCGCCCGGCCCAGCACGTGACCTACATGGTCATCGCCTCGCCCGCCGGCGCCTACTTCAAGGGCGGCGTGAAGCCGGTGCGCATCTGGCTCACCGAGGACTACACCCGCGCCGGCCGCGGCGGCATGGGCGCGGCCAAGACCGGCGGCAACTACGCCTCCTCGCTCGTCGCCCAGGCCGAGGCCTCCGCGCAGGGCTGCGACCAGGTCGTCTTCCTCGACGCCCAGGAGGGCAAGTACGTCGAGGAGCTCGGCGGCATGAACCTCTACTTCGTCCACGCCGACGGCCGCATCGTCACCCCTGAGACCGGCACGATCCTCGAAGGCATCACCCGCGCCTCCATCATCGAGCTCGCCGGCAAGCTCGGCTACACCGTCGAGGAGCGCCGGTTCGGCATCGACGAGTGGAAGTCGGGCGTCGAGTCCGGCGAGATCACCGAGGTCTTCGCCTGCGGCACCGCCGCCGTCGTCACCCCCGTCGGCGAGCTCGTCCACGCCGGCGGCTCCATCGCCTCCGCCGGCGAGGGCGAGGTCTGGAAGACGCTGCGCAAGCAGCTCGTCGACATCCAGTTCGGCCGCGCCGAGGACACCTTCGGCTGGATGCGCAAGATCGTCTGACGCCGAGACGTCACCCTGCAGGTCGAGGAGTCACTTCTGCAGGTCGAGAGGTCGCTCCTGCACGGCGAGGAGTCAGTTGCGCAGACCGAGGTGGCACGGCTGCCTTGTCGACCTGCACAACTGACTCCTCACCCTGCGTACGTGACGTCTCGTCTTGCGGGAGTGACTCTTCGGCATGCGTACGTGACGTCTCGGCCTGCAGGGGTGACTCTTCGGCCTGCAGAAGTGACCTCTCGCCCTGCGTACGTGACCTCTCACCCTGTAGGGGTGACGTCTCGGCTGGGGTGTGGGGTGGCGGATAGGGTTCGGGGTGTGACGACTGCGCCGCGACGTTCCCGGCCGATGGCCGATCGCGACTCGATCGGCGACTATGACCTGCTCTCCGAGATCGGGCAGGGCGGGATGGGGCGGGTTCACCTCGCGAGCCATCGGGGGAGCGGCGAGCGGGTGGCGCTGAAGGTGCTGCGTACGCAGTTCGTGAGCGACGACGAAGGGCGTCGGCGCCTCGCTCGTGAGGTCTCCTCGCTGCAGCGGGTGTACAGCAGATGGGTGGCCGGGGTGGTCGGCGCCGACCCGTGGGGCGAGGTGGCGTGGTTGGCGACCCGCTATGTGCCGGGGCCGACGCTGCACGACAAGGTGCTCCGCGAGGGGCCGCTCCCCAGGTCGGTGGTCGAGCAGCTCGCCGGTGATCTCGCCGAGGGCATCGCCGACTGTCATGCGGTCGGGGTCCTGCACCGCGACATCAAGCCGGCCAACATCATCCTCGAGGGCGCCACCCCGATCCTGATCGACTTCGGGCTGGCCCGCGTCGCCGAGGATCCCAAGATCACCGTGACCGGCGTACTGATCGGCACGCCGGGATATCTGCCACCCGAGATCGCGGTGGGCGATCCGGCCACGCCCGCCTCAGACGTGCACTCGTGGGCCTCCGTGGTGACGTACGCAGCGACCGGCCGCGCGCCCTTCGGCGACGGCAACGCGATGAAGCTCATGGACCGCGCCCGCCGCGGCGACCACGACCTGGACGGGGTGCCACAGCCGCTGCGCGGGGTGCTGGCCCAGGCGCTCGCACCCGATCCGGCCGACCGCCCGACGCTGGAGGAGCTGCGCGAGTGGCTGCGTACGCCGCGGCGACCGTTCGCGCGAAAGCCGGCCGAGCGGCTCTCGCTGAGCGACCGGGCCGAGCGCGCGAAGGCGACCACCCCGCTCCTCCCGCAGCCGGCGCTGCCCGCGTCGGGCGCGGCCGCCCTGAGCCGGCATCCCGGCCTCGAGAAGCTGCGGCGAGGGGCGCTCTGGCTCGGCCTGCTCGCCTTCGCGGCCGGTGTGGTCGCCGCCTGGCCGGGCCTCGGTCTGCTCACGGTGCTCGGTGTGGCCGGGCTGATCCGCGCGGGCACGCTGGCGGCCGGTGACCTGCGCCGGTGGCGCTGGTATCGCGGTCGCAAGTGGCACGACGCGCCGCGGCTCCTCATCGGTGCGCCGTGGCGGCTGGTCCGTGCCGTCCCGAAGACGGTGCTGCTCGGGTTGTGGGGCTACGGGTTCGTGGTGGCGGCGACGCTGATCGGCTTCGCCCTGCAGCTCTCGCTGGAAGCGACGCTTGCGCTGGCCGGCCTCTCCTTCGTGATTGCGCTGTGGCGCGGGTCGGGGCGCGATCGGCTGCGCGACCCGGTCGCCAGGGTGGTCCACCGCGTCTCGGCGAGGTGGGTGCCCTGGATCCTCGGGTTCGCGGTGGTCGTGGTGCTCGCGGTCTTCCCGATGCAGACGCTCGCCGCCGAGGGCCCGCAGTTCGCCGGTGGCGACGAACCCTGGTGGGTCGAGCTCCTCGGCTGGTGAGACGACCGTCCCACGAGATGGTATTTCGTGGCAGTATCAGGGCTATGACGACTCACGTCATCATCATTCGCTAGCGCGTCGAGCACTGCTCGACGCGCCACCCTCTCGTGCCCGAGAGGGTTTTTTGTTGCCCAGAATCAGACCAGCCGGACCGAGGAACGATCATGGAATTCCACGTCTACGACACCACCCTGCGCGACGGTGCGCAGCAGGAGGGCCTCAACCTCAGCGTCGCCGACAAGCTTGCGATCGCGCGTCACCTCGACGGGCTGGGCGTCGGGTTCATCGAGGGCGGCTGGCCGGGGGCGAACCCGCGCGACACCGAGTTCTTCAAGCGAGCCGTCTCCGAGCTCGCCCTCGAGCACGCGCGACTGGCCGCCTTCGGAGCCACCCGCAGGGTCGGGGTGCGGGCAGCCGACGATCCCCAGGTGGCCGCGCTGCGTGACTCGGGCGCGAGCGTCGTCACCCTTGTCGCCAAGTCCCACGACCGCCACGTCGAGCTGGCGCTGCGCACCACGCTCGAGGAGAACCTCGCGATGATCCGCGACACCGTCTCCCACCTGCGTGAGGAGGGTCAGCAGGTCTTCCTCGACGCCGAGCACTTCTTCGACGGCTATCGGGCCAACCGCGACTACGCCCTCGAGGTGCTCAAGACCGCCTATGAAGCGGGCGCCGAGGTGATCGCGCTGTGTGACACCAACGGCGGGATGCTGCCGACCTGGGTCGCCGACGTCGTCAACGACGTGCGCGAGCAGACCCAGGGTGCGGTGGGCATCCACTGCCACAACGACACCGGGTGCGCGGTCGCCAACACGCTGGCGGCCGTCGACGCCGGCGCGATGCACGTCCAGGGCTGCATCAACGGCTACGGGGAGCGTACGGGCAACGCCGACCTCGTCTCCGTGGTCGCCAACCTGCAGCTGAAGATGGGCCGCGAGGTGCTGCCGACCGGCCTGCTGGGCGAGGCGACCCGGGTGGCCCATGCGGTCGCCGAGGTGACCAACGTGCCGCCCGCGGGCAGGCAGCCGTACGTCGGCGCCTCCGCGTTCACGCACAAGGCAGGCCTGCACGCGAGCGCGATCAAGGTGGATCCCGATCTCTACCAGCACATGGACCCGGCCGGCGTCGGCAACGACATGCGACTGCTGGTCTCCGACATGGCCGGGCGCGCCTCGATCGAGCTGAAGGGTCGCGAGCTCGGCTACGACCTCTCCGCCGATCGCGACCTGGTGACGCGCGTGACCGAGCGCGTCAAGGAGGCCGAGCAGCGCGGCTACACCTTCGAGGCTGCCGACGCCTCCTTCGAGCTGCTGCTGATCGAGGAGGTCGAGGGCGCGCGCCCGTCCTTCTTCGACGTCGAGTCCTGGCGGGTCATCTCGGAGGCTCGCGGAGACGGCTCGGCCGGTTCGAACGGCTCGGGCGCCGCAGACACCGAGGCGATCGTGAAGATCCACGCCGACGGCGTACGTCATGTCGAGACCGGCGAGGGCAACGGCCCCGTCAACGCGCTCGACCAGGCGCTGCGGGCGGCGATCACCCGAGCTTTCCCGGTCGTCGCCGACTTCGACCTGATCGACTTCAAGGTGCGGATCTTCGAGGGAGCGACGACGCGACGCGTTGACCAGGGTCACGGCACCGACGCGAAGACGCGGGTGCTGATCGAGACCTCCGACGGGTCGACGTCGTGGACCACGGTGGGGGTCGGGGCGAACGTCATCGAGGCCTCGTGGGAGGCGCTGGTCGACGGGCTGACCTTCGGGTTGCGGGCTCATGTGGGCGAGACCACACCCGCGAAAGGCCCCGAGCTGGAATGAATCGCGAGGGCCGCGCCGTTGTTCGTTCAACATTGAACTACCCCTGACCTCGAGGAGAACCCGTGTCCGAGACTCGTATCGCAGTGCTCGTCGGCAGCCTGCGCGCCGACTCCATCAACCGCAAGGTCGCCGAGAAGCTCGTGGCCCAGGCACCTGAGGGAGTCGTCCTGGAGATCGTCGACGGGCTCGCGGAGCTGCCGTTCTTCAACGAGGACCTCGAGGCCGAGCCGGGCGAGGCGGTGACCCAGCTGCGCAAGGTCATCGACGAGGCCGACCGCGTGCTCATCGTGACCCCGGAATACAACGGCACCATGCCGGCCGTCATCAACAACGCCATCGACTGGCTCTCGCGTCCCTACGCCGCCGGCGTGCTCAAGGGCAAGATCCTCTCGGTCGTCGGCGTCGCGCCCACGCCCTACGGCGCGAAGTGGTCCCACGCCGACGCCGCCCGTTCGGCCGGTATCGGCGGCGCGATCATCGTCGAGGACGCCATCGTCTCCCAGCCGGTGCACGAGATCGACGTCTTCACCGACGTCGAGGCGCAGGCCCGGTTCCGCACCGCTGTCGAGAAGCTCGCGGGCTTCGAGCCGGCGGCGGCCTGACCGCATCAGGTCGGTGATGGGCGGGTAGGTCTGCGGGGGGACCTACCCGCTCGTCATTTATCGCGTGCGCTCCGCGCCGTTCGGTCGTACGTTGCGGGCATGAGTGAAACCGTGAAGCCGGTCCAGCCGGGGGTCGACGGCGCCGAGGACCACCTCGAGCTCGCCGAGCCCGCTCTCGCGCCGGCCTATCCGGTCCTGACCGAGCGGCTGTCATTGCGCCCGGTCGACGTCGAGCGCGACCTCGACGACCTGCACGCCTATCTCTCGCGCGAGGACGTGTGCCGGTTCATCCCGCGGCAGCCGCGCGACCGGGAGCAGCTGCGGGAGGCGTACGCACCGTCGAGGCGGTTGTCGGTATTGCGCAGCGAGGGTGAGGTGCTCAACCTCGGCGTCGAGCTCGACGGGCGGCTGATCGGTGACGTCGTGCTCTTCTGGCACAGCGCCGAGCATCGCTCCGGCGAGATCGGCTACGCGATCAACCCCGACTTCCACGGGCAGGGCTACGCGACCGAGGTCGGCCGCGCCCTGCTGGGGCTGGCCTTCGACGGACTCGGGCTGCACCGGGTGACCGCCCGGGTCGACCAGCGCAACGGCCCTTCGGCGCGCGTGCTCGAGCGGCTCGGCATGCGCCAGGAGGCCGTCGAGCGTGAGGCCGAGTGGTTCAAGGGGCAGTGGACGACCCTGCTGCGCTACGCGATGCTCGAGCAGGAGTGGCGGCAGGAGTGAGGATCGGGCGCTAGCCTCGTCGTGTGGCTGAGATTCATGATCTGACCGCCCTGGAACAGGGAGAGCTGCTGCATCGGTGCGAGATCTCCCCAGGAGAGCTCGCCGAGCACTATCTCGACCGGATCTCCCGGTTCGATGACGTCGGCGCGTTCGTCACGATCGCCGAAGAGCGGATCTCGACGTGCGCGCGAGAGCTGTCGATCAAGGCGGTCGGCGCCTCGCCGCTGTGGGGAGTGCCGACGGCGATCAAGGATCTCAACCTGACTCGTGGGGTGCGTACGACTTTCGGGTCGGCGGTGTTCGCCGACTTCGTCCCCGACGTCTCCGACAACGTCGCGCTCTCGATCGAGGCCGCCGGGATGATCTCCCTGGGGAAGACCAACACCCCCGAGTTCGGCTCGCCCTGCTACACCGAGCCCGACGTCGCCCCGCCCGCCGTCACCCCCTGGGGCCGTACGCGGACCGCCGGCGGCTCCTCCGGCGGCGCTGCCGCCGCGGTCGCCGCCGGGTTGGTGCCGGTCGCGCAGGGCTCCGACGGCGGAGGCTCGATCCGCATCCCGGCCTCGTGCTGCGGCCTGGTCGGTCTCAAGCCGACCCGCGGACGCATCTCGCCCTCGCCGATGTACGGCGACGCGGCGGGGCTCGCCACGGCCGGCTCGCTGGCCCGGTCGGTGCGGGACGCGGCTGCGCTTCTCGACGTGCTCGCGGGGCGGCGTACGGGTGATCCTTTCTGGGCGCCCGCCGAGGCGGCGCCGTTCCTGGAGGCGTGCGAGCGGCCGCCGGGGCGGTTGCGCATCGCCCGGTTCATCGAGCCGCTGATCGCCGAGACGACGGTCGACGCCGAGTGCGTCGCGGCCTGGGAGGACGCCTCGCGGTTGCTGGAGTCGCTGGGTCACGAGGTCGTCGACATCCCGCGGCCGCTGCCGGTCGAGGCCGTCGCGGCCTTCGAGACGGTCTGGTCGGTCGGAACCGCGATGTCGGTGGTGAACCTCGCCCCTGACCAGCGGGCCCAGATCCGGCCGCTGACCCGCTGGCTGACCGAGCGCGGCGAGGCCGTCCGTGGCCCGGAGTTCGGGTTGGCGATCGGTGAGCTGCGCAGGTACGCCGCCGGCGCCCTGGAGGCGCTGGCGCCTTACGACGCCGTGCTCACGCCGACCCTGGCGACCCCGCCGCCACCGGTCGGCGCGATCCGCGACGACGCCGACCCCGCCGGCGACTTCCAGGCCCAGAAGGAGTTCACCCCCTGGACCTCTGCCTGGAACGTCACCGGCATGCCCGCGATCTCCCTGCCGCTCCACTGGACGCCTGCCGGCCTTCCGGTCGGCGTCATGCTCGCCGCCCGCCCCGCCGAGGAGTCCCTGCTCCTCTCCCTCTCGGCTCAGATCGAAGCCGCCGCCCCCTGGGCCGATCGTCGCCCACCCCGCTGGTAACCCTCCGAAGCCGAGAAGTCACCCCCGCAGGTCGAAAGGTCACTCCTGCAGGTCGAGAAGTCACCGAGTGACTTTTCGACCTGCAGACGGACGCTTCGACCTGCAGACGGACGCTTCGACCTGCAGACGGACGCTTCGACCTGCAGACGTGACGCTTCGACCTGCAGACGTGACGCTTCGACCTGCAGAGATGACGCCTCGGCTGGGGGTGGTCAGTCGCCGAGACCGCGGGCCTTGAGGGCGTCGCCGGTCTCGTGGGCGCGGGCGACGACGCGGATGACGAAGGGGGAGAGGTAGGCCCTGGGGGAGCGCCCGAGGCCGCGGGCGCGGGCGGCGTCGCGGGTCTCCTGGGCCAGGGTCAGAGTGCCAGGAAGCGCCTGGATAGCCATCGAGATGGTGAGGGCGATCCGCTCCGGGTCGATCCCGACGCGCTGCAGCGGTCGGAGCCAGCGGACGACGGCGTCGAGCGTCTCGGTGGTCGGCGTGGTCACGGTCAGGGTGAGCGCCAGCAGCGCGAGGGAGACGAGGTCGAGCAGCGACTCCACGGCCCGGTCGAAGGTGAACAGCCACCACTGCAGCAGGGCCACCAGCACCGCGATGACCAGCACGGCGCGCAGCGCCCGCGCCGTGGCCACCAGGTCGAGCCGGCCGACGAGCGCGAGCACGACGGCGACCGCGAGGAACCCGGCGGCGATGATCGGCCCGCGCAGCGCCACGATGGCAACGCTGAGCACTGCGAGGCCGAGCAGCTTGGCCCCCACCGGGAGCCGGTGGAGGAGGGTGTCACCGGGCCGGTAGAGCCCGACCGTCAAGCTCACCCGCCCACCGTCTTCACGTAGTGCTTCACCGCGGCCTCGGCGTCGCCGTCGTAACAGACCTGGCCGTCCTCGACGACGAGCACGCGGTCGCAGCGGCGGACGAGGTCGAGGTCGTGGGTGACCAGCACCAGCTGCTGAGGCAGCGAGAAGAGCAGGTCGCCGACCATCCGGGTGTTGCGCAGGTCGAGCAGGGTCGTCGGCTCGTCGGTGACGAGCACGTCGGGTTCGGTCGCGAGCACACCGGCCAGAGCGAGCAGCTGACGCTGGCCCCCGGAGAGCGCGTGCACGCTGACCTCGGCGCGCTCGGAGAGGCCGAAGCGGGCGAGCGTCTCGAGGGCGAGCTGCTTGCGGCGTACGCGATCCTTCACCGTACGCCGCAACGACAGCTCGACGTCTTCGACACATGTCGGCATCACCAGCTGGGCGGCGGGATCGGTGAAGGTGAACCCGACGCGCCGGCGCACGGCGGCCCCGCGCCGGGCCACGTCGAGACCGTCGACCGTGACCTGGCCTGCGCTCGGCAGCACCAGCCCGTTGATCATCCGGGCGAGGGTCGACTTGCCGGAGCCGTTGCTGCCGACGATCCCGATCCGTTGTTCGCTCAGGGTGAGGCTGGTCGGTGCCAAGATGGTGCGCTCGCCGTCGAGCTCCGGGGACTCGACCCGGACCTCGGCGGCCTCGAAGCGGATCTCAGGCACGTCGGGCGAGCATCTTCGGGAAGGCGCGGTGCACCTGGGAGGCGACGACCGCGGCGACTGCCGCCTTGATCAGGTCACCGAGCCAGTAGGGGGCGTCGAAGACGGCCGCCTCCGGCAGGCCCACGCGGAGCACGACGGCCATGCCGACGATGCCGCCGAGGTGGTTGATGACCACGCCGACCAGGCAGGCGGCGAAGACCAGGAGCGGGTTGGTGCGCCGGCGGCGCAGCACGTGCTTCACGAGGAGACCCACGGCGAGCACCATCAGCGGGAAGGTCCACAGGTAGCCGCCGGTCACGCCGATGAAGACGCCCGGTCCGGCGGCGTGGCCCGCGAAGACGGGAAGGCCGGCGACGCCCAGGAGCAGGTAGAGGATCACCGCGGCGGTGCCGCGCAGCGGTCCGAGCAGAGCGCCGGTCAGCAGGAGTGCGAATCCCTGCAGTGTCAGCGGCACGCCGGCGCCGCCCATCGGGATGGCGGCGAGGTAGGAGCAGACCGCGATCAGTGCGGCGAACGCGGCGATCAGCGCGAGGTCGGTCGTGTCGAGCCGCGACGACTTCGCCACCGGGGTCGACTCGGTGCTGGTGGGGGACTCGGTCATACTCGCTCCTGCGTACTCAGACCTGAACCTTGCTCAGGTGAACGGTGTTCAGGTTAAGGTCGGCGTACGTCTTCGTCCACTTCGTCCCACCACCTGACCCTGGGGGCACCATGCGATACCGCCGTGAGGACGTCGTGGCTCGCGCGCTGCGCGTGCTCGACGACTACGGTCTCGCCGACCTGACGATGCGCCGCCTCGGCACCGAGCTCGGCGTGCGCCCCAGCGCGCTCTACCACCACTTCGCCAACAAGCAGTCCCTGTTGGCCGCGGTGGCCGACGAGATCCTGCTCCGCGGCCGCCAGGAACGATCAGGATCCTGGGACGAACGCGTCACCAGCATCTGCACCGACCTGCACGACTCGCTGCAGGCCTATCGCGACGGCGCCGAGGTCGTCGCCACCGTGTGGGCCTTCGGTCTTGGTGCGACCCAGCCCCACGACGACCTCGTCGCGGCGCTGCGCGACGGCGGCCTCGGTGACCTGGCCCCGGTCGCTGCCCGCACCCTGCTCCACTTCGTCTACGGCCACGCCGTCGACGAGCAGACCCACCTGCAGGCGGCCGCCGCGGGCGCCATCGAGGACGACGTACGCGACACCGACGACTTCGTCACCGGCCTGGGTCTGGTCACCGCCGGCATCTCCATGGCCAAGGCCGTCCGCGAGGCCTCGGCGAACCGCTGACTCCTCGTGCGCCGGTCAGCCGGCGTCGACCTCCGCGCCGTGCAGCTCGGCGAGCATCACGGCACCGGCGAGATCCAGCTTCGTGCCCCGCAGCGAGGCGGCGCTCAGGTCGACGCGGTCCAGCCCGGCGCCGCGCAGGTCGGCGTCGCGCAGGATCGTCTCCTGAAGGGTTGCTCCCTCGAGCCGGGCGTCTCGGAGGACGGTGTCGGTGAGGTCGGCCAGCGAGAGGTCGGCGTCGCGCAGGTCGAGCCCGGAGAGGTCGAGCCGGGTGAGCTTCGCGCCGCGCAGCGAGACCCCGCGCCAGACGCCGCCGCTCACCTTCATCGGTCGCAGGGTGCAGCCCGAGAACTCGGTGCCGCTGAGCTTGCAGCCCTCGAACGTCGCGTCGAAGAAGTTCGTACGCCGGAAATCGCACCCGATGAACGCCGTGCCGTGGTGGGTCGAGGCGTTGAGGCGTCCGCCGTGGAACGTGCAGCCCTCGAAGGTCGCCGCGGAGGTCGTCGCCTCGGTGAGGTCGACATCGGAGAAGACGCAGTCGACGAACCGGGCTCCGGTGAGCTCGGCGGCGTACCAGTCTTCGTTGCGGAAGTGCTCGCCGGTCGCCTCGGCGGGTGGATTCGACATGGCGCACACCCTGCCACCCGCCACCGACAGGTCAGGAGTCGTGCTGCGTGAACCACTCGTCGAGGAGCGGCCAGGTGCTGTCGCGGGCAGCGCGGCCGGTCAGCAGGCCGAGGTGGCCGCCGGGGACGATCTCGAAGCGGAGCTCCTCGGCGCCGGTGAGGAGGCCGACCAGCGGCTTGACCGCCGCGACCGGGCCGATACCGTCGTTGGCCCCCGCGACCACCAGTGTCGGCTGCTTGACGTCGCGCAGGTGCACGGTGCGGTCGCCGAGGTTGATCCGCCCGCTGAACAGCGAGTTGGTGCGGAAGAAGTGGTGGTAGAGCTGCCCGAACGTGCGCCCCGGGTAGGCGATGATGTTGTCGGTGAACCTGTCGACCGCCTCCAGCTGAGCGAGGAACTCACGGTCGGCCAGGTTGGTCAGCTTCGCGGCCGGCTTGGTGACCATCTTGTCGACCGAAGAGATCTGGAACGCCCACCTGACCAGCGGTTTCGGTGCGCCGCCGAAGGCCTGGTAGGCGGCCGTGACCAGGCGCCCCGGAGGCAGGTTGACCAGCGGTCGCAGCGGTGCGACCAGCGGCACCTGGCGTACGTCGCAGGGGGAGCCGAGCACCGAGATCGACGCGATCGGCAGGTCGGAGGAGTCGGCGGCGGAGAGCATCGTGAAGATGCCGCCCAGCGACCAGCCGACCACGTGCACCGGGCGGCCGCCGGCATGCTCGGAGACCGAGCGGATCGCCTCCGGCACGACGTGGTCGATCCAGTGCTCGATCCCCAGGCTGCGGTCGGCGAAGTTCACCTCGCCGTACTCGACCAGATAGGTCGGCCGCCCGGTGCCCACCAGGTGCTCGACGACCGAGCAGCCGCGGCGCAGGTCGTAGCAGATCGCCGGCGCCGCCAGCGGCGTCACCAGCAGCACCGGATCGCCCTCCGGCGTCGTGCCGGCGGTGGGCCGGTAGTGGTAGAGCTCGCGACGGACGCCGTCGTCGATCAGCGTGCGCGGCATCGGCCGCAGGTCGGCGAGACCGCCGTAGAGCAGCGAGTGCGCGACGTTGCCCGCCGCGGCGCCGACCGTGGTGGCGATCGAGGCGGCAGCGGTTCGGGGGTGGGGGATGAGGGCCATTGTTGGCTTAACGTAACGCTTTCGAGGAGGTCACGGCGGGAGCCGCGTGCGCCGCGTGTGACGTCCGTTACGGCGGGTGCTCGGTCAGGTGGGGGTGAATCCCAACTTGGTATTATTTCGGTATGAGTGTTCAGATCACCGTTCGACTGCCGGATGAGCTGGCTGCGTACGTTGACGAGCTCGTGCGCGCCGGCGACGGTCCGCGAGCGGCGATCGTGTGCGAAGCCCTGAGCTTCTATCAGCAGCATCGTCGCGCCGAGGCGGATGCTCGGATCCTCGAGGAGTCAGGCGACTATGACGACTTCGACGACATGGTGAAGCACGCCGCCCTCGATGCGTGACATCCACATAGCCCACCTGGACAAGGCTCGCCCGGTCCTCGTGCTGACCCGCGAACCGGTGCGCGCCGCGATGCGGCGCGTCACGGTGGCTCCGATCACCACCACGATCAAGGGCCTCAGTACCGAGGTCGAGGTCGGCCCGGAGAACGGGCTCGAGCAGGCGTGCGTCGTCAGCTGCGACAACGTCATCACCATCGACAAGGCCGCGCTCGGCCGCCACATCGGCTACTTCTTCGACCGTCAGGAACCCGCATTGGCCAAGGCGATCGCCAACGCCTTCGCTCTCCGGTTCAGCACGCTCGAGCAGCGAGTGTGAGCAGCCGCTCGCACTCGGCGATCAGCCGCGCCCGCAGCGGGGCGGCGCGCTCGGCGAAAGTGCGCTGGGCCGCGGCGTACTCCTGCTTTCCGGCGGCGGTCTCGATGCGGATCGGGTCGAGACCGAGCTCGGCGAGGTCGTACGGCGCGGCCTGCATGTCCATCGTGCGGATGTCCCAGGCGAGCTCGAAGCAGTCGGCGATCAGGTCGGAGGAGACCAGAGGCGAGAGCCGGAAGGCGTGCTTGTAGAGATCCATGTTGCCGTGCAGGCAGCCCGGTTGCTCGAAGGAGGCCCGGTCGTCGGATCGCGGCGAGAGGGTGTTGAGCGGCTCGGCCGGGGGAGTGAAGAAGCGGTAGGCGTCGAAGTGGCTGCAGGCGATCCGGTGCGACTCGACGACGCGGTCGGTGCCGGTGGCGCCGAGCCGCAGCGGCCAGTCGGCGTGACGCACCTGCTCCGGGGTCAGCCGGTAGACCATCGCCCACTCGTGGAGGCCGAAGCAGCCGAAGTGTCCCTCTCGCGAGGCGGTGGCTCGCAGGAGCTTGAGGAGCGTCTCGAGCAGCACCCGCCGCTCGGCCAGGAATTCGTCGGTGACGGAGCCGTCGCGGTAGCCGCGGATGCCCTCGTACTCGGCCGCGTCCGCGAGCTCCACCCCGAACCCCGGGTGCCAGCGCAGCAGCTGGGCGGGCCGGTGGGAGTAGTAGGTGAACAGGAAGTCGTTGACCGGGTGCTTGACCCGGGCGCCCCGTCGGGCCAGATGGGGCTCGACGTACGGCGCGAGACGTGCGCGGTGGGCCGCCGCGCGGGCGGTCCAGTCCGATCGCGCGAGCACCTCCACCCAGTGGATCGTACGCGTGGAGGTCTCGACCACGAGCACTCGGAGCGCAACGGATAGGCTCAGCGTGTGCGTATCGCCAGATTCACCACCAAGGGTGGCGAGCCCCAGTTCGGCGTCGTCGTCGGCGACCTCGACGGCTACGGTCAGCTCAGCGAGGAAGCGACCGTGGTCGCGCTGCAGGGCGACCCGCTGTTCTCCGGGGTCAACCTCACCGACCAGGTCCACAAGTTCGACGACGTCAAGCTGCTCGCGCCGGTCATCCCGCGCAGCAAGGTGGTCGCGGTCGCCCGCAACTACGCCAAGCACGCCGCCGAGCTCGACAACGAGGTGCCGGCCGAGCCGCTCTTCTTCCTCAAGCCCAACACCGCGGTGTGCGGGCCCGACGACGCGATCCAGCGCCCCGCGGGAGTCGAGGACCTCCACTACGAGGGCGAGCTTGCGATCGTGATCGGTCGCATCTGCCGCGACGTGCCGGTGGAGAAGGTCAAGGACGTCATCTACGGGATGACCGTCGCCAACGACGTGACCGCGCGCGACGTGCAGCGCAGCACGAAGCACTTCTCCCAGGCCAAGGGCTACGACACCTTCTGCCCGCTCGGTCCCTGGATCGAGACCGACGTCGAGACGGAGCAGCTGGCCGCCGGCGTACGCATCCAGACATTCCTCAACGGTGACGTCGTGCAGGACGGGTCCACGAAGGATCTCGTGCACGACATCCCGAAGCTGATCGCCCACATCAGCAGCGTGATGACGCTGCTGCCGGGCGATGTGATCCTCACCGGCACCCCCGAAGGTGTCGGTCCCATGGAGCCCGGTGACGAGATCGAGATCTTCGTCGAGGGGCTCGGAGCTCTGACGAACAAGGTGGCACAGCGTTGACGAACAACACCCTCGAGCCCAAGGACTACCGGGTCCGGATGGCCCCGAGCCCCACGGGCTCGCCCCACGTCGGCCTGGTCCGCACCGCGCTGTTCAACTGGGCCTTCGCGCGTCACCACGGCGGCACCTTCGTCTTCCGCATCGAAGACACCGACAAGGCCCGCAACACGCAGGAGTCCTACGACGGCCTCCTCGACCTGATGCGCTGGCTCGGTCTCGACTGGGACGAGGGCGTCGAGGTCGGCGGCCCCTACGGCCCCTACCGCCAGTCGGAGCGCTCCGACGTCTACGCCGACGCCCTGGCGAAGCTGCGCGACTCCTCCTACGTCTACGAGTGCTACTGCACCGGCGAGGAGACCACCGCCCGCTACGAGGAGCGGCTGGCCGCCTACAAGGCCGCGAAGGCCGAAGGGATCAAGGGCGAGGCGCCCGCTCAGGGCTACGACAACCACTGCCGTGACCTGAGCGAGGAGCAGATCAAGGCGTACGAGGCCGAGGGCCGCACCTCGGTGCCGCGGTTCCGCATGCCCGACGGCTCGATCACCTTCGACGACCTCGTCCGCGGCGAGGTGACCTTCGAGACCAAGCACGTGCCCGACTACGCGCTGGCGCGCGCCAACGGCGACCCGCTCTACACGCTCACCGCGCCGGTGGACGACGCCACCATGAAGATCACCCACGTCTTCCGCGGCGAGGACCTGCTCTCCTCGACGCCGCGTCAGGTCGCGCTCTTCGACGCCTTCGTCGAGATCGGCCTGGCCGAGCGGGCGCCGGAGTTCGGCCACCTGCCCTATGTCATGGGCCAGGGCAACAAGAAGCTCTCCAAGCGTGACCCGGAGGCGCACGCGCTGAAGTATCGCGAGGAGGGCTACCTGCCCGAGGGGCTGCTCAACTACGTGGCGCTGCTCGGCTGGGCGATCGCGGCCGACCGCGACATCTTCACCATGGAGGAGATGGTCGAGGCCTTCGAGATCTCCGACGTGGTCAAGAACCCGGCCCGTTTCGACGTCAAGAAGGCCGAGGCGATCAACGCCTCCCACATGCGGCTGCTGCCGGTCGAGGAGATCACCCACCGGGTGATTCCCTACCTCAAGGCCGACGGCATCGTCTCCGACCCCGTCTCCGACGCCGACGCGCAGATGCTGGAGCAGGCGATGCCGCTGGTCGCCGAGCGGATCGGCAAGCTCGGCGAGGCCTCCGACATGCTGCGGTTCCTCTTCGTCACCGAGGCCGACTTCGCCCTCGACGAGGAGGATGCCGCCAAGCTGCTCGACGAGACCGGCATCGGTGTCGTCCAGGCGTCGTACGACGCGCTCTCGGGGCTGTCGACCTGGTCGACGGCCGAGATCCAGGACGCGCTGACCGCGGCCCTGATCGACGGCCTCGAGCTCAAGCCCCGTAAGGCGTACGGCCCGGTGCGGGTCGCGGTGACAGGCAAGCGGATCAGCCCGCCCCTGTTCGAGTCGATGGAGCTGCTCGGGCGGGAGCGTACGCTGGCTCGCCTGAAGGCGGTTCTCGGGAAGGCCTAGGCAGTGTCAGGACACGGAAGATGAGCACGGTCATGGAGCCGCCGTCGGGGTTGGCCTACTACCAGGTGCAGCGCGGTGGGCGCAGCGGCTGGGGGCGGCCGTTGGTCGGGCTCATCCTGATCGGGCTGTGCGTCTTCTTCGTCTCGCCGGCGGTCGTGCTGGTCGGGTTCGAGGTCTTCTTCCTGCTCACCGGTCAGGACGCGGAGACGTTGATGGCTCGCGTCTCCGAGGTGGGCACGGTGACTCCGGAGTCGCTCGCGTTCGTGCTGCTCTCGCTGGCCGGGGCGATCCCGGCCGCGATGCTGCTGTGCTGGGCGCTGCACGGGCTGCGTCCGGGGTGGCTGGCCTCGGTCGAGCGCAGGATCCGGTGGCCGTGGCTGATGCAGTGCATCGGGATCGCGGCGGTCACGATGGTGGTCACGATCATCATCGCCTCGCGGCTGCCGATCCCAGGTGGCGACGTCGGCCCGAGCACGCTCAACCCCTACACGTCCACCATGCGCGACTTCGTGCTCGTGATCGTGCTGCTCACGCCGCTGCAGGCAGCGGGGGAGGAGTACCTCTTCCGCGGTTACATCTTCCAGACCTTCGGGGCGCTGTTCGGCGGGATGCTGGGCTCGCGCACGGTCTCGGTGACGATCACCGCGCTGCTCTTCGCCTTCGCCCACGGATCCCAGGACCTGCCGCTCTTCCTCGACCGGTTCGCCTTCGGGATCATGGCGGGCATCTGTGTCATCGCCACCGGTGGTATCGAGGCGGGCATCGCGATGCACGTGCTCAACAACTTCTTCAGTCTCGGCATGGCGGTGGCTTTCGGCGACATCTCCACCGTGCTCAACACCAGCGAGGGCACCTGGTGGCGGATCCCGGTGACGCTGGTGCAGGCCGGCGTCTTCCTCGCTCTGACGGTGTGGGCTGCGCGCTCTGCCGGCCTCTCGACCACGACGAAGACCGCCGAGGTGTGAATTCGGGCGTGCCGATTTCGTACGTCGGGGCCCCGCCGGTAGTGTTCTCTCTCGGTTGAGGGAGCAATTCCGAGACCGACATCGTTCGTCTGTGACGGCCTCTGAGAGGCTAAGTCGAGCAATACGATGGGCTATGGTGTAATTGGCAACACGACTGGTTCTGGTCCAGTTATTCTAGGTTCGAGTCCTAGTAGCCCAGCGGATCCTCTACGGAGGATTTGGGAGTCACCGAAGCGCTTCGCTAAGGTTTCGCCCGCTGCAAGCCCCCGTCGTCTAGCGGCCTAGGACGTCGCCCTCTCACGGCGGTAACGCCGGTTCAAATCCGGTCGGGGGTACCACGCAGGAAGAGCCCGAGTCATCGACTCGGGCTCTTCGTCATTTCCGGCCGTGGGTCTCGGGGTGGCCGGTGTCGGCGGGGCGGTCCCGATGTGGGGGATCGGCAGGTCGTCAGGTAATGTTTCTCCTGCCTGCGGGGCCGAAAGGTCCGTGCAGGAGGTGCAAGCCCCCGTCGTCTAGCGGCCTAGGACGTCGCCCTCTCACGGCGGTAACGCCGGTTCAAATCCGGTCGGGGGTACCACGCACGGAAGGGCCCCGAGTCACTGACTCGGGGCCCTTCGTCGTTCCCTCACAGATCGAACTGCAACCAGGTGACGTCGTGCCAGGCATCGAACTTCCAGCCGATCCGTCGATACGTCCCGACCTCGGTGAAGCCGAAGGAGCGGTGGATGCCGAGGCTGGCCTCGTTGGGGATCGCGATGCCGGCCAGGGCGCGGCGGTAGCCGCGCTCGGCGAGGGCCCGGAACAGGGCCGTGTAGAGCGCGGCGCCCGCGCCTTCGCCGCGACGGTCCTGGTCGAGGTAGATCGACACGTCGCAGGCCCAGCGGTAGGCCGCGCGGGTGCGGTGCTGGGTGGCGTACGCGTAGCCGATCACCTCGGAGCCGTTCGCGGCGTCCACCTCGAGGACGAGCCAGGCGTGCTCGGCGGTCGCGGCCTCGATGCGGCGCGCCATCTCCTCGGGACTCGGCGGCTCGGTCTCGAAGGAGACCACGGTGTTCTCGACGTAGGGGGCGTAGATGCGCGCGCACGCGGCCGCGTCGTCCGCGGTGGCTGGACGGATCCTGCGGTCCGGAGTCGTTGGCACGATCTCTCCCTTGCTGGTGCACACAGTCGTTACGGACGTGACGGTTGAGGTGGATCAGGCGTCACACCCGTCACGACTGTGTGCATCCCCATCACAACACCGACGTCAACGAGCGCGCCCGGGAGAGCAGGGTGCCGTCGGTGACGAGGCCGACGACGGCCTTGATGTCGGGGGAGAGGAACCGGTCGGGCCCAGGAGCGGGGACGAGCCGGCGGATCTCCTCGACCAGCGCGGCGCCCACCGGGCCGGGGCGTTCGGGAGCGCGCATGTCGATGGCACGGGCAGCGGTGAGGATCTCGATGGCCACGACCTGCTGAGCGCCGGTGATCGCGCGGCGCAGCTTGCGGGCGGCGTTCCAGCCCATCGAGACGTGGTCCTCCTGCATCGCGCTCGTCGGGATGGAGTCGACCGACGCCGGCACGGCGAGGCGCTTGAGGTCGGAGACGATCCCGGCCTGCGTGTACTGCGCGATCATGTGCCCGGAGTCGACGCCGGGGTCGTGGGCCAGGAACGGCGGCAGGCCGTGGTTGCGAGCCTTGTCGAGGAAGCGGTCGGTGCGGCGCTCGGAGATCGAGGCGAGGTCGGCGGTGGCGATCGCCAGGAAGTCGAGCACGTAGCCGACCGGTGCACCGTGGAAGTTGCCGTTGGACTCGACCCGGCCGTCGAGGGTGACCACCGGGTTGTCGACCGCGCTGGCGAGCTCGGTCTTGGCCACCAGGGCGGCGTGGGCCATCGTGTCGCGCACCGCGCCGTGCACCTGGGGCGCGCAGCGCAGCGAGTAGGCGTCCTGCACGCGGGTGAACCCGGTGCCACGGTGGTCGGCGACGATGCCGCTCTCGGCCAGCACCGCGCGGATGTTGGCGGCCGAGACGGCCTGTCCGGCGTGCGGGCGCAGCTCCTGCAGATCCGAGGCGAAGACGGTGTCGGTGCCCTGGAGGCCCTCGATGCTGAGCGCTCCGGCGATGTCGGCGGTGGCGACCAGGTCGTCGAGATCGGCGAGCGCCATGATGAGCATCGCCAGCATCCCGTCGGTGCCGTTGATCAGCGCCAGCCCCTCCTTCTCGCGGAGGCTGACCGGGGTGATCCCGGCAGCCGCCAGCGCGTCAGCCGCCGGCACGAGCCCACCGGACGCGTCGCGTACCTCGCCCTCGCCCATCGCCGCGAGCGCGCAGTGCGCGAGCGGGGCCAGGTCGCCGGAGCAGCCGAGCGAGCCGTACTCGCCGATCACGGGGGTGATCTGGGCGTTGAGGAGCTCGGCGTAGGTCGAGGCGACCTCGGGGCGTACGCCCGTGCGGCCGGTGGCCAGGGTCGAGAGGCGCAGCAGCATGAGGCCGCGGACGACCTCCTTCTCGATCTCGGCGCCGGACGACGCGGCGTGCGAGCGCACCAGCGAGGCCTGCAGCTGGGCGCGGTGCTCGGGCGGGATCGAGGTGTTGGCCAGAGCGCCGAAACCTGTCGAGATGCCGTAGTGGGGCCGGGTGTCGTGGGCGAGATCCTCGATGAGCGCGCGGCTTGTGGCCATCGCGTTCAGAGACTCGTCGGTGAGGGTGATCTGGGCGTTGTCACGGGCGACGGCGACTACCTGGTCGAAGGTGAGTGCGCCGACCCCGACGGGAACCGTGGTGTAGGTCATGACGAGAGTGGATCACATCACGCTCAGGCGGGTGCGCACAGGCCGTTGTCGGCGGCGTCCTTGTCCTTCTCCTCGGGGCTCATCGCATCCGCCGGTACGTCGCTCGGGGCCGCCTCGGAGCCCGGGCCGGCGGACGATCCCGACCCGGTGGGGCCCGGCGCGGCCGAAGCGCTGCCGGGGTTTGCGGGCGTGGTCGGCGAGGCGGACGAGGGCGCCGGGTCGCGCGGGTCGTGGAGCGGACGGTCATCGAGCATCCGCTGCCACAGCTGGTCGGACTCGGGCAGGATCCGCAGCCGGCCCCAGTTGGGGTCGCCTGTGGGGAAGCCGGCGTTGGGCACGGTCACGAACTCGACGCCGGTCGGTTTGATCTCGCGCATCTGGGCGGCCAGCTCGGCCAGGCCGGAGACGGAGCCGATGTCGGTGCTGATCGACTTGGAGAGCTCGGCGGCGAACTTCGCCAGCCGGCGCGGGCGGGTCAACGTGTCGGCCGAGAGGACCTTGGTGGACAGGGTGGTGAGGAAGTACTGCTGGCGTCGCATCCGGCCCAGGTCGGCGTTGGGGGTCGAGGAGCGGTTGCGCACGTAGTCGAGCGCCTGCTTCCCGCGCAGGTTGTGGGTGCCGGCGGGTAGGAAGATGTTGTGCTCCTTGTCGTCGATGGCCTCCGGGATGCAGACCGTGACGCCGCCGACCGCGTCGACCATCCCGCGGAACCCGGCGAAGTCGAGGGCGATGTAGTGGTCGAAGGGCACGCCGGTCAGCAGCTCGGTCTGGCGGGCGGTGCAGATCGGGCCGCCGAGCGCGTACGCCTGGTTCCACATGACGTCCTTGGCCTCGTCGATCTTCTTGCCGTCCTCGGTGGTGCACTCGGGGCGGTCGACGATCGCGTCGCGGGGGATCGAGACGCCGTAGGCGGACTTCCGGTCGGCCGCGACGTGGAGCAGGATCGTGCTGTCGGATCCGCCGGCCCCGCTCTCGCCGTCGATCGAGCAGCCCTTGCAGTCGCGGCCGTCGGTGCCGAGGATCAAGATGTTGAGCGGTCGCCGGGGGCCGTCGTCGTTGTCGTCGGCCCCGTCGAGGAGATGCTGGATGTCACCGCTGGTGTCGAGGTTGCGGTTGAGGTGGCCGTAGAAGGCCCAGGTGGCGATCCCGGTGCCGGCCGCGAGGATCAGCATCGTCACCGCGACGGTCACCGCGACCGTGCGCGTGCCGGACCACGTCTTGCTCCTCATCGGTCCCCCTCGGTTCTCGCTCTGCTGCGGCAGCCCCCACCTGGTACTACGCTCCAGCGGGCCGAGAGGTTGCTGGTTCAGGTAACGACATTGTGAAACCATGAGGATGGCGTTGTCCGATTTCCGCGCGTAAATCACCGTCTAAAACGGCAATATTGATGACATGGACGGAACAACGAGCGTGAACGGCCTCGACCTCGAGTCGTGCTACCGCGCTGTTCGCTCACGGGACCGGCGCTTCGACGGGATCTTCTACACCGCTGTCTCCTCCACCGGCATCTACTGCAGGCCCTCCTGCCCGGCACGTACGCCGGCGCTGGTCAACGTCTCCTTCCACCGCACCGCGGCGGCCGCCCAGGCGGCTGGCTACCGGGCGTGCAAGCGCTGCCGCCCCGACGCGACGCCGGGCAGCCCCGAGTGGGATGTGGCGGCCTCGCTCGCCGGGCGCGCGATGCGGCTGATCGCCGACGGCGTCGTCGATCGTGAGGGCGTCGAAGGACTGGCCCATCGTGTCGGCTACTCGCCGCGTCATCTGACCCGGCTGCTGACCACCGAGCTGGGCGCCGGGCCGCTCGCCCTGGCGCGGGCCCGACGGGCGCAGACCGCCCGCACGCTGGTCGAGACCACCGAGCTCGGTTTCGCCGACATCGCCTTCGCGGCGGGCTTCTCGAGCGTGCGCCAGTTCAACGACACCGTCCGCGAGGTCTATGCGGCCTCGCCCACCGATCTCCGTGGCCGCCGTGGGGCCCGCCGTCACGCCGACGGCACGATCGCGCTACGCCTCGCGGTGCGTACGCCGTTCGCCGGCCGGGCGCTGCATGCCTTCCTGCGTGACCACCTGGTGCCGGGTGTCGAGGCCGCCGGGGTCGCGGAGGGGCGGCGGTGGTTCGCCCGCACGCTCGACCTTCCCAACGGGCCGGGCACGCTGCGCATCGAGCTCACCGACATCCCCGCGGGGGAGACGGGGTTCGTCCATGCCACCTTCGAGCTCGCCGACCTGCGCGACACCACCGCGGCCGTGGAGCGCGCCCGGCGTCTTCTCGACGCCGACTGCGACCCGCTCGCGGTGGCCGACGTCTTCGCCGACGACCCGGTCATCGGGCCGCTGGCCGCGGCCCTGCCGGGGCTGCGCGTGGCCGGCACCGTCGACGGGGGCGAGCTGGCACTGCGTACGATCGTGGGCCAGCAGGTCTCGGTGGCCGGCGCGCGCACCGTGCTGGCCGGGATGGTCGCCGAGCACGGACGCCCGATCGCGACCGGCATCGACGGCCTCACCCACCTCTTCCCGGCCGCGGAGACGCTCGCCGCCGCCGACCCGGCCGGCCTGCCGATGCCGCGCGCCCGGGGCCGCGCGGTCACCGGGCTCGCGTCCGCTCTTGCCGCCGGTGAGCTCCAGCTCGACCGTGGCACCGACCGCGACGTCGTGCACGAGCAGCTGATGAGTCAGCCCGGGGTCGGCCCCTGGACCGCCGACTACGTCGCCCTGCGCGCGCTCGGGCACCCCGACATCTTCTTGCCGACCGACCTCGGCATCAAACGAGCCCTCGACGTGCTGGATGCCGCTGACGCGGACCCCGCCGCGTGGCGCCCCTGGCGTTCCTACGCCCTGCTCTACCTATGGACATCACTGACTGCTGTGGAGGAACTCTGATGTGGACTCTCGTCGAATCGCCCGTGGGCCAGCTGAGGCTGGTCGCCAACGACGGCGCGATCACCGCGATCGAATTCATGCCCGCCGACTACGCCGACGGCCGCGTGCGCGGGGATCGGGCCGACGACGACCCGTTGCTCGTCGAGTGTGCCCGACAGCTGGCGGAGTACTTCGCCGGTGACCGGACCACCTTCGACCTCCCGCTGTCGCCGGCCGGCACCGCCTTCCAGGAGCGGGTCTGGGATCAGCTGCAGAAGATCGACTACGGCACCACCTGCTCCTACGGGCAGATCGCCGGCCGCCTCTCGATGACCGGTCACGGCGCCCGTGCCGTCGGGCTCGCCAACGGCAGGAACCCGATCCCGATCGTGATCCCGTGCCACCGTGTGGTGGGCGCTGACGGTTCGCTCACCGGCTACGCCGGCGGTCTGGACCGCAAGACCGCGCTGCTGGGCCTGGAGAGCGGCGCGCTGTTCTGATGGCGAGACCGATGTGGCGTACGACTGCGGTGGTGCTCCCGGCTGTCCTGGCCTGCCTCGTCGCTGTCGCCGGGTGCGGGGAGGAGTCGTCGCCACCGGTGAGCTCGGCGACGGCCGCGAGCAGGAGCGGGAGCGTCGGTGAGCTGGTCGTCGACGGCCGGCTCACCTGCGACAAGGACGTCTCGAGCGACGAGGCGAAGACGACGATCGAACGCGTCGGCGGGCTCCAGCAGCCGACCTGGTCGGTACGTTTCGCCGAGAGCACCCCGGCCGGGGTCGTCGCGCTGGTCGCGGGCGATCTCGAGGAGGCCAGGGCGCCGCTCTTCGAGGACTACGGCGTCGCTGCGATCCTCGAGTCCGCCGAGGGGCAGTCGCGTGCCGAGGACTTCGGGGCGGTGCGGGAGGCGGTGCGGCGGATCTGCGGCTGAGATGTTCACCGAGATACCTCGGTGAACATCTCCGCGTCGCTACTCCGCCGCGGCCCGCCGCAACGACTCCGAGAGTCGGTCGGCGGCGGCGAGCACGGCGGGCGCGTGCATCTTGCCGGGCTGGCGGCTGAGGCGCTCGAGGGGCCCGGAGACGGAGACGGCGGCGATGACCTTGCCGCCGGGGGAGCGTACGGGGGCAGAGACCGAGGCGACACCGGCCTCGCGCTCGCCGATCGACTGGGCCCAGCCGCGGCGACGGATGCCGGAGAGGGCGGCCGCGGAGAAGGCGGCGTTCTGCAGGCCACGGTGGAGGCGCTCGGGGTCCTCCCACGCAATCAGTATTTGGGCGGCCGACCCGGCGCGCATGGTCAGCTGTGAGCCGACCGGGATGGTGTCGCGCAGGCCGGAGGGGCGCTCGGCGGCGGCGACGCAGACGCGGAAGTCGCCCTGGCGGCGCCACAGCTGGGCGGACTCGCCGGTGATGTCGCGCAGACGCGCCAGCACGGGCCCGGCGGTCGCGAGCAGCCGGTCCTCGCCGGCGGCGGCGGAGAGCTCGGCCAGGCGGGGGCCGAGCACGAAGCGTCCCTGCATGTCACGGGCGACCAGCCGGTGGTGCTCGAGGGCGACCGCCAGCCGGTGCGCGGTCGGTCGGGCAAGGCCCGTC
Organism: Nocardioides albertanoniae; assembly: GCF_006716315.1. Lineage (NCBI taxonomy): Bacteria > Bacillati > Actinomycetota > Actinomycetes > Propionibacteriales > Nocardioidaceae > Nocardioides > Nocardioides albertanoniae. Next base: position 3,514,980 of record NZ_VFOV01000001.1, on the reverse strand, counting down.
CCGGCCACCAGACCCGCGAGGGTCGCCGGGCCCGACTCAAGGGCTGTGAGCACAAGGGCGGCCTTGTCGAGCACGCCTACACCGCTGGAACTGTCCATATCGCAAGACTAACTTCTCAGAACCTGAGATGCAACGTTAGGCTCGTCGAAGCAGATTGGAAGTGGCGGATCTGACAGTGCTCTGAGACTGCGAGACTGAACGTCTGACTCGATGCACGAACCGCCACCGGCCACTACAGACCAACATGCCAGATGGAGAACATGTCATGGGCAGGACCTTGTCGGAGAAGGTGTGGGACGAGCATGTCGTCCGGTCGACCGCGGGAGAGCCTGATCTCCTCTACATCGACCTTCACCTCATCCATGAGGTGACCAGCCCTCAGGCCTTCGACGGCCTGCGGCTGGCCGACCGGAAGGTGCGCCGCCCCGACCTCACCATCGCCACCGAGGACCACAACGTCCCGACCCTCGACTGGGACAAGCCGATCGCCGACCCGGTCAGCCGCACGCAGGTCGAGACGCTGCGCAAGAACACCGAGGAGTTCGGCGTACGTCTCCATCCTCTCGGTGATGCCGAGCAGGGGATCGTCCACGTGGTCGGCCCGCAGCTCGGGCTGACCCAGCCGGGCATGACCATCGTCTGCGGCGACTCGCACACCTCGACGCACGGTGCGTTCGGCGCGATCGCGTTCGGGATCGGCACTTCCGAGGTCGAGCACGTGCTGGCCACCCAGACGCTGATGCAGGACAAGCCGAAGACGATGGCGGTCACGGTCAACGGTGCGCTGCCCGAGGGCGTCAGCGCCAAGGACCTGATCCTGACCCTGATCGCCAAGACCGGCACCGGCGGCGGCCAGGGCTACATCGTGGAGTATCGCGGCGAGGCGATCCGCGATCTCTCCATGGAGGCCCGGATGACCATCTGCAACATGTCGATCGAGTGGGGCGCCAAGGCCGGTCTGATCGCGCCCGACGAGACCACCTTCGACTACATCCAGGACAAGCCCGAGGCCCCGAAGGGCGCCGAGTGGGACCAGGCCGTCGCGCACTGGAAGTCGCTGGTCACCGACGACGACGCGGTCTTCGACAAGGAGATCGTCATCGACGCCGCCGAGGTCACCCCGTTCGTCACCTGGGGCACCAACCCCGGCCAGGGCGTGCCGCTGGGCGCTGCCGTGCCGAGCCCCGACGACTTCGAGGACGCCGACGCCAAGATCGCCGCCGAGAAGGCGCTGACCTACATGGGCCTCGAGGCCGGCACCCCGATGCGCGAGGTGCACATCGACACCGTCTTCCTCGGCTCCTGCACCAACGGACGCATGGAGGACCTGCGTACGGCAGCCGACATCATCGCCGGCCACAAGGTCGCCGACGGCACCCGGTTCCTGGTCGTGCCGGGCTCGGCCAAGGTGCGTCTCCAGGCCGAGGAGGAGGGACTGCACAAGGTCTTCCTCGACGCCGGTGCCGAATGGCGCGGCGCGGGCTGCTCGATGTGCCTGGGCATGAACCCCGACACCCTCGCTCCCGGCGAGCGCAGCGCCTCGACCTCCAACCGCAACTTCGAGGGACGCCAGGGCAAGGGCGGCCGCACCCACCTGGTCTCGCCCGAGGTGGCCGCCGCCACCGCCGTGCGCGGCACCCTCTCGTCCCCGACCGACATCGCTCTCGCCCGAGCCTGACCACGGAGCGCCTCCATCATGGACAAGTTCACCACTCACACCGGCGTCGGCGTGCCGCTGCGCCGCAGCAACGTCGACACCGACCAGATCATCCCCGCGGTCTACCTCAAGCGCGTGACCCGCACCGGCTTCGACGACGGTCTGTTCGCCGCCTGGCGCAACGACCCGACCTTCGTGCTCAACAACGAGGCGTACGCCGGGGCCTCCGTGCTCGTCGCCGGCCCCGACTTCGGCACCGGCTCCTCGCGTGAGCACGCCGTCTGGGCGCTGATGGACTACGGCTTCCGCGTCGTGATCTCGAGCCGGTTCGGCGACATCTTCCGCGGCAACTCCGGCAAGGCCGGCCTGGTCGCCGCCAAGGTCGACGAGAAGGTCGTCCAGCGGCTGTGGGACCACCTCGAGGACAACCCCGGCGCGACGATCACCGTCGACCTGGAGTCGCGCACCGTCCGAGCCGGTGAGGGCCCCGACGCCATCGAAGACTCCTTCGATATCGACGACTACACCCGTTGGCGCCTCCTCGAGGGCCTCGACGACGTCGGCATCACCCTCTCCCACGAGGACGACATCGCCACGTACGAAGCCACTCGTCCCTCCTTCAAGCCAGTCACCCAGCACGCCTGAGGCCGAAGAGTCACCTCTGCAGGTCGAGAAGTCACCGACGTGACGCCTCGGCCTGCAGAAGTGACTTCTCGACCTGTGGGTAGGGGTCAGGGGAGGTGGATCTGGCGGCCCTCTGCGGTGCTGGAGGAGCCGGTGATGCGGTCGCAGGAGCCGGTGTGGACCCAGCAGCGCAGATACCACGACTCGGAGCCGGCCGAGGTGTCGAGCACCAGGCTTCGGTCGGACTCGAAGCCGACGACGCGGACCTTCTCGACGGAGTCGGGCACGCGCAGGTCGATGTGCTCGGACGTGCTCATGTTGACGGCGATGCCACGCTCGGGGGCGTAGCCGGTCATGCCCGGGTCGCCGGGGTTGTGGGCGATGGCGACGATGGAGCCGTCGGGGGAGTCGGCGACCGATCCGGGCAGCGGCGCGTCCACGCCCGGCTGCGTGAGCGACCCGTCTGCCTCGATGGCGGCGAAGCGGGTCTCGGGTTCGCCGGGATTGTGCAGCAGCACGCCACGGCGCAGCGGGATCAGATCCTGGTAGCCCAGCGGCAGCGAGATCTTCTGGGTGGCGTCGCCGGGTTTCCACGCGTTGACCGGAGGCCGGCGTACGGCCAGCTCCTCGTCGCTGCCCGGGACGGCCGGCGGTGCGGGCACGATGCCGGTGCGGAAGTAGGCGCGGGTGCGGTCGGTGCCCACCAGCTGGGTGGCGACGGGTGCCCCTTCGAGGGGGAGGCGGTCGGTCTCCTCGCCGCTGGTGGTGTCCACCGCGACCAGCGCGGAGGTCTCGTCGCCGGTCTGCTGGAGCGCGTAGAGCCGGGTGCCGTCCCTGCTGAGCACGGGCTGGGTCCACAGCCCGGGAACCTGGATGGTCGGCGATCCGCGGCGGGCGATCCACACCGGCCCGGGCCGGTCGGCGCGCTCGTACATCAGCACCGTCCAGCCGGCTACGCTCATCTGGCTGCCGAAGACCTTCTGCGGCTTCGCGCCGAGCTGGAGCCGCCCGGCGGCATCGATGAACGGCAGGGTCGTGGCCGGTCCGACGGGCAGATCGGCGTAGGCCGACGGGATCGCGGGCGCGCTGTTGCGTACGGTCGGGGCCGGCGGCGCGGGGGTGGCCTCATCGGCGTCGGCGCGACCCTCGGCGAGGCGGGTCGTGTGGATGGCGAGCCAGGCCACCGACGCCACCAGCGCGAGGGCCACGCAGCCGGAGAACACGATGCCGGCGCGGCTGTGCCGCATCGTCGGGTGCGGCTCCTCGGGCGCGACGTGCGGCTGCTTCTCGTCGATGTGTACGTCGGTGATGGTCGTGCCTTCCTCGTCCGGACCGAGGATTCACGGTATCCGTGGCGAGGCGTCCCTATCAGGAGAGATCAGGTGAATTCTACGTGTTCACATGCTGTCGGTATGCCTTCTTGAATGCACCGGCATGCCTTAAGGTCCCTTGGATGGTGAGAAAACGAGTATCTGACGCGAGCAAGCAGGCCGGGAAGGTCGTCGACGCGGTGAAGGGCACGGCCGGGAAGCTCGTGCCCAAGCCTGCTGCCAAGCTGGTCTCCGACGTGGTCGCCGGCAAGGTCAAGGTGCAGGGTCGGGGTCGTCAGACCGCCAAGACCGCCAAGACCGACAAGACCGCCAAGCCTGCTGAGCCCACCAAGACTGCTGAGCCGACGAGCAAGGCGACCGCCCAGGAGAAGGCTGCTACGGAGCAGAAGGCCGCGGCTCCCAAGGCTCCCGCTGCCGAGAACGCTCCTGCCGCCGAGACCAGCGCCGCCACGTCGACCGCCTCGAAGACTGCCGCGAAGAAGGCTCCGGCCAAGAGCCCCGCGAAGAAGACGACGACCAAGAAGACTGCGGCCAAGAAGGCTCCTGCCGCGAAGGCGAACGGCAAGGCCGCCGCCGACTCCTCGACCTCCGAGGCGTCACCGGCGAAGAAGTCCGCCACGAAGAAGACCACGGCGAAGAAGGCCCCGGCCAAGAAGTCCGCCGCGAAGAAGACCACGACGACGGCGCCCGCAGCCAAGAAGACCGCAGCCAAGAAGAGCGCCACGAAGAAGACGGCCGCCACGAAGAAGACGGCCGCCACGAAGACCGCGACCGCGAAGAAGACACCGGCCCAGAAGGCGCCCGCGAAGAAGTCGACACCCGGCGGGAGCTCGACCAGCGCTCCCACGGTGGCCGGTTCGAGCGACGCCTCGACGGGATCGTCGACCGCGCCCGCCGCGCCGACGAGCACGAACCCCAGCCCGGAGAAGCCGTCGAGCGACGCCTAGCAGGCCTCAGCCGAGGCTGGCGACCCGCGTCGACGCGAGCGCGGTGCGCGGCCTGAGCCCCAATCGGCGTACGGCTTCGAGGTCTTCGAGGGTGTCCACGTCGTGTCGCAGCGAGTCGAGGGCACCCGGCAGGGCCGCCGCGCCGCCGTCGAGGTGAGCGGCGGCCGAACCCGGCCCGAACGCGGGCCGGAAACGGTCATAGGGGGCGGTGTAGAGGGTGGTGCCCCCACCCGCCGCATCCTCGACGTACGCCGCACCAGCACCCACCGAGGCCAGAGCCGCGCCGAGGTCGGCCGAGCGCAGCGCGGGCAGGTCGCCGCACAGGGCCACGGGCCGAAGGTGCGGCCACCGGCGGCGGGCCTCGAGCGAGCCCTGCACGAGGGTGCCGTTGAGGTCGCCGCTGACCCCGTCGGGGATGACGGCGGCGCCGAGCTGGGCGACCTCGGCGGCGAAGAACGAGTCGTCGGTGATGACGAGGACCGCACCGACCGCCGCGGTCGCCAGGCACGCCTCGGTGGTGTCGAGCGCGAAGGAGCGGGCGAGATCGGCCCGCTCGTGCGACGCCAGACCGACCAGCCGCGACTTGCCGCGCGCGGGCGGCTTGACTGGCAGCAGGACGACGTAACCGGGTGCAGGTGCGGGCATCAGGGTAGATCTTTACAGGTGACTCACAACGACGCGGCGAGGGCCCGGTAGCCTGCCCCCGTGGGAAAGTACCGGAAGTTCCAGGAGGGCAAGGTCGGCTGGCCGTGGACAGTGGCCGTCGGCATCGTGAAGCCAGTCCTGCTCGCCACCACCAAGCACCAGTGGGAGGGTGGCGAGAAGATCCCGGAGTCCGGGGGCGCGGTGATCGCGCTCAACCATGTCTCCGAGATCGACCCGTTCACCGCGGCCCACATCGTATGGGACTACGGACGCCGCCCGAGCTATCTGGCGAAGGCCGGCCTGTTCAAGGGGCCGCTGGGCAAGTATCTGCGTGCCGCGGGCCAGATCCCCGTCGACCGTAAGGCCGGCTCGTCCTCCTTCGACGAGGCCGTGAAGGCGGTCAACGAGGGCAGCCTCGTCGTCGTGTACGTCGAGGGCTCGATCACCAAGGATCCCGACGGCTGGCCGATGCGCGGCAAGTCCGGTGCGGCTCGGATCGCGCTCGCGACCGGCGCCCCGGTCTACCCGGTGGGACAGTGGGGCGCGCAGGAGCTGCTCCCGGCGTACTCTCTCAAGCCGCACCTGATCGGCCGCAAGACGATCCAGATGAAGGTCGGTGACCCGGTCGATCTGAAGGATCTCGAGGTCCAGGACCACACCGTCGCGGTCGTCAGCCAGGCGACGGACCGGATCATGAAGGCGATCGTCGGCCTGGTGGCCGAGATCAGGGGCGAGGAGCCGCCCAGCGAGCTCTTCGACCCGAAGAAGGCCGGCGTGAACGAGACCGGCGACCCCCGCAAGAGCAAGAAGAAGGACGGCAATTGAGCGAGCGTCAGGGCAAAGTAGCGGTTTTCGGAGCGGGCTCGTGGGGCACCGCGTTCTCGGTCATCCTCGCCGACGCCGGCAACGACGTCACGATGTGGGCGCGCCGTGAGGAGGTCGCGACAGCGATCAACGACACCCACGAGAACCCCGAGTATCACCCGGGCACCGAGCTGCCGCACAACATCAGCGCGACCCACGACATCGAGAAGGCCGCGCACGGAGCCGAGCTGGTCGTCCTGGCGGCGCCGTCGCAGACGCTGCGCAAGAACCTGACCGACTGGGCGCCGTTCCTGCCCAAGGACGTGCCGCTGGTCTCGCTGATGAAGGGCGTCGAGCTCGGCACCCTGGAGCGGATGAGCGAGGTCATCGCTCACGTCACCGGTGCCGGTCCCGAGAGGATCGCCGTGGTCAGCGGGCCCAACCTGTCCAAGGAGATCATCCGTCGTGAGCCCGCCGCCGGTGTGGTGGCGTGCGCCGACGAGGAGGTCGCGAAGACGGTCCAGGCGCGCGTGCACAGCCCGGGTTTCCGGCCCTACACCTCGACCGACGTCGTCGGGTGCGAGATCGGCGGGGCCTACAAGAACGTGGTCGCCATCTCCACCGGGATGGCCGCCGGCCTCGGCTTCGGTGACAACACCCAGGCCTCGCTGATCACCCGCGGTCTGGCGGAGACCGCCCGGCTGGCGATGCAGCTCGGCGCCAACCCGATCACCCTGATGGGTCTGGCCGGTCTCGGCGACCTGGCCGCGACCTGCTCCTCGCCGCTCTCGCGCAACCGTACGTTCGGGGAGAAGCTCGGCCAGGGCATGACCACCGCCGACATCCTCGCCTCCAGCCACCAGGTCGCCGAGGGCGCCAAGTCGTCCCACTCGCTGCGCGAGCTGGCCGCGAAGGTCGGCGTGGACGCGCCGCTGGCGCAGTACGTCGACGACGTCGTCTCCGGCGCCAAGACCGTCACCGCCATCATGGACGAGATGCTCGAGCGCCCGACCAAGGCCGAGACCGAGTAGCGCGACCGAGCAACTACCGAGCAGAACCACGAGGACGGCCCCGGAGCGAGTGCTCCGGGGCCGCCTTCGCGTTCGCGGGTCGGTTATCCGCCCGAGCCGCTGCTGCGAACGGCGTCGGCGAAGGTGCCGACCAGCTCACCCTCGCGGTCGCCGGAGAGCTCCCACCACATGCCTCCGCCGAGCCCCTTCGAGATGGCGTACGCCGCCTTCTGCTCGATCGTGGAGACGTTGTCGTAGCTCCACCACTGGTCGCCGTCGTAGCGCCAGGCGGCACCGACGTCGGCGTCGTAGTGGTCGGTGCCCCGCGTCTTGAGCTTGTCGTAGTCCTCGTTGCCCGCCTCGTAGGTTCCCGGGGCAGCGGCGGTCGCCGGGCCCCACGGGTCGGCCGAGGTCGCGCCCTGCCAGCCGCGGCCGTAGGTCGCCATGCCGAGGCCGAGCTGGGCCGGGGAGATGCCGGCGTCGAGGTAGGCGTTCACGGACTCGTCCACGCTGAACCGCTTGCCGTCGGGGCGCGGGTCGGCGGGGTCGGGGTAGAGGTTGCCCTGATGGCCGGTCATCGTCGGGTCCCAGGCACCCCAGAGGTCGTAGCCCTGGATGTTGCCGAAGTCGAGCGACTCGAAGTTGCGCGGGTCGTTCCAGCCGCCGGCGTCGATGTCCTCGGGGTTGGCGGGCAGGAAGGCGGAGAGCTCGTAGCCGTCGCCGAGCGCGTCGAGCTGGCTGCGGAACTCCGCGAGCAGGAGGCGGAAGTTCTCCTTGTCGTGCTCGGGGTCGACGTGGTTGCCGGCGTTGCCGTTGGGCGAGCCCGGCCACTCCCAATCGATGTCGAATCCGTCGAAGACGCCGGCGGCCGCGCCGTCGCCGCCGCGCCCGTCGATCACCGGCAGGTTGCCCTTGATATAGAGGTCGATGCAGGAGGAGACGAACTTCTGGCGCGACTCCGGGGTGGCCGCGGCCAGGGAGAAGTTCTTCGACCAGGTCCAGCCGCCGAGCGAGAGCAGCACCTTGAGGTCCGGGTGCTTCGCCTTGAGCTGCTTGAGCTGGTTGAAGGACCCGGCCAGCGGCTGGTCCCAGGTGTCGGCCTCTCCGGAGACGGAGTCGCCGGCTGCGTACGACATCCCGTAGTCGGCCCACGCGTCCCCGGCGCCGTCGGAGCCGTTGGGCCCCTCGCCCTGGGCCTTGTTGGCCTCGAAGCAGGTCAGCGACTCGTGGTGGATGTTGCCGAAGGCGTAGTTGAGGTGGGTGAGATCGTCGGCGACTCCGGAGGTCTCGAGCTGCTTGGCCTTGAAGGCGCGGCCGTAGACGCCCCACTGCACGAAGTAGCCGACGTTGCGGTAGCCGGCGACCGCGGTCGGATCCGCCGCGGTCGAGGTCGAAGAGGCGCTGGCGGGACCAGCGGCGCCCGTCGTGGCCAGCGTGCCGGTGAGGGCGAGCGCTGCGGCGAGCGTGCCGACGAGCGGGCCGATGAGACGGCCGGCGCTCCGGCGGGTGCGGGGCAAGGCGACATGCATGGGTGACACCTCCGAGGGGATGGCTGGATCGGGCTCGAGCAGCCTGATCGCCTTTCGATGGTGGCAGCGCATTTAATTGTAAGCAACCCTTACTAATTAAGGAATTTCAGATCGTAATTCCCGCAGTGCCGCGGCGTAGTAGGTTCGGAAGGCCGCCAATCTGGGAGTACGTCATGCTCGGACGTCGTTCTGCAGTCATCGCCTCACTGACCACCGGGGCACTCGCGCTGGCCGCTCTGGTGCCCAGCGCCGCAGCCACCGCCGACCCGGCGAACGACAGGCACGCGCCACCCCCGAAGGCGCCCACCGCGGTGGGCTACGGGGGAGCGGTGGCGAGCGTCGACGCCGAGGCGAGCCGGGTCGGTCTCGAGGTGCTGCGCAAGGGCGGCAACGCGACCGACGCCGCGGTGGCGACCGCGGCCGCGCTCGGCGTCACCGAGCCCTACTCGGCCGGTCTCGGCGGGGGCGGATTCTTCGTCCACTACTCCGCACGCACCGGCGAGGTCGAGACGATCGACGGACGCGAGAAGGCGCCCTCGGCGATGCCCCACGACGCGTTCATCGACCCGGAGACGGGAGAGGAATACCCGTTCTTCCCCGACATGGTCACCAGCGGGGCCTCGGTCGGCGTGCCTGGCACGCCTCTGACCTGGCACAACGCCTTGAAGAAGTGGGGCACGAAGAGCCTGCGACAGACCCTCGCGCCGGCCGCCAGGCTGGCCCGCCGAGGCTTCGTCGTCGACGAGACCTTCCATCAGCAGACCGTCGACAACGCCGAACGTTTCGCAGCGATCGACTCCACCGCCGAGCTGTTCCTTCCCGGAGGATCGGCGCCCGAGGTCGGCAGCAGGTTCCGCAACCCCGACGTCGCCGCCACCTACGACATGATCGGTCACCAGGGCGTGGGCGCGTTCTACCACGGTCGGCTGGCGGGAGAGATCGCCGACGCGGTGACCAGCCCGCCGAAGACAGGTGAGACCGATCTGCCGGTGCCGGCCGGGTGGGTGACCACCGACGATCTCGCCGCCTACACCGCACCCGAGCGCGAGCCGACCCGTTCGACCTACCGGGGCCTCGACGTCGTCGGGATGGCTCCGCCGTCGTCGGGTGGCACATCGGTGGGGGAGGCGCTCAACATCCTGGAGCGCTACGAGCTCGACGCGATGAGCCCGACCGAGGCCTACCACCACCTGATCGAGGCGAGCGCGATCTCCTTCGCCGACCGGGGTGCCTACGTCGGCGACGCCGACCAGGTCGACGTGCCCGTCGACGCGCTGCTCGACGACACCTTCGCCGCCGAGCGGGCCTGCGGGATCGACCCTGCGGCCGCGCAGCCCAAGCCGGTCGCGGCCGGAGACGTCGACGACTACGACGGGGTCTGCGACGGCGAGGCCGGAGCCGGTGAGACCGCTCGGGACACCGAGAACCTGGAGACCACCAACCTGACCGTCGTCGACCGGTGGGGCGACGTCGTCGAATACACGCTGACCATCGAGCAGACCGGCGGCTCCGGGATCACCGTGCCGGGCCGCGGGTTCCTCCTCAACAACGAGCTGACCGACTTCTCGACGACCTACCGCGCCGACGACCCCAACCGCATCGAGCCCAACAAGCGTCCGCGCAGCTCGATGTCGCCCACGATCGTCCTCGGCGAAGGCCCCGACGGCGAGAAGCAGCCGATCCTCGCCGTCGGATCGCCCGGCGGCTCGACGATCATCACCACGGTGCTGCAGATCCTCGTGGAGAGGCTCGCGCGCGACCGGAGCCTGCCCGAGGCGATGGCAGCGCCGCGGGTCTCCCAGCGCAACGTCGCGAAGACCGACGCCGAGCCGGCGTTCATCGATGCGTACGCCGGGCCGCTGGAGTCGCTGGGACACAGCTTCGCCTCGACCGCCGAGATCGGGGCGGCGACCGCGATCGGGATCGGCCCGGACGGGCTGCTCACCGCGACGGCCGAACCCTGGCGTCGCGGAGGTGGCTCGGCGCTGGTCGTGAGGCCCGCAGGCTAGGGCATGTCTGGCAGATCCACGCCCGCTATGCGACGTTTCGCATCCGATCTGGCTGCGTTGCTGCCGCTCGACAGCCTCCGGGATGCCTTCGCAGCGGACGCCTGGCCAGATCGGCCCGAAACGCCGCTCGCGGCCGCCGTGTCTTTGCCAGACATGCCCTAGCGCTCGAGCCGGCCGAGCGCCTGCTCGAGATCGGCCCAGAGGTCGTCGACGTCCTCGACGCCGACCGACATCCGCACCAGCCCGTCGGGCACGGTCGCCGACTCGGTCTTCCAGCGCCGACGCCTCTCGAAGGTCGACTCGACGCCTCCGAGCGAGGTGGCGTGGACCCACAGCGAGGTGGCGTGGGTGAGGAAGTCGGCCTGCTCCGCGGTGGGCAGCACGACGGCCAGCATTCCTCCGAACCCCGGGTAGCGCACCTCGGCGACGGCGGGGTGCGCGGCCAGCCGCTCGGCGAGCTCGGCGGCGTTGGCCGCCGAGCGCTCGACACGCAGGTGCAGCGTACGGATGCCTCGCAGCGCCAGCCACGCCTCGAACGGTCCGGGGATGGCGCCGAGCAGGTCGCGACGGGCCTTGAGCACGTCCCAGAGGGCGTCGTCGGAGACGACGGCCGCGCCCATGACCACGTCGGAGTGTCCCGCGATGAACTTGGTGGCCGAGTGGATGACGATGTCGGCGCCGAGGGCGAGCGGCTGCTGGAGCAGGGGAGTGGCGAAGGTGTTGTCGACCACGACCCGTGCGCCGGCCTTGTGTGCCGCGGCGATGATCGCCGGCAGGTCGGCGAGCTGCATGCCCGGGTTGGTCGGCGTCTCGATCCACACCAGCGCGACCTCGCCGTCGAGCTTCTCGAGCAGCCGGACGACCGCGTCGGTGTCGGAGAAGTCGGCCAGCCTCGCGGTGAGGCGTCCGCGCGCCTCGAGGTCGGCCAGCTGCCCGATCGTGCCCAGGTAGCTCTGCTCGGTGGCCACGACCACCGAGTCGTTGACCAGGTCGAGGAGGGTCGCGACCGCCGCCAGACCGGAGGAGAAGGAGAGCGCTCGGCCGCCCTCGAGCCTGCCCAGCGCCTCCTCGAACGCCACCCAGGAGTCGTTGGTGTAGCGCCCGTACTCCTTGTCGCCGCCGGCGACATAGGTCGAGGCCATCGTGATCGGTACGTTGAGCGGCTGGTCGGGCTCGTGGGCCGGCCGCCCGGCGTGGACGGCGATCGTGGCGGGCTTGTGATCCATGTGGCCGAGCGTAATCGGACGCTCACCCGACGCGCGGTTACGGGTCGAGGGGCGGTCCCGGATAAGGTTGCGGCCGTGTTGACGACCCTGCTGGATGGACGTGCTTTCGGTGAGAAGCACGGCAAAGGTGCTGCCACCGTCGTCGCCCTGCACGGCTGGGCGCGCAACCGCAGCGACTGGGGCTCGACCCTGGACGGCCTGGACGCGCTCGCGCTCGACCAGCCCGGCTTCGGTGCGACCCCTGCCCCCGACGAGGCCTGGAACACGAGGCAGTACGCCGAGTGGCTGGCCGAGATCCTGCGCGATCTCGACCGCCCGGTGCTCGTCGGTCACTCCTTCGGCGGCCGGGTCGCCGTGCAGCTTGCCGCCGCACATCCCGAGCTGGTCCGTGGCCTGGTGATCACCGGTCTGCCGCTCTTCCGCCCGAAGACCGGCGGCAAGCCCAAGCTCGCCTACCGGATCGGCCGCTGGGCGTACGCCAAGAAGCTCATCTCCGAGTCCAGGATGGATGGGCTGCGCGAGAAGTACGGCTCGTCGGACTACCGCAACGCCAAGGGCGTGATGCGCGAGGTGCTCGTGAAGGCCGTCAACGACGACTACACCGAGCAGCTGGAGTCCGTCGCCGCCACCGACCTGCCGGTCAAGCTGGTCTGGGGCGAGAACGACACCGCCGCCCCGTCCTGGATGCCCGACGAGGCCATGGCGATCCTGGGCGACAACGCGACCCTGGAGATCGTCCCGGGCTCCGCCCATCTGCTCGACGCCGGGCTGGTCAAGAGCCTGCGCGTCGCCATCGACGACCTGCGTACGAACTGAACCCGAGGGGCTGAACAATCATGTGGATCGTCCTGGTCGCCTCCGTGCTGACCCTGGTCTCCTACTACCGCTGGCTGCGGGTGGCTCAGCGTGAGCACTACGAGCCGACGCGGCTGTTCGCGATCGAGTGGATCTGGATCAAGGCCCGCCCGGTCGAGGCGATCCTCCTCGGCGCGGTGATCGTGGTCTGTCTGGCCGCGTTCGTGCTGCCCTACGGGGCGATCGTCGGGGCGCTGCTGTTCGTCGGCTGGCCGGTGGGCATGTCGTTCAAGGGTGCGAAGCCGCTGGTCTGGACCGACCGCGTCAAGCGTCTGGCCGCGGTGCTCTTCGTGCTGCACGCGCTCGTGACCGTGCTGATCGCGCTCCTCGCGCCGGTCGCCGCCGGGCTGCTGCCGATCCTGGCCGTGCCGCTCGCCGAGGCGGCGCTGGCGATCATGTGGCCGGTCGAGAGGTCGATGGCGAAGAAGTGGCAGGTGCAGGCCGCCGCCACCATCAAGAAGGTCGCCCCGCGGATCGTCGCGATCACCGGCTCCTACGGCAAGACCTCGACCAAGAACTACGCCACCCACCTCATGCAGGGCCGCTGGTCGACGCTCGCCTCGCCGGCCTCCTTCAACAACGCGATGGGCCTCTCCCGTGCGGTCAACGACCGTCTCCAGCCCGGCACCGACATCTTCGTGGCCGAGATGGGCACCTACGGCCCCGGCGAGATCGCGAAGCTCACCGAGATCTTCCCGCCCGAGGTCGCCGCGATCACCACGATCGGCGAGGCCCACCTGGAGCGGATGAAGTCGCGCGAGACGATCGTGAAGGCCAAGTCGGAGATCCTCCCCAACGCCTCCACCGTCGTGCTCAACATCGACGTGCCCGAGCTCGCCCTCATCGCCGAGAACCTGCGGGCCAGCAAGCGAGTCATCGCCTGCTCCGCGATCCCGGGCACCACCGCCGACGTCGTGGTCGCTGACGGTCATCTGCAGATCAACGGCGAGGCGTACGCCGTGGACCTTCCCGACGAGGTCGGGCACCCGATCAACGTGGCCATCGCCGTCGGTCTCGCGCTCGCGGTCGAGGTGCCGATCGAGACGATCACCGAGCGGCTGACGTCGATCCCCGGCACGCCCCACCGGGCAGAGGCCAACAAGACCCCCGGCGGCGTGTGGGTCGTCGACGACACCTTCAACTCCAACCCGACCGGTGCCGCGTCAGCACTGGCCAAGGCCAAGAGGCTGGCAGGGGAGTCGGGCACGGTGTGGACCATCACCCCCGGTATGGTCGAGCTGGGCACCGAGCAGGCGGCGCGCAACACCGAGTTCGCGCGGGCTGCCACGGCCTCCGACAAGATGCACCTGTGCATCGTCGGTCGCACCAACCGACAAGCGCTGCGGGCGGGGGAGCCGGCGCGAACCACCACGTTCGAGAGCCGCAAGGCGGCAGCCGACCACGCGTTGACCGCGGCCAAGGAGGGCGACGTGGTGCTGTATGAGAATGACCTCCCCGACCATTACGCGTAGCACCCAGGAGACCCACGAATGAGCGTAACCAAGGCGACGATCGTCTTCGGCGGCCCCAGCGCCGAGCACGACATCAGCATCCTCACCGGCCTGCAGGCCGAGCGGGTCCTCTCTGGTGCCGGTGTGGAGGTGACGTGCCTCTACTGGGCGCGTTCCGACAAGTGGTTCCTGGTGCCCGCCAAGCAGGAGGCGCGCGACTTCCTCGGCGGCGAGCCGAAGGGCTCCAAGCCGGTCGAGTTCCGCCTCGGCGCCGAGAAGGGCGACGGCTTCTACACGACCGGTGGCTTCGGCGGCGGCAAGCGCCTCGAGACCGGCCCGATCCTCTCCGCCTTCCACGGCGGCGCGGGCGAGGCCGGCGGCATCCAGTGGCTCTTCGAGCTCGCGGGCCTTCGGGCCACCGGCGCCACCCCGGCTTCGGCCGCGCTCGGCATGGACAAGCTCGCCTTCGGCGCGGTCATGCTCAACGCCGGCCTCCCGTCGCTGCAGCGTGAGCTGCTCTCCCGGTTCGCGGAGCCTTCCTTCACCGGCCCCTACATCGTCAAGCCGCGCTTCGGTGGCTCCTCGATCGGCATCGAGGTCGTCGACGACTACGAGACCGGTCTCGCGCTCCTCAACACCTCGCCGCACCTGCGTGCCGGCGCGGTCGTCGAGCCGTACCGCCCCGACCTCTTCGACCTCAACGCCTCGGTGCGCACCGCGCCCGAGGTCGCGGTCAGCGACGTCGAGCGCCCGCTGCGCTCCGACGAGGCGAAGATGTACGACTACTCCGCCAAGTACGTCCACACCGACGGTCTCTCCTCCTCCCCGCGCGAGTTTCCCGCGCAGGTCGAGGAGTCGGTCACCAAGCAGATCAAGGACCTTGCCGCACGCGTCGTGGAGCTCACCGGCCTGACCGGCATCCTCCGCATCGACTTCCTCTCCGACGGCAAGGGCGAGGTCTACATCAACGAGGTCAACTCGATCCCCGGCGCCCTCTCCCTCTACCTGTGGCCCGACACCCCGGCCTCCGACGTGCTCACCAGCGCGATCGAGGAGGCCGAGAAGCACGTGCCCCAGGTGACCCGCAACTTCGAGGAAGGCGTCGCCCTCAAGGCCGCCGGCGGCATCGCCGGCAAGCTCACCGGCCTGAGCTGACGCCTGCCGTCGGTCGACCGGGCTGGGATACCCGGTCGACCGGGTATCCCTGGACATGACGGGCAAAGTAACGGCCCTCAAGTCCACGAAGTGCCCGTCAAGCCGCCCCGAGCGTCTCGGAGTATGGCCATGCTCGGATTATCGCGGGCCGGTGAGTGTCCACAGCGTCACTTGGGGATCGAGTTATCCACAGCCCGCTCTGGCAGGCCCGAGATTGTCGCAGGTCTTCGTCATGCTGAGCGGCATGAATCTCGAACCAGACGACGTGCGTCTCATGCCCATCCAGTTGCGACGGGAGTTGCTCGCCTCAGGCTACGACGATGCCGCGATCCTGCGTGCTGTCCGGTCGGGAGAGTGGGTACGAGCTCGCCGCGGTGCGTACGTGAATGCGGCGCCGTTCGCGGCGCTCGACGATCGCTCGAGGCATGCGGTGCGAGCTAGAGCTGCGGCCAGGCAAGCGAAGACGGACGTGGTGGTCTCCCATACCTCCGCTATCGCCTTATTTCCCGACCCGATCCCGACGTGGGGTCTGGATCTGCGCAACGTGCATCTGACGCGGAGAGACGGAAGAAGCGGGCGGAAGGAAGCCGGCATCCAACAACATCGCGGACGCCTGATCGATGGCGACGTCATCCGTCTGGGCGATGTCGACGTCACATCGCCGGTGCGGGCACTACTCGAGGTCACTACGTTGGCAACGGTTGAGGTCGGCCTCGTCCTGGCGAGCTGTTTGCTCCATCGCAAGCTCGTGACGATGGAGCAAGTGGTCCAGCGGTATGCCGGCACGATGGATCATTGGCCGCAGACCCTGACCACCGACCTGGTCCTCCGGCTCGCTGACGGACGCATCGAGTCCGTTGGCGAAGGGAGGGTGTTGCATCTCTGCTTCGCTCAAGCGCTTCCGATGCCTTGCCTGCAGTACGAGGTTCGTGACGAATCGGGACGCGTAGTCGCGCGACTTGACTTCGCGTGGCCGGAGTACGGCGTGTGGGTCGAGTTTGACGGGCGCATCAAATATGAGGAGCTGCGACGCGAGGGCGAGTCAGCCACCGATGCGGTGCTTCGGGAGAAGCGTCGGCAGGAGATGATCGAGGACCTCACGGGCTGGCGATGCATCCGGCTGTCCTGGGCTGACCTCGCCCACCCCGAGCGGGTCGCCGCCAAGATTCGCGCCGCTTTCGCGCGGTCAGCAGCCTGAAGTAAACGGTCGACCACCGAATGGCGAGATGAACAGTGCTGCTTGACGGGCACTTCATGGACCTGGTGGGTGTTTCAGCGCCCATCATGTCCAGGGATACCCGGTCGACCGGGTATCCCAGCCGACCCGCGTCAGCGGTCGAGGGCGCGCTGGAGGAGGGCGAGGGTGACCTCGCCCATCGAGGTGCCGTCGTGCTTGGCGGCGAAGGGGAAGACGCTGGTCTCGGTGGCGCCGGGGGTGATGGCGACCTCGAGCACGACGAAGCTGCCCTCGGGGGTGACCATGAAGTCGGTGCGGGAGATGTCGCGCATGCCGAGCAGTTCGTGGGCGCGTACGGCGGTCTCGCCGAGCTTGGCGAGCAGCGAGTCGGGGAGGTCGGGGCGACCGAAGCCGACGAACTCGGCGGTGTAGCGGGCGGCGAAGTCGAACTCGTGGCCCTTGCTGAAGTCGATGGCGATCGGCGTCAGGGGCTTGGCGCCGGACTCGGTCTCGTGCACCACCACGGAGACGTCGATGCCGGAGTGGAAGCGCTCGATGAGCGCTTCGTCGCAGTAGGCGTAGGTCTTGACCAGGGCGGCCGGGAGGGCCGAGAGGCCGTCGACACCGGTGATGCCGAGCGCCGAGCCACCTCGCGACGGCTTGACGACGACGCGCTCGCCCATGCGGGAGATGACGTGCTCCATCAGCACGGGTGCGCCGACGTCGCGGAAGGTCGTGGCCGAGAGCGAGACCGAGTCGGGCACCGGGATGCCGCCGCGGCGCAGGATCTCGCGCGCGGCGGCCTTGTCGAAGGCGACCCGGCAGGAGGCGGAGTCGGTGCCGACGTAGGGGACACCGATCAGCTCGAGGAGCGTCTGGATCTCGCCGTCCTCACCGAACTGGCCGTGCAGCGCGGGCAGCGCCACGACGGCCTTGTCGCGTTCGAGGTTGTGCAGCAGGGCCCGATCGAAGTCATAGGCAGCCACCTCCACACCCAGCGCCGAAAGCTCGCGCACGAGGTTGCGGCCGGAGGCCAGCGACACGTCGCGCTCGTGGCTCAGCCCGCCGGCGATGACGGCGACGGGCCCGGGCAGAGGAGGAGTGCTCATGAGTTCGTTGTAACAGATCTCAGATGTGGACGACCGGGCAGGTCAGTGTGCGGGTGATGCCCTCGAGGTTCTGGACGCGGGCCACGACCATCTTGCCGAGCTCGTCGACGTTGCGGGCCTCGGCACGGACGATCACGTCGTACGGACCGGTGACGTCCTCGGCCAGGGTCACGCCCTGGACCTTGCCGATCTCGGTGGCGACCTCCGCGGCCTTGCCGACGTCGGTCTGAATGAGGATGTACGCCTGTACGACCATGGTGCAGCTCCTGTTCTCTGTGCCTCCCTCGGCACATTGTCCAGCCAATAACCTATCGCGTTATCTATCGCTCGACCTACACCGACCCTGGGGATAAGACGAGCGAGGCAGTGGCCGATCGACGTGCGGAGACGGCGCGATGCGTGTCCCGGTATCTCAGAGCGAGGCGGGGAAGGTTTGATGGGACCATGGCTTTTCCGAGGGACACGACGCTCGCCGACGCCGGTGAGTTCGGGCTGATCACCGAGATGACCAAGCACTTCCCCCAGGGGAAGCAGGTGCTGGTCGGCCCGGGCGACGACGCCGCGCTGCTGCGGATCACGCAGGGCCATGTCGTCGTCTCGAGCGACATGATGGTCGAGGGCCGCCACTTCCGGCGCGACTGGGCCGAGGCCTCTCACATCGGCCACCGAGCGGCCGGACAGAACCTCGCCGACATCGCGGCGATGGGCGGCATCGCACACTCGATGACCCTCGGGCTCGCCGCCCCGGCCGACCTCCCCGCCGAGTGGGCGGTCGACTTCGCCGAGGGGTTCGCCGCCGAGTGTGCGCTGGTCGGCGCCTCCGTCGTCGGTGGCGACATCACCAGCGCCGACCAGATCGTCATCTCCGTGACCGCCATCGGCGCGGTCACCCAGGCGCCGATCCTGCGCTCGGGGGCCGAACCCGGCGACGTGCTGGCTCTGTGCGGCCGGCAGGGATGGGCCGCGGCGGGCCTGGCGATCCTCAAACGAGGCTTCCGGTCACCCCGCGTGCTGGTCGACGCCTACCGACGACCACAGCCTCCGTACGCCGCCGGTCCTGAGGCCGCGAAGGCCGGTGCGTCCGCGATGATCGACGTCTCCGACGGGCTCCTCGCCGAAGCCGCCCACATCGCTGCGGCCTCGGAGGTCACCGTCGACGTGCGCACCGCTGCGCTGACCGTCCCCGAGGAGCTCAACGCGGTCGCCTCGGCCACCGGTGCCGACCCGCTCGGGTTCGTGCTGGGCGGGGGAGACGACCACGCTCTGCTGGCCGCGTTCCCGCCCGAGGTCGAGCTGCCGGAGGGGTGGACCGTCATCGGCGAGGTGCAGGAGAGCGGCGAGGCGCCGGTGACCGTCGACGGTGAGGTCTACGGCGGCGCCACGGGCTGGACGCACTTCTGAACGAGAACGACGAAGGCCGCCACCCCGAGGGGTGACGGCCTTCGTGGAAGACTCAGGTCAGCGAGCGACCTTGCCGGCCTTGATGCAGGTCGTGCAGACGTTCATGCGCTTCGGGGTGCCACCGATGACGGCACGGACGCGCTGGATGTTGGGGTCGAAGCGGCGCCTGGTCGCCTTCTTGGACCACGGCCGGTTGTTGCCGAAGCCCGGCTTCTTGTCGCAGATGTCGCAGACGGCAGCCACCGTGAACTCCTGAGTTTGAATAGATGATCGAGGTCGATTGGAAATTGCCAGCGGGCGCGCTATCGACGGCCGCCCTGCCAAGGCAACCAAACCAGCGTATCCGACGTGTCGTCGTCGCACGAAATCGTCACTCCTTACGGCGCTCGCGCCAGCGATCGAGCGGTGCGGCCAGCGCGGTCGCGAGCTTCCAGCGCTTCGATCCGCGGAGGTCGTCGATCTCGGCGCGCTGGCCGCCGAGCTGCTTGCGCTGCGCCTTCAGCCGCCGCCGCTGGTCCTCGACGACCTCACGCAGCCGGGCGACCTCCTCCTGCAGCTCGATGCCCTGCTCGACCCAGTCGGGCAGCCCAGGCATCTCGGGAAGCTCAGGGGAGAGGCCGCGACGGAGCACGACGTAGAACTCGATGTCGTTCCCGGGCACCGGCAGCAGCGTCTCGACCGAC
This sequence comes from Nocardioides albertanoniae, assembly GCF_006716315.1. Classification (NCBI taxonomy): domain Bacteria; kingdom Bacillati; phylum Actinomycetota; class Actinomycetes; order Propionibacteriales; family Nocardioidaceae; genus Nocardioides; species Nocardioides albertanoniae. Next base: position 3,495,367 of record NZ_VFOV01000001.1, on the reverse strand, counting down.
CAGTCCGTCAGCCCCAGGCGGCGCAGCTCGGCGATGATCTCGGGGAAGGAGCGGTCGGTGTAGGTCCACACGTGGGAGTCGACGTACTCACCGCGGCGCGCCCGTTCGAGCTGGCTCCGTGTGTAGCCGAGGTCATGGATGCAGGTCTCGGCCTCGCTGGGCCCGCGGTGGTGGAGTCGCTTGGGGTCGTGGCTGACCGCCGTGCGGTGGTGGTCGTAGACGGCGCGCACCGACGGAACGATGTCGCCGTCCTCGTGCGCCTGCAGGATCTGGCCGATGGTGGTGGGCGGACGGTGCGCGTCGAAGGTGTAGCGCCGGTCGGGAACCACCAGGACCAGCGCTCCGTCGGGGGCGGTGACCGCCTCGATCTGGCCCAGCCAGGCGACCAGGTCGGGCACGTGCTCGACCACGTGGCTGGCCAGCGCCCAGTCGAACGGGGCGCCGCCCGCGGCGGCCTCGTCGAGCGTACGCATCCGGGTGCCGTCCCACATCGGGAAGTCGATCTCGGGGATCGCCTCGCGGGTCACGTTGGGGTTGTCGTCGTTGGTCTCGTAGAGCCGGTCGCGGTCGTAGAGATCGAGATAGGCGACGTCGGCGGCGTCACGGGGGACGAGCGGCTTGTGCAGCGGCCCGATCTCCAGGCCGCGTCCGGCCGAGAAGTCGAAGATCTCGTTGACGCGGCTCGCGCGTGGGGTCGGGGTCGGGATCGACATGCGGGAGTCCTTCGCCATCGGGGGAGCGTCCGGGGGAGCACCACACTAGGGACGTCCGGCAGCGGATGGTGGGCACGACTCGGTCGAACCTGTTACTCGGACGTGTCTTTCCTGCAGCCTTGGGTTTGTTCACCCGTCGTTTACCCATTGCCCGGCCACGGCCTAACCTTGGGCCCGCGGCACCGGGCAGTGTGTCCGCCGTCACAGTGTTCGGGGAGTTTCGAGGAGTTGGGAGGAGGCAGTGTGACCGAGGTCAAGCTCGACCTGTTCCGTCGGTTCGCCGACCTGGCGACCGATGCGCTCGCGTCGCACCGCGAGGAGATCGATGCGCTCAACGTCTTCCCGGTGCCCGACAGCGACACCGGCACCAACCTCTACCTGACCATCGCCGCTGCCCGCGACCGGCTGCGCGAGTTCACCGGCGACGACTGGCGCGAAGGGCTGCGCGCCTTCTCCCGGGGCGCGCTGCTGGGCGCCCGCGGCAACTCGGGCGTCATCCTCGCCGAGATCATCGGCGCGCTGCTGCGCCGCCTGGCCCAGGGCCTCGACCAGGAGCGTGCCGCCGCGGTCTTCGCCGACGCGTTGCGCAATGCCGCCAACGCCGCCTATGCCGCGGTGGGTGAGCCCCAGGAAGGCACCATGCTCAGCGTGCTGAGGGCCGCCGCCGACGAGGCCGAGACGTGCGTCGAGGACGAGACAGCCCACACCCGCGACGTGATGTCGGCCGCCGCGGGCGCGGCTCGCGACGCCCTCTCGCACACCCCGGAGCAGCTGCCCGCCCTGGCCGCCGCCGGTGTGGTCGATGCCGGTGGCCGCGGCCTCTGCGTGCTGCTCGACGCCTTCGAGACCGCCCTGACCGGGCGCCGCCCGAGCCCGCAGGCGCCTGCGGCGAGCACTCCGCACATCCCGATCCCGACCGGCCTCGGCACCGGCGACGAGCACGCGCTGGAGCCGGGCGGCCCGGCGTACGAGGTCATGTATCTCCTCGACGCCGACGACGCCGCGATCCCCGATCTCCGCAAGAGCCTCCAGCCGTTGGGCGACTCGCTGGTCGTCGTCGGCGGCGAGGGCATCTGGAACGTGCACGTGCACGTCGACGACGTCGGCGCCGCGATCGAGGCCGGCATCAGCGCCGGGCATCCGCACCGGATCCACGTGACCCACTTCGCCGAGCAGATCGCCGGTCAGGCCCATCGCCACGCCAACCGCAGCGGCCGGGCGGTGATCGCGTTCGCGGCGGGTCCTGGTCTGGCCGAGCTCTTCCGTGGCGCGGGTGCGATCGTGATCGAGGGCGGCCCCTACCGGCGTCCGACGACCTCCGAGCTGCTCGAGGCGGTCACCGCGTCGGGTGCGGAGGAGGTGATCGTGCTGCCCAACGACACGCCGACGCGACAGTCTGCCGAGGCCGCCGCCCGCACCGCGGAGGACGACCTCGACATCAGCGTCGCGGTCATCCCGACCCGCACCCAGGTGCAGGGGCTGGCCGCGATCGCGGTGCACGAGCCGGGGCGGAAGTTCGACAAGGACGTGCTGGAGATGACCGCAACCGCCCGACACGCGCGGCACGGTGCGGTCACCATCTCGAACACCCGAGCGATTACGATGGCCGGGCCGTGCATGCCCGGAGACGCGCTGGGGGTGCTGGGCGGAGACTTCGTCAAGGTCGGCCAGGATCTGGAGGGATGTGCCACCTATGTGCTCGCGCGACTCATCGGCGGTGGTGGCGAGCTGGTCACGCTCGTCTCCGGGCTCGAGGACGCCAACGGTGAGCTCGCCGACGCGGTCGCGACATGGTTGGCTGCCAACCACCCGACCGTCGACGTGATGGTCTACGACGGCGGCCAGGAGCGTTACCCCCTGCTGATGTCGGTCGAGTAGATCGTGATCTAGAAGGAGAGAGAGCCGGTGGCGATCACCCTCGAGTCCCCGATCGAGGCGGTGCTGGGCACGAGCAAGCACGCCGCGAAGTTCACCAAAGGGCTCGGCCTGCGCACCGTCGGCGACCTGCTCTACCACTTCCCGCGCCGCTACCTGCGCACCGCCGACCTCAGCCAGACCCCTCAGCTGCACGAGGGCGAGATGCTCACCGTGCTTGGAGAGGTGGTCCGCAGCGCTGTGCGGCAGCACACCGACCGCCGCACCGGGCGGCCCGCCTACCGCGTCGAGACCCAGCTGCGTGCCGGTGGTGCCGACCTCCAGCTCACCTTCTTCTCGAAGTCGCAGCGGGTGGCGGAGTGGCGGAAGGGAGTGCTCGCGCCGGGCGTACGCGGCGTCTTCGTCGGCAAGGCCGGCTCCTTCCGCAACCAGTGGCAGCTCGCCAACCCGCAGATGGTGGTCTTCGGTGACCCCTCAGATGCCAGCAGCGCCGGTGAGGCCGCCGACAACGAGCTCGCTGTCGAGGCGCTGACCGAGCTCTTCCCGATCTACCCGCTCACCGCGGGCCTGCAGCACTGGGACGTGATGCGCGCGGTGCGCTTCGCCCGGCAGGTCGTCGAGGACGTCACCGACGTGATCCCCGAGCAGCTGCGCGAGACGTACGCCGTGCCGGGGCTGCGCGAGGCGCTCGACCTGATCCACGCGCCCCATGAGCCCGGCGACGTGCAGCGCGCCCAGCACCGTTTCCGGTTCGAGGAGGCGCTCGGCCTGCAGCTGGTGCTGGGTCGCCGGCGACGAGCCCTCGAGGCGCTGGCCACCACCGCCCGCACCGGCGGCACCGGCAACCTGCTCGCCGCCTTCGACGACCGGCTGCCGTTCACGCTGACCACGGGGCAGCAGGAGATCGGGGCCGAGATCGAGGCGGCGCTGGCGCGGCCCCATCCGATGAACCGACTCCTGCAGGGTGAGGTCGGCTCCGGCAAGACGCTGGTCGCGCTCCGGGCGATGCTGCGCGTCGTCGACTCAGGTGGTCAGGCCGCGCTGCTGGCGCCCACCGAGGTGCTCGCCCAGCAGCACCACCGCTCGATCACCGCCATGCTCGGCGACCTGGCGGCCAGCGGGATGAGCGGCGGCCTCTTCGCCGGCGACCAGGAGCAGACCCACGTGGAGCTGCTGACCGGGTCGATGACCAAGACCCAGCGCAAGGAGCCGCTCAGCCGCATCACGACGGGAGAGGCCGGCATCGTCATCGGCACCCACGCGCTGCTGCAGGACCAGGTGATGTTCGACGACCTCGGGCTCGTGGTCGTCGACGAGCAGCACCGGTTCGGCGTCGAGCAGCGCGCTGCCCTGACCGACAAGGCCGGCACCCCGCCACACCTGCTGGTGATGACCGCGACGCCGATCCCGCGCACGGTCGCGATGACCGTCTTCGGCGACCTGGAGGTCTCGACGCTGACCGAGCTCCCGGCGGGCCGTGCCGAGATCCAGACCAACCTGGTCTCGCTCGTCGACCATCCCGCGTGGATCAGCAGGGTGTGGGAGCGCGTCAAGGAGGAGGCGGAGAAGGGTCACCAGGTCTATGTCGTCGCCCCACGGATCAGCGGCGACGAGCCGGAGCAGGGGGAGCGCGACCAGCGCGACTTCGACGCCGACGGCAACGAGGTCGCCGCCACCAAGGTTCAGCTCTCGGCCGTCGACGAGGTCGCCGACGAGCTGACCCACGGCCCGCTGCAGGGGCTGAAGGTCGCCAAGCTCCACGGCAAGCTGCCCGCCGAGGAGAAGGAGCGCACGATGAGTGCCTTCGCCGCCGGCGACATCGACGTGCTGATCGCCACCACCGTGATCGAGGTCGGCGTCGACGTGCCCAACGCGACCACCATGGTCATCCTCGACGCCGACCGCTTCGGCGTCTCCCAGCTCCACCAGCTGCGTGGCCGGATCGGTCGAGGCGGGCTCCACGGGCTGTGCCTGCTGGTCTCCCACGCCGAGACCGGCACCCCGGCGCGCGAACGCCTCGACGCGGTCGCGCAGACCACCGACGGCTTCGAGCTCTCCCGCGTCGACCTCGACCAGCGTCGCGAGGGCGACGTGCTCGGCGCCTCCCAGTCGGGCCGCCGCTCGAGCCTGGAGAGCCTGCGCGTGCTCCGCGACGAGGAGACGATCCTGCGTGCCCGCGAAGCAGCCGAGAAGCTGTTGAGCAGCGACGCCGATCTCGAGCGCACCCCGCTCCTGGCCGAGCGTGTCGCAGAGATCGAGGAGACCACTTCCGCCGACTACCTGGAAAAGTCATAAGGTGTGCCAATGACTCGGATCATCGGAGGTGTCGCGGGAGGGCGTCGCCTGCTGGCCCCCAAAGGGGTCCGGACCCGCCCCACCACCGACCGGGTCCGCGAGGCGCTCTTCTCCGCGATCGAGTCCTCCTGCGGTTCGCTCGACGGGCTGCGGTTCCTCGATCTCTACGCAGGCACCGGTGCCGTCGGCCTCGAGGCATGGTCGCGTGGCGCCGGGGTCGTGACGATGGTCGAGTCGGATCGGCGTACGGCTGGGGTGATCCGTTCCAACGCGAAGGAGATCGGGTTTCCGCGCGCCAACGTGATGGCCGGCAGCGTGGCGAGCACCCTGGTGACTCCGCCGCCTGCTCCCTACGACCTGGTCTTTCTCGACCCGCCCTACCCGCTCTCCGACGATGCCGTCGCCGAAGACATCATGCTGCTGGTCAAGCACGGTTGGCTGGTGCCGTCGGCCCTGGTCATCGTCGAGCGGTCCGCCCGGAGCCCGGAGCCGACCTGGCCCGACGGGTTCAGCGACCAGAAGTCGAAGAAGTACGGCGAGACCACGCTGTGGTTCGCCCACGCGCCCGACTGATCAAGCCCAACCCGAGGGAGACATGGAAATGACGCGTCGTGCGGTGTGCCCGGGGTCGTTCGACCCGCCCACGCTGGGCCACCTCGACATCTTCACCCGCGCCTCGGCGATCTTCGACGAGGTCGTGGTCGCCGTCGGGGTCAACCCGTCGAAGTCGAAGCGCCTGTTCACCGCCGATGAGCGCATGGAGATGCTCACCGACCTCACGGCGCCGCTCGGCAACGTACGGGTGAAGGGCTTCACCGGCCTGGTCACCGACTTCTGCGTCGAGATCGACGCCCAGGCGATCGTGAAGGGCCTGCGGGGTGCGCCCGATCTGGAGTACGAAGCTCCGATGGCGCAGATGAACGCCCACATGACCCGCGTGGAGACCGTCTTCCTGCTCAACGACCCGCGCTGGGCCGCGGTCTCGTCCAGTCTGATCAAGGAGATGGCCACCTTCGGCGGGGATGTGTCGGCATTCCTGCCGCCGGATGTTCTCGCACGACTCACCAAGCGTTTGGCAGAACGTTCCGAGTAACGGGCACGGTTCGCCGGTATCGTCGTCAACGCTGCCCGTCATTCTTTTCTCTGGAGATCAATGTCCACCTCAGGCCGTTCCCCGCTGTCACTGGCAAAGCAGTCCTATGCCGCCTCGATGAAGGCCGTGGGCCGCGGCCTGACGCGCACCGGGCTCGCACAGGAGACCGCACCGCCGGTCGAGCAGCGCTGGCGTCACTGGACCCACTCGCTGACCAAGGTCTATGACTCCCTCGCGATGGCGAAGCTGGACGTGCCGTGGTGGACCTACGACGCGATCGCCGCCGTCGACGCCTGGCTCAGCGAGCGCGAGCGCCCGATCCGGGCCTACGAGTACGGCTCGGGTGCCTCCACCATCTGGCTCTCGCGTCGCGCCGACGAGATCCACTCCGTCGAGCACCACAAGGGGTTCGGCGAGATGATGCAGGCCGAGCTCGCCGGTGAGGAGGAGATCTCGCTGCGCGTCATCGAGCCGGTCGCCAGCGACCACCCCGTCGTCCCCTCCCACAAGGAGGGTCACGCCGCCCTCGACTTCGAGGCCTACGTCAACTCCATCGACGACGTCGACGGCGAGTTCGACCTCGTGGTGATCGACGGGCGCGCGCGTGAGGCGTGCCTGGAGAAGGCCAAGGACCGGCTCGCGCCGGGCGGCATCATCGTCTTCGACAACAGCCGGCGCAAGCGCTACGTCGACGCCATCGCCGCCTCGGGGATGAAGGAGGCCATCCACTCCGGCCTCACCCCGACCCTGCCCTACCCCGAGCGCACCTCGGTGCTCACCAAGGGCTGAGACCCACGTCATCGCGGGCGCCCGGCGTGGATGATCCACGCCGGGCGCCCGTTCTCATAGGGTCGCCGTCATGGCGTCACCTGGGAAGCTCGAGACTGATCACGCGGAGCCGGTCGGGGCCACCAGATGGGCGACCTTCGCCGGTGTCTGCGTGGTGGCGCTGGTCTGGTCGGCCTACTCGGTCGGCGCCCAGACCGGCTCGTTCCTCACCCAGGACTTCGGGGCGCAGTATCACCTCGCCAAGCTGACCGCCCACGGTGCGATCCCGCTCGTCGACTTCGAGCACGGCTGGAACGCCGGCTCGTTCTGGATCAACGCCGTGCTCTACGGCGTCGCCAGCGGCAGCCCGACGCTCTGGTACTTCCTCTGGGGCCGCCTCCTCGGTGCCGGCATCAGCGCAGTGCTCGCCGCCGCGATCGGGCTGCGGCTGCGTCTGCACCCGGCGGTGATGGTCGCCCTCGCGCTCGGGGTGCTGCTGCTGGCGACGCCGCTGCACATCAAGTACTCGATCTGCCTGCTCTGGGTCTTCGTGCTGCTGCCGACGGCCGGGTTCGACGCGCGTCCACGCCTGGCGGCAGCCGCTCGAGTGCTCCTTCCGGCCTTCGTCTTCTGGCAGTACGTCGAGCTGGCGGTGCTCCTCACCGGCGCCTCGGGTCTCTTCGAGCTCTTCGCCCGCCGCGACGCGCCGTGGCGCCGGCGGATCGTCAACTGTGCTCAGCTGGCCGGCGGATTCGTCGCCGGCCTGGCGCTCGAGGCCGCGGCGTACAAGATCTTGTGGGGGCTGTCGTTCTCCGACTTCAACCGGCAGGTGATCCTCGGCCAGACCGAGACGCACGCGGATGCGCAGTACGCCGTGTGGGACTTCCTCGGTCTGCCGACCGAGTCGGGGCGCTACTTCATCCTCGCGCTCTACCCGTTCGCGCTGCTGCTGCCGTTCGTGCCGCTGGTCTGGCAGCGGGTCTCCGACTCCACCCGGCTGATCGCGCTGTCCGGCCTGGTGCTCGTCGTCGTCCCGATCCGCCGCGTCGACAACCCGCACACCACCACCGTCTCCGCGCTCGTGCTCCTCGCCGTCGTGCTCGCGGTGGCCGAGCTCTACGAGCGTCGTAGCTCCCCGTCCGGGTCGAGACCGACATGGTCCGTCATCGCGCTCCCTCTGGCCGCGGGCGGCGCAGCCTGGGCGGCAGCGACCCTCTGGATCGGCTTCGGGATGCAGAGCATGCTCGGCGCGGTGGTGCTCGTGGCTCTGGCGGTCGCCGGAGCGAGCCTCGGTGCCGCGTTCCTACGGCGCGGCGTCGCAGCGGTCTCCGCCGGCGCGCTCGTCGTGCTCGGCGGCGTGCCCGCGGTGGCCTCGGTCGACCATCTCGACGACATGCGCCACGACGCGAAGTCGTTCCAGGTCAGCGACGCGATCGCCCGCTGGGCCGGCCCGGAGTACGACCGCTGCAACGGTGACGCGCCGCGCGAGGCCATGGTGATGCCCAACTATCTCGAGCTCTACGACTCGATGCGCCTCACCAACCCGACGCCCTACTACCTGTTCCACTACGACTTCGCGCAGTACGAGGACGTGCTCACCCCGCAGCTCGAGGACGGCTCGATCCCGGTCATCATCGAGACGATGCCGCTGCACACCCCGCAGCCCTGGCTCACCGATGCCATTCACGCCAACTACGTGCCGTGCTCCATCGTGAGGATCGAGAAGCAGGGCGTGGCGGTCACGATCTGGACCCACAAGTCGCGCGGCGAGGTCGACCGGCGCGACCTCACGATCCGCAACGGCGAGCGGATCCCCACGCCTGGTGGGTGATGTGACGTTATCGAATTCGATAACGAATCAGTGATATGATGTCGCCATGCAGACGCAGAAGCCCGACCGCGACACCCAGGAGGTCATCGACTTCCTGGGGCGTTCGGTTGCGGTCAGCGGCCTCTCCCAAGCAGCGTTCGCGCGCGCACTCGGCACCTCTGCGCCGAGGATGTCCACCTACCTGAGTGGTGCGACGCGGCCGTCGGCATGGTTCTGCGTTCGTGCGCGTCGCTTGGCCGAGGCACTTGCGGCAGCGAGCGAGCGTCGGCTGATGTCTGCCCCCGCCACTGCGGCCGAGATCAAACGCGCACTCCAGGCAGGAGAAGCAGCTTGGGCGTGGCGGATGCTGCTCCAAGGGCGCGACCACCTCCGCCTGATGCTCATCGATCCTCTCTACTCCGATCTCGATCTCACCGACTCCTGGGAGGCATTTCCGGGAACTACCGGCGACGACGGCTTCGACGCGCTGATGGCGGCGCTCGCGTTCCACGAGTTCGATGAGGCTGGGCGCCCCGCTCCCGGGTGGACACGCATCGAGCCGCTCCAGGAGGAGTGGCGGCCGCCGCACCCGTTCCTCAGCCCGGAGCGCGTCGTGGCTCGGACTCCCGACTGGCTCCGCCGATTGCATATCTATGTCCCTGAGCGAGACCTGGCCACGGCATGAGTGCTGAGCGTCGACATGTGCTCACCGGCGCAGAGATTCACGACCTGCTGTCGCTGCTCGACGAGCGCATGCGCAGCCGCGGTCTCGCGGCATCTGTCTTCGTCGTCGGCGGAGCTGCTATCGCTGCGACCGGCGTACTGGCTGAACTCGAATGCCAACATGTGGATGCCTCCCATTCCTCCAGGAGCGCTGACTGCTCCGGCTGAGCCGGGCCTTCGGGTGACGTACGCTGCGGATGATTTCCTGCTGGCGACGAAACTCATCGCACAGCGGGCGAAGGACACCGACGACATCGTCGCACTTGCTGCGAGGGTCGGACTCTGCGAGGCCGACGATCTCGAAGCTTTGATCCGACGTTTCTACGCCGACGAGGGAGCGTTGGAGTTCATCGTTGATGGCAACGATGTCGACCGAGAGATCAAGCTCGGTGCCGAAGACGCGGCACGCCTGATCAAACGCCGCGCCGGCCGGACCGAGTGATGGTGGCGCGACACGAGTCGAGCGTCGAGAGCTGGCTGGACACGCCGCGTCGTTCGGGCATGGGTCCGCTCGGGCTGACATAGGCTCACGAGCGCCCCGCCGAGCCACATGGGAGACGCCTTGCTCCACACCACCCACGAGGGTCGTGACGACGTACGTCTCCCGAGACGCCTGCTGGCCGCGATGGTGCTGGTGTCGTTCTTCGCGCTGAGCGTGAGCAGCTATGTGGCGCTGACCCGCTCGCTCCAGTATCAGGGGCGTGACGAGGGGCCCAACGCCGCGTATGCGATCGAGCTCTCCCAGGGCCGCCTGCCGACGATCAACACGCCGGTGACCACCGACGCTGCTCGCCATCCCCTCGTCGTCGCCGGGCGTACGAGGATGAGCGACGAGTCGCACCGCCACATCTGGACGGCCAACCACCCGCCGCTCTACTACGCGCTGTCGGTGCCGCTGGTCTACGCCGCCGACCAGCTCGATGCGCCGCAGCTGTTGATCGTCGGGATGCGGCTGATCAACGCCGTCGGCTCCGGGTTGTGCGTGCTCCTGGTGGGCCTGATCGCGTTCGAGCTGACCAGACGGCCGGAGGTGGCGCTGCTGGCCACCGGGATCAGTGCGTCGTGCGCGGTGCTGGTCTCCGCGGGCGGACACATCGCCAACGACGGGGTCGCGGTCGCGGCGTCGTCGCTGGCGCTGCTCGGCACGCTGCGCATCCTCGGTCGGGGGCTGACAGGTCGCCGGCTCGCGCTGGTCGCCGTCGCCGGAGTGGCGGCAGCGGGGGCCAAGGCGCCGGGGGTGCTGACCGTCGCCCTGTGCGGTGCCGCCCTCGCGGTCGCCCTCCTCGTGCAGGACCGCTCGCGTCGCGGGGTGCTGCGCGCGGTCGGAGCCGCCGCGGTGGCGACGGGTCTGCCGGCGCTCGCCACCGGTTGGTTCTACGTGCGCAACATCGTGCTCTACGGCGACCCGACCGCATCGGGTGCGCTGCTGGAGAAGTTCGCCCGCGAGCCCAACGGCACCTGGTGGCAGGTGCTGAGCGACGCGCAGATGTGGGCCGACTGGTTGCGGAGGCTGTGGACGCCGGTGCTGGGGGAGTGGTACGTCGTCTTCGTCGACCTGCTGGCCGTCGTCGCGGCGCTCGGGCTGCTGGCGCTCCTCGCTCGACGTGTGGTCGGCGGTCCCCGAGGCCCTGCCGGATCTGGGCGAGGCTGGCTGCTGCTGACCGTCCATGCGCTGGTGGTCGTCGTGAACCTGATCGGGTTCGTGGCCGGCGGAGGCAACCCCAACGATCGCTACCTGATGCCGCTGATGCCGGTGCTGGCCTCTGCTCTCGCGCTCGGGGTGGTGGCGATCCTCGATCTGGTCCCGGTCGGACCGCAGCGGCTGCGTGCTCGCTGGGCCACGGCGGCGCTGACCCTCGGCCTGGTCGTCTACGGCACCTTGCTGTTCAAGCGGTTCGCCGACTCGCCGATGTATCGCGGCCTGCTTCCGGACGCGCACACGACGCTGGCCGCGAGCGTGCTCGCCGCCGGCCTGGCCGGCGCCGTGGTCGCCGTCGTGCTCGCCGTCGTGCTCGCAGCCTGGCCGCCGGCCGAGGCTAGGACGACGTACGCCGCCCCGCGACCGCCCCGAGGCCGGCCAGCACCACATCGGCGATGAGCAGCAGCACCCGCGAGGCGAGCGCGACGGTGAGCGCCTCGGGCACGCCGATGATCGGGCCGAGGGTGAGCGCGAGCAGGGCCTCGCGGATGCCGGCGCCGGCCGGGGCGGGGATGAACGCGATCCCCGCCGCCCAGGCCAGGGCCATGCCGCCGGAGGCGGCCGCGACCTCGAGCAGCCCCACCGTGGCGTAGGACTGCATCATCACGGCCAGGTGGAGACCGAAGGCGAGCCAGGCGAGCACCGCCCAGCCGATGGCGGTGAAGAGGCCGCGCGCGGAGAGTCGTACGCCGAGGGGTTCACGCCCCAGCTTCGCGAACAGCCAGTCGAGCACGCCGGGCACGACGCGCGGGTGCAGGCAGACGGCGAGCGGCACGAGCAGGAGCAGCAGCCACCAGTAGCGCGCCAGGCCCTCCGACGACGACCAGGGGAGCAGGAGCGCACCGACGCCGATGCCGCTGGCGACCACGACGCCCATGAAGAGGATGTTGGCGCCCAGCATGGTGCGCCGCGCGACGCCCCAGCGCAGCCCGAACTGCATCTGCGCGACCACCGGCCACACCGAGCCGGGGAGGTATTTGCCGAGCTGGCTGACGTAGAAGACCGAGTGGGACTCGCGCAGCGACGGCCGGATGCCCATGCCGTGCAGCAGAGCGACCCAGATCTGGGCGATCAGCATCGTGCCGATCACGGCCAGCACTCCGGAGATCGCGAAGCGGGCGAGGCTGAGCTCCTGCACCGCGGTGGCCAGGTCGTCGCGCTGGCGCCAGACCAGGTAGGCGCCGCCGAGCACCACGACGAGCGCGAGCCCGCTCTTGAGCAGCCGCTTCTTCAGGCTGGGGGTGGCCGACGGCCCGGCCTCCACCTCGGAGACCGGGCCGGAGTCGGTGGTTGTCACAGGCTGGTCGTCCACGTCTCGCCCGGGCGAGCGGTGGCCTTCGAGGAGGCGTGCGCGGAGCCGTTGGGGGAGTGGGGCAGGTCGAACTCGGCCACCGAGGTCTGGTCGCGCAGCATCTCGGTGCCCGACTTGCCGAAGCGGGCCTTCTTGGTGTGCTCCAGGTCGTCCTCGATGAGCACCCGGTTGGTGCGGATCAGGTCGGAGATCACCCCGAGCATCGCCGACATGAAGGCCAGGTTGATCAGCACGCCGCCGAGCAGCAGCGACTGGATGTGGTTGCCGTTGTCGTCGCTGAGCCACAGCGCCAGGTAGCGGATGAACGGGATCGCGCCGAGCACGAAGAAGAAGGCGGTGAGCCAGACGAAGATCGCGTAGGGCTTGTACATCATGTAGCTGCGCACGATCGCCGCGCCGGACTTCATGATGTGCTCGGGCATCGACTTGAACAGCCGCGACTCACGCGTCTTGGCGTTGGTCTCGATCGGCACCGAGGCGATCTTCATCCGCTTGTTGCCCGCCTGGATGATCGTCTCCATGCAGTAGGAGAAGCGGGTCACGGTGTTGAGCAGCATCAGCGACTCGCGCGAGTAGGCGCGGAAGCCGCTGGCCGCGTCGGGCAGGTTGGTCTCGGCGGCCATGTTGACCACCCGCGAGCCGACCTTCTGCAGCGTCTTCTTCAGCCCCGAGAAGTGAGCGATCCGGTCGACCTGCCGGTCGCCGATGACGATGTCGGCGTCTCCGGTGACGATCGGCTGGACCAGGTCGGTGATCCGCTCCTGCGGGTACTGGTTGTCGCCGTCGGTGTTGACCACGATGTCGGCGCCCAGCTCGAGCGCGCGGACGACGCCGTCGTGGAAGCTGCGGCCCAGACCCTGGTTGCGGGAGTGGTGCACGAACTCGCGTACGCCGTGCTCCTTCGCCACCTCGACCGTGCGGTCGGTGCAGCCGTCGTCGACGATCAGGATCACGATCTCGTCGATGCCCGGGATCTGCTTCGGGATCGACTCCAGGACGGACGGAAGCGTCTCCTCCTCGTTGAGGCAAGGGACTTGAACGACCAGCTTCACAGGGGACCTCGGCACAGAGTCGGGCGGACGGACGGCAGATGGTGGGATGTCCGCGAGGGGTTCTGGCCCGCCACATTACCGCGTGGATTCGCGGGCCCCACGGCCCCTCGCCCGTGTCATCAGGCGTATGTGCTAGGGAAACCTGACGTTCAGGACGGGGCCACGCGGCGTCTTCCCGAAGCGCCGGTTCACTCGCTCGCCGCGCCCCCGCGACGACGGAACAGGCGACGCCTCCGGTTCGTCCGTCGATCCGCCCGTGCGGCCGCGCGGGAATCCGCGGCACGAGCCGCCCGACGCTCGGCCCACGCGGCCACGGTGGCCTCGGGCTCGCGCGGCATCGTGATCAGTGGCGGGCCCGCCGGTGGTTCGTAGCGCGCGCGGATCACACGGGCGTTGAACTCCTCGATCTCGCGGCGTACGGCCCGCTCGTCCGCCAGCTGATCGAGCAGCGCGTCCAGAGCGGCGTCCTCACGGCGCAGCTGGATCGACGGGGGCAGCAGCACCACCTGCTCGCGCTCGACGAGGCTCCGCAGCCACCAGTCGGGATCGTGCTGGTCGGGCAGGTCGATCGGCTGCCCGCTGCCGGGCAGGTGCTCGAGCTCCCCGCGGGCGATCGCCTTGCGCACCTGGAGGTCGGCGAGGAGGGCGACCGCGACCGCGTCGTCGATCGCGATCGCGTACGGGTCGGGGAGGGGCCGCTCGGGATCGGTCATCGGCACTCCAGCGCGGGCGGGGATTCAAGTCAGATGTATTATGTCACTTGTATGGTAACCAAGGAGGGCGAAGGTGCCGAAGCAGGTCGACCATCGAGAGCGACGAGAGACGATCGCCCATGCGCTGTGGCGGGTCGTCGAGCGGCAGGGCTGGTCGCGAGCGACCATGCGCGAGGTCTCCCGAGAGGCCGATGTCTCCCTCGGCCAGCTGCAGCACTACTTCTCCTCGCGAGCGGCGATGCTGACCTTCGCGATGGAGTTCGCCGCCGAGCAGGTGTCACATCGGGTCAACCGCGGGCTGGCCGTCCTCGACCAGCCGCCGCACCCCCGAGAGGTGTTGCGGGTGACGCTCCTGGAGATGCTCCCGCTGCGTCCCGAGGCTCGTGCCACCGACAGGATGAACGCCGCGTACGTCCTCGAGGCGCTGCACGACCCGGAGCTGCGCGAGCAGGCATGCGTCGGCCTGCGCGACGGGCGCGACCTGGTGGAGCGGCTCGTCCGCGAGGCGCAGGCTGACGGGCACATCCCCGCGGGCCGCGACCCCGCCGTTGAGACCGACCTGATCCTCGCGCTGACCGGCTTCACCCCGCTGCTGGAGCTCGGCGTGGTCGAGCCGCCCGCAGCCGTGGCGGCCATCGATCAGCACCTGGACCGGCTCTTCTCCTCCTAGCAGCCCCGCCCGGCCATGTCGTCCGCTATGTCGCTCGGCCGCGTCGCACGCGCGAGAGGACCCGTGGTGCGATCAGCAGCCCGAGCGTCACCAGCGCGCCGAGGAGCGAGACCCAGGCGCCCGTACGCAGCCCGGGGGCGTCGTAGGTCAGGGTGACGGTGTGCGCGCCGTCGGGCACCGGCACGGCGGCGAAGGCGTGGTTGCCGGGGACGATCGGGACCTCACGGCCGTCGACGGTGGCCGACCAGCCCGGGCGGGCGATCGAGTCGGCGACGACGAGGTAGCCGGAGCCGCGGGCGGTGACCTCGGCGGAGATGCTCTCGGGCTCGTCGCGGCGTACGTCGACCTGGGCGGTGGAGCCGGAGACGGCCGGGGTCGAGTCGTCGTCGAGGAGCACGGTGCCGGGGGCGACGCCGTCGCGCAGCCGCTGCACGCGGGTCGGACCGTCGGCCACGACCTCGCTGGTGCCGGCCCAGCGGATGCGGGGCAGTGCGCTCGCGCGCTCGTAGACGACGGCGCCGGCGGAGGCGTGCACGACCCGGAGCCCGTCGCCCTTCTCCGGCCGGACGGCCGAGCAGACCGCGGACCCGTCGGTGCGGCCGGCCAGTTGGACCGGCTTCCGCTTCCCGTCGACCGTGATCGTGACCGGCACCGGGCCGGAGGTGAAGCGGTGGTCGGGCACCGCGACCCGCAGCCTCTCGCCGGGCTTGAGCGGGCGGGTCACGGCGCGCTCGGAGGTGATCGTGTCGGCGCCTGTGCCGACGCTCACCCGCACCACGGCCGGCTCCTGCGTACGCGGTTTCAGCCCGTCCGGAACGGTGACCTCGACGCCGCGCAGGTTGCCTCGCGGCACCTGACAGCTCGCCTTCTCGCCCGGCTCCACGCGCAGACCCTCGCGCCGCGAGGCCGGCACCTGCGGCCGCTCGACGGCACCGATCACCTCCAGCGGCTGGGTGACCCAGTAGCGCACGGAGAGCTGGTCGAGCACGGGCTGGCGACCCGGGGTCGGGATGTTGGCGGGGAAGTCGCTGTAGGTGGGCGAGAGCTGGGCGTCGGGGTTGACCGCGGCGATCAGCGACTTCCACTCCGGCGTGGTGAACTCGTGACCGGTCGGCGTACGCAGCCGGTAGTGGTCGGCGACGGCGGAGTGCTCCCAGGACGAGGCGCCATAGCGCTCCTCGCCGAGATGCTTCTTCAGGAACTTGTGGGCGGGCGTGACCGGGTAGAAGTCGGAGCGGTCGGTGAGCGGAAGCACCTCGCGCGCGAACGTCGTGCTCTGCGCGAGCACGGCCAGCACGAGCACCAGCGGACCCAGCAGCCGCAGCCGGCCACGCAGCAGCAACGTCGTGGCGACGGCGAGGGCCGAGACCACCAGCAGCAACGCCGGCACCCGCAGCTTCGCGGCCACGTCGGGGATCGGTCGGGGTGCGTCGCTGATGAAGGCGTACGCCGCATGGAGGAAGTACGCCGCAGCCACCGCCGCCACCACGACGACGACCAGCGACATCACCTGCCGTGGACGCCAGGACCAGTCGCCCTCGGGCGCGTCCGACTCGTCTTCGGTGTGGCCGGCCTCGGTGCGATGGGCTTCGGCGTGCTCGGCACGCTGCAACAGCCGCTCCAACCCGATCCCGGCCAGGGCGGCGCAGAGGAACCCGAAGATCGAGTTCGCGCGGCCGAAGCTGTTGGAGCTGTAGCCGGGCAGCTTCTGCAGCAGGTCGAGCGGCAGCCCGCCGATCCACAGCAGCCAGACGACCGCGGCCAGCACGACCGCGAGCAGTGCGGGCGTCGCCGGGCGGCGACCGCCGGGCAGCCGGACGACCAGGGCGCACAGCACCAGCACGAGCGCGGCGACGCCGACGAAGGCGATCGACTCGATCGGGTTGTCCTCGCCCGCCCACAGACCGCTCGCGCAGGTGCCGTAGGCGTTGGGTGCGACGGTGGTCAGCACGAGGCTGGCGGGCTTGACCTCGTTGGGCACTCGCTCGTCGAGGCCCAGAGCACTCATGTTGAGCGCGAACGGGAGCACCTGGACGGCGGAGAGCGCGACCCCGAGCCCCACGCCGCCGGCGGCGATCGCGCCGGCGGTCAGCGTGCGTCGCACGTCACGCAACGCCAGCGCCCGGACGACCACATAGATCCCGCCCAGCGTCAGCGCGAACATCGTCACGGCCGGGAACCCACCGAGCAGCATCGCGGCGACGACCAGGCCGACCGCGGCCAGGTCGCGTGCCCCGCGCTCGCGCACGGCACGGTCCAGCGCCCACAGCAGCAGCGGCACCAGGCAGGCGACCTTGGTGTGGGGCCAGTTGGTCCACATCATCATGAAGCCGGAGGTGAAGAAGACCAGCCCGGCGACCAGCGCGATGCTGCGACGCACGCCGAGGCGGCCGAGGAAGAGCGTCATCCCGGCCAGCACCAGCACCAGCTCGGTCAGCTTGGCCCACGCCGGGGCCAGCCACATCGGCATCACCCAGTAGGGCCAGGAGACCGGGCTCAGGACGGCATGGTTGGGCAGCGATGCCAGCGGCGCCCCGCCGACCTCGTAGGGAGCCCAGGTCTGCCAGCTGCCGTGGCGGGCGCCCTCGACGATGTTCTCGACCCCGGGCAGGTAGTAGTCCCAGGTGTCACCGCGGCACCACAGCGTGCCGTCGGGGATCGGGCCGCTGGCGGCGTACGGCATCATCGCGTGCAGCCAGCCGGTGTCGAGCAGCATCCCGTGGCCCACCAGCGCGGGGCCGAAGGTCACCGCGACGAAGACGACGAGCAGCGCCACCACGGCGCCCGAGCGCCACCGGTCGGATGCAGTCACAACAGGGGAGGGCACAAGCCGAAACCTATGAGGATTCGCCGCCGGGCGACGGTAGCGCACGCGGAAGGTCGTCCAAGTTGTCTCTCTTGTTGTCTCTCGTGTTCCGATCCACGCCTCAGCCGCGCCTGGTCGCGACGGCGACGAGACCGGTGCCGGTGTCGGTGCGCAGCCGCTGCAGGGCCATGAACGGGCTGGTCGCGACGGCGATGGCGGCGCCCTTGACGCGACCGCTGGGCTGGAACGTACGTCCGGTCGCGCGGGTCAGCTCCTCGGGTGTGAGGTCGCCCACCTTCTCCAGCTTCTTGGCGTCGATGCGGTTGCGCACCGCCTCCAGGGCGTAGCCGAGGGGCCAGCCGTAGACGGTGATGTCGACGTCGCCCAGACCGGCCTCCTCGAGCCGGGCGGTGAGCTCGGCGGGGCTGTAGCGGCGGAAGTGGCCGGCATGCTTGTCCATCGGACCGAACCGCTCCTGGAAGGCCGGCACCGAGAGCACCAGCTGCCCGCCGGGTCGCACGTGGGTGACCCACTCGGCCAGCGCGGCCTTGTCGTCGTCGATGTGCTCGAGCACCTCGAAGGCGCAGACCATGTCGTACGTCGTGCCCGGATCCAGCTCGGAGGACATCGCGTTCAGCACGGTGCCGCCGAGGCAGGTGATGCGCTCGTAGGCCACCTCGAACGAGCCGGCGTCGGGCTCGACCCCCAGATAGTCGGCGCGCGTGGCCAGGCGAGCGCCGAACGCGCCCTGGCCGCATCCGATCTCCAGAGCCGTCGCCGGTGAGAGCCTGTCGATGATGCGGCTCACGACGTCATAGCGGAGCCAGGCGCGCGGGGCGAGCGGAGGCAGCGGGCGGTCGGCGGGCGTGAGCGGCATCTGGTTCCTGGGTTCGACGGTGCGGGACGGGATCATCAGGCGTGGGTCATCAGGGGTGGCGGATCCTCTCGATGACGGCGGAGGCGACGGCCCGCGGCGTGTAGTGCTCCATCGCGCGGGCATAGGCAGCCTGGCGCAGCAGGTGGGCCTCGTCGGGGTCCTCGGCGAGCTTGGCCAGGGCGGCGGCGAGCTCCTGCGAGCTGCCGGGTGCGACGAGCAGCGCCGCGCCCTGGAGCACGCGCCGCTGGGGTGCGGTGTCGGAGGTGACGACCACCGCGCCCGCGGCTGCGCCCTGGAACGCCTTGTTGGGCACCACCCGAAGCGCCTGCGGCACGGTGCCGAAGATGCCGAGGCTCACGTCGAACCCGGCCACGAAGTCGGGAAGATCCTCGGCCTCGACCCAGTCGACCCAGGTGACCCGCGGGTTGTCGGCCGCGAGCCGGCGGGCCTCGTCGTACTGCTGGCCCTGCCCGACCATCGTCACCTCGATGCGCTCGTCGTCGGCGAGGATGTCGAGGGCGTCGGCGATCACCGGGGCGCCGTGGGTGGGGGAGAAGAGCCCGACGAAGACAGCCTGCAACGGCGTCTCCGTGGGGCGCCGGAGCGCCTCGGCGCCGGCGTCGAACCACTCCTTGGTGGCGCCGACCGCGCACACGACCGAGCGCTCGCGTACGCCCTCGGGCAGCGACTCCTGCTGCTCGTAGGTGTCCACGATCACCACGTCGGCGCTCCGGAGGGCCATCGCATCGATCGCCTTCATCAGCCGAAGCTTCAGGCCGCCGGACCCGGCCAGCCGCCGGTTGGCAGCGACCCCGGCTGCCGAGACCATGTGGTCGAGGAAGATGGTCGATCGAGGGTGGAGCAGGCGGGCCAGATGCACGTCGAAGTGGCCCAGATAGCCGACCAGGACTGCATCGGGGCGCCCGTGGCGCCGCCTCCGCAACGTCTCCGCGGCCAGGCCGCTCCAGCAGGCGAGCAGCCGCAGCGCCAGCAGCGGGAGCCGCCACGGTTGCCGCAGGATCGCCACTCGGGCCGCGGTGTCGAGGCCGAGCGGCCGGTTGACCTCGCTGACCTCGGCGCCGCCGTCGCGTAGGCCCTCGATCAGCACCGCGACTCGCGGATGGGCGGTCACGTCATAGGTGCCGAAGGCGACGATGTGCACCCCCACAACGTTAGGGTCAGAAACAAGCAGAGTTGGAGCACACACCCCGCATCTGAGATGACGGCATCGTGAACGATGCCAGGGAGGGCCCGTGGGTCGAGGTTCGATGAGGGCTGTTCGTTGAAGACGGCGTCCCTCAAGACGGTCTACCTCAAGACAGCGGTCGTCGCGCTCGTGGTCGTCGTGGCCGCCTACGCGATCTACCGCAACCGGCACGCGCTCGCGCGCGGCTTCGCGGAGCTGCCGCTGTGGGTGCTGGCCGTCGCCTTCGCGCTCACCGTGCTCGCCCAGGGCATCGCGCTGGTGATGTGGCGAGTGGTGCTCGCCGACCTGGGCTCGCCGCTCCCGCTGGTGCCGGCCGCCCGCATCTTCTACGTCAGCCAGCTGGGCAAGTATCTGCCAGGTTCGCTGTGGACGATCGTGGGCCAGATGGAGCTCGCTCGCGTCGAGCGGGTGCCGCGGCGTACGTCGTTGACCCAGGGTGTGCTCGTGCTGGCGATCGCCGTCGGTGCCGGGGTGATGGTCTCGGTGCTGCTGATGCCGTTCCTGGGGCGCGAGACGTTCGCGCGCTACTGGTGGGCGGTGCTGCTGCTCCCGCTGATCCTGGTGGCACTGCACCCGCCGATCTTCGGCAGGGTGGTCAACACCGGCCTGAGGCTGCTGCGGCGCGCACCCCTCGAGGTGCTGCCGACCTGGCGGGGGATCGGCAAGGCGCTGGTGCTGCAGGCGCTGGTGTGGCTCGTGCTGGGTGTGCAGATCTGGGTCGTCGTGGTCGGCCTGGGCGGTGACCCGCTGCCCTCGCTGCTGGCCAGCGTCGGCGGTTATGCCCTGGGCTTCAGCCTCGGCATGGCCGCTATCGGTCTCCCTGCCGGCGCCGGGCTGCGGGAGGCGGTGCTGGTCGTCGCCCTCTCCGGTGTGCTCTCGCCGGGGCTGGCGCTCCTGGTCGCCCTGCTCGCTCGTGGGATCGCCGTGCTGGCCGACGTCGGCGTGGCGCTGGTCGCGGCGTTCTTGACCCGACGTACGGGGCAGCCTCCCGAGGCCACGAGCGCCGAGCCCGCGACCGGGCGGATGTGACGCTGTGCGGTGTCGCGTCTACGTTGGGATGACGCTTCCGCACCGCAGCAGGAGATGAACTTGCCCAACGCACGGCGGCTCTGGTTCGCCGGTCTGATCGCCAACATCCTCACCTGTGCCGGGGTCTGCGCGGGCTATGCGCTGTCGTCGCCGCTCTACGGCTCGAAGGACGAGGTGGCCCACGTCGACCACGCCTACCAGCTCTGGCACGGCACCCTGATCGCCATCGGCGACCCGATGCGGATGCCGCAGACCTGGGGCTACACGCTGCCCTTCGACTGGACCGGCCAGCACCCACCGCTCTTCTACCTGCTGCTGGCCCCCGTGGTCGGGCCGCTCACCGACGCCGGGCACCTGCTCGCCGCCGGGATGGCCGCGCGCGGCATCGGCATCATGATCACCTGCCTGGTCGTGGCAGCGGTGATGTGGGCGACGCGACAGATCGTGCCCAGCCGCCCGGAGGTCGCGGTCGTGGCCGGCCTGGTCACCGCGCTCAGTCCGGCCCTGACCAGGCTCGGCGGGGTGGTCTTCAACGACAACCTGTTCGTGCTGTGGTCGACCCTTCTGGTCGGCCAGACCGTCTGGTTGCTCCGCAACGGGCCGCGCACCCGCGGCCTGGTGCTCTTCGGGCTCTACGCCGCGGCCGCCCTCGGCACCCGGCTGCCCGGC
Organism: Nocardioides albertanoniae; assembly: GCF_006716315.1. Taxonomy (NCBI): domain Bacteria; kingdom Bacillati; phylum Actinomycetota; class Actinomycetes; order Propionibacteriales; family Nocardioidaceae; genus Nocardioides; species Nocardioides albertanoniae. The sequence continues at coordinate 3,474,056 of NZ_VFOV01000001.1, read as the reverse complement.
GTCGTCGTCATCGGCGTCTGCGCGGCCGCCCTCGGCCTGGTCTGGCTCTTCACCGGCCACCGCGGGGACCGGTCCGAGCGCTGGGCCGGTCCCTGGTCCGAGCGCTGGGCCGATATCGGACGCCTCAGCGTCTCGGTCGCTCTGGCGGTCGCGGTCAACAGCTGGTTCTACATCCGCAACTTCCGTGAGACCGGCAACTGGTCGGGCATGCAGACCGACCTCGTCGGCAAGCCCGGCAGCCCGCTGCACGCCCGCGAGGTACGGCCCGTGCTCGACGTCGCCACCGACCCGGAGATCTGGCGCCAGCTCCTGATCCCGCCGGCGATGCAGGAGCACGTCACCCTCGGGGCCGTGCTCACGCTGGCTCCACTGGCGCTCGGCGTCGCGGTCGGCGTCCGCGCGCTCTCGCCGTCGCGGCGAACGCTCCTCCGCGTCGCGACCGCGCTGACGTTGCTCGCCCTGGTCGCCGTCATCGTCGCGATCCAGATCAAGTACGCCGCCGGCGGGGGTGGGGCGTACTGGCGCTATCTGGTCCCGCTCACGGTCGTGACCAGCCTGGTCACGGCGCTCGGGATCGCCGCGGTGCCGCGGCTGACGGGGCCGGTCGTCGCGGTCTGGGCGACAGCGATGTTCGTGCTGTTCGCTACGCACATCGCGCCACCGAACCCGTCCGGCGGCGACCTGCTCACCGCGCCGGTCTTCCAGGGCTCCGCCTGGGTCGCGGCCGGTGTCGCGGGGGCCGGGGGACTGGTCGCCGTGGTGGCCGTCACGATGCTGGCCCCGCCCTTTTGGTCGCAGTCGACGCGTCCCGTTAAGATCTAGTCTGATCTGTCGTGCCCTCATCCGGAAGTGAAACATGACTACCCTGGACCCGAGAGCGCCGCTCGTGCTCGACACTCGCGAGCTCGGCCGCCGCCCGGGGTCCGAGCGTCACGTTGAGCTGACGGTGCCGGCCCCGGCGGATCTTGGTATTGAAGTCCTCAGTGTCCCCGAGGGGTCGCAGGTCGAGCTCGACCTGCGCCTCGAGGCGGTCATGGAGGGTGTGCTGGTCACTGGGACGGCGATCGCCGGCCTCGAGGGCGAGTGCGTGCGGTGCCTGGAGCCGATCAAGGACGAAACCGAGGTCGACATCCAGGAGTTGTACGTCTACGACGACTCTCGTGACGGGCAGGACCCCGACGAGGACGACGAGACCAGCCGGACCGAGGGAGATCTGATCGACCTCGAGCCGGTGCTCAGGGATGCGGTGGTGCTCGCACTGCCGTTCCAGCCGATGTGCCAGGACGACTGTCCCGGACTGTGCCCCGAGTGCGGGGTGCGGCTCGCGGACGAGCCCGGGCACGACCACGGCGAGAAGGTCGACCCGCGCTGGGCGGGGCTGGCCGAGCTGAAGCAGGACCCCAACAACTAGCATTCCCCAGCAGATCAGCATCGAACAGCCGGTCGAGATCCGACCGGCCCTGGTATGAGGAGATAACAGTGGCTGTCCCGAAGCGGAAGATGTCGCGCAGCAACACCCGCCACCGCCGCTCGGCCTGGAAGGCCGTTGCGCCGACCCTGGTGACGTGCGCGAACCCCGCCTGCGACGCCAAGCACATCCCGCACCGTGCGTGCGGTGAGTGCGGTCAGTACGGCGCTCGCGCCGCACGTCGCCAGGTTCTCTGAGCTGACACGCGGTTAGTCTCCTGACCAACTACGCCGAGCTTCGCCAAGCGCTCGGGGATCCGATCCTGGACCCCGAGCTGCTTGAGCGTTCGCTCACACACCGCTCGTACGCCTACGAGAACGGTGGCCTGCCCACCAACGAGCGCCTGGAGTTCCTGGGCGACTCGGTGCTCGGCGTGGTGGTCACCGAGACCCTCTACCGCATCCACCCCGACCTGCCCGAGGGCAAGCTCGCCAAGCTGCGGGCGGCGGTCGTGAACGCCCGCGCCCTGGCCGAGGTCGGTCAGGGCATCGGCCTGGGCCAGCACATCAAGCTGGGCCGGGGCGAGGAGGCCACCGGTGGACGCGAGAAGTCATCGATCGTCTCCGACACCGTCGAAGCGGTGATCGGTGCGGTCCACCTCTCCGGTGGCATCGAGGTCTCCACGGTCCTGGTCCACCTGCTCTTCGACCCGCTCATCAAGGCGGCCTCCGACCTCGGTGCCGGGCTCGACTGGAAGACCTCGCTGCAGGAGCTCGCCGCCGAGCGTTCCCTCGGCGTGCCCGAATACGTCATCACCGACGAGGGCCCCGACCACATGAAGACCTTCACCGCGAAGGTGCGGGTCGGCGAGCAGCTCTACGGCAACGGCGTCGGCCGCTCCAAGAAGGAGGCCGAGCAGGCCGCCGCGGAGACGGCCTACGGCGAGATCCAGGCCGCCGAACCCTCGACGGCATAGTGCCTGAGCTGCCCGAGGTCGAGGTCGTACGCGCCGGCCTCGAGCGCCACGTCGTCGGCGCGCGCATCGTCTCCGTCGAGGTGCTGCACCCCAGACCCGTCCGCCGCCATCTCGCCGGCGCCTCGGCCTTCGCCGTCGAGCTCACCGACCGGGTGATCACCGGCGCCCGCCGCCGCGGCAAGTATCTCTGGCTCCCGCTCGACGGCCGTGACGCCCTGATGGCCCACCTGGGCATGAGCGGCCAGATGCTCGTCCAGCCCCCGATGTCGGCTGACGAGCGGCACCTGCGGGTCCGCCTCCGTCTCGACGGCGCCGCCGAGGGCCGCGAGCTCAGGTTCGTCGACCAGCGCATGTTCGGCGGCCTCTCGATCAGCCCCGGGGGAGCCGAGCTCCCGGCCGAGATCGCCCACATCGCTCCCGACCCGCTCGAGGCGGCCTTCGACACCGAGGCTGTCGTGGCCCGCGTGCGTCGCTCGGCCAGCGGAATCAAGCGCATCCTGCTCAACCAGAGCGTGATCAGCGGCGTCGGCAACATCTACGCCGACGAGGCCCTGTGGCGCGCCAAGCTGCACGGCGAGCGACCGGGGGAGCGCCTCAGCGCCGCCAAGGTGCGTGAGCTGCTCGGCCACGTACGTGACGTGATGACGCAGGCGCTCGCCCAGGGCGGTACCTCCTTCGACGCGCTCTACGTCAACGTGAACGGCGAGTCGGGCTACTTCGAGCGGTCGCTCGCGGCGTACGGGCGTGAGGGTGAGCCGTGCGACCGGTGCGGCACCCCGCTGCGTCGCGCCGCCTTCATGAACCGCTCGAGCTACTTCTGCCCGCGCTGCCAGCGACTGCGCTGATCGAGGCTCGGGCGCGGCGCGATGCTCGGCCGGCGACGAGCACGGCGATCCCGGCGACGGTCTCGGCGGCTGTGACGGTGTAGACCGCGACGCGCTCGGGGATGCCGTCGACGCCTGAGCCGGAGGTGGCCAGCAGGTAGAGGAACCCGGCCAAGCCGAGGACCCCGAGGGTGATCAGCGTGCGGCCGAGGCCACGTACGCGTCGGCGCAGCAGGTCGGTGCCGACGACGATCGCCGCGGTGTTGCCGGCCACGATCGCGAGCAGCGCCCCGAGCCCGTGGAGGACGATGGTGCCGTCGTCCAGGGCTGCCTGGGAGCCGGGGAAGAGGCCGACCAGGCTCATGCCGACGGCGTGGACGCCGGCCAGGACCAGGTAGGCGCGGCGCAGCCCGGTGCGGAGGACCGCATGCCAGAGCAGGGCGGCGGCGATGACGAAGATGACTCCGTGCAGCACGAACGCGGTGTTCATCACGGCGTGCAGCGGCGAGTCGATCATGCGGCCCTGCGTCTCGCCGACGTCGGGGACGCCGAGGTCGCTGATGTAGTTGAGGCTGTAGCTGTAGGTCGGGTCGCGCCATGCGGACGCGGCGATCGCCTCGCAGACCACGTACATCCCGGCGTTCAGCACCAGCAGCACCGCCCCGATCGTGAATCGGCGCTCTCGCAGGAGCGGTGTCGCGTCCTGGGTGGTGGTCATCTCGACACCTTCCGTCGTCTCGGGCTCAAGCGGCCGGAGGGGAGACGCCGGTGAGGCGCGCGGCCCGGCCCGCAGCTGAGAGGCAGTCTGCTCCTCCCGTCCTCGGGATCGTGAGTCGGGGCGCGTGGCCACAGGACGCGCTCCGATCCGTGTCCCACGATGACGGATCTACCAATGCGTGGATAGGCTCGGCCTCGTGCGAGAACGTTTCCGGTTGTCCCCAGGCGGTCGCTACCCCCACGAGCCGTGGTTCCACATCGGCTCCCTGGGGGTGACCACGACGTGGCTGGTGGTCTTCGGGAGCATCGTCGGCCTGGTGCTCTTCGCCGCGCTGGGCGGCGCGGGCGTGGCGAGCGGGCTGGCGCTGATCCAGCCCAACGTCGCCGCGCTGAAGCTGTGGACGCTGGTCACCTGGCCGTTCGCCTACCCCGAGTTCAGCATCTTCCACGTCCTGGCGATCTTCTTCTTCTGGTACTTCGGGTCCGACCTGGAGCGCAACGAGCTCGGCCGGGTGCGGTTCGCCTGGATGCTGGTGGCGTTCACCGGCGTGCTCTCGGTGCTGACCGTGCTGTTCGGCTCGGTGCTCGACCCCGGCTATCTGCTGGCCGGCCTGGGCATGCTGGAGATGATGGTGGTGCTGCTGTGGATCGCCCAGTGGCCCGACCGGATGTTCATCTTCAACATCCCGGCCTGGCTCTTCGGTGTGATCCTCGTCGGCATCCAGCTGATCCAATACCTGGGCTACCGCAGCTGGGTGATGCTGCTCGTCTTCGTCGTCGGCCTGGCGATCAACGCGTTCGTCGCGCGTCAGTTCGGCCTGCTCGACCGGTTCGCCTGGATCCCGCAGGTCGCCGGACCTCCGCAGCAGAAGGCGGCCAAGCCGGCCAAGGCCAAGAAGCGCAAGTCGTCGGGCCCGACCGTGGTCGCCGGACCGTGGGAGTCCTCGACTCCCACCGCGTCGAAGGATGACCAGCGGATGGACGAGCTGCTCGACAAGATCCACGCCGAGGGCGCCGACTCGCTGAGCGGCAAGGAGAAGAAGGAGCTCATGGCACTGCGTGAGCGCCGCCGCCGCAGCTGAGCAGTCGTGTCACCTGGGGTTGCGCGACGTTGACGCTCGCCGATAACGGTGTCACTCTTGTAGACGGCCCGGTATCGCGGGAGCTTCTAGTGATTCCAACGAAGGAAACGTATTCATGGCGAAGGCGCTGATCGGTTACATGAGCAGCGACCTGCGGACTCCCGCCCACCTCACTGCCGAGAATGCTCGGTTGCGTGCGCGTGTGCGTGAGCTCGAGGATCTCGTTCTCACTGTCAAGAACGAGAACGATGCGTTGGTCGCGGCTCACACCGCTGACATCGACACCTCGATGCAGGAGATGCAGCCCGCCTGACCTGCGGGCATCTGCAACACAACGAGCGAGAGCTTTTCTTCATCGCTGCCTCGTTCAGGGGAACCGACTCTGATGTTCAGGGTCGGTTTCGACCTTTTCGGGAGTCGTACGCGGGTGACACCGGGTGTTCACCTGCGCGTCGGGCTGCGGGCATCTGCTGTCACCCGGTCTGGCTACGCTCGCGCGGTTCGCCATCGCTGATGGCCCCTCGCGATCCCTCAGGAGCTGTTGTTGTCCCCGCTGCGTACCCGTTCGGAAACAGCAGCAGGGCCCCGCGTCGACATCCAGGCGCTGAGAGCGCTCGCGGTGTCGCTGGTCGTCGTCTACCACTTCTGGCCGGGCGGGCTCACGGGCGGCTACGTCGGTGTCGACGTCTTCTTCGTCATCTCCGGCTTCCTGATCACCACCCATCTGCTCGACCGGGTGCCGGGCGGCCTGCGCGATCTCGGTGAGTTCTGGGGCCGCCGGATCCGCCGGCTGCTGCCGGCCGCGCTCACCGTCATCGCCGCGACGCTGGCCGCCACGTGGTGGATCGCGCCGGCGACGATCTGGGACGGCACCGCCCGGCAGTCGGTCGCCTCGGCGTTCTACGTGCAGAACTGGCTCCTCGCCCGCGACTCCGTCGACTACCTGGCGGCCGATGACGCGGCGACCCCGGTGCAGCACTTCTGGTCGCTCTCGGTCGAGGAGCAGTTCTACCTCGGCTGGCCGGTGCTGATCCTCCTGGTCGGCCTCGTCGCTCGCCGCCGGGGGATGTCGCTGCGCCGTGCCGCCGCGGTGACGATGACGCTGGTCGTCGCGGCCTCGCTGGCCTGCTCGGTGCTGCTCACCGACGCCTCGTCCTACTTCGTGACCTACACCCGGGTCTGGGAGCTCGGCGCGGGAGGTCTGGTCGCGGTGGCCGCACCCGTCCTGGCGCGGCTGCCGCAGGGCGTACGCCTGGGGCTCGTGTGGCTCGGGCTCGCGCTGGTGGTCTACGCCGCGCTCGTCTTCGACGCAGCCACGCTCTTCCCCGGCTCCGCCGCGCTGGTGCCGGTCGTCGGCGCGGCGCTGATCGTCGTGGCCGACGTACGCCGCGGGCCGCTGTCACCGCTGTGGGCGATGGGCCGCCGGCCCGTGCAGACCCTCGGCGACCTGTCCTACTCGATCTACCTGTGGCACTGGCCGCTGGTCATCCTGCTGCCCTACGCCATCGGCGGCCCGGCGCCGGGCGCGGTCAAGCTGCTCGCGCTGTGCGCGGTCGTGCTGGCCGCCTGGGCGACCAAGGTCTACGTCGAGGATCCGCTGCGCGGCCGCCGGCCGCTGGGGCTCCCGCTGCGTCGCAGCTTCGTCTTCGCGCTCGCCGGGTCGCTGATCATCGGCACCTGCGGGTTCGCGCTGCATCGCGAGTCGGAGGCCCAGACACGTCAGGTCGCGGCGCCCTCGCCCGCAGAGGACCCGTGCTACGCCTCCGCGGCGCTGGCCGACGACTCGTGCTCGCCGCACGGGTCCGGCGACCTCTACCTCCCGCCGCTGGCGGCGGTGGAGGACAAGTCTTCGCTCTTCGACCGGGGCTGCGTGCTGCAGATGGACGACACCTCCCGCAAGACCTGCACCTTCGGCAGCGACGCGCCCGACGCGACCCCGGTCGCCCTCGTCGGCAACTCCCACGCCGCGATGTGGGCGCCGGCGCTGGAGAAGGTCGCCCGCGAGCGCAACTGGCGGGTCACGACCTACCTGATGTACGAGTGCTACACGGTCGACCGTCCGGTCTCGCTCCCGAAGGCCGGCGCGACGCAGGCGTGCGCCGACTGGAACAGGTATGTCATCGACCGGGTCGCCGCCGGCGAGGACCGGCTCGTGGTGGTCAGCAACCGCTACTACCGCACGATGGCGGCCGCCGACGGGCAGCAGCGAGCCAGTCTCGCCCTGGCCCGGAAGTCCTCGGCCAGGGTGCTCGAGCGCTGGTCGGGCGCCGGCAAGAACGTGCTGGTCGTCAAGGACCCGCCCACCCCGCCCACGCCCAACACGCCCGACTGCGTCGCCGCCAACCCGTCGCGTCTCGGTGCCTGCGACGGCACGGTCGCCGAGACCGCCTCACCCGACCCGATGGTCGCCGTCGCCCGCGACCTGCGACCCCAGGGCGTCACCGTGCTCGACACCGCCGCCGACTTCTGCCGCGACGGCAGGTGCTACGCGACCATCGGCGGCGTGGTCGCCTACTACGACCAGTCGCACGTGACCACCACGTATGCGAAGAGTCTCGCCGACCGGATCGATGCGGCCGCGACGACAGCAACAGGAAGTTGACAGCTCCATGACCAGGCCCGTGACCACCAGGCCCCTGACACCCCTGCCCGCCGCCTCCGAGGACGCCGCCGAGCAGGTGCTCTCCAGCACCGAGGACATCGTGGCGTACGCCGCCGGGCTGGTGCCGCCCACCGACGAGCTCGCCCTCGCCGTCGCCGACGTCGACCTGGTGCGGGTGCTGACGACCCTCGCGCCCGAGGTCACGGTGCGGCGGCTCTCGCTGCGCATCGAGCGGTGGGAGAGCCCGCACAAGCAGTGGCACGGCCGTCTCGGCCGGCTGCCGGGGCTGCTGCGTCACGAGGTGCGCTACCCCCGCAGCGGCGTCGGCACCGCCGAGATCGAGCTGGTGGTGGGCAGGCCGACGCCGCTGGCCACGGTCGCCCGGGCGATCTACCCGCTCTTCGCCGTGACGCGCGGTCTGCACGGCTACGGATATGTCGAGATCGGCTCCGACGCGCTGGCTCCCGCGGGGCTGGCGCTGCTGCCGACCCCGTCGGCGCCCGGCGTACCCGGTCTGCCGGTCGACCATCTCAACGGCGTCGGCCTGAGCCTGGCCGACTACGGCCTCGTCAGCGACCCCGAGCGGTTCGCCCAGCTCGACGCGGTCAAGGACGACCCGGCGCGCACGATCTTCCGCCACCCGCTCGCGGTCGACGCCACGACGGGCCACCTCGCCGTCGCGGGCCGCGACCAGGCACCGCTGGTCGACCTCAACGTGCACAACCCGGTCGGACGGTTCCAGGGCTGGTACGACCCCGACGGCTGGCTCGAGGCGCGCCTGGTCGACGGTGCCCTGTGCCTGGACCCGACCGCTGCCTCGGCCGAGGGCGTCGCCGGGCTCACCCATCGGCTGTCGGCGCCGTTGCCGGCGGCGAGCGTACGCAGCCTGCGCCGGATCGAGTCGGTCGACCTCTCCGGGCTGGAGGTCGCCGACGAGCAGGAGGAGCGCACGTTCTACCGCCGGCTGGCGGAGCTGGCCGCGACCGGGACGATCCTGCACTCGCTGCCTGCCTCCCTGCGGCTGGCCGAGGACGTGCTCGGCAAGAGCCTCGCCGAGCTGGTGCGCCGGCCCCACCGGCCGAGCTCGGGCCTAGCCCGCGAGCTGCGCTCGGTGCCGCAGCGCCGTGAGGCGATGGAGCGCTTCGGCGGGTTCTTCGAGCTCGCCGACCACGTCCACCAGCAGGGTCACCGGTTGCTGCCCACGGTCAGTGCGGTGCTCTCGACCATGCGGCCCGACCGGGTCGCGGCGGTGATCGAGGCGCTCGCCGCGCAGCGTTACCCGCACCTGGAGATCATCGTCGCGCTCCACGGGGCCGAGGGTGCGCTGCCGCCGCGGCTGGAGCAGGTGATCGCCGCGGCCGGCGCGGTGGTCACCGTGCACGAGAAGGAGAAGCCCTTCGGGGAGGTGCTCGCCGACGCCGCCCGGACTGCGTCGGGCGACCTGGTCGTGAAGATCGACGACGACGACGTCTACGGGCCCCAGGTGATCTCCGACCTGGTGCTCGCCCACCTCTACTCGGGTGCCGACATGGTCGGGAAGACGACCGAGTATCTCTACCTCGAGGCGCTCGACCACACCGTGCACCGCACCTTCGCGACCGAGGCCTACCACTACCAGATCGCCGGCGGAGCGATGATGCTCTCCACCGCGCTGCTCAACGAGATCGGTGGCTGGCGGCCCACGCCCAACTCGACCGACCGGTCGGTGCTCATCCGTGCCGGCAACGCCGGTGCGATCGGCTACCGCACGAACGGGCTCGGCTACGTCTACATCCGTCACGCCGACGGCCACACCTGGCGCCGCGACGACTCCAGCCTCGTCGAGGGCGCCTACGAGCAGTGGCCGCGGTTCGTCCCCGACATCGTCGAGGGCTGACCTCGACGACGCTGCTGCTCGAACCGCATCCCGAAGCCACACCCCACCGCACGTACGGCCGTCTTCGGCCAGAAGAGCAAAGGACCACACCAACGATGCCCAAGCCGTTGACCGCCAACCCCGCCCTGAGCGACGTCGTCTACAAGAACCAGTGGCGTGACGTCTTCGACGGCACCCTGCCCGAGGGCTGGGAGCCGACCCTGAAGGTCTCGGTCGTCACCGCGGCCTTCAACTCCAAGACCCTCGACCTGACCCTCGCCTCGCTCGCGGCCCAGGACTACCCCGAGCACCTCCTCGAGGTGATCGTGGTCGACGACGGCAGCGATCCTGCGGTCGAGATCGGGGCGTACGCACCGAAGAACACCCGGCTGATCCGGGTCCACGAGGAGCTGGGGGAGGGCTGGGGCCGCTCCAACGCGCTCCACATCGGGATCGAGGCCTCCGACGGCGACATCGTCTACTGGGTCGACTCCGACATGATCCTGTTCTCCGACAACGTGCGCGAGCACGCGAAGTGGGCCCACTTCATCCCCGAGGCCGCGACCATCGGCCACAAGGGGTTCGTGGAGGAGTGGGACTTCACCCCCGAGCAGGTCTTCGACGAGGTACGCAGCGACGAGATCCGCAAGCACCACGACCTCGCCACGCTGCACCGGCACTGGTCGCTGGACATCTTCGAGGAGACGGACGACCTCAACACCAGCGGCGGTCGCAACTACTCCACCCACATGGGCGCCTGCGCCACCGTGACCCGCTCGGTCTACGAGCACACCTTCGGCCAGCGGCCCGAGCTCAAGCTCGGCGACGACACCGAGATCGCCTACCAGATCTGGCAGCGCGGCGCCGTCTTCATCCCGGTGATGTCCGCGGAGACCTATCACCTCGGCCGGGCGACCGTGCAGGACAAGGGCCGCGAGGTCGCCCACTTCAACGACGTCCACTTCGCCCAGAAGATGCCGATCCCGCGCTACCGGCGTGCGGCCACCAACCGCTCCTGGGAGGTGCCCTTCGTCACCGCCGTGGTGAAGGTCGACGCCGCGACCGCGCAGGTCGCGCGTCGCTGCGTCGACATGCTGCTCAACCAGACCGAGACCGACCTCCAGATCCTGCTCGTCGGGCCCTGGTCGAGCCTGGCGAGCGGGCGCCGCCGGGTGCTCGCCGACGAGGATCTCGAGCTCCATCTGCTGCGCGAGTGGTTCCGGTGCGAGGGCCGCGTCACGATGCTCGACGACGACCCCGACGACGTCTTCCCCTCGCCCTACCGCCTCGACGTGCCGGTCACGCTGGGCCTCGGCGCGAGCGCGCTGCACGAGATCATGCGCGACGTCTACGTCAACGACCTCGGCGTGGTGAGCTACTTCGCTCCCGAGGGCGCCGACCAGTCGGCGGTGCTGACCATCCGGCCCACCCAGGCCTACAGCCGCGCGATGCGCTACGCCTCGGAGACGGTGACCCCCATCGAAGCCCTCGACGCCGTCTGGGGTGTCGAGTGGCGCTCGAGCAAGGAGCTCGGTCTCCTCGACCTCGGCACGGCCGAGCCGGTCAAGAAGGTCACCCGTGGCGAGGGCGACCTGGCGGTCACCGAGCTGCGCGACCAGCTGAAGAAGGTGCGCAGCCAGGCCGAGAACGCCAGGAAGCGTGCTCGGGCCAACCGCGAGCGCGCCGAGGCCGCGGAGGCGCGTGCCGAGGCGCTGGGCATCAAGCGACGCGTACGCAGCAAGGTGGATCGGGTCGCTCGCGGGCTCCGACGGGTATGAACGACCCGGGCGTCACCGAGGAGCAGATCCAGCGGCTCGTCGAGAGTCGGGACGGCGACGGTGTCGCGGCCGCGATCGAGACCTGGCGAGCGGCCACCGGGCGGCTCCCGGCCGACGGGCTGCTGGTCGCCGCCGACGCCGTCCAGCACGGTGCCGGCCGGCTGCTCGAGCAGCTGAGCGGCAACGATGGTGGCTTCGACCGGATCGGCTTCAACGCCGCCGTGCGCCACCTCAGCTTCTACGGGCTGGGCGACCTGGCGGCCGAGGTGGTCGACGAGGTCGAGGCGCGCGGTCTGCTGCCCGGTGACGACCTGCGGCTGGAGAACGCCAAGCTCGTCATCGCCGGCGTGCGGGAGCGGCTGGACCGCTTCGAGGAGCTGGCCGCCTCGGGCGACTACGAGCTGGTGCGGCTCCTCGAGGCGCGTGACTTCGAGCGTCGTCCGCTCCTGCAGCGGCTTCCGGCCGTCGCCGAGGCCGACCTGACCTGCTACCAGACCAGCACGAGGACGACCCGGCACCCCTCGACCTTCGAGCGCGACTTCGCCGCGCTGCCGGCGGCCCAGCGCGCCACCCTGCGTGCGGCCGGGTTCGACCGGGGCCACACCGAGACCGAGGTCGAGCGGGTCTTCCTCGCTCGCGACGTGCGGTTCTGCGTCTGTGACGAGGACCTCGCGACCGCGTTCACGGGGGAGAGCCGCACCCGTACGATCCGCGCCTCGAGGTATGCCAAGGCGAGCAGCCTCAACGTCGCTGCGCCGGTGCGGGAGCAGATCCCCGCGGCGTACGTCTTGCCGTTCGCGCACAACTACGTGAACTACTACCACCTGGTCGCCGAGGCGGCCGCCGGGCTGCGGAGCATCCACCGGGTCGCCGACGACGTGCCGATCGTCTACGTCGAGGACCGTTTCGACGTGCTCCCGTTCGTCTTCGAGCGGCTCGGGCTCGACCCGGCGCGGCTGGTCTCGGCCGCCGAGCTGGAGACGACGCAGGTGGCGTGCGGCTACTGGCCCGACCCGCCGCCCTACCTGTGGGCGCGCTGGGTCTACGACTTCTTCGCCGGGCTGGGAGCGGGCGAGGTCGACCGCCGGTGGCGCCGCGTCTACCTCTCGCGCGCCCGGTCGGTGCGCTCGTTCGCCAACGAGGCCGCGGTCGAGGAGATGATGGCCGGCCTCGGTTTCGCGATCGTCTACGCCGAGGAGCTGAGCGTCGCCGAGCAGGCCCGGGTCTTCGGTGCCGTCGACATCGTCGTCGCGCCCCACGGAGCCGGGTTGACCAACCTCGTCTTCTGCCGACCCGGCACGCGGGTCGTCGAGCTCTTTCCCGACACGTATGTGAAACCCGACTTCTATCTCAGGTCGAAGCACCTCGACGCCGACTACCGGGCCATGGTCGTCGCCGACGACACCGTGGACCTCTCGCTCCTGTCGAGGCTGGTCGGTGCTGCCGAGCGGCCGTGGGCGCCGCACTGGCTGGCTTCGTGGGCCTGAGGAGTCGAGCATTGAGGAGTCGAGCCCTGCGGCCACCGAGCGTTCATCTGGGGTTCGGCCGACCGACATCGGCGCCCATCCTGCCTGGCTACGCTCGCGCGGTTCGCCGCGCTGCGGCGTCCTGTTCCCGCGATCCTCAGGAGCCTTTCCGTTGTCCTCGATGCGTCTGTCCTCGTTGCGTCACCACCCGGTCGTCCGGTCGGCGGCCCGCCGGCTGCCCGACCCGCTCAAGGAGCAGATCAAGACCGCGGTGGCCCGCCGCCGGCGCCGTGGCCGCAAGCCGGTCATCGGGCTGGCCGGGTTCTTCGGGGCCGGCAACTACGGTGACGAGCTCTTCCTGTCGGTCTATGAGCAGTACTTCGGCGAGGAGTTCGAGCTGCGGGTGCTCGCCGACAACATGACCAAGCCCTACTACGACCGGCCGCTGCCCGAGATCGTCGACGAGGTGGACGCCATTCTCATCGGCGGCGGGGACATCCTGCAGCCGTGGCAGGCCGACCCCCGCTACTTCAACCACAAGATGCTGGCCAAGCCCGTCTTCGTGGTCGGCATCGGGGTGCCGATCTACCGCAACACCGAGATCAAGCCCCACATCATCGAGAAGCACAAGAGGTTCCTCGAGCACCCGAACGTGAAGTTCATAGGCGTGCGCGACCGGCCGACCGCCGACTGGACCCTGGCGAACATCTCCGCGGACCTGGACATCAAGGTCGCACCGGACATGGTCTGCTCGCTGGATCTTCCTGCGGCGACCAAGCCCGAGGGAGCGCCGATCCTCGGCGTGGTCACCCGCTACCGGCCCAACCTGGACGAGCCCGACGACTACTCACGCGTGGAGGAGATGGCCGGCAAGGCGATTGCGGAGGGTTGGCGCGTACGTCATCTCATCCTGGGCACCATGGACGTCGGTCGCCGGGACATGGCCAACGCCGACGATCTCGACATCCCGGGCAAGGAGGTCGTCTACACCGAGGACCTCGACGAGCTCACCCGGGCGATCGGGGAGTGCACGGCGCTCGCGAGCATGAAGTTCCATGGCTCGGTGGTGGCCACGATGTACGGGGTGCCGTCGATCGTGATGATCCCGACCAACAAGAACCGTAACTTCATGAAGCGGATCGGCCTGGACGCGAACGTCTCCGACTTCGCCGCCGCCGACCTGGCCGAGAGGTTCGCCGACCGCATCGTCCCGGACCCCGAGGCGGTCGCTGGCCTGCGTACGGCCGCGGATGCGCACCTGCGGGAGCTGCGGACCGGGGTGAAGCAGACGCTGGGGCTCTGACTCCGACTGTCGTGGGAGCCGAGGTCCCCAGATCGACAGGCCCGACGGGTTATCCTCGACCCGCTGGGGTTCCCCTGAGCAGCGACGATTAGATTTGCTGACTCACCTCAGCCACGCTGATGTGTTGCGAGCCGAGTACGACCACGTGGTCCTGAGCCGGGGGAGAAGTCGATGTACCTCAAGCGTCTGACGCTGAAGGGTTTCAAGTCCTTCGCCTCCGCGACGACCCTCGAGCTCGAACCCGGGATCACCTGCATCGTCGGCCCCAACGGATCGGGCAAGTCCAACGTCGTCGACGCGCTTGCCTGGGTCATGGGTGAGCAGGGGGCCAAGAGCCTGCGCGGCGGCAAGATGGAGGACGTCATCTTCGCCGGCACCGCCGGGCGCGCTCCGCTCGGCCGCGCGGAGGTCGCGCTGACGATCGACAACTCCGACGGTGCGCTGCCGATCGAGTACGCCGAGGTCACCATCTCGCGCACGATGTTCCGCAACGGCGGCTCGGAGTACGCCATCAATGGCAGTCCGTGCCGGCTGCTCGACGTCCAGGACCTGCTCTCGGACTCCGGCATCGGCCGCGAGATGCACGTCATCGTCGGCCAGGGCCAGCTCGACACGATCCTGCGCGCCACCCCGGAGGACCGCCGCGGCTTCATCGAGGAGGCTGCCGGCGTTCTCAAGCACCGCAAGCGCAAGGAGAAGGCGCTGCGCAAGCTCGACTCCACGCAGGTCAACCTGGACCGGCTCCAGGACCTGCTCGTCGAGATCCGCCGCCAGCTCAAGCCGCTCGGCCGCCAGGCCGAGGTCGCCCGGCAGGCGCAGACGGTGCAGATGGACGTACGCGACGCCAAGGCCCGCATCTACGCCGACGACCTGGTCACCGCGAGGACCGAGCTCGACAAGGAGCTCGCCGACGAGGGCGCGCTGCTGGCCCGTCGGGCCGAGGTCGAGGAGACCATCGCGGAGGGCCGTGAGCAGGAGGCGGTGCTCGAGGCCGCGCTGCGCGAGGATCTGCCGGCGCTGGCCGCCGCGCAGGAGACCTGGTTCGCGCTGAACTCGCTGCGCGAGCGGCTGCGCGGCACCCAGTCGCTGGCCTCCGAGCGGGTCCGCAACGCGGCCGGCTCCGAGGACCTGGAGGTGCGCCAGGGGCGTGACCCCGAGGAGCTCGAGGCCCAGGCCGAGGTGGCCCGCGAGCAGGAGGAGACCGCCGACGCCGAGGTGGAGGAGCTCCGCTACTCCCTCGAGGAGGCGGTCGAGTCTCGCAAGGAGGCGGAGGATGCCGCGGCCGAGGAGGAGCGTCGGGTCAAGGGCCTCGAGCGCGCCGCCGCCGACCGTCGAGAAGGGCTGGCCCGGTTGACCGGCCAGGTCAACGCGCTCAAGTCGCGGGCCGCTGCCGCCGACGACGAGGTCGGGCGGTTGACCTCTGCGCGCGAGGAGGCGCTGGCACGCGCCGAGCGGGCCCAGCGCGACTTCACCGCCCTGGAGACCAAGGTCGCCGGGCTGGACGCGGGAGAGGAGGGCCTCGACGCTGAGCACGAGGCCGCTGCCGCCGGGCTGGAGGACATCGAGGAGCGGCTGGGCAAGCTGCAGGCCGAGGCGTCACAGGCCGACCGGGACCGCTCGACGCTGGCGGCCCGCAAGGACGCCCTGGAGATGGGTCTGAACCGCAAGGACGGCGCCGGTGCGCTGCTCGGCTCGGACCTGCCCGGGGTGCTGGGGTCGGTCGCTGCGCTGCTCGCGGTGCGCTCGGGCTACGAGGCCGCGGTGGCTGCGGCCCTCGGGACCGCGTCGGATGCGGTCGTCGTCGAGTCCGCCGAGCGTGCGGTCGGGGCGATCGAACATCTCAAGACCGAGGACCTCGGCCGCGCCGGGCTGCTCCTGGGCGGAACGTCCGAGGAGACCGGCGGCTGGCCGTCGCTGCCTGCTGGGGCTGCGTACGCCCTGGACGTGGTGGAGTGCCAGCCGGTGCTGCGGCCCGCGGTGGCGCGGCTGCTCGACAAGGTCGCGGTGGTCGAGGACCTCGCCGCCGCCCGGTCGCTCGTCACCGACGATCCCGAGCTCACCGCGGTGACCCGCGAGGGCGATCTGATCGGCGCCCACTTCGCCGCCGGCGGTTCCTCGAGCGTACCCAGCCTGCTCGAGGTGCAGGCCGCGGTCGACGAGGCCACCGCCCAGCTCGCCGAGGCCCACGCGGTCTCCGAGCGGGCCACCTTCGAGACCTCCAGGCTGGAGGCAGAGCGGCTGGCCGCTCAGAAGCGGGTCGACGTCGCGCTGGCCAAGCTGCACGAGTCCGACGCGACGCTCGCTGCGGTGGCCGAGGAGCTCGGCCAGTTCGGCGCCCAGTCCCGTGCGGCGCGCGGCGAGGCCGAGCGGCTGCTGGCTGCCGTCGAGCAGGCTCAGGAGGCGCGCGAGAGCGCCGTCGCCGGGCTCGCCGAGCTCGAGGAGCGGCTGGCGATGGCCGAGGAGGATCCCGAGGACGAGCCCGACGTGAGCGCCCGCGACGGGCTGGCCCAGGCCGCCCGCGACGCGCGACAGCGCGAGATGGACGCGCGGTTGGCGCTGCGTACCTCCGAGGAGCGCGCCCGCGCGCTGGCAGGTCGTGCCGAAGGGCTGCTCCGGGCGGCCCGGCAGGAGCGGGAGCAGCGTGCCAAGGCCGCCGCCCGTCGTGAGCAGATGCGCCGCGAGGGCGAGGCCGCGAGAGCGGTCGGGACCGCGGTGGCGTACGCGCTGGAGCGCCTGGAGGTCTCGGTGCAGAAGGCTGCCCGGGCCCGCACCGAGATCGAGGAGTCCCGCGCCGGGCGCGAGCAGGCGCTGCGCGAGTGCCGCTCGATGCTGCGCAACCTGGGCAAGGAGCTCGAGGAGCTGGTCAACTCCGTCCATCGCGACGAGATGGCCCGCACCCAGCAGCGGATGCGCATCGAGCAGATGGAGGAGCGGATCCTCGAGGAGCTCGGCCTCGACGCCGACGCGATCGTCAAGGACTACGGCCCCGACCAGATGGTGCCGCAGCACCCCGACCAGGACGGCAACGAGGTCGAGCCGATCCCGTACGTCCGTGCCGAGCAGGCCAAGCGGCTCAAGATCGCGGAGAAGAACCTGCGCGCTCTGGGCAAGGTGAACCCGCTGGCCCTGGAGGAGTTCGCGGCGATGGAGGAGCGTCACAAGTTCCTCACCGAGCAGCTCGAAGACCTCAAGCAGACCCGCAAGGACCTCCTCGACATCGTCAAGGAGGTCGACAACCGCGTCGAGCAGGTCTTCACCGAGGCCTGGGAAGACGTACGCGTCGCCTTCGACCACGTTTTCGCCCGGCTCTTCCCGGGTGGTGAGGGCAAGCTCGTGCTCACCGACCCGGCCAACATGCTCACCACCGGCATCGAGGTCGAGGCGCGCCCGCCAGGCAAGAAGGTCAAGCGCCTCTCGCTGCTCTCCGGCGGCGAGCGGTCGCTGGTCGCGGTCGCCTTCCTGGTCTCCCTGTTCAAGGCGCGCCCCTCGCCCTTCTACATCCTCGACGAGGTCGAGGCCGCGCTCGACGACACCAACCTCGGCCGCCTCCTGGAGATCTACGAGGAGCTGCGCGAGAACTCCCAGCTGATGGTCATCACCCACCAGAAGCGCACCATGGAGGTCGGCGACGCCCTCTACGGCGTCACCATGCGCGGCGACGGCGTCACCACCGTCATCTCGCAGCGGCTGAGGGACGCTCAGCCCGCCTGATCTGGGTATACGGCGTTGACGATCTGCCGTGCCCCGTTTGCCAGGATCGAGGTGTCGTTGCTGACCACGACGTAGTCGAAACCCCGGGCCAGGGCGGCCAGACCCTGTTCGCTGGTGCCGGCCGCCGTACCGATGGAGCGACCTGCATCAGAGGCCGCCTCCAGCGCGTGGGTGATCAGGTCCTGGACCTGCGCGTCGCTGGCCGGGACGCCCATCTCCATCGACAGATCCGCCGCACCGACGAACACCGAGTCGATCCCGTCGACCGCGAGGATGCCTGCGGTGTTCTCGATACCCTGCCTGCTCTCCAGCTGTACGACGCACAATGCGCCGTTGTTGCCGAAGTCGAGGTACTCGTCTCGGGGCAGGGTTCCCCAGCGGCCGGCGCGGCTCGTCCCGCCGGAACCTCGGGTGCCCCACGGGGGAAAGCGTGTCGAGCGGACAGCCGCCTCCGCCTGGGCGACCGTGTCGACGTGAGGCACCACGACCCCGGCCGCCCCGGCGTCCAGCACTCGCTGGATCGCGCTGTGGCCGTGGTCGGGCACCCTGACGAGCGGGTCCACGGCGAGCGACCGCGCCATCGCGACATGAGTAGACACCGCGCGCAGGTCCATGGCCGTGTGCTCGAGGTCGATGACCACGAAGTCGAAGCCGGCGTGGGCCATGATCTCGACGCTCTCCGGGTCCGGAAGCTTCACCCAGGTGCCGAGCGCGTCGCCGGTCTCGCCCTTTGTCCTCAGCGACACCTCAGACCTCCTTCGTCGCGTTCGTCGGGGTGTCCGTCCAGAACACCAGCCATTTGCCGATGCGCACGACGACGGCGTGCAGCGCGATCCCGATGGCGGACAGCAGCACGATCACGGCGAACGTGGTGGCGACATCGAGGTTGAAGTTGCTCGCCTGCAGCAGGTAGCCGAGTCCTTCCGAGCTCCCGACGAACTCCGCCACCACGGCACCGGTGACGGCCATGATCGCAGCTACCTCGAGCCCGGCGAAGATATGCGGGAGGGCGGACGGCACCTGCAGGTGACGCATCACCTGGAGACGCGTTGCCCCGAAGGAGCGGAGCATCTCGACCTGTTCGTTCGCGGCCGAGCGGAAGCCCAAGATGGCGTTGATCAGGAGCGGGAAGAATGCGATGAGCGCAACGGTCAGCACCTTCGAGCTGAGACCGATCCCGAACCACACGATCAGCAGCGGAGCGAGAGCGACCTTGGGAATGGTCTGGGTCAACACGAGAAGCGGGAACAGCATCCGCTCCACCATGCGGAACTGGGTGATCAGCACCGCCGAGAGCAGCGCGGTGACGACGGCGAGTGCGAACCCGAACGCGATCTCCTTGAGGGTGACGACCGCCTGCGGGAGCATGGACCCGTCGCGGAGACCGTCAACCAGAGCTTGGGCGACCGCGGTAGGCGGCGGGACCAGGATCTCGGAGACGTCGAGGAGCTTGACCGTGATCTCCCAGACGACCAGCAGGCCCAAGAACAGCAGCCCGCTGTAGACGAACCCTGGCAGGCGCGGCCGGCGCAGGCGTGAGGGGCCGGCCGGCTGCTTCGGAGCCGAGGTCGATCCCCCGCCGTCTCGGTCGGCGGGCTTCGAAGAACTGATCACGGAGTGGTGCGGGTCGGGGTTGGCCTGTATGGGCATCGATCCTCCTGGGGTGGTGCGCGTACTAGTGGGCGCTGTGCTCGGAGTCGAGGAGCTTGCGGATCCGCATGACCACCTCGCCGAACTCGGTGGTGTTGATGTTCTCCAGGCGTCGCGGCCTGGGCAGAGGTACGGAGACCACGTCGGCCAGGCGCCCGGGCCGAGGAGTCATCACGACCACACGGTCGGCGAGCAGGACTGCCTCGGGGATGCTGTGCGTCACGAAGAGCACGGTCTTGCGGTCCTGGCCCCAGATGTCGAGCAGGTCGAGTCCCATCTGGTCGCGCGTCATGGCGTCGAGGGCCCCGAAGGGCTCGTCCATCAACAGGATCCTTGGATCGTGCATGAGCGCCCGGCCGATGCCGACCCGTTGTTGCATGCCGCCGGACAGCTCGTTGGGGTAGCGCTCGCTGAACTCCTCGAGGCCGAGCATGCCCAGCAGCGTCCGGGCCCTGTCGAGGGTGGCCGCGTCCTTCTGGCCGTGGAGGTCGGGGGACAGCAGCAGGTTCTTCAACACCGTTCGCCAGGGGAGGAGGAGCGGCTGTTGGAAGACCATGCCCAGCTGGTTGCGGTGGGTCTCCGCGCTGACGCCGAAGTCCACGTTGCCCGAGGTCTGGCGGGTGAGGCCCATGATGATCCGCAGCAGCGTGCTCTTACCGCAGCCGCTGGGGCCGACGATCGCGACGAACTCTCCTTCCCCGACGGTGAGGGACACGTCGTCGAGTGCCTGGACTGTTCCACCGCTCTTGGTCGTGTAGCGCATGGAGAGCGAGTCCAGCCGGATCGCGCACTCCTGGTCGGTGGGGGCGTGGAGCGGGGTGGGCATGGGCATTGTCCTCACGATCGTTGGCGCAGGACGTCTGCCCGGCGCTGATGGTCTACGGATGTCAGGCGACCTCGGACGGCCATGTGCCGCCCATCTCCTTGGTCAGCCGCTGGCATGTCGTCTTGACGGCCAGGGCCTGGCGGGAGTCGAGCGAGTCCGGAAGCATGCGCTCGGTCCCGATGGCAGCGACGGCGGCACACAGTCCGCGTTCGTCGAACACGGGCGCCGCGATGATGCAGATACCGCGGTGGCTGACGTCGCTGCTGATGCCGACCTCCCGCACGGTCTGGATCTGCTCGCGGACCTCGTTGCGCTGCTGCTCGGGCAGGGCGCCGGTGAGTCTTTCGGCGGCGAGCTGGTCGGGAAGGAAGGCAAGAAACACCTTGGCCTGGGACGACGTCAAGGACAGCTGTGTGCCCACCCGCACTGTGACCAAGGTGGCGTGGTTGGCATCCTCCTCGACCAGCGAGATGACCGGACCCGACGATCCCCACAGGGACAGCACGGTGCTGACCTCCACCTCTCGAGCCAGTTCCCGGAGGTAGGTGGGTGCGTGCAGCAGGATGCGTCGTTGTCCCAGCGCGAACGCGCCCAGCTGGAGCAGTGAGCGGCCCGGGCGTACGGACGCGGACTGCTCGATCCGCTCGAGCAGGCCCGATCGGATCATCGAGCTGAAGTAACGGTGCACCGTGGTGCGGTTCAGGCCGAGCAGCTCGGTCGCGTCGGCCACCGACAGCTCGGGCCGTTCGGGGGAGAACAGGCCAAGTATCTGGGCGGTCCGGGTCACGGCCTGGATGTCCTGGTCGCGGCCGCTCTTCGGGAGATCAGGCTGCTCGTTATGCATGGGCATATCCATTTCCGTGAGACACATAGTTCGTATAACGCACACACTATAACTGCCTAGTCGCGTCCCGACCGGACATTCTTCGCGGTTCGCGACGCATCGTAGCAAACGAAAGTGATGAGCGTCACGTCTTGACAGACCGTATCACGAACATGGAGTCTGCTATGCGAACACATTCAACGAGAGACTGGAGCTCACCGTGAGTGACTCGCTGGCCGTCACACGGCTGCTGAACGGATGCGTCGACCTGCACTGCCACTCCGGGCCGAACCCGTTCCCACGGCGTTTCGACCATGTCGAAGCGGCGAAGGACGCCGAGCGACTGGGCATGCGGGGGGTGCTGGTGAAGTCGCACCACCACAACACCGTGATGGATCTGCTGGCGATGACGGACCAGCTCGCGGGGAGCAGCACGCCCGTGTTCGGTGGAATCGCGCTGAACAGCCAGGTGGGTGGCATCAACCCCGGTGCGGTGGCGATGTGCCTGCGGATGGGTGGGCGCGCCGTCTGGTTCCCGACCTTCTCCTCGGGGCGCCACATCGACTGCCACCCCGAGGGCAGCGGCTTCCCGACGGCGACCGTCGAGGTGCCCTCCAGCCGGGTCGACATCCACCAGGAGAACGGCGAGCTCGTGCCCGAGGTCTTCGAGGTCCTCGACCTGATCGAGGAGTCGAACGCGATGCTCAGCGGCGGTCACATGGAGGCGGCCTCGATCAAGCAGCTGTTCACCGAGGCAGAGGCGAAGGGCATCTCCAAGATGGTGATCAACCACCCGAACTTCGTCATCGGCGCCGAGCCAGATCAGTGCCGGGAGCTTGTCGCGCTGGGGGCCTATGTCGAGCACGAGGCCGGGATGTACGACCCGGAGGGCTCCAAGAAGTGGGACCCGGCGCTGCTCCTCGACTGGATCGAGCAGATCGGTCCCGAGCGCACCGTGATCGCCTCCGACCTGGGGCAGGACGGCCGGCCGATGCCGGTCGACGCCTTCATCCGGGTGGCCACCGCGTTGCTCGACCTCGGGCTCGACGAGAAGTCGCTGCGGCAGGTGTTCTGCGACAACCCGGCCTTCCTCCTCGGTCTCGACGACTGACCATCCCCGGCAACCACCCAGCACTACGAGAGGAATTGATATGAGTGTGACCGCACCGTCGGCCCCTGCCGTCCCGGAGTACCTCGACCTTGCTCAGGGCGATCCCGACGAGACCAGCGCCGCGGGGTCTGCGACCTGGTACGTACGCGGGCAGAACTTCGCCCTCGCCTACACCACCCTGGTCGCCGGCGACGTCCTGCAGCGGACCGATCAGCCGGACGAGTACGTGCTGATCCTCCCCGGGGACGACGGGGACGTGGAGGTGCGGACGAACGAGGAGAGCGAGGTGGTCACCAGGAGGGCGGTCGTGATGATCCCGCCCGGGACCAGCTCCGTCGTCGCCCGCGCGGACTGCCACGTGGTGAGGCTGCTGACGTGCCGTTCGCAAGACGTCCTCGACCTCGCCCGCAATGCCGAGTCCTATCGCGAGGCCCACCCGTACGTCGCCCCGTTCGCGGCGTGGCCGGAACCGCCCGAGGGTTATCGGATCCGCGCCTACCGGATGGCCGACCTCGAGGTGACCCAGGACCCAACCAGACCCGGGCAGCTGCTCCGCTGCAGCACGTTCATGGTGAACGTGCTGGCTCCGCGGATCGGCCCGCGAGACCCGGACAGTCTCTCCCCGCACCACCACGACGACTTCGAGCAGTGCTCGCTCGCGGTCGAGGGAGAGTACGAGCACCACCTGAGGACTCCGTGGGGCAAGCGGCTCAGCGAGTGGCGCGAGGACGAGCACGTGGTGTGCGGCAGCCCGTCGGTTGCCGTGATCCCGCCGCCGTTGGTCCACACCAGCCAGGCGATCGGTCCGGGAAGCAACCGGTTGATCGACGTCTTCTGCCCGCCACGGGTGGACTTCTCGCTCATGCCGGGTCGGGTGCTCAACGAGACGACCTACCCGATGCCCGACCAGGGTTGATCCCGGATGCGGTTCGGTGTCGCGCTCGACCTGGGCTCCACAGCCCCGGTGCGCCCGCAGCTGGATGCCTCGGTGGCGTTGCTCGACCATGCCGAGGCGCGCGGGTTCGTGTCCGCCTGGGTGGGGGAGAGCTACCACGCGTCACCGCAGGTGTTCCATCTGCCGGCCTCGTTGATGGTGCTCGCGCACCTGGCCGCGCGGACGTCGTTGCACCTGGGCACCGCGGTCCTGTTGCTGCGCGCCTACTCCGTCGAGAGACTCGCCCAAGAGGTGGCGCTCCTCGACCAGCTGTGCGAAGGCCGGCTCACCCTGGGGCTCGGCCTCGGGGCGCCGGAGGTCTCCCAGCGCACCGGCGCCCAGCTGAGCGGCCGCGCGGGCCCGGCGTTCGACGAGGCGCTCGAGACGCTGCGGTCCACCTGGGCGACGCCGTCGGCGGCCCCGAAGGGGGTCGTGGTGCCGGAGCCGGCCCAACAGGGCGGGCCGAGAATCCTGGTCGGCGGCAAGAAAGCGGTGTCGGTGCGGCGGGCAGCAGAGCTGGCCGACGGCTTCTACGGCGCCACCAACTACACCGACGATCTGCTGCTGCGGCAGTCGGCCGCCTTCTGGTCGAAGCGCGGTGCCGGTGCAGCCGGGGAGGTCGCGACCACGCGTCTCTGCCTCGTCCACGAGGATGCCGAGCACGCCCGTACGTTGGCCCGGCGCCACTTCGCGGCCGTGGCCGACTACTACACGAGCCGTTCGGCCTGGGCGGGAGCCGACGGTCCGGCCGAGGCGGAGTTTCCGCTGGTCGGCTCGCCCGACGACATCACCCGGGCCGTCCGGTCGTACGCGGAGGCCGGTGTCACCTCGCTGCAGCTACGCGTAGCGCCGCTCGGGACACCGCCGTCCGTCGCCCACCACACCATCAGCCTCGTCGGCAGTGAAGTCCTGCCGGCCTGGCGAGACCCCGAAGCAGGAAGCAATCGATGAGCACCGATCTCAGACAAGACGTCCCGACGTACGCGCAGCTGAAGGTCCGCCGAGACGGGCTCCCGGGTTCGAGCTGGGGAGTCTTCGGGCCCGGTGACGAGATGGGCATGATCAACTTCCTCACCCCCGACCACGCGGTTGCGGCGGCCGGTCTGGTCCGCACCGGAAAGACCTTCAACCTCGACTTCCCGGTGAACAGCTTCGTGCCCGCCCCGGGCGGCACACGCCCGGCCGCCGTACACCGGATGTTCGCCAACAACCCGAACCATCGCGACGACTGGCTGGACTCCTACTATCTGCAGCAGAGCTCGCAGATCGACGGCCTGCGGCACATCCGCGATCCCGAGCACGGGTTCTACGGCGGCGTCCCCGATGCGGCCGTCGACGTCGGAAAGCCCTCGCTCGGGATCCAGAACCTCGCGGAGAAGGGGGTTGTCGGGCGAGGAGTCCTCCTGGACCTCGGACGCTACTTCGAGCGTCGGGGGACGCCGATCGACATGGCCTCGAACCAGATGTTCACGACAGAGGACCTGGAGGGTGCGGCAGCCGAGCAGGGAGTGGCGTTCCGCAGCGGTGACATCCTGATGATCCGGTACGGCTGGGCCCGCTACTACCTCGAGACGCTGACGCAGGAGGAGCGGGGCGAGTTCTCCTCGCACATCCGGCACCCCGGTCTGAAGCAGTGCGAGGAGATGGTCGCGTGGTTGTGGGACCACCAGTTCTCGATGGTGGCCTCCGACGACTCGGGCGTCGAGGCACACCCGGTGAATCCGGACTCCGGCTTCGTCGACCCCGACGAACCCGCACCCGAGCGAGGAGTGCTCCACAACGGGATGCTCCACCGGCCGCTCATCGCGATGCTCGGCCTCTCGCTGGGTGAGCTGTGGGACCTCGATGCGCTGGCGGAGGACTGTGCCCGAGACGGGGTCTACGAGTTCCTGCTCACCGCCAAGCCCCTCAACCTCGTGGGAGGAGTCGGATCACCCGCCAATGCGATAGCGGTCAAGTGACGATCCGGGGCGTCATCGAGCACGAACCATTTTTGCTGAAGGGAATCGACCGATGAGATGGAACCGATACAAGA
This sequence comes from Nocardioides albertanoniae, assembly GCF_006716315.1. Lineage (NCBI taxonomy): Bacteria > Bacillati > Actinomycetota > Actinomycetes > Propionibacteriales > Nocardioidaceae > Nocardioides > Nocardioides albertanoniae. Next base: position 3,448,955 of record NZ_VFOV01000001.1, on the reverse strand, counting down.
CCCTGCTGGGGCTGACTGTGGGGGTGTGCACCGCTGCGATGCTCACCGCCTGCGGCTCCAGCGCCGATGAGGAAGGCGGAGCCAACAGCCTGACCCTCGCGATCGCCTCACCGAGCTGGAACTCCGGCTACGCCACCACAGCTGTGTCGGAGGCGGAGGGCTACTTCGAGGACGAGGGCCTGGACGTCAAGGTGCAGCTGTTCCCGTCCGGTACGCAGGTGGCACAGCAGGTGGTCGGAGGTGGGGCGGACATCGGCATGATCACCGCCGAGCCCGTGGCCATCGGGCACGCGAAGAACCTGGGGCTGACCTACTTCGCCTCCTACTACCCACGCTGGATATCGACCCTGGAGGTGCCGGCCGGGTCGGACGTGGACAGCCTGGAAGACCTGCCGGGCAGCCGCATCGGCGTGACGACCGTGCAGAGCTCGGGCGGCACCTTCGCGCGCAGCGCGATGCAGCTCAACGGCATGAACCCCGACGAGGCCGAGTACGTGCCCATCGGGGTCGGTCCTCAGCAGCAGGACGCGATCGAGTCCGGCAGGGTCGACGTCCTGGCGCTCTGGGACACCCAGTACGCGATCGTCGAGAACGAGGGCGTCGACCTCACCACCCTCGAGGTCCCGCAGAGCAAGGACATCTGGGGTGGCGGCTTCGCCGTCACGAAGAAGACCTTGGAGAGCAACCCGGACGGCCTGGCGCGGTTCGGCCGCGCGATCGCCAAGGGGTTCGTCTTCTCCACGGCCAACCCGGAGGCCGCGGTGCGCGACATGTGGAAGCTGCACCCGGAGACCCGCGGCAAGGGCACGGAGGAGGAGGCGCTCGAAGAGCAGGTCAACGTGCTGAAGGTTCGGCTGGAGGGCCAGGGAGTCGAGGCAGGCCGGTGGGGCGGTATCGACAAGGAGTCCGCACAGAAGATGGTCGACTTCATGGCGTCGACCGACCTGATCCCGGAGTCCTTCCCGGCGACCGACATCTACACCACCGACCTGCTCGACAAGATCAACGACTTCTCTTTTGAGGACATCCGTGCGCAGGCGAAGAAGGGATCTTGAGATGGTCGGTTCATACGTCTATGACGCCGTCCGTACGCCGTTCGGCCGGTACGGTGGGGCGCTCGCCGGGGTGAGGACCGACGACCTGGCCGCCAGCGCGCTGGCGGGCCTGATGGCCCGGAACACTCGCCTCGACCCGTCCCGGATCGATGATGTCGTCTACGGCAACGCCAACGGAGCGGGGGAGGACAACCGCGACGTCGCTCGGATGGCGGTGCTGCTCGCCAATCTGCCGGTGAGCGTGCCTGGGACCACCGTCAACCGGCTCTGCGGTTCCAGCCTCGATGCCGCCATGCTTGCCTCCCGGGCGATCGAGACCGGCGACGCGGACGTCGTCGTCGCCGGCGGCGTCGAAGGAATGAGCCGGGCGCCGTGGGTCGTGCCGAAGCCGACACGTCCGTTTCCGGCCGGGGATGCCGCGATGGTCTCGACGGCGCTCGGATGGCGACTGGTCAACCCGCAGATGAAGGACGAGTGGGTGGTCTCCAACGGAGAGGCAAACGAGGTCCTGGCCGAGCAGTTCGGGATCACCCGGGAGCAGCAGGACACCTTCGCCGAGCGGTCCCACCGGCTGGCCGGGAAGGCCTGGGCCGACGGTTTCTACGACGATCTGGTGGTTCCCGTCGCGGGCACCGAGCTCGAGCGGGACGAGGGCGTGCGTGACGACTGCACGGTCGAGGGGCTGGCCAGGCTGCGGCCGTCGTTCCGGCCAGAGGGGACCATCACCGCCGGTAACGCATCTCCGCTCTCGGACGGCGCGTCCGCGGTGCTCCTCGGCTCCTCAGGTGCGGCGGCGACCATCGGCCGGGACCCCCTTGCCCGGATCGCGGGCCGGGGGACGGTGGGAGTGGCTCCGGCCGCCTTCGGGATCGCGCCCGTCGAGGCCGCGAACCGGGCGCTGGAACGTGCCGGCATCGGCTGGTCCGACGTCGGCGCGGTCGAGCTCAACGAGGCCTTCGCTGCTCAGTCGCTCGCCTGCATCGGATCATGGCCGGTGGACCCGGAGATCGTGAACACCCGCGGTGGTGCCGTCGCGCTCGGGCACCCGCTGGGTGCCTCCGGCGGGCGGCTGCTGGGCACCCTGGCGGCTGTGCTTCGCGAGCGAGGGGAGCGGTGGGGCGTTGCCGCGATCTGCATCGGGGTCGGGCAGGGGTTGGCAGTCGTGCTCGAGAACCCCGAGGCGGGCTGACGCGATGGTGACCATCGCCCCTGACCCGGCCAGCGCGGTCGAGGGAGTTCCGGACGGAGCCACCGTGCTGATCAGCGGCTTCGGCCCGGCTGGCCAGCCGTACGCCCTGATCGATGCGCTCATCGACGAGGTGGGCCGCACCGGGGCGGGGGACCTGGTGGTCGTCAACAACAACGCTGGGAACGGGGAGACCGGACTGGCCGCGCTGCTTGCCACCGGACGTGTCCGGAAGATCATCTGCTCGTTCCCGCGTCAGGTCGACTCCCACGTATTCGACGGGCTCTACCGCGCTCGCCGGATCGAGCTGGAGGTATCGCCTCAGGGCAACCTCGCCGAGCGTATCCGCGCCGGAGGCGCCGGGATCGGTGGTTTCTACACCCCCACCGGAGCCGGGACCGAGCTGGGCGAGGGGAAGGAGACACGGACGATCGACGGCCGGCAGCACATCTTGGAGTACCCGATCCATGCCGATGTCGCGCTGGTCCGAGCTCACCGGGCCGATCGCGGCGGGAACCTCGTCTACCGCAAGACCGGACGCAACTTCGGCCCCATCATGGCGGCCGCCGCCAAGCGTACGATCGCTGAGGTCACCGAGGTCGTACCCGTCGGGGCACTCGATCCCGAGGCTGTGGTCACTCCGGGAATCTACGTCGACAGGGTGGTCGTGACGCGATGACGTGCGAGCACGTGGACCGCGGTGCGCTCAACCGCGACGAGCTGGCCCGCAGGGTCGTCCGCGACATCCCCGACGGCGCCTACGTGAACCTCGGCATCGGGATGCCGACCGTCGTCGCCGACCACCTCGACCCTGCCAAGAGGATCGTGCTGCACACCGAGAACGGCATGCTCGGGATGGGCCCCCGCGCGCACGGCGACGATATCGATCCGGACCTCGTCAACGCGGGCAAGATCCCGGTGCTCGAGCGGCCCGGGGCATCCTATTTCGACCACGCGCAGTCCTTCGCGATGATGCGAGGCGGGCACCTCGACGTGGCGGTGCTGGGCGCGTTCCAGGTCGACGCCCGCGGCACGCTGGCCAATTGGCACACCGGCGAGCGCGACGCGATCCCTGCGGTCGGAGGCGCGATGGACCTCGCTGTCGGAGCCAGGCACGTCTTCGTGATGATGACCCTCTTCGACCGCGAAGGCAGGCCGAAGCTGGTGCCCACGTGCACGTTTCCGGTGACCGGCCTGAGCTGCGTCAGCAGGGTCTACACCGACGAGGCGATCTTCGACCTGACTTCCGGGGAGGTGGTAGTCGTCGAGACGTTCGGGTCGACGGTGGCAGAGCTCCGAGCGCGGCTCGAGGTCACGCTGCACGCGCCAGGATGACACCCGAATCGGTGGCGGCGGAGAGACGTTCCGCCACTCAGCCCCGGGCGCGGCTCAGTGGCTGTGGTGGCAGGAGCGCGTGCGGCTGGAGATCGACGCGACGTACGCCGCAGAGCGTGCAGCGCACGTAGAGGACTCGGCCCTCCGAGGTCTGATGGCTGGACTCGGTGAGCCAGCCGTGGTCGTGGGTGGCGTACGCGTGCTGTGACTGCTTGGTCGCGCTGTCGGTCATGGTCACCACCCTGGTGTAATGGTCTTATGCATCTCAACCCTTACGGTGAGTACGCCGTGCTCATGGCCGCCTCGCTCGCCGACGACTGGCCCGAGGACCGGGCCGGCATCGAGGCTCGGACGCGGGAGTTCGGGATGACGATGGACTTCGCTGCGTCTCCGGACGACCACCTGCGTACTCGTCAGGTGATCGACGAGTGGCTCCGCGTCGTCGATGCGCCGGAGCCTGGTGAACGGGCGCGGTTGCTCAACGAGCTGATGGCGCGGGCGACCGCGTATCCGAGGCTGACCGATCACGGGGGCGAAGGCTGGCACCTCCACTACCGCGACGACGCCAACGATTCGCTCCCCGACGTGCTGCGAGCGGTCATCAGTGTCGGCACGGCGCTCCACCTGACCACGCGGGGCATCCATCGCCTGGGCCGGTGTGCTGCGGGGAACGTCGAGGGAGACCCGTGCGCCGCCGTGGTCGTGGACGTCACCCGCAACGGACGGCAGCGCTACTGCTCGGTCCGCTGCGCCAACCGCGATGCGGTCCGCCGGCACCGCGCCCGGCGGGTCCGACCTGGTGGCCCTCGGACTCATTAAGATGCTGAGATGCGTCGGAGATGGCTGTGGTTGCTGAAGAACACGCTCAACCGGGTGACCACGCGGGCGGCCCGCTCCGGGCGCGGTCCGTTCTCGCTCGTGCGTCACGTCGGGCGTAAGTCGGGGAAGACCTACGAGACCCCGGTCATCCTCGCGCGGGTGCCGGAAGGTTTCATCGCCGAGCTCACCTACGGCGAAGGCGTCAACTGGTATCGCAACATCGTCGCGGCCGGAGCCTGCGAGGTGCTGGTCGACGGAGAGTGGCACCATGTCTCCGCGATCGAGCCCTGCCCGTCCGATGCCGGGCGTGAGGCGTTCGGCTACCCGGCCCGGTTCGTGCTGCAGGTGCTGCAACGGCACGAGTTCAGGCTGCTACGTACGGCCTGATCGTCTGTGCGTCTGGCAGCGGGTCAGGAGCGACTCGCTGGTCGAGCGAGCGGCGACCGGTCCGGGATCCTTCGACACGGTATGGAGTGCCGGTCGGTTCGAACGGCATTCGCTCGGGCTAGCCGCCTTCACTGGCCGTAGGTGTAGCGCAGGTCGGCGAACAGCAGCTGGTTCATCCTCTTGCGGATGTGTCCGGCCTTGCTGTCATCGGGCGAGTCGCCGGCGCTGAGGAGGACAAAGGTCAGCGCGGTCTCGCCGCCGCGATCTACGAGCTCGAGCACGACCTTGTCATCGGGGCGGCTCGGCCAAAGTGAGGACCACGTGAGGTGCGTGGGTGGGTCGGGCTCGAGCACGTCGGGCTCGACCTCATCGGGTAGGAGATCGAGCCATGCGCGAACGCCTTCGCGCTTGGGATCGGCCAGGTCCGCCCAGACGACCTGCGGCGGAGCCGGGAGTCGTCGCGTCCTTCTGCCGTACTCGATCACTCCGCAGCGGTAGGCGGTCGCCGACCATTCATCCCAACCACTTTCTGGTCACGCCGCGCCACTCCGTCAGTCGCCGTCGTCGGTCAGGGTGGTGGCGGGAAGCCAGTCGGCGCCGAGGAGCTGGGCGACGCCGGTGAGGCCGGTGGTGTCGCCTCCGACCGTGTCTGAGGCGGCAGCGATCCGTTCGACCATCACTCTGCCGACCTGCTCCTCGACGGTGCCCTCGGCGTAGGCGATGTGCCACGGCGAGAGCTGGTGGTCGCGGTGGGTGCGGCCGGTCACCTGGCGTCCCGCGATGCCTGAGAAGCGGGCCTGGTGGAAGACGCCGACCCGCGGCTCGCTGCTGGCCCGGCGACCGTCGGTGAGGGTCTCGCCGGCGTGCAGGCTGATCGAGGCGACCGTGGTGAAGACGCAGACCTTCGCCTGCCCGGTCTGGAACCGGAGCCGCTCGGCCTCTGCGTCGAACCGGTCGCGGCCGTAGATCGTGGCGACGTCGAGGCCGGAGTCACGCAGCCGGTCGGCGATCGGGTCGGCGGCGGTCGCGACGAACTCGACCGAGCATGCCACCTGCCGCTCGGCCTCGACCTGCTGGAGGATCCAGGCGACCGTGGAGTCGACGCGTATCAGCCCGGCCTTCTGCCGGAAGCGCAGCAGCGCTGCCCGCCCTTTCGCGACGTTGCGGCCACGCCGGGCGATGTCCATCTCGCGGCAGAACTCTCCCCATTCGGCTTCGTACGCCGCCCGCTCCGCCGGGGTGAGCGCCACTGGCATGCCGGAGATTGGCACCGGTCCCCAGGGTGCCGCGCGGTGCAGCATCGCGGGCGGCCGCTCGTCCTCGAGCCAGCCGCGCACCAGCTTGAGGTCGGCGGCGCGGCGCGCCGGGTCGGAGGTCCAGGTCGCGCCGTAGCGGCCGCGCTCGACCCCGACGCCGTTGCGCTCGAGCGCGGTGGCGAACGTGGCGCCGGGCTGGGTCGCCGAAGTCCACTCCTGGATCGGCTCGCCGAGGACCTGCGCGTACGCCGGGGCGAGGTAGGGCAGGTCGAGCGGCGTGTGCCCGGGCGTCGCGGTCGTCGCGATGACGAAGGGGGCCTTGTCGTGCGGGCGCCCGTGGCCCGAGATCCGCGCCCAGAGCTTCCACCGCTTCGTCGTCGTACGTCGCAGCGCGTGCGCCTCGTCGGCGATGATCACGTCCCACGCGTGATCCTTGACCTTCTCCAGGCGGTCCCAGGTGATCACGACCCATTCGAGACCGCCGTCGCCCAGTGCGGCGATCGTGCGGCACCAGTGGCCGATCGTGATCGCGGCAGGGCGGTCGGCGACGACCAGCACCCGTCGCGCACCGCGGAGGTCGCCCACCGCCGTCGCCCCGAGGACCGCGGAGATCGTCTTGCCCACCCCGGGCTCGTCGGCCAGCAGGAACTGCCGTCCGCCCGCCGCAGCACGCGCCGCGATGGCGTCAGCAGCTTCGTACTGGATCTGCCGCGGCTCGAGCGCGTCGGTCGGCTCGAGGCTCTGCGTCGGCATGTCGGGATTGAGGGTGCTCTCGATGAACCGACCGAGCGTGTACGGCCCCGGCGCGTAGGGCGCGAGGTGCGCCGGCAGAGTGCGCCCGACGTAGAGGTGGGTCTTGACTGCCGGGTGCCACGTGGCGCCGTCGACCTGGGTGCCGTAAGGGACGTCGAGCACCCACAGCCGCTCGCCCGGACCGACGGTGGGCAACGGCCGGTTCGGTTGTCGCGTGCCGCTCCGGCGCGTACGTCCGCCGCGGCGACGAGCACTGGATCGGCGAGGACTGGCCACCCCTCGACGCTATCGGGGTCTCCTCCATGTGCAGAGACGGCTCGCCCACGTCGGCGGTCGAGTCGACCCGCTGCTCACCTTCGGCGGGAATTGTTCGTGCGCGTCGTGGCTGGTGCGCTGCGGGGGTCGTCCGGCCAGGCGTGCTTGGGATAGCGCCCGCGCAGGTCAGCACGGACGCCGGGGTAGCCGTTGTCCCAGAAGGACTCCAGGTCTGCCGTGACGGCTGCCGGGCGTCGCGCGGGGGAGAGCAGATGCAGCAGGAGCGGGACCCGGCCGTCGGCGAGGGCCGGCGCTGCGGTCCAGCCGAAGACCTCTTGGATGCGCACGGCGAGCACCGGTTGTTCGGCGGAGTAGTCGATCCGTACGCTCGACCCGCTGGGCACCTGAACTCGCTCGGGAGCCAGGTCGTCGAGCCTGCCTGCCTGCGGCCACGGCAGCATCGCCCGCAGCGCGGCAGCCACGTCGACGCGACGAAGATCCTGGGCCGAGCGAACCCGCGCCAGCTGGGGCCCGAGCCACGACTGGAGGGTCTGCGTCAGTGCCGCGTCGCTCACATCGGGCCACGGGTCACCGAGCGTACGGTGCAGGAAGTCGAGGCGGTCGCGCAGTGCCGTGGTCGCCTCCGACCAGGTGAAGAGAGCGATTCCCTCGCTCGCCAGCGCCTCCCGGATCGCGTCGGCCACGGCCTGCGCGGGAGGATCGCCGAGCGGGACGGAGCGGAGCTCGATCGCGCCCAGCAGCGTACGTCGGCGAGCCAGCACCCGCCCTTCGGTCCAGGTGACCTCGTCGACCTCGGTCCACAGGGACCCGGCCACCTCCAGCGCGAGGTCCTCGGTGAGCGGGGCCGCCGATCGGATCCGGGCTTCACGCTGCCCGGACCGTCGCTCCGCGTCGCCGACCGCGAGCCACTCGATCCCGACCAAGGGCCCCGGGGCACGAGGATCGAGCGCCGCGCCCGTCCCGGACGTCATCAGGTAGCTCGAGGCACCGGAACGCTTGCGCGCGATCCGGTCCGGATGCGCCAGGGCCACCACCAGCCCCACCGCCACGTCATCGGTGAGCGCTCGGGCTGCTGAGGAACCCTGCTTCTCGACGACCTTCTCCAGGCGGGTGGCCTGGCTGCGCCACGAGCCCGCACGCTGGTTGCCGCGGAGCGACCGGAGCGCGGCGACCAGGTCACCGCCGGGAGCGCGCACGTCCTCGCTCAGCATCGCGACCACCTCTGCGGCGCGCTTGGCTCCGACGAGATCAGCCCCGTCGATGAGGGCACGCGCCAGCCTGGGGTCGGCCGGCACCCCGGCGATCAGCCGGCCTCGCGGGGTGGCTCTCCCGTCCTTGGTCATCGCCCCCAGATCCACCAACACGTCCTTGGCCGACGACAGTGCATGCGCCGGTGGCTGGTCGAGCAGCGCCAGATCGCGCACGTCGAGACTGCCCCAGCACGCCACCTCCAGGGCGAAGGCGGTCAGGTCGGCGGTGGCGATCTCGGGCTCCGGGTGAGCGGCCAGATGCGCGTGCTCCGCCTCGGACCAACACCGCAGCACGGCCCCTGGCCCCAGCCGTCCGGCCCGACCCGCCCGCTGCTCGGCCGCTGCCCGGCTGACCGTGACGGTGACCAGAGAAGCCAGTCCGCGATGGTGGTCGGTGCGCGGCTCGCGCGAGAATCCGGCATCGACCACGACACGTACCCCAGGCACGGTGAGCGACGACTCGGCGACCGCGGTCGAGACGATCACTCGTCGACGCGGGCCCTCGCTGAGCGCACGATCCTGCTCTGCGCCGGAGAGCCGTCCGTGCAGGGCGTGCACGTCTGCGTCCACGCCGGCAAGGCGGCGTACGGTCGCCTCGACCTCCGCGACACCCGGCACGAAGACCAGGACGTCACCGTCGTGCTCGACAAGCGCACGACGTACGGTCGCCGCGACGTGGTCGTGGAAGCTCGGGGTGATGCCCCGCTCGTCGGTGCGGCGTACCCCCGCAGGCGGCGGGCACCAGACCGCCTGGACCGGGTGCAGAGCACCCGGCACGCGGATCACCGGAGCGGACTCGACCCCACCGATCAGCGCGGCGGTCCGTTCGGCCTCGATGGTGGCCGACATCGCCACCAGGGAGAGGTCCTCACGCAGGTGGGCCCGGATGTCGATGAGCAGCGCCAAGGTCAGGTCGGCGTCGAGGTGGCGCTCGTGCACTTCGTCGAGCACGACCGCCCCTACGCCGACCAGCTCGGGATCATGCTGGATCCGCCGGAGCAGCAGCCCGGTCGTGACGATCTCGACACGTGTACGTCGGCTGGTGCGCCGGTCTCCGCGCACGGAGTATCCGACCGTCTCACCGACCGGCTCGCCCAGCAGGTGTGCCAGCCGCCGGGCCGCAGCACGGGCTGCGATGCGGCTGGGCTGCGTGACCACGACCCGCCCGGCGACCACCTCGGCGACCGCGGGCGGCACCAACGTCGTCTTGCCGGTGCCCGGCGGTGCATGGACCACCGCGACACCGTGGGCACGAAGCGCCTCGTCGAGAGCGGCCAAACCGGCGGTGACCGGGAGATCGGGCGGCGCGGCGAGCAGACTGCGCAGAGGGTCGGACACTCCTGCAGTGTGCCTGACGTGCCTCGGGTGGTGTCGCGTCGGCGCCGACGGCTGTCACCACGCCGGAGCAGACGAGCCCATAGTCCGACGCGTCGCCCCGGGCGTGACGATCTGGGCCTGGCGGATGTGGGCAGCGGACCTGAAGGGCCATGTGTCTCAGGCTCGTCGTGTCACAGCCGGTCGCTGTCCGCAGCGCTCCGGCCGATCGGTGCAGCATCGGCCACACGCACTTCCGTCCACGAGCGCCTCAAGTCTCGACACAGTTGGGGCGCCTCACTGGCGGCGGATTGACGCGTATCGCAGACGACATCGATGCGACCACCTGGTGCTCGTTTGGGCAATTTTGATGTCGTCACCACTCAATGCGCGCGACGGTTGGGATACTCGCCAAAGCGCCCGATCGTGGCGGAGCCTCCTGCTAGCGTCGTGCTATGTCCGGCGAGTCTGACAACGACGACGGTCCTTCCGCGGAAGGGGCGGCGGGGACAGGCGAGTTCATCTATGCCCGCCTGACCGATAAGCGCTTCGAGGCACTTCGTAGCTCTTGGTATCGGCGGGATTTGGCGCCTGGCTCTAAGGTCCGGGCTCGATACCGTGAGCGTCACTGTGGGATAAGTGGTCGCTGGATCTTGAGCGAGTCGTGACGTGAACCTTCTCGATCAGATCGATCGTCGCCTTGGAGACCCTGACTTCGCTTTCAGTCGCGACTTGTTCGAGCGGTGCGCCACAGACCTTCTAACCGAGCTCTACCCGAATCTGGTGCCGATCACCGGTGGTAGTGACGACGGTCGCGACGCCGACATCACTGACCCAGACGGGACCATCGGTGTCCTGATTACCTCGGCCCGCGACATCAAGGGCGTCCTCGAAAACCTTCGCAGCGGCTGCAGGCAGATGATCGCCAAGGAGGTGCCGAACCGACGGTTGATCCTGGCGAACCTGGCGGTGCTGAACGCGTCGAAACGAAAGCAGATACATGCCGCGGCCATGGAACTCGACTTCAAGGTCGTCGAGATCTACCCGCGGCCGTGGTTCGCGCACCGACTCCGTGGCAATCCCGAATGGCGGGTCGCTCTCCTCCAATTGCGCGGGGGCGTTTACACCCTGAGCCGTCCCCCGGGCGATGAACTAGGCCAGGACGTCGCCATGGCAACAGTGGGGTCGTGCCGAGGAAATCGAGTCGATCCGCCGACCCCAGGGGGACCTGGTCGTCAGTGGTGAGCCTGGTGTGGGCAAGACACACCTGGTTGCACAGGTAGCAGGCGCGCTATTCGTCGAAAAGCTTGCTGACCTCTCCAGGCTCGCTGATGACCTACTCGAGTCCAAGCCGACGGTGGTGGTGGTTGATGACGCGGGAGCCAGACCCGAGGTTGTAGCCGAACTTGTCACCATTCGGCGCAAGCACCAGATGAGCTTCAAGGTGGTTGCGGTGTCCTGGCCGCACGAGAAGGAACTCGTTGAGGACCATTTGCCGACCGCCGAGTCCGTGGCGGTGGGTCGGATGACTAGAACCGAGCTCGGCGAAATTCTGCGAACCATGGGTATCACCCGGGACGCCGCTCTGGGGCGCATCCTGGAACAGGCCGATGGCCGTCCGGCCTGGGCGGTGCGCCTGGGAAGCCTTCTGACGGACGGCAATCAGTGGAGCGACGTCCTGCGGGGCGAGTCCGTGCGACAGGAGGTGCGCCGATACCTGCGCAATGCACGCATCTCTGTTCACGCATACGAAACCGTTGCAACGGTGGCACTCCTTGGCGGGCTGAAGGACACCGAGTTCCGCGCCCTGGCAACCGTTCAGGGCGGGTCGGTGCAGGACGTGAACACAACGCTACGGAAGGTCGCCGAGTCTGGTCTCCTCGACGCCACTGCGGCGAAGTTCCCAGGAGCGGACAGGGTGGTGACCTATGCGGTCCAACCGGATCTGCTCGCCGCCAGCCTCGTTGCCAACGCGTACTTCTCAAACGGTGTCGCGCCTCATCCGCTGGCCGAACTTCGCGCAGCGTTCCCCGAGCGGCAGTTCGACATCGTGATGAACACGATCATCGCCGAGCTTGTAGGAGCCTCGCACCCGTCGCGGCCCACGAACGAGCAAGTGGTCGCAGCTCTGGGCACAGCGCTTCAAGACCCGCAGAAGAACATGCTCCGGTACTACTCAGCACTCGGATCGGCCGAAGCCACCTTCGTCCTGAACCTGATGCTCGAGATCCTCCGTGCTTCGGTCGCGAACCTTGAGCGCTCCGAGGTGAATGCATACGTGAAGAACGCGGCAATGCTGCGCGGAGACTTCTTCGCGGAGTTGGCCGGAAACAGCGTCCCGCGGATCGGGTACGAAGCTTCTTTGAAGCACTTTGCTGCCGGCGCGGCGCTACTTGTCGAGGCCGGTGACGACTGCGCCTCGGCTGTTGGTGAGTACTTCCAGCACGTGAGGGCATCTGACATCGGAGAGTCCGTACGGGTCGCTGAGCTCGTCAAACTTTCCGAAGCAATTGGTGCGATGCCCACGGGCACCCCCGCTGAGCGAACGGTCTTCTTCGAAGTAGCCGCACAGGGGCTCTCGCCCTCGTGGGAGGCCAACTATATGGCACCGGACAATCCGCGGTCCTTCACCCTGAAGTCGTTCCTGCTACCGGGCGGTGCGATGGCGGACGTAGCCTCGCCAATTCTCACCCGTTTGGAAACAGTCGTTGCCCATATCGACAGCACCGCTTTCGGAAAACTTGCGAAGCCGCTCGACAGCTGGGTCCACGCCGCCGCCGGGTACGCACTACCAGCAGGCATTCGAGTCGTAGACGACCAAAAGTCCGCCGCAGTCGATGTCGCGACCCGGTTCGCGAACGCGCTCGCTGACTCTGCGCTCTCCCACGGGTCCAGGCGTCGGCTGAACGGCATCTGCAAGCCGCTGAAAGTCCGGTGGCCAGAACCCGACCCGCTGTTCAACGCGCTCGCTCCTCTCGATGACCCAGACGACCTCATCGACTATGAGGAGATTGACTACCTTGCCCTCCACGAAAAGAAGGAGAACGAAGCCCGTGCCCGGGTCGTCGCAGCAATAGCCGAGTTCCTTGACCAGCCGCCTGCCGTCCTCTGCGCTCGCCTTCAGGAACTCCAACCCGAGATACGAGCCGCCGAACTTCGCGGCACCGACCAAACCAGAGGCGTGTTCCACCACTTGGCGACCCTCGACACGGATCCAGTGCCGTGGGTCGAGGCGGCACTCGGCCACGAACTCGGCTGGCACGCACTGCCGCTCATTGAGAAACTCCTGCGAACCGACACTGTTCCCGAACCCCTTCTGGCCCGCCTCCTCGGCAGCGACATCAGGGCCGGGGTCATCGGATCAGCCCTCGAACGAGGCACCGGCCGCTCGCTAAAGACCATCCTGGATGGCGTCACCGAAGCCGACTTCGACCGCCAAATCTGGACCTCGTTCGTGCGCGTGACCCCCGAAGCGCTCAAGCTGCTCAACGAGCACATTGATCGACGGGTAGCAGCGCTCGGCATAGCCTGCTGGGCCGGCTGGTTTGAGTACGTCAATCGCCGCGACACCGACGACAACGGTCGCCTCAAGGCGCAGCTGGCCGTACTCGGAGACACGTGGACGGACACCTTGATGAGTCTCGAGGTCCCGAACAAGATCGATGACCACGCACTCGAACGAGCACTGGTAGCGCTCGCTCGCGCCGCACCGGCCAAGTTCAGCGAACTGTTCATCCGCCACGTCGAGAAGGAGCGGTACCCTCTCAACGACTTCGACGAGTGGGCACCCGCCGCCCACACACTGCCCGCGGATCAGAAGACCGCGGCCTGGACACGACTCAACGAACACACTTGCAAACGAGAAGTGTTCTGGGTGATCGCCGGCAAAGACACCGACTGGACCGAAGCCCGACTGTCGGACGGATCAGTACCTAACCCCAACGAGCTGCTCGGCAAGTTCGGGTTCCAACGAACGGATCGCCCAGATATCGAAGACATCGCAGCTCTCTTCTCAGGAAATGCCGACCCGGAACACATCCTCGCCTCAATTGCAGACCCGATGACCGGCGACGAAGTCGAACTCGCCGAGCAGATGCTTGAGCAGAGCCAGAAGCTCGCAGAGTCTGATAACCCCAACGTCGCCAAGATCGGCGAGGGAGGTGTCCAGACCTGGACGGTCCGCCTCGCAGCCGCCAAGAAGGAAGCTCGAGAAGCAGAGATCCGCGGCAACTTCTGGCCTTAGAACTCGCCAGTCAATAGGCGTCCCGGATGGGACCGCTGCGGCCGCGTGGCTCGCCTTCGCGCACACAGGCTGCGTCAATCTGGGCGGTATGTCGCACGACGGCATGCGCACGTCGCCGCGGGTGGCTGGCGAGCGTCAGCCGTAGAACACCTCGACCAGGTCAGGTGGAGTGGCGGCCAGGCGGGCCGATCAGCAGATCTTCGAATGCCGATGCCTCGATGAAGTCGAGTTCGATGAGCGCGGCGGATGAGATCAGGTCGCCGATGCGTTTGGGGACGGCCTCGCTGAAGGGCTGGTCGGGCGACGCTCGCGGACGTACGGACTGGGTCGGTTTCGTAGCGCTCGCCCTCGATGGCCTCGGCCTGGATTTGAGGCGATTGTCTGGCCCTCCCATCGCTGGAACGTCGCTGATTCGGGTCTGGACAGGCGCCAAACCCGGCGTTGAGCGACCCACGGAGGTGGGTTCGATGAACCATCGGTGAACCGATGATGAAGGTGCGCAGGGGAGGCGTCCGAATGGTCAGGGTGGGGTCTTTTGCCTGCCTAGACTCCTGCGGTCACCGGCCAACCCGGGGCGTCGCCGAGACGTGGTCTCGGCGCTCGGGGGTCGTCACGGATGAGAAGTTCAAGGACCCCCGCAGATATGCCTTCGACCCTGTTGTCGTTCCCTTACTACCGGAGCAATCCGTATCTCACGATGCTGACCGTCGCGCCGCGAGCAGCGGGGTGGGACGTGGTCGAGGGTGTGCAGGGGCTGGGCGGGCTGGAGCGGCGGGCGGCGCAGCTCGGACGGGGAGATGTGCTCCACGTGCACTGGACCTCGCCGGTGACCAACGGCTGCGAGAGCGTCGAGGAGGCCTGGGCCAACGAGGCGCGGTTCGAGGACGTGCTCACCGGGGTGCGCGAGCGCGGGGGTGACGTGCTGTGGACGGTGCACAACTCGATCGCCCACGAGGCCGACTACGTCGATGTCGAGCTCGCGGTCGCGAAGGCGCTGGCGAGCAACGCCACCCGCATCCTCCAGCTCAACCCGGCCACCGTCGAGGAGACCTCGGACTATTACGCGCTGCCGGCCGACAAGGTCGTCGACCTGCCGCACTCGTCCTATCTCGGCGTCTATCCCGACGGCGGTGACGACGCCGCCTCCCGCGAGCGCATCGGGGTGCCGCAGGGGGTGCCGACGGTTGGCTTCATCGGCCAGATCCGGGCCTACAAGGGGCTCGACGTGCTCTGCCGGGCGGTCGAGATCGCGGCCGAGACAGTGCCCGACCTCACCTTCGTCGTGGCCGGCAAGGTCGTGCCCGTCTCCGACGTGGAGACGGTCGAGGCGATGCTCTCGACGCCGAACGTGGTCAAGCGGATCGGGTTCGTGGAGACAGCCGACTTCTCCGACTGGCTGCGAGCGAGCGACGTCGTCGCGCTGCCCTACCGGCGCATCCTCAACTCCGGCTCATTGCTGGCCGCAGGTACGTTCGGCCGCACCGCCCTGATCCCCGAAGACACCGCGGTCGCGCGGCAGTTCGCCGACCAGGAGTGGGTGGTGACGTACGCCCCGGAGCCTGACGAGCCGGTCGCCCTGGCCGCCGCGATCCTGGAGGCTCTCGAGGGCCAGGAGGAGCGGCACCACGCCGCGCACGAGTTCAGCAGGACGTACACGCCCTATGACATGTCGCGCGACTACCTGCGGCTGCTCGACGGGCTGGCCGACGATCCGGCGGGCGGTCTGGCGGGCGGTCTGGCGGGGGTGGCCCGATGACCGCGCCCGAGCTCTCCGTCGTCGTCCCGACCCACGACGTCGGCCTGTGGGTCGGCGAGCTGCTCTCCTCGATCCTCGAGGACCAGTCGACGCCCGCCGACCCGGTCGACCTGGAGGTCATCCTCGTCGACGACGCCTCGAGCGACGACACGTTCGAGATCGCCCAGGCGTACGCCGCCCGCGACCCGCGTCTGAAGGTCGTCCGCTCACCCGGAGAGGGCGGGGGACAGGCGCGCAACCACGGCGTCTCGCTGGCCACCGGCCGGTTCCTCGCGTTCGCCGACGGCGACGACCTCGTGCCACGTGGGGCGTACGCCGCGATGCTGCGCAAGACGCGGGAGACCGGCTCCGACATGGTGATCGGCCGGTTCTTCAAGCTCTTCAGCGACCGCGTCTGGTGGCCGGTGCGGGCGTGGCGGGCCTTCGACGAGGAGCGCACCCTGGTGCGGCTCGCCGATGCCCCGTCGGCGCTGCGCAACCGGGCCTGCTGGAACCGGGTCTTCCGGCGTGACTTCTGGGAGACCGCCGGCATCGAGTTTCCCGACGCCTCGCGCTCCAACGACATCGAGCCGATGGTGCACGCCCTGACCCGCGCGCGCTTCGACATCGTCACCGAGACCGTCTACGTCTACCGCGACCGGCCCGGGCCCGGCTCGATGACCGCGAAGTCGCACTCGCCCGCGGGCATCATCAGCTATCTCGAGCAGGAGCTGCGCTGCGCCCGCCGGATCATCGCGCTCGGCGACCCGCGGGTGCGCGCCGAGTACGCGTCGCTGATCTTCGACGCCGATGGCTGGATGGCGATCGTGCGTGCGCTGCAGGGCATGGCGGTGATCGACCCGGTCGCCCTCGAGCCCGCGCGGGTGCTGATCGCCGAGCTCGTCGAGCTCTTCGACGACGGGGTGATCGACGGCCTGGAGCGCGACAAGCGGTGGGGCTGGCGGCTCGTCGAGGCCGGCCAGTGGGCGAGCCTGGCTCGGCTGATCGGTGACGGCGTCGGCTGGGGGAGCCGCACGATCGCCGACATGCTCGAGACGCTCCAGCTGGTCGCCGACAGCGGCGTGGTGCCGCTGCGTACGCTCCAGCGGCCGGTGCTCAACGCCGTCTCCGTGCACTCGCTCGGCGATGACACGCTGGTGGGCGACGACCTCGCCGACCTCGTGCTCAAGCATCGTGGCCTCTTCACCGCGGTCGCCGAGTCGGCCGAGGAGCCGAGCTGGCGTCTCGACCGCATCATGGCCGCCCTCGAGGAGGGCCCGGAGCTGCTGCGCCGGGTCGCCTCGGGCGCCACCGACCCGGTGACGGCCGACGCGGTCTCGCTCGGCGACGGCAGCCTGCGGCTGCGGCTGGCCCACACCATGGTCGATCCCCACGAGCTGCGGGTTGTCTTCGACGGCGACCGGCGCCGCCATGCCGTCGACTGCCCGCCGCCCGACCTCGCCTCGGGGCGGATCGAGGTGGCGCTGCCGCTCTCCGCGCTCACCGGCGGGCTCTGGCGTGTCCGGTTCGAGGGCCGCGATGCCCTCGGCGAGTTCGACGCCCCGGTCATCATCGGCGAGCACGCCCTCGGCGAACGCGTCGGCGACCGCGCCCGCATCGTCGAGGTCGAGGGCCGTGCGCGCCACGGGATCGAGGTCGACCTCAACCTCGGCGAGCGCGGCGTGCGCAAGGCCCGCAGAGTCGCCGGGCGCATCGTGCGACGGGTGCGCGGGTGACGGCTCTCGCCGTCGCCGCTCCCGCCACCGAGAGCCGTCCGCCGGTGCGGGACAAGCGGCCGGAGGTCCAGGCGCTGCGTACGGCCGCGGTGCTGGGGGTCGTGCTCTTCCATCTGTGGCCGGGCGCGATCCGCGGCGGCTACGCCGGCGTCGACGTCTTCTTCGTCATCTCCGGCTTCCTGATCACCTCCCACCTCGTGCGCGAGGCGGCCAAGCCCGGCGGAGTGCGGCTGGGCGCCTTCTGGGCGCGCCGGATCCGGAGGCTGCTCCCGATGGCGCTGGTCGTGCTCGTGTGCAGTGCGGGGGCGACGTACGCCTGGGTGCCGGAGGCGCTGTGGCAGCAGTTCCTGCGGGAGACCGTCGCGGCGGCGTTCTACGTGGAGAACTGGCAGCTGTCGTGGGCCGCGGTCGACTATCTCGCCGCGGAGGACCCGCCCTCGCCGGCTCAGCACTACTGGTCGCTCTCGGTCGAGGAGCAGTTCTACATCCTCTGGCCGCTGCTGATCCTCGCGGCCACCTTCCTCACCCGGCACCGCACCGAGTTGCGGCTGCCGGCGATCAGGGCGGTCATCGTGGCCGTGCTGGTGGCCAGCTTCGCGGCGTCGGTGCAGGTCACCGCGACCGACGGAGCCGCGGCCTACTTCGTGACCCACACCCGCGCGTGGGAGTTCGCCGCCGGAGGGCTGCTGGCCGTGCTCCCGCTCTCGCGACGCCGGGCTCCGTCACGGTGGGCGCCGCTCGTCGCGGTCGCCGGCTGGGCGGGGATGCTCGGCGCGCTGATGCTCTTTCGGGAGTCGCTGCCGTTCCCCGGCTGGGTGGCCGTGCTGCCGGTGGCCGGCACCGCGCTGGTGATCTGGGCGGACGCCCCGCGCGGCCTCGGGGCGGGTGTGATCGGCAACCCCGTCGTGCAGTGGATCGGCACCGTCTCCTACTCGCTCTACCTGTGGCACTGGCCGCTCGTCGTGGTGGTGCCGTCGACCGGTCCCGTGCTCGGCACCTGGCTGCGCGAGCCGCTGATCCTGCTCGCCACGATCGGGCTCTCGGCGCTCTCCTACCGGTTCGTCGAGGCGCCCTTCCGCACCGGGCGGGCGCTGGGCACCTCGCCGCGGGCTTACCTCTTCGCGGTCGTCGCGATGGCGCTGGTCGCCGCCGTCGCCGTGCCCGGCATCGTGCACGGGCGCAGCCTGGTCGAGCAGAGCCGGGCGCAGGCCGACGCGCTGGCCTCCGGTGACGTGGAGTGCTTCGGGGCGTCGGCGCTGCTGGAGTCGTGCGACAACCCCGACCTCGACAACGTGCTGCTCCCGGCGCCGATCGCCCGCAAGGACGACACCGGCAACGCCTACCACTGCTATCTCAGCGAACGCCGTTCGTACGCCGCCGACGCGCGACCCAAGGTGTGCCATCTCGGCTCCCGCAGGCCCGATGCTCTGCGGGTCGCCCTGGTCGGCGACTCGCATGCGGCCTCCCTGATCCCGGGGCTCTCGCAGGTGGCGAAGCGCGCGGGCTGGTCGATCGACGCCATGGTCGCCAACGGCGGTGGTCTGCTCTCCGCCGAGCCCGACGACGAGCGCCGCGCCTACCGCCGGGCACTGCTGGCGCGGCTGACCGAGCAGGAGGCGTACGACGTCGCGCTGGTCACCCAGCGGCGCAACCCCGTGCTGGCGGCCGGTCAGCGCGACCCGGTCGCCGACAGGCTGGTCGAGGCCTGGCGGCCGATCCTGAAGCGGGGCACCCAGGTCGTCGCGCTCGCCGACAACCCGATGCTCACCTCCTCGGCGATGAGCTGCCTCGACGGCGCCGAGTCGCTGGCAGAGGCCTCGGGGTGCGAGATGAGTCGCCAGGAGGCGTACGCGACCTCCGATCCGCTCGCAGACGCGGTGCGCCGGGCCGGCTCGGGGGCCTCGCTGGTCGACCTCTCCGACGCCTACTGCGCGCACGAGCGCTGCCCGCTCGTGATCGGCCACGTGCTGGCCTACCGCGACGAGACCCACATCACCGCGACCTTCTCCAAGACGCTGGCGCCGCACCTGGTGCGGGCCGTCGAGGACGGCCTGCGAGACGGGCGCTCTAAGATCGGGCGCGATGAGCACTCCTGACCGCAAGATCCCCACTCGGGCCGACTACGTGCACTGGCGCACGATCACCACGCGCTGGCGCGACGACGACGCCTACGGGCATCTCAACAACGCGACCTACTACGAGTTCTTCGACACCGCGGTCAATGCCTATCTCTTCGAGGCGACGGGCGTGAACGTGCGCAAGCTGCCGCAGATCGGGATCGTCGCGGAGACCTCGTGCCGCTACCTGCGCGAGATCGGCTTTCCCGAGCCGGTCGAGGCCGGTCTGGTCGTCGACAAGGTCGGCAGCTCGTCGATCATCTACCGGATCGGGCTCTTCCAGGGGCCGGGCGACGAGGCTGCGGCCGAGGGCCGGTTCGTGCACGTCTACGTCGACAACACGGGCGAGTCGCGCTCGGTGACCCCGATGCCCGACACCATCCGTGAGGCCGTCACTGCGCTGTGGCGCAGATGACGCTGATGCTTCGCCCGAGGCCTCGCGTGGCACCACGCGGTGGCTTCCGGCTCTGTGACAATCTGACCGACGATCTGACCCACCTGCCAGTGCACGAACGAGAGCGTCTTGGGGGACCTCTGTGGACGACGAGTTGAAGCGCATCGCCCGTGGCGGACTGCGCAGAGGACGCGACCTGGCCCGCAAGGTCTACAACGACAGCCCTCTCTACGGCCGGGCCGACGACGTGCGTCTGCTCGTCGACTGCCCGCTCTTCGACCACGAGTGGTATGCCGAGCAGGTCGGTGAGCGCCTCGACCGCAAGCGGGCCGCCCGCCACTATCTCGAGCAGGACCCGGCCATGCCGTTGGCGCAGCCGAGCCCGCTCTTCGACCCGGAGTTCTTCGTCGCGCGGCTGACCCCGCGGCTGCGCAAGCAGATGGGCGACCAGGACCCGTTCCTCTACTGGCTGCGGGCCGAGCTGTGGCTGCAGCCGACCCATCCGCTCTTCGACACCGACGGCTACACCGAGCGTCGCAAGACCGAACGCTTCTACGGCGGCGCGATCGGCCACTACGTCGACCGCGGCGCCCGCAACGGGCGACGCGCCAACGACTGGATGGAGCAGGTCGACGGCAAGTTCCCCGACCTGCGCGACTGGATCCGGGCGCGCCGCGACGACTGGCTGGCCCGCCAGGGCGGTCCGCAGACGTGGCGGCCGGCCATCGAGCAGGGTTCGACCGTGCCGGTCGGGCGGGGTCGTGAGACTACCGGCACTGTCAGCGTCATCGTGGATCTCGGGTCCTCCGACGAGCTCGCCAGGCAGACGCTGGACAGCGTTGCCGCGCAGACCGGCGTACGCACCGAGGTCGTCGTCATCGACCGCGGGCTGACCCCGGAGCTCGGCAACCTTGATGAGCTTGGTGACGGGGTGCGAGTCGTCGCGGGCGACCCGGACCGCGCCGAGGTCGGCGTGGTCGCGGCGTTCGCGCAGGCGAGCGGCGACTTCGTCGCGTACGTCGCCGGGGGAGAGGTCTGGCGGCCGGGCCGTCTCGCGAGGCTGGTCGCGGCGGCCGAGGCGGGCGAGTCGCCGCTGGTCGCCGACGTGCTGGAGCGGCCGTGGCAGCCCGAGCTGCGGTTCGCCGTGGATCTTCCGCCCGCCTCGCCGGGCCCCGACGTGCCTGGTCCGCTGATGCGGGTGCTGCTCTCGCGGTTGCTGATCTCCGCGCCGCTGCTGGCCGAGGTCGGTGGGCCGCGCGGTGACATCGGCTTCGGGTGGGCCTACGACCTCGCCCTGCGTCTGACCTCGCGGGCCGAGGCGGCGCTGGTCGCCGAGGTCGGCGTCGAGCGGCTGCAGGGCATCAACCCGCGTCGTCCCCGCCACGACCGGCTCCAGCCCGACCCCTTCGACCTGGAGTCGTGGGAGGACGTCGTACGCAACCGGGCTTTCATCGACTGGGCCGAGCTGGCCTCGCGTACGCCCGACCCCGACGTGGTCTCGATCGTCATCCCGACCTATGACGACTCGATCCTCACCGTCGGTGCGGTCGAGGCGGTGGTCGAGCACGGCGCCGGCGACAAGCGGGTCGAGGTCGTGGTCTGGGACAACGGCTCCTCCGCCGGGGTCTCGGCGGTGCTCGACTCGCTGCCCCTGCGCTTCCCCGAGGTGAAGGTGGTGCACAGCCGCGTCAACCACAACTTCGCGCTCGGCAACGACTTCGCGATCCCGCACGTCACCGGCGAGACCGTCGTCTTCCTCAACAACGACACAACCGCGCTGGAAGGCTGGCTCGAGCCGCTGGTGGCGGCGCTGGCCGAGCCCGAGGTGCTCGCCGCGCAGCCGCTGCTGCTCTACCCGAGCGGGTCGGTGCAGTCGGCCGGCGTCGTCTTCCCGACCTTCGGCGGCCTGCCCTACAACATGCTCGCCGAATATCCGCGTGAGGACGCGGCCGCGCTCGAGGGCCACCGGTTCTCGGCGCTGACCGGCGCCGCGCTGGCGATGCGCTATCGCGACGTCGTCTCGCTGCAGGGCTTCGACCCGATCTTCACCAACGGCATGGAAGACGTCGACCTGTGCCACCGGCTCGCGTCGATCCGGTCCGGCTCGTTCCGCGTCGTGACCTCCGCCGAGGTCGTCCACCACGAGTCGAAGTCGAAGGGACGCTTCGCGCGTGCCCCACGCAACCGGCTGATCTACCTCGACCGCTGGAAGGGGAAGCTCGAGCCGCGTGACGACGTGGCGGCCTGGGCCGCCTGCGGCTATCAGGTCGTCGGACGAGCCGCGGCAGGAGAACCGACCGGACCTGCGAAGACGTACGCCGCGACCCGGCCGATCATCGTGCCGATGCCGCGCGCCTCGGTGCACGAAGGCGTGCCGCAGCTGCGCTGGGCGATCAAGATCTCGGCCCCCGGCGCGCCCGAGGGGGAGCGCTGGGGCGACACCCACTTCGCTCGTGCGCTGGCCCGCTCGCTGGGCCGGCTCGGGCAGTCGGCGGTCGTCGATCACCACTACGAGTGGGAGCGACCCAACGGCCAAGACGATGACGTCGTGCTCACCCTGCGCGGTCTCTCGCGCTACTTCCCCTCTCCCGACGGACGTATCAACATCGGCTGGGTGATCTCTCACCCCGACGCGGTCACCCGCGCCGAGGCCGCCGGCTTCGACCGCCTTCTGGCGGCCGGCCCGCGGTGGGCGGAGCGGATGTCGCAGCGCTGGGGGATCCGTATCGACCCGCTGCTGCAGGCCACCGACCCCGAGCAGTTCAACCCGGACCGTGCCCTGCCCGACTCCGGCCACCCCGTGCTCTTCGTCGGCACCTCCCGCGACGTCGAGCGCCCGATCATCCACGACGCCGTCGCGGCGGGTCTGCCGCTCTCCGTCTACGGCCACGGCTGGGAGCCCTACATCCCGCGCCATCACATCAAGGCCCAGCACATGCCCAACGCCCGGCTCGGCGCGGAATACCGCGCCGCCGGAGTCGTGCTCAACGACCACTGGGCCGACATGCGTGAGTACGGCTTCATCTCCAACCGTCTCTTCGACGCGGTCGCGTCGGGTGCCCGAGTCATCTCCGACGACGTCGCGGGTCTGCGCGACGTCTTCGGCGACACCGTGCAGGTCTACGAGAGCCCCGACGACCTGGTGAAGTGGTCCTCGATGCCCGACCCGTCGGTCGTCTTCGGCTCCGAGGAGCACATCCGCGCCGAGGCCGCCCGCATCCACTGCGACCACGGTTTCGACGCCCGCGCCCGGTCGCTCCTCGACATCGCCCTCGAGGAGCGCGCCAAGCGAGGCCTGTCCTAGCCGAGACGTCACTCCTGCAGGTCGAAGAGTCACCTCTGCAGGTCGAGGGGTCACCGACAGCGGGCCATACGTGCCGCGGTGCTCGCCGATCTGATCGGAGCCGTAAAGTGTCCGATGACGAGGCCGGAGCGGTGAAGGAGAAGGGTTGGGCATCGCGGGGAGCCGGCTCGAGCGGTTGGTGCGGGAGTCGGTGCGGGTCTCTCCGGCGCCGTGGAGCCATTCGCCCGCGTGGCGCGCGAGCCTGACGCTGCTCATCGGGCTGGCCACGCTGGCCGCGGTCGGACACATCGAGCTCGCGGTCTACGCCTGCTTCGGCACGTTCGCCTCCATCTTCGGCGGCCGTCAGCCGCTACGCGGCCGGTGGCGTACGCAGGCAGCGACCGGGGCGATGATGTGTGCTGCTGTCGTGGGCGGTGCGCTCGTCGCGACCTCGTCCCATCGCGGCTGGCTCGTCATCCCGGTGACCGCGCTGGTGGCGGCGCTCGGGTCGATGGCCTCGGACCGGTTCGTGCTCCGTCCGCCGGGGCCGCTGTTTCCGGTCTTCGCGGTGGCGACCTGTGCGGCGGTGCCGGTCGCTCCGCCCGGGGTCGTGGTGGCCGGAGGGGTCGCGGTGGCCGCTGCCACGATCGCGGTGCTCCTCGGCCTTCTCGAGGAGCGGCTGCTCGCCCGTGGTGCGTCGGTGAAGCCTGCTCGCGGCGAGTTCCAGCTCGACCGTACGGCGGCCGTGGTGGCTGCGGTGGTGATCGCCGGAACGGTCTCGACGGTGCTCGGCCTGAGCCACACATACTGGGCGATGGTCGCCGCCGCCGTGCCCTTCGGGGTCGACGGGCTGCTCGCCCAGACCACCCGCGGGCTGCAGCGAGTGGTCGGGACCGTCATCGGACTGGTCCTGGCGGGCCTGCTTCTCGCGGCATCGCTCCCAGCCCTGGCAACCGCCCTCGTCGTGGCGTTTCTCCAGGCCGTGACCGAGCTGCTCGTCGGCCGTCACTACGGCCTTGCTCTCATCACCATCACGCCGCTGTCGCTGCTGATGGTGCAGCTCGGTCATCCGCAGCCCATCGAGATGCTGCTGTGGTCGCGCCTGGCCGAGACCCTCCTCGGCGTCGTCGTCGGGCTCACCGCCGCTCTGGCGCTCCGCGAGTCACGCCGCCGCCGCTGACCCACCCACCCGGTCGAAGAGTCACTCCTGCAGGTCGAGACGTCACCGCGGTGACGTCTCGACCTGCAGGAGTGACTTCTCGACCTGCGTAGGTGACCTTTCGGCCTGCAGGGGTGACTTCTCGACTACTTCTCGAAGACGGCCTGATCGAGGACACGCCGCTCGTCGTCGGCGAGCACGAGGAGCTCTTCGCGGGTCAGGCCGGTGCCGGCGCCGGTGGGGGAGAGGTTGATGAAGAACTCGTGCTTGACCGTGTCGTGGAAGGAGGTCTCGCGCATCGAGATGAAGCCGAGGTCGGCGAGGTCCTGGAGCAGGAGGCGGAGGTGGTTGGGGGTGCAGACCCAGTTGTGGGTGTCGATGTAACGCTCGCCGCGCCGGGCCTCCTCGCCGCTCGCCTTCACCACGTCGAGGCCGTTGGCGAAGGTGTAGTCGCCCTTGTGGCGCGGGCCCCAGGCGGTGATGCCGCCGTGCTTGGCCGCGTTGAGGCGCTCCTCGATGACCGCGCCCATGGTGTGCACGTCGGGCGGGTTGAGCGAGGCGTCGATGACGCGCGAGATCGAGGCCCGCTCGCGGAACCGGTCGAAGCAGTAGCGGTGGTCGGGGATGACCAGCGCCAGCACGCCGTCGGGCCGCAGCAGCTTCTCGCACTCGTTGACGAAGTCGATCATCGAGGTGGTGTGCTCGATGACGTGGGAGGCGACCACGAGGTCGAAGCGCTCGGGGATCACCTCCGACCAGGGCGCACCCGGCCGGAAGACGTAGTCGACCTCCTCGATGTCGTCGGGGTCGTACTGCGAGAAGCCGGAGTAGCGCTTGACCAGGCCGTCGCGGTCGAGATAGTCGACGATGCGTACGTCATAGCCGTCGCGCTTGGGCAGGATCGCGTTGTGCGCGGGGCCGATCTCCAGGATCAGGGCGTCGGGCTCGACCCCGGCGAGCACCTGCTCGCGGCGCAGGCCGAGACGGTCCTGGCCGGGGATGGCCGGCACCGCGGTGGTGTGGTTGCGGTCGCCCTGCAGCCTGTCCACCTTCGTACGCAGCTTCTGGTTGCGTTGCTTGAGCTCGTCGATCCGGTCGTGCAGGCGGGTAGCCTCGGCGTCGGCGGCACGGACGGTCTGCAGACCCGCGGCGGCAAGGCCGCGGCGTACGGCGCCCCTGAAGGTGGGCAAGACGGACTCCTTTGCGAGAGATCAGCGTGTGCGGGGTGGGATGTAGGGCTCGGCGGCCAGCGCTGTCCGGCCGCGTTCGGCTCCGCGAGCGTGCTCGTCGTCGGGCACCGGCTTGTCGGTCTCGGGGTCGAGCACGTCGCGGAGGAGATCAGGGAACAACGACCGGCCGAGCACGATCTGGAGATGGTTGGAGAGCCACTCGTCGAGAGCGTAGTCGCCGGAGAAGGCGCCGGCAGCGAGCTCGGCGCGGGTGGGGGTGCGGGCCAGATAGGCGTCCTGCAGCGTGCCGGCGAGATAGCGCTGGTAGTCGCGCATCCCGTGGTGGCGCGGGCTCGGCTTCAGCTCGGGGTTGGCCTGATAGCCCTTGCCCGCGTTGATCACCTTGCGCTCGAGCTGGGCCCAGGAGCGCCAGGGGAGGTGGAGCACCTCCATCTCCACCGCTGCCTCGGGCTGACCGTTGCTGGGCAGGGAGACGAAGTGGTTGCCCTGGACGACCTTGATGTCGGACTCACCGCGGTGGACCGCGTTGGGCGTCGGGTGGGCGTGCAGCCCGGCGGCCTCGAGCGTCGCCTCGGGGCGGCGGTCGCGCCAGTGGAGGCGGTTGAGGCCGCCGCCCGACCAGGCGGGTGGACCGACGAGGTTCTCGACGTCGACGGTGAACGCGTTCAGCGAGAGCGGAGTCGCCTCGAGCGCCTGGCGCACGGTGAGGCCCTTGTCCTTCGGCACGAGGAACTCGTCGGCGTCGAGGTTGAGCACCCAGTCGGCGCGGAAGTGGGTGCGGGCCCGCCGTGCCATCTCGGTGACGACCTTGCCCTGCTGCTTCTGGTGCACGGGGTCGTGATGGAGCTCGACGCGCCCCGTCGCGGCATAGCGCTCGAGCACCTCGGCGGTGCCGTCGAGAGAGGCGTTGTCCGTGACGATCAGCGTGTCGACACCCTGGTCCAGGTGGTGCTCGATCATCGCGGCGACGATGTCGACCTCGTCCCGGACCATCATTGTCCCGATGATCCTCATGGCGCGAAACCCTACCGGCCGGGTGGACGTTGTCGAGATCCCGCGCCGTACGCCGCGGTGTGCCCCGGGCCACGCCGGAGCGGGCCGCGTGGCATTGCGAGGTCGTGCGCCGGGTGTGGGAAGGTGGACGTCACCGCGCGTACAACCAGAGGGGGCTGGCGGAGCAGTGCTGACCATTTTTGTCATCTTCGTGGCGATGCTGCTGATCGTCGGCGTCGCCGGGCTCGTGATCGTCTACACGGTCTTCCCGCACCGCGGGCAGAAGATGCCGTACGCCACCAAGCTCGGCGAAGCGATGGAGCGAGCCGTCGACACGGCCCCCACGCTCGGCCCCGCCACGCGTCTCCAGGAGCGCCGCGAGGACCATCTCACCGAGATGCTCGGTGACGAGGGCCGGTCAGGGACTACGGGAAAGTCTCACTAGTTTGATTGGATGAGGCCCATGGACATGGTCACCCTCATCGTCATCATCGCGGTCGCCGCAGTCGCGATCATCGGCGGCGGCATCGCCGGCCTGGTCACCACCACCAAGCGCCGCAAGGACCGTTCGCTGCCGAAGCAGGCGGGGACCGATGTCATCACCCCTCCCGACTCCACCACCACCGAGCCGGGCACCGAGCCGACCACCGAGCCGGGCGCCGAGCCGAAGACCGAGGAGCCGGCGGCCGAGCCCGAGGCTCCGGTCGTCGAGAAGCCGGAGAGCACCGCGTCGCGGCTGGTGCGGCTGCGGCAGCGCCTGGCCGGATCCAACGCGCTGGGTCGCGGCCTGCTGGGCCTGCTCTCCAGCGACCGCCTCGACGAGGACACCTGGGAGTCCATCGAGGATGTGCTGCTCACCGCCGACATCGGTGTCGCCCCGACCCAGGAGCTGGTCGAGGGGCTGCGCACCCGGCTGCGGGTCGAGGGCGCCAAGGCCGACCCGAAGGCCGCGCTGCGTGACGAGCTGATCAAGCTGGTCGACCCCGACATGGATCGCCGCCTCCAGGTCAGCGGCGCCGACGACGCTCCGGGCGTGGTGCTGATGGTCGGTGTCAACGGCACCGGCAAGACCACCACCACCGGCAAGCTCGCCCGCATCCTGGTCTCCGAGGACCGCAAGGTCGTGCTCGGCGCGGCCGACACGTTCCGCGCCGCGGCCGCCGAGCAGCTCACCACCTGGGGCGAGCGCGTCGGCGTCGAGGTCGTCCGCGGCCCGGAGGGCACCGACCCCGCCAGCGTCGCCTTCGACTCGGTCAAGCAGGGCCTTGACGGCGGCGTCGACACCGTCATCGTCGACACCGCCGGCCGGCTGCAGAACAAGGCCGGTCTGATGGACGAGCTCGGCAAGGTCAAGCGCGTCATCGAGAAGCAGACCCCGGTCACCGAGGTGCTGCTCGTGCTCGACGCCACCACCGGTCAGAACGGGCTCATCCAGGCCCGCGTCTTCAGCGAGGCCGTCGACGTCACCGGCATCGTGCTCACCAAGCTCGACGGCACCGCCAAGGGCGGCATCGTGGTCGCCGTGCAGCGCGAGCTCGGTGTGCCCGTCAAGCTCGTCGGGCTCGGCGAGGGCGCCGACGACCTGGCTCCGTTCACCCCCGAGGCCTTCGTCGACGCGCTGCTCGGCTGAGGCCGAGCCTCAGGCAGAGGCCGTCCGACCTCGTCAGAAGATCCGGCGCTTGAGCCGGCCCGCGGCCCGACGCAAGGGGTTGCGGGCCAGCTCGGCCTCCAGCCGGCGCACCTGCTCCTCGAGCGCTGCCACGCGCTTGGGCAGCCGACGTCCGGCTCGGCGCTCGGCCCTGATCAGCTCGGCGCGTTGGGTGTGCGCGTCGCGGAGACGTGGGCCCGCGGGGTCCACCGCGGGCACCAGCTCCGGAGTCTCGAGCGGGCGCTCGCCGGGCACCAGCGGCCGGGCGGCGACCTGGATCGACTCGATCATCGCGTCGGGCTGGTCGCGCACCCACTCGGCGACCGCATAGGGCAGGGATGCCTCCGGCACCCCGACGTCGGAGACCAACGGGTCGGCTACGGTGCCGCGCAGCGAGGTCGCGGTCAGGCCGGCGTCGGCGAGCAGACGCAGCAGGCCGGCGCGGTTGAAGGACTGCAGCGGCGTACGGTCGACGGGCAGAGCCTGCGTCGACCAGTGACCCTGCAGCGCCGCGAGGCGTCGCGACCCGTGGGAGGCGTTGGGGGAGGAGAGCACGATCTGGCCGCCGGGGGCCAGCAGCGCACGGGCCTCTTCGAGGAGGGCAGCCGGGTCGGCTGCGTACTCGAGGATCTCGGCGAGCACCACCACGTCGAAGCTGCCAGGGGCGAACAGGTCGGTCAGGGGAGTGGTCACCGGGTCGGCGACCACCACGTCGGCCAGCTCCTTGCGTGCGTACGCAGCGGCCTCGGCGTCGGCCTCGACGCCCGTCACCCGGCACCCCTGTGCGCTCAGTCGGCGGCCGATCTCACCGGTCCAGCAGCTGACCTCGAGCACGGCCGACGCCGTGCCGACCAGGGCCGCGACCTGCGCGGGGGCGGTGTTGTCGCCGTCGAGCGAACCGGGCGCGAACCGGCTGGAGGGACGCACCCCGCAGGTGCCGCGGGAGACATGGGTGCCGTAGGCGAGCGAGCGCCCGTCGAGACGCCGCTCGGGGGTCAGCGGCTCGACCTTGGTCAGCCGCCGGCCGCGCGCCTCCCGGGTGCCGTCGAGGTAGTCGCGTACGCCCGCGAAGACCTCGGGGTGGGCGCGCTCGCACTGCCACAGCAGCGCCTCGGCGTCGAGGGCGTACGGGTCGTCGCGCAGCGTCTCGATCTTCACGATCGGCAGCCGGCCCGCGTCGAGGACGCTGTCGGCCATCGTGATGCACGGGTTGGGCGGCTGGTTGCCGATGTTGCGCACCAGAGCCCACTCGGCGAGCTTGTTCGGCAGCAGGTGCGGGTCGGTGTCGGGGTCGAAGGTGATGTTGACCCCCATCCACGACCGTCGCGCCCGCGCCCGGCGACGCTCGTGGGCGCGGGGCACGAAGTAGGCGTCATAGTTGAGCCCGGCCTCGGCCAGACGATGGGTCAGGCCGACCTCGTAGCGCTTGATCACCTCGCCGCGGTCGTCGATCGGCTCGAAGTCGCGCCAGAACTCGACGAACGCCTCGGAGGCGACCGCGGCCGGCTCGAAGCCCACGAAGTAGCTCTGGAGGTGGTCGCCCATCTCGCCGTTGCGGGTCAGGCCCCAGAAGTCGACGCCGCGCGCGGACATCTCCTCGATGATCTGCTCGAGCGGCACGACCGGGCCGATGAAGCTGTCGTTGGCCAGCAGGACCAGGTCGAAGCGACCCAGGTCGCCGGCCGCCTCCAGACCGGCCCGGTAGGAGCCGAAGTCATAGCCGTCGTTGCCGCGCTCGACCACCGTCGCCCGTGCCTGCGCCCAGGCGCGGTCCGCCTCGGCCAGGCCGCCGGCGGAGACCACGATCACCTCGGCTGCCGCGGCGTACGCCTCGATCTGGTGGCGCACGTGCGGCCACAGCCGCCCCTCGGTGTCGAATGTCGCCAGCACTGCCAACCGAGACACGTGTTAAACCTCCGAGACGATGGGATGTCGGCCCTCACCCTATCTGTGGCGCCCCATAGGCTGGGTGCATGTCGTCGCCTCGGGTTTCGCTGATCACCGCTGTCTACAACCCGCCCGCCGATGCCTTCGAGGACACGATCGCCTCCGTCCTCGCCCAGAGCTTCGCCGACTGGGAGTGGATCTTGAGCGACGACTGCTCGCCGGAGCCCTGGGTGCTGCCGAGGCTGCGCGAGCTGGCGGCCGCAGAGCCTCGGGTGCGGATCGTGGAGCGTGCCGAGAACGGCGGCATCGTGGCCGCCTCCAGCTCGTCGCTGGCCGAGGCGACCGGCGAGCTGATCGCGCTGCTCGACCACGACGACGTGCTCCAGCCGAACGCCCTGGAGAAGATGGTCGACGCCTACGACCGGTTCGAGGATCTCGACTACGCCTACAGCGATCAAGACCTGATGACCGACACGGGCGAGCTCGTCCACCCCTACTACAAGCCCGACTGGTCGCCCGAGCGGCTGCGCCACCACAACTACTGCACCCACTTCTCGGTCTTCCGGCGCTCGATCGTCGAGGAGGTCGGTGGCTTCCGCGAGGGCTTCGACGGCTCCCAGGACCACGACCTGGTGATGCGGGTCAGCGAGCGCGCCCGCCGCATCGTGCACGTGCCCGGCGCGCTCTACCACTGGCGTCAGGTGCCGGGGTCGGCCGCAGCCGACAACCAGGCCAAGCCGTACGCCTGGGAGGCCGGCGTACGCGCCGTGCAGGCTCATCTGGACCGGCTCGGCATCCGCGCACGCGCCGAGCGCGGCGTCTCGCCGGGCCTCTACCGGGTCGAGCGCGAGCCCGACCTGGACACACCGGTCAGCGTGATCATCCCGACCATCGGCACCAGCGCGATCGTGTGGGGCCATCTGCGCGCGATGGTCGTGGAGACGGTGCGCTCCGTGGTCGCCTCCTCCCGGCACCGCAACCTCGAGTTCGTGATCGTCTACGACACCCCGACGCCGGCCCCGGTGCTCGATGCGCTGCGGGCGATCGAGGGCGCCGACATCAAGCTGGTCGAGTTCACCGAGAAGTTCAGCTTCAGCGCCAAGTGCAACGTCGGCGCCGCGCACGCCTCGGGCGACGTGCTGGTCTTCCTCAACGACGACATGGAGGCCTACTCCGAGGGGGTCATCGAGCACCTGATCGCTCCGCTGCGCGAGGCGGGCGTCGGGATGACCGGCCCCAAGCTCCTCTTCGAGGATCTCCGCATCCAGCACGCCGGGCTGGTCTACGGCAGCGGCACCATCACCCACGCCTACTACCGGTCACGCCCCGACGAGCGAGGCAACCACGGTGAGCTGCACATGAACCGGGAGACCTCGGCCCTGACCGGCGCGTGCGTGGCGATGCGGCGTGAGGTCTTCTTCGACGCCGGCGGGTTCAGCGAGCGGCTGCCGGTCAACTACAACGACGTCGACCTGTGCCTCAAGGTGCGCCGCTCCCTCGGGCTGCGGCTCGTCTGGCTGCACGAGGTCGTGCTCTTCCACTTCGAGTCCGTGAGCCGTGACAACGCCGTCCACGACTGGGAGAAGGACTTCATGAACAACCGCTGGGGCAGCTACGAGCACGTCCGCGAGGGCTACTCCAACGGCGTCCGCTGACCGACCACTGCGTCGAGTCGGCCCGTTCTGACCAGATCCATCGCCGAGTCGGCTCGTTCTAACGCGCCGACTCGACGTGATTTTTGGTCAGGACGAGCCGACTCGACGTGGATTTCGGTCAGGATGCGCCGACTCGGCGGAGGCGGCGTACGACGCGGCGACCGAAGTTGCGCACCGGGTGGCGGGTCGCGTAGGTCAGGTCGGCCTCGAGGCCGGCGACCTTGCCGCGCAGGCGCTCGATCCGCTCGCGGCGGCGCTTGTTGATCGCTCGCGACTCGCGCAGCTGCTTGGACAGCACACCGACCCGCGCCTGGGCGGAGTTGGCGGAGGCCTGCACGCCGAGGATGTGGTCGCGGGTGGCCAGCCGCGAGCGGTGCACCTCCTCGAATCGCTTCGTGTGCGCGTCGCGCAGGCGTACGTCCTCGGCCGGAGCGGCCTCGACGAGATCGGGCACTGCCGCCGAGCTCTCACCGTCGGCGAGCGGGCGGGCGGAGAGCTGGAACTGGTAGACGAGCGCGTCGGGCTGGCGGCGCACCCACTCCACGCTCGCCTCAGGAAGGTCGGCCGGGTCGATGGCGACCTCGACGTTGAGCGGGTCGGCGGTCGTGCCGCGCAGGTCCTCGATCGCGTAGCCGGCCTCGGTGAAGAGCGTGGCCAGCCCCTCGCGCGAGTAGAACTTGATGTGGGTGCGGTCGAGCAGGCCGGTCTCGGTGGTCTGCCAGCGCCCCTGGAGCAGCGCGAGCCGCACCGAGCCGTGGGTGACGTTGGGGATCGAGATGACCACCCGCCCGCCCGGCGCGAGCAGCTCGCGGGCCTGCTCGAGCGCCGCCCTCGGGTCGACGAGGTGCTCGAGCACATCGGCGAAGATCACCACGTCGAACGAGCCCGGCTCGACCAGCTCGGTCAGCGG
Organism: Nocardioides albertanoniae; assembly: GCF_006716315.1. Lineage (NCBI taxonomy): Bacteria > Bacillati > Actinomycetota > Actinomycetes > Propionibacteriales > Nocardioidaceae > Nocardioides > Nocardioides albertanoniae. Next base: position 3,416,374 of record NZ_VFOV01000001.1, on the reverse strand, counting down.
CTTCTCGTCGAGGTCGGCGACGACGACCCGGTCGAGCACCTTCTCGGCCAGACGCGCTGCCTCGGTGTCGATCTCGATGCCGGTCACGCTGCAGCCGCGCTCGGTCAGGATGCGGCCGACCTCGCCGGTCCAGCAGCCGACGTCGAGGACCCGCGTGGCGCCGGTCTCCGGCCCCGAGGCAGCAGAGGCCAGATCGATGACCTGCACATGACTCGTGTTGGGCTGTTCGAGGTCGATCTCGACGGCGTAGTGCGACATGCGACGAGGGTAGCGACCTTTGGCGGCTTCAGGAGTGTCCGGCGCGGGGCAAATCCGGCCAGTTTTGACGCTTTGGCGACGTACGGACCAACACTCTGTTACACAGTGGAAACACGGCCTTCGGGGTGTCGAAACCTGATCGGGCGAAGGTGGCGGCGACGATGACAGGACCAACGACCTCTGGAGGCGCCATCTCGTGAAGCTCGTGACCGCAGTGATCAAACCCCACAAGTGGGAGGACGTACGCGGGGCTCTGGAAGCCTTCGGCGTGACCGGCATGACCGTCTCGGAGGTGAGCGGCTACGGCCGGCAGAAGGGCCACACCGAGGTCTACCGAGGTGCCGAGTACGACATCGCCCTGGTGCCGAAGATCCGCATCGAGATCGTGGTCGAGGACGAGGACGCCGAAGACGTCGTCGGCATCGTCGTGAAGGCCGCGCAGACAGGGCGGATCGGCGACGGGAAGGTCTGGCTCAGCCAGATCGAGTCGGTCGTCCGCGTGCGCACGGGCGCCCGCGACACCGAGGCGCTCTGAGCCGAGACCGCGCGCGCCAACTAGGCTTCGCCCCGAGTCTCGGCCCACCGATTCCCCACCGGAGGAGAGAAATGAAGCTCGTCACCGCAGTGATCAAACCCCACAAGTGGGAGGACGTCCGCGTCGCCCTCGAGGCTGTCGGCGTCACCGGCATGACCGTCTCGGAGGTGTCCGGCTACGGGCGTCAGAAGGGCCACACCGAGGTCTACCGAGGTGCTGAGTACGACGTCGCGCTGGTGCCCAAGATCCGCATCGAGATCGCTGTGCCCGACGACGAGGTCGACGCGGTCGTGAACGCCATCGAGACCTCGGCCAAGACCGAGCGCATCGGCGACGGCAAGGTCTGGGTCTCGCCGCTGGAGACGATCGTCCGGGTGCGCACCGGCGACCGCGACGACAGCGCCATCTGACCGCGCCAGCGACGTGCCGGCCGACCTGTCATCCGAGTCTCGATGAGCTGTGCCTCGCGTGAGCGCTGAGGGCCGTGCGGAGCGCACCGCCGCTGCCGATGCGCAGTGCGCCGAGGCGTACGCAGCCGCAGACGGCCCCGAGGTCGGGGTCGCGCTGGTCGCGGTCGGTGGCTACGGGCGCGGTGAGCTCGCACCGTTCTCCGACTGGGACGTCGTGCTGGTCCACGACGACGAGGTCTCCCCGGGAGCGGTGTCCGAGCAGGTCTGGTATCCGCTCTGGGACGTAGCGCCCGAGCTCGACCACTCGGTGCGCTCCTTCTCCGAGATGCTCTCCGCCTCGACCGGTGACCTGCGGGTCGCGCTGGGGCTGCTCGACATCCGGCACCTGGCCGGCGACCGCGGGCTCGTGCTGCGGCTGCGTACGACGATGCTCGCGCACTGGCGCAGGCACGCCCGCGCCCTGCTGCCCGAGCTGAGGTCGCTGAGCCTCGAGCGTCATCGCCGGGCCGGTGAGCTCGCGCACGCCTCGGTGCCCGAGGTGAAGGAGATGGCCGGGGGCCTGCGAGACGCCGTGGTGATCAAGGCGATCGTCGCCACCTGGCTCGTCGACGTCCCGGCGGTCGAGCTCGAGGCGTCTCGTCGTGCCCTCCTCGACGTGCGTGACCTCGTCCACGAGATCGCCGGGCGCGCCGGCGACCGGATCGTGCCGGAGATGTGGGACGAGCTCGCCGATCGGCTCGACCTGGCCGACGCACGCACGGCGCAGGCCCACGTACGCACCATCGGCCGCCGCCTCACCCACCTCTCCCATCTGGCCTGGCGACGGGTCGACGGAGTGCTCGACCGGCCCCCCGCGAAGGCGGCGCGCCGACCTCGGCTGACGCCGCTCGGCGGCGGGCTGGCGCTCTCCTCGGGAGAGGTCGTGCTCGTGCCCGGCGCCCGTCCGGCGCGCGACCCGCTGATGCTCCTGCGGGCCTCGGCGTCGGCCGCCGAGCACGGGGTGGCGCTGGCCCCGCCGACGGCCGCGCGCCTGGCCAAGGACACCCCGGAGCTGCCCGACCCGTGGCCGGAGGAGGCACGCCAGCTCTTCCTACGCCTGCTGGGTGCCGGTCGAGGGCTGCTGGCCGTGTGGGAGACGCTCGAGGAGACCGGCGCCATCTCGCGGATCCTGCCCGAGTGGGAGCGCATCCGGCTGCTCCCGCACGCCTCGATCATCCACCGCTACACCGTCGACCGGCACACCATCGAGACCTGCATCGAGGCGGTGCCGCTGCTGCCGCGCGTCGCTCGCCCCGACGTGCTCCTGGCGGCCGCGCTGCTCCACGACATCGGCAAGGGCTCGCTGACCGAGCACAGCGTCGCGGGGGAGCCGATCGCCCGCCGGATCGCCGCCCGGATGGGCTTCCCGGCCGAAGAGGTCGAGCTGATCGCCCAGCTGGTGCGCCGGCACCTGCTCCTCTCGACCACCGCGACGACCCGTGACCCCGACGACCCGGCGACCGTCGACCTCGTGGTCGAGACGATGGGGGAGGCGGAGGCGCTCGCGCTCCTGACCGCGCTGACCGAGGCCGATGCGCGCGCCACCAGCCCGAAGGCCTGGACCACCTGGCGCGCCCGGCTCGTCCGTGACCTCGCCGGCCGGGCCGCGAAGGTCCTCGACACCGGCATCGACGCCCAGGAGCGCACCTACGACGCGGTCGAGATCCCCGACGGCGTACGTTCCGGGGCGGCGTCGTTCCGGGCCGAGCCGCTCGCCGACGGTGCCCGGGTGTGGGCGATCGCGCCGGACCGTATCGGTCTGCTCGCCGACCTGGCCGCGACCTTCGCGATCGCCCGGCTGCCGGTGCGTGCCTGTCGCGTGTGGCAGCAGGGAGCGTTCGCGGTCAGCGTGTGGGACGTCGGTGACAGCTACGTCGACTCCGCCGTGCTCCGCACCCGCTTCTCGGCGATCACCGAGGGCCGACTCGACCCGGCCGAGCGGCTGGCGCCGAGCGCGGCCGCGTCGGCGAGGCCGCCCTCGGTCGTCGTACGTCCGGAGGCGTCGAGCACCGCCACCGTCCTCGAGGTGCGCACGATCGACCGCCCGGGCGTCGTCCACACCGTCGCGGCGGCCCTGACGAGGCTCGACATCGCCGTACGCTCCGCGCACATCTCCACGCTCGGTCCTCAGGCCGTCGACGTGTTCTACCTGCACGAGGCCCATGCCGGGGCGCTCGGCGACCAGCGGGCGGCCGAGGCGGCCCACGCGGTGCGTGCTGCTCTCGAGCGCTGACCGAGGTGACTCGGCGAGCGGTCGGGGCTGCCGAATAGCACCCCACGTACATCCGTTCGTTAGTCTTGGACCCACATCTCGTTACTGCTGAAGGACCGCTTTGTTCGCCACGCTCTCCGACCGGCTCGCCACGACGTTCAAGAACATCCGGGGCAAGGGCCGCCTCACCGATGCCGACATCGATGCCACCGCACGCGAGATCAGGATCGCGCTGCTCGAGGCCGACGTCGCCCTGCCGGTGGTGCGTGCGTTCGTCGCCAAGGTCAAGGAGCGCGCCCGCGGCGAGGAGGTCAGCCAGGCGCTGAACCCCGCCCAGCAGATCGTCAAGATCGTCAACGACGAGCTGGTCACGATCCTGGGCGGCGAGACCCGCCGGCTCCGCTACGCCAAGACCGGCCCGACCGTCATCATGCTCGCGGGTCTCCAAGGTGCCGGTAAGACCACCCTGGCCGCGAAGCTCGCGCTGTGGCTCAAGGAGCAGGGCAAGGCTCCGCTCCTGGTCGCCGCCGACCTGCAGCGGCCCAACGCGGTCAACCAGCTCCAGGTCAACGGTGAGCGGGTCAACGTCCCCGTCTATGCGCCGCAGCCCGGCAACGGCGTCGGCAACCCCGTCGAGGTCGCTCGCGACGCGGTCGAGGAGGCCAAGCGCAAGCTCCACGACGTCGTCATCGTCGACACCGCCGGCCGCCTCGGCATCGACGAGGAGCTGATGAAGCAGGCCTCCGACATCAAGGCGGCGGTCAACCCCGACGAGGTGCTCTTCGTCGTCGACGCGATGATCGGTCAGGACGCGGTCAACACCGCGCAGGCCTTCCTCGACGGCGTCGGCTACGACGGTGTCGTGCTCACCAAGCTCGACGGTGACGCCCGCGGTGGTGCGGCGCTGTCGATCGTCGAGATCACCGGCAAGCCGGTCATGTTCGCCTCCAACGGCGAGAAGATGACCGACTTCGACCTGTTCCACCCCGACCGGATGGCCGGCCGCATCCTCGACATGGGCGACATGCTCACCCTGATCGAGCAGGCCGAGAAGACCTTCGACCAGGGGCAGGCCGAGCAGGACGCGGCCAAGATCGCGAGCGGCGAGTTCACGCTCGACGACTTCCTCAAGCAGATGCAGCAGCTGCAGAAGCTCGGCTCGATGTCGAAGCTGATGGGGATGCTGCCCGGCATGGGCCAGTTCCGCGAGCAGCTCGACAACTTCGACGAGCGCGAGATCGACCGGATCAAGGCGATCATCCAGTCGATGACCCCCGCCGAGCGCGCCAACCCGAAGATCCTGGACGGCTCCCGCCGCGCCCGCATCGCGAAGGGCTCGGGCCGTCAGGTCTCCGACGTCAACCAGCTCATCCAGCGCTTCACCGAAGCCTCGAAGATGATGAAGCAGCTCGCCTCCGGTGGCGGTATGCCCGGAATGCCGGGCGCTCCCGGTGCCGGTTTCGGCAAGCGCGCCGGCGCCAAGCAGGTCGCCCAGAAGAAGAAGGGCAAGGGCGCGCGCAAGTCCGGCAACCCGGCCAAGGCCGCCCAGCAGGCCAAGGCCGACGCCGCCAAGAAGCCGGCCGCCGCCAACCCGTTCGGCACCCAGGGCGGCGAGGAGATCGACTACGAGAAGGCTGCCGCCGAGCTCAACCTGCCCTCGGACTTCTCCAAGTTCTTGAAGTGACCCGCGGCGACCGCATCGTCGTCGTCGACCACTCCCCGCATTGGGCGGGGTCGTTCGAGTCGGCGCGGTCGCTGGTGGAACCGATCCTGGAGGATCAGCTGGTGCGCGCGGTCGAGCACATCGGGAGTACGTCAGTGCCCGGCCTGCCCGCCAAGCCGATCATCGACATGCTCGCCGTGGTGACCTCCTACGAGGCGGCGGGAAGCACCCTGCCTGCGCTGAGGGATGTCGGCTGGGTCGCGGCCCCTGAGCCTGGCGACGTCGAGCAACGTAAGTGGTCGTGGTGTTCGCCGTCGGTCGCCTATCGCACCCATCACCTGCATGTGGTCGAGAAGTCCTCGGAGGCGTGGCCGACCTGGCTGGCCTTCCGCGACCACCTGCGCACGAATGCCGAAGACCGCGAGACGTACGCCGCGATCAAACGCCGGCTCTCCGCCGCCGATGACGAAGACAGGACGGCCTACCGGGCAGGGAAGTCCCCGTTCATCGCCTCGGTGCTCGACGGGATCGCGTCGGAGAGCTGACGAGTCGCCAGCCAGTTCCACGCACATGCGCGGGAGTAGCCCCTCGCAGCCGATCACGACACGCAACTTCCGCGCACAAGTGCCGAAGTTGCAGCAAGGGCCGTGCATCGGGCGACGACGCCGACACCATATTCTGGGCCGTATGGCAACGGTGATGGTCGTCGACGGCGCGAACGTCGTCGGCTCCCGCCCCGACGGCTGGTGGAAGGACCGCGCCGGCGCCGCGCGGCGGCTGCACGAGGCGCTCCTGGTGGCCGATCTCCCGCACGACAAGATCGTCCTGGTGCTGGAGGGGCAGGCCAAGGGCGGCGTACGTGCTGGCAAGGATGCCCACGTCCGCACCGTCCATGCGCCGAAGGACGGCGACGCGGCGATCGTCGACGTCGTCCGTGAGGCAGTGACGAAGGGCGACCGGGTGACGCTGGTGACCGCCGACCGGATGCTGCAGGCTCGCTGCGGCGGTGCCACCGCGCTCGGGCCGTCCTGGTTGCTCGACCAGATCTGAGCCTGACCCGGGGCATGGCCGGGTCGGACCGCAGCCAGGACCTTCGGCTATTACGCACGCGTAGCCGTTGACCTCCAATGTGATCGACGTCACGATGTGGAAGCGCTCTCACGAGTGCTCCCGCCGGCTCATCGGAGAGCTCGCGGTTCGATCTCAGGAGGCCTGTCCCGTGCGAACTCCCCACAGACGGCGCGGCGCGATCGGAGCCTCGGCATTCGCCGGGCTGCTGTGCGCCACGCTCCTCGTCGCCCCCGCGTCCAGCGCCGTGCCCGCCGATGTGCCCACCGATGTGCCCGCCGCCGACGCGCCCACGCGCGCCGATCACACGACGCCCTACAAGAACCCGCGTCTCTCGACCGAGAAGAGGGTCGACGACCTGTTGGCCCGGATGACCCTCGCCGAGAAGGTCGGACAGATGGCCCAGGCAGAGCGGGTCGACGTCGTCGACGACCCCGGCCAGATCGCCGAGCTCGGCCTCGGCAGCGTGCTCTCCGGTGGTGGCTCCGTCCCCGACGGCAACACCCCGGAGGCCTGGGCCGACACGGTCGACGCCTTCCAGGAGCAGGCTCTCTCCACCCGGCTCGGCATCCCGCTGCTCTACGGCGTCGACTCCGTCCACGGCCACAACAACCTCCACGGTGCCACCGTCTTCCCGCACAACATCGGCCTGGGTGCGACGCGCGATCCGAAGCTCGCCGAGCGGATCGGCCACATCACCGCCGAGGAGACCCGCGCCACCGGGCCGCAGTGGACCTTCGCGCCGTGCATCTGCGTCGCCCGCGAGGACAGGTGGGGGAGGACGTACGAGTCGTTCGGGGAGGACCCGAAGCTGGCCACCAAGATGTCGCAGATGATCGAGGGGTTCCAGGGCCGTCAGGGCCAGCTGGACGACCCTGACCGCGTGCTCGCGACCGCCAAGCACTTCGCCGGCGACGGCTTCACCGTCTTCGGCACCGGTGAGGGCGACTACACCGTCGACCAGGGCATCACGCAGACCTCGCGTGCCGAGTTCGAGAAGCTGGCCCTCTCGCCCTACATCGCCGCCGTCAAGAAGCACGACGTCGGCTCGGTGATGCCGTCCTTCTCCAGCGTCGACTGGACCGACGACGGCCTCGGCAACCCGGTCAAGATGCACGCCAACAAAGAGCTGGTCACCGGCTGGCTCAAGGAGAAGCGGGACTTCGACGGCCTGGTGATCTCCGACTGGCGGGCGATCCACCAGATCCCGGGGACGTACGCCGAGCAGGTGGCCGCCTCGGTCAACGCCGGCGTCGACATGTTCATGGAGCCGTTCTCCGGCGATCCCGTCGGCTATCCGCAGTTCATCGAGACGCTGACCTCGGCCGTCGAGGACGGCGCCGTCCCGACGGCACGCATCGACGACGCGGTCTCGCGCATCCTGACCGCCAAGTTCGAGCTGGGCCTGTTCGAGAAGCCGTTCACCGACCGGCGCAACATCGACGAGATCGGCAGCGAAGCGCACCGTCGCGTGGCCCGGGAGGCGGTCGCGAAGTCGCAGGTGCTGCTGAAGAACTCGCACCGTACGCTGCCGCTCTCGGGCGGGGACGACGTCTATGTCGCGGGCAGCAAGGCCGACAGCATCGGTGACCAGGCCGGCGGCTGGACGATCAGCTGGCAGGGCAACTCGACCCACCAGATCCCGGGCGACACGATCCTCGACGGAATCTCGGCCGCCGCCCGCGGCGAGGTGACCCACTCGCCCGACGCCTCCGCGCCGGTGCCGGCGGGGGCCCACGGCGTCGTCGTGGTCGGCGAGCACCCCTACGCCGAGGGGTTCGGCGACGTCGGCGGCCCGCAGTGGGGCTACGACCCGGGGGAGACCGAGCTCCGGCCGCCGCTGACCATGCAGATCAGCGAGGAGGACACCGCGGCGATCGAGACGGTCTGTGCGGCGGCAGCGACCTGCACCGTGCTCGTCGTCTCCGGACGCCCGATGATCGTCCCGCCCGACCTGCTCGGCCAGATCGACGCGCTGGTGGCCTGCTGGCTGCCAGGCAGCGAGGGCAGGGGAGTGGCCGACGTGCTCTTCGGGAAGCGAGCGTTCACCGGCAAGCTTCCGGTGACCTGGCCGCGCTCGGTCGACCAGGAGCCGATCAACGTCGGCGACGCCGACTACGACCCGCTCTACGCCTTCGGACACGGCTTGAGGACCCGCCGCTGAGCGGCGCAGACGAAGTTGGCTCGATCCGAGTTCGCGAATCCTCGATTCGTGACACCCGGATCGGGCCAACTCGGTGCATGATCTGTGCATGCAGACGCTTCGCGTAGACGTATCGGGACGCGCGCTCAGCTTCCCACCCGACAAGATCGTCAGAATAGGGCGCTCGATCGACGCCGATGTGGTGCTCGCCTCCACCTCGGTCTCTCGCGCCCATGCCGAGCTCAGACCCGATCCCGCCGGGTGGAAGCTGGTCGACGTCGGCTCCGCCGGAGGGACGTACGTCGCCGGCAGCCGTGTCACCGAGGTGCCGTTGACCGGGGCGACCCAGATCCAGCTCGGCCCGGCGGGGCCGGGCTCGACGATCACCGTCACTCTCGACGACGCGCCGTTGGCAGCGGGCGCTCCGCGCGCCCAGGCGCCCGCGCCGCCGCCTCCTCCGACGACGGCGACGGCAGCGCCCACCTCGACCCCGCCGCCGGCACCGCCTGCTCCCTCCGCTCCTGCTCCCGCGGCCGTGCCCGCGGCACCGCCGAGCAGGCCGTCGGCCCCGGCCGGGAGCCCGCCGTCCTCCTCGGACCACGAGATCTCCGAGATGACGATCGTGCCGGGGAAGGCGCGTCCCGGCGCGCCGGGCGAGCCGCCGAGCCAGCCGACCGGGCCCGACCTGCTGCTGGTCGCCGAGGGCAAGGAGCACCGCTTCCGCCACCCGGTCACGGTCACCATCGGCCGCTCCTCCGACAACTCGGTGGTGCTCGAGGATCAGGGCGTCTCGCGTCAGCACGCGCGTCTGGTGGCCAAGCCGGGCGGCTGGACCTTCGAGAACGGCTCCCAGGCCGGCTCCTTCCTCAAGGGGAAGCCGCTGGCGAGCGAGGCGATCGACGAGGAGAGCGAGATCCGGCTCGGCCACCCCGTCGCCGGTGAGATCCTCAAGGTCATCCCGATCTACTCCGCCGAGGTGGAGGTCGCCCGCGCCGCGGCGAAGCGCCGCAACAGGCTGCTGCTGTGGGGCGGGATCGGCGCGGCCGCGGCCGTGGTGGTCATCGGTCTGGTGGTCGCGATGTTCGTCGTGCCCGGCGGTGACTCGGCGGCGCAGGACACCGGACTGACCAAGGCCGAGCTCAACCGGGCCCAGCGCGCTGCCGTCTGGATCACCTATGCGCCCACCGACGACACGGTCGCGATGGGGTCGGGCTCGATCGTCACCAAGGACGGCAAGATCCTCACCAACGCCCACGTCGCCGACCCGGGGAAGGTGCCGGAGGCAGCCGCTCGCGGCGAGGTCTCGCCGGAGTATGTGAACATCCACATGACCGACCCGGCGCAGAACTACAAGGTCGGCGAGCCCGACTACGTCGGCAAGGTCATCGAGTCCGACGGCGAGATCGACAGCGCGGTCGTGCAGATCGTCGCCGACGGCAAGGGCGACCCGGTCGACCCGAGCTCGCTCGACCTGCCCACGATCACGCTCGGCGACTCGGCGTCGGTCGACCGCGGCGACTTCATCGCCACGATCGGCTTCCCGAGCCTGCCGAAGGAGAGCTTCCGCGACAAGGAGGGCGCCTTCTTCCAGCCGCCCACGGTCGCCTCGGGCAACGTGGCGACCATCCTCTCCTTCAAGGACGAGGACCGCGCCGTCTTCGACGTCACCGCCCGCATCTCCGGCGGCAACTCCGGCGGGGCGGCGGTCAACGACGACGGCGAGCTCGTCGGCGTACCCACCTCCATCGGCTGGGACGAGACCAACGTCGTCACCGGACAGGTCATCCCGCTGGCCCAGCACGTGCCCGTGCTCGAGGCCGCCGGTGTCGATGTGCCAGGTTCGAAGTGAGCCTCGTCTGGGTAACCTGCCTCACATGACTGCGCTGCACTTCTCCGGACCGGTCCTTCCCGATGGAGAGGTGCGCGACCTCTACGTCCTCGACGGCCGCATCACCTACGAGCGGCCGTCGGGGGCGGAGACCGCGGCGTCGGGCTGGATCGTGCCCGGCCTGGTCGACGCCCACTGCCATATCGGGCTGGGGCCCGACGGTGCCGTCGACCAGGAGACCGCCGAGGCCCAGGCCGTCGCCGACCGCGACGCCGGTGCGCTGCTCGTGCGTGATGCCGGCTCCGCCGCCGACACGCGGTGGGTGCAGGAGCGCGACGACCTGCCCCGGCTGATCCGCGCCGGACGCCACATCGGCCGTACGAAGCGCTACATGCGCAACTATGCCGACGAGGTCGAGCCCGACGGCCTGGCCCAGGCCGTCGAGCGGCAGGCGAAGTCGGGCGACGGGTGGGTCAAGCTGGTCGGCGACTGGATCGACCGGGCCGAAGGCGACCTGAAGCCGTCGTTCCCGGCCGAGTCGTTCGCCGAGGCGATCCGGGTCGCCCACGACCAGGGCGCCAAGGTCACCGCCCACTGCTTCGGCCACGAGGTGCTGCCCGGCCTGATCGAGGCCGGCATCGACTGCATCGAGCACGGCACCGGCCTGAGCCCCGATCTCGTCGAGGCGATGGCCGCGCAGGGCACCGCCCTGGTGCCCACCGTCGCCCAGCTGGAGATCTTCCCCGACCTCGCCGCTGCTGCCGGGCCCAAGTTCCCGACGTACGCCGCCACGATGGAGGACCTCTACGCCCGCCGTCGCGAGACGATCATGAGCGCCCACGAGGCCGGGGTGGCGCTCTACACGGGCTCTGACGGCGCCGGCGCGCAGCGTCACGGCGTCATCCACGAGGAGATCATGGCGATGCGCGACCTCGGCCTTCCCTCCGATGTCGTCCTCGGCGGCGCCTCCTGGCGCGCGCGGGAGTGGCTCGGCCACAACCCCGGCCTCGCCGAGGGCGACCCCGCCGACTTCGTCGTCTACGACGGTGACCCGCTCGCCGACCTCACCGTCATGGGGCGTCCGGTCGCGGTCGTGCTGCGGGGGAAGGTCTATGGTCGGCCCTGATCCCGGGTCCGGGCCAAGGATTTCTTGTGCCTGATCGACTCTGGCAAACTGGTGGGTGTGTCCTGTGCGCAGGGACCCTCTCACCCAGCGCAACAGTGCCCGCCGAAGCTGCCTGACGGGTGTCCCCACACCGACACGGGCTTCTTCACCCATATTCGATTCCAAAGGAATACCACCAACAGTGGCTGTCAAGATCCGCTTGAAGCGCCTGGGCAAGATCCGGGTTCCGCAGTACCGCATCGTCGTCGTCGACTCGCGCAAGAAGCGCGACGGCGCCGTCATCGAAGAGATCGGTCTCTACCGTCCCAAGGAGGAGCCGAGCTTCATCCAGGTCGACTCCGAGCGCGCCCAGTACTGGCTCGGCGTCGGCGCCCAGCCGAGCCCGGCCCTCGAGGCGATCCTCAAGGTGACCGGCGACTGGCAGAAGTTCAAGGGCCTCCCCGGCACCGAGGGCACCCTCCGGTTCGCCGAGCCCAAGCCCGACAAGCTCGAGCTCTTCAACAAGGCTCTCGCCGAGGCGCACGCGTCGGCCGGTTCCGAGGCCGTCACCAAGAAGGCCAAGAAGGACGAGAAGGCCGACAAGGCTGAGGAGCCCAAGAAGGCTGAGGAGCCCAAGGCCGACAAGGCCGAGGAGCCCAAGGCCGAGGCCGCGCCCGCCGAGGGCGAGGCTGCTGCTGAGGCCGAGGCCTGAGCAGCATGCTCTCCGAAGCTCTCGAGCACCTCGTCCGAGGAGTCGTCGACAACCCCGACGAGGTGAGCGTGCGTGACAAGCAGCTTCGTCGCGGCTCCGTTCTCGAGGTCCGGGTCCACCCCGACGACCTCGGCAAGGTGATCGGTCGCGGCGGCCGCACGGCCACCGCGTTCCGCACGGTCATCTCCGCGCTGGCCGGCAAGGGCGGCGCACGGGTCGACTTCGTCGACGTCGACGGCGGTCGCTGAGCACCAGGCTGAGTCCTACGACGGGCGTCACCCCTCCGGGGGTGGCGCCCGTCGCTCATTTCGGGGGTCGGTCGGGCTCAGTTGGGGGTAACACGTCGTTCGTAGGACTACTCGCCCTATCTGAACGACCGGATAGTCCCACGAACGACGTGTTACCCCGCCGCGCCGCCGACCGCCCTGAGGAGTTCAGCCCGGCGTACGCCACCCCATAGGCTGCCCTCGTGGACATGATCGAGGTGCTGGTCGGACGGATCGGCAAGCCGCACGGCATCCGAGGGTTCGTGACCGTCGAAGCGCGCACCGACGAGCCTGACCGGCGGTTCGCCCAGGGGTCGGTGCTGCGCACGCAGCCGCCCAAGGGATCGGCGTACGCCGCCAAGCGGCTGACGGTGGAGGGTGCCCGCTGGCACGGGCAGGTGCTCCAGGTCGCCTTCGAGGAGATCGCCGACCGCAACGAGGCCGAGGCCGCTCGAGGCACCCTGCTCTTCGCCGACGTACCGGCCGACGAGTCGCCCGACGACCCCGACGAGTTCTACGACCACCAGCTCGTGGGCCTCGCGGCCTTCGACGAGGACGGCCGCGAGCTGGGCACGGTCAAGGCGCTGGTCCACGGGGGAGCCCAGGATCTGCTCACGATCCGCACCCCGGACCGACGCGACGCGCTGGTGCCGTTCGTGAAGGCGCTGGTGCCGGTCGTCGACCTGGCGGAGAAGAAGGTCGTCATCGCCGACCGCCCCGGCCTGGTCACGCCGTTCGCCGACGACACCGAAGACGACACCGAAGAGGGCGAGCAGTGAGGCTCGACTACCTCACCATCTTCCCCGACTATCTCGCACCGCTGCGGCTGAGCCTTCCGGGCAAGGCGATCGAATCGGGCCTGCTCGAGATGCACGTCCACGACCTCCGGGCCTGGGCCCACGACAAGCACCGCACCGTCGACGACACGCCCTACGGCGGTGGCGCCGGCATGGTGATGAAACCCGAGCCGTTCGGCGAGGCCTTCGACGAGCTGGCGATCGACGGCGCCACCGTGGTCGTGACCACCCCGAGCGGCGAGCCGATGACCCAGGCGCTCGCCCGCGAGCTCTCCAGCCGCGAGCGGCTCGTCTTCCTCCTCGGTCGTTACGAGGGCATCGACCAGCGGGTGCTCGACCATGCAGCGACCCGCGCCGAGGTCCGCGAGATCTCCCTGGGCGACTACGTGCTCAACGGGGGAGAGGTCGCGGCGATGGCGATCACCGAGGCCGTCGTACGCCTGCTCCCCGGCTTCATGGGCAACGCCGAGTCGCTCGTGGAGGAGTCCCACGAGGACGGCCTGCTCGAATATCCGGGCTACACCAAGCCGTCCTCCTGGCGCGATCTCGAGGTGCCGAAGGTGCTGCTCAGCGGCGACCACAAGCGCATCGCGCAGTGGCGCCACGAGCAGGCGGTGGAGCGTACGTCCCTGCGCCGCCCCGACCTGCTCCATGCCTCCCAGGCGGCCGGGCTCGGCGAGGGCAGCGAGTGGGAGATCGTGCCCGCCGTACGCGCGGATGCCGCCGAGCTCCACACCCTTCAGCTCGCCTGCTGGGTGCAGGAGCTCAACGCCAACCCCGGCATCGAGATCCCGCCGCTGCACGAGTCGCTCGACGACACCCTGCGTGCGCTGGAGACCCATGATGTCTACGTCGTGCGCGCCGCGGGCCGGCTGGTCGGCTCCGTACGCGGCCGGCTCGACGGCGACGTGTGGGAGATCGGGCGGCTGATGTCGGCCCCCGACCTCCAGGGTCGTGGGCTCGGGCGCCGGCTGTTCGAGCACATCCAGGCCGTGGCGCCGGCGGGCGCGCGGAGCTTCCGGCTCTTCACGGGCGCCAGGAGCGAGCGCAACCTGAAGCTCTACAAGAAGGCCGGATTCCGGCTGCGCCGCGACCTGGAGGCGCCGACGGGCGCCGTGATCCTGACGAAGAACCGCGGCTCTCGCCGCTGAGAATCGGCAACCGCCAACTCTGTTACTTTTCCGTAACACCAGACATCGGTCTCTGAAACGTTGCCTGGCAACGATGCCGGGCAATACGTACGACGAGCGACGTGGCTCGCGTGGCGTCATAGCCCCGTCCCGACACCTATGAGGCACTGAATGTCTGTCGAACTTGCATGGCAACTCCTGTGCGCGGCCCTGGTCATCTTCATGACCCCCGGCCTCGCCTTCTTCTACGGCGGCCTGGTGAAGGCCAAGTCCGTCGTCTCGATGATGATGCTGAGCTTCGGCTCGATGGCCGTCGTCACGATCCTGTACGTCCTCTACGGCGGCACCGGCATCGCCGGCAACGGCACCAGCGGTGGCACGAAGCTCTTCGGCAACCCGTTCGAGGACTTCGGGATGACCGACCTCGTCACCTCCGCCGGTAGTGGCGACGCCGGAAACCTCTTCGGCGGCCACGCCTTCCTGGTGGCCTTCTGCATCATCACGGTCGCGCTGGTCTCGGGTGCCGTCGCCGACCGCGCGCGTTTTTGGCCGTGGATGATCTTCGCGGTCTTCTTCGCCACCTTCGTGGTCTTCCCGACCTTCCGCTGGATCTGGGGCGTGGACGCCGACGGCAACTTCTACGGCTGGCTCGCCAACAACGTCTACGGCCTCGGCGGCTCCCTCGACTGGGCCGGCGGCACGGTGATCCACCAGTCGGCCGGTGCGGCCGCGATGGCGCTCGCTCTCGTGCTCGGTCGCCGCAAGATCGGCTTCTCCAAGGAGGAGACGGTCGCTCACAACGTACCCCTGGTGCTGATCGGCACCGCGATCCTCTGGTTCGGCTGGTTCGGGTTCAACACCGGTGTCTTCGGTGCCGACGAGGGCCAGACCTCGCTGATCTTCCTCAACACCGTGCTGACCCCGGCCGCCGGCCTGATCGGCTGGATCGTCGTCGAGCAGCTCAAGGACGGCAAGCCCACCGCGGTCGGTGCCGCCTCCGGCATCGTGACCGGTCTGGTCGCCATCACCCCGGCCTGTGCGTTCCTCAGCCCGGTCTGGGCGCTCGTGCTCGGTCTCGTCGCCGGTGCCGTCTGCGCCCTGGCCGTCGAGCTCAAGTTCAAGCTCGGCTTCGACGACACCCTCGACGTGGTCGGCATCCACCTCGTCGCCGGTTTCATCGGCTGCATCTGGGTCGGCATCTTCGGGATGGAGTCGCTCACCGGCGGCAGCCTCTTCTTCGGTGGCAGCGCCAAGCTGCTCGGCGCTCAGGTGCTCTCCTCGCTCACCGTGATCGCCTACTCGTTCGTGATCGCCTTCGTCATCGGCCTCGTGATCGAGAAGACCATCGGCTTCCGCGCCAAGGAGGAGGACGAGGTCGCCGGCATCGACACCGTGCTCCACGAGCCGGGCTACTCCGAGCTCGGCTGATCCACGGCTGATTCACGGCGTACGGGCCGGGATGCTCACCGAGGTAGCTCGGTGAGCATCCCGGCCCGTCAGCGCGGTCCGTACGGAAGCTGCCGGGCCTGAAGCTGGATGCGGGCGCTGAGATCCTCGACCTCGGCCAGCACAGCCGGGGCGATCCAGACGGGGGAGCGGCGGGTGCGCCTGGCGCGGGTGAGGACACCGGCGCGCTCCAGAGCGTCGATCGTGGCCTCGGGATCCTCGATGCCGAGCCGCTCGGTGACGAGCCGGGCGTTGAGGATCGGCTCCTCGGTCAGGAGGTCGAGGAGCCGGTACGCAGCAGACCCCGGTCGTGGGCCGCCGGCCGCCTCGCCCCAGCTGGCCCGCACGCTCTCCAGAGTCTCGGCCGTCTTCCACGACTCGGTCGTCGCGATCGTCGTCGAGGCGGCGAGCATCGCGACGATCGTGGCCACGGAGCCTGCCCGGTAGTCGTTGAGCGCGGCGAAGTAGCGGTCGCGGTGGGAGACGAGCGCCGACGCGATCGGCACCGCCAGGTGGCGGGAGGCGCGCCGCCTGCGCAGCACCGCGTGGATGAGCGCCCGGCCGATGCGGCCGTTTCCGTCGATGAACGGGTGGATCGACTCGAACTGCGCGTGCACGATCGCGGCCTGGGCGATGGGAGAGAGATCGTCGCGGTTGGCGAAGGCGACCATGTCCTCGATGTGGCCGAGGACCGTCTCGGGCGGGGGCGGCACGTGGAGGGCGTCGCGGGGCGCGTAGTCGGAGCCACCGACCCAGTTCTGCACCGTGCGGAACCTGCCGGCGCCGGCCGCCTCGTCGGGGTCGCGCGCGAACAGGTCGCGGTGTGCCTGCAGGATCGCGTCGGAGGTGATCTTGCGGGTGGTGTCGGCCTCCCGGATCAGCCGCTCCATCGCCTGGGTCGCCGAGGCCATCGAGACCGCCGAGGCGTTCGCGCCGATCCCCAGCAGCGCCCGCCCGTAGTCGGCCAGGCTCGCCTCGACGTGCTCGATCTTGGAGGAGTCGATCGCCTCGGTGCGCAGCTGGAGGTGGTTGAGGCCGGCCATGGTGCGCCCGTGGACCAGGTCGAGATGACGCAGCGCGCCCGCGCTGGCGGTCGTCATCGCCGCCACCGGCCGCTCCAGGGGAACCTCGAGCTCGGCGATGCGGGCCGGCATCGCCACCGTGACCTCGCGCAGGAGCCGGTCGGCGCGCGGGCCACGCGGGATCCGCTGGCGGTAGGGGCGAGTCACATAGGTGTGCGGCGGCCAGCCGGCGTCGGTCACGGGGGCATCCTTGCACGGGCGCCGGGCGGCCGCGTACGTCTGCGGTCTCTGCGCGGCAACTGCACGGTTGTCGCAATTCTCGGCCATCGGTGGCGTTGTGGCAGACTTGTGAGCCGGTCCAGTCGGCCGAAGCATGCTCCGAAGAACACACCCGGAGGTGTCGCGACGGGCTCCTGCCACAGGGGGAACCGTGTGCCGCCGGCCAACGCGACTGGACCACCCGTCAAAGACTGCCCTCTGGGGCTTTGAGAATACCGCGATCGGCCTGTGGCGAGCGCGAGGAGAGAACATGAGCAACCTACTCGCTGAGATCGGCAACGCCAGCAAGCGCGACGACCTCCCGGAGTTCCGCGCCGGCGACACCGTCAAGGTCCACGTCAAGGTCGTCGAGGGCACCCGCTCGCGTGTCCAGGTCTTCACCGGTGTCGTGATCCGCGTCCACGGCTCCGGCGTCGGCCGCACCTTCACCGTCCGCAAGGTCTCCTTCGGTGTGGGCGTGGAGCGTACGTTCCCGCTGCACTCGCCGATCTTCGAGAAGATCGAGGTCGCCACCCGTGGTGACGTCCGCCGCGCGAAGCTCTACTACCTGCGCAACCTGCGCGGCAAGAAGGCCAAGATCAAGGAGCGTCGGGAGGCCTGAGAGGTCCCTGAACATAGCGAGTCGATGAGGCTCGTTGTGGTGGGAGTCTCTAGACTCACCGCGTGACTTCGAACGACCGCGACCCCTCCGTCGGCGCCAGGCCCCAGGCCAACTGGAACCGGCCCGAGATGGAGGGATCGCGGTCGTTCTTCTCATCTGAGCAGGCGCCGCGCTGGGCTCCCGAAGAGCAGGGGCGCCGTGGCGGCTCCCGTCGTGAGCAGGAGCGCAAGCCGCGCCTGTCCGCGTGGCAGGAGGGCATCGTCCTCGTCGTTCTGGCGGTGCTCGTCGCGATCGTCGTGAAGGCGTTCTTCGTCCAGGCCTTCTACATCCCCTCGGAGTCGATGGAGCCCGGCCTGCAGGGCGGGCCGACGGTCTCGACCGACGACCGGGTGCTGGTCGAGAAGCCGTCCTACTGGCTCTCCGGCACACCGAAGCGCGGTGACGTCGTGGTCTTCTCCGACCCTGGCTCCTGGCTCGGTGTCGCGGAGGGCGGCGGGCCCGACAACCTGCTCGGCAAGGGCCTCTCGGTGATCGGCCTCTACCCGGAGGGCGGCCATCTGGTGAAGCGGGTCATCGGCGTGCCCGGTGACGTCGTCGAGTGCTGCGACAAGCAGGGCCGGATGATGGTCAACGGCGTCGCGATCGACGAGCCCTACGCGCGACCCTCGCGTACCAAGTGCGGCCGTCCCAACAAGGACGGCGAGTGCTTCGGGCCGATGCCCGGATCCCGTCACTGGAAGTCGGAGCGCGTGCCCGAGGGATCGCTGTTCGTGATGGGCGACAACCGGTCCAACTCCGCCGACTCCACCGTGCACATGTGCACCGCCGAGGAGACCGACTGCGCCCTGGTGCCGTGGGTGCCGGAGGACAACGTGGTCGGCAAGGTCGTCGCGCTGGGATGGCCGCTGAACCGGGCGAAGTGGATCCACCGCCCCGACAGCTTCGAGGCGGTGCCGTCACGATGAGTGCTGCCCCCACCCTGCGGGTCGAGCGATCGATGCTGCGCGGAGGCGTCACCCACCTCGGTGCCGTCGACGAGGTGGGGCGCGGTGCGCTGTGCGGACCGGTCTCGATCGGCATCGTGGTGATCTCCGCGGACACGCGCACGGCACCCCAAGGCGTACGCGACTCGAAGTTGTTGGCGCCCGAGGTCCGCGACAGGCTGGCACCGAAGGTGCGCCGCTGGGCCGTCGACTCCGCGGTCGGGCACGCCCTGGCCTCCGAGATCGACGAGGTCGGGATCATGGCCGCGATGCGGCTGGCGGGTCAGCGAGCGCTGAGCGCCCTGAGCGTACGTCCCGATGCGCTGCTGCTCGACGGCAACCACAACTATCTGACGCCACCGGTCCAGGAGGGGCTCTTCGGCGAGGTCTCCACGATGGTCGAGGAGGTCGCGGTGCCTGCGGTGACCACGATGATCAAGGCCGACATGAAGTGCGCGGCCGTCGCGGCCGCCTCGATCCTGGCGAAGACCTCGCGCGACGCGCTGATGGTCGCGCTGCACGAGGAGTTCCCCGACTACGCCTGGGCCGACAACAAGGGCTACTCGGCTCCTGCTCACATCGCCGCGCTCGAGCGCCTCGGGCCTTCGGCCTATCACCGGCGCTCGTGGAGTCTTCCCGGCACTCCGCGGGTGTTGGCTCTAGAGTCGTAGGCATGAGCGAGCGTCAGCGAGCGACCAGCGACCTCAGGCCGCGGCCGTGTTCTTCGCCGTCCTCGACGGGGGCGGCGGCATGAGCGCGGAGGATCTCGAGAAGTACGAGACCGAGATGGAGCTGACCCTCTATCGCGAGTATCGCGACGTGGTGGGCATCTTCAAGTACGTCGTCGAGACCGACCGCCGTTTCTATCTGTGCAACCAGGTCGATGTGCGGGCACGGGCCGACTCGGGGGATGTCTACTTCGAGGTGTCGATGAATGACGTATGGGTCTGGGACATGTATCGGCCCGCTCGGTTCGCGAAGGGTGTCAAGGTGCTCACCTTCAAGGACGTCAACGTCGAGACGCTCAACCCGACCGACATCGACGAGCCGTTGGACTGATCGTCGGCTGATCCCGGGGCGATCTCGGGCCACTTGCAGTCCACAGGGCAGGTTCGATCCGGGGTTATCCCCAGGCGCCCCGAAACCGGCTCCGATTGTCGGTGCCCACGATGAGTCTGGACCTCGAAGCCGAAGGGCAGGAGGTCCATGATGAGTTCAACGGCACCAGCGCGGATCGCGCTGGGAAACTACGGCGAGTCGGTCGCCGAGCGATATCTGGTCGAGGCGGGGATGACCGTGCTCGACCGCAACTGGCGGTGCGGTCAGGGCGAGATCGACCTGATCCTGCGCGATGCCGACACGTTCGTCGTCTGCGAGGTGAAGACCCGCAGCCATGACGGGTGCGGCACGCCGCACGAAGCGGTCGACACGACCACGCTCGACCGGCTCAAGCGGCTGGCGATGGCCTGGCTCGACGAGCACGATGTGCGGGCTCCGGGCATCCGGGTCGACCTCGTCGCGGTGATGCAGTCGCCCCGCGGGGCGGCTCTGGTCGAGCACGTCAGGGGCCTGTGATGGGTTACGCGCGAGCACACGGCGTCGCGCTTCGCGGTGCGGTCGGGCATCTGATCGACGTGCAGGCCGACGTCTCACCGGGCATGGTCGGAGTGACCCTGGTCGGTCGAGCCGACAGCGTGCTGGCAGAGGGCCGCGACCGGGTGCGGATGGCGATCATCAACTCCGAGCTGGCGTGGCCCGCGACCAAGCGGATCACCGTGCTCCTCTCGCCGGCCGACCTGCCGAAAGGTGGTTCGCACTACGACCTGGGGATGGCGCTGGCCATCCTCGCGGCGTGCGGTGAGATCGAGCCGATCGGCCTGGAACGCACCGTCTTCATCGGCGAGCTGGCCCTCGACGGCGGGCTGCGCCCGACCTCGGGCGTGCTGCCGATGGTGCTCGCCGCCTCGCAGGCGGGGATCGCGCGTGTGGTCGTTCCCGAGCCACAGGTCGCCGAGGCGCGGATGGTCCCGGGGATGGAGATCCTGGGCTTCCGCTCGCTGGCCCAGGTCGTGGCGGAGCTACGTGGCGAGCCGATCCCTGACGCGCCTCGGGTCGCGACCGGCACCGGCGGCAGCCTGCTCGGCTGGCGCGGCGAACGGCGGCTCGACGACATGGACATGTCAGACCTGCGCGGCATGCCCGAGACCCGCTACGCGGTCGAGGTCGCTGCCGCCGGCGGTCACCACCTGCTCCTGAAGGGCCCCAAGGGCTGCGGGAAGACATCGATCGCGGAGCGGATCCCGACGATCCTGCCCGATCTCTCCCGCGAGGAGTCGCTCGAGGTGATGGCGGTGCAGTCGCTGGCCGGCGTACTCGATGTCGATCGCGGTCTCCTCACCCGACCGCCGTTCTCCGCACCGCACCACGATGCGTCCAAACCAGGGATCGTGGGCGGCGGCTCCGGCCGAGTCCGACCCGGCCAGGTCTCGCTCTCCCACGCCGGCGTGCTCTTCCTCGACGAGTTCCCGCTGTTCAAGAGCGACGTCATCGAGTGTCTGCGTGAGCCGCTGGAGAGCGGTGACATCACGGTCTCGCGAGGGGAGGAGTCGGTCACGCTCCCGGCGCGCGGCCTCGTCGTGCTCGCCGCCAACCCGTGCCCGTGCGGCAACTACGACGGCACGGTCACCAAGGACGGCTGCATCTGCCGATCCGCCGAGCGACAGACCTACGCCCGCAAGGTCTCCGGCCCGATCACCGACCGCATCGACATCACCCGCACCCTGCGGCCGATGGCCGAGCAGAACCACGACCCGTGGGGCTCGGAGTGCAGTGCTGACATCCGCGCGCGGGTCGCAGCGGCCAGGCGCCGCCAGCACGAGCGCTATGCCGACTTCGGCTGGCGCCTCAACGGACAGGCCAGCGGGATCGCATTGCGCGACAACTGGCGGCTGCCGCCCTCGGCCGAGGCGCTCATCGACTCGCGGATCTTCTCCGGAGCCCTGACCCGTCGCGGCGCGGTGCGGGTGCATCGCCTGGCGTGGACGGTGGCAGACCTTGCCGGAGTCGACTGGCCGGGAGTCGCCGAGACCGAGACGGCGCTCGAGCTGCGCGCTGGCGGCACGCTCCGGGTCGCCGCCGTCGAGGGGCGGCCGGCATGACCACAGCGACCACGCCCCTCTCCGTCGCCGAGCTCGAGCGCGAGCGTCTGGCCAGGATCGCGCTCACCCAGCTGGTCGAGCCCGGCACCCCGCTGATCGACAGCTGCATGGTGGGATCCACCGCGACCGATCTCTACCGACGCTTCGCCGAGGAGGACCCAGCCCTGGGAGACGACGGTCGCGACGCCAGATCTCGGCTCGCCCAGATCCATCCCGACCGCGACCTCGAACGGGCGAGCCGCGCCGGGTTCCGCTACGTCATCCCGGGCGATGAGGAATGGCCCGTCCAGGTCGACCGGCTCGCTGGGCAGGAGCATGTCCAGTACCGCACCGGCACCCCGCTCGGGCTGTGGGTGCGGGGCCCGCTCCTGCTCAGCGACCTCGACCGGTCCGTGGCCATTGTCGGATCCAGGGACGCGACCTCCTATGGCGCCGACGCCGCTGCGCGGATCGCCGCCGACCTGGCGGTCCACGACTTCGTGACCGTCTCCGGGGCAGCCGTCGGCATCGACTCCGCCGCACATCGCGGCGCACTCACCGGCCCACCGGGGAGCACCGTCGCGGTGCTCGCCGGGGGCGTCGACGTTCCCTACCCGCTGCGCAACAGCCGCCTGATCGACGCGATCGCCGAGAGCGGTGCGGTGATCTCCGAGATCGCGCCCGGGCTCCCGGTCACCCGCTACCGGTTCCTGAGCCGAAACAGGATCATCGCCGCCCTGGCCCGCGGCACGCTGGTGGTCGAGGCAGCGGCGCGGAGCGGCTCTCTGAACACCTCCAACTGGGCCTACCGGATCAACACCCCGGTGATGGCGGTGCCGGGGCAGATCGGTGCCGCCACCTCGGTCGGCACCCACGAGCTCGTACGCAGCGGTACGGGTGTCTTGGTGACCGACGGGCTCGACGTGCGCGAGCTCATCGGCGACGCAGGGGAGGCCCTGCCGACCGAGCCCCGTGGTCCCGTACGCCGCCGCGACTCGCTCACGTCGGTCGAGAAGCAGGTCCTCGACGCGGTCCCGGTGACCAAGCCGCTGCCACAGCTCGACATCGCGAGATCGGCGTGCATGCACCCGAAGACGGCGGGCACCGCGCTGACCCGGCTCGAGGCGCTCGGCCTCGCCGAGCGTTTCCCAGAAGGGTGGCAGCTGGCTCCGGGGGCGGCGCGCACCTGACCCGGGTGACCGGTGGCGCGGCTCGACGCCGTGGTGCCGCACCTGGGCTGGCCCACCACCTATCCTGACTCGGGTGAGCGCTGATCCTGAGGCAGGTGCCGAGGGCGGATCCGCGGAGGCGGAGCTGTCCGAGGCGCAGGTCGCCGTCCTCGGCGCCTATGAGCGTCACCTCGGCGTCGAGCGAGGCTTGTCGGACCACACCGTCCGCGCCTATCTCGGTGATGTCCGCAGCCTGCTCGACCACGCCGGTCGCCTGGGCCGGGCCGACCCGGCCGAGATCGACCTGCGCACCTTGCGCAGCTGGTTGGCCAAGCAGCAGACCACCGGTCGCTCACGCACCACGCTGGCTCGGCGGGCGACAGCGGCACGCGTCTTCTGCGGATGGCTGGTGCGCACCGGTCGAGCCCAGGTCGATGCGGGTGCGGCGCTCGGCTCGCCGAAGGCCCACCGAACGCTCCCTCCCGTCTTGCGCCCCGACGAGGCCGAGTCCCTCATCAAGGCGGCCATCGATGCCGCCGAGGACGGCACCGCGGTCGGCATGCGCGACATCGCAGTGCTGGAGATGCTCTACGCGACCGGCGCCCGTGTCGGCGAGCTCGTCGGTCTCGATCTCGATGACGTCGACTACGAGCGCCGAGTCGTCCGAGTGCTCGGCAAGGGACGAAAAGAGCGGATGGTGCCCTTCGGCGGCCCCGCCGTCCGCGCTCTGGACCGATGGGTCGTCCGCGGCCGACCTCAGCTGGTCACCGAGTCGTCCGGCCCGGCGCTGTTCCTCGGTGCCCGCGGCGGTCGCCTCGACCAGCGTGCGGTGCGCACCCTCGTCCACCGGCGCCTGGCAGACATACCCGGCGCCCCCGACCTCGGGCCGCACGGGCTGCGCCACAGCACCGCCACCCACCTTCTCGAAGGTGGCGCCGACCTCCGCTCGGTCCAGGAGTTGCTGGGCCACGCCAGCCTGGCGACGACCCAGATCTACACCCACGTCAGCAGCGACCGCCTCCGCAAGGCCTACCGTCAGGCCCACCCCCGCGCCTGACCGCGTCGCGACCGCGCTACCGGACAGGGTCGGCGCGCCAGAGGGGGAGGAGCCGGACCGGCTGCGGAGCATCGACCAGGAGCAGTGGATCGAGGTAGACGTCGTCGGCGTTGCGGATCCAACCCCAGTGCAGACACGCACCCGGGAAGCAGTGGGAGCCGGCAATGCCGAGCCGACCGATGGGCGCCCCTGCCGAGACCTGGTCGCCGACCCCGACGGTGGCCGCGACCGGTTCGTAGGTGGTGCGCGTGGCCCCGTGGTCGACACTCACCACCGGCTTGCCGGCGATCACGCCGGTGAACGCGACCCGCCCGGCCAAGGCGGCGCGCACCACCTGGCCCGGCCCTCCGGCGAGATCCACGCCGCGATGGCCTGCACCCCACGGCGCGTCCGGAGGGTCGAAGCGGCGCACGACCTCTGGTCGCGGGGCCAGCGGCCAGACACCTGCGGCGGCCTGATCCTCCTCGTCGACCGGGCTCGGACCCTCGTCGTGACCCGCAGCCCCACCCGGCGAGGCACCGGACGGTGCCACCTCGGCACGTGGCGTTCCGAGGGCCGGGCTCGCGGGGGCGATGAGGACGACGAGAAATAGGGCCGCGACGAGGGTGCGGGCACGGTCGAGGAGGAGGTTCGAGGTCATGACGAGGAGACAACCGTCGATCGAGGTCTCGCACAACGGGCTTCGTACGGCCTGTGGACAACTCTGACCCGAAAGGCGCCTGTGGACACCGATCGGCCCGCGGGCCAGGGATTGGCCCGAGACGCCCGGCGACGGCTAGTCTTGGACCGGCAGCCCCCTGTGGGCTGACTTCGCACGCCAGCAGACCGCGACGGTTTCTCGCTCCGAGACGCCGATCGCCCGCGGGCGCGGCCCTCAGTCCCGAGCATCTGGCTCAGGTCGGACCGCGCGCAGGCGTCAGGGCCCGTCACCACGTCGGGCGCGAAACTGAAAACCGACCGGCTCGTGCAACACCCGCCTGACCTCGAGAAACGCAAGGTCGAGCAACAACGGTGCGGCACCGGCCACCACTTAGGAGAAGAAACATCATGGCAGTCGTGACCATGCGCCAGCTCCTCGAGAGCGGCGTCCACTTCGGACACCAGACCCGTCGCTGGAACCCGAAGATGAAGCGGTTCATCCTCACCGACCGCAACGGCATCTACATCATCGACCTGCAGCAGTCGCTGGCCTACATCGACCGCAGCTACGCCTTCATCAAGGAGACCGTGGCCAAGGGCGGGACGATCATGTTCGTCGGCACCAAGAAGCAGGCCCAGGAGGCCATCGCCGAGCAGGCGACGCGCGTCGGGATGCCTTACGTCAACCAGCGCTGGCTGGGTGGCATGCTCACCAACTTCCAGACCGTGCACCAGCGGATCAACCGCCTCAAGGAGCTCGACGAGGTCAACTTCGACGACGTCGCCGGCTCGGGTCGCACGAAGAAGGAGCTCCTGCAGATGAAGCGGGAGCGCGACAAGCTCGAGAAGACCCTCGGCGGTATCCGCGAGATGGGTCGCACCCCGTCGGCCGTCTGGATCGTCGACACCAAGAAGGAGCACCTCGCCGTCGAGGAGGCTCGCAAGCTCAGGATCCCGATCGTCGGCATCCTCGACACCAACTGCGACCCCGACGAGGTCGACTTCCCGATCCCGGGCAACGACGACGCCATCCGCGCCGTCGGTCTGCTGACCCGCGTGGTCGCCGACGCCGTCGCCGAGGGCCTCATCGCCCGTTCCGGTGGCAAGTCCGAGGGCACCGAGGGCGCCACCGCCGAGGAGCCGCTGGCCGAGTGGGAGCGCGAGCTCCTGGCGACCCCGGCCGCCGAGGCGACCGAGGCGAAGACCGAGGAGACCCCGGCCGCCGACGCGAAGACCGAGGAGACCCCGGCTGCCGACGCGAAGGCCGAGGAGACCCCGGCTGCTGAGGCCACCGAGGCCAAGACCGAGGAGACCCCGGCCGCTGACGCTGCCGAGGAGACCCCGGCCGCCGAGGCGACCGAGGCGAAGACCGAGGCCTGAGGCCTCATCGTCCACCCAAGAGCCACTTAACAGTCAGAGGAAGACACACATGGCTTACACCGCTGCCGACGTCAAGAAGCTCCGTGAGTTGACCCAGGCGGGCATGATGGACTGCAAGAAGGCGCTCGACGAGTCCGACGGCGACTTCGACAAGGCCGTCGAGGTCCTTCGCGTCAAGGGCGCTGCCAAGGCCCAGGCTCGGGCCGCGGAGCGCACCACCTCGGCCGGCCTCGTCGCCGCGTCGGGCAACGCTCTGGTCAGCCTCCTCTCGGAGACCGACTTCGTTGCCAAGAACGAGGGCTTCGTCAGCGCCGCCCAGCAGATCGCGGACGCTGCCGACGCCAACAAGACCAACGACATCGAGTCGCTGAAGGCTGCCTCGCTCGGCGACAAGACCGTCGGCGAGACGGTCGAGGAGCTCGCCCGCACCATCGGCGAGAAGATCGAGCTCGGCCAGGTCGCCTACTTCGAGGGTGAGACCACGGTCTACCTGCACAAGAAGGCCTCCGACCTGCCGCCGAGCCTCGGCGTCCTGGTCTCCTACGAGGGTGACGAGGCGGCTGCGAAGCAGGCCGCTCAGCAGGCTGCTGCCCTCAAGGCGCAGTTCCTCACCTCCGACGAGGTGCCGGCCGACGTGGTCGACGCCGAGAAGGACGTGCTGACCAAGAAGACGCTCGAGGAGGGCAAGCCCGAGGCTGCCGTCGCCAAGATCGTCGAGGGTCGCATCAAGGCGTTCTTCAAGGAGATCGTCCTGCTCGACCAGGAGTCGGTCTTCGAGTCGAAGAAGTCCGTCAAGCAGGTCCTCGACGCCTCCAACACGCAGGTGAAGCAGTTCGCCCGCTTCGACGTCGGCGCCTGAACCGTCCTGACTCCGCACCTCACCGGCGCGATCAGTTAGGTTAAGCAGCAACGTACGACGAAAGGGGCCGGTCCGATGATCCAGATGGTCATCATCGGACCGGCCCTTTCGTACGCCACCCCCACGTGCAACACCCGGCAGGACGTCGTCCGAGGAAAGGCCACGGTATGACCCGCTACCAGCGCATCTTGATCAAGCTGTCCGGAGAGAACTTCGGTGGCGGTGAGGTCGGTGTCGATCCGATCGTGGTCTCCTCGATCGCCAAGGAGGTCGCCGCGGTGGCCGCCTCCGGTGTCGAGGTCGCGATCGTCGTCGGCGGTGGCAACTTCTTCCGGGGTGCCGAGCTCCAGCAGGCCGGCATGGACCGGGCCCGAGCCGACTACATGGGCATGCTCGGCACCGTCATGAACTGTCTCGCGCTGCAGGACTTCCTCGAGAAGGAGGGCGTCGACACCCGCGTGCAGACCGCGATCACGATGGGCCAGGTCGCCGAGCCCTACATCCCGCGCCGCGCCATGCGTCACCTCGACAAGGGTCGTGTGGTCATCTTCGGTGCAGGTTCGGGGATGCCGTTCTTCTCCACCGACACCGTCGCCGCCCAGCGTGCCCTCGAGGTCCACGCCGAGGTCGTCCTGATGGCCAAGAGCGGTGTCGACGGCGTCTACACCGCCGACCCGAAGAAGGACCCGACGGCGACGAAGTACGACGAGCTCACCTTCGCCGAGGCGCTGCAGAAGCAGCTCAAGATCGCCGACGCCACCGCGTTCGCCCTCTGCATGGAGAACAAGATGCCGATCGTGGTCTACGGCGCGGAGGACAAGGGCGCGGTCTACCGCATCGTCCAGGGTGAGAAGATCGGTACGCTCGTCACCGCCGGCTGAGCGGCACGAGCCCGAAGCATCCACAACCCACAACACTTACGAGCGCACAGGAGCATCTGGTGATCAACGACATCCTCAACGAGGCCGACAGCAAGATGGTGAAGTCGGTGGACTCCACGCGTGAGGACTTCGCCACCATCCGCGCCGGTCGAGCCACCCCGTCGATGTTCAACAAGATCCTGGTCGACTACTACGGCACCCCGACGCCGATCCAGCAGCTGGCGTCCTTCACCAGCCCCGAGCCGCGCATCATCAACATCGCGCCGTTCGACATCGGTGCGATGCCCAACCTCGAGAAGGCGATCCGCGACTCCGACCTCGGCGTCAACCCGTCCAACGACGGCAAGGTCCTGCGCGCCGTGTTCCCCGAGCTCACCGAGGAGCGTCGCAAGGAATACATCAAGCTCGCCAAGGAGAAGGGCGAGCAGGGCCGCGTCTCCGTGCGCCAGGTGCGCCAGAAGGCCAAGCAGAGCCTCGAGAAGCTCGAGAAGGACGGCGAGGCGAGCAAGGACGACGTCTCCGGCGCCGAGAAGCGTCTCGACAGCCTCACCAAGAAGCACACCGAGGCCATCGACGAGCTGCTCAAGTCCAAGGAAGCCGAGCTGCTCGAGGTCTGAGCCTCGAAGCCGAGCATGACTGAACCCCAAGTGAGCCGTACGCCGCCGTCTCCTTCTTCCGCAGCCTCCGAGCCGCCGAAGAAGGACTACGGCCGCGCTGGCCGCAACCTGCCCGCCGCGATCGGTTCTGCCGTCGTGCTGCTGGTCGCCATCGCGCTGAGCCTGATGTTCGTGAAGACGGCCTTCATGGTGATCGTCGTCGCCTGCGTCGTCGCCGCCGTCTGGGAGCTCCACCGCGGCCTGGTCGCCAAGGACATGGACGTCCCCGAGCAGCCGCTGATGATCGGCGGCACCGTGATGGTGCTGGTCGCCTACTTCCTCGGCTCCGACGCGCTGGTGACCGCCACCGCGGTGAGCGCCCTGGTGATCATGCTGTGGGTGCTGCGGCGCGGTGTCGACGGCTACGTACGCACGTCGGCGGCCTCCGTCCTCACCCTGCTCTACATCCCGTTCCTGGGCTCGTTCGTCGGGCTCATGCTCGGCGAGGGCGGCGGTTGGACCTCGGGCGGATTCTCCGACGACGGCGTGCTCGGCATCATCGTCTGGGTGCTGCTCACGATCATGTCCGACATCGGCGGCTACATCGCCGGTGTCCTCTTCGGCAAGCACGCGATGGCCCCGGTGATCTCCCCGAAGAAGTCGTGGGAAGGCTTCGCCGGGTCTGTGGTATTCACCGTCGCCACCGGCATCGGCCTCGTCGTCTGGCTGCTCGACGGATCCTGGTGGATCGGTGTTGCGCTCGGCGTCGTCGCCTGCGTGATGGCCGTCCTCGGCGACCTCGTCGAGTCGGTCATCAAGCGCGACCTCGGCGTCAAGGACATGAGCCAGATCATCCCCGGCCACGGCGGCCTCATGGACCGCCTCGACTCGCTCCTGGCCACCGTCGCCCCGGTCTGGCTGATCCTCCACTACGCCGTCTTCTGAGGGCGCGTCCTCTGATGCTCTTCCTCGTACGCCACGGCCGACCGGTTCAGGTCCGTGGCGTCGCCGCCGAGCACTGGGAGCTGGACCCGGCCGGCTTCGACGACGTCTGGGCGCTGCGTGACCGGCTCCCGGCCGGCGCCACGTGGTACTCCTCGCCCGAGACCAAGGCGCAGCAGACCGCCCAGCTCCTCACCGACGGCGAGGTCGGCGTGGTCGAGGGCCTGCGCGAGCACGTCCGCGGCGGCGCCTGGGTCGAGGACTTCCAGGCGACGGTCGAGCGTGCCTTCGCCGATCCGACCGTGCCTGCGTACGACGGCTGGGAACCGCTCGAGGAGTGCCGCGCCCGCGTGATGAAGGCAGCCGCCGGGATCCTGTCGGCTCACGCCGGAGAGGATGTCGTCCTGGTCGGCCACGGCACCGCCTGGACCGTCCTGGCGAGCGAGCTGACCGGCACGCTCCCCGACGTGGCCAGATGGCGGAACCTGGGTATGCCAGACGTGGTCACCGTCGCCCCGCGATAGTTCATGGCGGATCGGCCCGTTACTCCTAGGTAGAGGGGCCAATGCGCCCGGGACTAACCCGAGGCAGCAAGACTGTCGGTGGTCGCGGCCATGATCTGGGGATGGTCACGCGTCGGGAGCATTTCCGGCCGCCCGAGATCCTGGGGCGGCCGGGGCTGGTGCGTCCCGTCAGGATCGACCCGTCCGGGATGAGCGGCCCGACCCGCAAGCAGGCACGCGGACGCCTCTGGAGGCGCACCTTCAACGGGTGGTACGTCCCCAGCCACGTCGATGGGACCGACCCGCGGCAGCGGGCGCTCGAGGCGGCGAGCGTGGTGCCGACCGATGGGGCGCTGACCGGCTGGGCAGCCCTGGCCTGGTCCGGGGTCAAGTGGGTCGACGGTATCGATCGATACGGTGCCTCGATGCCGGCCACGATCGTGACTCCCGGCCACTACACCCGCGCACGCGGCGGCATCGCGATCAGCCACGAAAGGCTCCTGCCCACCGAGCGCCGGACGGATACAAGCGTGGTGTTGACAGACCCTCTGCGGTCCACCGCCTACGAGGTCAGATACGCGCCGAACCTGTTGGAAGCGGTGCGCTGGATCGACCTCGTCGCGGCTAGCGATCTCGTCTCGATCGAGGAGCTGACGGCGTACGCTGCGACCCTGACGGCCTGGACGGGCGTGGAGCATCTACGCGAGGCGCTCGCGCACGCTGATGAGAATGTCTGGTCGCCGATGGAGGTCGACCTCCGACTCACCTGGACAGTGCGTCTGAGGCTGGGACATGTCGTCACCAACAGGGCGATCTTCGACCTTGAGGGTCGCCACATCGGCACGCCCGACGTACTCGATCTGGAGCGGGGCGTCGTGGGGGAGTACGACGGAGGGGTCCACCTGGCCGGGAAACAGCGCGCGAAGGATCTCGTGCGGGAGGGGGCGTTCCGTCGCGCGGGCCTCGAATACGTCACGATGATCGCCGCCGATCGACGCGACCCGACCGACTTCAAGCGCCGGACGTTGGAAGCACGGGCCCGGGCGCTCCGGCTGCCCGCCGATGAGCGGCTGTGGACCATCGATCCGCCCCGTTGGTGGGTGCCGACCAACACGGTGCGCGACAGACGCGCTCTGACCCAGGCGCAGCGTGCCCATTTTCTCCGTCGGGTTGCGTGATCGCGCGATAGTTCAGGGCGATTCAGCCCCTTACCCACAGGTAGATGGACCGAGTCGCCCTGAACTACCCAAGTTGTCGCCCGCAGCGATTCTTTACCCGAGAACGCGCCGTTCGGGGCTACGGTTGAAACGTGACCGAGCGTCCCGCAGACCTCGAGGTGGACTCAGGTCCAGCTGTCGAGGCAGATCAGGACCCGGAGGAGAAGTCCTCGGGGTCCGGTGGTGTGTGGGCGTGGCTGCACGACTCGCACCCGACGGTGGCAGCGCTCGTCGGGTTCTACATCGGCCTCGCCTACGCGATCCTGGTGCCCGGCACCTGGGGCGCGCTGCTCGCCTGGATGCTCGGGCAGGAGCGGGCCGAGGAGCTGTTCCCGTGGGTGGCGCTGACTCTTCTGGTGCCGCTGGCGATGCTGATCCCGCGCAAGACCCGTCGTCTGGCGCAGTTCATCTGGCTCGGCATCATCTTGACGGTCGTGGTCGTCGTCGGCGTGGGCGCGCTGGTGTTCTGGATCCTGCTCAAGACGGGCTGAGCGGGAGAGCCGGATCCAGATTTAGCCGTACGCCGCACCCCGGTGGGACACTGGAGCGGTGACCGAGCCCGACTCCGCGACCGATATCGCCCCGCACAGCCCCGAGGCGGAGGCCGCCGCGATGGAGGGGCGCCGTCTGCCTCTGGTGATGGCGCCGCCCAAGGGCCGCGGCAAGCCGCCGCGCCACCTCGCCGACCTCGACCTGGCCGGCCGCCAGGACGCGGCGAAAGAGGCGGGGCTCCCGGGGTTCCGCGCCAAGCAGCTCTCGTTGCACTACTTCGAGCGGCTGGTCGACGACCCCGAGAAGATGACCGATCTTCCTGCGGGCCAGCGCCAGGAGCTCGTCAACACGTTCCTGCCCGACCTGATGACGCCGATCCGTCAGCAGGAGGCCGACAAGGGCACCACCCGCAAGACGCTGTGGAAGCTCTTCGACGGCGCGCTGGTCGAGTCGGTGCTGATGCGCTACTCCGACCGTGCCACGGTCTGCATCTCCTCCCAGGCCGGCTGCGGCATGGCCTGCCCGTTCTGCGCCACCGGCCAGGGCGGCCTCGAGCGCAACATGTCGACCGCCGAGATCGTCCACCAGGTCGTCGTCGCAGCTCGGCAGATGGCCAGCGGCGAGATCCCCGGCGGCCCCGGTCGCCTCTCCAACGTGGTCTTCATGGGCATGGGCGAGCCGATGGCCAACTACAAGGCGCTGATGGGCGCGGTCCGGCGGCTCACCTCGCCCGCGCCCGAGGGCCTGGGCCTCTCGGCCCGCCACGTCACCGTCTCCACCGTCGGCCTGGTCCCGCGGATCAAGCAGCTCACCGAGGAGGGCATCCCGGTCACCCTCGCCCTCTCGCTGCACGCCCCCGACGACGAGCTGCGCAACGAGCTGGTGCCGATCAACACTCGGTTCTCCGTCGCCGAGACCGTCGAGGCCGCCTGGAACTACGCCCGCGTCACCGGCCGCCGGGTCTCGATCGAGTACGCGATGATGCGTGGCATCAACGACCAGGCCTGGCGCGCCGACATGCTGGCCGACGTGCTCAACGGCTACGGCGACTGGGGCTGGGTGCACGTCAACCTGATCCCGCTCAACCCCACCCCGGGTTCGAAGTGGACCGCCTCCGACCCGGCCGACGAGCGCGAGTTCGTACGCCGCCTGGAGGCCAAGGGCATCTCCACGACCGTCCGCGACACCCGTGGCCGCGAGATCGACGGTGCCTGCGGCCAGCTCGCCGCCGCCGAATAACACGTCAGCCTGGAGACGGACGTCAGCCGGAGACCTCAGCAGAGCGCGAGCTTGCGGTCGGCCTCCATGTTGCCGCCGCCCTTGAAGAACACCTCGGGTGCCCAGCCCCACTTGCCGTTGTCGGCCATCGTGTAGGCGAACCAGTCGTTGTGGTAGCCGCCGTAGGCGTAGGGGTCATACTTCGTGACCCGCTTCTGGCAGACGTACCAGTCGTTGCCGGAGGCCTCGATCCAGCCGATGATCGCGGGCGGGCTGGCGTCGATGTCGTAGACCGGGATGTCGTTGGTGCCGGACATGCCCCAGTCGGGGCAGGTCTGCACGTAGCGGTCGACCCCGTCGTGCCAGTAGCGCGCCTGGCACGGCGCGTCGTCGTAGGCGCTGGCGGGCGAGCTCGACAGGGCGACCAGGCCGCCGCCGAGGGCGGCTGCGGCGCCGAGCGCGGCGAGCGCGCGTCGTAGGTGATTCATGGTGACTCCTTCGTCGCATCGGTGCCGTCCGAGAACCGGCTTGACGTCGGCGAGCCTAGGAACGAGCGCTGACGGGGATCTGTCGGCGGCCGCAGGCAGGTGACAGATTTCTGAGAGTCACGCAGCGTTTCCGCTGGTGACACGGGCCGGACTACCTGTCGGCCGGCACAGAGTTCTGGCCACGCGAGATTCACCGATCTGTTAACCAAGTCAGGGATCACGTTGCGAGACGGCGCGCACGATCATGCACATGAGCATCAGCCTCGATCGAGCCCCGCTGGTCGCCGCCAACGCAGAGCCGCTCCGCGTGCTCCTCGTCACGGAGTCGTTCCTGCCCCAGGTCAACGGCGTGACGAACTCCGTACGCCGCGTGCTGGAGCACCTCGCCGTCGACGGCCACACGGTCGAGGTCGTCGCACCCACAGGCCCGAGCGAGTACGCCGGGTTCCCGGTGACCCGCACCCGCGGAGCGACCTTCTGGGTCTACAAGGACTTCCGCGTCGGCATCGAGACGCGACGCAAGCTGCGCTCGGTGATGACCCGGTTCAGCCCCGATGTCGTCCACGTCGCCTCCCCTGCCCTGCTCGGGAGGCAGGCGGTGCACGTGGCGAAGGAGCTCGGCATCCCGAGCGTGGCGATCTACCAGACCGATCTGGTGGGCTTCTGGGACAAGTACAAGGCGGTCGGGGGACCGCAGGCCGCCGCGATGCTCACCCGCCAGGCCCACTCGGCCGCCGACCGCACCCTGGCACCGAGCTCGTCGGCGCTCACCCAGCTCGAGGGTCTCGGCGTCCAGCGCACCGGTCTGTGGCCGCGGGGCGTCGATGTCGAGCTGTTCCACCCCAGCCGCATCGACCACGACCTGCGCCGCCAGCTCGCCCCCAACGGCGAGACGATCGTCGGCTACGTCGGCCGGCTGGCGCAGGAGAAGGAGCTGCACCTGCTCGCCGCGCTGGCGCACAACCCGGCCTACAAGGTCGTGCTCGTCGGCGGTGGCCCGCAGGAGCGTGAGCTGCGTCAGCTGCTCCCGAACGCGACCTTCCTGGGCGTGCTCCAGGGCGACGAGCTCGGTGCCGCGTACGCCTCGCTCGACGTCTTCGTGCACACCGGCTCCCACGAGACCTTCTGCCAGGCGGTCCAGGAGGCGCTCGCCTCCGGGATCCCGGTGGTCGCGCCGCGCTCGGGTGGGCCGCTGGACCTGGTGGTCGAAGGCGTCACCGGCTACTTCTACGACCCGGGCAGCCGCGACGCTCTCGGCTCCCGTGTCGCGCAGCTGCACAACGACCCGCTGATGCGGCTGCGGATGGGCCGCGAGGCCCGCAAGAGCGTCGCGCACAAGTCGTGGGGCGCGGTGAACGCGGCCCTGGTCGGCCACTACCGCGACGTCATCCGGGCACGCCGGCTCCGATGACCTCGAGCACCTCGTCGGCGCTGTCGACGAGGTGCACGTGCGGCTCCATCTCGCGGCCGCGCGCGAGCGCCTGCAGCAGCGGCCACACCGGCAGCTCCTCGGTCCAGTAGCGGCGTCCGACGAGCACCATCGGAGCGACCGCGCTGGCGTCGGCGTAGTAGTTCTCGCACGCGTCCTGGAAGACCTCCTGCACGGTGCCGCCGGCGCCAGGCAGGAAGACGATGCCGCCGTCACAGACCTCCAGCAGCACCGCCTCGCGGGTGGCGTTGCGGAAGTATTTCGCGATCGCGCCGGCGAAGACGTTGGGCGGCTCGTGGCCGTAGTGCCACGTCGGGATCCCCAGCGACCGCTCCGGCTGACCCTCGAAGCCTTCGCGTACGCCGAGGGCGACCTGCGCCCACGCGCGGATCGAGGGACGGAACGTCGGCACGGTCGCCAGCTGCTCGAGCGCACTCTCGAGCACGGCGGCCGGTGCCTGCGCCAGGTAGGCACCCAGGTTGGCGGCCTCCATCGCTCCGGGGCCGCCGCCGGTGGCGACCACGTGATGGCCCGCCAGGTGCTGAGCGAGCCGGGCCGCCTGTGCGTAGGCCTCCTCGCCGCGCTGCAACGCGTGGCCGCCCATCACGCCCACGATGCGCTGACCGGCCTCACGCTGGGCGCCGACCCACTGCTCCAGCGCGGCGTCGATGGCATGGTCGTGGAGCGCGATGGCCAGCTCGTCGTCGGCATCGAGCGGCTGCTGCAACCAGGCGTACGCCCTGGCATCCAGGCTCCGCGCATAGATCGGGTCGTCGTAGAGCTCGTCGGCGGTGTAGAGGTCGGAGCGGTAGACGTCGACCGGCGCCTCGGGGATCACCGGCATCACCAGCGCGCCCTCGTCCTCGACGTAGTCGCCGTCGCCGGGTGCGAACCGGCAACCCAGGAACGTCGCTCCGGCCAGCTCCGCCTTCCGCAGGGTCGCCGACCGGGAGGTCAGGTCCACCGCCCGCAGCCGCCACCCCCGCAGGCTGCCCGCCCCCGCCGCCAGGTGCTCATCGAGCTCGTCGGCCGACTCGATATCGACATGCCGCCCACGGTGACGTTTCATACCGAGAAACCTAGCCCGTCGAGTCGGCTCGTTATAGCGCGCCGACTCGACGGGACTGTGGTCAGGACGAGCCGACTCGACGCGTCAGAAGGCGTGGGCCATCAGATCGGCGTAGACCTCCTGCTCGTCGATCTCGAGGCCACGGGCCTGGAACCACTTCGCGACGTTGGTGATGTCGCGGAGCAGGAAGTCGAAACCCATCGGGTTGCCGACGAGGTCGATGACCTGGGGGAGATCGATGATGACGAGGCGGTCGTGCTGGGCGAGGATGTTGTAGGGGGAGAGGTCACCGTGGACCAGCCCCGCCTGCACCATCGTGGCGAGCGCGTCGACGAGCCCGTCCCACCACATCTCGAGCACGTGCCGCTCGGGCCGGGTCTGGGCCAGTCGCGGAGCCGTCTCGAGCTCGCCGTCGCGACCGTCGACCGCGATCCACTCCATCAGGATCTCGGTGCCGTCGATCTGCACGGGATAGGGCACCGGGAGGCCGAGCTCCCAGCAGCGTACGAGCGCGTTCCACTCGGCGTTGGCCCACTCGGCCTTGGCGACCTCGCGGCCGAAGGTCGAGTTCTTCTTCAGCGCGCGCTCGTCACGCGAGCGCTTGACCGAGCGGCCCTCGGTGTAGCTGGCCGCCCGATGGAAGGTGCGATGGTCGGTGTCGCGGTAGCGCTTGGCCACCATCACCGCCTCGTGCTCGGGCTCGAGCGGGTCGGCGCGCACCAGCAGGAAGGCGTCGGCCTCCTTGCCGGTCTTGAGGATGCCGAGCTCGGTGTCGATGGCGCCCTGGGAGGTCACCAACCAGTCCGGCCGCGGCTCCGGGCCACGGGAGAGTGGCTCGACGGCGAGCCAGGTGGTCCAGCGTTGTCCGTCGTCCAGGTCGTCGTAGGCCTGGAAGTCGAAGACGAACTTCGAGTCGATCCCGGCCAGCGAGTCGGCGGGATCAGCGGAGATGTTCTCCTGAGTCACTTCGGGTGCTCCTGATACGAGAGATGTTGTCTGTGGGCAGGCACAGGACGAAGACAGTCATGGGTCTGCTCCTCTCGATCAGGGCGCCTCAGGACGAGTACGCCGGTCGCGGTCCATGGTGGAGGACCGCGACCGGCGTGTGCAACAGGTTTATCTGCTCAGCAGACCGAGTCGGTCGGTTTCGGGTTGGTGAGCCCGAAGAGCGGGCGCAGCGCCAGGCCGGCGAAGGTGCCGAGGATGGCGGTCAGGCCCCAGAGCCAGCCGTGCAGGCTCATCGAGGCGATGCCGGAGAAGTAGGCGCCGATGTTGCAGCCGCCGGCGATCCGGGCGCCGTAGCCCATCAGGATGCCGCCGAGCACGGCGCCCACGGCCAGCCTGAGCGGGATCCGGCGGTGCAGGAGCCAGGCGCCCGCGGCGGCGGAGGCGAGCAGCGCGCCGAGCACGATCCCGAGGTCCATGATCGAGGTCTTCTCCACGAAGATGCCTGCCTGATACTTGGCCAGGTTGGCGGGATCCTGCCAGAACGCCCAGGAGAGTACGTCGACCCCGACCGCGTCGAGGATCTTCGAGCCCCACAGGGCGAAGGCGAACGTGATCCCCCACGGGCTCCCGGAGACGTAGAGGGTCAGGGCGTTGAGCAGCGCCAGCCCGATCGCGCCGGCCCACAGCGGCCACGAACCGCGCAGCGCTCGGGCGAACCCGGTCGCGACCGGCGCCCGGCCCACCGGCGGCTTCTCCCGGCCGCGACCGACCAAGTAGGTCAGGCCGACCACGAGCGCGATGACGACCAGGGTGGCGGCCCAGCCGCCGGCGTACCCGCCGAAGGTGACCGAGAGGTCGACCGGCTGCTGGGCGGGCAGCCCGTTCCACCAGGCGAGGGTCAGCGCGCCGGGGATCGAGCCGATGATGAAGCCGCCCAGGGTCAGCAGGATCGCGCTCTGGCCGCTGCCGACCGCGAAGAGCGTGCCGGAGGCGCACGAGCCGCCGAGCTGCATCCCGACGCCGAAGAGGAACGCACCGATGAAGAGCCCGAAGCCGATCGGCGCGATCGCGCCGGCGGCCGGCACTCCCTGGTAGGTCCACTGGTTGGCCAGGATCGGGGCGAACAGGGTCACCGCGACCGCCAGCATCAGCATGTGCGCGCGCAGCGACGAGCCCTGCCGCACCGAGACCAGCTGACGCCATGCGGAGGTGAACCCGAAGCGGCTGTGGAACAGCACGAACCCGAGCGCCACGCCCAGGGCGAACAGGATCGCGGGCAGCTGACCCTTCGCGAGCAGCACGAAGGCGCCGAGACCGAGCGTGACGAGGCCCCCGATGATCACGACGATCGCCTGCGGCGGCGACCCGGGCTCCGAGGGTGGAGCCTGGTCGATCCGCAGGTCGGGGGAGAGGCCGCGGTCGGGACCGAGGCGGTCAGCGAGAGACATGGTGTGTCCTTTCGAGTGGGGTGGACCGGGCTATCCGGTGGTCGGAAGGCTGACCCGGGTGACCGTGCCCCCGGGGAACCAGGAGACGGAGGTCTCGTGGCTCCCGTGGCCAGGCTCCGCCGGCATGTACGCCGCACGCGATGCCGCGTAGAACGCCAGCTCGCCGCGCTCGCGGGCGCCACCGACGGCAGCGCGCCAGGCGACGTACGCCGACCCGGTGGGTGCCTGCTCGGGGAAGTAGTCGGCGAGCGTCTGGCTGTATCGCTGCGCGGCTTCGTCGCGGATGTCGAAGTCGAGCGGGATCATCGCGCCGTTGGTCGAGTCGACGACGCCGGGGGAGAGGAGCCAGGGCGCCAACCACACGCCGTCGGAGCGGAGCGCCTGCTTCTCCACCGGCAGCCGCAGGTTGGTGGCGAGCCGCTCGGCGGCCGGCTCCCATCCGCTGACGACCACCAGCGCGCTGCGCTCGCCGGGCTCGGCCGTCGGGCCGACGACCCGCACGCCGCCGGCCGCGGCCAGGTGTCGGACGAGCCGCTCTCCGGCCCGTGAGCGGGCCGAGGAGTCGGCGGCGAGCGCGATCTCCTTGACCCCGCGGGAGGTGAGGGTCTTGACGGTCGTGGTCAGCGCGGCTCGGTCCCGCGCACCCAGCCTCGCGGCGGGGCAGGAGGTGGGAGCCTTGCCGCCGGCCAGGATGGTCGCGGTGGAGCTCTGCAGGCACTCCGGCCCGTCAGGACCCGCCCAGAGCGGGTCGGCCGACCCCGCGGACCCGGTCTCCAGCATCACCGGGATCCGGTGCTCGGGGCCGTGCGCGACCAGGACCGTCGGGTTGCCCGTGGGTAGGTCGACGACCGCCCACAGCCCGTCGGCGCCCGGCCGCTCGGTCGGCTCGACCGGAGCCGCGCCGCCGTCGACCTCGACGCTCAGCTCGTCGTCCTCGGCCTCGTGCTCGTGCCCCTCGAGCGAGGCTGCGTCGACGCGTACGAGGTTGCGTCCCGGCAGCGCCGGGGCGACGGTGACGGTGAAGGAGAGGCCGTCGTGCTCCACCCGCTGCACCGAGGGGAAGCCCGGCCGGCGCTCGCCGCCGAGCACCTGCTGCGGGGTGGCCTCGGCGACCGACCTCGACCACCGCTCCGGGTCGCCGGCCTGCGAGCGCGGGGCGATCGTGCCTGCGTACGCGACGTAGCCGACCACCCCGAGAGCGAGCCCGACGGCGAGCACGAGCACGCCCGCCCGGCGGGACCGCATGATGCGGCCCCGCCGAGCGGAGCTGTCGCTCAGGCTCACTTGATGTCCGAGTCGGCGACGGCGAAGAGCATCGAGTGCGGCTTCGCCGGGCCCCAGTTGCCGTGCGGCCACGACGCCCGGTTGAACTCGACGCAGGTGTTGCCGGTGTTCTCGTCGCGGAACTCCTCGTCGCGGCTCAGCTTGCCGTCCTCGGTGTCGACCAGGCACAGCCGGTGGTCACCGTTGAGACCGGTGCGGGCGACGAAGTAGTTGGAGTAGGCCAACCGCTTCACGTCCGTGGTCTCGTGGTAGTAGCCGTCCTTGCCGAGCTCGAGGTTGTCCAGCGCGCCCCAGTGCGGGCCGCCGGGTGCCGCGAGGGTGTCGGCCACGGCGGGGCAGTCGCTCTCGGCGCCGCCCTCGTGGCTCTCCTCGATGGTGTCGATCCGGCAGACCGGGTTGTCGCCGGACGCGAGCAGCTTCTGGATGTCGAGCGCCAGGATGTAGGGCTTGGAGCCCGGATCATCGCTGGTGGCCGCCCGGCCCGCGACCGCGTGGTAGAGGTACTTGTCGTCCAGCGAGGTCTGCAGCCATGCCCCGTTGCTGCCGCCGCCGTACGCGTCGGTGCTCGGGTCGACCTGCTTGTTGGTGACACCGAGGTCGAAGACCTGCTGCCACTTCGGCTCGTCCACCGTGATGTCGGGGGTGTAGTAGATCGCGCCGCCCTGCATCGTCTCGGCGAACGCGCCCTTGTGACCCTTCCGGTTGGTCACGGTGACCTCCATCGCCGCCCGTGACTCCTCGTGGTGCGCCACCCGGCCCTTGCGGGGACCGTCGGGAAGGAAGGTGACCGTCTTCAGCTTCGGCTTGTCCTTCGTCGAGATGTCCCAGAAGCGTACGGTCGGACGCCGCAGGTACGACGAGAGCGGCTGCACCGGGTTGAGGATGATGTTGCGCGGTTCGTTGTAGTCACTGGTCACCAGGGTGTCGAGGTCCTCGCGCGCCTGCACGCCGTGGGGGTTCGCACATGTCGGCAGCGAGAGCAGCGGGATGCTGTCGCATCTCTGCTCGGTCTCGGCCTTGGTGGTGGCCGCCGGCGCCTCGGCGATGGTCTTCCCGTTCTCGTCGAGTCGCACCAGCTCACCCGGCGAGCCCGCGAACCCGTTGCCGACCCGCACCGAACCGTCGGTGTAGGTGCATGGCCCGGGCACGTCGGGGCCGCCCATGTAGGTGCCGTAGGCCTTGTGGTCCTTGGTCACCCAGTAGGCGTCCGGCACCGAGCCGCACAGGGTGTCGGTGGGCAGGTTGATCCCCTTGAGGGTGAGCTTCGGCAGCTGGGAGGTGTCCAGGACGTACGTCACGTCGGTGAAGAGCCCGCCGGCGAAGATGTTGTCGCCCTTGTGCCACAGGTACTGCATGTGGTGGGGCTCGTTCTCCACCAGCGGCCCGACGGTGACGGTGTTGACGACCTTGCCGTACGACTTGGCGCCCTTGGTGACGTCGATGACCGCGAAGAAGTCGGGCCCGATGAGGTTCTTCTGCCCGATCAGGTCGAGGCCGATCGACTTGGGCAGGTCGAGCAGCTCGGAGCCGGACTTGTCCAAGATGTTGTTGTCGCCGGCCCAGACGACGAGGTACTTGTGGCGCAGGCCGTCGTCCTCCACCGTGCCGCCGGAGTCGTGGCCGGCCAGGCCGAGCTTGATCAGGGCCTGGTCGACGCCGAGCTTCTGGAGCAGGTTGGGCGGCAGCAGGCTGGAGTCGACGTGGTTCTTGAGCCAGTACTCCTTGCCGTCACCGCCCTTCTCCGCGTCCTTGTTGGTCAGGATCTCGCTGCCCTTCTTCAGCTGCGTCAGCAGCTCGCCGACCCCCTTGTCGCTCTTGACAGGGGCGACGTCGTCCGCGACCGCGGACGACGGGGTCAGGCTCAGCACGCCGGCGGCGATGACAAGGGCGGCGGCTGCGGGAAGCAGCCGGCGACTGGCTCTCGATGATCGAGAGCGGGGACTTCGACGATGCAGGATCACTGCAGGTCACCTCCGAGATGAACATTGAATAAGTCTTTCCCTAGTAAAAAACTAGAGTTTCCTGAGAAAGGCAAGAGCGTTCTGAAGACTTCTCGAAGGTCGACAATGCCGACCTGGGTATCCAGGTCGGCATCGTCGGTCAGGTCGCGCGGTCCCGACCGCGCCGGATGACGGGCGGCGGGCTCAGCGCGAGATGTCCGCTTCGCGGCCGGCGAGCCGGAGCGCGAGCGAGATGTCGCCGTTGTCGACCAGCGTGCCGATGACGAGCGCGCGGACGCCGCGGAGGAGGGCGTCTGCGTCGACCAGATCGGGGGCCGCGAGGGCGTGCAGCAGGTAGCCGTGGACGAGGGCGAGCGCGGCGCCGGGGTCGGTCCGGGTCGCGCCCGCAACGGTCGCCGCGCGGTCTGCGACCTGGCGGCCCGCGGTGAGCACCTCGGCCACCACCGGGCGGAACTGCGGGTCGCGGGCGGCATGGATGAGCGCCTCGAGGAAGGCGAGCGAGTCGGTCGGCGGGGAGATCAGCGCCGCTACGAACGCCTCGGCCGTCGCGTCGGCGCTGGGGGAGGCCTGGGCGAGCTCGTCGGCGAGCGTACGCAGCCGGGCGACGTCGTCGGCCACGCCGGTGCGCAGTGCCTCGGCGGCCAGGTCGGTGATGGAGTCGAAGAAGTAGCCGACGGTGGCCAGCGGCAGCCCGGCGCGCTCGGTCACGGCCCGATGGGTGACTCCTGCCATGCCCTTCTCCGCGGCCACCTCGATCGTGGCGCGCACCAGGGCGTCGCGGCGCTGCCGGGCGCTGTCG
Organism: Nocardioides albertanoniae; assembly: GCF_006716315.1. Classification (NCBI taxonomy): domain Bacteria; kingdom Bacillati; phylum Actinomycetota; class Actinomycetes; order Propionibacteriales; family Nocardioidaceae; genus Nocardioides; species Nocardioides albertanoniae. The sequence continues at coordinate 3,374,361 of NZ_VFOV01000001.1, read as the reverse complement.
CCGTGCCGTCGCTTCATGGGGCCGAGTGTGTCACGCCCGCCGGTGCCCACAGTCTGGAAGATCTTCTAGACTTTCCTGAGCCGATCCAGCACGCTGTGCGACATGACCGCACCGACCCGCGTACACACCTTCACCGACGACGCCCTGGCAGATCACGACGCCGTCGAGCTGGCCCGCCTCATCCGCACCGGGGAGCTGAGCGCGGCGGAGGCCGAGGCGGCGGCGGTCGCCCGGATGCGGCAGGTGGCCCCGGCGCTGCGCGCGCTGGCGTACGAGGCCTACGACGCGCCGCGACGGGCCGATGGTGACGGTGGTCTGCTGCACGGCGTGCCGACCGTGCTCAAGGACAACACCCACCTGCGGGGGATGCCGACCAACCACGGCTCGGACGCGATCCGGGCCCTCCCGGCCAAGCGGGACGGGCGCTACACCGAGCAGTTCCTCAGCGCCGGGGTGACGGTGCTGGGCAAGAGCCGGATGCCGGAGTTCGGGTTCAACGCGAGCACGGAGTTCCGCAGCGCGCCGCCGACCCCCAACCCGTGGAACACCGGGCACTCCGTCGGCGCCTCCTCGGGCGGGTCCGCTGCCCTGGTCGCCGCCGGCGCCGTGCCGATCGCGCACGCCAACGACGGCGGCGGGTCGATCCGGATCCCGGCGGCGGCCGCCGGTCTGGTCGGGCTCAAGCCCAGCCGTGGGCGGCACATCGCCGGTGACACGACCCGCACCCTGCCGATCGACATCATCAGCGAGGGCGTGGTCACGCGCACGGTCCGCGACACCGCGACCTTCCACGCCGCGCTCGAGCGGAGCTGGCGCAACCCGGCGTTGCCGCCGCTCGGTCTGGTCGAGGGGCCGGCGCGACGCCGGCTCCGGGTCGCGATGATCGTCGAGTCGGTGACCGACGCCGTCGTGGACACCCAGACGAAGGCAGCCATCGAGCGCACCGCGACGTTGCTGGAGGAGCAGGGTCACAGCGTCGAGCCGATCTCGATCCCCGTGGACGCGCGTTTCGGAGACGACTTCGTCAGATATTGGAGCATGCTCGCCTTCCTCGCCGGGAACCTCGGTCGCCTGACCATCGACCCGAGCCTCGACGCCAGCCTCCTCGACGGGCTCACCAACGGCCTGCGCCGCCGCTTCACCTCCGGCGGCTGGCGGGCGACACCGGCCGCGCTGCTCCGCCTGCGCGGGGCCACGGCGGCGTACGCCTCGGTCTTCGACCACCACGACGTGATCCTGTGCCCGGTGGTCGCCGGCGTCACCCCGCCGCTCGGCGAGCTCTCCCCGACCGTGCCCTTCGACGAGCTGATCGAGCGGCTGCTGCGCCATGTCGCGTTCACCCCGCTGCAGAACGTCAGCGGTGCCCCGGCGATCTCGCTGCCGATGGCGCTCAGCGAGGAGGGGCTGCCGATCGGGGTGCAGCTCTCCGCGGCGTACGGCGACGAGCGCACGCTCCTCGAGCTGGCCTACGCCCTCGAGGAGCAGTCGCCGTGGCCCCGGATCCAGGACCGGATCCAGGACCAGCCCACCGGGTGAGTCCTCATCCGAACCTCGATGTGCTGGAGCGGCCGGGTCCGTGACAGCATCAGGGGCCGATTCGCGTCCCTCCGCGAAGGTTGTCTCGATCCCCACATGAGGTGCACCCCACATGTCAGCCAAGCAGTGGCGGACTGATGTCCAAGGTCTCCGGGCCGTTGCCGTCGGTCTGGTCGTCGCTGCTCACGCCGGTGTCCCGTTCACCGACGGCGGCTTCGTCGGGGTCGACGTCTTCTTCGTGCTCTCCGGCTTCCTGATCACCACGCTGCTGCTGCGCGAGGCCGACAAGACCGGCACCGTCAGCATCTCGCAGTTCTACGCGCGTCGCGCCCGCCGCATCCTGCCGGCAGCGACGCTGGTGATCCTCGTCGTCCTGGCCTACGCGGTCTGGCAGCTGCCCACCACGCGGCTCACCGACGCCGCCGGCGACGGCACCTGGGCGGCGTTCTTCCTGGCCAACGTGCACTTCGCGGCCGAGGGGGTGCAGTACTTCCAGCCCAGCGAGCCCTCGCCGTTCCAGCACTACTGGTCGCTCTCGGTGGAGGAGCAGTTCTACCTGGTCTGGCCGGTGCTGGCGCTGCTGCTCCTGCCCCGGCTCGGCCGCAAGGGCTTCACGATCGTCGCCGCGTCGATCGCGGTCGCGAGCCTGGCCTGGTCGGTCTACGCCACCGGGGAGAACCCGACCTCGGCCTACTTCTCCACCCCGGCTCGTGCCTACGAGCTCGCTGCCGGCGCGCTGCTGGCCTGCTGGGGTGGGCGCCTCAAGGGCGCGGCGAGCGTCGTCGCCGGGCTCGGCGGCATTGCGGCGATCCTCGTCGCCACCCTCGCCTTCAGCGATGCCACCCCGTTCCCCGGCTGGCAGGCGCTCGTGCCCACCCTCGGCACGGTCGCGTTGCTGGCCTCCGGCGCGAACGCACCGACCGCGCGGCTCCTCTCCGCAGCTCCGCTGAGGTATGTCGGTGACATCTCCTACTCGCTCTACCTGTGGCACTGGCCGTTCGTCGTGCTCCTGCCCGACGCGCTGCACCTGGGCAACGGCGCACTGGAGATGAGCGTCGCCGTCGCTGCTGCCGTGGTCGTCTCGGCCCTGAGCCATCGCTTCGTCGAGCTGCCGTTCCAGCGCAAGCAGGTGCCGGTCTTCTCCCACGGTCTGCGCTCCCTGGTGCTGTGGCCGCTCGCCCTGGTGCTCGCCGTCGGCAGCGGCTGGATGACGACCAGCTTCGCCGCGTACGCCGAGAAGGAGCGTGCCGCGCAGGCGGAGAAGTGGTTCGAGACCAACGACGTGCCCGACGGTGCCGACGAGGGTGCCATCGACGACGACGGAGCACCCCGGGTGCAGCGCGAGCTGCGATCTGCCCTGGAGATGGCCGACAAGGGTGCTCCGATCCCGGGAGCGGTCATCGACAAGGAGCTGAGCGCCGACCGGTGGCAGAAGTCCTACGGCGACTGCTACGCCAACTACGGCGAGACCCGCAGCCCGAAGTGCGTCTTGGGCGAGGAGAGCGCGAAGAAGACGGTCGCTGTCGTGGGCGACTCCCATGCCGGCATGTGGTTGTCGGCGTTCGACGAGCTCGGCAAGGACGGCGACTTCCGGGTGGTGCCGGTGGTGAAGGTCGGCTGCGCGCCCTATCCGGTCCAGCACCGTGGCAAGAAGATGACCCAGGCCGAGTGCGACGAGTTCCGCACCTGGTCGAGCGACCGGCTCGAGCGGCTCGCCCCCGACGCCATCGTCTCCACGGCACGAGGCCAGCTGTTCATGCCCAAGGAGCACGACGGGATGGACCGCGACGAGCAGTGGTCGCAGGCCGTCCGCGACACCGTGAAGGACTACGAGGAGATCGCCCGCAAGGTCGTCGTGCTCGGCGACGTGACCTCCGTCGATCAGAACCCCGCCGACTGCCTCAGCGCTCCCGAGGCGCTCCAGCGCTCCTGCCTCAGCGACGACGAGTCCCGCGAGTCCAGCAGCAACGAGGTGACCGAGAAGGCAGTCAAGGACACCTCGGCCACCTACGTCGACACGCAGCGGTTCGTGTGCGTCGAGGACCGCTGCCCGCTGGTCGTCGGCGACCAGGTGACCTACTACGACGACTCGCACCTGACCGAGTCGTGGGTACGTCATGTCACGCCGCGACTGGAGGCGATGCTCGGACCGCTCGTCTGAGTGGAAAGTCAGCGCGTCGGGGTTTGCCATCTCGTGCAACTTTGTGGCTTAATTGTGACCAGACGTTGCAAAACGTTTCATGCACAGCCCTGGACCCGTGGGGGAGTCCGGGGCTGCTGCTATTTCAGAGCCCTGTGCTAGTTCGGGGCCCTGGGCGGCCACCGCTTGGCGCCCTCTCAGCCTCTGCTGGGAGGATGGGCGGGTGAACGATCAGCGACCACGCGACGTGGTGATCCTCGGCTCGACCGGGTCCATCGGCACCCAGGCGCTCGACCTGGTGCGGGCCAACCCGGACCGGTTCCGAGTCGTTGCCCTGACCGCGGGCGGCTCCAACAAGGAGCTGTTCGAGGCCCAGGTGGCCGAGTTCGCCCCCAAGCTGTCCGGGCTGGGGGAGGAGGCCTCGACCGAGGCCGCCGCCCAGCCGGCCGACGTGGTGCTCAACGGGATCACCGGCGCCGTCGGTCTCCGCCCGACCCTGGCCGCGCTGGAGGCGGGCAACACGCTCGCGCTGGCCAACAAGGAGTCGCTGATCATCGGCGGTCCGCTGGTCAAGCGGGTCGCGCGCGAGGGCCAGATCGTGCCGGTCGACTCCGAGCACTCCGCGATCGCGCAGTCGCTGCGCGCGGGCTCGGCGAACGAGGTGCGCAAGCTGGTGCTGACCGCGTCCGGCGGCCCGTTCCGCGGCCGCTCCCGCACCGAGCTCGCCGAGGTCACCCCCGCGCAGGCGCTCAAGCACCCCAACTTCGCGATGGGCCGGGTGATCACGACCAACTCGGCCACTCTGGTCAACAAGGGGCTCGAGGTCATCGAGGCTCACCTGCTCTTCGACGTACCCTTCGAGCGCATCGACGTCGTCGTGCACCCGCAGCAGTACATCCACTCGATGGTCGAGTTCACCGACGGTGCCGTGGTGGCCCAGCTCGGGCTGCCGACGATGCTGGTGCCGATCTCGATGGGGATGGCCTGGCCCGAGCGGGTGCCGGACGCGGAGACGCCGATCGACTGGACCAAGGCCGCCGACTGGCGCTTCGAGCCGCTCGACGACGATGCCTTTCCCGCGGTGCGGCTGGCTCGTGAGGCCGGCACCCGTGCAGGCACTCACCCGGCCGTCTACAACGCGGCCAACGAGATCTGCGTGGACGCCTTCCACGAGGGCCGGATCCCGTTCCCCGGCATCGTGGACACGATTGCGGAGGTGCTGGCAGCCCATAGCGGCGTACGCTCTGAAAGCACCCTCACCATCGAGGACGTGCTCGCCGCCGACGACTGGGCGCGCGAGGAAGCCACCCGCATCCTGGAGACCCGCCCGTGAACGAGCGTCAGCGAGTGAACCACACGCCCTTCACGCCGGCGCGTCCGTATTCTGGCGCTTGCGCTACGGAGGTGGCGGCGTGAGTGTCGTGCTCTACACGCTGGCAGTGATCGGCTTCGTGCTCGCGATCCTGATCTCGATCGGGCTCCACGAGCTGGGCCACATGATCCCGGCGAAGGCGTTCGGCGGGAAGGTGACGCAATACTTCATCGGCTTCGGGCCGACGGTGTGGTCCAAGCAGGTCGGCGAGACCGAATACGGGCTCAAGGCGATCCCGCTGGGTGGCTACGTCAAGATCGTCGGGATGCTGCCGCCCGGCGCCGAGCAGCTCGGCGAGCGCACCGAGGACGGCGCGCTGAAGGTGCGCAAGTCCAACACCGGGATGTTCACCCAGCTGATCAGCGACGCGCGCTCGGCCGAGTGGGAGCTGATCCGGCCCGAGGACGAGTCGCGGCTCTTCTACAAGATGACCTGGTGGAAGAAGGTCATCGTGATGGCCGGCGGGCCGACGGTGAACCTCGCGATCGCGTTCTTCGTGCTGTGGGGCGTCTTCGGCATCTACGGCGTCCGTGAGCCCGTCGTCAACGAAGGTCACCCGGTCGTCTCGAGCCTGCAGGAGTGCCTGCTGAGCTGGGAGGACCAGGGCCGCGAGTGCACGAAGAACGACCAGCCCACCCCGGCGCACGACGCCGGCCTGAAGCCTGGCGACGAGCTGATCTCGTTCAACGGCACCGAGCTGACCTCGTGGTCGGTCGCCCAGAAGCTGATCCGCGACAACATGGACGACGCGGCGACCATCGTCATCGAGCGTGACGGGGAGCGGAAGACGCTGCAGACCAGCACGGTCGTCCAGGAGCGGGTCAAGGACGTCAACGACACCAGCGCCGACCCGGAGACCGCGAAGGTCGGCTTCTTCGGCATGTCTCCCGAGTCCCACGTGGTGACGACGAAGGAGGGGCCGGTCTACGCCCTGCAGCAGATGGGGGAGATGGCGCAGAACGCCGTCCACTCGCTGCTGCGCCTCCCGGTCAAGGTCTGGCACGTCGCCCTGGCGATCGTCGGTGTCGAGGAGCGCTCGGCCGACAGCCCCGTCAGCATCGTCGGCGGCGGTCGTATCGCCGGCGAGATCGCCTCCCACGAGGGGCTCGACGTCGCCGAGAAGGTCTCGAGCTTCGCCTTCCTCGTCGGCGGGTTCAACCTCTTCATCGGCATCTTCAACTTCGTGCCCCTGCTCCCGCTCGACGGCGGTCACATCGCCACCGCGCTGTGGGAGGGCGTACGCCGCGCCTTCGCGAGGCTCTTCCGGCGGCCCGAGCCGGGTCATGCCGATCCCGCCAAGCTGCTGCCGGTGGCCTACGTCGTGGCCTCCGCGCTGCTGGTGATGGGTGTTGTCCTGATCGTCGCCGACCTCGTCGTCCCGCTTCATCTCCAGGCCTGACCCCCGCGTAGAATTGGCAGACATGACGTCGATCCCCACCCCGACAAGCCTCGGTATGCCGGAGGCTCCCGCCCCGGTGCTCGCCCCCCGTCGCAAGACCCGCCAGATCAAGGTCGGGGCGGTGGGCGTCGGCAGCGAGTCGCCCGTCTCGGTGCAGTCGATGACGACCACGCTCACCTCCGACGTCAACTCGACGCTGCAGCAGATCGCCGAGCTGACCGCGGCGGGCTGCGACATCGTGCGCGTGGCCTGCCCGAGCACCGACGACGCCGAGGCCCTCCCGGTGATCGCGCAGAAGTCGCAGATCCCGGTGATCGCCGACATCCACTTCCAGCCGAAGTACGTCTTCGCCGCCATCGAGGCCGGCTGCGCGGCGGTCCGGGTCAACCCGGGCAACATCCGCAAGTTCGACGACCAGGTCAAGGAGATCGCCGCCGCGGCGAAGGACCACGGCACGAGCATCCGGATCGGCGTCAACGCCGGCTCGCTCGACAAGCGCCTGCTGGAGAAGTACGGCAAGGCCACTCCCGAGGCGCTGGTCGAGTCGGCCATGTGGGAGGCGAGCCTGTTCGAGGAGCACGGCTTCCACGACTTCAAGATCTCGGTCAAGCACAACGACCCGGTCGTGATGGTGCGTGCCTACGAGCTGCTCGCCGAGTCCGGCGACTGGCCGCTCCACCTCGGTGTCACCGAGGCCGGCCCGGCCTTCCAGGGCACGATCAAGTCGTCGGTCGCCTTCGGGTCGCTGCTGTCCAAGGGCATCGGCGACACCATCAGGGTCTCCCTGAGCGCGCCGCCGGTCGAGGAGGTCAAGGTCGGGCTGCAGATCCTGGAGTCGCTCAACCTCCGTCCGCGCCGCCTCGAGATCGTCTCCTGCCCCTCGTGCGGTCGCGCGCAGGTCGACGTCTACAAGCTCGCCGACGAGGTGACCGCCGGTCTCGACGGCCTCGAGGTGCCCCTGCGGGTCGCCGTCATGGGCTGCGTGGTCAACGGACCGGGTGAGGCCCGCGAGGCCGACCTCGGTGTCGCCTCCGGCAACGGCAAGGGCCAGATCTTCGTCAAGGGCGAGGTCATCAAGACCGTCCCCGAGGCGGCCATCGTCGAGACGCTGATCGAGGAGGCGATGAAGATCGCCGAGGGCATGGATCCCGTCGAGGGCGGCGGCGCCGAGGTCTCCGTCAGCGGGTGAGATGTGGATGTTGACCGAGGTAGCTCGGTCGACATCTTGTGGCCACAGACGCAGGAAGCCCGGTCCGAGCGCGGACCGGGCTTCGTCGTTGCTCCGAGACGTCCCCCTGCGTACGCCTCGAAGATCGTGGTTCTCACCAGTTCATCAGCCGGGAGACCAGGCCGAGGAACCCCAGGTGGAGCAGGGCGCCGATCGGGTCGTTGACGACCAGGTGGGCCCAGGCCAGCGCGGCCTGACCCATCTGGGACCCGAGCGCCGTGGGGAAGCCGTCCAGACCGCCGTGGGTCCACAGGTAGACGACCACGAACCGGGCTACTGGCACGATCAGGAACAGGACGAGCGCGGCCTTGACCGGCACGATCCAGGAGAGCTGGCTGCCGCCGGACAGGCTCAGGTTGCGACTGCGCACCCAGGTGGCGCCGCTGCTGCCGCTGAAGCGGACCTTGCTGCGGCCCGACGCGGTGGCGACGACGACACCGCGCTTGCCGGAACGGACGCCGCCATGGGTGCGGACGTGGTCGCCGGGGCGAGTGTGGTCGGTCATGACAGCGCTCCTTCCGTGATCACGACGGACACGGACGAGGTGCCGGCGGCTGCCTGGCACGTAGGCGGCTCAGCGCTGAGCAGCTGGTTGAAGCCGAACACGACGAGCAGCGTGACGGCGAAGGTGGCGATGCTGAACTTGTGGTTCCTCATGGTCGTCATCTCCTTGAGCGGTAGGTCCCGAAGGTGGGTCCGACGCTGTCCCTGGTGGGGACACCTCAACGGTGGCGGAAGCCGGAGACGTCCCACCAGAGGGCGGGTGGGAGTGGAGACGAAGTAAAGACATACCTCGGAGAGATGAGACATTTCTGGGACAGAACTGGGACGCCTGCGGGATACTCGCAGCCCGCGTTCTCGAGGACCCGCCGAGGGGAAATGACCGACGTAGCTCTCTCACCGGAGCAGTTCAACGCTGAGCTGCGTGCCTGGGTCCGGCAGGTGACCGGAAAGGCCGACGGCGGCTCCGGCGTCGCCATGGCCCGAAGCACCTTCTACCGGCGTACGTCGGGGGCGAAGCTGATGCCGCTCGACGAGCTCATCCGTGTGGTCGGCGGCGCGGCGCCGCGCACCCTCGAGCCGGCCGACCGTGGCGAGTGGATCCGCAAGAACACCGACATCTGGCAGGCGAAGTGGTGGAAGGCGTACGCATGGCGCGATCAGGGCGCCGAGCCGCCGGGTCCTGTGCTGGAGGCGGTGCCGAGCGCGGCTCCGGCGTCGGCGACCAGCTCGCGGCTCACCTTCCCGCGTGCCCGGGTGACGGCGCTGAGCGGACTGGTGACCGACGGTGCCAGGATCTCGCTCCTCGCCGCGCTCGGCCGGTGGCTGGAGAATCCTGAGTCGAACCTCTTCTTCCTCACCGGTCCGTCGGGGTCGGGGAAGACGATCGAGATCAGGGACTGGACGGCCGCGCAGGAGCAGGTGCGCTACATCAGCCTCCGAGACGGCGCGGTCGACTACGGCGAGCTGGTCGGCGAGGACCGCTCGCCGATCGTCATCGACGACTTCGACCTGATCTCCTCCAGCGCCGAGGAGCACGGCGTGACGCGCCCCGACCTCAGCGAGCTGCGCTCGGCCCTGGGGCGCGGTGGCCGGTTCGTGGTGATCAGCAAGCGCAACCTGCAGACCGAGCGCGACGAGCTCGCCGAGCAGCTGCGCAGCCCGGCACGGCTGGAGGATCTCGGGGTCGAGTCCGCCGTCGTCGTTCGTGTCGAGCCGATCTCACCGGTCGACGTGCGTGCGCTGGCGACCGAGCGTGGGGGAGACGAGCGCCTGACCGACCTGGCCGCCGAGATGGAGCGCGGCGGCGGGTTCTTCCCCGCGACCCCGATGGTGCTCAAGCAGCTCTACGCCTCCCTCGAGGAGGGCGAGGTGGCGCCCCGCACCCAGTGGGACGGCTACACGGTCCACCTCAAGCACGTCTGCGGGCAGCCCTGGGACCGCAAGAGCTCGCGGCTCCCGAGCCGGGTGCGGTTCCAGACCTATCGAGACATCGCCTGGGACCTGTTCACCGGGATGGACGACCCGACGTCGCAGGAGCGCGACCTGATCCCGGTGCCGCGGGTCTCGGAGTGGCTCTTCTCCAACCTGCAGCGTGATCTCGACATCACCCGGCAACGAGACTTCCTGACCTACGAGTGGATCGCCGACCTGCTCGACCACTCCGAGATCTTCGGGGTGACCGGCCGCACCAAGGACTCGGTGGAGTCGGCGGAGTTCGTCCACGAGACCTTCTACCAGTACTTCGTCGCCGAGAGCATCCGTGACCGGCTGCGCGACGGGCACGGGATGGCGCTGGAGGGCTCCCGGTTCGCCAACATGCACATGGGGCCGTTGGTGATGACGTTCCTCAAGGCCGGGTTCAAGCCCGGCGACCTCGACGCGGTGGCCCGGCTGAGCGGCCGGGAGAGCCTGTCGTGGATGGACCGGCTGATCTGCCTCTACCTCACCGAGGAGCGCGATGATTACGGCGAGCTCCTCGACCAGGCTCCCGAGCGCTACTGGGACGAGCTGGAGTTCGTGCTGGAGGCGTTCCGCTCGCTGTTCCTGCGCAAGGCCGCGATGTTCCAGCTGATCCTGCGCGGCCGGGTCTCCGTCGACGGCTACCTCGAGATCCTGGAGCGGGAGGAGGACCCAGGCGCGGTCGCGCGCGAACGTGACGTGCTCGGCTGGGGCACCGACATCACGCAGGCACTGGTGCATCGGCTCAATCATCCGGTGCTGGCGCCGGCGATTCCCATCACTGCGTACCGGCTGGGGCAAATGGGTGATATCACTTGCCTGAGCCATCTCGAGAGGCTCACCGGTCTGCCGCCCGCCCACCAGGATGTGGTGACGGCGGCGATCCTTCGGATCAAGGAGCGCCATGAGCACCAGCACTCAACCTGAGCGGGCACCCGTGCTGGTGCTCGGCGCGACCGGCGACCTCGGCAGCGCTGTGGCACGGCGGCTACGAGCCGAGGGCACCCCGGCGATCCTGCACGCCTACAGCCGCCCCACCGAGCTGGCCTACCTGGCCGACGAGACCGGCGCGGTCGCCCGGGTCGAGGCCGACCTCACCACCGAAGACGGGCTGGGCGCGCTGAGCGATACGTTGGCGGGGTTCGAGTCTCTCTCCGGGCTGATCAACTGCTCAGGCATCAACCCCAGCCCCGACACCGTCGCCGAGATCGACCAGTCCGAGTGGCAGCTGACCCTCGACGTCAACCTGACCTCGGCGTGGCGCTCCGCCTCGCTCGCGCTGCCGAAGCTGCGGGCCGCGGGGTCGGGGGCCGTCGTGCTGATCAGCTCGGTCTTCGGCATCCGCACGCCCTCGCGGCGCGGTGCCTACGGCGTCTCCAAGCATGCTCTGACCGGGCTCGCCCAGGCCATCGCGCAGGAGGGCGAGGGGGTCATCAGGGCCAACGTCGTCGCCCCGGGGGCGATGTGGAGCGAGTCGTCTCGGCAGGTCTTCGTCAAGCACGCTCGCAAGGACGGGGTCACGGTCGACGAGTACATCTCCTACCGGGCAGCACGGATCCCCGGACACCGGTTCGTGACCGCTAGCGCCGTCGCCAAGGTCTGCGTCTTTCTCGCCTCGGACGTCTCCGGTGCCATCAACGGCCAGTGCATCGTCGCCGACGGCGGCGAATACTGACGCAGAGTCGAGCTCGAAGACTGCGATCGAAGATTCCACCCGAAGACTCGGCTCGAAGACTCGGCCAGAAATGCTGCGGATGCGCGACAGCGCTGCTTACGCTTCGCCTAGCCGGCCCCACAGGCCTCTGTCCCTCCTCCGACTGGCGACAACCGTGACCAATCTCTGGCTTGCCATCGACCATGCCGATGACGCGCTCTTCCGCACCCCCGACTCTGCCGACATCCGACCCGAGATCCTCGCTCTGGTCGCCGAATCACCCGGCTGGGGCATCGTCGTGCGCCCGGTGCAGGGGCACGGCGACGTACGCCGCGAGCTCGCGTGCGCGGGCCTGCCCGACATCGACACCGTCGGTGACCTCGTCGTGCCGGAGAGGTCCACGGATGCGGTGAAGGTCGGGTTCGACGACCACGACGGGGGCTGCGTGCCGATGGTTCACGCCATCCTGGAGCGGCTCCGGGGCTATGACCGGGTCTTCCTCGAGCCCTACTGCGCGACTCCGCGATGCCTCGACGACCTGGTCGCCCTCGCCGTCCGGTCCGGGCGCCGCGACATCGTGCTCAAGCTGAAGGTCAACGACGAGGGCCTGGCCGCGATCGAGCGTGCCGACCTCGGCACCGGCAGCTGGGTCGCCCGCTCGGACGGCATGCGCTGGGACGACTACAGCGCCCGCCTGGCGACCATCCGCGCGCTCGGAGCCGACGGTGTGATGGTCGGACGCGCGGTCTGGGGCGACACCGGCGAGGCGGGCCGCGACGTACGCCTGAAGACGATCCGCGAGCGGATGGACACCATCGAGCGCGCGTTCGCGTAGCCGGGCCTGGAGGGGTGCAGGCAACCGAACCGCGAGCCGCTCGGCGACCTGCAACCGGATTGGCTCTAGGCTCGATGACATGCTCACCACGCGCCAGGGGATCCGCCCGTTGAATGCGGGCGATCTCGGTGCGTTCCTCGACCTGACCGCCCGGGATCCGGTGGTCAACGTCTTCGCCGAATACCGCGCGCGCACCACCAATCTCGAGCCGCGCTGGCTCGGCGGTGAGATCTGGGGGCGCTGGGACGGTGGCGACCTCGTCGCGGCCTGTCACGTCGGCGCCAACCTGGTGCCCATCGAGGCCGGCGAGGACGACGCCCGCGCCTTCGGCGAGCGGGCCCGCGACCGCGTACGAACCGTGTCGACGCTCGTCGGGAAGCAGCCGGCGGTGCGGCCGTTGTGGGAGACGATCGGCGACACCTGGGGCACCCCGCGCGAGGAGCGCTGGGAGCAGCCCCATCTCGAGCAGCAGCTGCAGAGCCTCGTCGATCCGGACCCGTTCGTACGCCGCACCACCCGCGCCGATATGGAGATCCTCTACCCGGCCTGCGTGGCCATGTACACCGAGGAGGTCGGGATCTCACCCGAGACCGGCGGCGGCCGCGACCTCTACCGGGCCCGGGTGCTCCAGCTGATCTCGCGAGGATGGTCGTTCGCGCGCATCGAGGACGGCGAGGTCGTCTTCAAGGCCGAGGTCGCCTGCGCGACGCCCACCGCTGCCCAGGTGCAGGGCGTCTGGGTGCCCGAGCACCGGCGCGGAGAGGGCCTCGCCGCCCGCGGCATGGCTGCGGTGTGCGACATCATCCGCAACGACATCGCACCCCGCGTCTCCCTCTACGTCAACGACTGGAACGCTCCCGCGCGCCGCGCCTACGAGCGGGCCGGCTTCCTCGAGACGGCCCGCTTCTCCACGATCATGTTCTGAGCCTCAGTCGTAGGCCCTCCAGGCTCGCTCGCAGTCGGCGACCTCGCAGCGCACCAGCCAGATCTCATGGGTGCTGGCGGAGCTCATCAGGATGCGGGTGCTGGTCTCCCAGGCATGCGTCCGCAGCCCGTCGGGGTTGGTGTAGGTGGTCAGCAGAGTGCCGTGCAGGCTGCGACGACGCACCACGTCGGCGTGGTTCTGGTGCGCGATCGCGTTCGTGGCGAACCTGGCCCCGTCGGGCGCGAACGACGCGACCGCCTCGATGCACCCGCGCCAGAGCTGGGTGCGGGGAGCACTGATGGTGGAGACCACCGTGCAGGCGTCCGGATCGGAGGGATCCATCGTGTAGGTAGCCAGCCGGTCGGTGGCGTAGCTGCCCGCATAGGCGGCCCGGGTGGCGATCGTCTCGATCGTGCCGGTGTTCCAGTCCCACACCATGGTGCGCGGAGCGTTGAACCCGCCCACGAGCACCACGGTGCCCTTGACGTCGATCGGGTCGGGTCTCGTCGTCGCCTTGAAGGTGTGCTGGGCGACGCCGGCGCCGGTGGTGGCGCTGCGGACCTGCACCCGGATGCCGCCGCCGGCCAGAGGGATGGTGTCGAGCAGGTAGCGGCCGTCGGACGACAGTCGAGCCTTGCTCGAGTAGTGCAGGCTGGCGAGGAGCCGCTGAGGCGTGCCAGGCCGCACCCGGACGATGTCGTCGATGTTGCGGTTCGACCCGCGCAGGACGAAGCCGCTCCCCGAGCGGCCCAGGAGCTTGAACGAGTCGCCCGGGTCGCCGACGTACTCGACGGGCGTCGTCGTGCCGGTGTCCGGGTCGACGACGGAGAGCGAGTCGTCGGTGGCGCGGTCCAGGTAGGGGACCGTCGGTCGTTCGCCGACCGGGAGCGGAAGTGGGCGTACGTCGACGGTCGGAGCCGCCGCAGAAGCCGGTGTCATCAGTGAGACCGGGAGCATGAGAGCAGCAAGGATGGCCGTGGCCAGTGCCGGGATTCGGATACCTCTCATGAAGGTAAAGATGCGCCGGGCGCTGCTGAGGTTGCAACGCCAATAGCAACCGGTTCGCGGGAGCGGTCAGGCTCGCCGTACGCTGTGGCGCATGATCGCCCGTATGTCGACCCTGTTCGTGCGGACTCTGCGTGAGGATCCCGCCGAGGCCGAGGTCGCGAGCCACAAGCTGCTTGTCCGTGCCGGCTACATCCGCCGCGCCGCTCCGGGGATCTACACCTGGCTGCCGCTGGGTCTGCGCGTGCTGGCGAAGGTCGAGGGCATCGTCCGCGAGGAGATGGCCGCGATCGGCTCGCAGGAGGTCGCCTTCCCGGTGCTGCTGCCCCGCGAGCCCTACGAGATCAGCAACCGCTGGACCGAGTACGGCGAGAGCCTCTTCCGCATCAAGGACCGCAAGGACGCCGACATGCTCCTCGGGCCGACCCACGAGGAGATGTTCACGCTCCTGGTCAAGGACATGTACGGCTCCTACAAGGACCTGCCGCTCTCGCTCTACCAGATCCAGAACAAGTACCGCGACGAGGCGCGTCCTCGCGCGGGCATCCTCCGCGGCCGCGAGTTCAAGATGAAGGACTCCTACTCCTTCGACGTCGACGACGCCGGTCTCGAGGAGTCCTACCGCAAGCACCGCGACGCCTACGTACGCATCTTCGACCGTCTCGGTTTCGAGTACGTCATCGTCAAGGCGACCTCCGGCGCGATGGGCGGCTCGGCCTCGGAGGAGTTCCTGGCCGTCTCCGCGGCAGGTGAGGACACCTTCGTCCGCTCGCCCGGTGGCTACGCCGCCAACGTCGAGGCGGTCACCACGCTGGTGCCCGAGGCGCTGGCTGACGACGATGCGCCCGCCGCCCACGTCGAGGACACGCCCGGAACGCCGACGATCGAGTCGCTCATCAACCACCTCAACGAGGCCTTCGCGCGCTCGGACCGCCCCTGGACGGCGGCCGACACGCTCAAGAACGTGCTGGTGACGCTGCGCCACCCCGACGGCACCACCGAGCCCCTCGCGATCGGCCTGCCCGGCGACCGCGACGTCGACATCAAGCGCCTCGAGGGCCAGCTCGAGCCGATCGAGGTCGAGCCCATGGACGACGTCGAGCTCAAGAAGCACCCCGAGCTGGTCAAGGGCTACATCGGCCCGGAGGTGCTGGGGGAGGAGTCCGCCTCCGGCATCCGCTACCTCGTCGACCCGCGCGTGGTCACCGGCACCCGCTGGGTCACCGGCGCCAACGCCGAGGGCAAGCACGTCGTCGACCTCGTCGCGGGTCGTGACTTCACCCCCGACGGCACCATCGAGGCCGCGGAGGTGCGCGAGGGCGACGAGGCCCCCGACGGCTCCGGTCCGCTCACCCTGGCTCGTGGCATCGAGATGGGCCACGTCTTCCAGCTCGGTCGCAAGTACGCCGAGGCGCTCGGCCTGCAGGTGCTCGACGAGAACGGCAAGCTCGTCACCGTCACGATGGGCTCCTACGGCGTCGGCGTCACCCGTGCCGTGGCCGCGGTCGCCGAGGGCACCCTCGACGACATCGGCCTGGCGTGGCCCCGCAACGTCGCTCCGTACGACCTGCACCTGGTCGCCACCGGCAAGGACGCCGCGATCTTCGAGGCTGCCGAGAAGCTCGCCGGAGAGCTGGAGGCCGCCGGCATCGACGTGCTCTACGACGACCGTCCGAAGGTCTCGCCCGGCGTGAAGTTCAAGGACGCCGAGCTCATCGGTGTGCCGACGATCGTCACGGTCGGCAGGGGCCTGGCCGACGGCAACATCGAGGTCAAGGACCGTCGCAGCGGCGAGAAGAGCGAGATCGCTCTCGCCGACGCCGTCGCCCACCTCACGCAGGTCGTCAGCGGCTGAGCTCGAGCGCCGAGTCCGCGTTCTGCGGATCCGGCGCTCGAGAGTGAGGCAAGATCGTCCCCATGACGGGGGACAGGATTCTTGACCGTACGCTCGCCGGCCGCGTGATGAGTGCCGCCGAGGCGGCCCGGCAGATCGGCCCGGGGCAGACGGTGGCGATGTCGGGGCTCGTCGGAGCCGGCCGTCCCAAGGCCGTTCCGGAGGCGCTCGGCTTGTTCCGGGAGTGGCCCGACGGGGTCGACGTACGTCATTCGCGGGTCGCGCAGCATGTGACCTCCGGCTTCTACGGCGACCTCGATGTCGCGGTGGTCGAGGTGGCCGCGATCCTGCCCGACGGGCTGCTCGTGCCGGGCAGCAGCGTCGGCAACAGCCAGACCTGGCTCGAGGCCGCCGGCAAGGTGATCGTGGAGGTCAACAGCTGGCAGCCCGACGGCTTCGAGGGATTCCACGACGTGCACCACGGGGCTCGGACGGCTCCGCTGCGGGCCCCGATGCAGCTGACGACGCCGATGCAGCGCATCGGCGACCCCTACCTGCTCGTCGACCCCGACAAGGTCGCAGCCGTCGTCGAGACCGACCGACCGGACGTCGGTGCGGTGCCGAGCCCGATCGACGAGACCCATCGTGCGATCGCCGATCTCGTCGTCGACTTCCTCCGCCACGAGGTGCGCCACGACCGCCTGCACAGCGGTCTGCTGCCGCTGCACGCCGGCGTCGGAGCGGTGGCCGACGCGGTGCTCGCCGGGTTGCGCGAGGCCGAGTTCGAGCACCTGACGGCTTACACCGAGACCGTGCGCGACAGCCTTCTCGACCTGCTCGACGCCGGAAAGCTGATCGGGGTCTCGGCCACCTCCTTCGGACTCTCCGAGGCCGGCGCCCGCAGGCTCAACGACGACGTCCACCACTACAAGGGCCGCGTGCTGCTGCGCTCGCAGGAGATCGCCACCCACCCGGAGGTGATCCGACGGCTCGGTCTCATCACGATCGACTCGATGGCACAGGCCGACATCCACGGCAACGTGAACGCCCTCGGCGGCGCGACCGACTTCGCCCGCAACGCCCACCTCAACATCTTCGTCTCGGCCTCGAGCGCCGAGGCCGGCGCCCCCTCGCGCATCGTGCCGTTCGTCAGCCACGTCGACCACGCCGGTCACGACGTGCACGTGATCGTCACCGAGCAGGGCGTGGCCGATCTGCGCGGCCTCTCACCAGCCGCCCGGTCGCGGCAGATCATCGACCGTTGCGCCCATCCCGACCACCGCGACGAGCTCGCCGCTCTCGTCGCACCGCAGGCGGAGCGTCGGTAGGGTCGAGGCATGGCGATCGACGCGGTGATCTTCGACTGGGGCGGCACACTGACGAAGTGGCACGACATCGACTTCCACGAGGAGTCGCTGGCGCTCGCCCAGGCGGTCAGAGGCGCCTGCGACGGCGACCACCCGGTCAACGCGACCAAGCTCCACCAGGCCAGCGACGCGATCTGGTGCAGGAGCAGGGACCACCAGCGCAGCGCCGGCATCGGCGACCTCTTCACCGAGGCCGGCCTCGAGCACGACCCGGACCTGCTCGATGCCTACTACGCCTTCTGGGAGCCGCACACCCTCACCGACCCCGAGGTCGGCCCGCTGTGGGAGGCGCTCCGCGCCGATGGCGTACGCGTCGGGGTGCTGTCGAACACGATCTGGCCGCGGGAGTGGCACCGGGGGTTCTTCGAGCGCGACGGGGTGCTCGACCTCATCGACGGCGACGTCTACACCTCGGAGGTGCCGTGGACGAAGCCGTCCGAGCAGGCGTTCCGGGCGGCGATGGATGCGGTGAAGGTCTCGGATCCATCTCGATGTGTCTACGTGGGCGACAGGCTCTTCGATGATGTGTACGGTGCTCAGAAAGCAGGGATGCGGGCGATCCACATCCCGCACAGCAACATCCCGAGCAACCAGCTCGGCCACACCGACGGCTCGCCGGACGCGGTGGCGCAGCAGTTGAGCGACATACACCAGATGGTTCGCTCCTGGGAATGACGGCGCTAAAAGTTGCAAGTTCTTGCAATGCGCATATGCGGGTCTGGGCCATCCTGAGCGGGGATTGCATACTTCTGCAAGAGAGGTTCGGCCTTCGGGTCGCTTCTCAGGCCTCGTGTCCAGGCCCAACCTGGCCCGCGAGCCGCCCGGTCTCGGGAGACATCTCGGGAGTCTCCCGCGCCGGACGGTTCGCGGGCCATCTCGGTTTTCCGGCGCGTCATCGCCGGGTCGGTCAGGTGCCGGGGAACGCGGTCGGCTTCGCGCCGAGGTCGAGCTGCCGCGCGGCCGCCCGGCACAGCAGCTGCACGAGCAGCGTACGGTCGCGGCCGCTCGCCTTGGGCGTCAGCGAGAGATAGGTCGCGGCGGCGTCCCGCTCGATGCGCAGAGCGGCCGCCCGCACTCCCGCCGCCGACTCGAT
Source organism: Nocardioides albertanoniae (assembly GCF_006716315.1). Classification (NCBI taxonomy): domain Bacteria; kingdom Bacillati; phylum Actinomycetota; class Actinomycetes; order Propionibacteriales; family Nocardioidaceae; genus Nocardioides; species Nocardioides albertanoniae. Next base: position 3,356,011 of record NZ_VFOV01000001.1, on the reverse strand, counting down.
CCCGGGCGGCAGGTCGTAGACGGCCGAGGGAGCCACCGGCTCGATCCCGACGGCCACCACGTGCGCGGCCAGCGCCTCGCGGGCGTCGACATGGGCGTCGTACGCCGCTTCGAGAGCCGCCGCCAGCTCCGGCTCCCGCGAGGAGGACGTGCGCCCGCCCAGGGCGCCCAGGACGTAGATCGCGGAGTGCTCGACCGCGAGCGCGGCCTGCACGGCCTCGGTCTCGGCCGAGTCGCCCGTCTTCGCGTCGGCTCCGGTCATCTCCGGCCCCGTCACACCAGCCCCCGCCCGTGCAGCACCTGCTGCTGTGCGGCGGCGGCCGAGGCCAGGAGCGTGATCAGCTTCGGGTCGGCAGCTCGCCCGGCAGCGGCGGTCAGCGTGGCGACCAGCGCGACCTGACGATCCTGCCACCGTCGGTTCGAGCCGGCCGCGGCAACGTCCTTGGAGGGGCCCAGCGCCTCGATGTGCACCCGATGGAGCCGGACGAAGGCCTCCGGGGCGCCCTTGTCGGCGCCGAGGATCGCCGCGACCGTGCTGTCGATCACACTCTGGTCCGGGTTCACGGGCGCCGGGGGAGTGCTCGGCGGGGGTGCTTTGACAGGATCCAGCACCTTCGCGGCCGAACACGCCGAGGCGGTCAGCGGCGTGACCGCGGCAAGACCCAGGGCGGCACGCCTCGAGAGCCTCGGCAGGGCACGTGTGCTGGTCACGTACGGAACCCTAACCAGAGCCGGCCCGACCTGCCTCACAAGGCTTTCCATAGCGCCTCGCGTTGCGAGGGAGAGCGAGGCGGGAAGGTATGGTGTCCCCAACGGCGCCGAGCCGATCAGCTGTGCTGATCCCGCGCCGAAACGACCGGGCAGCGCGCTATTTGCTCGTAGGCTCATACAACAGGACCGGACAACAGGATGCAGGGAGAGATCGCGTTGAGTGCTGAGCGAAAGGACGCGATCGTGAGTGCGATCGAGGAGGCGCTCACCGACCCGCTCCAGAGCCTGGGGCTCGACGTCGAGGCGGTCGAGGTCACCCCGGCCGGCAAGCGTCGGATCCTGCGCGTCGCCGTCGACAAGGACGGTGGGATCACCCATGAGGAGGTCACCGAGGCGACCCGTGAGGTCAACCGGGTGCTCGATGACTCCGACGTGATGGGCGAGCAGCCCTACACGCTCGAGGTGACCTCTCCTGGTGTCGACCGGCCGCTGACGCTGCCGCGCCACTGGCGCCGCAACAGGTCGCGCCTGGTCAAGGTCACGCTCAACGACGGATCCGCGTTCACCGGACGGGTCAAGGAGTCCGACGACGAGAGCGCGAGCCTCGAGGTGAGCGGCAAGCGCCGTGATGTGGCGTACAAGGACGTGAAGAAGGCGCTTGTGCAGATCGAGTTCAAGCGCGTCGACGAGGGGGAGTAGGACATGGACATCGACATGAGCATCCTGAGGATGCTGGAGCGGGAGCGGGAGATCTCGCTCGATGTGCTCGTCGAGGCGATCGAGCAGGGTCTGCTCACCGCCTACCACAAGACCGAGGGCGCCCATGCCCGGGCGCGGGTCGACCTGGACCGCAAGACCGGGCACGTGCGCGTGCTCGCAGCGGAGATCGACGAGGAGGGCAACGCCGTCGGCGAGTACGACGACACGCCCGAAGGATTCGGCCGGATCGCGGCCACCACGGCCAAGCAGATCGTGCTGCAGCGGCTGCGCGACGCCGAGGACGACGTGAAGTTCGGCGAGTTCTCCGGCAAGGAGGGCGACATCCTCTCCGGCGTCATCCAGCAGGGCCGCAACCCCGACGACGTGCTCGTCGACCTGGGTCGGCTCGAGGGCGTCATCCCGCTCTCCGAGCGGGTCCCGGGTGAGGACTACGGCCACGGCACTCGCATCAAGGCCCTGGTCGTGAGCGTGCGCAAGGGCATGCGCGGCCCGCAGATCACGCTCTCGCGCTCCCACCCCAACCTGGTCAAGAAGCTCTTCTCCTTCGAAGTGCCCGAGATCGCCGACGGCACCGTGGAGATCGCCGCGATCGCTCGCGAGGCCGGCCACCGCACCAAGATCGCGGTCAGCTCGACCGTCCCCGGGGTCAACGCCAAGGGCGCCTGCATCGGCCCGATGGGCCAGAGGGTCCGTCAGGTCATGTCCGAGCTGCAGGGCGAGAAGATCGACATCGTCGACTGGTCCGAAGACCCGAAGGTGCTCGTCGCCTCGGCGCTCTCCCCGGCTCGGGTCGCCTCGGTCGAGATCATCGACGAGGCGGCGAAGTCCGCCCGTGTCGTCGTGCCCGACTACCAGCTCTCGCTGGCCATCGGCAAGGAGGGCCAGAACGCCCGCCTCGCCGCTCGCCTGACCGGCTGGCGCATCGACATCCGCTCCGATGAGGAGACCCCGGTCGCCTGAGGCTGCCCCGTGCGTGAGACCACTCTGACCGACCCCGAGGGCATCCTGGTGGAGCCCGAGGGGGCGACCACCGGCGTACTCGTGCTGTCGGGGTCCTCGGGCCGGATCGAGACGGACCGGTGCCGCATGCTCGCCTCGCACGGTGTGGCTGCGGCCTCGATCCGCTACTTCGGTGGCGCAGGCCAGGCGGCGCAGGCCTGCGAGGTCCCGGTGGAGGTCTTCGACGACACCCTCGCCGACCTGCACGCGCGGTATGAGCGGCTGGGGGTGCTCGGCACCTCGTGGGGCGCTCAGGCGGCGCTGCTGCTCGGCACCCTCCACGCCGAGATCGATGCGGTCGTGGGCATCTCCCCGTCCCATGTCGTGTGGGCGGGGCTGAGCGTCGACCGGCCGCAACGCTCGTCGTGGACCGTGCGCGGTGAGGCGATGCCGTTCGTACCCTTCGACCAGGAGAGCATCGCGGAAGCGGTCGAGGGAGCAAGCGAGCAGGGCGAGCCGCCGTCGTTCTGCGAGTCCTACGTCTCGGCCCTGGAGAAGTACGCCGACCGGGTGCCCGCCGCCACGATCGCGGCCGAACGCATCGCCGGTGAGGTGCTGCTGGTCGCCGGTGGCGACGACGCGCTGTGGCCCTCGGCGCTGATGGCAGAGCTCGTACGCCGCCGCCGAGCCGTCGCGGGCGAGGAGACCACGATCGTCTCCCATGCCGGGGCGGGCCATCGTGTCGTCCTGCCGGGGGAGACCCCTGTGGCTGCCACCGCCCACCGGGCGTGGGGCGGTTCGGAGGAGGCCGACCGAGAGCTCGGCGTACTGGCTCTGCCGGAGGTCTTGGCAGTCCTGCGGGGCCGGGTCACGGAATAGGAACGACCGGTGCCCCGGTTTAGTGCACATCACCCCGGAAGCGGTAGTGTTAAGGATCGGTGGCACGTCAAGACGAAACTATGCAGCGCGGACCCGTCCGCACCTGTATCGGTTGCCGTAAGCGAGCTGCCAAGCGCGAGTTGTTGCGGGTGACCGCCGGCTCGGACAGCAACGGCCAGCCGGCCGTCGTGCCCGATCCGACTGCCACCGCACCCGGGCGTGGGGCGCACATTCACCCGACGCGCGAGTGCTACGAACTCGCGGTGCGCCGGAAGGCGTTCACCCGGGCCCTCAAAACCCAGGGCGGGCTTTCCAGCACACCGGTTGAGGATCACCTCGATCCGCGCCAGACACCCATGACCGTCGAAGACGGTCGACTGACCAGGAATTGGAGCAAAAGCTCATGAGCACTCGATGAGTACTTCGCGATGAGCGTGTTCTACACCCACTAGTGGTCACAGGTTTTACCCGGATTTGGGTCTGTGGCCAGAAGGAGAAGCGTGGCTAAGACCCGAGTCCACGAACTCGCCAAAGAGTTCGGAGTCGAGAGCAAGTTCGTTCTCGAGAAGTTCAAAGAGATGGGTGAGTTCGTCAAGTCGGCGAGCTCGACCGTCGAGCTGCCCGCGGAGATGCGTTTCCGCAAGGAGATCGGCCCCGGCCTGAAGTCCGGCGGCAACGGTGGCTCCTCGTCCACCGGCGAGAAGCCTGCTCCCAAGCCGGCAGCACCCAAGCCCGGCCCGAAGCCTGGCCCCAAGAAGGCCGCCGAGAAGCCTGCCGAGCCCGAGGCCCCCGCGGCCAAGGCACCGGCCGCCCCGAAGCCTGCTCCCAAGCCGGCCCCGAAGCCCGCAGCCGCGCCGGAGGCCCCCGAGGCCCCCGCCGCATCGGCTCCGGCGGCTCCCAAGCCGACCCCGAAGGCTGCCCCCAAGCCGGGTGCGCCCAAGCCGGGTGCCCCGAAGCCGGGTGCTCGCCCGCAGGCCCCCGCGGCCCGCGGCGGCCAGGGTGGTCAGGGTGGCGCGGGCCGTCCCGGACCTCGTCCGGTCGGCAAGCCCGGTGCTCCGCGCCCCGGCAACAACCCGTTCTCCTCCAACCAGGGCATGGGGCGTCCGCGCCCCGGCGGCCAGGGTGGTGGCCAGGGCGGTCAGGGCGGTGCCCCGGCCGGCGGCGACCAGCGTCCCCCGCGTCCCGCGGCCTCCCGTGAGGGTGGCCAGGGTGGTCAGGGCGGCGGCCGTTCCGGTTCCGGTATGCCTCGCCCCAACCCGGCGATGATGCCGAAGTCGCCCGCTGCGTTCGGTGCCCGTCCTGGTGGCGGCCCCGGCGGCGGTCGCGGCGGTGCCCCGGGTCGTCCCGGTGGCGGTGGCCGTCCGGGTGCCGGCGGTCGTCCTGGTGGCGGCGGTGCCCCGGGTCGTCCCGGTGGTTTCGGTGGTCGTCCCGGTGGCGGTCGTCCCGGTGGTCGTGGCACCACCCAGGGTGCCTTCGGTCGCCCCGGCGGTCCCTCGCGTCGTGGACGGAAGTCGAAGCGGGCGCGTCGCCAGGAGTTCGAGGCCATGGAGGCCCCGACGATCGGTGGCATCCGCGTACGCAAGGGCAACGGCGAGACCGTGCGTCTCGCCCGTGGCGCCTCGCTGACCGACTTCGCGGAGAAGATCGGCGTCGACCCGGCTCAGCTGGTGCAGATGCTGTTCGGCCTCGGTGAGATGGTCACCGCGACCGAGTCCGTCAACGACGAGACGCTCGAGCTGCTCGGTGAGGAGCTCAACTACGTCGTCCAGGTCGTCTCCCCGGAGGACGAGGACCGCGAGCTGCTGGAGTCCTTCGACATCGAGCTCGGCGACGAGGGCGACGAGTCCGACTGGACCGTCCGACCGCCGGTCGTGACCGTCATGGGTCACGTCGACCACGGTAAGACCAAGCTGCTCGACGCCATCCGTGACGCCAACGTCATCGAGGGCGAGGCCGGTGGCATCACCCAGCACATCGGTGCCTACCAGGTCTCGACCGAGGTCGAGGGCACCGAGCGCAAGATCACCTTCATCGACACCCCGGGTCACGAGGCGTTCACCGCCATGCGTGCTCGTGGTTCGCAGTCCTCGGACCTCGCGGTCCTCGTGGTCGCGGCCGATGACGGCGTGATGCCGCAGACGATCGAGGCGCTCAACCACGCCAAGGCCGCCGGTGTCCCGATCGTGGTCGCGATCAACAAGATCGACAAGCCCGAGGCCGACCCGACCAAGATCCGTGGTCAGCTCACCGAATACGGCGTCATCCCCGAGGAGTACGGCGGCGACACCATGTTCGTCGAGATCTCGGCCAAGTCGCGGATCAACATCGAGGGCCTCCTGGAGGCCGTCGTGCTGACCGCCGACGCCTCGCTCGACCTGCAGGCCAACGCCGTCCAGGACGCTCAGGGCATCGTGATCGAGGCTCACCTCGACCGTGGCCGCGGCCCCGTCGCGACCATCCTGGTCCAGCGCGGCACGCTGCGTGTGGGTGAGTCGATCGTGGCAGGTCCGGCCCACGGCCGCGTCCGCGCGATGATCGACGAGTACGGCAACGAGATCACCGAGGCGACCCCGTCGCGTCCGGCGATGGTGCTGGGTCTGTCCGCAGTCCCGGGTGCCGGTCAGAGCTTCCTGGTCGTCGAGGACGACCGGATGGCTCGCCAGATCGCCGAGAAGCGCGAGGCTCGTGAGCGTGCCGCGCTGCAGGCCAAGCGCCGCGTACGCCGCACGCTGGAGGACTTCATGGCCTCCATGGAGAAGGGCGAGAGCCAGGAGCTCAACCTCATCCTCAAGGGCGACGTGTCCGGTTCGGTCGAGGCGCTCGAGGACGCTCTGGCGAAGGTCGACGTGGGTGGCGACGAGGTCAGCATCCGCGTCATCGACCGCGGTGTCGGTGCGATCACCGAGACCAACGTCGACCTGGCCGCTGCCTCCGACGCGATCATCATCGGCTTCAACGTCCGCCCGCAGGGCAAGGCGACGGAGCTGGCTGACCGCGAGGGTGTCGAGATCCGCTACTACTCGGTCATCTACCAGGCGATCGAGGAGATCGAGGCTGCTCTCAAGGGCATGCTCAAGCCGGAGTACGAGGAGAAGTCCCTCGGCAAGGCGGAGATCCGTGCGATCTTCCGCTCGTCGAAGGCCGGAAACATCGCCGGTTGTATGGTCACCGAGGGCCTCATCCGCCGCAACGCCAAGGTTCGCGTGCTGCGCGACGGCTCCGTGGTGGCCGACAACCTCGACCTGGCCTCGCTGCGCCGTGAGAAGGACGATGCCGCCGAGGTCCGCGAGGGCTTCGAGTGCGGTCTGGTCCTGAAGAACTTCCAGGACATCAAGGAAGGCGACTTCATCGAAGCCTTCGAGATGGTGGAGATTCCCCGGGGCTGAAGCGTTTCGCACAGCTGAACAGCCTCTGACGTTGGCCGGGTCGCAGTCGCGGCCCGGCCAACGTCTCGATCTGCTTCGATTATTTGAGAGAGTATGAACATGAGTAGCCCACGGGTTCGTCGGATCGCTGACCGGATCAAGGTCATCGTGGCGCAGATGCTGGAGCGACGGATCAAGGATCCGCGGATCGGCTTCGTCACCATCACGGATGTCCGGGTGACCGGCGACAGTCAGCAGGCGACGATCTTCTACACGGTGCTGGGGGCCGACTCCGAGGCCGAGCTCGCCGGCACCGCCGCCGCGCTCGAGTCGGCCAAGGGGCTGATCCGCTCCGAGGTCGCCAAGCAGCTCGGCACGCGCACCGCTCCGACGCTCGATTTCATCCACGACGCGCTGCCTGAGACGGCGCGCCACCTCGACGACGTGCTCGCGCGAGCGAAGGCGCAAGACGACGCGGTCGCGGCGGCTCGTGGTGAGACCTACGCGGGCGAGGCCGACCCCTACAAGAAGCCGCGCGCGGACGAGGACGACTGGGACGAGGACGACGAGGAGTGAGTGCGGCTCCTGCGAAGGCGCTCCCTGGGCTCGTCGTCGTCGACAAGCCTGCCGGGATCACCTCCCACGATGTCGTCGCGCGTGTCCGGCGCCTGGCCGGCACCCGCAAGGTCGGGCATGCGGGCACGTTGGACCCGATGGCCACCGGCGTACTCATCCTCGGGGTCGAACGTGCCACCCGGCTGCTGGGTCATCTGATGCTGACTGAGAAGTCCTACTCGGCGACGGTGCGGCTCGGGGTCTCCACGGCCACTGACGACGCCGAGGGTGAGGTCGTCGCGACCTCCTCGGCTGCCGGGATCGCCGCGGAGGACGTACGCAGCGCCTTCGCCGCGCAGGTCGGCGACATCCTCCAGGTGCCGACGGCCGTCTCTGCGATCAAGGTCGACGGCAAGCGGGCCTACCAACGTGTACGCGACGGGGAGCAGGTGGAGCTGAAGGCTCGACCGGTCACGGTCCACGAGCTCACCGTCGGCGAGATCCGTGAGGAGGGCGACGTCGTCGATGTCGACATCGACGTCCGCTGCTCTTCGGGCACCTATATCCGCGCGATCGCCCGTGATGTCGGCGAGGCTCTCGGTCTCGGCGGGCATCTGACCGCGCTGCGCCGCACGGCCGTCGGACCCTACGACCTCGACGTCGCCAGGACCCTCGACGAGCTGACCGACGACTTCGGCGTGCTGCCCCTGACCGATGCGGCTCGCGCCGCCTTCCCTGCGCTCGACCTCTCCGAGGAGCAGGCGCAAGCCGTGCGCTACGGCCGCAAGCTCGAGATCGCCCTCGACCAGATCACCGCCGTCTTCTCACCCGACGGTGAGTTCCTCGCCCTCTACGAGCCCATCAATCCCGAGCTCGCCAAGGCCACCGCCGTCTTCGTCGGCTGACCAGCCCACGCCGAGGAGTCACTCCCGCAGGTCGCGGAGTCACTCCCGCAGGTCGAGAGGTCGCTTCTGCAGGTCGAGTTGGCACGGCGGTGCCAACTCGACCTGCAGAGCTGACGCTTCGACCTGCAGAGCTGACGCTTCGACCTGCAGAGCTGACGCTTCGACCTGCAGAGCTGACGCTTCGACCTGCAGAGCTGACGCTTCGACCTGCAGAGCTGACGCTTCGACCTGCAGAGCTGACGCTTCGACCTGCAGAGCTGACGCTTCGGCCTGCAGGGGTGACTCCTCGGCGGAGGTGGGTCAGTGCAGGCGTACGGTCTCGACGAGGTCGGCTCGGATCTGGGCGTCGGTCCAGGGGAAGTCGACCCACTTCTCCTCGGAGAAGAGGCGGGTCTGGTCGCTGGACCAGGGTGAGGCGGGGTTCTCGTGCTGGCCGTAGGTCAGGATCGTGCGGGGCTCGGCGCCGTGGGGGCCGAAGGAGACGGCCTGGATGTGGGAGGAGCCGTAGGTGATCGGCCGGGCGTGGTCGAGGTTCTGCGCCGGGTTGCGGGAGGCGAGGGCGTTGGCGTTGCCGGCCAGATCGCCGTTGCCGCCGCCGAGCGGCAGCGGGGGAGCACCGCGGTCGCCGGCGACCTGATAGTCGCCCCAGGGCGAGTCGATCGGCAGACCGGTGGCTTCGACGGCGGCGATGGCGTCCTTCATCGCCTTGATGGTGCTCGGTGTCGTACGCAGGCCGCGCGGGGTGTTGAGCGGGTCGTCGGCGTCGAACGGCACCCGCCACAGCTGCAGCCCGCTCGGAGCCCGCTGCACGAACTCGGTGAAGATCGCGGTGCCGACCGAGGTCGCGTCCGAGCGGCCGTCCCAGCGGGCGAGCACGCCGCACGCCTCCTTCTCGCCGGTGAACCGGCAGACCCGGTCGAGCGCGCCGTCGGCCTTCATCACCTCCGCGGCACGCTGCCGGTTGTCGTATTCGTGACCCGCCAGCGAGTCGGGCGTCTCGACACCGTGGGCGGCGAGCTGGTCGGTGACGTAGCCCGCCACCATCTGCGTACGCATCGTCCGCTCGCATCGCTCGCAGCCGATGATCGCGGGATAGCCCTCGAGGCGCGCCTTCGGGTTGGGCAGCCAGTGGGAGTCGTTGGCGTTCATGACCCAGTCGCGACGCTGCACGTCGGGAAGATGCTCCGGCCCGAAGATGCCGGGCCGTTGCGCCGCCTCGTCGGAGCCCCAGGCGCAGGAGTGACCGGCGCGGTTGCCGTCGAGCCCGGGCAGGCCGGCGACGGTGTCGAGGAGACGCCCGACGACCGTCATGCAGCGTGAGGCGAGCTGGTCGGTGACGTGCGGCACGACCGAGTGGTCGGCGTAGAGCGCGTCGCCGTGGCGGTCGGCGGCGATCGTGTTGACCCACGGCACCCCGCCGCCCGCGTCCTGCCGTTCGAGAAGGTCGCCGGCCGAGGAGGCGCCACCCATGCCGAGGAAGGTGTCGATGGTGCGCAGGTGCTCGGCGTTGGCGTCGCGGATCGCCCAGAAGCTCTGCGGCCCCCACGCCATCAGCTGCGAGGGGGAGTCGACCACATAGCCCTCGGGCGTGCGGTAGAGGTCTTCGGTGACGGTCGAGGTGCCCGAGGCGGTCTTGACCTCGACCTCCACCTCACGCCGCTCGGCCTTCCGGACGCCGTCAGGAGTGAGATAGCGGGTGCCCGGCCCGAGGGTCGTGTATTCATAGGGCGTGAACCGGTAGGCGGTGGAGACCGTGTGGCTCCAGGCGACATCGTCGTTCCAGCCGATGTTGACCGCGGGCGAGCCGATCAGCGAGGCGCCGGCGACGTCATACTCACCGGGGATCGTCAGGTGCTGCTGGGTGAAGCGGTAGCGGCCCTGCCACGGGAAGTGCGGGTTGCCGAGCAGCATCCCGCGACCGGTCGAGCTGGACTCACCGCCGATCGCGGTCGCGTTCGACCCGAAGTCGCTCTCGGGGTCGCGGCCCAACGAGGCCAGCAGCGCCTGCTTGTCCACCTTCGCGGCGGCGGCCGGCACCTCGGCGGCCGTGGTGGGAAGCGAGGGCAGGCCCAGGGCGCCGGGGAGATCGGGCAGCCCGGGGTCGGTCAACGACGGGGGAGAGGCCTGGTTGATCTCGCTCACGAACTGACCCGCCGAGGCGATCAGGTTGGCGAGATAGACGCCGTACCAGACGTCGGTCTCGGTCGCGTCGGGCTTGATGTAGGGCGCGTCGGCGCAGGCCGGGTCGGTGATCTCGTGCGTACGCAGCCACTCGTTGACCCCCGCCGCGTAGCCGCGCACCATCTCCCGCGCCCGCGCGGACGGTCCGGCGGGGGAGTCGAGCAGCTTCTCCACGACCTGGCGGTTGTGGAGGTCACCGACGAGCACGTCGGAGTCGAGGTTGGTCGTGGTCTTGGAGACCCTGTCGTCGTAGGTCTTCTCAGCGCCGAGCCAGCGCGAGCGCTCCCCGCGGGCGCTGAGCAGAATGTCGGCCAGCGTGCAGGTCGCCTCGCCGGCGGTCGCCCAGCCGCTGCCGTAACCGAGCGATCCCCAGTCTCCGGCGGTGATGTGCGGGATCCCGTGCTCGGTGATCCGCACGGTCGCGTCGTAGGCCGGCGGACCGGGGTCCGCGACGGCGGCCGGGGCGCTGAGCACACCCCCGAGGAGCACCAGCGGGGCGAGGGACCTGGTGGCTCTGCGTACGAGGCTGTCCATGCCGTGCTAACGAGCGTGCGGTAGAACACGTTACTGCTGTGTTATCTGGCGGCCCGGATCCAGGGATCGGGAGGCCGGATGGATATTCTGGCGGGGTGTTCTGGAGAAGTCTGAGCGAGGTGCCGGCCGGTCTCGGCCGCACCTGCGTGGTGGTCGGCAACTTCGACGGCGTCCATCTCGGTCACCAGCATGTGCTGCGCCGCGGCCGAGAGGTCGCCGACGCCGACGAGCTCGCTCTGGTCGCGGTCACCTTCGATCCGCACCCGATGGCCGTGCTGCGCCCCGAGCACGCCCCTGGTGTGCTCACCACGATGCAGGAGCGGGCCGAGCTGCTGCTCGCGGCCGGCGCCGACGCCGTGCTGGCGCTGCCCTTCGACATGGAGATGGCCAACTGGTCGCCCGACGACTTCGCCCAGCGGGTGCTCGTCGACGCCCTGCACGCGCAGGCGTGCGTGGTGGGCGCCAACTTCCGCTACGGATGCAAGGCCGCCGGCGACGTCGCCGAACTGGCCGCCTACGGCCAGGCCCACGACTTCTCCGTCGAGGGCATCCCCCTCGACGGAGGGCCGCAGGTGTGGTCCTCGACCTACATCCGTACGTGCCTGGCCAGCGGCGACGTCACCGGAGCCGCCGAGGCGCTGGGCCGCCCCTACTCGGTGCGCGGGGTCGTCGTGAAGGGCGACCAGCGCGGCCGGGAGCTCGGCTTCCCGACGGCCAACGTGCCCGCCGACTCGATGACCGCGGTGCCGCCCGACGGCGTCTATGCGGGCTGGCTGACGCAGTGTGCCACCGGGGAGCGGCTGCCTGCGGCCATCTCGGTCGGCACCAACCCCACCTTCGAGGGTGTCGTCGGTCGCCGGGTCGAGTCGTACGTGCTCGACCGCGACGACCTCGAGCTCTACGGAGTGGAGGTCGAGGTGGCGTTCGTGGAGCGACTGCGCGGCATGGTCGCCTTCGAGGGCATCGAGGCGCTCGTCGACCAGATGCACGACGACGTGCGGCAGGCGCGCGAGATCTTGAGGACCGAGCAGTAACCCGGGTGGTCTGTCGGCCCGGGCCCGGGTGCGGTTGAATGGCCGGTCATGGATCCCCATTCCACCCCCACATCCGTCTACGAGGCCGAGGTCGAGGCAGACCGTCGCCCCCGCGGTGGCATCCCTGCGCTGCTCAACGCGGTCCTCGTCACCGGCGGTCTCTGGACCCTGCAGATCATGTCGGGATCGGCACCACTGTCGACCTGGGCCGAGAAGAACGCCGCCGACTCAGGCGGCTGGGCCGCCACGCTGCTCGGTGACCGGCTCGCCTACTTCGGCGACAGCCCGCTCGGCGACCTCTTCTCCGGGGAGACCGTGGTGCACACCGCGATCCTCTCCGTCACCGTCTTCTTCGCCACCTGGCTGATCACCTGGCTCGCCACCGTCGGCATCCGGCCGCGCGCCTTCTTCCCGGTGCTCCTCGGCTGCTGGCTCGCCGCCATCGTGGCCACCGGCGGCGGCCAGGTCACAGAAGGTCTCTACTCCTACTTCAGCGACGGCAGGTCCGGCTCGTTGCTGGCCTCGCTCGACGACGTGCTCGCCTCGGGCGCCGCCTACGGGCTGACGTACGGATGGGCGATCGGTCTTCTGATCGCGCTGATCTGGCTGGCGGTGCCGGGCAAGACCGTCCCGGTGCAGGAATACACGCCGATGTCGTCGCTGATCCACGGTGGGCCTGCCGACGGTCCCGGTGGTGACCCTCGCGGCTACGGTCAGCAGCTGCGCGCGAGCGGTTCCGCGCCGGTCACGCAGACGGGCATCGTGCCCGTCTCGCCTTCGGGGCGACCCGCCCAGCCTGTCCAGGTGCGCACCTTCACCGGCCCCGCCCGCAGCCAAGCCCTCGGCTCCGGGCCCGCGGGCGACACGGCGGCTTGGAAGAATTTCGTACGCGACGTGCGCGGGCAGTCCTAGCTCGGGCAGTCCTGGCCCAGCCGGTCCCGGACCGGCTCCTCGGAGGAGTCGGTCACCGGCTCGCCTCTCGGCGGAGTCGAAGGTTTTCGACGCCGCGCGGTGTAATGCTCTGGCTAGTAGTGCGCATTGCGTAGTAGTGTGCCAAGCATGGATACCACCCAGCTGCTCAAAGGGGTGCTCGACCTGACCGTTCTGGCCGTCGTGGACGGCGAGGATGCCTACGGCTACGAAATCGTCCGCAAGCTCCGCGACAATGGGCTCACGGACGTGGGAGAGGCGTCGGTCTACGGCACCCTGCGGCGGCTGTATGCCGTGGGTGCCCTGACGTCCTACGTCGTGCCGTCGGAGTCGGGTCCGCACCGCAAGTACTACGGCATCACGCCTGCCGGACAAGGCCAGCTCAAGCGACAGAGCGAGGACTGGTCCCACTTCTCCAACACCGTCACCGAGATCCTTCAAGGGGCAAACGCATGAGTGACCGCAAGCGAGCCACCCACGAGAACATCGTGCCGTCGCGTCCGTCTTCGGGCGCCCGCGCAACGGAGGTGAAGGCATGACGGCAACAGACGCAGAGGCCAACGTCGCACCCGAGGTGCGGCTCTTCCTGGCTCAGGTGCGCCGCGAGCTCGTCGATCTCGATCCCGAGGCGCTCAGCGACATCACCGACGGGCTCGAGGCCGACTTCGGCGAGCTGGTCGAGGAGCGTGGTCCGGAAGCCCTCGGCGACCCGGTCGAGTACGCCCGGGAGCTCCGCGCCGCGGCCGGCATCCCCGTGCGTACCAAGGCGCCTCGGGGCCTTGGGGCGCGGGTCGACGGGCTCCTGGACGCCGGGCATGCCCGCTTCGACACGGTGGTCGCCAGGTCCGGTGAGCTGCTGCGTACGGACCTGCGGCCTGCGGTCGCCTGGTTGCGACCGCTGTGGTGGTTCGTCCGGGCGTGGGCCGTGGCCTGGGCTGTCAACGAGCCCCTCGGGTGGACGATGGGAGATGCGCTCGGGCTGGTCACCCTCGTCGTCGCCGTTGCCGTCAGCATGTTGATCGGCATCGGCCGGATCTGGCCGGGTGGTGAGCGCGGGACGCGTGCCCGCGTCGGGCTCCTCGTCCTGAACCTGGCCGCGGTCCTCCTGCTGTTCGTCGCCTGGGCCTCCTCGGAGATCGGGGGATCGGAGTACGACCGGGGCTGGAGCGATGGCTACAGCGAGGCGGGCGGCGTGGCCACCGACGGCGCGCCGGTCGCCGAGGGGGCTGGGACCTACTCCGACGGCAGGTGGGTGACCAACATCTATCCGTACGACGCCTCGGGCAAGCCGCTCACCGGCGTCCAGCTCTTCGACCAGGACGGGAAGCCGATCGACCTGGCTGCACAGCCCGACTGCGGCTCGGCGGACACCGAGCCGCTACCGCCCACCGTGCCCAGTGAGGACGGGGCCTCCGAGGTGTGCCTGGACGAGAACACGGGCGAGCCGGTGCAGACGCGGGTCGTCTACCCGTGGGCGAACGGTGAGGCGGAGCTCTACAACGTGTTCCCGCTGCCCAGCCGTATGCAGGCCGGCACGAAGGTGGACCCGAACGCGTTCGAGACCGACAACGCTCCGGCGATCCAGGATCCGCCGCTGGAGACCGCGCCGAAGGCTTCCCTGCCGGAGGCTGAGGCGGGTTCGCCTGGTGCTTCGCCCAGCGCTTCACCCAGCGCTTCGCCAGGTGCTGCCGAGAACCCGTGAGCGCCCGGATGCAACCGAATCCGGTCTCGGAGCGTCGAACCCTGTGGCGGAAGAGTCGAGGGGGAGCGATGAAATACTGGTGGAGGTTGCGCCGGCTGGTGGCGCGGCTCGTGATCGAGGCTTGATCCGGCGGCGATTCGGGGGGTATGCGGGCTCGCTGTTAATCTTCTCGGGTTGTCGGCCCATGGGGGTCGGTGACTCATGCCGTGAAACGGCCGCGGATCAAGAGTGCCCCGGTGAACAGGCCCGGGCGCGCCGCGCAACGAACAGGCCCACGGGCCGGAAGGGAGCCTTCGCATGGCAGTAGGAACTGACGCGGAGACCAAGAAGAAGATCATCGCCGAGCACGCCACCACCGAGGGTGACACCGGCTCGCCGGAGGTGCAGATCGCGCTGCTCACGCACCGCATCTCGCACCTGACCGAGCACCTCAAGGGGCACAAGCACGACCACCACAGCCGTCGTGGTCTGCTGCTGCTCGTCGGCCAGCGCCGCCGCCTTCTCAACTACCTTCAGAAGAAGGACATCGAGCGTTACCGCTCGATCATCGAGAAGCTCGGCCTCCGTCGCTGAACTGGATCTCGACGCGTACGCAACGGGCCGTCTCCCTTCGGGGAGGCGGCCCGTTCGCATTTCTCCGCGGGCACCGACCCGCAGATAATCTAACTACAGTGAGTTACTCATGTTAATCTCGGGGGTATGACGTCCCCAGGTCTGAACCGACGCACCTTCCTGACCACCGCCGCGCTCGGCGCGGCTGCGGTCGGCACCACCCAGGCCGGCGCGTCGGTGACGTCCCGCGCCGCCGCGGGCGCTCCGGCCATCCTCAAGCCGCTGCCGGCGGAGCGGTTCATCGACTACGGCACCAACGCCGAGACCCGCTGGGACTCGGTCGACCCGCGCCGCTACCTGACGCCGCAGGCCGACCTGTTCGTGCGCAACCACACCGCCACCCCGCAGATCGACCCCGCTGCGTACGAGCTCAAGATCTTCGGCGACGGCCTGCGCGACCCCGCCGGTGCGAGCCTCTCCCTGGACGACATCAAGGCCTTCCGTCACGTCGAGACGACCTCCGTCCACGAGTGCACCGGCAACGGCCGCAGCTTCTTCACCACCCAGCAGGGTCAGGAGGTCAGCGGCACCGCGTGGACGCTCGGGGCTGTCGGGGCGGTCCGCTGGAAGGGCGTACGCCTCGAGGACGTGCTCACTGCCGTGGGCATCCGCCAGGACGCGGTCTCCGTGCAGGCCGCCGGGCTCGACGCGAGCTACGTGGACAAGGGGGTCGACCACGGCCGGGTGCGGCGCCCGTTCCCCGTCGAGAAGGCCTACGACGACGCCCTGCTGGTGTGGGGCGCCAACGGCGAGGACCTGCTGCCCGACCACGGCTACCCGCTGCGACTGCTGCTGCCCGGCTGGATCGGCATCGCGAGCATCAAGTGGCTCGGCTCGCTGGAGGTGTCCACGAGCGTGCTGACCTCGCCGTGGGACACGAAGTGGTACAACGTCGACGGCCCGCTCACGGTCAACCCGGTCCGCTCCGCGCTCGAGCTGGAGTGGGGCGCCGAGATCCCGGCCAGGGACCGGATCGTGCTGACCGGCCGCTCGTGGTCCGGCAAGGCTCCGATCACCCGCGTCGAGGTCAGCACCGACGGGGGAGCGACCTGGAAGGCCGCGATCCAGCACGCTCCGGGGCGGCCGACCGGCGGTCACGGGCTCGGCTGGGCGCAGTGGGCCCACACCTGGCGTGACCCCGAGCCGGGGGCGTACGAGATCCTCGTCCGGGCCACCGACCGTGCCGGTCGCACCCAGCCCGACGTCGCCGCCCACAACCCCGGCGGCTACTTCTTCGACGCCGTCGTACGCCACCCGGTCACCGTGGTCTGAACGCGGGTCCTAGCCGGTGGGTCGGTGTCACTCGACGAACGGCAGCATGTGTCCCTGGCAGAGCCAACATCGACGGTCCGGCGTCGCCTCGACGTCGTCGCTGGTGCGGAGATAGCAGTGCATACAGCCGAGGGCTCCGCACTGCTCGCACTCGAAACCCTGCCCCGCTCGCTCCACATCGCTGGACACCAAGAGGTAGCTGGCAGTCATCGGGCCGTCCACGCTCAATCCAGGATCGCCCATCGGGAGCACCGTGTATCCACAGTGGGCGCAGTCGGTCTGTGAGTAGACCGGCTCGGGTAGCGGCGTGCGCTCGGCGATCTCGATGAACGAGCCGTTCTGCTCCTCGAATATCCACACCAGATCTCGGCCGATGTTGCCCTCCGGGGTCTCGCCGATGAGGTAGACCCGCTCGTCACGTACGTCGCAGCCCCGCAAGACGTCGAGCGCGCTGCTCCTGGAGGGGAACTTCTCGACGACATAGGTGCCGCTGGAGTTGCTCTCCGTCCGGAGGGGCACGCGGTGGGCGTAGCCCGGAGGCCAGGAGATGCGGAACTGTTTGCGTGCGAAGGCACGAGCGCCGCTGGAGCCGGCTTGATCCCGTCGTGATCGTCTCCCGACAACGACGAGGGCCGCCAGGGCGAGGGCTACGATGATGAGCACAAGAGCGGTCGTCATGGTCAGCTCCAGGGGTTGATGGTCCGCGGGAGGACCGCAGGTGGCCCGTGTAGAGCCGTCGTACTGTCGCGGACTGCCGCGCGTGTTCTACGTTTCGGCCTGTTCGAGGCTAGGGTGGAACCGAGTGCTACGTCCACCGTGACTGCGCGCTCGACAAGAAATCACAAGGAGCGTCCCGCCCGACCGGCTCGGTCCTCGGTAGTGACTCCCAGGTCTTGTTCATTCGGTCCTGAGGGTCTCGATCGAAGACCGGCCCCGTGCGCAACGCGCGCACATGCCCGGCGCGGGGGCGCTCCGAGACCTAGACAAGGACGAATCCTTGACTGAACCAGTCATCACTGCCGTCGAGACGACCATCGACAACGGCAAGTTCGGCACCCGCACCGTGAAGTTCGAGACCGGGCTGCTCGCCCGCCAGGCCGCCGGTTCGGTGACGGCCTACCTCGACGACGAGACGATGCTGCTCTCGGCGACCACCGCCGGCAAGACCCCGAAGGACCACTTCGACTTCTTCCCGCTCACGATCGACGTCGAGGAGCGGATGTACGCCGCGGGCAAGATCCCCGGCTCCTTCTTCCGCTCCGAGGGTCGCCCGGGGGAGGACGCGATCCTCACCTGCCGCCTGATCGACCGCCCGCTGCGCCCGACCTTCAAGAAGGGTCTGCGCAACGAGGTCCAGGTCGTCATCACGGTGATGGCGCTCGACCCCGACCAGCCCTACGACGTGCTCGCGATCAACGCCGCGTCGATGTCGACCCAGCTCTCCGGCCTGCCGTTCTCCGGCCCGGTCGGCGGCGTGCGCGTCGCTCTGATCGAGGGCCAGTGGGTGGCGTTCCCGACCCACAGCCAGCTCGAGAACGCCGTCTTCGACATGGTCGTCGCCGGTCGCGTCACCGACACCGGTGACGTCGCCATCATGATGGTCGAGGCCGAGGCGACCGAGGTCGCCTGGGGTCTGGTCCAGTCCGGCACCCAGGCGCCCAACGAGGCGATCGTGGCCAGCGGTCTCGACGCCGCCAAGCCGTTCATCAAGCAGCTCGTCGAGGCTCAGGCCGAGCTGGCCAAGCAGGCCGCCAAGCCGGTCCAGGACTTCCCGATCTTCCTCGACTTCCAAGACGACGTCTACGAGGCCGTCGTCGCGGCCGCCGGTGCCGACGTCACCGACCTCTACACCGTCGGCGGCAAGCGCGAGCGCACCCTGGGCAAGCAGGAGCGTGACGAGGAGGCCGACCGCATCAAGGCCGCCCTGCTCGAGAAGGTCGGCCCGCAGTTCGAGGGCCGCGAGGGCGAGATCGGCGCGGCGTACCGTGCCCTGACCAAGCAGGCCGTGCGCGAGCAGGTCCTGCGCGACAAGGTCCGCATCGACGGTCGCGGCCTGGCCGACATCCGTCCGCTGCACGCCGAGGTCGGCGTGATCCCGCGGGTCCACGGTTCGGCTCTGTTCGAGCGCGGCGAGACCCAGATCTTGGGCGTCACCACCCTCGACATGCTCAAGATGGAGCAGCAGCTCGACACGCTCTCCCCGGAGAAGCACCGTCGCTACATGCACAAGTACGTCTTCCCGCCGTTCTCCACCGGCGAGACCGGCCGCGTGGGCTCGCCCAAGCGCCGCGAGGTCGGCCACGGCGCCCTGGCGCGCCGCGCCCTCCTGCCGGTGCTGCCCGACCGCGAGGAGTTCCCCTACGCGATCCGCCAGCTCTCCGAGGCCATGGGCTCCAACGGCTCCACCTCGATGGGCTCGGTCTGCGCCTCGACCATGTCGCTGCTGCAGGCCGGTGTCCCGCTGAAGGCTCCGGTCGCCGGCATCGCGATGGGCCTGATCTCCGGTGAGATCGACGGCGAGACGAAGTACGTCGCGATCACCGACATCCTCGGTGCCGAGGACGCCTTCGGCGACATGGACTTCAAGGTCGCCGGCACCTCGGAGTTCGTCACCGCGCTCCAGCTCGACACCAAGCTCGACGGCATCCCGGCCGAGGTCCTCGCGCAGGCCCTCAACCAGGCCAAGGACGCCCGCCTCTCGATCCTCGAGGTCATGGGCGAGGCGATCTCGGCTCCGGACGAGATGGCTCCGACCGCTCCGCGGATCATCACCGTGAAGGTCCCTGTCGACAAGATCGGCGAGGTCATCGGCCCGAAGGGCAAGGTGATCAACCAGATCCAGGAGGACACCGGCGCCCAGATCTCCATCGAGGACGACGGCACGGTGCTCATCGGCGCGACCGACGGCAACGCCGCCGAGGCCGCCCGTGCGGCGGTCAACGCGATCGCCAACCCGACCATGCCCGAGGTCGGCGAGCGCTACCTCGGCACCGTCGTGAAGACGACCAACTTCGGCGCCTTCGTCGCCCTGCTCCCGGGCAAGGACGGTCTGCTCCACATCACCAAGCTGCGCGCCCTCAACGGTGGCAAGCGTGTGGAGTCGGTCGAGGACGTCGTGGAGGTCGGCCAGAAGATCCAGGTCGAGATCGCCGAGATCGACGACCGCGGCAAGCTCTCGCTGGCCCCGGTGCTCGAGGAGGAGGCCTCCGAGGAGACCGCCACCGAGGCGCCTGTCGAGGCCGCAGACGAGGAGTGACCTTGGCGTCACGCAACACCCAGGGGACCGGTCGGCAAGAAATTGCCGGCCGGTCCTCCGGCTATGACCAGGAAGCCGGCACCACGGTCACCCTCGAGCAGACCGAGGTCAACGGCGCCGTCACCTCGCTGGTGCGTCGCACGGTCCACCCCTCCGGGCTGCGGATCGTGACCGAGCAGATGGCCGGCGTACGCTCCGCGGCGATCGGCGTCTTCATCGGTGTCGGCTCCCGCGACGAGACCGAGCCGCAGCACGGCTGCTCGCACTTCCTCGAGCACCTGCTGTTCAAGGGCACCCCGTCGCGTACGGCGCTGGAGATCTCCAACTCGATGGACCGCGTCGGCGGTGAGTTCAACGCCTACACCGCCAAGGAGTACACCTGCTTCCACGCGCGCGTGCTCGACGCCGACCTGCCGCTCGCGGTCGACGTCGTGGGCGACATGGTGACCTCCTCGCTCCTGACCGCCGACGACGTCGAGGCCGAGCGTGATGTGATCCTCGACGAGATCGCCATGCACGACGACGATCCCGACGACGTGATCCACAACCTCGTCGCCGAGCAGGCCTGGGGTGCGACCACCCCGCTCGGGCGCGGCATCGCCGGCACCGAGGCGTCGATCTCGGCGCTCGACCGTGAGTCGATCCACGGCTTCTACCGGGAGCACTACGTCGCACCACGGATGGTCGTCTCGGTGGCAGGTAACCTCGACCACGACACGGTCGTGACGATGGTGGAGAAAGCGTTCGGCGGATCCGGTTTCCTCGATGCTCGCGCCGCTCCGCGGCCACCGCGCGACGGCGAGCCGCTGGGGGTCGCTCCCGGGGAGGTCAGCACGCAGCGTCCGTTGGAGCAGGTCAACCTGATCGTGGCACGTGAGGGCCTGCGTCGCGGCGACGAGCGGCGCTTCGCCTTCGAGGTCGTCAACACCGCTGTCGGCGGCTCGACCTCGTCGCGGCTCTTCCAGGAGATCCGTGAGCACCGGGGCCTGGCCTACTCGGTCTTCTCCTACGCCTACAGCCACGCCGAGACCGGCCTCTTCGGGGTCCAGGTCGGCGCGCTGCCGTCCAAGGTCGAAGAGGTCCTCGAGGTCGTACGCTCCGAGCTGGCCGCTGTCGCCCGCGACGGCATCACCGCGGATGAGATCGAGCTCGCCAAGGGCCAGCTCCGCGGCGGCCTCGTGCTCGGCCTGGAGGACTCCGCCGCCCGGATGTCCCGCATCGGCCGCGCCGAGCTGGTCCACCGTGAGCTCTACTCGATCGACGAGGTCCTCGAGCGCATCGACGCCGTCACCGCCGAGGAGTGTCGCGAGATCGCCGCCGAGATCCTGACCCGGCCCGAGATCCTCGCTGTCGTGGGCCCCGCCTGACCAGCAGCCGAGTCGGCTCGTCCTGACCGAAACAGCAGCCGAGTCGGCGCGTTCTAACGCGCCGACTCGGCGTGTTTATCGGTCAGGACGAGCCGACTCCGCGCTTCGCGCGGGCACTCCTTCGCTCGGCGCGAGCGGACGAGCAAGCTCGCCGCTCGACCTCGCTCCAGTCGTCTCGGCGTGGGCGGGTCAGCGCTTGCCGATGATGCCGACGGCGGCGGGGACCTTGGAGTCCACGATGCTCACCCGGAATCCGCCGTCGGCGAGGGCCTTGCTGGCCTTCTCGATGATCTCGGGGACCTGCTCGCGCTGGGTCGCCTCGTAGAAGAGGTTGACCGTGCCGCCGGGGAGGACGCGCTCGTGGAGGAGCGCGATCTCGGCGGACGCGTCGCGCACCCAGAAGAGGTTGACGTTGAACGCGAAGACCTTCGTGAGCCGCTTGACCGGGACCCGCAAGGTTGCGAGGTCGATCTGGCGGACCGTGAGGCGTCCAGCCTCCAGGTATTTCGCGCAGCGTCGCTTGGTGCGATCGACGCCCGATTCCGAGCGGTCGATCGCGAACATCTTTCCGGTCTCCAGCCGGCTACAGATCAGCTCGGCACCAGCCCCTGGACCACAGCCGACTTCGAGGACGTGGTCATTCGGCTGAATGTCCATGAAGTCAACGGCCCAACGGATCCGAGCAGGGATCGTCTGCACCACCATGGGGCCAAGACTGCCAGATAGCTCTACGGTTCTGCTCACAGCCCTCGCCGGACAGTGTTCACCAGATGGTGGTAGTTCGTGCTCCGAGCGTGGTCTATAGGGTTGGCGCCATGACGAAAGTTGCTGTTCTCGGCGCGCGTGGCAAGCTCGGATCGGCGGTCTGCGAGGCCGTCGAGTCGGCGGACGACCTCGAGCTGGTCGCAAGGATCGGTCGCGGCGACGAGCTGTCGGCGATCACCGACGCCGGTGCCGAGGTGGCCGTCGACGTCACCAGCCTCGAGGCGGTCATGGACAACGCGGAGTTCTGCCTGACCCACGGCGTGCACACCGTCATCGGCACCTCGGGGTTCGGCCCCGACCGTGTCGCGCAGCTCGAGAAGTGGCTGGCGGCAGCCCCGGGCGTCGGCGCGATGGTCGTGCCCAACTTCTCGGTGGGAGCGGTGCTGATGATGCGGTTCGCCGAGCTCGCCGCCGCGCACTTCCCGTCGGTGGAGATCGTCGAGACCCACCACGAGCGGAAGGCGGACGCTCCCTCCGGCACCGCGCGCAGGACGGCGGAGCTCGTCGCGGCGGCGCGCCGCGAGGCAGGCGTCGCCGCAGCACCCGATGCCACGACCACCGCGTTGGACGGAGCTCGCGGCGCGGAGATCGACGGCATCCCCGTCCACTCGCTGCGGATGTCGGGCTCGGTGGCTCATCAGGAGGTCGTGCTCGGCGGCACCGGAGAGCTGTTGACGATCCGCCACGACTCCCTCTCCCACACCTCGTTCGCCCACGGCGCTCTCGCCGCGATCCGGGGCATCGGGTCGCGACCGGGGCTCACCGTCGGGCTCGACGAGGTGCTCGGTCTCTGACCGACGGCCGCTGACCTACGACGGGCAGAGCACCTCGCGCCCGGCGCGGTCCGACTTCGGCTCGCTCGGCGTCTGCCGGAGCATGCCGGCGTAGTCGGAGTGACGCAGCGGGCCGGAAGCGAGGTCGCCCGAGGGCAGCGGCATCTGCAGCGGCTCCTCGTCGAACTCCACCTCGACCTGGTCGACACCGGGGATGGAGGTGACGGTGAGCACGGCCTGGGCGGTGGCGAGCACGACCCTGCTGGCGGTGACCGTCTCCTCGTTGGTGATCCGCAGCCGGGCGGTGCGTCCGTCGAGCCTGTCGAGGCTCAGCCAGACCTCCGGGGGGAGCGCGGTGCCGAGCCCGGCACCGAGGTCGCTCTGCGAGGGGCCCTCGGCGAGCTGAGCGAGGATCGTGCGGGTCAGACCACCCCGGCCCTTGGTGCAGTAGCGTGCCGGCGCCCGAGGCACGAGCCGGTCGTGGGCGTCGACCCAGTAGAGCCGTGGTCCGCTGACCGTGTCGCTCGGTGGTCTGGACGGACCCGTGCTGGGGTCGTCGAGGAGGTTGTAGGGAATCTGGCTGCCTTCCACCTCCCGGGCCTGACCGCCGGTGGGTGCGCCACAGCCGCCAAGGCCCAGGACCAGAGCGAGCAGCAGCACCAGAGTGCGTACGGGAGGCGGTCTCATCGGTCGTCTCGATCCTGCGGCGATGCCAGTGCGGCGGCTGCTTTCGATGCTGGTGCCGGCTCCGGTGTCGACGCTGGCGCCGGTTCCGATGACGGAGGAGCAGGAACGTACGCCGGGAGGGAGAGCACGAAGTCGGCGCCGCCGGTGTCGGCCTGGCGACACCAGACCGAGCCGTCGTGCAGCAGGGCTGTCTGCGCGACGATGCTCAGCCCCAGGCCGCTGCCGGTGGTGGCACCGCGGGCACCGAGCCGGGCGAAGCGCTCGAAGATCCGCACCCGTTCAGCAGGAGGTACGCCCGGACCGGAGTCCTCGGCGTGGATCTCGAGGTAGCGGCCTCGCGAGATCGCCCGCAACGCGGTCAGGCCGCCGCCGTGGGTCTCCGCGTTGCGGATCAGGTTGGCCAGCGCCCGATGGAGCTGGAGCCGGTCGCCGTAGACCTCGAGCTCGGGCGCCGCCTCGGCCTCCAGCCCGGTCTTCCCGCTGTCGGCGAGCGCCTGGGCGAGCAGCTCGGCGACGCCCACGACCTCCCGCTCCGACTCCGGAGCGCCGGCGTCGAGCCTGCCCAGGGCGATGAGGTCCTCCAGTGCGTTGCGGAATCTCTCGAGCTCGGCGCCCATCAGCCGCACCGCCGTCGCCGAGCTCGGCGAGAGCTCCTTGGCCCCCTCGAGCACACCGATGCTAGTGGTGAGGGTGGCCACCGGCGTACGCAGCTCGTGGCTCACGTCGGCCGCGAACCGGGCGTCGTGGTCGAGCCTCTCGACGACGGTGTCGACCATGGTGTTGAACGAGCCGGTCAGCGTGGCGAGGTCGGGGTCGTCGGTGGCCTCGAGGCGGGTGTCGAGCTCGCCGGCCGAGATCCTGGCGGCCGCCAGCGCGACCTGGTTGAGAGGGCGGAGCACCCGCCTGGTGGCGTACCAGCCCAGCAGCCCGCCGGCGATCGTGGTCAGGGCTGCCGAGATCGCCAGCGCGTTGCCCATGGTGCGCAGCGTCTCGTCGAGCTCCTCGGCGTAGGTGACCTCGTAGTAGTCGGCTCCGACACCTCGCAGCGGGATGCCGACCACGACGGTCGGTCGGCCGCCGTTGCCGGCCCACGCCACCGCGACCGACCCCTTGGCGACCAGGTCGGCGACCTCGTCGGCGGCCGAATGGTCCTGCTCGGTGAGGTTGGAGGAGTACCACTGGCTGTCGTGGTGGACGTAGACGGTGGTGCGGCGTGGCTGGTCGATCTCGGCGAGCACGTCAGCGACGTTGACGCCTTCGGTGCGCAGCCGCTCCTTGGCCAGCGCCGCGTCGGTGAACGCCTGCCGCAGCGCGTTGCGTTCGCGCTGCTCGACCAGATAGTGACGCGTCGGCAGGTAGGTGCCGATCGCGAGGATGAGGCTGATCAGCAGGGCGCCGCCGGCGAAGGCCGTCACCACCGAGGCCCGCAGGCCGCGCCGGCGCAGTCTCATCGGGGGACCACCCGATAGCCGAGGCCGCGCACCGTGACCAGCACGCTCGCGTCGGGGTCCATCTTGATGCGCAGCCTGCTCATGTGCACGTCGACGACCCGCACGTCACCGTGGTGTCCGTCGGGCCAGACCTGGTCGAGCAGGTTGGTGCGCGACATCACCCGCCCGGCGTTGGTGACCAGGGCCAGCAGCACCTTGAACTCGGTGCTGGTCAGGTGGAGGTCCTCCTCGCCGCGGCGCAGCGTCGCGGCCGCGGGGTTGAAGACGAGGTCGTTGACCGAGTCGAGCACGATGCCCGTCGTCGTCGGGAACCCGCCCGGGTGAGGCGCCGTGGGCAGGTCGGGCCGGCGCAGCGCCGCCCGGATGCGCGCCCTGATCTCGGCCACGTCGAACGGCTTGCGCACGTAGTCGTCGGCGCCGGCCTCCAGCGCCGTGACCACGTCGCGGGCACCGTCACGCGCGCTGATCACGATGATCGGAGCGGCCGTCTGCGGGCGCACGTTGCGGATGAAGGTGAACCCGTCGATCCCGCCCAGCATCAGGTCGACGAGCATCACGTCGAACGGCTCGGCGGCGTCGAGCTCCTGCGCCTTCTCGGCGTCGTCGGCCTCCCCGACGACGAACCCCTCCTGCTCGAGGAAGAGCCGCAGCGACGTACGCAGCCCGTAGTCGTCCTCGAGGAGGAGCACTCGTTTCGACGCCTGTTGCACGCCCGAATCGTCTCACTCGATCCGGCCGGATCCACGCCGTCGCGGGCAGGCGGGCGAAACCGTCATGAAACTGCAAAGAAACTGCGAAGGGCCCTCCACACTCGTTGGGCATTGTCTGCAGTGTGCGCAGAGCCATCCCCACTCACAACACTCACCCGTCAGGGGATGGCTCTCGCACGACCAGCGGACGCAGCCGCGGCTCGGTCTACTATCCGCGCGAAGACTGCGTGGTGGTGCCGCTCTCGGACGGCACCGGCCGCGAGGCGCTCCACGACCTGCGCTGGCGCATCGACGAGATGCTCGCCGACAGCCCGCGTGCGGTCGTCGTCGAGGTCTCCGGCCTCACCCGGCTCTCCTCGGCCACGATCGCCGCCCTGCTGTGGGCCAAGCGCCGCTGCACGACGCGCGGTGTGGGCCTGCTGCTCACCGATCCCGACAACGCCCTGGCCGGTCAGCTGCACCGTGCCGGGCTCCACACGGTCTGGGACATCCAGGCCGGGGCAACCCCACCCCTGAAAGGCCCCCGAGCATGAGTCTCCACCCTGTCGCCGATGTCGCCGGCACTCCGACCGCCGAGCTGCTCACCCCGGAGGAGGCGATGGCTCAGGTGCACGCCTGGACCACGTCGAGGGTCGTCGGCAAGCACGCCGCGAGCATGCTGGAGGTGCTGGCCGCGCTCGGGGTGCACGTGGCCGGCGCCGACGCACCCGCCGAGATCCTGATCAAGCTGGCCTGGCGTACGCCGACGTGTGTCGAGCTGACCACGGCCTGGACGCTCGGCGCCTTCCTGCCGCGCCCGCCAGAGGCGTACGTCGCCGACCGGCTCAGCGACCTGGCGACCTCATGGACCTTCGCCAGGACGGCCAACGGCGCCAAGCTGGTCTGCCTGGTCGAGGACGACGCCTGAGATCAGCGTGAGCCCGGCCGGGCCGGGCCTCAGCGGTAGCTGTCGGGCAGCTTGGTGCCGATCTTGACCTGCGGCTTGGGCAGGCGCAGGGGCCGGATCTGGATGGCCCGCATGATCGCGTAGTAGGTGGTGCCCTTGAGGTCGTTGTCGGGGAAGCGGCGCTTGAGCTCCTTGCGGAGGAGGAAGCGCATCGCGACCAGGTTGACGATCACCGTGGCCATCACGACGAGGGTGAACAGCTGGGAGTACATCGCCAGCTCCATGCTGATGTAGGGCACGACCAGCGCGATGATCAGCACCGGCAGCACGATCTCGGCAAAGGTGAACCGGGAGTCGACCCAGTCGCGGATGAAGCGCCTGACCGGGCCCTTGTCGCGCGGCGGCAGGTAACGCTCGTCGCCGGTCTTCATCGCGTTGCGCATCTTGTCGCCCTGCTCGACGCGGCGCGAGCGGTTGGCGGCGTTGATCTCCTTGCGGGTGCGCGCCGGCTTGAGCCGCGCCTTGCGCGCCGCCTCGGCCTCCTTGCGTGAAGGAGTGGGCCGGTTCTTGCCCTCGGCCTTGCTGGGCGTCTCGGGCTCGATGACCTGCTGGCTGGCGGAAGACTTGCGACCGAACAACGAAGGGACCTCTTACGTATCTGCTGAGGCGGAGCCCGAAGCCCGAGGGCGCCGGCGCGGGGGCCAGGCCCGGGCGAACGACTTCGCCGGGATGCGTACAGGATATCTGTCAACTGTGAGACACGCCGCATCGAGCAACTCCAAAGGATCCTGACCGCGAGTTTTGTGGACCCGGCCTAAGGTGAGAGGCAACACTTGACCTAGGACGACATGAGTCCAGCGGCAAGCGATGACGCGGGGTCGGCCGGCGGTCGGCTGCATATGAGAGGCGTAAAGGGAACCGATGAGTGTGATGAAGCGGCTGAGCCTGGTCTTCAAGGCGAAGGCAAACAAGGCGCTCGACAAGGCCGAGGACCCACGGGAAGTGCTCGACTACAGCTACCAGAAGCAGCTTCAGATGCTGCAGCAGGTGCGCCGCGGCGTCGCGGACGTCGCGACCAGCCGCAAGCGTGTCGAGCTGCAGATCAACGGGCTCAACCAGCAGTCCGAGAAGCTCACTCAGCAGGCCCAGAAGGCCATCGAGATGAACCGCGAGGATCTCGCCCGCGAGGCACTGACCCGCAAGTCCGGTCTCACCCAGCAGGTGAACGACCTCAACACCCAGCTCGCTACGCTCCAGGGTGAGGAGGAGAAGCTCACCCTCGCCCAGCAGCGGCTGCAGGCGAAGGTGGAGTCCTTCCGCACCAAGAAGGAGACCATCAAGGCGACCTACACCGCCGCCGAGGCGCAGACCCGCATCAACGAGGCCGTCTCCGGCATCGGTGAGGAGATGGGCGACGTCGGCATGGCGATGCAGCGTGCCGAGGACAAGACCCTCGAGATGCAGGCCCGCGCGGGTGCCGTCGACGAGCTGCTCTCCTCGGGTGCTCTCGACGACCTGACCGCCGGTCCCAGCGACGACATCACTCGTCAGCTCGACGCGCTGAGCTCCACCAATGACGTCGAGGCCGAGCTGGCCGCGCTCAAGGGCCTCAGCGCCCCGCAGAAGACCCAGGCGCTGCCCGAGGCCGACTCCTCGGTCATCGACGTCCCCTCGAACGAGAAGCAGGCAGAGCAGTGATCGTTCGCATCCTGGGCGAGGGCCAGTACGACATCGACGAAGCCGGCCTCGAGAAGCTCAACGACCTCGACGCCGCCGTCGAGAGTGCCTGCAAGGGCACCGACGAAGCCGTCTTCGACTCGGCGCTCGCCGCGCTGCTCGACGGGGTGCGCGCTCTCGGCGTGCAGCACCCGGTCGACGCGATCGACTCCTCCGACCTGATCCTGCCGGGTCCTGGATCCACCCTCGCCGAGGTCTCGGAGATGCTCGGCGACGACGGTCTCATCCCCGGTTAGACAGACCCCGATGTCACGTTTCCAGGGGGACTCCGGACTGACGGTCCGGATGACCTCGGTGATGTTCCTGCTCGGCGCGCTGTTCGTCGGGCTCGTGGTGGCCCTGATGTTCGTGATGCCCCCGCAGTGGGCACCGGTCATCGCCGTCATCGGGCTCGGCGTCGCGTGGTGGCAGTGGTATTCCTCCGACAAGCTAGCCATGCGCGCCATGGGTGCGCAGGAGGTCTCCGCGCAGGACGCACCCGAGCTGCACGCGATGATCGACCGGCTGTGCACCCTGGCCGACATGCCGAAGCCGCGGGTGGGCATCGCCTACACCGACATGCCCAACGCGTTCGCCACCGGTCGCTCGCCGAAGCGGGCGGTGGTCGTGGTGACCACCGGCATCATGCAGCGTCTCAGCGCTGAAGAGCTCGAGGGCGTGATCGCCCACGAGCTCTCCCACGTCGCCCACCGTGACGTGCTGGTCATGACGGTGGCCTCCTCGGCCGGCATCATGGCCGGGATGCTCTCGCGTGGGTCTCAGTACGGTGCGTACGCCGGGGTCGGCCGTCGCGGCAACAACAACAGCAACGGCATCCCGGTGTGGCTGGTGGTGCTGCTGGTCTCCCTGGCCGTCTACGCGGTCTCGTGGCTGCTGCTGCGGATGCTGTCTCGCTACCGCGAGCTGGCCGCCGACCGTGCCGGCGCGCAGCTGACCATGAAGCCTGGCGCACTGGCCAGCGCGCTGCAGAAGATCACCGGCGAGATCTCCTCGATCCCGAGCAAGGACCTGCGCTCCTCGCAGGCGATGAACGCGTTCTTCATCGCCCCCGCGGTCAGCGGCCAGTCGCTGCGTACGCTGACCTCGACGCACCCCTCTCTGGAGCAGCGTCTGGAGCAGCTGGCCCGCATCGAGTCCGAGCTCGGCAGGCCGACACAGTAAGGTCACGGTCCGTGGGATTCTGGGACGTCATCACCGGTCGTACGCGGCCCAAGCAGGCCAACCTCGACTCGCTGTTCGCGGTGCCGACCGCCGCGATCACGATGCAGACCTCGCTCGGCCTGGTGCCGACCGGCGACGGTGCGGTCTGCTACCGGGCAGCGTCGGGGGCAGGGTTCGCAGGCACGCAGAACGATGTCGTGCAGCTGCTGGGCACCTCCGAGGGGGCGCCGCAGGTGAGCACCAACGTCGACGAGTTCGGGTTCACCTGGCTCGGCGTCGACCACGAGCCGCTCGACCCGGCCAACCCCGACATCACCGGACTGGTCACCGACCTCCATGCCGTCAACACCACGTTGGAGATGAACGGGTTCGGCCCCGGTCTGCTCTGCTCGCTGATCGCCTTCAAGGGCGCCGACGGGCGCAGCGCCGCCCTGATCTACCTCTACAAGCAGGGCACGTTCTACCCGTTCGCGCCCACCGGACCCGAGCAGCGCGACAACCTGCTCGAGATCAACATCCGCGGTGCGATCGAGAGCGACCTGCCGGTCGAGAAGGATCTCTCCCGCTGGCTCGCCGTCTGGGGTGCCCCGGGGCTGTAGGCGCGCCACAGGATCCTCACAGCGGCCACACAGCATCGACGCGCATGATGGAGCCATGACCGCTGGATCCCACGACCTCACCCGCGCCGACGGCTCGCCCCTGCGGGTGCTGGTCGTCGACGACGAGGTGAACATCGCTGAGCTGGTCGCGATGGCGCTGCGGTTCGAGGGCTGGTCGGTCACCATGGCCCACTCGGGGGTGAAGGCGGTCAGCGCGGCCAAGGAGACGACACCCGACGCGATCGTGCTCGACTGGATGCTGCCCGACTTCGACGGGCTGGAGGTGCTCCGCCGCGTACGCAGCACGGACCCGCACATTCCCGTTCTCTTCCTCACCGCGAAGGATGCCGTCGAGGACCGCGTCGCCGGGCTGACCGCGGGCGGTGACGACTACGTGATCAAGCCCTTCTCGCTCGAGGAGCTGGTCGCGCGCCTGCGCGGGCTGATGCGGCGCGCGGGCGCGACCCGGGTCGAGGAGCACTCGGTGATCCGGGTCGGCGACCTGAGCATGGACGAGGACTCGCGCGAGGTGCACCGGGCGGGGGAGGAGGTCACCCTCACCGCGACCGAGTTCGAGCTGCTCCGCTTCCTGATGCGCAACCCGCGCCGGGTGCTGTCGAAGGCGCAGATCCTCGACCGGGTCTGGTCCTACGACTTCGGTGGCCAGGCGAACGTCGTCGAGCTCTACATCTCCTATCTGCGCAAGAAGATCGACGCCGGGCGCGACCCGATGATCCACACGATGCGCGGAGCGGGCTACGTGCTGAGGGCCGTCGAGTGAGTGGATGGCTGAGGCGGCTGAGGCGGCTGGTCGCGCCGCTGATCTCGCGCCTGGTCATCACCGCGGTGGCCCTCGTGCTGGTGGTCTCGCTCCTGATCGCGACCTTCGCCACGCTCGCGCTGCGCGAGACGCTGATGGATCGTCTCGACCGCGACGTCGGGGAGATGTCGCGCCGCGTGGGCGGCCCCGGGCCCGCGCCCGCCGCGCCCGGCAACCGCATCGTCGTGCCGCCAGGAGCGGTGTGGGCGATCTTTCCCGAGACGAGCGATGCCCAGGGTGAGATCGGGAGCTTCGATCGCGAGGCCCGAGACGAGCTGGCCGACGAGGATCTCGAGGTGCTGCGAGACGTACGTGTCGACGCGCGCGTTCACGATGCCGACCTGCCCGGGCAAGGACGCTTTCGGGTCGTGGCTCAGGCGGTTGCCGTCGACCCGACGGGGGAGCGGGCCGTGCTCGTCATGGGGCTGCCGACCGACGAGGTCGAGAACACCATCGACAGCCTGGTCTTCTGGGAGGCGGCGCTGACGATCCTGGGTGTCCTCGCCGCCGCAGGGGCCGGCTATCTCGTCGTACGCCGCCAGCTGCGGCCGCTGCGAGAGGTGGCCGCGACGGCGCACACGGTGGCGGCGATGCCGTTGTCCTCGGGCGAGGTCGAGGTCGCCGAGCGGGTGCCCGCCCGGCTCACCGACGACGACACCGAGGTCGGCCAGGTCGGCGCCGCCCTCAACACGCTGCTCGACCATGTCGAGACCTCGTTGGCGCAGCGGCACCGCAACGAGCAGCAGGTGCGCCAGTTCGTCGCCGACGCCTCCCACGAGCTGCGCACCCCGCTCACCACGATCCGCGGCTACACCGAGCTGGCCCAGCAGCGTCCCGAGGCGGTGCCGACGGCGCTCGGCAAGGTGGAGGAGGAGTCGCTGCGGATGACCGCTCTGGTCGAGGATCTGCTCCTGCTCGCGCGCCTCGACCAGGGTCGCCCGCTCGCCCGTGACCCGGTCGACCTGACCCGGCTGCTCCTCGAAGCCGTCGACGACGCGCGCGTCGTCGACGCGTCTCGCACCTGGCGGCTCGAGCTCCCGCCCGGCGCTGATCCCGATGCCGCCGAGGTGATCGTGACCGGCGACGACCAGCGGCTCCACCAGGTGATCACCAACCTGCTCACCAACGAGCGCCGGCACACGCCCGCCGGCACCACCGTCACCGTCCGCGTACGCCCCGGCGGGTTCGACGTCCACGACGACGGCCCCGGGTTCCCTCCCGGCCTCGTGCCGCACGCCTTCGAACGGTTCACCCGCGCCGACGAGGCGCGCCAACGCGACGGCGGCGCCGGCCTCGGCCTGGCCCTGGTCCACGCCATCGTCACCTCCCACGGCGGCACCGTGACCCTCCGCAGCGTCCCGGGTGACGCGACCATCGCCGTACGCCTCCCCGTCTAGCGCCGAGGGGTCACTCCGGCAGGTCGAGAGGTCACTCCTGCAGGTCGAGGGGTCACTCCTGCAGGTCGAGGGGTCACTCCTGCAGGTCGAGGGGTCACTCCTGCAGGTCGAGGGGTCACTCCGGCAGGCCGAGGGGTCACTCCCGCAGGTCGAGAGGTCGCAATGACGTCTCGACCCGCAGGAGTGACGTTTCAGCCTGCAGACGTGACTCCTCGACCTGCAGGGGTGACTCCTCGGCTGGGAAGGGGTGGGTCAGGCCTTGCGTACGATCGAGGACTTGAGCTGCATCTGGCCGAAGCCGTCGACCTTGGCCTCGATGTCGTGGTCGCCGACGCCGGGGGAGAGGCGGATGCCGCGCACCTTGGTGCCGACCTTGATGGTGCCGCCGCCGGCGCCCTTGACCTTGAGGTCCTTGATGATGACGACGTCGTCACCGTCGGTGAGCACGTTGCCGTTGGAGTCCTTGATCGCGGCGGACTCGGCGGCCTCCGCCTCCTCGGACGGCGACCACTCGTGGGCGCACTCGGGGCAGACGACGAGGTCACCCATCTCGTACGTGTACTCGCTCGCGCACCGTGGGCACGGCGGGAGGGTGTCGGACACCTCAGTCCTTCTCGGTCTTGCCGGGGAGGTCGAGCATCCGCTGGAGGGCGAGCTTGGCGTAGTGCTCGGTGTCGGCGTCGACCTCGATGCGGTTGACCACCTGACCCTCGACCAGCGACTCGAGGGCCCACACGAAGTGGGGCAGGTCGATGCGGTTCATGGTCGAGCAGTAGCAGACGGTGCGGTCGAGGAAGACGATCCGCTTGTCGGGGTGAGCGGCGGCCAGCCGCTTGACCAGGTTGAGCTCGGTGCCGATCGCCCACGACGACCCGGCCGGCGCGGCCTCGATGGTCGAGATGATGAACTCGGTCGAGCCGACGAGGTCGGCCTTGAGCACGACCTCGTGCTGGCACTCGGGGTGCACCAGGATCTGTACGCCCGGGATCTCGGCGCGCAGGTCGTCGATGGTGTCGGGGGAGAAGCGCCCGTGGACCGAGCAGTGGCCCTTCCACAAGATCACCTTCGCCGCCCGCAGCTCCTCGGCGCTCAGGCCGCCGTCGGGCTTGTGCGGGTCCCAGACCACGCAGTCGTCCAGCGACATCCCGAGCTTCAGCACGGCGGTGTTGCGACCGAGGTGCTGGTCGGGGAAGAAGAGGACCTTCGCGTCCTCCTTCTGCGCGAACGCCCACTCCAGCACCGACTGGGCGTTCGAGGAGGTGCACACGACGCCGTCGTGACGCCCGCAGAAGGCCTTGATGTCGGCCGAGGAGTTCATGTAGGTCACCGGCACGACCTGCTCGGCCACGCCTGCCTCGCTGAGCGCTTCCCAGGCCTTCTCGACCTGACCGAGCCGCGCCATGTCGGCCATCGAGCACCCGGCGCCCAGATCGGGAAGGATGACCGCCTGGTCGGGGGAGGTGAGGATGTCGGCCGACTCGGCCATGAAGTGCACGCCGCAGAAGACGATGTACTCCGCGTCGGGGCGGGCCGCCGCGTCGCGTGCGAGCTTGAAGGAGTCGCCGGTCACGTCGGCGAACTCGATGACCTCGTCGCGCTGGTAGTGGTGTCCGAGCACGAACACGCGTTCGCCGAGCTTCTCCTTGGCCGCGAGGGCGCGCTTGACCAGGTCGGGGTCGGAGGCGGCCGGGAGATCGCCGGGGCACTCGACGCCACGCTCGGAGTTCAGGTCGGTGCCGCGCCCCAGGGGGAGCAGCGGAAGGTCGACAGTCGTCATGATGACGATAATACATGTTCGCCGGGTCGCCGTTCGCTAGGTTGGGGCGATGCGAGTGCTGATCGCCCCTGACAAGTTCGCCGGAACCCTCTCCGCCTCCCAGGCCGCCGCCGCGATCGCGGAGGGCTGGCGGCGTACGGCGCCCGGTGATGAGCTCTCGCTGGCGCCGATGGCCGACGGTGGCCCGGGGTTCCTCGAGCTGCTCGGTGACGTCGTCGGCGGTCAGGTCCACGACGTCGAGGTCACGGGCCCTCACGGCGAGCCGGTGACCGCGCAGATCCTGGTCGAGGCGGGCACGGCCTACATCGAGTCCGCGCAGGCCGCCGGCCTGCACCTGGCCGACAGCACCCGAGCCGAGCAGGCGACCTCGTACGGTGTGGGGCAGCTGCTCCTCGCCGCGCGCGAGACCGGCGCGACGACAGCCGTGATCGGCCTCGGCGGCTCGGGCACCAGCGACGGGGGAGCGGGCCTGCTGGCAGCGCTCGGAGCCACCGGCGACCGCCCGCTCGACGCCGGCGTCGCCGGTCTCGAAGGCATCACCGAGGTGAGGCTCCCCGAGCCGCTGGATCTCGAGATCGTCATCGCCAGCGACGTGGACAACCCGCTGACCGGGCTCTTCGGTGCGGTGAAGGTCTACGGCGCGCAGAAGGGGCTGAGCGAGGAGGCCATGCCCCGCTGGGACGGCGCCCTGCAGGACCTGGCCGCCGCCACGTCGCGGAAGACGGCCACCGAGAAGGGCGCCGGAGCGGCAGGTGGGATGGGGTTCGCCCTGCTCCTGCTCGGTGCCACGCGACGGCCTGGGTTCGACGTCGTCGCCGACCTGCTCGGCCTGACCGAGCTGGCCTCCAAGGCTGACCTGGTGATCACCGGCGAGGGCTCCTTCGACCCCCAGAGCGCCTCCGGGAAGGTGCCCGCCGGCGTGGCGAAGCTGGCCGAACAGGCGCTGCGCCCCTGCATCGTGATGGCCGGGAAGGTCAGCATGAGCGGCCGGGAGATGCGTACGCTCGGGATCGATGCCGCCTACTCCCTGATCGACAGCGTCGGCGAGGAGCGAGCCCTCGCCCAGGCGTACGAGTCCCTGGTCCAGGTGGCCGCCAGGGTCGCCAGGACCTGGTCCACCGACCACCGGGAATAACCGAGTGTGTGCGACGATTGAGCCCTAAGACACAACCCGCACCCACGCACAGGGAGCCCAGCTACATGACCGAGCAGACGACCGAACGCCGCGCCGACTCCATCAACCTGAGTGACGTTGCCGCCGCCAAGGTGAAGAGCCTCCTTGAGCAGGAGGGTCGCGACGACCTCAGCCTGCGCATCTCCGTGCAGCCCGGTGGCTGCTCCGGCCTGCGCTACCAGCTCTTCTTCGACGAGCGCACCCTCGACGGTGACGTCGTCACCGACTTCGACGGCGTCTCCGTCGTCGTCGACCGGATGAGCGTGCCCTACCTCAACGGCGCCATGATCGACTTCGTGGACTCCATCGAGAAGCAGGGGTTCACCATCGACAACCCCAACGCCACGGGCTCCTGCGCCTGCGGCGACTCCTTCCACTGATCTGAGGCGCCCGGCACGCACGCTGGCGGCGTTGCGAACGCTTCGACGACCGGCTTCGCCCTGAAGGTCGCCTTCGCGTCCGTGCCTTGCCATCGCACGCGCCGGGCACCCCAGATCCAGCAGTACGTCAGCAGCCCCTGCCGCGTAGGCAGGGGCTGCTGGTATTTCGGGTGGCCGCGAGGGGCAGGAGGTCAGGTCAAGGCAAGGTCGTCGGCGACGTGCCCGCAGGCCTCCATCATCGCGGTGTCACGTGACTGCATGCGCGTGGTCGGTGACTGTCGCATGTCGTCACGCACCCGTGGGGTGGGCAGGCGCAGTGCGCTGTCGGCGGCGGCGCAGTCGGCGCACAGCTGTGCGGGGCTGTCGAGGTCGTCGTAGGGAAGGCGCAAACTGGTCATGCAAACGACGCTAAGCACTACCAACGGGTAGCAGAAGGCCGACTCGGCGGTAATATTTCACGTGCTGTCCATCGTCGGTGCTTCACGATGCCGAAGCCCTCGCCGGTAGGGTTCGAGCCATGTCCGGTTCACTCCTGATCGCAGGATCCATCGCCACTGAC
The DNA here is from genome assembly GCF_006716315.1 of Nocardioides albertanoniae. Lineage (NCBI taxonomy): Bacteria > Bacillati > Actinomycetota > Actinomycetes > Propionibacteriales > Nocardioidaceae > Nocardioides > Nocardioides albertanoniae. The sequence continues at coordinate 3,320,174 of NZ_VFOV01000001.1, read as the reverse complement.
CATCTGATGAGCTTCGGCGGAAAGTTCGCCGACTCGCTGGTCGCAGACCAGCTCGACAAGCTCTCGGTGAGCTTCTTGGTCAACGACCTCGAGATCCGACGCGGAGGGGTCGGCGCCAACATCTCCTTCGGCCTCGGCAACCTCGGTCTCGAGCCGGTGCTCGTCGGCGCGGTCGGCGAGGACTTCGCCGACTACCGCTCGTGGCTGGAGCGCCACGGCGTCAACTGCGACCACCTGCGCGTCTCCGAGACCCTGCACACCGCGCGGTTCGTGTGCACCACCGACACCGCCATGGCCCAGTTCGCCAGCTTCTACCCGGGCGCGATGGCCGAGGCGCGCGAGATCGAGTTCGGTCCGATCGCCGACAAGGTGGGCGAGCCGTCGTTCGTGCTGATCGCGCCCGACGACCCCGACGCGATGAAGCGCCACACCGAGGAGGCCCGCCAGCGCGGCTACACCTTCATCTCCGACCCGAGCCAGCAGCTCGCCTTCGGCGACGGCGAGCTCATCCGCGAGCTCGTCGACGGCGCCGCCTACCTGTTCACCAACGAGTACGAGTCGCACGTGCTCGAGCAGAAGACGGGCTGGTCGGCCGAGGAGGTCCTCGCGCGCGTCGGCACCCAGGTCACCACGCTCGGCAAGGACGGCGTCCGCATCCAGCGCAAGGGCGAGGACACGATCGAGCTGCCGGCCGCGAAGAACGTCGACGCTGTCGAGCCCACCGGCGTCGGCGACGCGTTCCGCGCCGGCTTCCTGGCCGCGCTGGCCTGGGACTGCGAGCTCGAGCAGGCCGCCGAGGTCGGCTGCGTCCTCGCCGCCTACTGCGTCGAGACCGTCGGCCCGCAGGAGTACTCCTTCACCGCCGAGGAGTTCGTCGCCCGGGTCCGCGAGTCCTACGGCGACACCGCCGCCGACCAGATCGCCCCGAACATCAAGAGCTGAACCCCAGGGCGCTCCCGCGCTCAGCTGAGACGGCGTATCCGGTAGACGGGTACGCCGTCTTCTGCTTCCGACTCGCCCACGAACTCCTGCCCGCGCATCCGCGCCCAGGCCGGCACGTCATGGTGGGCGGCGGCATCGTCCGCGGCCACGGCGATCTCCTCGCCGACCTCGACGTCGCCCAGGTGGCGGCCGAGCTCGATGATCGGCCGCGGGCACGCCTGGCCACGGCAGTCGAGAGTCACGTTCGCCTCGCTCACAGGCCGGCCTCGGCTCGGAGGTCCTTGACGATCCCGGGCAGTGCGTCGAGCACGCGCTCCACATCCTCTCGCGTGGTGTCGCGGGTCAGAGAAAGGCGCACATTACCGTGCGTGAGCGCTCCCATGGCAGCCAGAACACGTGAAGGTTGCCGAGTGTCCGACGTGCACGCCGATCCGCTGGCCACGCCGGCGCCCCGACGGTCGAGCGCGGTCACCAGGGCCTCCCCGTCGACGTAGAGGGCGGAGAACGTCACCAGGTGCGGGAGCCGCTCCTCGGCGGGCCCGGCCACGTCCACGTCGGGGATCTCCGCCTTCACCCGTGACCTGACGAGGTCGATCAGCTCGTGCTGGCGCGCGTTGACCGCGTCGCGCTCGGCGACCACCGCCTGCAGGGCGGCCGCTGCCGCCAGCGCGCCGGCGGTGTTGGTGAACCCCAGGTCGGTGCGCGCCCACGGGTCTCCCGGGAACGGGTTGCGCCACGGCGCCCGCTTCCGTACGACGAGCACCCCGACCCCGCCCGGACCACCCCACTTGCGCGCCGATCCCGCGATCACGTCACCGGCCGCGGCCGGGATCGGCAGGCGACCCATCGACGCGGCGGCATCGACGAAGAGGCGTACGTCTCGACCGCTCTGCCTCACCGCGGCAGCAACCTCCTCGAGCGGCTGCAGGGTGCCGACCTCGTGGTTGGCCTGCTGCACGGCGACGACGTCGACCGCGCCGGCGCCGACGACGTCGCGCACCTGCTCGAGGTCGACCCGCGCCTCGTCGTCCACGCCCAGCTCGACCACGGGGGAGCGCGGCGACCAGTGCGCGGCGTCGATGACCGCCTGGTGCTCGACGGCGGTGTGCGCGATGCCGCGTGACCCGAGCCCCAGCAGCCCGGCCTGCGCCGCGGCGGTGCCCGACGATGTGAAAAGCACCTCATCTCTGCGCACCCCCAACGCCTCCGCGACGACCTCGCGAGCGTTCTCGAGCAGCAGCCCCGCGTTACGGGCCGGCCGGTGGAGGCGTCGAGGGTCGGCATAACCCTGATCTGCCGCGGCGAGCAGCACATCCCGGGCGGCGGGATGGAGCGGCTCGGCCGATGCGGCATCGAGGTAGGTGAAGGCGTCGGTCACAGAACCCAACGGTAGCCATACGCGACATGAGCAACCCCTGAAGATGATTCAGGAGTCGCTCGCGGTAGTCTGCGGACATCTGAGTGTTCGCATGAGAGAGAGGCTCGTAGTGGGTCTGCACTTGCCAGGGGCCGGATCGAAACCGTCCCACGCCCGCGCCCGAAGTGGCGCGTTGGTGGCGACGCTGACGGCCGGCGCCCTTCTGCTGAGTGGCTGCACGGACGAGGCGTCGCGTCTCGGCTTCCCGGAGCCACGTTCCGAGCAGGGTGAGCACAACCTTGCGCTGTGGCAGGGGGCCTGGGTCGCTGTTCTTCTGACCGGCATCTTGACCTGGGGTCTGATCTTCTGGGCGATCTGGCGTTACCGCCGTCGCAACGAGTCCGACATCCCGGTCCAGACGCGTTACAACCTGCCGCTGGAGATCTTCTACACGATCGCCCCGGTCCTGATGGTGATCGTCTTCTTCGACCACACCGTCAAGGTGCAGAACGAGATGCTCGACGACGGCAACCCGACCAACGTGATCGAGGTGACCGGCCAGCAGTGGCAGTGGACCTTCAACCACGGCATCGGTGAGCCCGACCAGAGCGCCGACGAGAACCTCGTCGACGACAAGTACCCCTACGACAAGTACGGCTATGTCGTGGGCACGGGTTCGCACATCCCGACGCTGGTCCTCCCCGAGAAGACCACGACCCGGTTCAACCTGCACTCCGCAGACGTCATCCACAACTTCGGCGTGCCGGAGTTCGGGATGAAGATGGACGTCGTGCCGGGCCGGATCAACCACTACTCGATCACCACGAAGGAAGCCACGGCCACCTTCAACGCGAGCGACGACGACCTCATCGAGGGCAAGACCTTCCGTGGGGCCTGCTACGAGCTCTGCGGCGTCTACCACGCCCGGATGATCTTCAAGGTCGCGATCGTCTCCGAGAGCGACTACAAGTCCTACGTCGACGCGTTGGCTCAGAAGGGCTTCGAGGCCGAGCGCCCGTTGCTCGGCGGTGGCAAGTCCACCCGCCCGGCCGACGACGTCTCCAGCCACAAGGAGGAGGGCGAGTGACCGCCACCGCTGCGCGCCCGGTCACCGGGGGCCCCAAGCCGCTCGGCAAGCAGATCTACCAGCTGCTGACCACGACCGATCACAAGCTGATCGGCAAGATGTACCTCGTCACCTCGTTCGTCTGGTTCCTCATCGGCGGTCTGATGGCCCTGCTGATGCGTTCGGAGCTGGCGTTCCCCGGGCAGCAGGTCGTCAACGACGAGCTGTTCAACCAGCTGTTCACGATGCACGGCACGATCATGCTGCTGCTGTTCGCGACGCCGCTGTTCTTCGGCTTCTCCAACGTGATCATGCCGCTGCAGATCGGCGCCCCTGACGTCGCCTTCCCGCGGCTCAACATGTTCAGCTACTGGCTCTACCTCTTCGGCGGCATCATCGCGGCCAGCGGCTTCTTCACGCCGACCGGTGCGGCCGACTTCGGCTGGTTCGCCTACACGCCGCTCTCCAGCGCGCAGTACTCGCCGGGCGTCGGTGGCGACCTGTGGATCATGGGTCTCTACATGGCCGGTCTGGGCACGATCCTCGGTGCGGTCAACTTCATCACCACGATCATCTGCATGCGTGCGCCGGGCATGACCATGTTCCGGATGCCGATCTTCACCTGGAACACCCTGGTCACCTCGCTGCTGGTGCTGATCGCGTTCCCGATCCTCGCCGCGGCGCTGCTGATGCTCGAGTCCGACCGTCAGTTCGGCTCCCACGTCTTCGACGCCGCTCACGGCGGCCCGATCCTGTGGCAGCACCTGTTCTGGTTCTTCGGCCACCCCGAGGTCTACATCATCGCGCTGCCGTTCTTCGGCATCGTTACCGAGATCCTCCCGGTCTTCAGCCGCAAGCCGGTCTTCGGCTACGTCGGCCTCGTCGCCGCGACGCTCGGTATCGCCATCCTCTCGGTGGCCGTGTGGGCCCACCACATGTTCGTCACCGGTGCGGTCAACCTGCCGTTCTTCTCAGGTATGACATTCCTGATCGCGGTGCCGACAGGTGTGAAGTTCTTCAACTGGATCGGCACGATGTGGGGCGGTTCGATCAGTTTCGACACCCCGATGCTGTGGTCGATCGGCTTCTTGACGACCTTCCTCTTCGGTGGTCTGACCGGCATCATCCTGGCGAGCCCGCCGCTCGACTTCCAGGTCTCCGACTCCTACTTCGTGGTCGCCCACTTCCACTACGTGGTCTTCGGCACCGTCGTGTTCGCGATGTTCGCCGGCTTCTACTTCTGGTGGCCCAAGATGACCGGACGGATGCTCGACGAGCGTCTCGGCAAGGTCCACTTCTGGCTGCTGTTCGTCGGCTTCCACGCGACCTTCCTGGTCCAGCACTGGCTCGGTGTCGAGGGCATGCAGCGCCGCATCGCCGACTACCTGCCCAGCGACGGCTTCACGTTCCTCAACCAGTTCTCCACCGTGGGAGCGTTCCTGCTGAGCCTGTCGATGCTGCCGTTCTTCTACAACCTCTACGTCTCTCGCAAGGCGCCCAAGGTCGGCGTCGACGACCCGTGGGGCTGGGGCCGTTCGCTGGAGTGGGCCACCGCGTGCCCGGCGCCGCGCCACAACTTCGTCTCCATCCCGCGGATCCGTTCGGAGTCCCCGGCCTTCGACCTCCACCACCCGGAGATCGCCGCGCTGGAGCACGACGAGGACGATCTCGTCTCGACCAGCTCGAACAAGGAAGGCTGAGCCCCGATGAAGTCTGAAGCCTGGATCTTCGTGATCTGCAGTGTCTTCATGGTGCTGGTGACGCCGGCCTACTGGTTCGTCACCGCGGCCTCCGAGGAGGGCGGCGACTGGACCGGCACCTCCGCGCTGGTGATGTGCACGCTGCTGTTCTTGATGATCACCGTCTACCTCGGCTTCCACGCCGCGAAGATGGACCCGCGCCCCGAGGACAGGTCCGACGGCGAGATCGCGGAAGGCGCCGGCGAGTACGGCTTCTTCCCGCCGTTCTCCTGGTGGCCGCTGTGGGCCGCGCTCACCTTCGGTCTCGTGGTCCTCGCGGTCGCGATGGCCGCTTGGTGGCTGCTCATCATCGCCGCCGTGCTCGGCCTGCTGGCTCTGGCCGGCTGGAACTTTGAGTACTACCGAGGCGACTTCAAGCACTGAGCACAGCAGTTCAGCAGGACCCGATCCATCAAGGATCGGGTCCTGCTGCGTCCGTTGGGTATGCCCGGTAGGGTTATGGCGCTTCCGTCCGCGACCCGGGTGGACGCGCACTTCGTCAGGTCTGGAGCACCGCAACCGTGTCAACGCAGTCACCGTCCCACCACACTCGTTCCTCCGTACGCCGCGGGGCGCCGTTGACGGCCCTCGCCGTCGTCGCCGCGCTGCTGCTCAGCGCCTGCGGCGGGGGAGACCCGGGCTCGAAGGAGCCCAAGGCCGAGCCGAAGCCGGTCGTGCAGATCACGCCCAACGTCGAGGACGAGGCCAAGGGCGTCAAGATCGACAAGGTCGTCAAGGTCGACGTCGCCAAGGGGCGTATCGATGACGTGATGCTCACCGGCGCCAAGGGTGCCAAGGTGCGCGGCACGATCTCCGAGGACGGCCTGGCGTGGAGCGCCGGCGACGTGCTCGAGCCGACCGCTGCGTACACGCTCTCGGTCACCGCGACCGGCACCGACGGCAAGCAGCTGGAGACGAAGACGAGGTTCTCCACCGAGGATCTCGGTCTGGACCGTCAGGCCTACCCGTCGATCGCGCCGCTCGACGGGGAGACCGTCGGTGTCGGGATGCCGATCATCGTGACCTACGACCTCCCGGTGAAGAACAAGTCGGCCTTCGAGAAGAAGATGAAGGTCAAGACGACGCCGGAGCAGGAGGGGTCGTGGTACTGGGTCAACGACAAGGAGGCCCACTACCGCCCGCGCACCTACTGGCAGGCCAACTCCACGATCAACGTGAAGCTCAACATCAACTCCGTGCCGGCCGGTGACGGCATCTTCGGCCAGAAGAACCGCGAGATCACCTTCAAGACCGGTGACGCCCACATCTACCGCGCCAACGCGCAGACCCACCAGATGGAAGTCTTCAACAACGGCCAGAAGATCAGGACCATCCCGATCACGACCGGCAAGGAAGGGTTCATCACCCGCAGCGGCGTGAAGGTGATCATCGAGAAGTTCGAGCGCAAGACCATGAACTCCGAGACGATCGGCATCGGCGAGGGCGACCGGGAGTACTACAACATGGAGGGCGTCAAGTGGGCGATGCGCCTGACCTTCTCCGGCGAGTTCATCCACGGCGCGCCATGGTCGGTCGCGCAGCAGGGCAAGGCCAACGTCTCCCACGGCTGCACGGGGATGAGCGACGAGGATGCCAAGTTCCTCTACGACATGAGCCGCCGCGGTGACGTCGTCGAGACGGTCGGCACCGACCGCCAGATGACCTTCAGCAACGGCTGGGGTGACTGGAACACCTCCTACGACCAGTACCAGGCGGGCTCCGCGCTGGCCTGATCCAAGCAGGATCTAGACAGGCATCATCCCGCGTTTGCTTCCGTTTGCTGCAGTGCGGGCATTGTCTGGTCAGTGAGCTGCCGACTGCGTCGTATTACTGCACTGCAGTAAATGACGGCGACGAGTCGGCGGGTCCTGCTTGCGTACGGAAGCCACGTTACCTACGTTCCACCTGTCACGAAATGTCGTTGCGCGGCGTCGTGCTGACCGCCCGCGCTTGAAGGGTGGACCTGTTGTCTCGGCCGGTGCTCGTGCTCGACCTCGACGGCACGGTGTGTCTCGGGGACACGCCTGTCTTGCTGTACGCCGAGAGGGTGGCGGCCTTCGTGGACGCCCCTGAGGCGCTCCTGGAGCTCGCTGGAGCGTTTCTCGGCAACCAGCTGCCCGAGACTGCCCCGAAGGCGCTCATCGGCGCTCAGGACGGCTACGAGGCGGTCAGGATCCTCGCCGTGGCCGCAGGGGTCACCGAGGAGCAGCTGAGCACCGCGTACGTCGAGAGCAGGGCCGCGATCGGCGAGCACCCCGGCGACATCCACACTCCGGCCGGGCTGGTCGACCTCCTCGCCGGGCTCGACGCCCACCGGGTTGTCCTCACCAACTCGCCAGGCGACGGTCTGGACGCGATCCTCGAGCACATCGGCGTACGTGGCGTGATCGACGAGGTCGTGTCCGACGCGCTCAAGCCGACCCGGATGCGGGCGCACCTCGACACCTTCCTGGCGGCCGCCGGCGCGACCGACACGCCCGAGAGGCTGATGTCGGTCGGCGACATCTGGCGCAATGATCTCGCTCCCGCGCTCGAGCGTGGTTGTGTTGCAGCGTACGTTGACGTCTTCGACCGCAGGCAGGGTCCGGCGCACGTTCGTGCAGAATCTCTTGTCGACCTCTACGCAGCCATCTCGCAGTGGTCGCGTGACCCGTCGTCCTTCATCGAAGCCAACCCCCGCAAGGAGCCCGTCCGATGTTGAGAACCCCCAGGACACAGCTGCTGGCCGTCGCTGCCGCGGCGTCCCTCGCCCTCTCTCTCGCCGCCTGCGGCGGCGGTGGCAAGAGCGACGGACCCGCGGAGGACCCCGACGAGATCGTGCTCTCGCTGGTCCCCTCGGGCGACGTCGACTCGATCACGCAGAGCGCGAAGGGCCTGGAGTCCTACCTCAGCGACAAGATCGGTGTGCCCGTGCGCGCCGAGGTGACCGAGAGCTACGCCGCCGCGATCGTGGCGATGAAGGCCGACCAGGCGCAGGTCGCGATGCTCGGACCGGTCGGGATGGTGCAGGCCCAGGACCAGGCCGGAGCGGTGCCGGTTCTGCAGTCGGTGCGTTTCGGCTCGGGCACCTACCACACCCAGTGGTTCACCAACGACCCCAAGACCTACTGCGCCGACGAGGTGAAGGTGGTCGAGGGCTTCAAGTACTGCAACGGCACCGACGCCGCGAAGACCGGACCGGCCGGTGAGGCGGCGCTGGCCAAGATCAAGGCCGGCAGCTCGATCGCCTTCGTCGACCAGGGCTCGGCGTCGGGCTACTACTACCCGGCGACGCAGTGGGGCCAGGTCTCCGGCGGCGACCCGCTGGTCGACCTGGACGCTCAGTTCGCCGGCGACCACGACGCCGCGGTGCTGGCGGTCGCGCGCGGTGACTACCCGGTCGGGGTGAGCTTCGACGATGCTCGCGAGGAGGTCGCCGCCGACGAGCCGAAGGTCGCCTCCGACGTGGTCGTCTTCGCCTACTCGACCGAGATCCCCAACGACGGAATCGTCGTCTCCGGCAGCGTCTCCAAGGAGCTGCGTACGAAGATGACCGATGCGTTCACGTCGATGGCCAAGGACCCCAAGGGGCTAAAGACGCTCGAGGCCGTCTACGAGATCGAAGGCCTGGAGAAGGTCGACACGGCGGCGCTGAAGAAGGCGAAGTCCGTGGAGGAGAACTTCGGCGAATGAGCGCCTCCGACTCAGACAGGCCCCAGGACGAGCCACAGGGCGGGTCCCAGGGTGGGCACGACGTCGTCTTCGACGGGGTCTCGGTGGTCTACCCGAACGGCACCCGCGGTCTCGACCACGTCTCGCTCAACATCCCCGAGGGCGAGTTCGTGGTCGTGGTCGGACTCTCCGGCGCCGGCAAGTCGACGCTGATCCGCACGATCAACGGCCTGGTGCCGGTCTCCGCCGGCACGCTGTCGGTGGGCGGCAACGACGTCGCCTCCGCGCGCGGTCGCCGGCTGCGGCGGCTGCGTGCGGAGATCGGGATGATCTTCCAGGGGTTCAACCTGGTCACCCGGCGCTCGGTCATGGCCAACGTGCTCACCGGACGGCTGCACGCTCAGTCGATGCTGCGCTCGGCCGTCGGCCTGCACACGAAGGCCGACAAGGAGATCGCCTTCGAGGCGCTCGAGCGGGTCGGGATCGTCGAGAAGGCGTGGGTGCGCGCCTCCGAGCTCTCCGGCGGCCAGCAGCAGCGGGTGGCGATCGCTCGTGCGCTGGCCCAGGAGCCGTCGGTCGTGCTCGCCGACGAGCCGGTCGCCTCTCTCGACCCACCCACGGCCAATCTGGTGATGCGCGACCTGCAACGAATCAACCGCGATCTCGGTATCACTACCGTGGTCAACCTTCACTTCCTCGACCTTGCCCGGCGCTACGCCGACCGCATCGTCGGCATGCGCGAGGGGAAGGTCGTCTTCGACGGCACCGCAGCCGAGGCCGACGACGCCGTCTTCGAGAAGATCTACGGTCGCTCCCTGACCGCTGAGGACGTCTCCGACGACGCGCGTGTCTCGGTCGCCGCGGGCACCGACGAGGCCGCATCGGGATGAGCCAGACCACCGCCGTACGCCACCCCGAGGCGCCGCAGGGGAGCTCCGCGCGCCCGGCCAAGCCTCCGCCGAGCCCGCTGCTCGTCATCGGTCTGCTCGGCGCCGTCGTGGTCACGGTGCTGGCCGGGTGGACCATCGACTTCTCGCTCGCGCCCGTCGTCGAGCAGTGGCCGATGCTGACGATGATCCTCGAGGAGGTCGTCCACCCCGAGTGGGAGGAGATCACCGACCCGTCATCGCGGCTGTGGGTGGCTCTCAAGGAGACCGCGGCCATCGCGGTGATCGCGACCTTCGTCGGCTCCCTGATCGCCCTGGCAGTGGCGCTGCTGGGCTCCAAGGTGAGCGCGCCGCCGGCGGTCTACCGCGTCACCAAGTCGGTGATGTCGGTGATCCGGTCGCTGCCCGACATGGCCTACGCCCTGGTCTTCGTCGCCGTCGTCACCGGGCCGCTGCCCGGGATCTTGGCGCTGACCCTGTTCAACATCGGCATCGTGGCCAAGCTGACCGCGGAGAGCATCGACGCCGTCGACCCCGGGCCGTTGGAGGCCCTCGACGCGGCCGGCGCCACCGGCTGGCAGCGGGCCCGGGTGGCGATCGTGCCCGCGGTGCTGCCCAACTACGCCTCCTACGTGCTCTACGTCTTCGAGATCAACATCCGCGCCTCCGTCGTGCTGGGCGCGGTCGGGGCCGGCGGTGTCGGGCAGCTGATCATGCTCTACTTCAACCGGGCCGACTATCCGCGGCTCGCCGCCGTGGTGATCGTGATCTTCGTGGTCGTCATCGCGATCGACCTGCTCTCGCAGGTGCTGCGCAGGAGGCTCGTATGACCACCGATGCCAAGGCGCGGCCGAAGCCGCCGCCGAAGTGGCCCTACACGGTGGCCGGACTGGTGCTGATCGGCGTCGTGCTGCTCGCCGGCTGGTCGCTGGAGGATGCCAAGTGGGAGCGGCTGCCGCAGTTCCCCGGCGAGATCCTGCAGTACGCGGGGCAGATGCTCGACGGCGTACTCACCTGGCCCGGGGCTCATCCCGAGGGCCAGTCCGACCCCGACCTGACCTACGGCGACTGGTGGCTGGACTCGTTGAGCCTGATGGGGGAGTCGGTGGCGCTGGCCTGGATCGGCACCTGCGTCGGTGCGCTGTTCTCCTTCCCGCTGGCCTTCCTGGCGGCCTCCAACACCGCGCCCTGGTTCGTCCGGGTGCCGGTGCGTACGTTCTTCAACGCCATCCGCGCGGTGCCGGAGATCCTGCTGGCGGTCATCGTGATGCTGCCGCTGTTCGGGCTCAACCCGATGGCCGGCGCGATGGCCATCGGGATCCACTCGATCGGGTCGCTCGGCAAGCTGACGCTGGAGAACGTCGAGGCGGTCGATCCGCGCCCGGTCGAGGCGGTCACGGCCGCCGGGGCGTCGTGGTGGCAGCGGGTCCGCACCGCGGTGGTGCCCCAGATGCTGCCGGAGACGGTGGCGTTCTGGCTCTACCGCTTCGAGGTGAACATCAGAGCAAGCGCGATTCTCGGCGTCGTGAGCGCCGGTGGAATTGGTGCGCTTCTAAACCGTGTCCTTCGAGGGCGCGAGTGGGAATGGGGTGGAATCATGCTGGCTGTGATCATCATCGTGACGATCGTGGTCGACCAGATCTCCGCAGGTCTGCGTCACCGGATCCTGCACGGCACCGAGACTTCGATGGCGGGGGCCGCCGCATGACCAGCGCGCCCGTACTCCCGGCCATCCGAGCTGCGATGCCGCGGCTCAACCCGTCCGAGCGAGCAGTGGCCGAGGTGGTGCTGACCCGCTCGGAATGGGCGATAGAGGCCACCACCGCGGAGATCGCGGCCGAGGCCTCCGTCTCCACCGCGACCGTCGTCAGAGCCTCGCAGCGACTCGGGTTCCGGGGCTTCCCGCACCTGAAGGTGCTGCTCGCCCGCGACCTCGGCACCACCAAGACCGAGACGAACGAGGGCACCAGCCCGCTGACGGTCGTACGCGCCTTCTTCGCCGACATCGCCGACTCGGCCTCCGACATGGTCGGGCTCCTCTCCGAGGATCAGGTCAGCAACGCCGTCGAGCTGCTCGCCAACGCGCGATCGGTGCTCGTCGCCGGCACCGGCGTCTCCTCGCCGGTGGCCAAGGACATCGCCATGCGCCTGGCCTCGCAGGGGCTCAGCACGGTCGCCCCCAGCGACCACCTCGACCAGCTCATCCGGGCTCGACTGCTCCGCGCCGGCGACGTCTGCATCGTCGTCAGTGGCACCGGCGCGACGGCGCCGACCATCCAGGTAGCCCAAGCGGCGGTCGCCGCCGAGGCGTCCGTCATCGCGCTGACCTCCTTCACCGGCACCCAGCTGACCAAGCTCGCCGAGGTCGAGCTGGTCACTCCGCAGGGCGGCCGCGCCGGGTTCCGGCAGGAGCTCGACTCGATCATCCGCATCCCGCAGCTCATCCTCGGCAACGCCATCGTCGCCGCCCTGGCCGCCCGTGACCCGGAGGCTGCCGCCAACGTGCGCGCCCGGGTGCTCGAGGTCGTCGGCGGCGAGCTCGACCCGCAGGGCTGAGGCGAACCCGACGCCGAGTCGGCTCGTTATAACGAGCCGACTCGACGTGCTTTCCGGTCAGGACGAGCCGACTCGACGGGGGAGGGGCTCGGCTAGACGTACGCCGCCAGCAGCTCGGCCTCGGCGCGGAGCTCGCTCGCCTTCCCGTCGGCGCCGTGGGCCTCGAGGTCGGTCGCGGCGCCGATGCGCTCGGCCTGCTCCTCGGTGATGATCCGCCGCACGTCGTCGTCGGTGAGCTCTCGACGGGCGGCCTCGGTGGCCCCGACGCCGGTCGAGGCGCCGGCGATCGGTCCGTCGGTGCTCAGGGCGGCTTCGGCGACCGGGAGCGCCTCGGCGTTGGCGATCGCCGCCAGCGTCGAGCGCAGCACGGCTGTCGCCGTGGTGTCACGGGCCTTGCGGGCGGTGAGGAGGTCGGCACGGAGGCGGGCCTGGAGGTCGCTCATGCCAGGACCTTAGGGGGAGGCCCGACCGCGGACAACCGGGTTTCGGGCCCATGGTTCGAGGCGCCCCACAACGCACGTGGCGCCGTCCCCGTGAGGGAACGGCGCCACGTGGCGTACCAGATGTTGCTCAGCGGTTGAGCGGCTCCTCGATCGCCGAGTGACGGTGATCGTCGAAGTCGTGCCCGTCGACGGCGTGACCCTCGTAGGCAGCCAGCTCGTGAGCTTCGTGCTCGGCGTGGTGGTGCGCCTCGGTGAGCTCCTCGGTGGTGGGCTTGTCCACGTCGTGGTCGTAGTAGAACGCACGCAGCTTGGCTCGCAGCGTCGGCTTGCCGTTCTTCTTCAGCTCCGGCTCGTCGCCGCTCCGGCCGCGGTCGCGGACGGTGATGGCGTAGGCCTCGTCGACGTCGAGCGGCAGGTGCTTCTCGTGGTAGGCACCCTCGGGCGTACGGATGACCGTGCCGGTCTCGTAGCCGTGCAGCAGCTTCTCGTTGTCGTGACGCTGCAGCGAGATGCACCAACGACGCGTGATGATGAACGCCACGACCGGGCCCAGGAACACGAACGCCCGCAGGAAGTAGGTGATCTGGTTGATCGAGAGGTCGAACTTGATCGCGATGATGTCGTTGCCGCCCGCGGCCCAGAAGCCCGCGTAGAACGTCATCAGCGCGACGAACGTGGCGGTGCGGGTCGGAGCGTTGCGCGGGCGCTGGAGCAGGTGGTGCTCGCGCTTGTCACCGGTGATCCACGACTCGATGAACGGGAGCATCAGCACGACCATCCAGGCCGCCATCGGCAGCACGATGACCGGAAGGAAGATGTTCCACGACCAGGTCGAGCCCCAGAAGTGCGACTCCCAGCCCGGCATGATGCGCAGCGCGCCGTCAGGCCAGCCCATGTACCAGTCGGGCTGCGAGCCCGCGGTGACCTTGGTCGGGTCGTAGGGGCCGAACTTCCACACCGGGTTGAGCGAGAAGAACGCTCCGAGCAGGGCGGTCACACCGAAGGTGATGAAGAAGAAGCCGGTCATCTTGGAGATGTAGTTCGGCACCATCGGGTAGCCGACGACGTTCTTCTCGGTGCGGCCGGGGCCGGCCCACTGGGTGTGCTTGTGGTAGATCAGCAGGATCAGGTGGGCCCCGATCAGCGCCAGCAGCAGCGCCGGGATCAAGAGCACGTGGATCGTGAACAGGCGCGGGATGATGTCGTCACCTGGGAACTCGCCTCCGAAGAGGAAGAACGAGACGTAGGTGCCCACGATCGGGATCGCCATCATGAACCCGTCCGCGGCCCGGATGCCGGTGCCGGAGAGCAGGTCGTCAGGCAGCGAGTAGCCGGTGAAGCCCTCGAGCGTGCCGAGGAGCAGCAGCGTGGCGCCGATGACCCAGTTGATCTCACGCGGCTTGCGGTGCGCGCCGGTGAAGAAGACCCGCATCATGTGGATCATCATCGAGGCGATGAAGAGCATCGCCGACCAGTGGTGCACCTGGCGCAGCAGCAGACCGCCGCGTACGTCGAAGGAGATGTTGAGCGTCGAGGCCATCGCCTCGGACATCTCGATGCCACGCAGCGGGGCGTAGGAGCCCTGGTAGTTGATCTCGGCCATCGACGGCTTGAACCACAGGGTCAGGAAGACGCCGGTGACCAGCAGGACCACGAAGCTCCACAGCGCGATCTCACCGAGCATGAACGACCAGTGGTCGGGGAAGATCTTGCGGGAGAGGAACTTGCTCAGGCCACCGACGCCGAGGCGCTCGTCGGCCCAGTTGGCGGCTGCGCCGGCCTTGGTCGGCTTGCCCGCCGGGGCAGCGGCTTTGGTGCCGTTGCTGGCGGCAACCTTGGACGTGTCGGTGCTCACTGGCCGCCCTCCTTGTAGCCGTACTGCTCAGCGTCGGCGGCGTGGTCCTTGGACCAGTCGTCGAAGATCTCGTCGATGTCGTAGGTGTTGCGCTCCCAATAGCTGACGCCCACGGGCTCAGGGTAGTCGGAGAGGGCAACGAGGAAGCCGTCCGAGTCGACACCCAGCGGCAGCTGCGGGAGGTGGCGACCAGCCGGGCCGAAGATGACCTTGCCGTGGTCGGCGAGGTCGAAGGTCGACTGGTGGCACGGGCACAGCAGGTGGTGCGTGGTGCGCTCGTTGAGCGAGATCGGGCAACCGACGTGGGTGCAGATCTTGGAGTAGGCCACGATGCCGTTGACCGACCAGTTGCGGGTCACGTCGTTGGAGATGTCGGCCGGGTCCATCCGCAGCAGGACGGTGGCGGCCTTCGACTTGGCGATCTGCAGCGGCGCGCCGTGCAGGCTGCCGTCGAAGATGGTCGACGGCTCGGCGTTGACCAGGTCACCGATCTCCAGGTCACCGGGGCGGATCGGGGTGCCGACCACGTCGCGTACGACCCGGACGCCCGCGTCCCACACGGTGTGCTCGAGGCCGGCGCCGGCGTAGGGCTTCTGCTCGGTGATCTGGGCGTTGGTCTGGCCGAGGTCCTTGAGCATCACGACCGCGGGCAGACCCAGCAGGGCGGCCGAACCGATCATCGCGTTGCGGATGAACGGGCGGCGGGCCATGCCGGACTCGTGCAGCGCGGCCTTCAGCTCGGCGACCGCGGCCTCGCGGGTGGCGGGCGAGGAGGCGGCCGGGTGGCGCTCCTCGGTGACCTCCTGGTCGATGACGAGCTTGCGGGCCCACTGGATGACGCCGATGCCGAGGAACAGCAGGGCGAAGCCCAGGCTCGCGCCCAGCGCCAGGTTGGAGGCGCCGTAGCCGGCCCAGACGTCACCGTCGTAGCCCGGCTTGATCGCGAAGTAGGCGACGACGAACAGCACCGAGCAGATCGCGGAGAGGCCGAAGAAGAGGCTCACCTGACGCTCGGCACGCTTCTCCGCCTTGGGATCGACGTCGGTAGGACGCCAGGTGTGCTCGTGCACGCCCGGATCGGGCAGCAGCGCGTCGGTGTGCGCGTTGAGCTCTGGGTGCGAGTCGTCGTGCTTCTCGATCTCGCTGAGGTCGCTGCTCACTTGGCAGATCCCTTCTTGGTCTGGTTGGTGCGCGTGGTGTGCGCGGCGATCCATACGGCGAAGGCCACCAGGACGCCGAGCCCGACGACCCAGGCGACGATGCCCTCGGTCACCGGACCGAGCGCGCCGTTGTTGAAGCCGCCGTAGTCGGGCTGCTCCTTCATCGACTCGACGTAGGAGATGACGGCCTTCTTCTCCTCCGGGCTGATGTTGCCGTCGGAGAAGGTGTCCATCGACTGCGGACCGGTCAGCATCGCCTCGTAGATGTGCTTCGGGTCGGTCTTGAGGATGCTGGGAGCCTCACCGCCGCGCGGCATGGCGCCGCCGGAGCCGGTGAAGTTGTGGCACGCGGTGCAGTTGGTCAGGAAGATCTGGCCACCCAGGGCGACCGCCTCCTCCTTCTCCTTCTCGGAGCCGTAGGTCTCCGGGTCGTACTGCTCGGCGTCGGGAGTGGCCGGGCCGGGGCCCAGGCTGGCGACGTAGGCAGCCAACGCGTCGATCTCGTCCTGGTTGAAGCTCGGGTCCTTGACCTCGACCTGGGCGCCGGGCTGGGCCATCGGCATCCGGCCGGTGCCGACCTGGAAGTCGACGGACGCGGCGCCGACACCGATCAGCGAGGGGCCGTAGAGCTTGCCGTTCTGCGTGGTGATGCCCTCACCGTTGGAGCCGTGGCAGGTGGAGCAGTTGATCATGAAGAGCTCTTTGCCCTCGGCGACCAGCGCGGCGTTGTCCTTCTCGGTCTCGGCCTGGGAGGCGGGGGAGAAGGCGGCGTAGAGCCCGCCGGTGCTCAGCAGAGCGACCAGGAGCACAGCGGCACCGGCCAACGGGCGGCGACGCAGCCGCGACAGTCGACCGACGGAGCGGTTCAGGAGACGCACATTCAGTCCTTGGTCACTTGAGGAGGTAGATGGTCGCGAACAGGCCGATCCACACCACGTCGACGAAGTGCCAGTAGTAGGACACGACGATCGCGGAGAC
Organism: Nocardioides albertanoniae; assembly: GCF_006716315.1. NCBI lineage: Bacteria > Bacillati > Actinomycetota > Actinomycetes > Propionibacteriales > Nocardioidaceae > Nocardioides > Nocardioides albertanoniae. Next base: position 3,303,540 of record NZ_VFOV01000001.1, on the reverse strand, counting down.
GGCCTGCTCGTGGGTGAATCGCTTGGCCACGTACGTCCGGCCGAGCACGAACAGGAAGGCGATCAGGCCACCGGTCACGTGCAGGCCGTGGAAGCCCGTCGTGAGGTAGAAGACGGAGCCGTAGGGGTCGTCGGGGCCGGTGATGCCACGGTTGAGGGCGATGCCCTCCTGCACCAGGGCGGCGTACTCCGTCGCCTGACCGGCGATGAAGACCGCGCCCATGAGGTAGGTGAGGATGAACCACTCACGCAGGCCCCACAGACGCACCGCGAGCAGGGAGCCCTTGCGGCCGACCTGGCCACGCTCAGCAGCGAACACACCGAACTGGCAGGTGAACGACGACAGCACGAGGATCGTCGTGTTCACCGCCGCGAACGGGATGTTGAGGCCTTCGGTGTTGGCTTCCCACACCTCCGGGCTCACCGCCCGGATGGTGAAGTAGGCCGCGAACAGCGCCGCGAAGAACATCAGCTCGCTCGAGAGCCAGATGATGGTCCCCACGCTGACCATGCTCGGACGGTCGTGATGCCCGTGCAGGCGGGCTGTTGGAAGAGTCGATACTGTCGCCACGCACGCCATTATGTCCTGCCCGATTCTCGGAGTCTTCTTGGGACCCTGTGTGTCGTCGATGAGGCTGGTGTTACAAGCATTCGACACCGCTCAGATCGGGTGTGTGACATGTGGCCGCGGACCATGGTGATGGCGCTAGCATCGTGGTGTGACCGACACCACCTCGAATCCTTTGAAGATCCTCGTCTACAGCGACGACGTCGACGTACGCAAGCAGGTGATCCTGGCTCTGGGGCGCCGTCCCCACCCGAGCCTGCCGGAGCTGGAGTACGTCGAGGTCGCCACCGAACCGGCGGTGCGAGCCCAGCTGGACGCTGGTGGCCTGGCGCTGGCGGTGCTCGACGGAGAGGCCGCCCCGGCCGGTGGGCTGGGGGTCGCGAAGGCGGTCAAGGACGAGGTGCGTGAGGCTCCGCCGATCGTGGTGCTCATCGGCCGGCCTCAGGATGCGTGGTTGGGCACGTGGTCGCGTGCGGAGGCGACGATCGCGCACCCGATCGACCCGTTCGATCTGGCCCGGACGGTGGTCGGGCTCTTGCAGCCCGTTAACGTTGGCTCATGACTTCCGCCCCGCACTCCTGGCCTGAGGTCCTCACCACGCTGGTCGCCGGGCAGTCGCTCTCCGCCCACCAAGCGGCGTGGGCGATGGGGCAGATCCTCGCCGGCGAGGCGACCACCGCGCAGATCGCCGCCTTCGCGGTCGCGCTGCGAGCCAAGGGCGAGAGCGTCGACGAGCTCGCCGGCGTCGCCGACGGGATGCTGGCCAAGGCCAACCCGATCTTCGTGCCGGGGCGCGTGCTCGACATCGTCGGCACCGGCGGCGACCGCTCCTTCTCGGTCAACATCTCCACGATGTCGGCGATCGTCGCGGCCGGAGCCGGCGCGAAGATCGTCAAGCACGGCAACCGCTCCGCCTCCTCCAAGTCCGGCTCGGCCGACGTGCTCGAGGCGCTCGGCATCCGGCTCGACCTCGAGGTCTCGCGGGTCGAGGCGGTGGCCGAGGAGGCCGGGATCACCTTCCTGTTCGCCGCGGCCTTCCACCCGGCGATGCGTCACGCCGCCGCCGCTCGCCGCGAGATCGGCATCGCCACCGTCTTCAACCTGCTCGGGCCGCTGACCAACCCGGCGCGCCCGGCCGCTTCGGCGATCGGCTGTGCCGACTCGTCCGCTGCCCCCGTGATGGCCGGCGTCTTCGCGCGCCGCGGCACCGACGCCTGGGTCTTCCGTGGCGACGACGGCCTCGACGAGCTCACCACCACCACGACGTCTCACGTGTGGATGGTCTCGCGCGGCGCTGTCACCGAGGCGACCATCGAGCCCCTCGACCACGGCATCGCCCGGGCGAGCGTCGAGGACCTGCGCGGCGACGACGCCGCCTACAACGCCGACGTCGTCCGCCGGCTCCTGGCCGGCGAGAAAGGTGCCGTACGCGACGCCGTGCTGCTCAACGCCGGAGCTGCTCTGGCGGTGCACGACGGCGGCTCCGGCTCCGTCGACGAGCGGCTCGCCGGTGGGATCGTCCGGGCTGCGGAGGCGATCGACTCCGGGGCTGCTCAGGGTGTGCTCGAGCGGTGGGTCGCGGCTACCTCTCGTTGAGGTAGAGGATCTCGGCGGCACGCGACGGGCTTTGCCCGTCAGTCCAGGCCGATGGAGAAGGCCGCTTCCAGGTCGACCTGGGAGTAGGTGCGGAAGGCGATGTGGGTCTCGGTCTCGAGCACGCCGGGCACCTTGTTGACTTTGTCGGCCACGACCGCTGCCACCTCCTCGTGGGCACTGACGCGCACCAGGGCGATCAGGTCGATCTGACCGGTGACGGAGTAGACCTCGCTGACTCCGTCGATGGCGGCCACGGCCTCGGCCACCTCGGGGATCTGGGAGACCTCGGCATTGATGAAGACGATCGCTGTGATCACGCAGGTCACGTTAGCCGATCGCTCTAGATCTTGGCTGCCCGGCGGCCGGCACCGCCGACCGGGCAGGTCCAGTCGCCCTCGACGTGGGCCAGGCGCACGCCCGGCGACTCCAGCCAGCGGAGCACGAGCTCGGTCTCCTCGGCGCTCGCAGCGGGCACCGGGCCGGGAGCGTCCAGCACCGTCTCGGCGCTGAGCTGGAGATCGGCGACGTAGGCGTGGGCGTTGGCCTCGCGGGGGATCACCCCGGCTGCGGCCAGACGACCGTGGCGGACGACGTGCACCGCCCAGCGGCCGTCGTCCTCGCGCCGGATCGCGGTGAGGTCGGAGAGGCGGGCGACGCCGGTGAGCCGCTGGGTGCGGGCGGCGGCGCGCAGGTAGGAGGTCATCCGGTCGCGATGGACGGCGGCCTCCTCGAAACGCTCCTGCCCGGCCAGGTCGTCGAGGCGCTCGGTGACAGCGGCGACCACCTCGTCGGGACGGTGTCGCAGCGCCTCGCGAACCCGGCCGACGAGGTCGGCGTACGTCTCGGTGGTGGTGCTCCGGTCGCACGGGCTCAGGCACCGGTGAAGCTCGGCGAGGACGCACGGGCTCTTCGCCGGCAGCAGCGGGAGCCGGTCGGAGCACTGTCGGATCGGGAAGGTGTCGTGCAGCGCCTGGAGCGCCTGCTCGGCGATCTTCTTCGAGCCGAACGGGCCGAGATAGTCGGCGTCGTCGTCGAGCACCTGCTTGACCAGCGACAGCCGTGGCCAGGGCTCGCGGGTGAGCTTGACGAAGTGCATCTTCTCGGGGCGCCTCGAGCGGCGGTTGTAGGGCGGCTTGTGCTCGGCGATGAGGCGCAGCTCGCGCACCCCCGCCTCGAGCGCCGTCGCACACTCGATGGCCTGCACGGTCGCGGCAAGACCGACCATCTCGCCCATCCGTGAGCGGGTCTCGGAGGCGGTGAAGTAGGTGCGCACCCTGGTGCGCAGATCCTTGGAGGTGCCGATGTAGAGCACCCGGCCCCGCTCGTCCTTGAACAGGTAGACGCCCGGGGCGTGGGGGAGGTCTTCGGCCAGATGGCGCTTCTTGCGCTGCGCGGTCGTCACCTTGGCCGAGAATGCCGCCAGGTCTTCGATGGTGAGCACACCGAGGTTGCCCAGGCGCTCCATCATGCCGTGGAGCACGTCGACGGTGGCGCGGGCGTCGTGCAGCGCGCGGTGGTCAGGGGCCGTGGGGGAGCCGAAGACCCGCGCGAGCGAGCCGAGCTTGTGGTTGGGGGTCTCGTCGCGGCTGATCACCCGGCGGGCGATCTTGACAGTGTCGAGCACCTCGAAGCGCGGCCACGGCCGCTCCTGCTGGGCAGCGAAGTGCTTGAGGAACCCGATGTCGAACGGCGCGTTGTGGGCGACCAGCACGCAGCCCTCGGCGAACTCCAGGAACGCGGGCAGGACCGACTCGATCCTGGGGGCGGAGGCGACCATCGAGTTGGTGATGCCGGTCAGCACCGCGATCGACGCGGGGATGCCGGTGTGGGGGTTGACCAGGGTCTGGAACTCGCCCAGGACCTCGCCGCCGCGCACCTTCACCGCACCGATCTCGGTGATCATCCCGCCGTTGTCGGGGCTGTTGCCGGTCGTCTCCAGGTCGACCACGCAGAAGGTGAGATCGCGCAGCGGCCTGCCCAGCTCGTCGAAGCCTCGCTGGGCCTCCCAGCCCCCGGTCGTCTGTTCACGCTGACGGCGGGCGACCGCCCGGGCGCGCATCTGTTTGCGTGCTTCGCGCACCGCCGCCGTACTGCCCATGCGAACACATTAGCGAGTGCCACCGACAGTCCTCCGCCACTAGGGTGTGGCGCACCTGACAGGGGAGGTGTGGGTCATCGCGGCGAGAAACGGCGGCAACGACGGGTCCTCGGGTGGCATCGAGGACCGTCCGTGGGCGCGCTGGTTCGCCCGCTCGGGCTCGCTGCAGGTCGAGCCGAGGGAGGCCGGTGAGCAGGCCCGGACGCTGCTGACCGAGGACGGACAGACCGCGGCGCTGCGGTTCAACGAACGAGTGCTCGACACGCTGACCGGCGATCTCGCCGGCCTGGTCGAGTACGTCACCGTGCTCGACGGTGCCCGGGCCGACGAGGTCCTCGACACCCAGAAGCTGATCGACAACGCCTTCGCGCGGGTCTCCGGCCAAGGGATCGAGCGGTTCGTGGCCTGGCTCGCGGAGCTGCGGGTGCAGGGCCATCCGGCGATCGCGGTGCAGGCGTTGCATGCGTACGGACGGCACGCCGACGTCGACCTGGCGGCAGTGACGACCTCGCTGGAGTTCACAGCTGACCGGGTGATCCTGATCGCAGCGGCCGCGCTGCACCGCTCGCCGGAGGATGCGGCGAGGCTCGCGATCGAGACCGAGCACGACGGCTCGATCGCCTACGCGGTCATCCACGACGTGCTCCGGCAGCGGACCGTCCCCGACATCGCCCGGTTCCTCCGGGCGCTGCACCTGCTCGGCGCGACCGAGCTGGTCAACGACACCGTCAAGACGTTCGCGGCGACCTCCAGCGGCCGCTCGAACCTCGACAAGGCCGTGCTGTACGTCGCGCTCAACGCCAGCCCGAGGCTGCAGGAGATCGCGCTGGACCTGCTCTGGCGCACCCTCGGCGCGATCGGTGACCGCGGCCGGGCGCCGGGTCACGTCCAGCAGCAGGACCTCGTCGCGGCGTTCTGGGAGCTGTGCCCGGGCGGCCGTGTGCTCGAGGACTGGTTCAAGGTCCGGCTCGACGGCAGCGAGAACGCCGAGGAGGCGCGCGAGCAGGTGGTGGTGCTGCTGCGTGGCAGCCGGGGACCCGGCCGCGACAGCCTCCTGGGCGCCCTGGCCGGCGACGCCACGCCGATGAACCTGAAACGCATCTGCGAGACGCTCATGGAGGAGGGCGACGAGGCCCAGGCGGCGATGATCGTCCGCGCGCTCGCCCACAGCGGCCACATCGAGCGGCTCGGCGACTTCCTCGACCGGTGGTCGTGGGCGCAGCCGTCCTCCGAGACCACCCGGAAGCTGCTCCACTGGGTCCTCACCCCGGAGGGCACGGACCGCGAACCGATGGGCTCCGCCGTCGTGGAGGGCGTCGCCGGCTATCTCGCCGACGTCCACGGCAAGCCGCTGGGCGAGGATCTTCGCCGACAGGCGGCCACGCTGGTCAGGCTCCGCCCCGCCGAGGAGATCGTGGGTCTCCTCGGGCACGTCCCGTCCCGGGTCGGCAGGCGGGGCCGCTCGGCCGTCGCGGCCGACGTCGGCTGGCGGCTGGCCGAGGACCTGCTCGTCTATCCGGCGCCCACCGAGGAGGCCTACGTCGCGTGGTACGCCGAGTGCCTCGCCGCCCTCGAGGCAGCCGGGTTCGCCGATGCCGTACGCACCTCCTGGCACCATCTGGCAGACGAGGCGATCAACCGCCGTGGTGCCGGGCCCACGATCGCCGAGGCGGCCCACCAGCTCCGTCGCAACGAGCTCACGGGCACCGCCGATCGGCTGCTGACCCGCTATCTCGACCAGGCGCAGAGCGTCACGCCCAGCGACATCGTCGGCATCACCACGCGGCTGCGGCTGCACCGCTACCCGGAGGCGAGCCGCGCGGCGGTCCTGCGGCGCTCGGTGGGCCGGTGGCAGGACCGGGCCCGGATCGACGCCGTCGTCGAGACCCTGGTCGCCGCGGGCCAGGAGGAGGAGGCCGAGTGGGTCAGCGCGGGGTCGTCGTGAGCCGGGTCTGCCGCAGATAGCGGCGGCCGGCGCCCACCAGGAGCATGAACGCCCCCGAGGCGACGATCACCACCAGGGCACGCAGGCTCCACACGCTCCAGACGGAGTCGTCGTCGATCCGGTGACGCACGGCGCTCAGCAGCGTCAGCGCGACCAGGTAGAGCGCGAGCACCACGAACGGACGGTTCGCCGGGTCGCGGGAGAACAGGCGCGCGCCGTGGTTCTTCGCGTCGTACCAGCCCAGGCCGGGGACCCGGAGATGGTGGAGCCAGGGGAGCACGAGCAGGACGAGCGATCCCCAGCCGATCACCGCGACGCCCTTCCACACCCGGTCCCACGCGGACTCGTTCACGACCAGCGCGATGACGATGAAGGCCGCGTACGCCGCGACGGGGAGGAGCTGCTGGAGACCGGTGCCGAGCAGCTCGGAGCGCACCGCCAGGACGACGCAGGTGACCGCGTAGAGGATCAGGATCGGGATCGTGTTGAGCACGGCCAACGTCTGCCAGTCGCCGCCCACCGCCACCAGGACGACCAGCGCCAGCACCAGGTTGACGAGCAGGATCAGCCAGAAGGAGTCGGTGGTGCGTCCGGGGAGACGGGACGCCCGCTGCTCGTGCAGCCCGCTGGGGACATACCTCTCCGCGCTGAGCGTGTAGACCTCGCGGCTCAGCGCATAGGTGAACACGATGCCCGAGCCGATGGGGGCGATGATCGCGGCGATCCGGACCAGCAGGACCAGCCAGTCCAGCGGCGCGCCGAGCAGCGTGGCCTCGTCGGTCAGGAGTGCGTACGAGGTGCCGTGCTCGGCGCCGGAGGCGGCCATGTGCTCGGCGTAGACCAGCTGGAGCGCGGAGTAGAGCAGGAACGAGCCGACGACCGTGCCGTACACCGCCCAGCGCACTCGTCTGGCCACGTCGCGACGGCCTCCGCGGATCTCGCCGGTCACGTCCAACGGCGCCTGGAAACCGATGTAGGCGTAGATCACGCCGCTGGTGATCAGTGCGCTCAGCACGCCGGTCGACGTCGGCCCGGGCGCCGGTCCCGAGTCGGAGAGCGGGGCGGGGGCCGCGAACGCCAGGCACGCCACGAGGACCACCGGGATGGCGATCTTGACCAGGGTCAGGGCGGCGTTCGTCCGCAGGACGAGCCGCCTGGGCAGCAGGACGAAGGCGATGATCGCGGTGGTCACCGCCACCGCCAGCACGGAGCCGATCCGGGTGAGCCCGCCCTCGCCGGCCAGCGACGGGACGATCTCGGCCAGCCGGTCGACCGCGGCCGCGGCCTGAGCGGCGGGGTTGATGGCGTACGAGATCCACAGCGACGCCGCGAGGATGATCACCACCAGGGGCCCGAAGGCGTCGTGCGGGTGGAACAGGAGCCCGCCCGTGCGCTGCGAGATGAGCCCGAACTCGACCATCACGACCGCGATGGTGAGCATGAGTACGCCGCCGGCGGCCCAGCCGAGGAAGGCGGCACCGCCCAGGCTCTCGTGGAGACCGGGCACCGCCAGCAGCCAGCCGGAGCCGACGACGCCACCCGCGGCCAGACCGACGACCTCGACCAGGCTGAGCTTGTCGCCGTCCTCCGCCGGTCGCTCGTCCCTCTCGGGCTCGGTGGGGACGCTCGCGACGGGAGGGACGGCGGTCTCCTCGGGCGCGGTCTCCTCGGTCTCCTCGGGCGCTGTCGGTGCGGCCGGCTGGGTGGCGGGTGCCGGAACCTGAGCACGCCGCATCGCCTCGAACGCGAGCGCGGTCATCAGGCCTCCGACGGCCGCGACCCAGAAGCTCGACTCGCCGAGCAGGTCACCGAAGCTCGGCGACTTGAGAGCGTTGAGCTGGACGCTGCCGTAGATGGACATCACGAATCCCGCGGCGCACAGGAGCAACCTGGCGATCGCGTTGAGTGTGTGCCGCACGTGCTGGTTCTCCCACTCCCGACGACTCGAACGTCCGGAGAACCTATCGAATCAGGTCGGTGCGGCGCAGGAAGCCGGCTGGATCAGCCCAGCAGGGGAGAGAGGGAGGAGAGCGGCACCGTGCGGGCGCCGGCGCGGCGTACGTCCTTGACGATCTCGGCGTCGTCGGTGGCCACCAGGATGACGCGGCCCGACGGCTCGGCGTCGACGAGGTCGCGGATGACGTCGTCGGCGATGACGCCCTCGGGGGAGAAGAGCACCTTGACGCCGCGAGGGGGCACCGCGGTGGGGCGTACGGAGGCCGAGTGGGCGTCGAAGACGACCGTCGTCTCGGCGCCGGTGCGGGCGACGATCGGGGCGACCCCGCGCAGCAGCCGCAGCCGCTGGGCGTCGAGCGCCGAGTCGGGCCACAGCGCCTTGGAGACGTTGTAGCCGTCGACGATCAGCCGCACCCGTGGCATCGCCAGGAACTGCTCGAGGTGAGCACTGCTGGTGACTCCGGCCCCGGCCGCGGCATCGGCGGAGGCGAGCTCGGCCTCGACGCGTTCGCCCGGGGTGCCCGTCACGGGTGGCAGCGCCAGCTCGCGGCGCAGGCCACCGGCGGCGTCGAGCAGCGTGTCGAGCAGGAAGCGGGCGCGCAGCGAGACGTCGTCACGCTCGGCCTTGGACGTACGCCGCTCGGCGGCCGCCTCGCGCTCGAGCTTGTCGATCTGGCTGCGCTGATGGCGCAGCTGACGATCGCGCGCGGCGATCTCCTCCTCGGCGCGGGCGAGCGCGTCGCGGGCCTCGGCCAGGGCGTCCTCGAGCCCCGTGCCGGCCTCGCGCGCGGACGCGCGGGCCTCGCCGAGCTTGCGTCGCAGGGTGGTGTTGTCGGCCTTGAGCTCGTCGAGGCGCGCCTTGCGGTCGGCGCGCACCTCGCGCACCTCGTCCTCGGCCGCTGCGAGCTTGCCGCGCAGCCGGGCGACCTCGGCGTCGACGGCCGGCACCGCGGCGGCCTCGAGGCGGTCCAGCGCCTCCTTGAGCGCCACCTCCCAACCGTCGGGACGCACCAGCCAGGCGACGGCAGCCGCCTCGGTCGGGTCCTCGGGCAGCACGATGTCGGTGCCGCTCTCCCCGGTCTCCTCGCTCTTCGCGGGCGCGAGGTAGGACGAGCGCAGCTGGGTGGCCACCGACGCGCGCACCTCGTCGTCGCTCCCGAGCACCGAGGCGATCATCGCGCCACCGGCCTTGGCGCGGCGGGCGGGAGCGAAGTCGGCGATCCGCTTGAGCGCGGGCGGGAGGCGTACGACATCGGGGAGCACGCCGGCAGCGAGCGCGACGATGCGCCCCCGGACGGCGTCGGGGAGCGTCGCGTACGCGGAGACCTCCATGCCTCAAGTGTAGGGACCCGGAGCGCGATCCCCGCCTTGAATACCGCCGTGCGATGGTGCTGACACGCCGGAGGCGGACGAGCGGAAGCAAAATTGTCGGTGGTCGGTGAGACCGTCACAGACATGACGACGAGAATCGACTGTGACACCTGCCTCGTGCGGGGACTGGCGTGCCACGACTGCGTGGTCACCGTGCTCCTGGGCCCGCCCCCGGAGCTGACCATCGAAGACGAGGAGCGCCGTGCGCTCGACGTCTTGGCGGGTGGCGGGCTGGTTCCGCCGCTGAGGATGGTCGAGGCGACTGGCGCGGTCCCGGTCTGCGACGACCACCCCGGTTCGGCGACCGACTCGCCCGACTCGACGATCGGCCCGGCGACCGACTCCGGGCACGGCGACGGCCTCGCCTTCGGGTAACCAGACTTGTAGCCCAACTTTTGGGCGTGGGTGGTTGGCAGTTGGGGGATCGCGTCGGTTAGTGTTCGCGAGAACCTGACATTCGTGGAAGTGGGTCAACCGGCTCACGCGGGTGTCGCGCTTAATCCCAGGCCTGCTTCGGCGGGTCGGGGAGCCGGGGAACCACACCGGTCGCACGCCACAACGGGTGCGGTCACTGGGGTGAATCCGCCGCAAGAGCGATCTGGTCGATCCAGGTCGGGGAGCGGTGGTAGGGCAGGTCGTGCCCGAACCCGTCAGCTCACCCGGTAGGCGTCAACGACTACACAAGGAGACCGTCCGCTCGTGACACGCGACCGGAAGCGACTCATTGCCGGAGCAGCCGGCATCGCCGCCATCGGAGTCGCCGGGATCATCCCCGGTGCGACCCCCGCCCAGGCAGACCCGGACATCGACGACGTTCGCAAGAAGGTCGACAAGCTCTACACGCAGGCCGAGGCTGCCAACGAGGACTACAGCAACGCCAAGCTGCGTCTGCAGGACCTCAAGGGCCAGCTCAAGGACCTCAGCGCCGACGAGAAGCGTCAGAGCAAGGACCTGGACAAGATCCGGGCCGAGCTCCGCGACTCGGTGCTGCGCCAGTTCGAGGGATCCGACGTCTCTGCCGTCGGCCAGGTGATCACCTCCAAGGACCCGCAGCAGTTCCTCGCCGGTCTCTCGACCGTCTCGTCCTACAACACGCTTCAGGCCGATCTGCTGGCTCGCTACAACACCGAGGCCAAGGCCCTCCAGGTGCGCCGTGAGGCGACCGAGGAGCGCGAGGCCGAGATGGCCAAGGTCAAGACGACCATGGAGCAGAAGAAGAGCGAGATCGACAAGAAGTACGAGGCGGCCCAGTCCGAGCTCGACGAGCTCGAGGCCGACGAGCTCGAGGAGTTCCAGTCCTCGGACACCAGCATCCCGGGCAACCTGCCGCCGCCCTCGGGCCGCGCCAAGGCTGCGGTCGACTACGCGCTCGCCCAGGTCGGTGACGCCTACGTCTACGGCGCCACCGGCACCGAGTCGTGGGACTGCTCCGGTCTCACCATGGGCGCATGGGGCCAGGCCGGCGTCTCGCTGCCGCACTCCTCCTCGGCGCAGTACAGCAGCGGGCCCCAGGTCTCGCGCGACCAGCTCGCCCCCGGCGACCTGGTCTTCTACTACAGCCCGATCAGCCACGTCGGCATGTACATCGGCAACGGCCAGATCGTGCACGCCTCCAACCCGAGCACGGGTGTGAAGGTCTCGCCGATCGACGAGATGCCCTACACGGGCGCCGTCCGCCCCGGCTGAGTTGACGCAAGACCCCGAAGAGGCCGATCGTTCGCAGATGCGAACGGTCGGCCATCTTCTATCCCGTCCCGTCGCGATCGGCACCGCGCTCGTGCTGGTGATGCTGATCGCCGGGTTCGTCGGCTGGCGGCTGACCGGGGGAGGCGAGTACGTCGCCCCGACCCCGAGCGCCGCGCCGACGGTGCGCGCCGACACCGTGGCGGGCCGAGACTCCCTGGAGGAGCTGGTCGCCGGCGTACGCGACGGGGCGAAGCCCGAGGGCAAGGGCGCGGCCGCGGTGGCGACCCGCAACGCTGACGCGATCGGCATCGAGGGCCTGAGCGCGAGGTATGTCGCCGAGTCCGGAAACGTCGACGAGGACGGCTCGTGGACGGCCGACGTCGACATGTCGTGGCGCGCCCCTGGTGACCCGACCCTGAGCGAGGAGCTGAAGGTCGGCTTCGACGGCGACGGGGAGATCACCGGCTTCTCCGCCGATGAAGGCACCCGGATGCCGCTGTGGCTCAGTGGCCCGGTCGAGGTGCGCCGCACCGGCTCCACGCTCGTGGTCGTCCAGGCCTCCGCGGAGCAGGCCGACCGCTACGCCGAGCTGGCGGCCTCGGCGGTGAAGCAGGTGCGCACAGTGATCGGCTGGGACCGACCGCGCCTGGTGCTCGAGGTGCCCGCGTCGGGGCTCGACAGCGCTCTCGGGGCCCAACCGAGCACCTACTCGTCGGTGGCCGCGGTGACGGCGACCGTCGACGGGTCCAGCACAGCGGGCTCGCCCCTGCACGTATGGGTCAACCAGGACGTCATCGGCGACCTCGACTCGCCCGGCGCCCAGGTGGTGATCACCCACGAGGCCGTGCATGCGGCCACCGCCGCACCCACCAACCCCCACCGGCCGATGTGGTTGGTCGAGGGCTACGCCGACTACGTCGCCCTGCGCGACACCACGCTGCCGCTGAGCAAGACCGCCGGCCAGATCCTCGCGCAGGTGCGTGAGGACGGCCCCCCGAAGCACCTGCCCGGCAAGGCCGAGTTCAACACCCGCTCGGAGCACTTCGGCGCCGAGTACGAGGCAGCCTGGCTGGCCTGCGTGGTGCTCGCCGAGGCTGGCGGGCAGGAGGCGCTGGTCGATCTCTACGAGCAGACGGGGCGTGGCGTACCGCTGGAGAGGGCGCTGCGGGCGAGCTTCGGGTTCGGCGTCGACGAGCTGACCGCCCGCTGGCGGACCCATCTGTCAGACTCTGCACGGTGACCGGGGCGCAGGTGAGTTCGAGGCGAGCGTCCTGGGCGGTCCTCATCGTCGGGGCGGTCGCCTTCGTGGCGCTGGCCTGGTGGTTGATCCCCTGGCATCCCTACCCTGGCGGAGTCCTCGTTCTGCCCGACGAGCGCGACGTGTTCGCGCCGCGCGAGCTGGAGCGGATGCTGGCCTTCTCCAGCACCGCTCGCTGGGTCAGCCGTGCCGGGCTCGTCGTCTCGCTGGTCGTCGCCGGGGTGCTCGGGTTCACCTCGCTCGGCCGACGTCTGGTCGCCAGGCTCCGTGGCCCCTGGCTGCTGCGCGTGGTGCTCGCGGTCGCCGGGGTCACCCTCGTCGGGTGGGTCCTCACGTTGCCGTTCTCGGTGGTCTCCCACCACCTGCGCCTGCGCTACGGGCTCTCGAGGCAGTCGTGGGGGTCGTGGGTGGGCGACTCGCTGCTGAACCAGGCGGTCGGCATCGTGATCACCTCGATCGCGCTGGTCGCGCTCTTCGGCTGCATCCGCCTGGGCCGCCGCTGGTGGCCGGTCGTCGCCGGGGGACTGGTCGCGCTCCTGGTCGTGGTCGGTTCCTTCGTCTACCCGGTGCTCATCGAGCCGCTGTTCAACGACTTCGAACCGCTGCCTCGCGGTGAGCTCCGCTCCGAGGTGATGGCGATCGCCGATCGCGAAGGGGTCGACCTCGACGACGTCCTGGTGGTCGACGCCTCGCGGCGCACCACCTCGCTCAACGCCTACGTCACCGGCTTCGGCTCGACCCGCCGGGTCGTCCTCTACGACAACCTCGTCGACTCCCAGCGCGACGCCGCCGCGCACGGCGCGGTGATCTCCGTGGTCGCCCACGAGCTCGCCCACGCCAAGCACGACGACGTGCTGGTCGGCACCGTCACCGGCGCAGCCGGTGCCGTCGCGGCGGTCGGTATGCTGGGGCTGCTGCTCTCCTACCGCCGTCAGGACGAGTACGCCACGCCCGAAGCCATCCCGATGCTCCTGGCCGTCTTCGCGCTGGCGAGCGTGCTGGCGATGCCGGTCGAGAACGGGCTGAGTCGTCAGGTCGAGACCCGCGCCGACGTCGACGCGCTCCGGGCCACCGGCGACCTGGAGTCGTTCGTGCGGCTGCAGCACGATCTCGACGTACGCTCCCTCTCCGACCCGTCACCGCAGGCCTGGTCGCAGTGGTGGTTCGGCTCCCACCCCACCAGCCTGCAGCGCATCGCGATCGCTCATCGCATCCTCGACTGACGCCGAGTCGGCTCGTCCTGACACAGAACCGCGCCGAGTCGGCTCGTTATAACGAGCCGACTCGGCGCGGTTTTCGGTCAGAACGAGCCGACTCGGCATCGTCAGACGAGAGCTACTTTGCGTAGAGCGCGTCGACCTCGTGGCTGAACTCGCGCATCACGACGTTGCGCTTGAGCTTGAGGCTGGGGGTGAGCTGGCCACCCTCCTCGGTCCACGACTCGCTCATGATCACGAACTTGCGGATCGACTCGGCCTTCGAGACGGCCTTGTTGGCGTCGTCGACGGCGCTCTGGATGGCTGCGCGCAGGTCTTCGTCGTCGACGAGGTCTTCGATGTTGGCCGACTTGCCGTTGGCCTCGGCCCAGGTGGGCAGGGCCTCGGGGTCGATGGTGACCAGGGCGCCGATGAACGGCTGGCCGTCGCCGACCACGATGCACTGGTCGACGAGCACGTGGGCTCGCAGGCGGTCCTCGAGCACGGCCGGGGCGACGTTCTTGCCGCCGGCGGTCACCAGGATCTCCTTCTTGCGGCCGGTGATCTTGACGAAGCCCTCGTCGTCGACCTCGCCGAGGTCGCCGGAGTGGAACCAGCCCTCGTCGGTCTTGGCCTCGCTGGTGGCCTTGGGGTTCTGCCAGTACTCCTTGAGCACCTGGCCGCCGCGGAAGAGCAGCTCGCCGTCGTCGGCGACGCGCACCGACGTGCCGGGCAGCGGCCGGCCGACGGTGCCGATCTTGAACGCCTCGGGCAGGTTGACGGTGAGCGCGGCGGTCGTCTCGGTGAGCCCGTAGCCCTCCAGGACGGTGACGCCGATGCCTCGGTAGAAGTGGCCGAGCCGGTCGCCGAGCGGGGCGCCGCCGGAGACGGCGTAGGAGCAGTTGCCGCCGAGCGCGGCCAGCAGCTTGCCGTAGACGAGCTTGGAGAACAGCTTGTGCTTGGCGGCCAGCAGGAACGGGGCCTTGCCGGTCTCGGTCGCCCGGGAGTATTCGATCGCGACCTCGGTCGCGGCGTCGAAGATGCGGCCCTTGCCGTCGGCGACAGCCTTCTGCGAGGCGGTGTTGTAGACCTTCTCGAAGACCCGCGGCACGGCCAGCACGAACGTCGGCTGGAAGGTGCCGAGATCGGCGACGAGGTTCTTGATGTCGGGGGTGTGGCCCAGACGGGTGCGCGACTTGATGCAGCCGATCTGGATGATCCGCGCGAAGACGTGGGCGAGCGGCAGGAACAGCAGCGTGCTGCGGCCCTCGATGCTGAACAGACCGTCGAGGGAGCCGACGACGACCTCGAGCTCGAACATGAAGTTGCCGTGGGTGAGCACGCAGCCCTTCGGGCGCCCGGTGGTGCCGGAGGTGTAGATCAGCGTCGCGGCGTCGGCCGGGGTCACCGCGCTGCGGCGGGCCTCGAGCTGCTCGTCGGTGACGTCGGTGCCGAGCTTGCCCAGCAGCTCGACGGCGTTGTCGTTGATCGACCACACGTTGTTGAGCGCGGCGCAGCCCTCACGGACCTCGCTGATGCGCTCGACATGGCCGGTGTCCTCGGCGACGACCGCGACCGCGCCCGAGTCCTGCAGGATCCACGCGATCTGCTCGGCGGAGGAGGTCTCGTAGATCGGCACGGTGGTCGCGCCGGCGAACCAGATCGCGTAGTCGACCAGCGTCCACTCATAGCGCGTCTTCGAGAGCAGCGCGACCCGGTCTCCAGCGCCGACACCGGCCGCGATCAGGCCCTTGGCGACCGCCGAGACCTCGGCGAGGAACTCGGTCGAGGTGACATCGCCCCAGGTGCCGTCGGCTCCGGGGCGGCTGAGAACGGCTACGTCGGGAGCCTCAGCGGCGTTGCGCACGACATCGTCGCTCAGACTTCCGGTGGGGGGAACGACGTATGTCGCGGGCGTGGAGAACTCGCGCACTATGGCCTCCGCATACTGATGGTAGGTGGGTACGATCCGCAGGTTACCCCCGTCACAGGCCGACCTTTGAACTGGGATGCTATCCGGTACGCTCCGGAATCACTCCTACGATGGCATCCGGGGCTGCTCCGGTGTGCCTTTCGAGAGCGCACCGTTTACTGGCGTTACCCGCACACATCTGCTCGCACGAGCCGGACCGAGTGAGGACACCACCGATGGCCGACCAGACCACCTCGACGATCGTGATCGAGGCAACACCCTCGGCAGTGATGGCGGTGATCGCCGACTTCGAGTCCTACCCGACCTGGGCGAAGGGCATGCAGCAGGTCGACGTCGTCGAGGCCGGCGCCGACGGGCGCGCCGAGCAGGTGCGGTTCGTGCTCGACGTCTCGCCGATCAAGGACGACTACACCCTCGCCTACACCTGGGACGGCGACCGCCAGGTGACCTGGTCGCTGGTGAAGGGCAACCTGCTGCGCTCGATGGACGGCGCCTACGTGCTGCGCGACCTCGACGGTCGCACCGAGGTGACCTATCGGCTGGCGCTCGACCTGAGCATCCCGCTGATCGGCATGCTCAAGCGCAAGGGCGAGAAGGTGCTGATCGACACCGCGCTGCGGGGTCTCAAGCAGAGAGTCGAAAAGTAGGCTCTTCGTGAGGATCCTTCTCTTCACCGGCAAGGGAGGCGTCGGCAAGTCGACGGTCTCGGCCGGCACCGCTGCGATGGCGGCGGCCCGCGGTCTGCGCACCCTGGTGCTCTCCACCGACGCTGCCCACTCGCTCGGCGACGCATTCGGTCTCGTCGAAGGTGTCCCGGGCGATCGCAGCGAGCGTCTTCTGGGCGCCGAGCCGGTGCAGGTCACCGAGAACCTCTACGTGCAGCATGTCGACGCCCAGCGTCGTTTCGAGCAGTCGTGGGCCGAGGTGCAGGGCTATCTGTTGACCGTGCTCGACACCATCGGGGTGGACCGGATCGCGGCCGAGGAGCTGACGATCATCCCCGGCGCCGAGGAGGTCTTCGCGCTCCTGGAGCTGCGCCGGATGGCGTCCTCGGGCGAGTGGGACGTGATCGTGGTCGACTGCGCCCCGACCGCCGAGACGCTGCGGCTGCTCGCTCTGCCGGAGGCGCTCGGCTGGTATCTCGAGCGCATCCTCCCGGTGCAGCGCAAGATGGTGAAGGCGCTCAAGCCCGTGCTGACCAAGGCCGCCGGTGTGCCCATGCCCGGCGACTCCGTCTTCGACGCGGTGGTCCGCCTCCACGGCGAGCTCGCCGAGGTGCGAGCGCTGCTCTCCGGCCCCGACGCGTCCGTACGCATCGTGCTGACCCCCGAGCGGGTGGTGCTCGCCGAGGCCCGACGCTCGTGGACGACCCTGTCTCTCTACGGCTATCGGGTCGACGGTGTCGTCGCCAACCGGATCTTCCCGGCGGGCGGCTCCGACGACTGGCGGGCAGGCTGGGTCAAGGCGCAGGACGAGGTGCTTGCCGACGTCGAGGCCTCCTTCGAGGGCCTGCCCGTGTGGCGCTCGTTCTATCGGCCCGGCGAGCCCGTCGGGGTCGAGGAGCTGCGGGAGGTGGCCGAGGCGGCGTACGCCTCCGCGCTCGGCGCGGAGCCGCTCGCCGTGCCCGACACTGCGGCGCCGTTCCGGATCGAGAGGCGCGACGAGCGTACGAGCGTGGTCCATCTCGCGCTGCCCGGGATGGCCAGATGGGTCGGCCGCGAGCAGGTGCAGCTGGGCCGCAACGGCGACGAGCTGGCGATCACCGTCGGTGCCTACCGGCGGCTGCTGACCCTGCCGGCCGCACTGTCCCGGCTCGACGTCAGCGGGGCGCGGGTCGAAGGTGGCGAGCTGCAGGTAACGTTCACACGCCGGACGACGAATACCGAGAGCGAGATGCCGTGAGCGAGCGCCAGCGAGTGAACCATCAGGTCACGCGGCCGCGTCCGTACTCTGGCGCTTGCGCTACGGGGGTGGTCGCGTGAGCGAGCGCCACGAGTGGACCGAGGAGCCGCTCGGCACCACTGCCGAGGAGCTCGCCCGGCTGATGGAGGCGATCGGCGACTGGGCCAAGGACTCCAAGGACGGGGCGGGTGCTGCCGCGGGCGGTCTCGCGCACGCGCTGACCGGGATCGCCGGGCACGCCTCCGACCTTGCGGGCAGGTTCGCCGAGGATCTCGGCGACCACGTCGACACCGGTGCACCGGAGTGCACCTACTGCCCGGTGTGCCGTACCGTTCACGTACTCCGGGAGTCCAGCCCGGAGGTCAAGGTGCATCTGGCCAGCGCGGCCGCATCGTTGATGCAGGCCGCGACCGCGGTGCTCAACGCAGCGGCCACGGGCCCCGGTGCTGGTTCTGGTGAAGGCGAGGATGCTCACGGTGATGGCGTGCGGGCTGAGGATGAGGCGGCGCAGCGTACGGAGAGGGTCGAGCGCATCGATCTCGACGGTTGGAGCTGAGTCATGACGAAGACGAAGAAGCTCTCCTGCGGCGTCGACGTCGGTGGCACGAAGATCCTGGGTGGCGTCGTCGACCACGACGGCAACATCGTCGAGGACCACCGCGTCGAGTCGCCGGCCAAGCACCCCGAAGACATCGAGGCCGCCATCGTCGAGGTGGTCCAGGAGCTCAAGTCGCGACACCCGATCGAGTGCGTCGGCATCGGCGCGGCCGGCTACATCGACAAGGCCCGCTCGACGGTGCTGTTCGCGCCCAACATCGCCTGGCGTGACGTGCCGCTCAAGGAGCGCCTGGAGAAGGTGCTCGACCTTCCGGTCGTGATCGAGAACGACGCCAACGCGGCCGCGTGGGGCGAGTTCGAGTACGGCGCGGGTGCCGAGGTCGACAACATGATGCTGGTGACCGTCGGCACGGGCGTCGGCGGCGGGTTGGTGCTCGAGGGCGAGCTCTACCGCGGTGCCTTCGGCGTCGGCGCGGAGATCGGCCACATGCGCGTGGTGCCCAACGGCCACCTGTGCGGCTGCGGCAACCGCGGCTGCTGGGAGCAGTACGCCTCGGGGTCGGCGCTGGTGCGCAACGTACGCTCCGCCGCGCGCGGCGGCTCGCTGCTGGCCCGCGAGGTGCTCGACCGCGCCGAGGGCGACCTCGACAAGATCAAAGGCCCGCTCATCACCGAGGCCGCCCGCGACGGCGATGCCTTCGCGATCGAGGCGCTGACCGACCTCGGCATCTGGCTGGGCGAGGGGATCGCGTCGATCGCGGCCGTCCTCGACCCGGCCGTGGTGGCGGTCGGCGGGGGAGTGGCCGAGGCCGACGACCTGCTGCTCGGCCCCG
Organism: Nocardioides albertanoniae; assembly: GCF_006716315.1. Taxonomy (NCBI): domain Bacteria; kingdom Bacillati; phylum Actinomycetota; class Actinomycetes; order Propionibacteriales; family Nocardioidaceae; genus Nocardioides; species Nocardioides albertanoniae. Next base: position 3,284,641 of record NZ_VFOV01000001.1, on the reverse strand, counting down.
CCCGGCGTGCTTTCGAGGCTCAGCTGACCGGCCGTGGTCATCGCCCGAGGCTCGACATCCGCAAGGCGACGCTGGGCAACGAGGCGGGGCTGATCGGCGCCGCAGACCTGGCGCGCAAGTGACCTCGGTGAACGCGTGACCTCAGCACTCCACATCGGTGTCGACATCGGCGGCACCAAGGTGCTCGCCGCCGAGGTCACGGCGAGCGGTGAGGTGCTCCGCACCGCTCGCCGCACCACTCCGGGCCGCCGGGTCGAGCTCGAGCTGGTCGAAGACGCGCTGACCGAGGCGGTGACCGAGGTCGCCGACGGGCGCCCGGTCGCCGGGGTCGGACTTGCCGCCGCGGGGTTCGTCGACGCAGCAGGGGAGCGGGTCATGTTCGCGCCGCACCTGCCCTGGCGCGGAGAGCCCACCTTGACCCGGCTCTCCAATCGCTGGGGCACCCGGGTGGCGCTCGACAACGACGCCAACTGCGCCGCCCTGGCCGAGCTCGAGCTCGGTGCGGCTCGCGGCGTCGACTCGGGCCTGCTGATCACCCTCGGCACCGGGATCGGCGGTGCGGTGGTGCTGGGCGGCCAGGTCGTGCGCGGGCGCAACGGCATGGCCGGGGAGTTCGGCCACATGCAGGTCGTGCCCGGCGGCCTGCCGTGCGAGTGCGGTCTCACCGGATGCTGGGAGCAGTACTCCTCCGGCAACGCCCTGGTCGCCTTCGTGCGCGCCCGCATGGAGACCGAGGAGCACTCCGGTGGCGTCCTCGACGAGCTGGCCGCGGGCGACCCGGAGAAGATCACCGGCCCGGCGATCACCGCCGCGGCGATCGACGGCGACGAGCTGGCTCTGGCGGCGTACGAGTCGGTGGGGGCCTGGCTGGGCGTCGGGATGGCCGGCCTGGTGGCTGCCTTCGACCCCGAGCTGTTGGTCGTCGGCGGGGGAGTCTCCACCGCGGGAGACCTGCTGCTGGCGCCTGCTCGCACGGCGCTGGAGGAGTCGCTGGTCGGGCGTCTGCATCGCGAGGTGCCGCAGATCGTGGCGACCGCGTTCGGCGCCGAGGCAGGAGTCGTCGGCGCGGCGGTCCTCGCCCGGCGCCTGACCGAGGCGCGCTAGACCCGGGCGCCGTCGTCCCAGGGGTCGCGTGGCTCGTTCGACATCGTCACCAGCAGGTAGACGAAGCCGGCCAGGAAGGCGGCGACGAGGCCACCGATCACCCAGCTGCTGAAGCTGCGACCGCTCACCTGGGTGACCACGATCAGGGCGAGCACCGCGACAGGGGCGCCGAGCACGCCGAGCCAGGCGAGGAACCGTGCCGGGGTCGTCCTCGGCAACGGCGGCGGGGGCGGAGGCACGTAGCCCTCGTCATCGTCGCGCCACATGTCTTCGTAGGGATCCGGCTCGTCGACGGGCTCGACGATGTCGATCTTCTGCTCGAAGATGCTCGGAGCGACGGGTGTCTCGTCGAGGGAGGGGCGCTCGCCGTAGTTCTCGACGATCTCGCGCCAGGCCTCCTCCTCGGACGTCCCAGGCTCAGACGGCTGCGAAGCCTCGTCGGAGGCCCCGGCCGCGTCCTCAGGCCGCTCGTCTCGCTCACTCACGTTGCCAGCCTACCGGGATCTCATGACAGGGTGCGCGAGTAGAAGAACCTGTCGCGATATAGGCTCACGGGTCGAAGACAATGACGGAAGGCGATGGGGTGTCGACGAAGCTCTTCTACTCGTTCCTGAAGTGGGTCGCGATCGGGCCTCTGCTGCGAACGATTTTCCGCCCGTCCTGGGAAGGCGTGGAGAACGTTCCGCGCAAGGGACAGGCGATCCTGGCCAGCAACCACCTCTCCTACGCCGACTGGCTCTTCATGCCGTTGGGGATGAAGCGGATGGTGCGCTTCGTGGCCAAGGCCGAATACTTCACCGGCACCGGCCTCAAGGGTGCCCTGCAGCGCACCTTCTTCTCCGGCACCGGCAACGTGCCGATCGACCGCACCGGTGCCACCGCCGCCGAGGGCGCGCTGATCGCCGCCAAGCGGGTCCTGGGGGAGGGCGAGCTCTTCGGGATCTACCCCGAGGGCACCCGCTCCCACGACGGCAAGCTCTACCGGGGCCGCACCGGCGTGGCCCGGCTCGCCCTGGACACCGGTGCGCCGGTGATCCCGGTCGCCGTGATCGGCACCGACCTGATCGCGCCGCCGGGCAAGAAGTTCGGCAAGATCGTGCAGCCGCGGATCGTCTACGGCAAGCCGCTCGACTTCTCGCGCTACGACGGCATGGCCAACGACCGCTACATCCTGCGGGCGATCACCGACGAGATCGTCTACGAGATCCTGAAGCTGTCGGGTCAGGAGTACGTCGACATGTACGCCACCGAGGCCAAGAAGCTCGACGACGCCGCGAAGGCGTCCAAGAAGAAGTCGTCGGCGAAGGCCGCGAAGAAGAAGTCCAGGCCCTCCAAGCCCGGCCCGACCGAGGACGTAGCCTGACGATCCACTCCTCCCACCCGTTCCCGACGCCGGACGATCCGGCACGTCGGCTGCGTGGGCGTCTGGGTGGGAGGGTCTCGCTGTGGACCTCCGGGTCTGCCGGCTCCCGGGCCGGCCTCACGGTCTCCTCGCTGATGGTGGCCAACGGCGAGCCGGCCGCCGTGCTCGGGCTGCTCGACCCCGACTCGGATCTGCGCGACGAGCTCGAGGAGACCGGCGCCGCGGTGGTCTCGCTGCTCCACTGGCGCCACCGCGACCTGGCCGAGGTCTTCGGCGGCACCGCGCCCGCGCCCGGGGGCGCCTTCACGACCGGCACCTGGGACGAGACCGAGTTCGGTCCCCGGCTCACCGACGCGCCGACCTGGGCAGGGGTACGCCTGGTCTCCCTGTCCGATGTCGGCTGGTCGGTCCTGGCGACCTGTGAGATCGAGACGCTCGAGGTCGGCGACGACGAGGATCCGCTCGTCCACCGGCACGGCAGGCTGGCCAGGTAGTGACGGCGGCGGCGCTCGACGGCTATCTGCGACGGATCGGTCTCGAGGCGCGGCCGGAGGCGACGTACGAGACGCTCGTCGATCTTCACCATCGCCATCTGAGCGCGATCGCCTACGACAACCTCTCGATCATGCTCGCCACCATCGGCGCTGCGCCGAGTCCGCACCCCGTGGACCCGGCCGAGACGCTCGCGCGGGTCGCCGCGGGCGGTGAGGCCGGCTACTGCTTCCACAACAACGGGCTCTTCTCGCTGGTGCTGGAGCAGCTGGGTTTCGAGGTGGTCCGGCGCGCCGGGCAGATGCTCGAGGCGACCGGTGCCTCGGGCACCTTGGACCATCTGGCGATCGAGGTGCGCGACCTGCCGACTGCTTCGAACCCGGAGGGCCGCTGGGTCGCCGACGTCGGCTACGGCGACGGCTTCTGGGATCCGTTGCCGCTGGTCGAAGGGCACTTTCGACAGTCCGGCTTCGTCTATCGGCTGCGGCGGGTGGGGGAGTCGGGGTGGACGTTCCACCACGACCCGCACGGGTCGTTCCTCGGGAGCCTCGTGCGCGGCGAGGTGACGCAGAAAGAGGTCGAGCGCTCACATCTGCGCCTGGCCACGCCGCCGGAGGGTGACTTCACCCGCACGCTGGTCGTGCAACGGCGTGACGCGAGCGGTGCCGACACCGTCCGCTCGATCCGGCACACCCGCACAGGCGCAGGAGCCTCGGTGCGCGAGCTGCGCGACTTCGACGAGTGGCGCTCGGTGCTGGCGGGCCTGGGCATTGGCTCGGCCGGGGTCGAGGAAGGCGCCCTGCGTGAGCTCCACCGGCGGCAGTCGGCCGCCTACGACGACTGGTTGCTGACGCGCTGAGGTGTGTGGTCCTACGATGCAACGGTGGCTGAGGACCTGCTTGCTGATGCGGCCGAGCTCTACGGCCTGCCGCTGGCCGACTTCACCCCGCGGCGCGACGCGCGAGCGAAGGAGCTGAAGGGCACCCCGCTCGGGCCGGCCGTGAAGACGCTGAAGAAGCCGTCGACAGCGGCCTGGGTGGTGAACCTCCTGGTGCGCTACGAGACCGAGCAGGTCGAGCAGGTGATCTCCGTCGGCGCGCTGCTGCGCGAGGCACAGACGGGCATGGACGCCGGCCAGCTGCGCGAGCTCACCAAGCAGCGCCGTCAGCTCACCGCGGCCGTCACCACCCGGGCGCGGGGGCTGGCTCGCGAGCACGGGCTGCGCGTCACCGAGGCGGTGGCGACCCAGGTCGAGGGCACCTTCACCGCGGCCATGATCGACGCCGACGCGGCCCGGGCCGTACGCAGCGGCCTGCTGGTCTCGGCGCTCTCGGCCACCGGGGTCGACGCGGTCGACGCGGCCGCCGCGGTCGCCGTGCCGGAGGCGCTGGGCTTCGAGGTGCCCGAGGTCGTCCCGCCGCTGCCCGAACCGCTGCACGCCGTGCCCGATCTTCCCGACACGACCGCGCTCGACGAGGCGCGCGAGGCGCTCTCCGAGGCCGCCTCGGCGCTGTCCACCGCCGAGGCGAGCCGCGACGAGGCCGCGGCGGCCGCGAAGCAGGTCGAGGCACGGCTGCTCCAGGTGAGGTCGGAGATCGACGACGTACGCCGCCGACTGGCCGACCTGGAGGCGAACGCGCTCGAGGTCGACGACGATCTCACCGAGGCGGAGGAGGCTCGCGAGGCGGCGGAGTCCGCGGTGGTCGAGAGCCGCACCGCCCGCGACGATGCGGCTGCCGAGGTCGAGCGGCTCGGCGGGTAGGACCGAGGGCCGGAGCCGCGGACCGGATGATTGTGGAGTAATTCGATCTACTATTCTGATGCACGTGACCGAGACAGCGACCGACTCCGCCATCGCCGACCGCTACCGAGACCCGGCGATCGTCTCGCTGGCGGCGACCAGCCCGGTCGTCGAGCACCAGCTCAGGCACCGGTCGGTGCGCTCCTTCCTGGCTGACCCGGTCAGCGACGACCAGCTCACCGCGATCGTGGCGGCCGCGTCCTCGGCGCCGACCTCGTCGAACCTGCAGACGTGGAGCGTCGTCGCCGTGCGTGAGCCGGGCCGCAAGGAACGGTTGGCGCGGCTGGCCGGCGACCAGGCGTTCATCGAGGAGGCGCCCCTCTTCCTGCTCTGGGTCGCCGACCTGAGTCGTGCGCGAGGGTTGGCCGCTGCGGCCGGCGGCGGGGTGCGGGTGGCGGCGACCGATTATCTGGAGTCGCTCTTCCTCGGGGTCATCGACGCCTCGCTCGCCGCCCAGAACGCCATCGTCGCGGCCGAGTCGCTCGGCCTCGGCACGGTATGCGTGGGCGGTGCCCGCAACCACCCCGAGGAGATCGCCGCCGAGCTCGCCCTGCCGGACGGCGCCTTCGTGGTCTTCGGCCTCGCCGTCGGAGTGCCCGACCCCGACGAGCGGGCGGGGGTGAAGCCGCGGCTCCCACCTTCGGTGGTGCTTCATCACGAGACCTATGCGGCGCCGAGCGCCGAGGAGATCGCTGCCTACGACCAGCGGCTCAATGCCTACAACGCTGCCCACGGCCTCGGCGGCGGGTGGTCCGAACGCGTCCTCGCCCGGCTCGTCGGTCCTGCCAGCATGGCCGGCCGGCACCGGCTGCGCTCGCAGCTGCAGCGGCTCGGGTTCCCGAGCCGCTGACCGATCAGCTCCCGATGCTCTTCCGCATCCGGATCAGCGGCACGGGCGCTCCGCCCCGGTCGTCGGTGATCCGCTCCACCGGCTCGAATCCGTAGGCCCGGTAGAGCGGCTCGCCCGAGAGCGTGCCCATCAGCTCCAGGCTCGTGAAACCCTCCTCGGCCGCAGCGCGCACGCACAGGTCGAGGATCAGGCGCCCTACGCCGCGGCGGGTGAAGTCGGGGTTCGTGTACATCGCCCGGACACGCGCCGGGTCATGGGCCGGGTCCAGCTCGGCCGGTTCGCGGCCGGGGGTGTGGTCTCCGCCGTACAAGGTCGCTCGACGGCTCCAGCCGCCGCAGCCGGCGATCTCGGTGCCGTCCTCGATGACGAAGTAGGTGCCGTCCTCGATCAGCTGGGTGTCGATGCCCATCACCGTGCGGCTCGAGGCGATCTGGGCCTCGCTCAGGAATCCCTGCTGGAGCCGGCCGATCGAGGTGTTCATGATCGCGGTCAGGGCCGGGATGTCTGCTGGTGTCGCGATGCGGTGGGTGAATGGCACGGAGCGAGCCTGCCACGTCGGCCGGGGCCGATGACCGCGGTGTGTGGGACGCGGCCAAATGTGAGGTGCATCACGTCAGTTTGCTCAGATCTATTGACGCCATAAAACGATATCGATAACGTTTTCGTTCGAGTTCGCGCGAGCTCCGAGGTAGCACCACCGACCATCGCTCAAACCAGAGAAGAGGATCGATGATGACCCGAGTTCGAGTCAGACCCGTGCGTGCCCGGCTGGCCCGAAGAGCTGCCGGCCCCGTCTCCGTCGCCGCCATGCTGATCGCCGGCGGTGTCGCCGTCGTCGCCGCGGCCGGGCCGGCCCAGGCGGACGGCTCCACCCTCCAGGATGCGGCTGCCGAGTCCGGCCGCTACTTCGGCACCGCCATCGCGGCCAGCCGGATGTCGGATTCGCAGTACACCACCATCGCGAACCGTGAGTTCGACATGATCACCGCCGAGAACGAGATGAAGATGGATGCGACCGAGCCGTCGCAGAACCAGTTCAGCTTCTCCTCCGGAGACCAGATCGCCGACTGGGCCCTCCAGAACGGCAAGCGGGTGCGTGGGCACGCGCTCGCCTGGCACTCCCAGCAGCCGGGCTGGATGCAGAACATGGAAGGCAGCTCGCTGCGCAACGCGATGCTCAACCACATCGCCGGCGTCGCGGGTCACTACCAGGGCAAGATCTACGCCTGGGACGTCGTCAACGAGGCGTTCGAGGACGGCTCCTCCGGAGCCCGCCGCAACTCCAACCTGCAGCGCACCGGCAACGACTGGATCGAGGCAGCCTTCTACGCCGCTCGTGAGGCCGATCCCGACGCGAAGCTCTGCTACAACGACTACAACACCGACAACTGGCAGCACGCCAAGACGCAGGCCGTCTACAACATGGTGCGTGACTTCAAGTCCCGTGGCGTACCCATCGACTGTGTCGGCTTCCAGGCCCACTTCAACTCCGGCAACCCGGTGCCGAACAACTACCACGAGACCCTGCAGAACTTCGCCGACCTGGGTGTCGACGTACAGATCACCGAGCTCGACATCGCCGGCTCCGGCACCTCGCAGGCCGAGCAGTTCCGCGGCGTCACCCAGGCCTGCATGGCGGTGACCCGCTGCACCGGCATCACCGTGTGGGGAGTGCGTGACACCGACTCCTGGCGTGCGTCCGACACCCCGCTGCTCTTCGACGGCTACGGCAACAAGAAGCTCGCCTACGGCTACGTCCTCGACCAGCTCAACACCGCTGACGGGGGCTCGACCCTCTGATCCGCACAGAGCTCGGCCCCGGCTATGGAATCGCAGCCGGGGCCTTGCCCTGTGGTCCCAGCGCGTGAGCGTGCGGCGCGCTCAGGCCCACCCCTTCGAGCGGCCGACGGCCTCGGTCCAGGAGGCGTACGCCTCGTCGGCCGCCTCACGGCGCGACGCATCGGGTGAGAAGGTGCGATCCAGCGCCCAGGTCTCGCGGATCTGGTCGAACGAGTCCCACACGCCGGAGCCGAGACCGGCGAGGAACGCCGCCCCCAGGCCGGTGGTCTCGACGTAGCGGGGGCGGGAGACGTCGACGCCGAGCTGGTCGGCCTGCAGCTGGCAGAGCAGGTCGTTGGCCGAGGCGCCACCGTCGACGTTGAGCGAGACGATCGGCGTGGGCATGGTGGCCATCACGTCGCGCACCTCGAAGGTGATCGCCTCGAGGGTCGCGCGCACGATGTGGGCGCGCTTGGTGCCACGGGTGATGCCGATGATCGTGCCGCGCGCGTCAGGGTCCCAGTGGGGAGCGCCGAGACCGGTCAGCGCGGGCACGAACACGACCCCGGCCGAGGAATCGACGGTGCGAGCCAGCGCCTCCGTCTCGGCGGCGGAGCCGACGATCTGGAGGCCGTCGCGCAGCCACTGCACCGCGGCGCCGGTGACGAAGATCGAGCCCTCCAGGACGTAGGTCGTCTCGCCGTCGGGCGACATCCAGCCCGGCGAGGTGAGCAGCCCGGACTCCGAGCGCTGCGGCTGCGAGCCGGTGTTGGTCAGCACGAACGAGCCGGTGCCGTAGGTGCACTTGGAGTCGCCGATCTCGAACGCCGCCTGCCCGAACAGGGCCGCCTGCTGGTCGCCCGCGACACCGGTGATGGGCAGGGACAGATTGAGGAACGAGCGCGGATCGGTGACGACGCCGTCACCCCAGTTGGGGCCGATGTCGGCCAGCGCGTCGCGCGGCACCTCGAAGAGCGAGCACAGCTCGTCGGACCAGTCGTTGGTGCCGATGTCGAAGAGCAGGGTGCGCGAGGCGTTGGAGACGTCGGTGATGTGGTGCAGCCCGCGCGTCATCCGGGCGATCAGGTAGGAGTCGACGGTGCCGATCGCATAGCGGCCCGCCTCGACGTGCGCCCACGTGTGCGGCTCGTTGTCGCGGATCCAGGCCAGCTTGGTCGCGGTGAAGTAGGGGTCGAGGCGAAGCCCGGTGAGCTCTCGCACCCGGGCGTCGTGGGAGGCCATCGAGGAGCAGATCGAGGTCGTACGCCTGTCCTGCCACACGATCGCGCGCCGGGGCGATCCCAGCGTCTCCCGGTCCCACAGCACGACCGTCTCCCGCTGGTTGGTGATGCCGATGCTGACGAGGTCGTCGTTGCCGTAGCCCGCCAGGGCGGTGCGGCATGCCTCCAAGGTGGCCTGCCAGATGCCCTCGGGCACGTGCTCGACCCAGCCCGCCTGAGGGAAGTGCTGGTCGAACTCCTCATAGCCGCGGGCGGCGATCTCGCCCTTCTCGGTGACGACCAGCGCGGTCACGCCGGTCGTGCCGGCATCGATGGCGAGGATCGCGCTCACTTGGAGCCTCGCACGATGTCGAGGACGCGCTGGTCGACCCAGGACACGTCGTCGGCGACCCGCATCTCGTAGTTCTGCGTGGCCGCCCAGGTGTAGAAGTCCTTGGCGCCCTCCGCGGCCGCGAACGTCGCGAGCTCGGCCTCGATCTCCGGGCCGACCTGCACCTTCTCGGCCTCGGAGGGCGCGGTCAGGTAGAAGTCGTTGAGGTCGAGCAGCCGGGTCAGCTCGGCGACCGGGTCGGCGTGGTCGTCGATACGCAGGTCGGCGGCGATGTCGTCGTTGCCGCCGTAGCCGGCCTCGTCGCGCACCACCAGGATGGCCGCGCTCTGGCGGCCACGGCTGTCGCCGCCGGCCCTGTCGCCGGCCGCTAGCGCGGCGAGGAGCCGACGCTGCAACGGGGCGTCGGGGGAGGAGGCCAACCAAGCGGCCTCCATCTCCTCGACCACCTCGGGCCCGGTGAGGATGTTGCCCTGGATGGCGTAGCCGCCGTCGTCGGTGGACCCGGTGCGCGAACCCGCCCAGTCGAGGCAGGCCGAGCCGGTGTGGGAGGCCGCGTTGCCGTCGACGTCGACGACGCCGACCTGGCGGTGGTCGCGGCCCTCGTCCTCCTCCAGGAGGCGCTCGATCGCGACCGCGGCGGTCGCGCCCTCGTCCAGGTGGGCCAGGGCGAGGCCCTTGTAGGCCACGTTCGCCTCGGCCTGGGTGGCGATGGCGCCGACCCCTGCCACGGCCGCCGGGACGGCCGATCCGACGGCCAGGAACTTCGAGGCCACGGCCACGCCCCAGGTGGGTTCTCCGGTGACCGGATCGAGGGACTTTGCAACGATGGAGAACGTCATGCCAGCGACCCTAACCGCGATATTTCGACCGATTACGGCGTGTTGACGAATTGTCGTACACCTAACGGCGCCGGTGGGCTTTGATAGTCGGATCAGTTGATCTCTTTTCGAGCAGATGTCTCGAAATCTTTACCAGGAGAAAACATGAGCAACCTGGCGCAAGAGGAGACACCCGACCTCAAACGAGTCATGGGTCCCAAGCTCCTCCTCCTATTCATCGTCGGCGACATTCTCGGCGCGGGTGTCTACGCCGTCACCGGCCGCATCGCAGGTCAGGTGGGGGGAATCGCCTGGCTGCCGTTCCTCGTCGCCTTCGCGGTCGCCACCTTGACGGCCTACTCCTACCTCGAGCTCGTCACGAAGTACCCCCAGGCGGCTGGTGCGGCGCTCTACACGCACAAGGCCTTCGGTGTGCACTTCGTCACGTTCCTCGTGGCGTTCACCGTGGTCTGCTCGGGCATCACCAGCGCCTCGACCTCGTCGGGCATCCTCGCGTCCAACCTGTTGCTCGGATTCGACGTCAAGAGCGACGGGGCGACCTTGGTCGTCGCGCTGCTCTTCATGTGCCTGCTCGCGGCGATCAACCTGCGCGGCGTCGGCGAGAGCGTGAAGTTCAACGTCGTGCTGACCCTGGTCGAGCTCACCGCGCTGGCGATCGTCATCGCCATCGGGTTCGCCGTGATCGGCCGCGGCGACGCGGACTTCAGTCAGGTGACGGTCTTCGAGAGTGCCGATGACAAGGGCATGTTCATGGCGGTCACCGTCGCCACGGCGATCGCGTTCTTCTCGATGGTCGGCTTCGAGGACTCGGTCAACATGGTCGAGGAGACCAAGGACCCTGAGCGGATCTTCCCCAAGATCATGCTCACCGGCCTCGGGATCGCGGTCGTCCTCTACATGCTGGTCGCGGTCTCCGTCGTTGCGGTGATCCCGCCCGGCAAGGTCCTCTCGCCGACCAACGAGGACGCCGGCATCCTGATCGACGTGGTCAAGCTCGGTGCCCCCGGCCTGCCGATCGACTCGGTCTTCCCGTTCCTCACCGTCTTCGCGGTCGCCAACACCGCGCTGATCAACATGCTGATGGCGAGCCGACTGATCTACGGCATGGCGCGGCAGGGTGTGCTGCCGCCGGTGCTCGGCAAGGTGCTTCCCTCGCGGCGTACGCCGTGGGTGGCCATCGCCTTCACCACGGTCCTCGCGCTCGCGCTCATCACCTACGTCCGCCTGGGCTCGGAGAGCGCGATCGTGACCGCGCTGTCCGGCACGACCGGACTGCTGCTGCTCGCGGTGTTCGCGATCGTCAACGTCTGCTGCCTGATCCTGCGCCGCGACCCCGCCGGATCGTTCCGGGCGCCGACCTGGGTGCCCGCGCTCGGTGCTGTCTGCTGCGTCTATCTGCTCGGTCCGTGGGCGCGCCTGGAGGCCGACATGATCCAGTACCGGATCGCCGCCGGCCTCCTCGTCATCGGCATCGTCCTGTGGGGCCTGACCCGGATCTTCTTCAAGCCCGAGGGTGGCCACTTCGCAGACATCGAGCACATGGGCGACGAACCGGGCGACAAGGCGTAGCCGGTCGCGCCTGCCAGGGCCGGCGTACGTCCTCCACAGGACGTACGCCGGCCCTGCCCGTGTCTGAGATGACTTCGTAACAACCGGGTGATCCGCGTAGTCTGAGGCGCGTGAACGACGCCTTCCCCTCCCTCGAGCAGCTGCATGCCATCGGAGCCCTTCAGCAGCCGACCTATTCCGACCCGGCAGCGCTGGCCGCGGCCGTCGAGAAGCTGAGGAAGCAGCCGCCGCTCGTCTTTGCGGGAGAGTGCGACCAGCTGAAGGCGAACATCGCCGCCGCGGGCAGGGGAGAGGCCTTCATCCTGCAAGGAGGCGACTGCGCGGAGGTCTTCTCCGACGCCACCGCCGACAACACCCGCAACAAGCTGCGGGTGCTCCTCCAGATGGCGGTCGTGCTGACGTACGCCGCCTCGGTGCCGGTCGTGAAGATCGGTCGCCTCGCGGGCCAGTACGCCAAGCCACGATCCTCCGACACCGAGACCCGCGACGGTGTCACCCTGCCGGCCTACCGCGGCGACGCCGTCAACGGCTTCGAGTTCACCTCGGAGTCGCGCATCCCCGACCCGCAGCGTCTCCTCGACGTCTACCACGCCTCCTCCTCGACGCTGAACCTCGTGCGCGCCTTCACGACCGGTGGCTACGCCGACCTGCGCCAGGTGCACACCTGGAACTCCGAGTTCGTGCGCAACTCGCCCGTCGGCGCGAAGTACGAGGCGATGGGTGCCGAGATCGAGCGTGCGATCGCGTTCATGGAGGCCATCGGAGCCGACCCGGAGGAGTTCCACCGGGTCGACTTCTACTCCTCCCACGAGGCGCTGCTGATGGAGTACGAGCACGCGATGACGCGCATCGACTCCCGCACCGAGACGCCCTACAACGTCTCGGGCCACTTCGTCTGGATCGGTGAGCGCACCCGCCAGCTCGACGGTGCCCACGTGGAGTACTTCCGCCACCTCAACAACCCGATCGGCTGCAAGCTCGGCCCCACCGCGACCCCCGACGACGCGCTCGCGCTCGCCGCGAAGCTCAACCCCGACAACGAGGAGGGCCGGCTCACCTTCATCACCCGCTTCGGTGCGGGGAAGGTGCGCGACGGGCTGCCCGGGCTGGTCGAGAAGATCACCGCCGAGGGCGTCAACGTCACCTGGATCTCCGACCCGATGCACGGCAACACCTTCTCCACCTCCAACGGCTACAAGACCCGCCGCTTCGAGGACGTGCTCGACGAGGTGCAGGGCTTCTTCGACGTCCACCAGGCCCTCGGCACCATCCCCGGCGGCATCCTGGTCGAGAACACCGGCGACGACGTCACCGAGATCATCGGCGGCGGCGAGGAGCTCGACGAGGCCGGCCTCGTGCACCGCTACGAGTCCGTCGTCGACCCGCGGTTGAACCGGGTGCAGTCGCTGGAGATGGCTTTTCAGGTCGCGGAGATGCTTCGCTCGCGTTAGTCACGTGCGTCCCATGAATACCCGGTTGACCGGGTATTCATGGGCTTGACGGGCACTGAAACACCCTTCAAGTCCGAGTTTCACCGGTCGACCGGGTATTCATTCCCGAGCCCACGCCAGCTGCATGATCTCGTCGCCGTCGTGGAGGGTGCTGCGATTGTCGGTGTCGGTGAAGCCGGTGCGCTCGTAGAGACGCTGGGCGCGCCGGTTGTCGCTGCGGGTCCATACGCTGAGGCCCTCCCAGCCGCGTGACTGGAGGTCGCGGATCATCTCGGTGCCGACGTGGGAACCCCATAGCGCCGGGTCGACGAAGACCATCGAGATGTGGCCGAAGCCGGGCAGCGGGATGCCGTCGACGAGGTAGGTCTCGGCCAGCAGCATCCCGGCCGGGCGCGGCCCGTAGTGGGCCAGCAGCGCCAGCTCTGCGGTGTCCAGGTTGTCGCGAACCCTTCTGACCCGGGCATCGGTGGCGGTGCGCCGGCGCGCGGCGTTGGCCGCCCGCCAGATCTCGACGGCTTGGAGGCGCTGCTCGTCGCTGCCTATCTCGTCGACGATGATCCTGGGCAGAGCGCGACCTACAGCGTCATCAGCCAGATGCCGAGCACCAGCATCAGGATCATGAAGATGGCGCCCACCCACAGCAAGACGACCCAGGTCGAGGGATTGTCGTCGCCCTCGGAGGCCATCAACGAGGAGACGTACTGCTGCTGGGCGCCGTAGTCCTGCCCGGCGTCGTCGCCGTAGCTGAGGTCGTCGGCGTAGCCGTAGCCGCCCTGCCAGTCGTCGACACCCTCGGTCGAGTAGGCCTCCTCGGCGGTGTAGCCGGTCGCGTAGGCGGGCTCGGCGTCGTAGGCGGGCTCGGCGTAGGACGGCGCGGCCTGCGTCTCCTCGGGCGGCGCCCAGTGGTGGGCCTGGCCGTTCTTCTGCTCGTGGACGAGCATGCCCGAAGGCTGGACGAACGGCTTGTACGTCGTCTCGGCGGTCGTCTCGGCGACCAGCTCAGGCGCTGGCTCAGGCTCAGGCTCAGGCGCCGGCTCGGGCGCTGGCTCGGCCTCGGCGGTGGCATCGAAGACAGGTCCGGGTGCGGGTACCGGCTCCGGACCTGGCAGCGGCCCCGGCTCGGGCGCCGGACCTGGCTCGGGCGCTGGGCCGGGCTCCGGTGCGGGACCTGGCTCGGGCGGGACCGGCTGGGGCGCGGGGACAGGGTCCGGTGCGGGGCCGGGCTCGGGCGGGACCGGCTGGGGCGCGGGAACAGGGTCCGGTGTGGGGCCCGGCTCGGGAACCGGGTCAGGGGTCGGGTCGGGGAGGGGAGACGGCTCCGGGTCGGGGACCACGGCGCCGGCCGGCTCCGGCTGCGAGGACGGGGCCGGAGGCGGGGCGGTGGGAGGAGCGAAGGCGGATCGGACCGAGGTGGACCCGGAAGGCTCCTCCGAGCTGTCGAGCTCTTCCTCGACGTCGGACGAGGAGCGGAGCGAGGTGCGCCCGGTGGGCTCGTCGGAGTCGTCGGGCGTGCTCGCGGCCACCGACTGGGCAGGCCCGGGACGGTCGTCGTCACCGTAAGCGCTGATCCTCGGCAGGCTCAGCGAGGTCTGCTCGGCGTCGGTAGCGTCGTCCTCGACGGGTTCGGTCGCGGTCTCCTCGACCGGCTGCCGCCGAACGGTCGACCCGTTCGGCTCGTCGGTCTCGGGCGCGGCATCGTCGTTCGCAGCTGTGGACACGGGACGTGCCCCTTCCTCTACGTCGGTGGAGTCAGCCTCGGGCGCCTGGGGCTCAGGCACCGGGGCGATCTCGAGACCACAGGCCGGGCAGGTGGGCTGGCCGGAAAGCCGGCTGCCGCATTGTGCGCAGTTGGTCATGCCACCCCCATGGCGTCGAAGATCACTCCCGTGCAGCCCCAACACTAGATGACGAGGCCGAACCCAGGGCCGCTGACCGAATTTCGCGCAGCAACGGGATGTCGGGGTTCTCGGCGTCGCGCGAGCCCGGTGTCTCCAGGATGAACGGCACACCGGCGGTCGCCGGGTGGGCGAAGAGCTCCTCGAACGCCGTGGTGCCGATGTGGCCGCGACCGATCTGCTCGTGGCGGTCGAGGTTGTTGCCGCGTACGTCCTTGGAGTCGTTGGCGTGGATCAGCCGCAGCCGCCCCTCGCCGCCGATCTCGACGATCCGGTCGACACATGCCGTACCTCCGCCGGGCTCGTCGAGCGGCTCTCCGGCGGCGAAGACATGGCAGGTGTCGAGGCAGATGCCCGCCTTGGGGTGGAAGTCGACGGCACCCAGGTAGGCGGGCAGGTCCTCCACGCCGGCGCACAGCGAACGGCCCTGGCCGGCAGTCGGCTCCAGGAGCAGCCACGGGGCGTCGTCGGCCTCGACCTGGTCGAGCACGGGAAGCAGCGCCTCGCGCACCTGCTTCATCGCGGCGGCGTAGTTCTCGCTCGAGTCGCCCTCGGGCGAGACGAAGGAGCCGGTGTGGACCACGACGCCCTCGGCGCCGATCTCGGCGGCTCGCCGGAGGTTGTGCGCGACCACCGCGGCAGACTTCTCGTAGGTGGCGGGCGTCGGCGAACCGAGGTTGACCAGGTAGGGGGCGTGGATGAAGGCCCGCATCCCGCGCCGCTCGATCTCGGCGCGGAACGCCTTGTCCTCGGCCGGCTTGCCGGCCGAGAGCGCCCACCCGCGAGGGTTGCCGACGAAGATCTGCAGGGTCTCGCCGCCGACGGCGTCGGTGTTGGGGATGGCGCCGGAGGCGAGGCCCTTGCCGACCTGCACGTGCGTGCCGATCGGGTTGCGCTGCTCGGGGGTGAGCGGGGCGTTGGGGGAGTCGGGAGCAGTCACGGTCAGTTCAGCCAGATCGTGATCTCTGAGCCCGGAGGCAGCTCGCCCGAGGCGGGCTCCTGCCGGGTCACGAAGTTGAGGCCGAGGTGGAAGTCGTCGTTCTCCTCCTTGACCGTGAACCCTGCGGCCTCGAGGGTCGCCCGGGCGTCGTCCTTGCTGCTGCCGACCACGTTGGGCACCGGCACGGTGGGCGGAGCCTTGGCGACCACGAGCGTCACGGTGCCGCCCTTGGGGAGGGTGCCGGAGCTCGGGTTCTGGCTGAGCACGGTGCCCGGCTGGGCCTCCTTGCTCTCCTCCTCCTTGATCTCGACCTTCAGGCCGTCGTCCTCCAGCGACTCCTTGGCGCGATCGGCCTTGCGGCCGGTCCAGTCGACGATGTCGACCGGCGCCGGCCCCTTGCTGATCACCAGCACGATCGCCTTGCCGGGCCGCACCATGGTGCCGGGGCGCGGCTGGGAGTTGATGACGTGGCCCTCGGGGACCTTCTCGTTGAACTTCTCGACCGGATCGCCGACGGTGAGCCCGAGCTTCTGGATCACGTCTTGGGCGGCGTCGGCGACCATGCCCTTGACCTTGGGCACCGAATACTCCTCGATGCCCTTGCTCACGCTGATCTCCACCGTCGAACCGGGCAGCGCCTTCTCGCCGCGGCCGGGGTCGGAGTCGATCACCGTGCCCTTCTTGACGGTGTCGGAGAACTCGGTGTTGGCCGAGACGTCGAAGCCGGCGTCCTGCAGCTGCGTGGTCGCCTCCGCCCTGCTCAGACCGGCCACCGACGGCACCTGCTCGTAGCGGCCGTCGATGAACCACCACAGGCCGGCGGCCACGGCGGCGATCGCGACCACCACCGCTCCGATCGCGACCGGAGCCTTCCAGGCTCCGGACCTCGTGCGGCGCTGCTGCGGCTGCGAGGGGGTGGGGGCGATGCGTACGTTCTCCTCCGGCTCGGCCAGGGAGAGCCTGCCGGCGGCGGGGAGGCCCACGCCCGGAGGCGGGCCCGCCGGGCCGGCGGGACCGTTCGCCGTGGTCGCCGTGGAGCCGGCGGAGAGCGGAGGCAGCACCGCGGTCGACTCGGCGAGCGAGTCGTCGTGCGCCGAGTCGGGAGCGTCGGCCCCGGCGACGGCGGCGAGCTCCTCGGCGGCGGCTCCGGTGACCGCTCCGGCAGTGGTCGGCAGCGCCAGGTCGGCGGTGAGGTCGGGGTCGTCGAAGATGCCCGCCGACAGGGTCGCCATGACGCGGCTGACCATGCGCAGGAGCACGCCGGCGTCGGCCGGCCGCATCTCCGGGTCACGGGCGGTCGCACGAGCGACCAGGGCGTCGACGTACCTCGGCACCCCCGGCGCCGCCTTGGAGGGCGGCGGGATGTCTTCGTGCACGTGCTTGTAGGCGATGTCGACGGGGCTGGGGCCGCTGTGGGGCTTGCGGCCGGTGAGCAGCTCGTAGAGCACCACGCCCGCCGCGTAGACGTCGGTGCGCGGGCCCGACTTGGACTCGGTGACCGCCTCGGGGGCCAGGTAGGAGACCGTGCCGACCAGGGTGCCGGTGGTGGCGTCGCTGGAGTTGTTGGTCATCACGCGCGCCAGACCGAAGTCGGCGACCTTGACCCGCTGCGAGATCGAGGCGGCACCTGTGATGATGAGCACGTTCTCGGGCTTGATGTCGCGGTGCACGATGCCGATCGCGTGTGCTGCCGTCATCGCGCTCAGGATCGGCTCGATGTAGGCAAGCGCCTTCGCGGCGCCCAGCGGCGCCTGCGAGGCGATGGTGTCGCGCAGGGTGTGGCCCTCGATGTACTCCATCGCGAGGAAGGCGACGCCGTCGTCCTCGTCCTGGTCGTAGACGGCGACCACGTTGGGGTGGGAGAGCTTCGCGGCAGACCTGGCCTCGCTCACGAAGCGCTCGGCGAAGTTGCCCTCCTCGTCGAGGTCCTGATGCATGACCTTGACGGCGACGATGCGGTCCAGCCGGGTGTCATGGGCGACGTAGACCGTCGCCATGCCGCCCTTGGCGACCTTCTCGATGATCCGGTAACGCTCTCCGAGAGACTTGCCCAAAAGAGGGTCGGAAGCGGTAGCCGAGCCTCCGCCGTAGCGCCCGCTGGCGCCCTCGCGGGGGTCCGCTTCACTAGCCACGCGTTCCTCCTGTCTCCGGTTGGGGAAGTATTCCGGACCGGGCAATGGTACGGACCAGCGGGTCCTACTCACGACTTTCCGGCACACGTGCCCTGGCCGGTAATGTGATCGTTATGACTGAGCCTCGGCTGGCAGACCACGATCTGAGCGTCCTCGTGGAAGAGTGGATCGACTGGGCGACGGCTGCGTCACTGCTCGGTGTGACGGTGGGCAAGGTGCGCACCATGATCCGCGAGCACGAGCTCGCCGCGGCGGTGCCTCCCGGCATGAAGGGGCAGCACATCCCGGCCCTGTTCATCCAGGACGGGCTGCCCGTCAAGGGGCTCGGCGGCCTGCTGCACGTGCTCCACGACGGCCGCTACGAAGACCGCGAGATCATCGCCTGGCTCTTCCTCGACGACGACCTTCCCGGGCGGCCGATCGACGCGCTCCGCGAGAACCGCGGGTCGGAGGTCAAGCGTCGGGCCCAGGCCATGGCACTCTAGGGCGACCTGGAACCGACCCTCGGGAGCGCGCTGACGTGAAGATCGCCGACGTGAAGATCAGCACAGTGCTCGCCGCGGTGCTGACCGCGCTGCTGATGGCGCTGTTCGCCGGATGCGGAGCTGCCTCCGACGGCGGGGGCGGCCAGACCGGCACCGACCCCGACAGCGGGTTGGCCTGGATCGCCGAGTCCGACCTGCCGCCCGAGGGCACCGAGACGCTCGACCTGATCGATGCCGGCGGTCCGTTCCCCTACCCCGGCAAGGACGGCACGACGTTCGGCAACCGCGAGGGCATCCTGCCCGAGGAGCCGTCGGGCTACTACGAGGAATACACCGTCCCCACGCCCGGCTCCGAGGACCGGGGCGCGCGGCGTATCGTCGCTGGCGAGGGCGGAGAGTTCTACTACACCGAGGACCACTACGAGTCGTTCTCGCGGATCGACCGGGAGTGATGGCAATGAGCGAGCGTAAGCGAGCGACCACGAGCCTCGGGCCGCCACGTCCGTATGCTTGCGCTACGGAGGTGGCGGAATGAGCGGACTGGCAGGTCTCCTGGCCGGGCGGATCGAGCCCGGCGTCTACCGGTGGCACGCGGAGTCGGCGGCCGCCGACCTCACCGAGTCCGTCGCCGTCGCCGGCTGGTCGCTGGCGCAGATCCGCGAGGTCGCCGAGACCAAGGCCGACGTGCTCGGCGCCATCGGCACCGCCCTGGGCTTCCCGTCGCACTTCGGTCGCAACCTCGACGCGCTGTGGGACTCGCTGCGCGACCTCTCCGCCCCCACCGTGCTGCTGTGGGAGACGTGGGGAGCGGCTGCGTACGCAGATCGTGCGGGCTTCGACAAGATCCTCGGCGTGCTCCGTGACCGTGCCGCGGAGATCTCCGAGGACCGGCCCGCCTTCACCGTGCTGCTGCGCGGCGACGGCCCCGAGACCGATCTGGCCGAGCTGGGCTGAGCCCCGGCCGCTCCAGGTCGCCGGGTCGCGGGGTCGCTGGGTCTCCTGATCAGCCCACCCGGACGGTGCGGGTGGGATAGCCGCTGGCCCCGTCGGGCGCCGGCGGCGCCTCCTGAGCGGTCTGCGGGGTGCCGGTGCGGTCGGTCGCCCTGGCCTGGATCCGGTGCTCGCCCTCGGTCGCGTCCCAGCGGTAGGTCCACTGTCGCCAGGTGTCGATGCTGTCCTCGGTGGCCAGCGTCGCGCTCTGCCAGGGCCCGTCGTCGATGCGCACCTCCACCTTGTTCACCCCGCGGTGCTGCGCCCACGCGACGCCGGCGACGACGCGTTCGCCGGGCATCAGGTCGTCGCCGGGGAGGTCGATGCGGCACTCGGTCTTGATCGGCCCCTGTGCGGACCAACCCCGCTCGGACCAGTAGGCGCTGAAGTCGTCGAAGCGGGTGACCTCGAGCTCGGTGAGCCACTTGGTAGCCGAGACGTAGCCGTAGAGACCCGGCACGACCATGCGCACGGGGAAGCCGTGGTCGCGGGTCAGGGGTTCGCCGTTCTGGGCGATGGCGAGCAGGGCGTCGCGGCCGTCGGTGAGCGCCTCGAGCGGCGTGCCGATGGTGATGCCGTCGGCGCCGGTGGACTTGACCGCGTCGGCACCCGGATCGACGCCGGCGCGCTTGAGGACGTCGCGGATGCGTACGCCGGTCCAGGTCGCGTTGCCGATCAGGTCGCCGCCGACCTCGTTGGAGACGCAGGCGATCGTCACCCGGCGTTCGTAGAGGGGCATCGCGAGCAGGTCCTGATAGGTCAGCTCGACCGGGGTCTCGACCATGCCGTGGATCTTCAGCCGGTAGTCGGCGATGTCGACACGAGGAGTGAGCAGCGCGATGTCGATCCGGTAGAACTCGTCGACCGGGGTCAGGTAGGGGGTGATGCCGTCGACGCGGAGCGCGGCACCTTCCGGGAGGGGCACGGCGGGGGAGACGGGCGTCGGGATGCCTACCGTCGTCGTCGGGACGCGGCGGCCGGTGACGACCTTCGCGCCGATCCCGCCGGCGGCACCCACCGCGGTCACCGCCGCGGCGGCGACGAGGAACCCGCGACGGTCGAAGCCGTCGGGCGCTTCGGCTTCATCGCGGTCGGCGCCGGCCTCGCGCAGGCGCCGGGTGAGCAGGACGAGGGTGGCGATGCCGACTGCCAGGCCGATCATCAGCGCGACGATCCCCATGGCTCCGTTGCCCGCCCGGTCGGCCACGAGGGCGGCGACGTCGACCGCCCCGAGGAGCAGCAGCAGCGCCGCGCAGAGCGCGGGGCGGCGTACGGCCAGGGCGCCGGCCGCGCCGAGGAGGGCCAGCGTGACCAGGGCGACGCAGGCCAGCAGGACCGGCTTGTCGGCGGTGCCGAAGGTGGCGACCGCGGCCTCCTTGAGCCAGCGCGGAGTGAGGTCGATGACCCGGTCGCCGAGCGCGAGCAGGGGAGAGGCGCCGCGGACCAGAGCCGCGATGAGCTCGGCGATGCCGAGGCCGAGCACGCCGGCTGCGATGCCGGCGACGGGGCCGTTGTCGAGGCGTCCGAGGCGGTTGCGGGGTGTCATGGTGTGGGTTCGTGGCCGATCGTCGGTCGGATGGGCCAATCCTCCCACTCCTCGGCAACGAACCCTGGTCGAGAATGAGCTGTGTTGAATGACCTGGGCCGAAAGGGGTTGTGCGTGCGGCGAACGCTGCGGGTCGTGGACGAGTCGTCCGCGGGCCCCGACGACGTGGACCCGGCGGAGGCGATCGCCGCGGTCGCCGGAGGTGACCTGGACGCCTTCGGACGGCTCTACGACGCCCTCGCCCCGCTCGTCTTCGGCGTCGCCCGGCGAGTGGTGCGGGATCCGTCGCGGGCCGAGGAGGTGACCCAGGAGGTGTTCACCGAGGTGTGGCGGCACGCGGCTCGGTTCGATCCCGCTCGGGGGAGCGTACGCACCTGGGTGCTGACGATCGCGCACCGGCGCGCGGTCGACACGGTGCGCTCCTCCCAGGCCGCGAGAGCACGCGAGGAACACGTCGCCCAGCGCGAGCCGATGGTGGACGCCGGCCCGGAGGAGGCGGCGGTGACGGTCTCGGAGCACGAAGGCGTACGCCGCTGCCTGGAGTCCCTCACGCCGCTGCAGTCGCAGGCTGTGCGACTGGCCTACTACCAGGGCTTCACCTACCGGGAGGTCGCGGAGATGCTCGGGCGGCCGCTGCCGACGGTGAAGACGCGGATGAGAGACGGGTTGATCCGGCTGCGGGACTGTCTGACCTATGGAGAGCTCGAGAAGGAGAGTGGAGGCTCGTGATGGCGCCTGAGGTGCATGGCCTGGTCGGGGCCTATCTTCTCCACGCGGTGGAGCCGGGCGAGAGCGCTGACTTCGAGGCGCACCTCGCGCTGTGCTCGGAGTGTCGCGAGGAGGTCGACTCGCTGCGCGCGCCGACGGCGGCGATGGCCGAGAAGGTCGCCGCGACACCTCCGGCGTCGCTGCGCGACAGAGTGGTTCGGCAGGCCTCGGAGACGGCCCAGCTTCGGCCCGAGGTCGCCGGGGAACGGCACCGGCGCCGCTGGTGGCTCGCCGGCGTGGTGGCAGCGGCCGCCGCGCTGGTCATCGGTGTCGGCGTCATCGTCGGGGTCGACGTAGGCGAGGATCCTGCGGCCACGACGACCGCGGCCGAGGTGCTGGCGGCCCCGGACGCGACGATGCACAAGGAGATGACCACCGACGGCGAGCTGATGGTCGCGATGTCGCCCGAGATGCACATGGTCGCCGTCGACACCGCCCGTCTCGAGCGCCCCGCCGGGATGACCTACCAGGTCTGGTGGCACACCGAGGCCGGCATGGAGTCCGCCGGTGTGCTCGAGGAGAAGATGGCTGTCGCGGTGCCGGTGGAGGACGGCGACCTCATGGTCACCATGGAGCCGATGGGCGGCTCGGAACGACCCTCCGAGACGGTGCTCCTCCAGATGCCGGCCGAGCGTCTCTAGATAGTCCAGGGCCCGCTCAGGTCAGACGCTGCGTTGCGTCGCGGCGACGGCGAGAGCGCGAAGGGTGGTGGCGGCGCGCTGGTCGAGGAGCCCCGAGGCCCGGGCGTCGGCCAGGGCGGTGAGGCCCTGGTCGGCGAGCTCGGTGATGGTCTTCTCGACCTGCTGCTCGGCGCCGGAGGAGGCGATGATCGTACGCAGCCGGGTGACCTCGTCGTCGCGCAGCTGCTGGCCGAGGGAGCGGTCGAGGAGATCGGCGTCGGCGGCGGCCGACCCGGCGAGCGCGAGAGCGATCAGCACGGTGCGCTTGCCTTCGACGAGGTCGTCGCCGGCAGGCTTGCCGGTCACCGAGGGGTCACCGAAGACGCCGAGGAGGTCGTCGCGGAGCTGGAAGGCCTCGCCGACGGGGAGCCCGTAGCCCGAGAGCGCCTCGATCTGGGCGGGGGAGGCGCCGGCCAGCGCGGCGCCGACGTGGAGCGGGCGCTCGACGGAGTACTTCGCGGCCTTGTAGCGCACCACCTTCATCGCTGCCTCGACGTCAGCGGCCCCACGCGCCTGGACGGTGATGTCGAGGAACTGGCCGGCGACGACCTCGCTGCGGGTGTGGTCGAAGACGCCGAGAGCCGCGCTGGTCTCGGCTGCGCCGAACCCGGCCGTACGCAGCATCTCGTCGGCCCAGGTCAGCAGCAGGTCGCCGAGGAGCACCGCGGCGGCGTCGCCGTAGGCGCGCGAACGGCCCGGCCAGCCGGCGGCCGCGTGGTCGGCCTCGAAGGCACGGTGGGCTGCCGGTGCGCCGCGCCGGGTGTCGGAGTCGTCGATGACGTCGTCGTGCACGAGCGCGGAAGCCTGGAGCAGCTCGAGCGCAGCAGCGGCTCGGATGAGCGACTCCTCCTCGGCTGCCGAGCGCGAGGGCCGCACCGCGAGGAAGCCCCAGTAGCAGAAGGCGGCGCGCAGCCGCTTGCCTCCGGAGGTCGACTCGCGGGCCCGGCGCAGCAGCGGCTCGACCTCGTCGCCGAGCGGAGCGAGCCGCTCGATCTGGGTCGCGAGGAAGGTGTGCACGGCCTCCTGGACGCGACGGCGGAATTCATCGGCGTCCCATGTTTCATTCACCCTCTGAGCCTAGGCCACTCACTACGATGGCCCGATGGTGACTGGACGTGGACGATCCCTGGCAGAGCTGATCAGACATGGTGAGCGTTCGTTCTCGTTCGAGTTCTTCCCGCCGAAGGACGAGGCCGGCGAGGAGCAGCTGTGGAACGCCGTGCGTGCGCTGGAGCCCTACCGACCGACGTTCGTGAGCGTCACCTACGGAGCCGGCGGGTCCACCCGCGACAAGACCGTGGCCATCACCGGCCGGATCGCCGCCGAGACCGAGCTGCTGCCCGTCGCTCACCTGACCTGCGTGGGCCACACCCGTGACGAGGTCGCGGACATCCTGGACGCCTACGCCGCGCGTGGTGTGGCCCATGTGATGGCGCTGCGTGGCGACCCTGCCGAGGGCCCGCGTGCGGAGTGGACGCCGACAGCCGGCGGTCTCGACTACGCCGTCGACGTGGTGCGGCTGGCCAAGGAGCGCGGCGACTTCCGCATCGGCGTGGCCGCCTTCCCCGAGGGGCACCCGGGCGCCGAGTCGATCGAGGCCGACGCCGACGTGCTGGTGGCCAAGGCGCGGGCAGGTGCCGAGTTCGCCGTCACCCAGATGTTCTTCCGGGCCGAGGACTACTTCGGTCTCGTCGACCGTGTCCGTGCCCGTGGCGTCGACATCCCGATCCTGCCGGGCATCATGCCGATCCTGAACCTCGCCGCCATCCGCCGCCAGAGCGAGCTCATCGGCGCCGAGGTGCCCGAGGCGATCGTCGAGCGCATCACCGCCGCCGGCCCCGAGGCCGCCGACATCCGCGCCGAGGGCATCGCCGCCGCCGCCGAGCTGTGCCAGGAGCTCCTCGACGGCGGTGCGCCCGGCCTGCACTTCTACACGCTCAACCGCTCCAAGGCGACGCTGGAGATCTTCGCCAAGCTCAACGTGACGGTCTAGACGGCAGGCTCAGACGGGCAGGCTCAGGCGAGCGGGCTCAGGCGGGCCCGATCGTCTGTGCGACGAGAGAGGCGGAGAGCCCCGCGAAGGGCAGCCCGGAGCCCGGCGTGGCATGGGCTCCGGCGGCGTACACGCCTTCGATCGGGGTGCGGGGCCCCAGACGTTGGAAGACGGTGTCGCGCCCGGCCCACTTCACGCCGAGCGGCGACCCGTTCCAGCGGCGTACGAGCTCGGCGGCGCCCAGGTCGACACGGTGCACGACGTGCTCACGCACATCGATCTTGTGGCGCGCCAGCGCGAGCAGGACGTCCTCCATCAGCTTGCCGTAGGAGTGGATCGTCCAGGCGTGATGCCCTGCGGGCGCCTGCCCGCGGGTGCGTACGACCAGGGTCGGGTCTCCGTGGAGCACCAGCTCGTCGGGCAGGTCGACCAGGTGCTCTGGCAGCGAGTCGAGCCCGAGGTGGAAGGTCATCGGCGGGATCGCCGGCATCGTACGATCGACGAACGGCCGCAACGTCGGCAGCGCGCGCGGGTCGAAGGCGACCACCACGGCTCCGTCGTGACCGAGGTCGATCTCGCCGGCCGTGGTGCTCACAGCGACCGCCCGCCCGTCGCGCACGACGATGTCCTCCACCCGGGTCGCGGTTTCCACCGAGACCCGGCGCGTGGCCATCCGGGCGGCGAGCACCTCGGCCACGGTGCCCATCCCGCCTTCTACGCGCCACGCGCCGAAACGCTGCTCGAGGTAGGCGGTGAGCCCCGCCCAGGCAGGTACGTCGCGCAGCTGCTGCCCGGCGGTGACGAACGGGTGCGAGGCGACCAGTCGGAGGCGCTCGTCCTTGAACGTCTTGCGCAGCCGCTTGTGGAGCGTCTCGCGGGACCGGAACCGCTCGGCGACGGCCGAGGGGAGCGCCGCCGGCTCCCAGGGCACCTCGAAGTAGTGGGCGCGCAGCACCTCCCAGTCGTCGCTGAACCGAGCGACGTAGTCGGTCCATCGCTTGCCCATGCCCGCGCCGAGCTCGTCGAAGGCGGCCAGCTGGGCGCCCCGGGTGCCGCCGGGCACCGCGACCGAGGTCTTGTCGGTGAAGCGGTGCTCGCGCACCACGTCGAGCGGCACCAGCTCGAGCTCACGCTCGGCGGGCCGACCGGACTTGCGGAACAGGTCGCGCATCACGGCCGGCAGCAGGGTCGAGGTCGCGGACGCGTCCCAGGCGAACCCCTCCTCGCGCACCGGCACCAGCGCGCCGCCGAGCTCGCCCGTGGCTTCCAGCAGGGTCACCGAGTGGCCGAGCTTGGCCAGCCTCGCGGCACTGGCCAGACCGGCGTATCCGCCCCCGAGGACGACGACGGCGCTCATCGGGCGGGATAGGGCTGGGTGGAATCGTCCGAGCGTGGGCCCTCAGGACCCGGTGGGCCTCCGCGTCTGCCGCGCCGGGTCAGCTTGCGCCAGCCGCCGCGTACGGCACGGACGAGCAGGTAGACCAGCACCAGTCCGGCGACCAGCAGCACGCCGGCCACCGCGGCAGCGGCGAGGGGGTGCTCGGTCGCGAACCAGACCACGCCGAGGACGACCGCGTCCTCGACGACGCTGACCACGGAGTTGGAGACCGGCTCGGGGGAGGAGTTGACCGCCAGCCGCTCGCTCGCCTTGACCAGGTGGGACATCAGCGCCGAGGTGCCGCCCACGACGCCACCGACGGCCTCGTCGAGCGAGTCGGCCTCACCGGCGAGCAGCACCCCGATCACGGCGCCGATCGTCGGCCGGATCACGGTCGAGATCGAGTCCCAGGTGGAGTCGATGTAGGGCACCTTGTCGGCGACGAACTCGACGGCGTAGAGCAGACCCGCGCCGATCAGCACCGGCCAGGTACCGAGCACGTCGGGGATAGACTCGGCCCCCGTCGTACGCTGGACGACACCGAGCACCAGCACGACCAGGTAGGCGTTGATGCCGCTGGCCCAGCCACTGGAGAAGGTCAGCGCGAGAGATTCCATGTGAGACATCTTCGCTCACGTGGTCGTGGGCGGGCCGTACGAGATCCCGCTATTTACCTCGGTTGTGCCCCGTGCGGCAGAATTGGCCGCTGAAACGGAGCAAGGAGGCTCGCTCCGCCTGACACAGACCCAGCACCCCCATGCGCAAGG
Source organism: Nocardioides albertanoniae (assembly GCF_006716315.1). Lineage (NCBI taxonomy): Bacteria > Bacillati > Actinomycetota > Actinomycetes > Propionibacteriales > Nocardioidaceae > Nocardioides > Nocardioides albertanoniae. The sequence goes on along the minus strand of NZ_VFOV01000001.1, from coordinate 3,258,247 downwards.
AGACCGGATGACCATGACGACACCCGACGAGAACGAAGGTGTGGTCGTGCGCGAGGACCCGGAGGACGCCATCGAGGTCGCGGCGCTCGCCGCCGAGCCCGTGCCGCGCGAGATGACCTGGGCCGTACGCCTGATCATCGGCCTGATCGCCTTCAGCGCGGTGGTCGTCCTGGTGATGGTGCTGCGCTCCGACGACCTGGTGCGTGCCTGGGCCGAGGGCAACCCCTCGGCCAAGCGCATCTTGGAGACCGAGGGTCTCGACGCGCTGATCAACCCGCCTACGGAGAACCGGGTCAGCGCTCCAGCCTTCGTCGCGCCCGCCATCACGTTGTTCGGCGTGATGGCCTCGATGCTGGGCGTGCTGACCGTCTTCCTCCGCAACGGGTTCGAGTGGGCACGCATCGTGATCACGTTCCTCGTCTTCATCGCCGCGGTCGCCAGCGTCGGCGGAATCCTGACCGGCCCGCCGGTGATCATCAGCGTGCTGACCACGATCGCGATCGTGCTCGTCGCGGCGCTGCTGGTCGTGATGTGGCTGCCGGCCAACACGCGCTACATCCACCCTCCGCACCGCATCCGCGGCTCGCACAGCGAGGCCTGAGACCGGGCCCGGGACCGGGCCTTCGACCTCGACACGCCCCGTCACCGAATCGTCCTTGTGACTGTCGGTGGCGGGGTGTAGTTTGTTCTCGTGTTCGAACAAACGTTCGAACAACCAGGCTCTGGCGGGCGTCGTCCTCGACCCCCGACGCCCGCCGGAGCCGTCCACCGCGGGGTCGACCGCTTTCGAGAAGGACGACCCGATGCATCTGCTGCCGGCCACGACGCACAACTACCTCTTCCGGGCCACCGAGTCCCTCGCGGAGGCCATCGCCGCTGACGACGTGCCGAGCAGATACGCGATGGCCCATGTCGCTGCCCTGCAGGCCGCAGCGGCGCTGATCGCAGCACGCACCGACCCGGTCGAGGCCGCGAGCCGGGCCGGCCGCCGGCGCCCGTGGAACGCCTGGGTGCGCCTGAAGAAGGTCGCGCCGGAGCTCTCGGTGTGGGCCGACTTCTTCGCCGCCGGTGCTGCCAAGCGCGCCGCCGCCGAGGCAGGCTCGATCCGAGCGGTCACCGCCGAGGAGGCCGACGACCAGGTGCGCGACGCCGACCGGTTCCTCGCCGTCGTCGAGGAGGCTCTCGGCCTGATGGCGCACACCTCTCACGTCGCCAGGCTCCGCCACGACCGCCTCGTGGGCTGATTCAGATGTTGTCCGCGCAGCGCCTACCCTTGGGCACATGGCAGTTGCTTCAAGCAGTCGTCGGGCAGGCGCCCGCGCCGTCGCGGTCTGGGACGCGCTCGACCCGATCCTGGCGGCCCCCGACGCCGGGCCTCTCGACGTGCTCGACATCGGCGGCGGCACCGGCACCTCCGCCGTACGCATCGCCGGGCTGGGGCACAACGTCACCGTCATCGACCCCAGCCCCGACGCGCTCGCGGCCCTCGACCGCCGTGCCCGCGAGGCCGGCGTCACCGTCGACGCGCGCCAAGGTGACCTGGCCGCGCTCGCCGACGTCGCCGACCCCGCAGGCGCCGACATCGTGCTCTGCCACGGCGTGCTCGAGGTCGTCCCCGACCCCGCGGAGGCACTGGCGGGGATCCGCGAGGTGCTCCGCCCCGGAGGCACCCTCAGTCTCCTCGTCTCCCAGCGCACCGCCGCCGTCCTCTCCCGTGCTATCGCCGGCCAGTTCGCCCAAGCCGTCGACCTCATCGACGACACCGCTCCTCAGGGGCGCTCGGGTCGCCGGTTCTCGCTCGACGAGGTCACCGGGCTGCTCACCACTGCCGGGTTCGAGGTCGGGGACGTTCGCGGCGTACGCGTCTTCGTCGATCATGTTCCTGGGGGGTTGCTCGATCTCGATGCTTCCTCTGGTGACGCGTTGGTCGAGCTCGAGCAGCGGGCTTCTACTCGGGCGGACTATCTGCCGTTGGCTTCGCAGGTGCATCTGCTCGGGTCGCTTCGTTCTTAGCTCGCTTCGCTTCGCAGTTGGCTCGCTTCGCTTCGCGTACGGCTCGCTTCGCTTCGCCGGCCGGCGCCGACACAGCGCAAAGGTCCCACCTCCGCTGGCGCTCCGGCGGGACATTTGCGCCGAGTCAGCGCTTGTCCGCGTCCTCGGAGGATCGGGGTGACCTCCTCCGCTGGCGCTCCGGAGGTCACCCCGATCCTCCATGTCGACATGGACGCCTTCTTTGTTTCGGTGGCTATCAGGCACCAGCCCGAGCTCTGGCAGCAGCCGGTCGTCGTCGGGGGTCATGCGAGAGGTGTGGTGACCTGTGCCAACTACCCGGCGCGGGCCTATGGCATCCATGCCGCGATGCCCGGCTCGATGGCGAGGCGTCTGTGCCCTCAGCTCGTCTCGGTGCGTCTCGACTTCGGCGAGGTCTCCGAGGTCTCCCAGCAGGTGCGTGAGATCTTTCGCCGAGCCACCCCGCTGGTGGAGGTGGTCAGCGTCGACGAGGCGTTCCTGGACGTACGCGGCGCCACCAGGCTCTTCGGCAGCCCCGAGCGGATCGCCCACCGGATCCGGCGCCAGATCGCCGACGAGCTCAAGATCACCTGCTCCGTCGGTGTCGCACCCACCCCGAGCGTGGCCAAGGTCGGCAGCCGCAAGGCGAAGCCCGACGGCGTCGTGGTCGTCCGGCCCGACGACATCCCCGGTTTCCTGCATCCGCTCGACGTCGGCGAGCTCTACGGCGTCGGGCCGAGCACGCGCAACCGGCTGCGAAAGCTCGGGTTCGAGACCGTCGGCGACATCGCCCGCACCCCGGTCCCGGCGCTCCACCAGATCCTCGGGCCCCGTCTCGGTGGTCATCTGCACCGGCTCGCCACCGGCACCGACCGGCGCGAGCTGACCGGGCGGCTCGGCCCCGATCTGCCCGAGACGACCGGAGCGAGGTCGAGCGGCGAGCTTGCTCGTCCGCTCGCGCCGAGCGAGGGAGTAACCGCGCGCAGCGCGGACCGGTCCACCGGCGCCCAGGAGACCTTCGCCCGCGATCTGAGCGACCGCGACGACATCGTGCGCGAGCTGCTGCGCCTCTCGGCCCGGGTCACTCGGCGGATGCGGCGTGCCGGCACCGTCGGACGCACGGTGGCGCTGACGGTGCGGTTCACCGACTTCACGACGATCTCCCGCTCCCGCACACTGACGGACCCGACAGACGTCACCCAGGAGGTGCATACCACCGCGGTCCGGCTCTTCGACGACCTGCAGCTGCGGGGGAGGGCCCTGCGTCTGGTCGGGGTGCGGGTGGAGCACCTGGTCGCTCGGGAAGGCACCGGTCGACAGCTGGTGATCGGCGAGCGCGAGCGCGGCTGGTCGGAGGCAGATCGTGCCGTCGACCGGGTCGCCGACCGCTTCGGGTCCAACCTCGTGCGGCGCGCGAGCCTGATCTAGGCAAGCCCTGGCCCGTCAGGGTTGACGCATCTGCCCGATCGCACGGCACAATCAGCGCAGGTCGTGCCATGTGGCAGAACGTCAGGTGGCAAGATTTTTCCGGGCTCCCTACCGCCTTCACGATGGCGAGCCTAGACTTGGGAATGCCCGACAGGACATGGGAGGTACGGTGCCACTCTCGGAAGAGGAGCTTCGTCTGCTGGAGCAGATGGAGCGCGCGCTCTCGGCGGAGGACCCGAAGTTCGCCTCCGCCCTCCGAGGCACGGCCTTGCGCCGTGCCCAACACCGACACGCGGTGATCGCGGGCTTCGTGCTCGCCGTCGGCGTGGCGTTGCTGATGGCCGGGGTGATCTCACGGATGTGGATCGTCGGAGTCGTCGGATTCCTGGTCATGCTCGGGTCGACCTCTGTGCTGCTCACCGCCTTGCGTGGGGCCGCTTCGGTCGAGGAGGACGAGGGCAGCGAGCCACCGCCTCGCAGCTCCTTCCTCGATCGGGCCAGCGAACGCTGGAAGCAGCGCCGCCGCGGCGACGACGACCTCTGAGCCGCACCACCGCCGAGTCGGCGCGTCCTGACCGGATTCAGCGTCGAGTCGGCTCGTCAGAACGAGCCGACTCGACCCTTCGGGTGCTGGCGCGCGGGTGCGGCTAGGAGGAGATCAGCTCGTGCTCGGGCCGGGCGGTCGCGGTCTCGGAGGCCGGGGCGGAGACCCGGCGGAAGACCGAGACCGGCCACAGCGTGGCCCGGCGCCGGGCACGTGGACCGGCCTGCTCGCGCAGAGCCGCGCACACCTGGCGTACGTCGTCGCCGATCGCCGTGGTGTCGCGATGCTCCGCGTAGCGTCCGCGCTCGACCGCTGCCACGATCCTCTGCAGCGCGAGCAACGGGTCTCGACCGCTGATCTCGGTGTTCAGAGCGGCGCCGGCCTCCCGAGGCGAGCGGGTGCCGGCCCATGGCAGACCCAGGTCGACGGCGGTGTCGCCGATCTCGGCCCAGCCCGCCTCGGCATCGCCCGCGAGCCGAGCCGCCCGCCTGCGCCGTCGGATCACGGCGGGTGCGGCGAGGCCGAGGAGGGCGACCAGCGCGAGCACCCCCAGGCCAGTCCAGACGGCGCCGGTGTGGGCCTCCTCGGTGGCGGGGTCGACGACCTGCGGGGTCTCGGGAGCCTCCCGCTGCGGCCGGTTGGGCGCCGGCGCGGCGCTGGCGTTGCCGCCGGGCTCCGGGGTGTCGGGGATCTCGGGGGCGCTGCCGAGCGCGCCGGAGGTGTAGTCGGGCTCGGCGGTGTCGGCCGCAGCGGGGGTCGGCTCGAACCGCACCCAGCCGATGTCCTCGAACCACAGCTCGGGCCAGGCGTGCAGGTCGCGGCCACGGAACTGCCAGGCGCCGTCTTCGTTCTGGTCGCCGCCGAGGAAGCCGAACGCGACACGGGCCGGGATGTCGAGGTCGCGCGCGAGCACGGCCATCGCTGTGGCGTACTGCTGGCAGTAGCCGACCTTGTTGGTCGTCAAGAACTCCAGCAGCGCCTCGGAGTCGGCACCGACGTCACGCTCGAGGCTGTAGGTGAACTCGCCGCTGTGCCGGAACCAGTTCTGCAGGGCGACGGCCTTGGCGAACGGGCCCTCTTCGTCGGCGGTGCGGCTGAGCGCGATCTCGTGGATCTCGTCGGGGAGCACCGGCAGGTCGGTCATCTCCGGCGGTGCGTCGACCCCGGCGTCGCCGGCGGCCAGCAGCCGCTTCTGCGGCGGCTCGACCGGCGCCGCGGTCATCCGCCACCTGGTGCCGGCGACGGTGCGGTCCCTGCCCTCGGTGGACATGAAGTCGAGGGTGTCCTCGTCGTAGCGCCACGGGCCCTCCGCGCTGACCTCGAGCGGGTGGGTGAAGACGGGGAGCCAGGTCGACTTGAAGCTGTCGCTGGCGCGCATCTGATAGGTCGTCGTCGGGCCCAGCAGCGACTCGTCGGACATCGGGGGATCGATGGTGGCCACCCCGGTCTGGTCGGAGGGCACGTCGCGGTTGCCCGGCGTCCACTCCGTGCCGGTGAACTTCGTCAGCGCGCCGATCCGCAGGTAGGACGGGGGCTCCTCGGCGTCGCCGTAGACCGGGGTCGCGGTGACCATCACCTCGTCGCTCTGCTGGCGCAGGTCGTCGTAGAGGCCGACGGTCGGGTTGATCACCCGCAGCGGCCCGTTGCCGTCGCCCGGACCGAAGCCGGGCATCGTGACGTCGGGGGTGGGCAGCCACGAGGGGGTGAGCAGCGCGATCGCGACCGCGGCGACACCGATCACCGCAGGCCCGGCCGCCGGCACCGTGGGCAGATCCTCGTCGAGACGTCGACCCCAGCGACCCAGCTGCTGGGCGCGGTCGAAGCGCAACATCACCAAGAACGCGGCCGCGGTGACGACGAAGATCGGCCACGACAGCCCGCCCCACCCGCCTGGGCCGATGATGCTGAACGGCACCGTGAAGACGCCCAGCAGCACCAGCCCCATCATCGGCGGCCGGCGCAGGGTGACGGCCAGCACGTCGGCCAGCAGCACCGCCGCGACACCACCCGGCACGAGGTAAGGGGCGATCGCGGAGCCGGACATCGGCAGGTCGAGCGGGGTGAAGCCCGCGTACGCCTGGGTCATCTCGGTCACGACCCGGGCCCGCCCGTCGCCGGTGACGGGGAACGGGTGGTGCACCACCAGCAGGCCGGTCGCGATCGTGCCCAGCAGGATCTGCAGCAGCACCACCACCGAGCCGTGCACGCGCAGCAGCCGAGCCGAGACTCCGGTGCCGACCACGAGCAGACCGGCGACGAGGATGGGCCCCAGGTAGGCGGCGCGGGCGTCGGTGAACGAGCCCCACGAGAGCAGCGCCAGCATCACGGTCACGAAGCAGGTCACCGGCACCGCCATGGTGGGCACCGCCCCGCGTACGTCGGTTGTCATCGTGCCGCCCCCATCGAGGCCGCCGCGCCGGCCGCGCCACGGGTGCCGAGCTCACGCCAGCGGGTGGCCACCGAGTCGCCGAGGCCGAGGTCGACCGCCTTCCAGCCGTGCTGGAGAAGCAGGGGTACGCCGCTGGGCCGCTGTTGCTCGGGGGCGAGGTTCACCGTGCTCCAGCTGTCGACGGCGAGCGTGAACGCCAGCGCCGACCCGGTGTGATGTCGCACCCGGCGAAGCACGCTGGCATCGTCCTGGTCGATGGCGCCGAGCACGGCGACGGTGATCCCGCCCTGGCCGTCCTCGCTCATCCAGGACGCATCGATGTGGTGGTGCTGCACCGTCTCGATCACGGCGAGCGCCTCGAGCAGCGCGGCGGCGTCGGCCTGACCCTCTCGGTCGTGCCAGGCCGCGGCGACGTCCCCACCCGAAGACACCAGCCGCACCGAGTAGCCGGCGCCGACCAGGTGCACGGCCACCGAGGCGGCGACGACGACGGCGTGCTCGAAGGAGGAGGCCGATCCCTGGCCGCGATGGACCGAGCGGCGGTTGTCGAGGAAGACGGTCGCCCGGGCCTGCCAGGGCTGCTCCTCGCGGCGCACCATCAGCTCGCCGAGGCGGGCGGAGCTGGGCCAGTGCACGCGGCGCAGCTCGTCACCGCGCCGGTATTCACGCACGGTGACGTCTTCGGCGCTGCCGCCGAGGAAGGCCCGCGGCCGGGAGTCGCCCGAGGAGGTGGCGTTGCCCGTCAGCGGGGTCGAGGGCAGCCCGACCACCTTCGGCGTCACCGTGAACGGCACGGTCGAGCTGAACGCGCGGTTGAGCTCCACCAGGCCGAACGGGTCGGCGACCGTCACCCGCATCGGGCCGATGTCGAAACGGCCGCGGATCTCGGAGCGGATCTGGTAGCCGAGCTTGTGGCGCCAGCCGAAGCCGATCCGGTCGACGACGAACCGGGGACGACCGCCGAGGGCGAAGGGCACGGTCTCCTCGAGCAGCAGGGTGCCGGTGGGGATGCGGCCCTCGTTGGCGATGGTGAGCTCGACCTTGGCGGGCTGGCCGGCCTCGGTCAGGTGGGGCTCGATGTGGCGCACGAGGGCGAGCCGGTAGCGGCCCCAGGCGGCGACGGCGGCGGTGACCAGCGGCAGCGCGATCAGCAGCATCCCGATCCGCGAGAGCGAGGCCTGGTCCATCAGCATCCCGCAGACGATCGCGGTGACCCCGGCCGCCAGGAAGGTGCGGCCCCGGACGGTCAGTCCCGACAGTGCCTCACGCATCGGCTCCCTTTCGTGTGGCCAGCTTCGACCGGGTCAGGCCTGTGGCACCGGCACGGCGGAGGTGACGGCCTCGAGGATGTCGGCCACCGAGCGGCCGTGCATCGCCGCGGACGCGCTGGGGAGCAGACGATGGGCAAGCACCGGACCGGTCAGCCTGCGCACGTCATCGGGGAGCACGAACTCGCGCCCGTTCATCGCGGCGTGCGCCTTCGCGGCCCGCAGCAGATGCAGGCTCGCACGCGGTGAGGCGCCCAGGGCCAGCTCGTTGTTGGCGCGGGTCGCCGCGGTGAGGGCCACGGTGTAGCGCCGGACGGAGTCGGCCACGTAGATCTGGTTGACGACCCCGACGAGCTTGCGGATCTCGGCCGCGTCGGCCACCGGCTCGAGGTCGTCGAGCGGGTTGGCGGCGCTGTGGCTGGCGAGCATCGCGATCTCGGAGCCGACCGGGGGATAGCCGACCGAGACGCGCGCCATGAACCTGTCGCGCTGCGCCTCGGGCAGGGCGTACGTCCCTTCCATCTCGATCGGGTTCTGGGTCGCGATCACCATGAACGGGGAGTCGAGCTGGTAGGTCACGTTGTCGACGGTGACCTGGTGCTCCTCCATGCACTCCAGCAGCGCCGACTGGGTCTTGGGGGAGGCGCGGTTGATCTCGTCGCCGACCACGATGTTGGCGAAGATGCCGCCGGGGCGGAACTCGAACTCCCGGGAGTTCTGGTTGAAGACCGAGACCCCGGTGACGTCGCTCGGGAGCAGGTCGGGGGTGAACTGGATGCGCCGCACCGAGCAGTCGATCGAGCGCGCGAGCGCCTTGGCCAGCTGGGTCTTCCCGACCCCGGGCACGTCCTCGATCAGCAGGTGCCCCTCGGCGAGCAGCACGGTGAGGGTGGAGTCGACGACGTCGGTCTTGCCCTCGATCACCTTCTCGATGCTGTCGCGAATGCGGCCCGCGACCCGCACCAATGTCTCAATCTCTGCCCCATGCACTGCGCCCGATCCTGGGGCCTCCGCCGGCGTCGTCACGTCGCGTCCTTCCGACTCAACCTGTCTATGGGGACACCGTACGGGGTACGGCCCACCGCGTCTGCGCCATTGACCTGTCTGTGACCTACCCGGGCGATATCCGCGACCTCCCCACTTTCCTCCCCACCTTCCTCCCACAACCCTCCACCCACCGTCTCGAGCGCCCATGGAGCGGCCTTCGCGACCCCTCCGGAGATCGCGGCCGTGGCGCGAAATCACGCGGTGGGGGAGCAATGTGGTTTGAAAGTGGGGGATTGTGGGGTACGGTGGGGCAAAGTGGAGGAAGGATCCACGTCGAGCAGACCGCGGGGGCGAGCACATGTTCTTCATGGGCACGTACACGCCGAAGCTCGACGAGAAGGGCAGGGTCTTCCTCCCCGCAAAGTTCCGAGATCGACTGGCTGAGGGGGTTGTCGTGACGCAAGGTCAGGAGAACTGCCTGGTGGTGTGGCCAGAAGACGTCTTCATGCAGGAGGCCCAGCGGGCCCAGCAGACTCCGCTGACCTCTCGCGACGCTCGTGACTACGCACGTGTCCTCTTCGCGGGGGCGGAGCAGACGACACCCGACAAGCAGGGCCGGATCGGCATCTCGCCGCTCCTGCGTGACTACGCCGGGATCGTCAAGGACGTCGTCGTGATCGGTGTGATGGACCGGATCGAGATCTGGGACCCGGCCAAGTGGGCGGAGTACTCCGCGGGTGCACAGGCCAAGTTCGCAGACCTCGACGAGTCGACCGACTGAGATATCCACAAAGCGACACAGCGACATATCAACACCAGCACAAGTCAACAGCGGATCCGCAGGACGAGGTCTCAGTCCCGCTCCACTCATCCAGCCATCCGGGGCACCTTCCCCGGCTCCGGACGGCGCTCGGTGGTGACGGAGCGGGCATGAGACCTGGCTCTGCGGATTCGTGACGTTGTCTACCCGCGGCTCTGTCAAAGGAGGCGGGAGAACCACACCAGATGAAACCGTGCGATGGGGGTCGAGGCGGTGACGAACCAAAAGCACGTGCCGGTGATGCTCGACCGCATCGTCGACCTGCTCGCGCCGGCGCTCGCCGACGGTGGGGTCCTTGTCGACTGCACGACCGGCCACGGTGGCCACACCGAGGCGGTCCTCGAGCAGATCCCCGGCGCACGGGTCATCGGCATCGATCGCGACACCTACGCTCTCTCGATAGCGGGGGAGCGGCTCGCGCGTTTCGGTGATCGGTGGACCGGCGTCCACGCCGTCTACGACCAGATCCTCGAGGTGGTCGCCGACCAGGGCCTCGACGAGGTCCAGGCCGTGCTCTTCGACCTCGGTGTCTCCTCTATGCAGCTCGACCAGCGCGAGCGTGGCTTCGCCTACGCCGAGGACGCACCGCTCGACATGCGGATGGACGCCACCCAGGGCCAGACGGCCGCCGACGTGCTCAACACCTACTCGGCCGCCGACCTGACCCGGATCCTGCGGGACTACGGCGAGGAGAAGTTCGCCAAGAAGATCGCCTACGCCGTGGTCGCCCGCCGCGAGAAGGTGCCGTTCACGACGAGCGCACCGCTGGTGGAGCTGCTCTACGCGGAGATCCCGGCGCCGGCCCGGCGCACTGGTGGGCATCCGGCCAAGCGCACCTTCCAGGCGCTGCGGATGGAGGTCAACGACGAGCTCGGCGCGCTGCGACAGGCCCTGCCCGACTCGTTGGAGGCGGTCGGCGTCGGTGGCCGGGTGGTGGTCGAGTCCTACCACTCCCTCGAGGACCGGCTCACCAAGCGAGCCTTCGCCGAGGTGACCAGGCTCGACGTGCCTCCCGACCTGCCGTTCGTGCCCCCGGAGGCCGAACCCGCTTTCCGCCTGCTCACCCGTGGGTCCGAGCAGGCCAACGAGGCCGAGATCGAGGAGAACCCGCGCGCCGCCTCGGTGCGGCTGCGCGCCGTGGAGCGCACCAAGCCCCGAAACAACCAAGCACAGTCGAACCCTGGAGCAAGCAGATGAGCATCGCCGCCGCGCCGCAGGCGCCAGAGCGCCGCCCCGACCAGGCGGCCGAGACAACCCAGACGCGACTCACCGCGGTCCCCGCCTCGATGCCCGCCGGGGCGATGGCGCCGCGGCTGCCTTTCGTCGTGCTCGTCTCGATGCTGCTGATCGGCGGCATCGTCGGCCTGCTCGTCTTCAACACCTCGATGCAGCAGTCGGCCTTCCAGGAGGCGCGCCTCCAGGAGCAGGCCACCACGCTCGCCGCACGTGAGCAGGCCCTCGACGGCGAGCTGAAGAAGATGGAGGACCCGCACAAGATCGCCGCCAAGGCGAAGGGGCTCGGCATGGTCGTCCCGCAGAACGCGGCCATGCTCCGGGTGCCCGAGGCGAAGGTCGAGGGCGAGTCGGCCGCGGCCGACCGCTCCGCGACGCCGCCGCTGCACCCGAAGGTCGCCAAGCCCTACAGCGTGCAGCTGGCCGAGGCGAAGACGCGCAAGGCCGCCGAGGACAAGAAGAAGGCCGAGGAGACCGCGCTCGCCAAGAAGAAGGCCGAGGAGAAGAAGGCCGAGGAGCGGAAGCGTACGTCCTCGGGCGAGGCTCGCTGAGGGCGAGTCGCTGGCTGGTCGCATCGATCCGCTAGGACACACTGGCAACACCAGTCACAGAAGACATGGGGTAGGGGAGGACCGAGATGGCCCAGCGCAACCTCCGCAGGAGGCCCGCGAAGCCGGCCCAGCGATCGGCCCGAGGTTCGGGCAAGGGATCGGCCGGCAACGAGGTCCGTCGGCGTGGTCCCGTGCACATCCGGCTCCGGGTCGGGTTCATCCTGGTCGCGATGGTGCTCTCGGTCTTCGGCGGCCGGCTCGTGCAGCTGCAGGGCATCGACCCGCACTCGTACGCCGCGATGGCGGCGGCCGAGAACGTCGTCGATGTCGTGCTGCCGGCCGAGCGCGGCGAGATCCTCGACCGTGACGGCGAGGCGCTCGCCGACTCCTCCGACGGGCTGATGGTGCTCGCCGACCCGAAGCAGACCAAGAAGGACGCGCCGGCGATCGCGGCGTTCCTGGCCAAGGAGCTCGGCGTCGACTACGCCTCGGCGCTGACCAAGCTGCGCAAGGACGGCAGCCGGTTCCAGTACATCAAGCGTCAGGTGCCCGCGACCCAGGCGACCGCCGCCGTGGAGAAGGCGGGCAAGGAGGGCTACCAGGGGCTGTGGACCAGCCGCGACCCGCTGCGCAACTACCCCAGCGGTGACGTCGCGGCCAACCTGGTCGGCTTCCTCGGCAACGACGGCCCGCTGGCCGGCCTCGAGGCCGGCTTCGACAAGCACCTGGCCGGCAAGGACGGCCACGCCGAGTACGACGCGACCAGCCCGGTCAGCGGCACCCGGATGCCGCTGGGCACCAACAACCGCGTCGACCCCGTCGACGGCCACGACCTGAGCCTCACCATCGACCGCGACCTGCAGTACTACGTGCAGCAGACGCTGATGGACGCCGTACAGAAGTCGCGTGCGGAGTCGGGGATGGCGGTCGTCATGGACACCAAGACCGGCGAGATCCTGAGCCTCGCCGACTACCCGACCTTCGACGCGCGCGACCCGGCGGCCTCGCCGAAGGCGCTGCGCGGCAGCAACGCCCTCTCCAACGTCTACGAGCCGGGCTCGGTGCAGAAGGTGCTCACCGTCGCCGGTCTGCTCGACCAGGGCCTCGTCTCGCCGAAGACGAAGCTGCGGGTTCCGGGCTCCTACAAGTCGGGCGACGCCGACATCCACGACTGGTACGAGCACGGCATCGAGAAGCTCACCCTCGCCGGTGTGATCGCGAAGTCGTCCAACATCGGCACCGTGATGGCCGCCAACAAGTACGCCGACGGCCAGCTGCGCGACTATCTCTCGGCCTTCGGCCAGGGCAAGCGCACCGGCATCGGGCTCGACACCGAGTCGGCCGGTCTGCTCGCCGCCCCCGAGGTCTGGACCGCGGCCAACGAGGACCGCATCGACTTCGGCCAGTCCATCTCGGTCAACGCGGTGCAGATGACCGCGGCGCTCAACACGATCGCCAACGGCGGCGTACGCATCGACCCGAGCCTGATCGCCGGGAAGGCCACCAACAACTCCGGCATCGAGGTCGGCACCGACACCGCCCAGCGCACGCGGGTGGTCTCCGACAAGGCCGCCTCCGAGACCGCGCAGATGATGGAGCGGGTCATCAACGACCCGGTCAACGGCACCGCGAAGCAGGCCGCCGTCCCGGGCTACCGCGTCTCCGGCAAGACCGGCACCGCACAGCGCGTCAACTCCGAGTGCAAGTGCTACGACGGCACCACCACCGTGTCCTTCGGCGGCTTCGCCCCCAGTGACGACCCGCGGTTCACCGTCTACGTCGCCATCCACAACCCCGGCAACGGCGGCGGTGGCGGCACCGTCACCGGCCCGGTCTTCTCCAAGGTCATGTCGTTCGCGCTGCGCCGCTACGGCGTCCCGCCGACCGGCACCGAGCCCTCGAAGATCCCGACCGGCTGGTGATCTCGGGCCAGGTCGACTGATCTCGACCGCAGGTCGAATGCATAACATAGGTATGTTATGTTTATCTGGTGAGCACGACACCAGCATCCGGACATGACCTGTCGCTCGCGCTCGAGAAGGTGGTGCGACTGGTGCGGGAGGTGTCGACCGCGGGCGACGTCTCGCCGACGGCGGCCGCGGTGCTGGCGGGGCTCGCCCGCACCGGTCCGCAGCGGGTGACCGAGCTGGCGCGGGTCGCCGGGGTCTCCCAGCCGGCGATGACGCAGCTGGTCAACCGGCTCACCCGGCAGGGGATGCTCGCCCGGGTCGCCGACGACGCCGACCGGCGCGCGGTGCTGGTCGAGGTCACCGACGCCGGGCGAGAGGTGCTCGCCGCCAGACGCCGTCAGCGTGCCGGCGTCCTCGACGGCGCCCTGGCGCGGGTCTCCGCAGAAGACCGTGCCGCCATCGCCGCCGCGCTGCCGGCCCTCGACCGGCTGGCCGAGGTCGTGCTCGAGTCCTGACGCGCCCGCATGCCGGCGACGCGTACGAAAGATCGTAGTGAGAAGAGGAAAGCAATGAGCTCCCACTCCGGGGCAGCTGCCGTCAGTCCGTTCAAGCAACCTCGTGCCGTGTGGGCGGTCGCGTTCGCGTGCGTGGTGTCCTTCATGGGCATCGGGCTCGTCGACCCGATCCTGCCGGTGCTCGCCGAGGAGCTGGAGGCCACGCCGGCGCAGGTGTCGCTGCTGTTCACCAGCTATCTCGTGGTGACCGCCGTGGCGATGATCGGCGTCGGCTGGGTCTCGAGCAGGATCGGCGCCAAGTGGACGCTGATCCTCGGCCTGGTGCTCATCGTCGGGTTCGCCGGGCTGGCCGGCACCGCCGGTGGCGTCGACGGCATCGTCGGCTTCCGGGCCGGCTGGGGCCTGGGCAACGCACTGTTCATCTCCACCAGCCTCGCCGTGATCGTGGCCTCGGCCAGCGGTGGGTTCTCGGGGGCGATCATCCTCTACGAGACCGCGCTCGGCCTCGGCATCGCCGTCGGCCCGCTCCTGGGCGGAGTGCTCGGCGGCATCTCCTGGCGCGGACCGTTCTTCGGGGTCTCCGCGCTCATGGCGATCGCGCTGATCGCGACCCTGTTCTTCCTCCCGCCCACACCGAAGCCGGAGAAGAAGGTCTCCCTGGTCGCTCCGTTGGCGGCGCTGCGCCACCGCGGCCTGCTGACGATGGGCATGATGGCGCTGCTCTACAACTGGGGCTTCTTCACCCTGCTCGGCTACGCGCCCTACCCGATGCAGCTGCACGACCCGCTGCAGCTCGGCTGGGTCTTCTTCGCCTGGGGCATCCTGGTCGCGATCTTCGCCGTGTGGGGCGCGCCGTGGGCACAGCGACGCTTCGGCACGGCACCGACCCTCTACGTCAACCTGCTCGGCCTCGGCATCCTGCTGACCGTCATCGGTCTGGGCGTCTCCTCGCCGCCGGTGGTGATGGGCGCGGTGATCCTGTCGGGCATCTTCGTCGGTCTCAACAACACGCTCACCACCCAGGCGGTCATGCTCGTCTCGCCGGTGGAGCGGCCGATCGCCTCCTCGGCCTACGGGTTCGTACGCTTCATCGGTGGCGGGCTGGCCCCGTTCGCCGCCGGCAAGATCGCCGAGGCCACCGACCAGTCCGTGGCCTTCTACGTCGGCGCTGCTGCCTTCCTGGTCGCGATCCCGGTGCTGGCCAGCGGTCACCAGCTGATCAAGGCCGCCGAGTCGGGGGAGGCCGCGGAGCCGGTCACGCCCACGCTGGAGCCGGTCGGCCCGGTGCGTGGCGAGGGACGCCCGGTGCTGGTCGCCGTCGGCGCCACGCCCGACGCCGACGAGGTCGTCGACCGGGCCGCCGAGATGGCTGCCGCCGAGGGCGCGCCGCTGGAGGTGGTCCACGTCCGTGAGACCGACGTGATCGAGGAGCAGGCGATCGACGCCGAGGAGCCGGAGGCGGCGGCCGCGACCGTACGCGCCCACCTCGACCGCCTCGGCGCTCGTGGCATGAGCGCGACTGGCCTGGTGCTCCACAGCGTCGGCGACCACGCGAGCGCCGGTGTGGAGCTGGCTCGGTATGCCACCGAGACCCGCGCCCGGACGATCGCGCTCGGCTCCTCGCCCCGTGGCCGCGCCGCCCAGCTCGCCGACGGCTCGATCACCTCCGCGGTGGTCGCCAACGCCAGCGTGCCGGTCGTGCTCGTCGTGCCTGGTGAGCAGCCGCGCGAGCTGAGCGCAGCGGCGCTGACACAGCTGCGCCACGCCTGACGCCACGCCTGGGATCGGCCCGGCGGGACCTGGTCCTGCCGGGCCGATAGCCTTCGGCAGGTGAGCAGTGCGTACGAGAAGACGGCGGGCCCGACGAGCCCGACCCGCCCGAAGGTGACCGAGCCGGTGACACTGAGCGACCTGGCCGCCGAGCTCGACCTGGAGCTGCGTGGCGAGGCCAGCGTCACCGGGGTGAGCTTGAGCTCCCAGCGAGTGATGCCGGGCGACCTCTACGCCGCACTCCCCGGCAGCCGGGCGCACGGCGCCACCTATGCCGCCGGCGCACTCGAGGCCGGGGCGGTGGCGGTGCTCACCGATGCTGCCGGTGCCGCCCAGCTCGAGGCTCAGCGCATCGAGGTGCCGACGCTGCTCGCCGACCAGCCGCGCAAGGTGCTCGGGGCGCTCTCGGCCCGCGTCTACGGCGACCCGTCGAGCAGGCTCCGGTTGATCGGCGTGACCGGCACCCAGGGCAAGACGACGACCACCCGCCTGGCCGAGAGCGCGCTGCTCGAGGCCGGCCACGCTGCCGGCGTCATCGGCACGGTCGGCACCCGGATCGGCGGACACGACGTGAAGACGCCGTTGACCACGCCCGAGGCACCCGATCTGCACGGGCTCTTCGCCCGCATGGTGGAGGAGGACACCGAGGCCTGCGCGATGGAGGTCTCCTCCCACGCGCTGGTGATGGGGCGCGTCGACGGAGTCGTCTTCGACGTCGCGGTCTTCCTCAACCTCGGCCGCGACCACCTCGACTTCCACGACACGGTCGAGGACTACTTCCAGGCGAAGGCCGCGCTGTTCACCCCCGAGCGGGCGCGGATGGGCATCGTCAACATCGACGACGAGCACGGGCGCCGGCTGGCCGAGGAGGCGAGCATCCCCGTCGTCACCTATGCCCTGCACGAGGAGTCCGCCGACTGGCACGTCTCGGGCATCGAGCTGCGTCCCGACGGCTCGAGCTTCGTCGTCCACGGCCCCGACGGCCTCGAGCTCCCGGCCGCCAGCCCGCTGGCCGGCGACTACAACGTGAGCAACACCCTCGCCGCGCTGGCGAGCATCCACCATGCCTACGCCGCCCCCGGTGAGCGGGCATCGACCGAGGTCGTACGCAGCGCGGCCGCCGCCCTCACCCAGGGGTCGGGTGTGCCGGGACGGCTCGAGCGGGTCGACGCCGGACAGCCGTTCACCGTCGTCGTCGACTATGCGCACAAGCCAGATGCCGTCGAGGCCGCGCTCGGCACGCTGCGGCCGCTGACCGAGTCGAAGCTGATCGCGGTGATCGGTGCCGGGGGAGACCGCGACTCCGGCAAGCGTCCGATCATGGGGGAGATCAGCGCACGCCTGGCCGACCACGTGATCGTCACCGACGACAACCCTCGCACCGAAGACCCGGCGAGCATCAGGCGCCAGGTGCTGGAGGGCACCACCGGTGCTCGCGCGATCGTCGAGGAGATCGGCGACAGGCGGGCCGCGATCGGGCGCGCGATCGAGCTGGCCGAGCCCGGCGACATCGTCGTCGTCGCCGGCAAGGGGCACGAGACCGGTCAGGAGATCGAGGGCGTCACGCATCCGTTCGACGACCGCGAGGTCGCCCGTGAGGCGATCGCGAAGCAGTGACCGAAGGCCCGAGCGACGGGCTGGCACGGCGCGGTTGCGCAGTTCGGGAGGGCCTGTGGGCCACAATGAGGCAGCAGGTGCCGACACCGTGCTCCGTACAGGTATCGCACGGGTCTCCGGCAGGCACCGACCGGCGACGAGCAGTGGCCACATGTGACGACAGGGCACAGGAAGGCGCCAGGCTGAGATGAGAGCGATCCTGCTGAGCGGGGGCATCGCGCTGTTGCTCTCGTTGGTCGGCACCCGGTTCGCGATCCTCCAGTTCACGCGGCTCGGCTATGGCCAGCCGATCCGCGAGGACGGCCCGACGACCCACTTCGTCAAGCGGGGCACTCCCACGATGGGCGGGGTCGCGATCGTGCTCTCGGTGGTCGGCGGCTTCTTCGCATCGATGCTGATCACGGGGCGCCCGCCCAGCGCGACGGCGTACCTGCTGATCTTCCTGCTCGTCGGTATGGCGCTGGTCGGCTTCGTCGACGACTTCATCAAGGTCTTCATGCAGCGCAACCTCGGGCTGCGGGGGCGCGCGAAGATCGTCGGGCAGACGGTGGTCGCGCTCGGGTTCGGCGCGGTCGCGCTGCATCCCTCGATGGCCGACGCCGAGGGCATCACCCCGGCCTCCGACCGCCTCTCGTTCATCCGCGACTTCGGGCCGCACCTGCTCGGCGGCAGCGGTGCCCTCTACTGGGCCGGCGGCGCCGCGCTGCTCGTCCTGATCTGGGTGATGGTCACCGGCACCTCCAACGCCACCAACCTGACCGACGGCCTCGACGGCCTCGTGGCCGGGTCCGCGGCGCTCGTGTTCGCGACGTACACGATCATCTCGATCTGGCAGAACAACCAGCGCTGCGGGCGCCCGGGCCTGGAGGGCGGTGCCTGCTACGAGGTGCGTGACCCGCTCGACATGGCGATCCTGGCCGCGGCGATCGCGGGTGCCTGTTTCGGGTTCCTGTGGTGGAACGCGTCGCCGGCCAAGATCATCATGGGCGACACCGGCTCGCTCGCGATCGGGTCGGTGCTGGCCGGCTTCGCGATCCTCTCGCGCACCGAGCTGCTGCTGATCATCATCGGCGGCCTCTACGTCATGGAGACCACGGCGGTGATGATGCAGGTGAGCTGGTTCAAGCTCACCCGCAAGGTGACCGGCACGCCCAAGCGCATCTTCCGGATGACCCCGATCCATCACCACTTCGAGATGCTCGGCTGGGAGCAGGTGACCGTCACGATCCGGTTCTGGATCATCACCGGCCTCTGCGTCGCCGCCGGGCTGGGCATC
This sequence comes from Nocardioides albertanoniae, assembly GCF_006716315.1. Lineage (NCBI taxonomy): Bacteria > Bacillati > Actinomycetota > Actinomycetes > Propionibacteriales > Nocardioidaceae > Nocardioides > Nocardioides albertanoniae. The sequence continues at coordinate 3,239,929 of NZ_VFOV01000001.1, read as the reverse complement.
TTCTACGCCGAGTGGGTCGCAGGCAGCTGATACCCCCTCCGGCACGTACGGTGGTGTGACGGACCCCCAAACGGCGGGGCGCCGCGAGCGCGCGAACGGCGTAGGGAAGAATGCACGAGGCTTGCCGGGCTTCCGTGTGCGCGGCGGCCCGGGGGCGAAGGCGATCGATCACGTCGACATCGGATGTCGACACACCAAGGAAGGCACCCGGCTGACATGAGAGCGATCCTGCTGAGCGGAGCGATTGCGCTCCTGTTCTCGCTGCTCGGCACCCGATTTGCGATCGTACAGTTCACGAAGCTGGGCTACGGGCAGGAGATCCGCGAGGACGGCCCGACGACGCACCACACCAAGCGCGGCACCCCCACGATGGGCGGTGTCGCCATCGTGATCTCGGTCATCGTCGGCTACATCGCGGCCAAGCTGCTCACCGGAGACGCTCCGAGCGCGACGGCCTACCTGCTGCTCTTCCTCTTCGTCGGTATGGCCGTGGTCGGCTTCGTCGACGACTTCATCAAGGTCTTCATGCAGCGCAACCTCGGTCTGCGCAGCTGGGCCAAGCTGATCGGCCAGACGATCGTCGCGCTCACCTTCGGTGCGGTGGCGCTGCTGCCCGGGCTCGCCAACCACGCCGGGATCAGGCCGGCCTCCGACCAGCTCTCCTTCATCCGTGACTTCGGCCCGCACCTGCCGTGGATCGTGATCCTGATCCTCGTGTGGGTGATGGTCAACGGCACCTCCAACGCCACCAACCTGACCGACGGGCTCGACGGGCTGCTGGCCGCCTCGGCCGGCATCGTCTTCGCCGCCTACACGATCATCTCGATCTGGCAGAACAACCAGCGCTGCGGCCGGCCGAGCGTCGAGATCGGCACCTGCTACGAGGTGCGTGACCCGCTCGACATGGCGATCCTGGCCGCGGCGATCGCGGGTGCCTGTTTCGGGTTCCTGTGGTGGAACGCGTCGCCGGCCAAGATCTTCATGGGTGACACCGGCTCGCTCGCGCTGGGCTCGGTGCTGGCCGGTTTCGCGATCATGTCGCGCACCGAGCTGCTGCTGATCATCGTCGGCGGCCTGTTCGTGATGGAGACCGTCGCGGTGATGCTGCAGGTCAGCTGGTTCAAGGTCACCAAGGCCCGCACCGGCACCGGCAAACGGCTCTTCCGGATGGCGCCGATCCATCACCACTTCGAGATGCTCGGCTGGGAGCAGGTCACCGTGGTGATCCGGTTCTGGATCATCACCGGCCTCTGCGTCGCCGCAGGTCTGGGCATCTTCTACGCCGAATGGGTGGCGGGCATCTGATGAGCGACTCCATCAACCTCGACGATCTCGGCCGCAACGACTCCTGGGAGGGCGTGAGGGCGGTCGTGGCCGGCTTCGGCGTCTCCGGGTTCGCCGCCGCCGACAACCTCACCCACCTCGGTGCCTCCGTGATCGCTCTCGACGAGTCGCCCGGCGACGAGGAGCGTCAGGAGAAGGCCAAGCTGCTCGGCATCCTGGGGGCCGACGTACGCCTCGGCGAGGGAGCCACCCACGTGCTGCCCGACGGCGTCGACGTGCTGGTCACCTCCCCGGGGTGGCGGCCCACCGCGCCGCTGCTCGCCCAGGCGCGCGAGCGGGGCATCCCGATCTGGGGGGAGGTCGAGCTCGCCTGGCGGCTGCGCGACCCCGACAACGCCGCCCCGTGGCTGGCGGTCACGGGCACCAACGGCAAGACCACGACCGTGCAGATGCTCGACAACATCCTGCGTACGGCGGGGCTGCGGTCGGTCGCCGTCGGCAACGTCGGCCTGCCGATCGTCGAGGCCGTGATGGACCCTGACGCCTACGACGTGCTCGCCGTCGAGCTCTCCTCCTTCCAGCTCCACTACACCTCCTCGATGTCGGCCGAGGCGGCCGTCGTGCTCAACATCGCCGAGGACCACCTCGACTGGTATCCCTCGATGGACGACTACGCCGCCGACAAGGGCCGCGTCTACGAGGGCGTGCAGCGCGCCTGTGTCTACAACGTCGCCGACGAGGCCACGATGCATCTGGTCGAGGAGGCCGACGTCGTCGAGGGGGCCCGCGCGATCGGGTTCACCCTCGGCACCCCGGCCGTCGGGCAGGTCGGGGTCGTCGAAGACATCCTGGTCGACCGCGCCTTCATCGAGGAGCGTCAGACCTCCGCCGCCGAGCTGTGCCAGATCGCCGATCTTCCCTCCAGCGCTCCTCACTACGTGCAGAACGCCCTGGCCGCTGCCGCCCTCGCGCGCGCTCACGGCGTCTCCCAGGCGGCGGTGCGCGACGGGCTGAAGACGTTCCGGCCCGACGGCCACCGCATCGAGGTCGTCGCCGAGGCCGAGGGCATCACCTGGGTCGACGACTCCAAGGCCACCAACCCGCACGCCGCCCAGGCGTCGCTGCAGGCCTACGACCCGGTGGTCTGGATCGCGGGCGGGCTGGCCAAGGGCGCCCGGTTCGACGACCTGGTCGCCACGATCGACGACCGGCTTCGCGCCGTGGTGCTGATCGGTCAGGACCGCGACGTCATCGCCTCGGCCCTCGCCGCCCACGCACCCCAGGTCGACGTCGTCCAGATCGACATCGCCGACGGCCCCGCGGCCATCGCCGCCGCGGTCGAGACCGCCGCCGAACTCGCCCGGGTCGCCGACACCGTCCTGCTCGCCCCCGGCTGCGCCAGCCAGGACCAGTTCCGTGATTACAAGGCCCGCGGCGACGCCTTCGCCGAGGCCGTACGCCGCCGCCTCTGAACCAACCTCCGCCGAGAGGTCACTTCTGCAGGCCGAGACGTCACTCCTGCAGGTCGAGAGGTCACCCCGGTGACCTCTCGACCTGCAGAAGTGACTCTTCGACCTGTCTCGGCGGAGGGCGACACGCGGGCCCGGGTGCGGTGGATCGGGCGGGGCGACGCGGGAGAATGACGACGACGTACGCCATCGGAGCTTGGAGGGAGTGCTGGTGACGACCACGAGCCCCGACCGGACCGGTTCCGGATCGACGCAGGGAGCATCGACACAGGGAGCACGGTCCTACCCGAAGACGGCGCTGGGCTATCTCAAGGCGTGGTTCCATGCGCTGAGGGTGGCGCTCAACCGACCGCTGGCGGCCTACTACCTGCTGCTGACCAGCTCGGCGCTGCTGCTGACCATCGGACTGATCATGGTCCTCTCGGCCTCGAGCGTGTGGTCCTACCGGGTGATGGACAACTCCTACGCGATCGTCGGACGCCAGGTGCTGTGGGTGATGATCGGCATCCCGTGCGCGTTCATCGCCTCACGGATCCGGCCCAGGCACCTGCGTCGGATGGCGTGGCCCGGGTTCTTCGTTGCCTGCGTCCTTCTGTTCCTGACGATCTTCCTCGGTCACGACGTCAACGGGCAGCAGAACTGGATCGGTGCCGGCCCGGTCAAGATCCAGCCCTCGGAGATCGCCAAGCTGGCGATCGTGCTGTGGACAGCCCACGTCTACGCGCTCAAGGACCGTCGCCTCGACAGCCTCCACGAGGTGCTGATGCCGGTGCTGCCCGGCATCGGGGTGGCCACAGGGCTCGTCCTCGCCGGAAAGGACCTCGGCACCGCCCTGGTCTTCTTCACGATCGCGCTCGGCATGCTGTGGGTCGTCGGTGCGCCGGGAAAGCTCTTCGGGATCGCGATATCGGTCATCGGCGTCTCGGTGCTGTTCCTGATCAGCACCGACACCGAACGGCTCGCCCGGTTGACCAGCTTCGTCGACCCGTTCAAGGACTTCCACGGAGAGGGCTGGCAGCCCTCCCACGGCCTCTACGCGCTGAGCTCGGGCGGTGTCCTCGGTCAGGGCATCGGCGCCTCCCAGCAGAAGTGGGGAGACCTTCCGGAGGCCCACACCGACTACATCTTCGCGGTGCTGGGGGAGGAGCTCGGCCTGGTCGGCACGCTCCTGGTCGTCGGCCTGTTCCTGACCCTCGCCTTCGCGCTGATCAAGGTCGCCCGCCAGACCGACCGGCCGTTCGTACGCTACTTCAGCTTCGGCGTGCTGGTCTGGCTGCTCGGCCAGATGATCATCAACGTCGGCATGGTGCTCGCGCTGCTGCCGGTGATCGGCATCCCGCTGCCCCTGGTCTCCTACGGCGGCTCGGCGCTGATCCCGTCGATGGTCGCGCTGGGCGTGGTCATCGGGTTCGCTCGTCGTGAGCCTGCGGCGGCGGCAGCGCTCTCGCACCGTAAAGCCTTGGCAAAGGATCGCGCCAGGCAGGCAGCCGCTTACCGTCGTGGCCAACGCAACCGATAAGTTCTGACGCATCATGAAGGCCCTCCTCGCCGGTGGTGGCTCCGCCGGACACACATCCCCCCTGCTCGCCACCGCAGATGCCCTGCGTCGTCTCGACCCGGGCGTCGAGGTGACCTGTCTCGGCACGCCCCGCGGCCTGGAGAACCAGGTGGTTCCCGCCGCGGGATACCCGCTCGAGCTGATCCCGCCGGTGCCGATGCCGCGCCAGCTCAGCGCCGACCTGCTGAAGGTGCCGGCCAACCTGAAGGGCGCGGTCGAGGCGACCTACGAGGTGCTCGACCGGGTGCGGCCCGACGTCGTCGTCGGTTACGGCGGCTACGTCTCGATGCCCGCCTACCTCGCCGCGAAGCGGCGCCACATCCCGATCGTCGTCCACGAGGGCAACGCGATCCCCGGGCTCGCCAACAAGGCGGGCGCGCGCGTCGCCGATCGGGTCGCGGTGAGCTTCCCCGACACCAAGCTGCCGAAGGGCGAGTACGTCGGGCTGCCGATCCGCCGGATGATCTCGACGATGGACCGCTGGGCGCTGCGTGCCGAGGCACGCAGCTTCTTCGGGCTCGACCAGCACCGGCCCACGATCGTGGTCACCGGCGGGTCGCAGGGTGCCCGGCGGATCAACGAGGCGGTCTCCGGTGCCTACCGCACGCTGGCCGGCAACGGGGTCCAGGTGCTCCACGTGATCGGCCCTAAGAACGAGCTGGCCTCGCCCGGCCCCGGCTACCACGTGCTCAACTACGTCGACCGGATGGATCTCGCGCTGGCCGCGGCCGACCTGATGATCTGCCGCTCCGGCGCCAACTCGGTGATCGAGGCGAGCGCCGTGGGCGTGCCGGCGATCTACGTACCCCTGCCGATCGGCAACGGCGAGCAGTCGCTCAACGCCAAGGCCGTCGTCGACGCCGGTGGCGCGGTGCTGGTCTCCGACGCCGAGATGAGCGCCGAGTGGGTCACGGCCCACGTGGCACCCATCGTCACCGACCGCTCCCGGCTGGAGGCGATGTCGAAGGCCGCCAGCGACCTGGTGCCGCGCGACGCCGACGAGCGGCTGGCCCGGATGGTCTTCGAGGTCGTTGCAGGAGGTAAGTCATGAGGGTGCCCGTTCCTGAACACATCCTTCCGGCCGAGCAGCTGGGCCGGGTCCACTTCATCGGCATCGGGGGAGCGGGTCTCTCGGCGATCGCCCGCGTCATGCTGGCCCGCGGGATCACGGTCTCCGGCAGCGACGGCGCCGACTCCTCGATGGTCGCGGCGCTGCGCGAGGAGGGCGCGACCGTCTTCGTCGGTCACGACGCCTCCCAGGTCGAGGGGGTCGACACGCTGATCGTCTCCACGGCGATCCGCGACGACAACCCCGAGTACGTCGCGGCGGTGGAGAAGGGTCTGCGGATCTACCCGCGCTCGGCCGGTCTCGCCTCGGTGATGGAAGGCCGCCGCGTGCTCGCGGTGGCCGGCACCCACGGCAAGACCACGACCACGTCGCTGCTGACCGTCGCCCTCCAGACGGCGGGGGCCGCGCCCACCTACACCGTCGGCGGCGAGCTCGCCGCCTCCGGCACCAACGCGGCCGAAGGCTCCAGCGACCTGTTCGTCGCCGAGGCCGACGAGTCCGACGGCGCCTTCCTGGTCTACAAGCCCTACGCCGCGGTCGTCACCAACGTCGAGGCCGACCACCTCGACCAGTGGGGCACCGAGGAGGCCTACCGCGAGGGGTTCGCCCAGTTCGTGGGCCGCCTGGCTCCCGACGGCTTCCTGGTCGCGGTCATCGACGACCCCGGCGCCGCCGACCTGCGTCACGTCGCCCACTCGCTCGGCCGCCGTTTCATCGGTGTGGGCGAGTCGGAGGTCGCCGACGTGCGCGCCGTCGACGTGGTGCTCGAAGGCACCACCTCCTCCTTCACCGTCGTCGACGGGCTCGACGAGCTGGGACGCATCACGCTGAAGATCCCCGGCCGTCACTACGTCGCCGACGCGCTGGCCGCCATCACCGTGGGCCTGCGTCTGGGCCACTCCTTCGACCTGCTCAAGGCCGGCCTGGAGTCGTTCACCGGCACGCGGCGGCGGATGGAGCGCAAGGGAGAGGCCGGCGGCGTACGCGTCTACGACTCCTACGCCCACCACCCCTCCGAGATCGCCGGTGACCTCGTCTCCGGGCGCTCGGTGGCCGGCTCCGGACGCCTGATCGTGGGCTTCCAGCCACACATGGTCTCGCGCACGAGGATCTTCGGCGAGGAGATGGGCCGCGTGCTCGGCGCCGCCGACGAGGTCGTCGTGCTCGACGTCTATCTGGCTCGTGAGGACTACGACCCGGAGGTGACCGGCAAGCTGGTCGCCGACGCGGTGCCGCTGCCGCCCGGCCAGGTGGCCAGCGTCGGCGGGCTGGAGGAGGCCGCCGACGAGCTCGCCCGGCGCGCCCGTCCCGGTGACCTCGTTCTGACGCTCGGGGCAGGTACCGTGACCGAGGTGGGGCCGATGGTGCTCGCCAGGCTACGTACGGCTGCAGAGCAGTAGGCGCTGGAGGGAGCAGCATGGGGGAGAAGGGGCCAGGCGTCGAGATCGACGAGGCTCTCGAGATCGCTCGGTCGGCATCCGTGGAGCGCGAGACCGCTCCCGACTCCGAGGACGCCGCGCCCGAGACGGGTGCCGCGGCGACCTCCGAGCCGACCCCTGATCCGACCTCCGAAGACCCGACCTCCGAAGACCCGAGCTCCGAGCCCGGTCCGGCGCCGCGCACAGCGCCGAGGTCGGACCGGACCTCGGCCGAGCGCGCCCCGGTCGACGCTGCGACCCTCAAGAGCCGCAAGGCCTTCGCTCGTCGCCAGTGGCGTCGGCGCTGGCTCGCGTGGCGCTACATCATCGTCGGCACGCTGATCATCGCCCTCCTGCTCGGCGGGATCTGGGCGGTCTACTTCTCCACCTGGCTCCAGGTCAAGGGCACCGTTGCCCACGGCGACATGAAGATGACCAACGCCAAGGAGGTCGTCAAGTACGCCGGCGTGCCGATCGGGGAGCCGCTGGCCACCGCCGACCTCGGCGCCGTCCAGCTGCGTGTGCTCAACGGCCTGCCGATGGTGCGCTCGGTCAACGTCTCGCGGGAGTGGCCCGACAAGATCCGGGTCGACGTCACCGAACGTACGCCGGTCGCGGTCGTCTCCATCGGCGGCCGGCTGCGGGCCCTCGACGAGACCGGCACCGTCTTCTGGGACTACAAGAAGGCGCCGCGCGGCCTGCCCATGGTGAACACCGTCACCGGCACGAACTCCTCCGCGCTGCGCGAAGCCGCCGCCGTGGCCTCGGCTCTGCCGGCCGACCTCGCCAAGAGGGTCGACCACGTCGAGGTCACCACCGTCGACTCGATCTCCCTGGAGATGAACAACGACAAGCGTGTCGTGTGGGGGAGCAGTGCCCAGTCCGACACCAAGGCCGACGTGCTGGTCGCACTGATGAAGGCGGAGCCGAAGGTTGCCCGCTACGACGTCTCGGTGCCCGGTCAGCCCGTCACCAGCAAGAGCACCGACTGAGCGACCGCCGCTACCGGACGGCTCTGCCCGATTGCCCCTACCGGACGGCAACGGATCTGCACAACTGATCCGCATCCGCGTGTCGTGCCGAATTGAGGAGGTACGCCTGCCTACTGTTCTGAGAACGGCGAGGTTGACATAACTATAACCCTCAGGCTGAGGGTCAGGGTTGAACCGGGCCGCGACGACCAACATCGAGCGAAAGGGCGACCACCGTGGGAGCTGCACAGAACTACCTGGCGATCATCAAGGTCGTCGGCATCGGTGGCGGCGGCGTCAACGCTGTCAACCGGATGATCGAGGTCGGCCTCAAGGGGGTCGAGTTCATCGCCATCAACACCGACGCCCAGGCGCTGCTGATGAGCGACGCCGACGTCAAGCTCGACATCGGCCGTGAGCTGACCCGCGGTCTCGGTGCGGGCGCCAACCCTGGTGTGGGGGAGAGCGCCGCCGAGGACCACGCCGACGAGATCGAAGAGGTCATCAAGGGCGCCGACATGGTGTTCGTGACCGCCGGCGAGGGTGGCGGCACCGGCACCGGCGGCGCGCCGGTCGTGGCCCGCATCGCCCGCAGCCTCGGCGCGCTGACCATCGGTGTGGTGACCCGCCCGTTCGCCTTCGAGGGGCGTCGCCGCGCCAACTCCGCCGAGGAGGGGATCACCAAGCTCCGCGAGGAGGTCGACACCCTCATCGTCATCCCCAACGACCGGCTGCTCTCGATCTCCGACCGCAACGTGTCGGTGATGGATGCGTTCCGCCAGGCCGACCAGGTGCTGCTGCAGGGTGTCTCCGGCATCACCGACCTCATCACGACCCCGGGCCTGATCAACCTCGACTTCGCCGACGTGAAGTCGGTCATGTCCAACGCCGGCTCGGCGCTGATGGGCATCGGCTCCGCGCGCGGTGACAACCGCAGCGTCGAGGCAGCCGAGATGGCCGTCTCCTCGCCGCTTCTGGAGGCTTCGATCGACGGCGCCCACGGCGTGCTGCTCTCCATCGCCGGCGGCTCCGACCTCGGCCTCTTCGAGATCAACGAGGCGGCGGCGCTGGTGGCCGACGCGGTCCACGAGGAAGCCAACATCATCTTCGGTGCGACCATCGACGACGCTCTCGGTGACGAGGTGCGGGTCACCGTGATCGCCGCCGGCTTCGACGGTGGCATGCCCAAGCGTCGCGAGGGCCAGTCCGGCCTCGGCACCGTGCAGGGCCGGGCGACCACTCAGCAGAAGTCGGCCGGCAACGGGGAGAACGCCTCCGTCGCGACCGCGGTCGCCACCCGCCGTGCCGAGGAGTCCGAGGAGACGAACGAGACGCCGGCTGCGCCGCCCGCCCAGCCGGCTCCGACCACGCCTCCGCCCGCGGCGCCGCCGGCCGAGCCCGCGCCTGCGCCCGCACCCAAGAAGCCGGCTCCCAGCGTCCAGTTCAACGACGACGAGCTCGACGTCCCCGACTTCTTGAAGTAAGGGCGCGGTTTGTACAGCTTCCGAGCCTCCGCGGGCCTCGTCGACCTGGCTTTCACTGACAGGTACGGCGGGGTCAGCGCTGCGCCCTACGCCGAGCTCAACCTCGCGGTCGCCGGCTCGGACGAGGAGACGGCGAAAGCAGAGAACCACCGGCTGCTGCTGGCCGACTTCGCCGACGGCGCGCCGTACGCCGACCTCTACCAGGTCCACGGCGACGTCGTCGTCGACGCGCGGTGCGGCGCCCGCCCCGAGGCCGATGGCATCGTGACCACCGAGCGCGACCTGGTGCTCCTGGTGCGCACCGCCGACTGCGTACCGGTGCTCCTGGCCGACGAGGCTGCGGGCGTCGTCGGCGCTGCGCACGCCGGGCGGCGCGGTATGGCTGCCGGCGTCGTCCCGCAGACGGTCGCGCGGATGCGCGCGCTCGGCGCCACCTCGATCACCGCATGGATGGGCCCCTACGTGTGCGGCCGGTGCTACGAGGTGCCCGAGGCGATGCAGGCCGAGGTCGCCGATGTCGAGCCCGCCGCCAAGGCGACCACGAGCTGGGGCACCCCCAGCCTCGACGTCGGCGCCGGAGTGCTCGCGCAGCTGGCCCGCGACGACATCGACGCCGTCGACGTCAGCAGGTGTACCCGCGAGTCCGACGACCTCTACTCCTTCCGCCGAGACGGTGCCGGCATGTCGCTGGGCGCCCTGATCCGACTCCGTGCTGCCTGATGGGAGGGCCTGAGATGACCAGTCGCACCGACGAGATCGCCGCCGGGCTCGAGGAGACCCGCGAGCGGATCGCCCGCGCCGCCGAGAAGGCCGGGCGGGCCGCCGACGAGGTCCACCTGGTCGTGGTCACCAAGTTCTTTCCCGCCTCCGACGTGCGCATCCTGGCCGGCCTCGGCGTCACCGACGTCGGCGAGAACCGCCACCAGGAGGCCGAGCGCAAGGCGGCGGAGTGTGCCGACCTCGGGCTGCGCTGGCACTACATCGGCGGGCTGCAGTCCAACAAGGCGGCCGCCGTGGCGGCCTACGCCGACGTCGTCGAGTCCGTCGACCGCCGCTCGCTGCTGTCCCGGCTCAGCCGTGGTGCGGGCGAGCGCGGCCAGAGCCTCGACGTCCTGCTGCAGGTCTCGCTCGACCCGCCCGACCGAGAAGGTCGCGCGGGCGCGGATCCTGGCGACGTACGCGATCTCGCTGCCGAGGTGGTCGCGACCGACGGGCTTCGGCTGCGCGGTCTGATGGCGGTGGCGCCGCTCGGGGAGGATCCGGCCGCCGCCTTCGCGCGGTTGGCGCGGATCCGGGAGGACTTTCTCGTCGAGCATCCCGAGGCGACGGTGCTGTCGGCGGGGATGAGCGGCGACCTGGAGCAGGCGATCTCACATGGCGCGACACACGTACGTGTCGGGTCTGCGGTCCTCGGAGAGAGGCCGACGGTCAAGTAATGTCTCGGATCAGAAACACTTTGGGGAAGGTGACGATGTCATGAGCGAGCGCCAGCGAGCGACCGTAACCCTCATGCTGTCGCGTCCGTACTCTTGCGCTTGCGCTACGGAGGCGACGGCATGAGCGGTGCGATGCGCAGGTTCGGTGAATACCTTGGCCTGCTCGAGGACTCCGGGTATGACGACGACGTCTACGAGGGCGATGACGACGAGACCCGCTCGCACGAGCCGGTCAAGGCGCCGGTGCGCTCCAAGCAGTCACGTCCGGCCCCGGTGGCAGATCTGTCCGAGCGGCGACGAGCAACGGTGGTGCCTGCGGTGGCAGAGCTGTCCAAGATCATCACGCTGACCCCGACGTCCTACAACGAGGCGCGTCAGATCGGCGAGAACTACCGTGACGGTACGCCAGTGATCATGAACCTCACTGAGATGGACGATGCGGACGCAAAACGGCTCGTCGACTTTGCGGCGGGGCTGATCTTTGCTACCTATGGGAACATCGAGAGGGTCACCAACAAGGTGTTTCTTATCTCACCTGCGAACGTTTCGGTCACGGCCGAGGCCAAGCAGAGGATCGTTGAGGGCGGCTTTTTCAACCAGAGCTGAGACCCTTGACACCTGCCTGCGGGAGGGTTGGACGCAGTCCGCGTCTGGCATGTCTGTGGACAGGCGCTAGAGTTTCGACAGCATTAACCTGATGCCGCCCCCGGCGGTGCAATCCGAACGTCTGAGTCAACCGAGTAATGAATGGGTGAGGTCATGCCGCTGACGCCAGAGGACGTGAGCAACAAGCGCTTTACTCCCGTCCGGCTCCGCGAGGGCTACGACATGGGCGAGGTGGACCAGTTCCTCGACGAGGTCGAGGCCGAACTGGCACGTCTCACCCGGGAGAACGACGACCTTCGCGGGAAGTTGGCGTCTGCGCAGTCGGGTGGGGGTCCCTCCTTCCCGATGGCTCCCGAGCCGCCTGCTCCTGAGCCGATGCCGGCTCCTGAGCCGGTCTCGCACCAGATGCCGATGTACCAGGAGGCGCCGCAGACCGGGGGCATCGAGACCATCCGGGTGGAGACCGTGCCGGAGGCGTCCAACGCCGCGGCTCGTCTGCTCGAGCTGGCCACGCGCAACCACGACGCGCTCATCGACACGGCCAAGAACGACGCCGACAAGATCGTCGGTGAGGCTCGCACCAAGGCCGAGCGCCTCGAGTCCGAGTCGAAGTCGAAGGCCGACCGCATGGAGGCCGACGCACGTACGCGGGCTCAGATGCTCGACAGCGAGACCGCCGAGCGTCGTCAGCAGCTCTTCGGTGAGCTGGAGCGCGAGAAGGACAACCTGACCACCGAGGTCGACACGCTGCGCAACTTCGAGCGTGAATACCGTTCGCGCCTGAAGAGCTACTTCACGCAGCAGCTCGACGCGCTCAACAACTCGGCCGAGTCGGCTGCCCCCGTCATGGCGGCCGCGGTCAACGAGTCGGGCCCCGCGCCCAAGCGTCTGCGCTCCATCCTGGGGGAGGACGAGGGCTGACCGACCTCGCGCCGCCACAGGCGGCCGGGCTGATGCCTTCGTAGTCAGACTTCACATCGGCCGGTCCCGCATCGCGGGGCCGGCCGATGTGTGCGCTCTCGGGCGGCCGGGTCGCACGTTCTAGCAGGTGAGGTGGGTCCTGTACGTAAAATGCTTGGATTTCCCGCGCTACGGACCAATCTGCCCCCAGTTTCGGTGTGTTGGTTGAGTGGAGCCTGATCCCGGGCTACATTCCGGGCACGCTCTTCGCATCGCCTCGGCGCTGCGAAGTGATGGCAGGAGAAAGGGGACTCCATGTCTGCACCGGTGATGTGTCGCGCGAGCGCGGCCGTCGGGCGCATCCACGTGCGACCTGAGCTTTCTGGGAATACCAGCTCCTACCTCACGGCTTCCACTTCGGTGGCGTGGGCGAGCGTCTAGCCAACCTGAACCATCGGGCGGCCCGGGGGGCCGTTTCTCACACCAGAAAGCGAGTGCCGTGCCTAAGAAAGCAACCAAGACTGTCGCCTCTCCAGACCAGCTCAAGGTCAAGGCCGACGAGGAACCGTGGACCAAGGATGAGCTCGACGAGGTCATCGACGAGCTGCGGGAGATGCGGGCGCACAGCCTCGAGGTGCTCACCGCGCTCGAGACCGAGCTCTCCGGGCTGATGAAGGACTCCGGCGACGGCGCCGGCCAGGACCAGGCCGACATGGGTGCGACCAGCTTCGAGCGCGACCACGAGCTTACCGTGGTCAACAGCGAGAAGGACAAGCTCGCCCAGATCGAGCGAGTCATGGGTTACCTCGAGGAGGGCACGTACGGCATCTGTGAGTCGTGCGGGGAGCCGATCGGCAAGATGCGACTGATGGCGTTTCCGCGTGCCACACTGTGCATGACATGCAAGCAGCGCGAGGAGCGTCGCTGAGCGACGCGCACACAGGTCCTGATAGTTCGGTGCACCCTGTTCGTCGGGCAGAGTTCGCGGCCGTCGCGGTGCTTCTGCTGGTCCTCGACCAGCTCACGAAGCTCTGGGCGGTCGCGACGCTCGTTCCCGGGCAGCCGCAGGAGCTGGTCGGCTCGGTGCTGCAGCTCAACATCATCCGCAACCCGGGAGCGGCCTTCAGCACCGGCACCGGCTACACCTGGATCTTCACGACTCTCTCGATCGTGGCGACCATCGGCGTGCTCTGGTTCGCGCGCCGCGTGCGGCACCGCGGATGGGCGTACGCGCTCGGCATCCTGGTCGCCGGGATCAGCGGCAACCTCATCGACCGACTGACGCGTGAGCCGGGGTTCTACCTCGGGCACGTGGTGGACTTCGTCCAGCTGCCTAACTGGCCGATCTTCAACGTCGCCGACATGTGCATCAACGTGGCAGCCGTGCTGATCGTGATCCTCTCCTTCAAGGGAATCGGCCTCGACGGGACACGCATCTCCGACGAGGACGAGTCCGAGTCCGAGGCCGCGGGCGGCACGAAGTGAGCTTCGCGCACGCGGACCAGCGCACCCTGCTGGTGCCGGACGGTCTGGAGGGCGAGCGGGTCGACGCCGCGATGGCACGGCTGTTCGGCCTCTCCCGCACCCGCGCGGCGGAGCTGATCGCCGAGGGGCTGGTCAGCGTCGACGGCTCGGTGGTCGCCAAGAGCGACCGGGTCAGCGCCGGGTCGATGCTGGACGCCACGATCCCTTCGCTGGCCGACCCGCTGGAGATCAAGCCCGAGATCGTCGAGGGCATCAAGATCATCCACGACGACGACGCCTTCGTGGTGATCGACAAGCCTGTCGGCGTCGCCGTGCACCCGTCGCCGGGCTGGCAGGGCAAGACCGTCGTCGGCCACCTCGCCGCGGCCGGTTTCCGCATCTCCACCTCGGGGGCCAAGGAACGCGAGGGCATCGTCCAGCGTCTCGACGTCGGCACCTCGGGCGTGATGGTGATCGCCAAGTCGGAGCACGCCTACTCGGTGCTCAAGAACGCCTTCCGGCAGCGTACGGTCGACAAGACCTACCACGCGCTCGTCCAGGGTCACCCGGACCCGCTCGAGGGCACCATCGACGCCCCGATCGGGCGCAACCCGAAGTACGACTACAAGTTCGCCGTCCGCGCCGACGGACGCCACTCGGTGACCCACTACGAGACGCTCGAGGCGCACCGGTTCGCGTCGTTGCTCAAGATCCACCTCGAGACCGGGCGTACACACCAGATCCGTGTGCACATGTCGGCGCTCAAGCACCCCTGCGTCGGTGACCTGACCTACGGCGCCGACCCCACGCTCGCTCGGCGGGTGGCGGTCGAGCGCCAGTGGCTCCACGCGGTGCAGCTGGGCTTCGTGCACCCGGAGACCGGCAGCTACGTCACGTTCGAGTCGTCCTATCCCGACGACCTTCAGCACGCGCTCGATGTCGTCCGCGACTCCGACTGAGGCGATCCTCCGCCCTGCGGAGCCCGAGGACATCGCTGACATCGTCCGCACCTATGTCGAGACGCGTGCGGCCGCCGCGATGCCGGCGCCGATCTATCCGGAGAAGGACATCCGGGAGTGGCTCGCGGTGAAGGTGCTCGCGCCCCAGGCCGGTTCGGAGATGTGGGTCGCGGAGGTCGACGGCACAGTCTCGGCCTTCGCCGCCTTCACCCAGACATGGCTCGACGACCTCTTCGTGCACCCGCGCGCCCAAGGCACCGGCATCGGCACGATGCTGCTCGACCTGGTCAAGTCGCTGGCCCCCGACGGCTTCGGCCTCTGGGTCTTCGAGATGAACACCCCTGCCCGGGCCTTCTACGCCCGCCACGGCCTCCGCGAGGTCGAGCGCACCGACGGCTCCGACAACCAGGAGAAGGCCCCCGACGTACGCATGTCGTGGCCCTGACCCCACCCTGCCGAGACGTCGCTCCTGCAGGTCGAGAGGTCACTCGTGCAGGCTGAGATGGCACTGCCGTGCCGTCTCGACCTGCAGAAGTGACTACTCGGCCTGCAGGAGTGACGTCTCGGCGGCGATGAGGGCGATCTCGGCCGGGCCGACGCGGCAGCAGCCGCCGACGTACGCCGCACCGGAGCGGACCCAGGAGCGGGCTTCGCCGGGGCGGAAGCGAGTGGTGCCGGTCCAGGCGCCGTCGACGTAGATCTCGCCGGTGTTGGGGTAGACGACGGCGGGCTCGCCGGTGGCGGTGGCGAGCTGGATGGCGGCGGGGACGTCGGCGGGGTCGCAGCAGTTGACGCCGACGGCGACCACCGAGCGCACCTCGGCGGCCAGCGCGAGCGCGTCGGCGAGGGGCTGGCCGGCGCGGGTGCGGGTGCCGGCGCAGGAGTAGGAGAACCAGACCGGGAGACCGATGTCGTCGAGGAGGTCGACGAGCACCTCGGCCTCCTCGATGTCGGGGATGGTCTCCACGGCGATGACGTCGGGGTCCTCGGTCTCCAGCAGAGCCAGCCGAGGAGCATGGAAGTCGCGCAGCGTCGCGGCGGAGACGCCGTAGCGGCCGCGATACTCCGAGCCGTCGGCCAGGTAGGCGCCGTAGGGTCCGATCGAGGCGGCGACCAGGCGCCCGGGTGACTCCTCGGCGACCTCGCGCGCGATGCGTACGCTGCGGCGCAGCAGCTCGGTGGCGTACGCCTGGCTCATCCCGGCCTCCACGAAACCGGGCACGCTGGCCTGATAGCTCGAGGTGGTGGCGACGTCGGCGCCGGCGGCGAAGTAAGCCCGGTGGACGGCGGCGATCTCCTCGGGTGACTCGTCGAGCAGCCGGGCGGTCCACAGGGCGCCCGAGACGTCATGGCCGCGCTCTTCCAGGGCGTTGGAGAGGCCGCCGTCGAGGATCGTCACCACAACCCGACGATAACCCCCGGAGGGTGCGGCCTGGGTCCCAAGTCTGTCGGTGGTGGGCGGTAGTCTGTAGTCCTTCCCCCAGGTTGTCCGTGCGCACGTCGAGCGGGCCCCTGCGCCCACCGTTCCACGTACGACCTCGAGGAGGGCTCCACGCCAATGGCGGCTGGCTCCAAGGACTCATTCGTCCACCTTCACGTCCACACCGAATACTCGATGCTGGACGGAGCATCCCTCCTCGACGGGCTCTTCAGCCGCACCGCTGAGCTCGAGATGCCGGCCATCGCGATGACCGACCACGGCAACATGCACGGCGCCTACGACTTCTGGTCGCGGGCGCGCAAGGCCGACGTGAAGCCGATCATCGGCATCGAGGCCTACATCACGCCGAACACGCCGCGTGGTGAGCGCAAACGGGTCCGCTGGGGTCGCGGCGACCAGGCGCAGGAGGGCGGCGACGACGTCTCCGGTGGTGGTGCCTACACCCACATGACGATGTGGGCGGAGTCGACCGAGGGCATGCACAACCTCTTCAAGCTCTCCTCCCGCTCGAGCCTCGAGGGCTACTACTTCAAGCCGCGGATGGACAAGGAGATCCTTCAGGAGCACTCCAAGGGGGTCATCGTCTCCACCGGGTGCCCCTCGGGCGCGATCCAGACCCGGCTCCGGCTGGGTCAGTGGGAGGAGGCGCTCCAGGAGGCCGGCGAGCTGCAGGACATCTTCGGCAAGGACAACGTCTTCCTCGAGCTGATGGACCACGGGATCGACATCGAGAAGCGGGTCCGCGACGACCTGCTCAAGCTCGGCAAGACCATGGGCATCCGCCCGGTCGCCACCAACGACTCCCACTACACCAGCCCCGGCGACGCGGGCGCTCACGAGGCGCTGCTGTGCGTGCAGTCGGGCAGCCGGATGACCGAGCCGCCCTACTCCAAGGGCGGCAAGCGGTTCGCGTTCCAGGGCGACGGCTACTACATCAAGACCGCTGCCGAGATGCGCGAGCTGTGGGGGCAGCAGGACCTGATCGAGGCCTGCGACAACACGCTGCTGATCGCCGAGCGCTGCGACGTCGACTTCACCGAGTCCACCGGTGGCTACATGGCGCGAGCCGACATCCCCGCAGGTGAGACCGAGGAGTCGTGGCTGCGCAAGGAGGTCTGGCGCGGCATCGAGGCGCGTTACCCCGGCGAGAAGCTGACCGACGAGGTCAAGGAACGCACCAACTTCGAGCTCGACATCATCGCCCAGAAGGGCTACTGCGGCTACTTCCTGGTGGTCGCCGACTTCATCCAGTGGTCCAAGGACAACGGCATCCGGGTGGGCCCGGGGCGTGGTTCGGGTGCGGGTTCGATCGCCGCCTACTCGCTGCTGATCACCGACCTCGACCCGCTCGAGCACGGTCTCTTCTTCGAGCGGTTCCTCAACCCCGAGCGTCCCTCGATGCCCGACTTCGACATCGACTTCGACGACCACCGCCGCGGTGAGGTGATCAAGTACGTCACCGAGAAGTACGGCGCGGAGAAGGTCGCCCAGATCGCGACCTTCGGGCGGATCAAGGCCAAGCAGGCGATCAAGGACGCGGCCCGCATCCTCGACCACGGGTTCGCGATCGGTGACCGGATCACCAAGGCGCTGCCGGCCGACGTGATGGGCAAGGGCGTGCCGCTCACCGAGCTCTTCAACCCCGATCACAAGCGCTACGGCGAGGGCGGCGACTTCCGCAGCCTGCACGACACCGACCCAGACGTGAAGAAGATCTACGAGACCGCGATCGGTCTCGAGGGTCAGATCCGGCAGACCGGCATCCACGCCGCGGGCGTGATCATGGCCTCCGACCCGATCATCGACATCGTGCCGCTGATGGAGCCGAAGCAGGACGGCCAGATCGTCACCCAGTTCGAGTATCCGACCTGTGAGTCGCTCGGCCTGGTCAAGATGGACTTCCTGGGCCTCTCCAACCTCCACACCATCGAGGACGCACTCTCCAACATCCGCGCCAACCGTGGCATCGACCTGGTGCTGGAGGACGTGCCCTTCGACGACAAGGCGACCTATGAGCTGATGCAGCGCGGCGACACGCTCGGCGTCTTCCAGCTCGATGGTGGCGGCATGCGGTCCCTGCTGCGCTCGATGCTTCCCGACCGCTTCGCCGACATCACCGCCGTCTCCGCGCTCTACCGGCCGGGCCCGATGGGCGCCGACTCCCACAACAAGTACGCCCACCGCAAGAACGGCCGCGAGCCGATCGTGCCGATCCACCCCGAGCTCGAGGAGCCGCTCGCGGAGGTGCTGGGGGAGACGTACGGGCTGATCGTCTACCAGGAGCAGGTGATGTCGATCGCGCAGGTGCTGGCGGGCTACTCGCTGGGCCAGGCCGACATGCTCCGCCGCGCGATGGGCAAGAAGAAGAAGGCCGAGCTCGACAAGCAGTACGCCGGGTTCCAGGCCGGCATGCTCGAGCGGGGCTACTCCCAGAAGGCGATCGACACGATCTGGGAGATCCTGCTGCCGTTCTCCGACTACGCGTTCAACAAGTCGCACTCGGCGGCCTACGGCGTGGTCACCTACTGGACCGCTTACCTGAAGGCCAACTACCCGACCGAATACATGGCCGCGCTCTTGACCTCGGTCAAGAACGACAAGGACAAGATGGCCATCTATCTCAACGAGTGCCGCCGCCGGAAGATCGCGGTGCTGCCACCCGACGTCAACGAGTCCTCCCACGACTTCACCGCCGTCGGCACCGACATCCGTTTCGGCCTGACCGCGGTGCGCAACGTCGGCGCCCAGGTGGTCGACGGGATCGTCGAGGCGCGCACCTCGAAGAGCCGTTTCGAGGACTTCAACGACTTCCTCGCCAAGGTGCCCGACCGGGTCTGCAGCAAGCGGGTGATCGAGTCGCTGATCAAGGCCGGCGCCTTCGACGACATGAAGCACCTGCGCCGCTCGTTGGTCGCGATCCACGAGACCGCCGTGGACCAGTACATCGACATCAAGCGCAACGAGGCGATCGGGCAGGACTCGCTCTTCGGCGGTCTCGACGACGGCGACGGCGTCGAGTTCGGGGTCTCTGTCACGATCCCGGAGATGGACGAGTGGGACAAGATGACCCTGCTCGGCCACGAGCGCGAGATGCTCGGGCTCTACGTCTCCGACCACCCGCTGATGGGCCTCGAGCACGTGCTCGCCAACGGCACCGACTGCACGATCGGTCAGCTGATGACCGACGAGTCACGGCCGCACAACTCCACTGTCACGGTCTCGGGCCTGGTCACCAACGTCAACCGGCGGATCACGAAGAAGGGCGACGCCTGGGCGACCGTGACGCTGGAGGATCTCGAGGGCTCGGTGGAGGTGCTGCTCTTCCCGAGCTCCTACCAGCTCGCCGCCCCTCACCTGGTCGAAGACAGCATCATCAGGGTCAAGGGACAGCTCTCGCGCGACAAGGACCAGCCCGAGCTGCGTGGCCAGGAGGTCACCGTCCCCGACCTGACCGGTGGGCCGGGTGCCGCCGGTGGACCGGTGGTGATCTCGCTGCCGTCGACGAGGTGCACACCGCAGGTGATCGGCCAGCTGCGTGACGTACTGACCACCTATCCCGGTGTAGCCGAGGTCAGGCTACGGTTGATGACACGGGACGCGACCCGGGTCATGAAGCTCGACGACCGGCTGCGGGTGGCGCCGACTCCCGAGCTGTTCGCCGACCTCAAACACCTCCTCGGACCAGGATGCCTGACAATCTGATCGTGCCGCCGCCGCCCAGTCTCTACGAGACGGGGCGGCGTGCTGCCCGCCCCGACCTGTCCCGCCCGGTGCTGATCCAGGCGGCCATCGTCCTCGCCGCCTTCGTGGTCGGCGGCGTCGTGGCCGGCCTGGCCGCGGCGACACTGTGGACACCGCCGACCGGCATGGTGCTGGAGGGCAAGTGGTATCGGGGCCTCATCTCGATCGACCCGCCCGCGATCGGGCAGAACATCGACCAGGGCGTCTTCGCGGCGACCGCCTGGTTCTCGGTGTGCGCGATCGTGCTGGGCCTGCTCGTCGGCATCGCGGCTGCGATCTGGCTCAATCGCTCCGAGCTGGTCACCCTCGCGGCAGTGACTCTCGGCGGTGCGATCGGTGGCGGCCTGATGCTGCTGGTCACCTCGCTGCTCTCGCCCGAGGATCCTCACGGCCTCGCGAAGGGCGCCGCCGACGGCACCGTGATCCAAGACAGCTTCCAGCTCGCCTCGCCCTGGCTGATCCTGCTCGTTCCGGGCTCGGCGATGCTTGCCCTCATGGTGATCTTCCTGATGTGGACCCCACACCAGATCGACGACCACTGATCGCCCAAGACCTGGTCGAGTCGGCTCGTCCTGACGTGATCCGAGGTCGAGTCGGCTCGTCATGACGAGCCGACTCGACCTGGTTTTCGGTCAGGACGAGCCGACTCGGCGAGCTATCTGGCGATGGGTGCGATGGTGGCGGACGTGATCGTGGCGAGATCGGTGGGGGAGAGCTCGAGGTCGAGGCCGCGGCGGCCACCGGAGACGTAGACGGTCTCGTACGCCGTGGCTGACTGGTCGAGCACGGTCGGGTGTGAACGCTTCTGACCGATGGGGGAGATGCCGCCGGCGACGTAGCCGGTGGCTCGCTCGGCCGCGGCGACCTCGGCCATCTGTGCCTTCGAGCCGCCGAGGGCACGGGCGAGCGCCTTGAGGTCGAGCTGACCGGTGACCGGCACGATGCCGACGACCAGCTTCGAGTCGAGCGAGGCCATCAGCGTCTTGAAGACGCGACCCGGTTCGACCCCGAGGGCCTCGGCGGCCTCGAGGCCGTACGACTGCGCCCTGGGGTCGTGCTCGTAGGGATGCAGGGTGAAGTCGGCCCCGGCGCGGGTCAGCGCCACCGTCGCCGGCGTGCCCCCGCTCTGCGTGCGTTTCTTCGCCACCATCGGCTCCTAGTTGGGCGACCACTTCGTGCGGGCGACCTCGGTGGCGGGAAGCGAGGGGATCACGTTCATCGCCCTGAGCTCGGCACGGAGCAGGTCGATGGCCATGCCGAGGCGTACGCCGGCGTCGGATGCCTCCAGCAGCGCCTGACGGTCGGGCATGGGCAGGGGAGTGGTGGCCGAGATCGTCCAGGAGAGGAACTCCGGATCCTTGGGGAGGGAGCCGGTGAACGGGTCGTCACGGAACTCGAGCAGGGCCGCGCGGTAGGCGGTGAAGATCCCGCGCGCGGTGTCGACGACCGTGCTCGGCACGTCGACCTGGTCCTCGTCGAGCACCTCGACGTCGGCGACCGGGAAGTCGCCGGAGCTCTCCATGGTGTCCATCCGGATCCGGTCGACGGCGAGCACCTCCAGGTCGAAGGAGCCGTCGTCGTTGCGTTCGGCCTCGGTGATCATCAGCTTGACCCCGACGCGGTAGAGCGACTGGGCGCCGGACTCACCGACCTCGTAGCCCTCCCGGATCGCGACCGAGCCGAAGTGTCGATCCTCCTCGTCCTGCATGAGCAGGTGGTTCACCATGGCGCGGTATCGGTCCTCGAAGACCCTCAGCGGCAACGTCACGCCGGGGAAGAGGACCGCGTTGAGCGGGAACATCGGCAGCCGGTCTGTCATCAGTCCCAGACCTTAGGGCATCTGGAGCGATTCCAAGTCTCTTCGCCAGACACGCCCGAGCGTCCGGCCTTCGTCGCGAGTCGGGCTCTGGGCGTCTGCGCGCCTAGAATTGCCATCATGATTCGCCGCATCGATCTCAGGGGTGCTGACCGCAGCACCGTCGACTACCGCGCCGCCGTGCCGCGCGCTGAGTTCGACATCGAGGCGGCCACCCATGCGGTGCAGCCGATCATCGACTCCGTCCGCGACCGTGGGCAGGAGGCGATCGCCGAGCTCTCCGAGAAGTTCGACGGCGTACGCGTCGACGACATCCGCGTGCCCGCGGCCGCGCTGACGAAGGCGCTCGAGGAGCTCGACCCGGAGATCCGGGCCGGGCTGGAGGAGTCGATCAAGCGACTGCGGGCCACCTGCGAGGCCGAGCTGGAGACCGACGCGGTCACCGACCTGGCGCCGGGTGCCCGGGTGACGCACCGCAAGGTGCCGGTGGGGCGCGTGGGGCTCTATGTGCCCGGTGGTCTGGCTCCGCTGGTCTCCTCGGTGCTGATGAACGTCGTGCCGGCCCAGGTCGCCGGGGTGCGTTCGATCGCGCTCGCCTCCCCGCCCCAGAAGGAGTTCGGCGGGCTGCCGCAGCCGACGATCCTGGCCGCGTGCGCGCTGCTCGGCGTCGAGGAGGTCTACGCCGTCGGTGGTGCCCAGGCGATCGCGATGTTCGCCTACGGTGCGGGCCCGTGCGAGCGGGTCGACCTGGTCACCGGGCCGGGCAACATCTATGTCGTGACCGCGAAGCGCCTCCTCAAGGGCCTGGTCGGCATCGACTCCGAGGCGGGTCCGACCGAGATCGCGATCCTCGCCGACGACACGGCCGAGGCCGCCTATGTCGCCGCCGACCTGATCTCCCAGGCCGAGCACGACCCCCTCGCCGCCTCGGTGCTCGTCACCGACTCCGAGACCCTCGCCGCCGACGTCGAGGCCGAGCTCGACAAGCAGGTCGCCGCGACCAAGCACGTCGAGCGGATCCGTACGTCGCTGAGCGGACAGCAGTCGGGCATCGTGCTCGTCGACGACGTCGACCAGGGCGTCGACGTCGTCAACGCCTACGCCGCCGAGCACCTCGAGATCCACACCGCCGACGCGCTGACTGTGGCCGGTCGGATCCGTAACGCCGGTGCGATCTTCGTCGGGCCGTTCGCGCCGGTGTCGCTGGGTGACTACTGCGCCGGCTCCAACCACGTGCTGCCCACCGGTGGCTGTGCCTGCCACTCCTCGGGTCTCTCGGTGCGGGCCTTCACCAAGTCGGTCCACGTCGTCGACTACTCCCGCGAGGGCCTGGCCGCGGTCAAGGACCACGTGGTCACGCTCGCCGAGGCCGAGGACCTGCCGGGCCACGGCGCGGCCGTGTCGGTGAGGTTCTCGTGACCTCCACCCCACGACGTCCTCGCTCCGCTCCGGGCGCCGCGGGGACCCCGGAAAAGCTCTGGCCGCCGATCCGGGAAGAGCTCGCCGGGATCGAGCCCTACGGCGCACCGCAGCTGGATGTCCCGGTCCAGCTCAACGTCAACGAGAACCCCTACCAGCCCTCCGCGGAGACGGTCGCCGACATCGCGACGAGCGTGGGCGCAGCGGCGCGCACGCTCAACCGCTATCCCGACCGTGAGTTCGTCGACCTGCGAGACGGGCTGGCGGCGTACCTTCGCGCTGATGTGCCGAAGGCGCAGATCTCGGCCGAGCAGGTGTGGGCCGCCAACGGGTCCAACGAGGTGATGCTGCAGCTGCTGCAGGCCTTCGGTGGCCCGGGGCGCACCGCGATCAGCTTCGCGCCGACCTACTCGATGTATCCGGAGTACGCCCGCGACACCAACACCGAATGGGTCGTCGGACATCGCGAGAGCGACTTCGCGATCGACCTCGAGAAGGCCCGTGCGCTGGTCGAGGAGACCCGGCCCCACGTCGTGCTCCTGCCGAGCCCCAACAACCCCACCGGCACCGCGCTGCCGCCGGAGGAGGTCACCGCGCTGTGCGAGGCGGTAGGCGACGGCGGGATCGTCGTGGTCGACGAAGCCTACGGCGAGTTCCGGCGCACCGGCGTACCCTCGGCGCTCGAGCTGCTCGAGCGTCACCGCAACCTGGTGGTCACCCGCACGATGTCGAAGGCGTTCGCCGGCGCCGGGCTGCGGCTCGGCTACCTGGCCGCCCACCCGGCGATCTGCGACGCGATCCGCGTCGTACGCCTGCCTTACCATCTCTCCGCGGTGACCCAGGCGGCAGCGAGCGCGGCGCTTCGGCACGCGCCGGAGCTGCTGGGTTACGTGGCCTCGCTCCGTGAGGAGCGCGACTCGCTCGTCGAGTGGCTGCGCGCCGAGGGCCTCGAGGTGGCCGACTCGGACGCCAACTTCGTGCTCTTCGGGCGCTACGCCGACCGGCACGCGGTCTGGCAGGGGCTGCTCGACCGTGGTGTGCTGATCCGCGAGACCGGGCCCGAAGGCTGGCTGCGGGTCTCGGTGGGCACGCCGGGCGAGATGGACGCTTTCAAGCAAGCTTTGACCGATGTGAACGGAGCACGAGCATGACCGCACGCACCGCACGCACCGCGCGGATCGAACGGGAGACCTCGGAGTCGAAGGTCGTCGTCGAGGTGAACCTCGACGGCACCGGACGGGTCGACGTCTCGACCGGGGTCGGCTTCTACGACCACATGCTGACCGCGTTCGGGCGCCACTCGCTGGTCGACCTGACCGTGCACTCCGAGGGCGACGTGCACATCGACGCCCACCACACCGTCGAGGACACCGCGATCGTGCTCGGCCAGGCGTTGCGCGAGGCGCTGGGCGACAAGTTGGGCATCCGCCGCTACGGCGACGCGACCGTGCCGCTCGACGAGGCGCTCGTACGCTGCGTCGTCGACGTCTCGGGGCGGCCCTACTCGGTGCACACCGGTGAGCCGGAGGGCCAGGCCTATGTGCTCCTCGGCGGCTCCGGGGTGCCCTACCTCGGCTCGCTGACCCAGCACGTCTTCGACTCCATCGCCCACCACGCCCACCTGACCCTGCACGTCAACGTGCTCGCCGGCCGCGAGCCGCACCACATCGTGGAGACGCAGTTCAAGGCGTTTGCGCGAGCCTTCCGCGACGCGGTCGCCTACGACCCGCGCGAGACCGGGATCCCGTCGACGAAGGGTGCGCTGTGAACGAGCGTCAGCGAGTGAACCAACGTTTCAATACAGCGCCGCGTTCGTACTCTGGCGCTTGCGCTACGAAGGTGGCGCTGTGAACGCACCTTCGGTGGTCGTCCTCGACTACGGCTCCGGCAACCTCCGGTCCGCGGTCCGTGCCGTCGAGCGCGCCGGCGCCTCGGTCGAGCTGACCGGAGACATGGACGCCGCGATGGCGGCCGACGGGCTGCTCGTGCCCGGCGTCGGCGCCTTCGAGGCGTGCATGAAGGGCCTGCGGGCGATCCGCGGCGAGCGCATCATCGCGCGGCGGCTCTCCGGCGGGCGCCCGGTGATGGGCATCTGCGTCGGCATGCAGATCCTCTTCGAGACCGGCATCGAGCACGGTGTCGAGACCGAAGGCTGCGGCGAGTGGCCGGGGGTCGTCGAGCGGATCCAGGCGCCGATCGTGCCCCACATGGGCTGGAACACGGTCGACGTCCCGTCGGGCACCTCCCTGTTCGCGGGCGTGGAGAAGGAGCGGTTCTACTTCGTGCACTCCTACGGCGTGCGCGACTGGACCCTGGTCACCAACGACCGCACCGTCGCGCCGCTGGTCACCTGGGCGTCGCACGGCGAGGATCGCTTCGTGGCGGCCGTCGAGAACGGGCCGCTGACCGCGACCCAGTTCCACCCGGAGAAGTCCGGCGACGCCGGCGCGGCGGTGCTGCGCAACTGGGTGCAGTCGCTCAAGGCCGCCTGAGGTGGCCCAGACCGGTGCGCGCGCGAAGGCCCGCGCCGAACGCGAGCGTGCGGCTGCCGTGGCCGCCGAGCGACGAGCCGAGCAGGAAGCCAAGGTCGCCGACCGCCGGGCCCGGCGTGAGCGGCTCTTCGGGTGGACCGGGGCTCGCCGGCCCCGACCGGCGAGCGCGCTCGCGGAGCGCCGGCGGCGCAACGTACGCATCCTGGTGGTCGTGCTGCTCCTGCTCAACGCGCTGGTCTATCTGGTCACCGAGGACGTCGGCACCGTGGTCTTCGCCGCCATCGCGTCGGTGCTCGTCGCGCCGGTGGTCTACACGCTGTTGTTCCGCCGCTGAACGCGGCACGATGGCGTCGTGATCGACGACTTCGCGAAGACTCACCTGCACGACAAGTTGCGCGGCGTACGCGACGCGTTGGTGTGGAAGCTGGAAGGCCTCACCGAGGACGACGTCCGCCGCCAGATGACCCCGACCGGCACCAACCTCCTCGGGCTGGTGAAGCACAACGCCCTCTCCGACGCGCGCTACTTCGGTGAGGTCTTCGACCGTACGCCGCCGATCGATCTCCCGCCGTGGGACACCGTCGACTGGTGGGCCGCCACCCACCGGCCCACGGAGCACGAGAGCGCGCCGACATCCTCGACCTCTATCGGCTCACGTCCGCCCACCTCGACGCGACCATCGAGGCGCTCCCGATCGACGCCCCCGGCTACGTACCGTGGTGGGACGAGAAGGTGATGCTCCTCAACGTCATGGCCGCCCGCCTCTGTGACGCGACGCGTCACGCCGGCCATGCCGACATCCTGCGCGAGAGCATCGATGGCTCCGTCGGCGTCAACCGTGAGGACGCCTGAGTGCCGGAGCCGAGGGTGCACAGGTGGGAGATCCCCGAGCGGGAGTATGCCCGGCACGAGGCCCGGCGGGGCAGGCGGCATGCCTACGAGAGCCTCGACCCGACCCGGACGGCACTGCTCGCCGTCGATCTCGTGCCGTTCTTCTACGAGGCGAACGCGACCTGCTACGCGATCACCCCGAACGTACGTCTCCTCGCCGAGGCGCTCCGGGAGACCGGCGGGGTGGTCGCGTGGATCGTGCCGGGTGACCCGGGCCCGAGGGCGTGGGCACGGGAGTTCCTCGGGGAGGAGGTGGCTGAGCTGTTCCGAGGCAGTGGCGGGGCTGGGCCGGTCGCGGGTCGGCTCGGGCCGGGTCTCGAGGCGCGCGAGGGTGACATGCTCGTCGAGAAGACCGCGACCAGCGCCCTGTTTCCGGGCAGCTCGACGCTGCACGACCAACTTCGGGAGCGCGACATCGACAACGTCATCGTCACCGGCACGCTCACCGAGGTCTGCGTCGCCGGCACGGCGCGCGACGCGGCCACGCTGGGATACCGCACCGTCCTGGTCGCCGACGCCACCGCGGGTCGCGACGACGACTCCCACATCGCGACGCTGACGACGATCTACCGCACCTTCGCAGACGTACGCAGCACCGAGGACGTGCTCGAGCTCCTCGGCACGGGCGTAGTGTCATGACATGACCGCTTACGAGGTTTCGAGGTCCGCGGTGCTGCCGTGCGACCTCGAGCGGGCTCATGGGCTGCTCGACGACTTTCGCGAGTGGCCGGCCTGGTCGCCGTGGGAGGGGCTCGATCCGCACATGTCGCGCACCTACTCGGGTCCCGACTCGGGCGTCGGCGCGCGCTATGAGTGGTCGGGCAACAAGCGGGCGGGGGAGGGCACGATGGAGGTCACCGTGTCGACGCCCGAGCACATCGAGGTCGCGTTGCAGTTCCTCAAGCCGTTCAAGAGTCGCAGCGCGGTCATCTTCGACCTGACGCCCGTCGACGACGGCACCCGGCTCAGCTGGATCCAGACCGGCACCGTGAGCGGCCTGGTGGCGTTGATGGCCAAGGTCTACCCGATGGAGAAGGCGCTGGGGCCCGACATGGAGAAGGGGCTCGCCAACCTGGTGGCTCAGACCGCGCGCCCCGCGAGCTGACCGGTCGTGGCGAACGGGCCGGTGCGGCCGGTCTGAATCCGATTGCGGGCCTCGCCCGGGCGACCTACGTTGCGTGTCATGACACCTCGACGGTTCGGGATCTGCATCGACGCCAACGACCCCGCGCGGGTCGCGGAGTTCTGGGCGGCCGTGCTCGACCGGGAGACCGAGACCCGCGGCGAGGAGATCGCTCTGCTGCCACGCGCCGACGACGACGTGCGGATCCGGTTCGTGCCGACGCAGGCGCCGAAGACGCTGGAGAACCCGCATCATCTGCATCTGACGAGCAGCCGGCCGGAGGATCAGCAGCGCACCGTCGACCGGCTGCTCGGGCTCGGTGCCACCCACCTCGACGTGGGCCAGCTCCCGGAGGAGAACCACATCGTGCTCGCCGACCCCGAGGGCAACGAGCTGTGCGTGATCGAGGCGGGCAACAACTGGCTGGCGGGCACCGACTTCCTCGGCGAGGTCGCCGCGGACGGGTCGCGGGAGACCGGGGTGTTCTGGAGCGAGGCGCTCGGCTGGCCGCTGGTCTGGGACGAGGACGGCGAGACCGCGATCACGACCCCTTCGCGCAGCGCCAAGGTCGCCTGGGGCGGGCCGCCGTCGGCGCCGCGCGGTCCACGGGACCGGTTCCGCTTCGATCTGGTCGCGGCCGAGGACACCGGCCCCGTCGCCGAGATCCGTCGCCTCGTCGGTCTCGGAGCGACGCTAGTCGAGGAGACGTACGAGGACGGGCGCTGGGCGAGGCTGAAGGACCCGGACGCCTACGAGTTCGTGCTGCTGGCGCCTCGCTGAGCGTGAACCGTCTCGCACCCGGACGGCGGGTCGGCCGTGGCGGTGTACGGACCATAGGATCTTCCCCATGGGTGATTACCTCGAGCTCCTGCCGGCCGTCGATGTGAAGGGCGGGCAGGCTGTCCAGCTTGTGCAAGGCGTCGACGGGTCGGAGAAGCGGTTCGGCGACCCCGTCGAGGCTGCGCTGCGGTGGCAGGAGACCGGGGCCGAGTGGATCCATCTGGTCGACCTCGATGCCGCGTTCGGGCACGGCAACAACCGCGAGACGTTGGCCGGGATCGTCGGCAAGCTCGACCTCAAGGTCGAGATGAGCGGCGGGATCCGCGACGACGAGTCGCTCGAGGCCGCGATGGCGACGGGCTGCCGCCGCGTCAACATCGGCACCGCCGCGCTGGAGAATCCCGAGTGGACCCGCCGCGCGATCGCGACCTACGGCGACCGGGTCGCCGTCGGCCTCGACGTACGCGGCCGCACCCTCGCGGCCCGCGGCTGGACCCAGGAGGGCGGCGACCTCTACGAGACGCTCGCCCGTCTCGACTCGGAGGGCTGCGCGCGCTACGTCGTCACCGACGTCAACAAGGACGGGATGCTCCAGGGCCCCAACCTCGACCTGCTGCGCGCGGTCTGCGAGGCCACCGACCGGCCGGTCGTGGCCAGCGGGGGAGTGACCACGATCGACGACATCGAGGCGCTGATGGGCCTGGTCGAGATCGGCGTGGAGGGCGCGATCGCCGGCACGGCGCTCTACACCGGCTCCCTCGACCTCGCCGACGCGCTCGACCTGACCCTCGGCCGGCCGCGCGGAGACCAGTCATGACGTTGGCCGTACGCGTCATCCCCTGCCTCGACGTCGACGCCGGTCGGGTCGTGAAGGGGATCAACTTCAAGGAGCTGCGCGACGCCGGTGACCCGGTGGAGCTGGCCGCGACCTACGACAAGGAAGGCGCCGACGAGCTCACCTTCCTCGACATCTCCGCCTCCCACGAGGGGCGCGCGACCACGTTGGAGATCGTCACACGCACCGCGGAGCAGGTCTTCATCCCGCTCACGGTCGGTGGTGGGATCCGCAGCGTCGACGACGTCGACCGGATGCTGCGGGCCGGCGCCGACAAGATCGCGGTCAACACTGCCGCGATCGACCGTCCTGAGCTGATCGCCGAGATCGCCGACCGGTTCGGCAACCAGGTGCTCGTGCTCTCCGTCGACGCCCGCCGGGCGCCGGGCACCGACTCCGGTTTCGAGGTCACGACCCACGGCGGCCGCAAGTCGGCGGGGTTGGATGCGATCGAGTGGGCTGCGAAGGCCGTCGAGCTCGGTGCCGGGGAGATCCTGCTCAACGCGATGGACGCCGACGGCACCGAGGACGGCTTCGACATCGACCTGATCAAGGCTGTACGCAGCGAGGTGACCGTGCCGGTCATCGCCTCCGGTGGCGCCGGCAGCGCCGAGCACTTCCCGCCCGCGGTGGAGGCCGGCGCCGACGCCGTCCTGGCAGCGACCATCTTCCACTTCGGGAAGGTGCGCATCGGCGAGGCCAAGCAGGCCCTCTCCGGCGCCGGCGCGCCGGTTCGCTGACCTGAGGTAGGGCTTTTCCCGCCATGGCGGGAAGATCCGGCATGCCCGAGGGCTGCGGCCTCGCCGAATCTCGCCACGGCGGGATTCTGGCCATCCGCCATCGATAGGCCACCGCGCTATAGCACACCCGGGTCGCCGCCGGCGCTACTGCACAGCCCGCCGAGAACGCCGGTAGGCCACCGACGCACCGGGCCGCGCCGGCCCCCACCCGCGAGGGCCGGCGCGTCGGTGGTCAGCTCAGCAGCGAGCTCGGGATCTGCCCGGGGCGTACGCGCTGGGGGTGGTTGCCGACGTCGAGGTAGGCGAGCTCTTCACCGGTGCGGAAGTCGATGACCGCGACCGCGTCGGCGTCGGACAGCGATGCCCAGCAGGTGTTGCCGAGGCCTTCGGTGGTCCAGTAGGGCTTGCCGTAGTAGTGGCCCGTGGTCTCCTCGTCGAGGGTCGTGTGGTCGCCGGTCGAACGGTCGACCATCGCGACGTAGTCGTCCATCGTGCCGGCCGCGCACAGCGCCTTGCCCTCGGCGTCGATCGAGAGGCCGTGGTGGGCGGAGTCGTTGACGTAGAGCTCGCGCGGCAGCTTGGTGCGCTTCGGCAGCGGGATGACCCGGGTGACGGCGCCGGTGCGGGGCTCGTCGACGGAGCCGGTGGAGTAGCCGACCTTCCCGTCGATGTCGGCCGCCTGGGTGTCGAACTCGACGATCCCGTGCAGGAAAGACATCTGGAAGTAGATGAATCGCTCGCCGGGCGCGACCGCCATCGGACGTACGGCCGAGGAGATCGAGTCGTAGCCGGCCTCCTCGAGCTCCTTGCCCATCTCCCAGCGCTGGGAGATCTCGAAGGAGGACTCGTCGACGATCTCGAACCAGCGGTCGCCCTTGATCGCGTCGTGGACCGGGCCGATCTTGATCGGCGGCAGCAGATCGGTGCCCGGGATCGTGCCGAGCCCGAGCTGGTCGAGGTTGATCAGCGGCAGCGAGTCGAGGGAGATCTCCTTCTGGTCGCCGGGCAGGTAGACCCGGCCGATGGAGGCGTGGAAGATCTTGGAGCCGTCCTCGGAGTAGTTGTTCTCGTGCGGTGTCTCCCCGGACTCGAACGTACGCAGCCGCTCGCCGGTGCGCGGGTCATCCGCTCCACCCATCCAGTATTCGTGCACCGCGCGCGAGGTCGAGTCGGAGACCAGCAGCTTGGTGCCGTCGGGGGAGAGGCCCATGTGGTCGGTGCGATGCCCGTCCATCTGCTGCTCGACCACGACCGGGTCGGGCGAGCCCGCGAGCGCCTTCTCGATGTCGATCCAGACCACGTCGGCGAGGCTGGGCCGGGAGACCGCCAGCAGCTTGCCGTCGCTGGTCGTGAACATGTCGTCGACGAGCTGGTCGTTGCCCTCGCCGGGGCCGTAGCGCACGAGGTAGTACATCGCGAGGCGCTCGGGATCCTTGCGGATCTCGGCGAGCTCCTCCTCCTTGTCGGGCACCAGGTCGATGCCCTTGCGCAGCACCTCCAGGGAGCGGGCGTCGACGATCGACGCCGTGCCGTCCCAGTTGTTGCCGACGAGCATCACGTCGCGCATCTGGGTGCCCTCCTCCGCGTTGACCGCCGGGGCTGCCGCGGTCAGGGAGAAGACGAAGAGCATGGCGATGGTGCCTGTTGCCGCACGACGCATCGTGGGACCTCCTGGGATTTTGTTATCTGGATCTCAACGTGTCGAGGTGTGGGGAGGTTACGCCCAAGGGAGGGCGAGCGGCTCCTGATCGACCACGAGCGGGTCCACTGACCGGACCCAAATAAATTCGTCGCATCCACAGCCCTGGCCTAGGCTTTACCTCGAGATGAGCGACGAGGATTCGATACCCCAGCGGGCTACGACGACCGACGGGTTCAAGGTCCTCGGAGTGGCCATCCGGCGCGAGTGGGCGGTGTTCACGCTCTCGACGCTCGGATCGGCGTTGTTCGGTGCGCTGACGGTCGCGGACGCCTGGGTGCTGGGCTGGTCGACCGACCATGTGCTGGTGCCCGGGCTGCGCGACGGTGAGATCGGCGCGGGCTGGTTGTGGGCCGTGGTCGGGCTCTTCGTCGCCGTCGCGATCCTGCGGGCCGTCGGCGTCGTGGCGCGGCGGCTGGGTGCCGGGGTGATGCAATACCGCATGCAGGCGCACTCGCGCCGCGCCGTCACCCGGCAGTACCTCGCGCTCCCGCTCTCCTGGCACCACCGGCACCCGACCGGTCAGCTGCTCTCCAACGCCAACTCCGACGTCGAGGCGTCCTGGGCGCCGATCGCCCCGCTGCCGATGGCGGTCGGCACCCTCGCCATGATGGTGATCGCGGTCGGTCAGATGTTCTGGACCGACGTGGTGCTCGCGTCGGTGGCGATCCTCGTCTTCCCGGCGGTCGTGGTCGCCAACCTGATCTTCCAGCGGTTCTCCTCGCCGCTGATCACCCGCGCCCAGCAGCTGCGCGCGGAGCTGTCCGGCATCGCCCACGAGTCCTTCGACGGTGCGCTCGTGGTCAAGACGCTGGGGCGCGAGGCCGAGGAGACCGACCGTTTCGAGGCGAAGGCGCAGGAGCTGCGCGACGTCAACATCCGTGCCGGCCGGATCCGGGCGACGTTCGACCCGGTGCTGGCGGCGCTGCCGAGCCTCGGTGTCCTCGCCGTGCTGGCAGTGGGGGTGGGTCGCGTCTCCAGCGGTGCTGCCGCGCCGGGCGACGTCGTCCAGATCGGCTTCCTGCTCACCATCGTCGCGTTCCCGATCCGTTCCTTCGGGTGGTTGCTGGGGGAGTTCCCGCGCAGCGTCGTCGGGTTCCGGCGGGTGCAGCGGGTGCTGGACGCGACCGGCAGGCTCGTCTACGGCACCGAACGCGTGAGCCGCGAGCCCAGCGGCGCGCGGGTGACGCTCGACGGCGTCGCCTACGCCTACGCCGACGGGCCTACGCTCCTCGACGGCGTCGACTTCGAGGTCGAGCCCGGCAAGACGGTCGCGATCGTCGGTGAGACGGCATCGGGAAAGAGCACCATGACGATGCTGCTGGCGCGGCTCATCGACCCCGACAAGGGCCGGATCACCCTCGACGGCACCGACCTGCGCGACCTGGACGCGGGGGAGTGGGCCCGGGTCGCCGCGCTGGTGCCGCAGAACGCCTTCGTCTTCGACGACTCCGTGCGCGGCAACGTCACCCTCGGCGCCGACCACACCGACGACGAGGTCTGGGCAGCGCTCGCGGCCGCGCAGGCCGACGGCTTCGTCGCCGCGCTGCCCGACGGCCTCGACACCACCCTCGGTGAGCGCGGCGCCAGCCTCTCGGGCGGTCAGCGTCAACGCCTGGCGCTCGCCCGAGCTCTCGTACGCCGCCCCCGGCTGCTCGTCCTCGACGACGCGACCTCGGCGGTCGACCCGGAGGTCGAGCAGCGGATCCTTGCCGCGCTGCGGAGCGGCGCAGACGGTGGAGCGCTGCGCGACGGCGGCCGCGAGACGAGCCTCGTGGTGGTCGCCTACCGCAAGGCGACGATCGCGTTGGCCGACGAGGTGGTGCACCTCGAAGCCGGCCGGATCCGTGACCGCGGCACCCACGCCGAGCTGCTCGCCCGCGACGAGTCCTACTCCCGGCTGGTCAACGCCTACGAGACCCCGGAGGCCGCCACAGAGACGAACCCGGAGACCGTCCAGGAGGCAGCCCAGTGACCGCGACCCTCGAGCCCGAGACCCGGGTCGGCAGCGGCGAGGAGCTCGGCGCGATCGAGACCATCCGCCTGGGCATCAAGCACTCCCCGGAGCTGGTCGAAGGCATCCGCCGCACCTTCGCGCTCGCGGTGCTCGCGAGCGTCGGTCAGGTGGTCGTGCCGATCGTGGTGCAGCAGAGCCTCGACAACGGGCTCAGCGGCGAGGGCGGTCCCGACTTCGGCTATGTCCTGCGGGCCGGCCTCGTCGCAGCGGTTGCCATCGCGGTCACCGGCTGGGCGTCGTTCATGATGACCAGCCGCCTCTTCACCGCCGCCGAGCGGGGCCTGTCGACGCTGCGTACGAAAGCCTTCCGGCATGTGCACGACCTGCCGATGCTCACCCAGTCGACCGAGCACCGCGGCGCGCTGGTCTCGCGGGTGACCAGCGACGTCGACCAGGTCAGCCAGTTCATCGTGTTCGGCGGGCTGCTCTTCATCGTCAGCATCGGCCAGATGCTCATCGCCACCGTGGTGATGGTGGTCTACTCCTGGCAGCTCGCGATCCTGGTCTGGCTCTGCTTCGGTCCGCTCTTCCTGAGCCTGCGATTCTTCCAGCGCAAGCTGTCGGCGGCCTACACGCTCGCGCGCCGCCAGGTCGCCAAGATGCTCTCCGCGGTCTCCGAGCCGGTCGTCGGCGCCGCCGTCGTGAAGGCGTACGCCGTCGAGGACCGCACCCAGCAGCGGATCGACCGCGAGATCGATGCCACCAGCGCCGCGCAGACCAAGGCGCAGGCCTACACCTCGATCTTCTTCAGCCTCGGTGGTCTCTCCGGCGGCCTCGCCAACGCGGGTGTGATCGTCGGCGGCGTGCTGCTCGCCCTGGCCTACCGGGGCAGCGGTGGCGCCCTGAGCGTCGGGGAGATCCTGGCGTTCGCGTTCCTGGTCACGCTGTTCGTGGGCCCGGTGCAGATGGGCACCCAGATCCTCACCGATGCCCAGAACGCGATCGCCTCCTGGCGGCGCACGATCGGGATCCTGGAGACGCCCGCCGACCTCGTCGATCCCGGCGCCGACGGCGCGACACTGCCGCGGGGTCCGCTCTCGATCGAGTTCGACGCCGTCACCTTCGCCTATCCCGGAGGAAGCCCGGTCCTCCACGACATCTCCTTCGCGATCGCGCCCGGCAGCCGGGTCGCGGTGGTGGGGGAGACCGGCTCGGGCAAGTCGACGATCGCCAAGCTGCTCACCCGCGTGATGGACGTGACCGAGGGCCGGGTGCGTCTCGACGGCGTCGACGTGCGCGAGGTCGGCAACGCCTCGCTGCGCGCCAGCGTCGTGCTGGTGCCCCAGGAGGGGTTCCTCTTCGACTCCACGCTCGCCGACAACGTCCGCTACGGGCGGCTGGCCGCGACCGACGAGGAGATCGAGCGTGCCGCCAGCGTGCTCGGGCTCGGCGACTGGCTGGCCGGTCTCCCGGCCGGGGTCAGGACCCAGGTCGGGCAGCGCGGTGAGTCGCTCTCGGCCGGCGAGCGACAGCTCGTGGCGCTGCTGCGGGCCCAGCTCGCCGACCCCGACCTGCTGGTGCTCGACGAGGCCACCTCCGCGGTCGACCCGCGCCTGGAGATGCGGATCAACCGCGCGCTGGAGCGGCTGATGAGCGGGCGCACCTCGGTCACGATCGCCCACCGTCTCTCCACCGCCGAGGCCGCGGACGAGGTGATCGTGGTCGACGCCGGCCGGCTCGCCCAGCGTGGACCCCACGCCGACCTGGTGGCTCAGGAGGGCTCGACGTACGCCCGTCTGCACGCCTCCTGGGTCGCCCAACAGGGCAGCTGACCCTCTGCGCGATACTGGAGGGGTGACTACTGGACCCACGAGCGAGGGGCTCGACCCCGCCATCGTCGACCGGCTCAAGCGCGACCCCGACGGGCTGGTGCCCGCGATCGCACAACAGCACGACACCGGCGAGGTGCTGATGCTCGGCTACATGAACGACGAGTCGCTGGCGCGCACGCTCGCGACGGGCCGGGCGACCTACTGGTCGCGCAGCCGACAGGAATACTGGGTCAAGGGCGAGACCTCCGGGCACCGCCAGTGGGTCAAGGAGGTGCGTCTCGACTGCGACGGCGACACGATCCTGCTCAAGGTCGATCAGGAGGGCCCGGCCTGTCACACCGGCGACCGCACCTGCTTCGACGCCGGCCTGATCTCCTCGGGGCAGCTTTCGTGAAGGCCTCCTTCGGACCCACCGTGATCGCCGGTCTCGGCGGTGCGGCCCTGGCCGCCTGGGCCGGGTCCAACGACTGGGTCAAGGTGACCGCCCCCGGGCCGATGCCCGCCGACCTCAACGACTCTCCGGGCACCACCGGCCTGGCCCTGGTCGCGCTCGCCGCCTGGGGCGTCGTGCTGGTCACCCGAGGTCTGGTACGGCGCCTGGTGGCCGCCCTCGCCGGGCTGGCCGGGATCGGCGTCATCGTCACGTTCTTCGGCCATGCCGGCACCGACGCGCTGGGCCGCGCGGTCGAGTCGGAGGTCGTGTGGGGCGAGACCCAGCGCGCGACCACACCGTGGCCCTATCTCGCGCTCCTCGGTGCGGTCGTGACGATCGCGGCCGCGGTCGCCGGCGTACGGCTGGCGCCCAGGTGGCCCGAGATGGGCCGCAAGTATGACGCCCCGGCCGCGGCCGAGCCCGCGGCGAAGCCGCTCGAGGAACAGTCCACGCTGGACGTCTGGAAGTCGCTGGACGAGGGTCGCGACCCGACGACCGGCGATCAATGAATACACTGCACCCAAGCCCACGTGGATCGCTTCGGGCTTCGCTTCAGCTAAGAACTCGTAGAGGAGTCATCGAATGTCCGCCAGCCACGGCAACACCCCGGCAGCTTGGATCGCAGTCGCGGTCGGTCTCCTCGGCTTCCTGATCGGCAGCGTCGCCATGATGCTCAGCCCGATCAGCTGGACCATCTTCTGGGTCGGCGTGGCCGTCACCGTCGTCGGTGGTCTGCTCTTCATCGTGCTCGCCAAGCTCGGCTTCAACACCGAGTCTCATTGAGCCTGTGAACAGCGAGGCCCCCGGCAGATCTGCCGGGGGCCTCGCCGATTTCTGAGCCTTGGCTCAGTAGGTGGTCGTGGTGCCGTCGAAGCTCAGCACGCCGGTGGCGTACAGGATGATGTTGAGGATGAAGAGCGCGATGCTCACGATGCCGAGGATGAACCCGGCCGTGGCCATGCCTCGACCGCCCTGCGCGCCGCCGGAGCCGGCGATCTCGCCCTGGGCCATCTTGCCCAGGATGATCGCCGGGATGCCGGTGAAGATGGAGCAGCACGGAATGCTGAGGATGCCGAGGACAAGTGCCCAGATCGCCTTCTTGTTGTTACCGGCGGGCTGCCCGGGCTGCCCGGGCGCCGGCGAGCCGTACTGCGGCGGTGGCGGCGGCGGTGTTCCGTAGCTCATGTGTCTGACCTCCAAAGTCAGGCGAGTGTGGTTGAGATGGGACGAACTTAACCTTTCCTGCCCGCACTGTGGCGCCAAATCGGGCGTGTCACGGTTCGGGTGAGAGGCTTTGGGTGTGGGTGAGACCCGGAAACGAGAGGTTTGAACATGTCGGTGCTCGACACGATCATCGACGGCGTACGCCAGGACCTGGCGCAGCGCCAGGCGACGGTGTCCGAGGCGGACCTGCGGGCCAGGATCGCCGACGTCGACCCGCCTCGTGACCCGATGCCGCACCTGCGTGCGGCGGGCAGCAGCGTGATCGCCGAGGTGAAGCGGAAGAGCCCCTCCAAGGGCGCCCTGGCCGACATCCCCGACCCCGCCGAGCTGGCCAGGAGCTATGCGGCCGGGGGAGCGGCGGCGATCTCGGTTCTCACCGAGGAGCGCCGTTTCGGAGGCTCGCTCGCGGACCTGCGTACGGTGCGGGCGGCCGTCGAGACGCCGCTGCTGCGCAAAGACTTCATCGTCGAGCCCTACCAGCTCCTGGAGGCGCGCGCCGCCGGGGCCGACCTGGCGCTGCTGATCGTGGCCGCGCTCGACGACGACACGCTGCGCCGCCTCTACGACCAGGCCCGTGAGCTGGGGCTGACCGTGCTGGTCGAGACCCACGACGAGATCGAGGTCGCCCGGGCGGTCGACCTCGGCGCCGAGCTGATCGGCGTCAACGCCCGCAACCTCAAGACCCTCGAGATCGACCAGGACGTCTTCGGACGGCTCGCCCCGCTCATCCCCGAGGATCGCGTGAAGGTCGCCGAGTCGGGCATCTTCACCGCCACAGACGTCACGCGCCACGTCACCGAAGGGGCCCGGGCGGTCCTCGTCGGCGAGGCGCTGGTCAAGCACGGCGACCCGCAGGGCACGGTCGCCGAGTTCACCGGAATCCAAGGCAAGGGCCGAGAGCAGACACAGCGATGACAACTCACATCAACGAGACGACTTCCTACGACGCCGACGAGCTCGGCTGGTTCGGCGGCGAGGCCGAGGGGTTCGGCGGCCGGTTCATGCCCGAGGCCCTGATGAAGGCGCTCATCGAGCTCGACGACGCCTGGCAGAAGGCCAAGGCCGACCCGGAGTTCGTGGCCGAGTTCGACGCGATCCTGCGCGACTACGCCAACCTGCCGAGCCCGCTCTACCACGCGACCCGGCTCTCCGATCAGCTCGGCGTACGCGTCCTGCTCAAGCGTGAGGACCTCAACCACACCGGCGCCCACAAGATCCGCAACGTGCTCGGCCAGGCGCTGCTCACCAAGCGGATGGGCAAGACCCGGGTGATCGCCGAGACCGGCGCCGGCCAGCACGGTGTCGCCTCGGCGACCGCCGCGGCCTACTTCGGGCTCGACTGCACCGTCTACATGGGCAAGGTCGACACCGACCGCCAGGCCCTCAACGTGGCCCGGATGCAGTTGCTCGGTGCCGAGGTCGTCCCGGTGCCCTCGGGCAGCGGCACCCTCAAGGACGCGATCAACGAGGCGTTGCGTGACTGGGTCGCGAGCGTCGACCACACCGCCTACCTGTTCGGCACCGCGGCCGGGCCCCACCCGTTCCCGACGCTGGTCCGCGACATCGTGCGCGGCATCGGCGACGAGGCCCGGGCGCAGGCCCTTGAGCAGTTCGGCGGCCTGCCGAACGCGGTGGTCGCTGCGGTCGGCGGCGGCTCCAACGCGATCGGCCTCTTCACCGCCTTTCTCGACGACAAGGACGTCGAGATCCACGGCTTCGAGGCCGGGGGAGACGGCTTCGAGACCGGTCGTCACGCTGCCACCATCCAGGCCAACGACCCGGGTGTGCTCCACGGCGCCCGCACCTACGTGCTCCAGGACGACGACGGCCAGACCATCGAGTCCCACTCGATCTCCGCGGGTCTCGACTATCCCGGGGTCGGCCCGCAGCACGCCTGGCTGGCCAAGTCCGGTCGGGCGAGCTACACCTCGATCACCGACAAGGAGGCGATGGACGCCTTCGCGCTGCTCTCGCGCTCCGAGGGCATCATCCCTGCGATCGAGTCGGCCCACGCGATCGCCGGCGCCGTCAAGATCGCGCCCGAGATCAAGGAGCGTCACGGCGAGGACGCCACGATCCTGATCAACCTGTCCGGTCGCGGCGACAAGGACATGGGCACGGCCATTGATTACTTCGGGCTCGGCGACAGCAAGCAGGGAGAAGCACAGTGAGTACGTCGACAGCGTTCGAGAAGGCAAAGGCCGAGGACCGCGCGGCGCTGGTCGGCTACCTGCCGGCGGGCTTCCCGTCGGTCGAGGGCTCGATCGAGGCGCTGACCACGATGGTCGAGGCGGGCTGCGACATCATCGAGATCGGCCTGCCCTACTCCGACCCGGTCATGGACGGCCCCACGATCCAGGACGCCGTGCAGCAGGCGCTCGACGGCGGCGTACGCGTCGATGACGTGTTCCGCGTCGTCGAGGCCGTGGCGTCGACCGGAGTGCCGACGCTGATCATGACCAGCTGGAACCCGATCGAGCGCCGCGGTGTCGACCGGTTCGCCCAGCAGCTACAGGATGCTGGTGGCGCGGGGCTGATCACCCCCGACATCACCCCCGACTTCGCGCCCGAGTGGATCGAGGCCGCCGACGCCCGCGACCTCGACAAGGTCTTCCTGGTCGCGCCCAGCAGCACCGACGAGCGGATCGCGCTGACCACGGCCAACAGCCGCGGCTTCGTCTACGCGACCGCCGTCATGGGTGTCACCGGCGCCCGCGAGAAGTCCTCCGACCTGGCAGCCCCGCTGGTGGCCCGCACCAAGAAGCTCAGCCGGTCAGGGGCGGACCTGCCGGTCGGCGTCGGTCTCGGTGTCAGCAACGGCGCGCAGGCGGCCGAGATGGCCGCCTACGCCGACGGCGTCATCGTCGGCTCCGCCTTCGTGCGTACGCTGCTCGACAACCGCTCCGACGAGAAGGCGGCGCTCAAGGCGCTGGCGAGCCTCACCGAGGACCTGGCTGCGGGAGTTCGCGCGCGTTGACACGTCTCGTCCTGCCCCTCCTGCTCGTCCTCGTCGGCGTTCTGACCGGCTGTGGTGCCGCCGGCACCGGTCAGGCGCCGGCCTCGGCGATGACCGGTCAGGAGCACACGCCCTATCAGCTCGCCGAGACATCCCTGAGCGACACCGACGGCCGTCCCTACTCGCTGGCCACCGACGCCGACAAGCCGCTGACGCTGGTGTTCTACGGCTACACCAGCTGCCCCGACGAGTGCCCGCTGGTGATGTCGAGCCTGACCGCCGCGCTGACCCGTCTCGACGAGTCCGACCGCGACAAGGTCGACGTCGTCTTCGTGACCACCGACCCGAAGCGTGACTCGGCGAAGGTGCTCGAGGAGTACCTCGACCGCTACGACGACGACTTCATCGGCCTGACCGGCGACCTGAAGGACATCGTCACCCTGGCCGAGTCGATGCGCCTGTTCATAGGGGAGGCCGACCGGTTGCCGAGCGGGGGCTACGATCTCGGCGTCCACGACACCCACGTCTCCGCGGTCTCCGCGGGCAGGGCGAACGTCGTGTGGTCGATGAACACCTCGCCCAAGCAGTTCGCCGACGACATCCACCACCTGCTCAGCCAGAACTAGCCAGGCAGCGCCAGCCAAGAAGGGCCCCGCATGATCCTCCCGATGTCCATCCCCAGCCCCGCCGAAGGTGTGCTCTGGCTCGGCCCCGTGCCGCTGCGCGGCTATGCGTTCGCGATCATCATCGGCATCGTCGTGGCCGTCTGGGTCTCCGAGAGGCGCTGGAAGGCGCGCGGCGGCCGCGTCGGCGACATCCAGGACATCGCGCTGTGGGCGGTGCCGTTCGGGCTTGTCGGTGGCCGGATCTATCACGTCATCACCGACTGGCAGCTCTACTTCGGCGACGGCGGCACCCCGATCGAGGCGCTCTACATCTGGAAGGGCGGCCTGGGGGTGTGGGGCGCGATTGCGCTCGGCGCCGTGGGCGTGATCATCGGGGCGAAGCAGAAGGGCATCAAGCTGATGCCGCTGCTCGACACGATCGCCCCGACCTGCCTGCTGGCGATGGGCATCGGTCGCTGGGGCAACTGGTTCAACCAGGAGCTCTTCGGTGAGCCCACCGACCTGCCCTGGGGCCTGGAGATCGACCCGTCGCGCTACCCCGAGGGCCCCGGCCAGTTCCCCGCCGGCACCACGTTCCACCCGACGTTCCTCTACGAGTTCTGCTGGGACATCGTCCTCTTCTTCGTGATCGTCTACCTGCAGAAGAAGCTGCGCCTGGGTGGCGGACGCGTCGTCGCGCTCTACGTGATGGCCTACTGCCTCGGCCGCGGCCTGATCGAGACCCTGCGCATCGACAACGTGCAGCTCCACGACG
This sequence comes from Nocardioides albertanoniae, assembly GCF_006716315.1. Taxonomy (NCBI): domain Bacteria; kingdom Bacillati; phylum Actinomycetota; class Actinomycetes; order Propionibacteriales; family Nocardioidaceae; genus Nocardioides; species Nocardioides albertanoniae. The sequence goes on along the minus strand of NZ_VFOV01000001.1, from coordinate 3,198,552 downwards.
TGCTCGGCCTGCGGTGGAGCGAGTGGATGTCGATCATCCTCTTCGTGCTCGCGGCCGCGTGGTGGGCCTACGCGACGCTCACAGGCCGGGGTAAGGTCGAGGAGGAGGTCTACAGCGACCCTGCCAAGGCCCCCTCCAGCGATCCTGACAGTGACGATTCCCACAGCGATGACGCTGAGGGCGACGATGCTGGCAACGGTGCCGGCGACGAGGAATCCTCGTCCAAGGCCTGATCAGGCGCAGATCTTCGACGAGATCTCGGCCCTCGCGTGACGGTGTCCATGGACGGACCCTTGATCGGAACCTCTCCGTGACCCAGTGGTAACCTAGCTGCACTCGCGCGGGCCAACGCTGTCCCCTGCAGATTGCCAGTTTCATCCCCGCAAGGGCGCGCGCACCTGTCGCAGACATCCCCACGCTCCGGAGCCGACTCGACGCAGAGTCAGAATCCGGGGCTATTGGGCTGTGTCGGTCGCAGCGCACCCGAGCCCGGACAGACGGGAGATCCCGGTGCCGTACGAGCACTCGTATCCATCCCCCCAGGGTCTGTACGACCCTCGGTTCGAGAAGGACGCCTGCGGCGTCGCCATGGTCGCAACACTGACCGGCGAGCCCAGCCACGACATCGTCAAGCAGGGCATCCGTGCCCTGGTGAATCTCGACCACCGCGGCGCCGCCGGCGCCGAGACCAACTCCGGTGACGGAGCAGGCATCCTGCTCCAGGTCCCTGACGCGTTCCTGCGCGAGGTCGTCGACTTCGACCTCCCCGCGGAGCGTGCCTACGCCGTCGGCACCGCCTTCATCCCCGGTGACCCCGAGCAGGTCGAGCGCACCGCGAAGCTGGTCGAGGAGATCGCGATCGAGGAGGACCTCGAGGTCCTCGGCTGGCGCGACGTACCGGTCAACACCGACTCTCTCGGCGCCACCGCTCTGGCGGTCAAGCCGACCTTCCGCCAGCTCTTCGTCGCCGGCGGCAAGCAGCGCGTGACGGGCCTGGCCCTGGAGCGGCTCGCCTTCTGCCTGCGCAAGCGCGCGGAGAAGGAGACCGATGTCTACTTCCCCTCGCTCTCCAGCCGCACCATCGTCTACAAGGGCATGCTCACCACGCCCCAGCTGGCCGAGGTCTTCCCCGACCTCCGCGACGAGCGCGTCGCCTCCGCGATCGCCGTCGTGCACAGCCGCTTCTCCACCAACACGTTCCCGAGCTGGCCGCTGAGCCACCCGTTCCGGTTCATCGCCCACAACGGCGAGATCAACACCGTCATGGGCAACCGCAACTGGATGAAGGCGCGCGAGGCGCTGCTCGAGTCCGACGTGATCCCGGGCGACCTCGAGCGGCTCTTCCCGATCTGCACCGAGGGCTTCTCCGACTCGGCCTCCTTCGACGAGGTGCTCGAGCTGCTCCACCTCTCGGGCCGCAGCCTGCCCCACGCCATGCTGATGATGATCCCCGAGGCGTGGGAGAAGCACGAGGAGATGGACGAGGCCCGCAAGGCCTTCTACGAGTTCCACTCCACGCTGATGGAGCCCTGGGACGGCCCGGCCTCCGTCGTCTTCACCGACGGCACCCAGATCGGTGCGGTCCTCGACCGCAACGGCCTGCGCCCCAGCCGCTACTGGGTCACCGAGGACGGCCTGGTCGTGCTCGGCTCCGAGGCCGGCGTGCTCGGTGACATCGACCCCGCCACCGTGGTCCGCAAGGGCCGCGTCCAGCCGGGCAAGATGTTCCTGGTCGACACCGCCGAGCACCGGATCATCGAGGACGACGAGATCAAGTCCGATCTCGCTGCCGAGCAGCCCTACGACGAGTGGCTCCACGCCGGCCTCGTACGCCTCGAGGACATCCCCGAGCGCGAGCACATCATCCACACCCACGCCTCGGTCACCCGGCGCCAGCAGGTCTTCGGCTACACCGAGGAGGAGCTGCGGATCCTGCTCGCCCCGATGGCCAACACCGGCGCCGAGCCGATCGGCTCGATGGGCACCGACAGCCCGATCGCGGCGCTGAGCGACAAGCCGCGGATGCTGTTCGACTACTTCGCCCAGCTCTTCGCGCAGGTCACCAACCCGCCGCTGGACGCGATCCGCGAGGAGCTCGTCACCAGCCTCAACGGCACCATCGGCGCCGAGTCCAACCTGCTCCGCCCCGGCCCGGCCTCGTGCCGGCAGATCGTGCTGCCGTTCCCCGTCGTCTCCAACGACGACCTGGCCAAGATCCGTCACATCAACCGTGACGGCGACATGCCGGGCTTCGCGGTCCACATCGTCCGCGGCCTCTACGAGGTCGACGGCGGTGCCGAGGCGCTGCAGGCGCGCCTGGACGAGATCTCCGCCGAGGTCTCCGAGGCGATCGAAGCCGGTGCACGCATCATCGTGCTCTCCGACCGCCACTCCACCCAGGAGATGGCGCCGATCCCGTCGCTGCTCCTCACCGGAGCCGTGCACCACCACCTGGTCCGCGAGCGCACCCGTTCGCAGGTCGGCCTGCTGGTCGAGGCCGGCGACGTACGCGAGGTGCACCACGTCGCGCTGCTGATCGGCTACGGCGCCTCCGCGGTCAACCCCTACCTGGCGGTCGAGTCCGTCGAGGACCTCGCCTTCGAGGGCTACTACGTGAAGGCCGATGCCGACCAGGCGATGGCCAACACGATCAAGGCGCTCGGCAAGGGCGTGCTCAAGGTGATGTCGAAGATCGGTGTCTCCACGGTCGCCTCCTACACCGGGGCGCAGATCTTCGAGGTCGTCGGCCTCTCCCAGGAGGTCGTGGACCGTTACTTCACCGGCACCACCTCCAAGCTCGGTGGCATCGGCCTCGACGTGATCGCCGAGGAGGTCGCCAAGCGGCACGCCACGGCCTACCCGCGTGATGGCGTCGCCAACGCCCACCGCGCGCTGCCCATCGGCGGCGAATACCAGTGGCGTCGTGAGGGTGAGCCCCACCTGTTCGACCCGGAGACCGTCTTCCGGCTCCAGCACGCGACCCGCAACGGCCGCTACGACGTGTTCAAGCAGTACACCGACCGCGTCAACGAGCAGTCCGAGCGACTGATGACGCTGCGCGGGCTCTTCGACATCAAGAGCGCTGCCGACCTCGGCCGGCTGCCGGTGCCGATCGAGGAGGTCGAGCCCGTCGAGGCGATCGTGAAGCGCTTCTCGACCGGCGCGATGTCGTACGGCTCGATCTCTCGTGAGGCCCACGAGACCCTCGCGGTCGCGATGAACATCCTCGGTGGCAAGTCCAACACCGGTGAGGGTGGCGAGGACCCCGAGCGCCTCTACGACCCGAAGCGGCGCTCCTCGATCAAGCAGGTGGCCTCGGGCCGCTTCGGTGTGACGAGCGAATACCTCACCAACGCCGATGACATCCAGATCAAGATGGCCCAGGGCGCCAAGCCCGGTGAGGGCGGCCAGCTGCCCGGCCACAAGGTCTACCCGTGGGTGGCCAAGACGCGTCACTCCACGCCGGGTGTGGGGCTCATCTCCCCGCCGCCTCACCACGACATCTACTCGATCGAGGATCTCGCCCAGCTGATCCACGACCTCAAGAACGCCAACCCGAGCGCTCGCGTCCACGTCAAGCTCGTGGCCGAGGTCGGGGTCGGTACGGTCGCGGCGGGTGTCTCCAAGGCGCACGCCGACGTGGTGCTGATCTCCGGTCACGACGGAGGCACCGGTGCCTCCCCGCTGACCTCGCTCAAGCACGCGGGTGGTCCCTGGGAGCTCGGCCTCGCCGAGGCGCAGCAGACGCTGCTCCTCAACGGGCTGCGCGACCGGATCGTGGTGCAGACCGACGGCCAGCTCAAGACCGGCCGCGACGTCGTCATCGCCGCCCTGCTCGGTGCCGAGGAGTTCGGTTTCGCCACCGCGCCGCTGGTCGTCTCCGGCTGCGTGATGATGCGGGTCTGCCACCTCGACACCTGCCCGGTCGGCGTCGCCACCCAGAACCCGGTGCTGCGCGAGCGGTTCACCGGCAAGGCGGAGTACGTCGTCAACTTCATGCGCTACGTCGCCGAGGAGGTCCGCGAGCACCTCGCCGATCTCGGGTTCCGCAGCATCGACGAGGCGGTCGGGCACGCCGAGGCGCTCGACGCCCGCAAGGCGATCGACCACTGGAAGGCCTCCGGCCTCGACCTGTCGCCGATCTTCACCCGGATCGACTCGCCCCAGCAGTTCGCCGACCAGGATCTGCGCAACACCAAGATCCAGGACCACGGTCTCGACAAGTCGCTCGACGTCAACGAGCTGGTGCCGCTCGCGGCCCCGGCGCTCGAGCGCGGCGAGCCCGTGCGCGCCCAGCTGCCGATCCGCAACGTCAACCGCACGGTCGGCACGATCCTCGGTCACGAGATCACCAAGCGCTACCGCGGTGAGGGGCTGCCCGAGGGCACCATCGACATCACCTTCACCGGCTCCGCGGGCCAGTCCTTCGGCGCCTTCGTCCCGCGAGGGCTGACCATGCGGCTCGAAGGTGACGCCAACGACTACGTCGGCAAGGGCCTCTCCGGCGGCCGGCTGGTCATCCGCCCGGAGCGTACGGCCGGGTTCAGGGCCGAAGAGCACATCATCGCCGGCAACACGCTGGCCTACGGCGCCACCAGCGGTCGGATCCACATCCGCGGTGGCGTGGGGGAGCGGGCCGCGGTCCGCAACTCCGGCGCCAGCATCGTCACCGAGGGTGTCGGCGACCACGGCTGTGAGTACATGACCGGTGGGCGCGTGCTCGTGCTCGGTCCGACCGGCCGCAACTTCGCGGCTGGGATGTCCGGCGGTATCGCCTGGGTCCTCGACTTCGAGGCGCAGCGGCTCAACGGTGAGCTGGGCGAGGCGACCGCCGTCGAGGAGAAGTACGCCGCCGAGCTCGAGCAGCTCGTGCGCGACCACCTCGAGGAGACCGGCTCGGCCGTCGCCGAGGCGCTCCTGGCCGACTGGCCGAACTCATTGACCCGCTTCTCGCAGGTCATGCCCAGCGACTACAAGCGCGTGCTCGAAGCTCAGGAGGAGGCCCTCGAGGAGGGTCTCGACGAGGACGAAGCAGCGCAGCGGATTATGGAGGTCCTCCATGGCTGACCCCAAGGGTTTTCTGAACAACGGCCGCGAGGTCGCCGAGAGGCGTCCCGTCGACGAGCGGGTCAAGGACTGGCACGAGGTCTACCCGGGCAAGGTCGGGCGCACCCTGCTGCCGATCATCAACACCCAGGCCTCGCGCTGCATGGACTGCGGCATCCCGTTCTGCCACCAGGGCTGCCCGCTCGGCAACATCATCCCCGAGTGGAACGACCTGGTCTGGCGCAACGACTGGGAGGGCGCCTCGGAGCGTCTGCACGCGACCAACAACTTCCCGGAGTTCACCGGTCGTCTCTGCCCCGCGCCGTGCGAGTCGGCCTGCGTGCTGGGCATCAACCAGCCTGCGGTGACGATCAAGAACATCGAGGTCTCGATCATCGACAAGGCCTGGGAGGCGGGCTACGTCAAGCCGCAGCCGCCCGAGTGGCTCTCCGGCAAGGCGGTCGCCGTGATCGGCTCCGGGCCCGCGGGCCTGGCCGCCGCTCAGCAGCTGACCCGCAGCGGCCACACCGTCGCGGTCTACGAGCGTGCCGAGAAGATCGGTGGGCTGATGCGCTACGGCATCCCTGAGTTCAAGATGGAGAAGTCGCAGGTCGACCAGCGCCTGGCGCAGATGCGACGCGAGGGCACGGTCTTCCGTCCGGGCGTCGACGCGGGCACCGACATCACCGGTGACCAGCTCCAGGACCGCTACGACGCCATCGTGCTGGCCAACGGCTCGACCGTGGGCCGCGACCTGCCGGCTCCCGGGCGCGAGCTGAAGGGCATCCATCAGGCGATGGAGTACCTGCCCCAGTCCAACCGGGCCTCGCTCGGCGAGGCCGTCGAGGACCAGATCCTGGCCGAGGGCAAGCACGTGGTGATCATCGGTGGCGGTGACACGGGTGCCGACTGCCTCGGCACCGCGATCCGTCAGGGTGCCGAGTCGATCACCCAGCTGGAGATCATGCCGCGTCCGCCGGAGGAGCGTCCCGACGCTCAGCCGTGGCCGACGTACCCGATGACCTACCGGGTCGCCTCCGCGCACGAGGAGGGCGGTGAGCGTGTCTACGCCGTCTCCACCAAGGAGTTCCTCGGCACCGAGGACGGCCGCGTACGTGCGCTGAAGCTGGTCGAGGTCGAGTTCATCGACGGCAAGATGACCGAGAAGGAGGGCACCGAGAAGGAGATCCCGGCTGACCTCGTCCTGTTGGCGATGGGCTTCACCGGTCCCGAGAAGGACGGCCTCCTGACCCAGCTCGGCGTCGACTACGACGAGCGCGGCAACGTGGCCCGTGACAGCTCCTTCGCCACCTCCGTGCCCGGCGTCTACGTCGCCGGCGACGCGGGTCGCGGACAGTCGCTGATCGTCTGGGCGATCGCCGAGGGCCGTGCCGCCGCGGCCGCGGTCGACACCTTCCTGACGGGCTCGACCAACCTGCCGGCACCGATCCTGCCCACGGACCGCCAGCTCATGGTCTGAGACCGACTGGCGCAGGCACAACGGCGTGCCGCACGACCGGCCCGGCATCTCGCTCGCGAGGTGCCGGGCCGGTTCGCGTTCGTTACCGATCCGTAGGTTCCTGGCCGCCGAGAGTTCCTGGTCGAATGACGGGATCCGGCCGTGCCGGGGGTGCTGCTTTGAACGTTCCAGAGGGTAGTCTGGGCTCCCGTGAGAAGAGCGAAGATCGTCTGCACCCTGGGTCCCGCCGTCGGCACGGAGCGCCGCATCCGAGAGCTCGTCTACGCGGGCATGGACGTGGCTCGGATGAACATGAGCCACGGATCCCACGAGGACCACTCCGGCAACTACGAGCTGGTGCGCGCGGCTGCTGCCGCGAGCGGGCACAGCGTCGGCATCTTCGCTGATCTGCAGGGACCCAAGATCCGGCTGGAGCGTTTCGGAGAGGGCTCGGCGACGCTCTCGCGCGGCCAGGCCTGGACGATCACCACGCGCGACGTCGTCGGTGACGACAAGATCTGCGGCACGACCTACAAGGGGCTTCCCGGCGATGTGAAGGTCGGCGACCCGATCCTGATCGACGACGGCAAGCTGCGTCTGCGGGTGACCGCGGTCGAGGACACCGAGGTCCACACCGAGGTGCTGGTCGGTGGGCCGGTCTCCAACAACAAGGGCATCAACCTGCCGGGTGTCGCCGTCTCGGTGCCGGCACTGTCGGAGAAGGACGAGACCGACCTGCGGTTCGCGCTCAAGCTCGGCGTCGACATGATCGCGCTCAGCTTCGTGCGCAACGCGCAGGACTACGACGACGTGCGCAAGATCATGGACGAGGAGGGGCGCGTCGTCCCGGTCATCGCCAAGATCGAGAAGCCGCAGGCGATCGACAACCTCGAGGAGGTCATCGCCGCCTTCGACATGTTCATGGTCGCCCGTGGCGACCTCGGCGTGGAGTGCCCGCTCGAGGAGGTGCCGTTCCTGCAGAAGCGGATCATCGAGCTCGCCCGGCTCAACGCCAAGCCGGTCATCGTCGCCACCCAGATGCTCGACTCGATGATCTCCAACCCCGCGCCCACCCGCGCGGAGGCCAACGACGTCGCCAACGCGGTGCTCGACGGCGCCGACGCGGTGATGCTCTCGGCGGAGACGAGCGTGGGTGACTACCCGATCCACACCGTCGAGACGATGGCGCGCATCATCGCCGCCACCGAGCGCCACGCGCTCTCCACCGACGGCTACGGCGCCGCCGAGCTCAGCCGCATCGACTGGGACCCGCACACCCGCTCCGGCGTGATCGCCAAGGCGGCCGCCGAGGTCGCCGACCGCGTGGGCGCGAAGTTCCTGGTCGCGTTCACCACCTCCGGTGACTCCGCGCGCCGCCTCTCCCGGCTGCGCACCGCGATCCCGCTGCTCGCCTTCACCCCCTTGGACTCCGTACGCAGCCAGCTCGCGCTCAGCTGGGGCACCGAGACCTTCCGCACCGACGAGGTCGAGCACACCGACGAGATGGTCCGCCAGGTCGACGAGAACCTCCTCAAGATCGGCCGCGTCGAGGAGGGCGACCTCGTCGTCATCATCGCCGGCTCGCCTCCCGGCATCCCCGGTTCCACCAACGCGCTGCGCATCCACCGCATCGGCGACGCGATCAACGAGGTCGCACCGGCCTACGAGCGCAAGAGCTAGCTCTTCGGGCCGATCAGCGCGTCGAGCGCCGCGACCGCGTCGCGGCGCGAGACGCTGATCGTCTTCCAGGAGGATTGGCGCCACGGGATCTCGACCAGATCCAACGCCCAGGTGCAGAGGTCGCGGATGTCGTCGGAGTGGTTGACGAACTGCCAGCGGGCGTACTCGTAGCGCTTCTTCTGGCCTGCGACCATCCGGGTGGCCCAGTTGTTCACGCGGCACCCGTCGGAGTGGAACAGGCCCCGCAGGAACGGGCCGGGGTGAGCGGTCACGATCTCCTGCTGCCATTCCTCCAGGACGATCCTGCGCTCGTGCTTGCGGCCGGGGCCGAGCTGGGGGAAGAGGCAGGGGAGGTGCTTCCACGAGATCGTCGTGATCACAGCTCCCGGGACCAAGCGAGTATGTGGATGACCCCCGGGTTTGACCCGAGCCATCAGGGTGATGAGGCGTTGGTTGATGTCGGGGTACTTTCGGTCGTTGACGATGTGCAGGTTGAACACGCTGCGACGGCCCTCACTGATGTGTCCGTCCCCGAGATACCAGCCAAGGATCTCGGCGTACGCCTCCGCGTCGAGCTCCGCTCCATCGCATCGTGGGCACGGCGGTGCGAGATGGGTCTGGCCGCGGACGATCCCGCGGCGTTGGTAAAGTCTTCGCCATCGGCGGATCGTCTTGACCGCAACGCCGTGCTTCGCCGCGTTGTCCGCGTCGCGCATCCCCTCGTCGGAGCAGCGCAGTGCGCTGTCGACGACAGATTGGGGGCGAACGTGTGGCATGTGGTCATCATGCTCGTGACCACCGACAGTCTTGTGGTGCCGGATGTGGGATTCGAACCCACAAGCCCTTTCGGGCAGCGGTGTTTGAGACCGCCGCGTATGCCGTTCCGCCAATCCGGCTGGATCGGTAGAAAATCTACCGGACCGTGGGCGGAATCACTGCACCGGGACCTGCGCGCGATGGCCTAGTCTGTGAGCGTGACGGAGAGCAGCCCCAACAGCACCCCCAGGTCCGAGAAGCGGCGTACGGTCGTGATCGCTGAGGACGAGGTCCTGATCCGGATGGATCTCAAGGAGATGCTGACCGAAGAGGGTTATGACGTCGTCGGTGAAGCAGGTGACGGCAAGGCCGCCATCGAGCTCACCACCGAGCACCGGCCCGACCTGGTGATCCTCGACGTGAAGATGCCGGTGCTCGATGGGATCGCGGCGGCCGAGGCGATCGCGCGTGACCGGATCGCGCCGGTCGTGATGCTCACCGCGTTCTCCCAGCGCGAGCTCGTCGACCGGGCGCGCGACGCCGGTGCGATGGCCTACCTCGTCAAGCCGTTCAACGTCAGTGACCTGGTGCCGGCGATCGAGCTGGCGGTGAGCCGTTTCCAGGAGCTCGCCCAGCTCGAGCGCGAGGTGGCCGGTCTCACCGATCGTCTCGAGACCCGCAAGGCGGTCGACCGGGCCAAGGGGATCCTCCAGGAGGGCCTGACGCTGAGCGAGCCCGACGCGTTCCGGTGGATCCAGAAGACCGCGATGGACCTGCGGCTCTCGATGCGGCAGGTCGCCGAGGGCGTCATCGAGCACGGCGTGAGCGGCCCGCAGGTCTGAGTCTTCTCCGCGTACGTTGCTGCGTGCTTGGCCGTGCACGTCGCCGCGAGGCGCTGGGTAAAGGTCAGATCACAGATAGGTTGCGGTCTGTGAAGAGCGGGTGACTCCGTGTCCTTCCTGAACAAAGTCTGCCTAGACTGCCCCGGCGGATCCGGCCGACCAGTACCCCCACCTGGTGTCAGGGTCCGCTCTTAGGACACACAGGCAGGAGTACCCACGTGCGGAAACGGCTCTACAGAGTCCTTGTCGCGCTCATCGGTGCGCTGATGGTGCTGTTGGTAGGGACCCCGGGTGCCGCACAGGCAACCGAGACCCCGCCGCCGGATGCCACCGCGATCCAGGTGACGCTTCAGGACCAGGCCAACAAGGATGCCGAAGGCAATCCGAAACCGGTCCCGGGAGTGACCCTTCAGGTCACCAAGGACGGCAAGGAGGCCGGCGAAGGCGTCACCGACGACAAGGGCGTGGCGACCATCGTCGTCGAGGAGCTCGGCGAGTACGTCGTGACTCTCGACGAGAAGACGCTTCCCTCGGGCACCGTCCTCGATGAGAACACCAAGGACGAGGCGACGGTGCAGGTCCGTTTCCAGGGTCCCAACAACCGGGCCATCTTCCCGATCGGCGTGACCGCCGGAGAGCACTCGAGCTTCGGCAAGGACCTGATGCAGAACATCCGAGCCGGCATCGTGTTCGCGCTGGTGCTGGGCCTGGCCGGTCTGGGCTTCACGCTGGTCTTCGGCACGACCGGGCTCTCCAACTTCGCCCACGGTGAGCTGATCACCTTCGGCGCGGTGATGGCCTGGACCTTCGACCAGATCTTCAAGACCGGCGGCCTGGCCGCCGTCTCGGTGATCCTGGCCGGCGTGGTCGCGGTCATCCTCGGCGGTCTCGGAGGCTACGTGCAGGACAAGGTGCTGTGGGGGCCGCTACGCCGCCGTGGCACCGGGCTGATCGCGATGATGATCGTCTCGATCGGGCTCTCGTTCTTCCTACGCTATGTCTTCCAGTACTTCTTCAGCTCCTCGACCAAGGCCTACTCGCAGTACACCCAGCAGGTGCGGGAGTCGCACTGGTACTACCTCGGCTTCGCGCTCGCCAGCCGAGAGGTGGTCATCATCCTGGTTTCGGCGGTGACGATCCTCGCGGTGTGCGTGTGGCTCTCCAAGAGCCGGCTGGGCAAGGCGATGCGCGCGGTCTCCGACAACCCGGCTCTGGCGGCCTCCTCGGGTCTGCGCGTCGACAGCGTGATCACCAGCGCCTGGGTCATCGGCGGCGCACTGACCGCGCTGTCGGGTGTCCTCTACGCGCTGCGTGCCTCGGAGATCAACACCTTCATGGGTATGCGGATCCTGCTCGTCGTGCTCGCCGCGGTCACCCTCGGCGGTCTCGGCACCGTCTGGGGCGCGCTGATCGGCTCGTTGGTGATCGGGCTCGTCTACGAGCTCGGACCGATGTTCGGCGTACCGGAGTCGATCAAGGAGGTCGGCCCGCTGCTGATCATGATCGTGATCTTGCTGGTGCGGCCCCAGGGCATCCTGGGTCGTAAAGAGCGGCTCGGGTAGGAGAGACAATGGATATTCTCGAGATTCTCCGGGCCGGGCTGCAGCAGGCTCTCGGTCCGCAGGCGATCGTCTTCGCCCTGGCCGCCATCGGCCTCAACATCCACTTCGGCTACACCGGGCTGCTCAACTTCGGTCAGGCCGGTTTCGTCGCGGCCGGTGCGTACGGCCTGGCTGTCACCGTGGTCACCTTCGAGGCGCCGTTCATCGTCGGCATCGTGATGGCGATCGTCGCCCCGATCGTGCTGGCCGTCATCCTCGGTCTGCCGACGCTGCGCCTGCGCGCCGACTACCTGGCGATCGTCACGATCGCCTCGGCCGAGGTGCTGCGCTTCGTCTTCGGCTCGGTGGAGATGAAGGACACCTTCGGTGGCTCCAACGGTCTGACCGGCTTCGCCAAGCCGTTCCAGGACGCCAACCCCTACAGCAGCGGACTCGACCTCGGTGTCGTCGCCTTCGGGCGCAACGACCTGTGGTCGCTGACCGTCGGCTGGATCCTCGTCGCGCTCAGCTGCGTGCTGGTCTGGGCGCTGATGCGCAGCCCGTGGGGTCGCGTGCTCCGCTCGATCCGTGAGGACGAGGACGCGGTCCGCTCGCTGGGCAAGAACGTGTTCGCCTACAAGATGCAGGCGCTCGCCCTCGGTGGCGTCATCGGTGGTCTGGGCGGCCTGTTCCTGGCGCTCAAGCAGGCCTCGGTGGTGCCGACCGACTACTCGACGTTGATGACCTTCTACGCCTTCGCCGCGCTGCTCCTCGGTGGCGCTGCCAGGGTGATGGGGCCGGTCATCGGCGCGATCCTGTTCTGGTTCCTGATCGCGGCTCTCGGCTCCTTCTTCAGCCAGTCGGCTGGCGCGGGCGGCTGGATCCCGACGGTGATCATGACCGACACGCAGGCCAGCCTCATCCGTTACATCATGCTCGGTCTGGCCATCATGCTGCTGATGATCTTCCGTCCCCAGGGGATCTTCGGCGACCGTAGGGAGATCGCGATCGATGGACGCTGACATGACCGACCAGACGAACACCCCGACCAGCACCCCGACCAGCAAGGACAGCAAGACCGGGCCCGCCGGCCTGGTCGGCGCGGGCACCGAGCCGGGCAGCAAGAAGCCCGACCCGATCGTGGTCGCCGACAAGATCACGCGTACGTTCGGCGGACTGACCGCGGTCGATGTCGAGCACGTCGAGATCCAGCGGGGCGCGATCACCGCGCTGATCGGCCCCAACGGTGCTGGCAAGACGACGTTCTTCAACCTGCTCACCGGCTTCGACCAGCCCAACTCCGGCACCTGGACCCTGGAGGGCAAGTCGCTCAAGGGCGTCGCGCCCTACAAGATCGCCCGGCGCGGGATGGTGCGCACCTTCCAGCTCACCAAGGTGCTGGCCAAGCTCACCGTGATCGAGAACATGCGCCTGGGCGCCACCGGACAGAAGGGTGAGCGGTTCTGGGCCGCGCCGTTCAAGTTCCTGTGGGGCAAGCAGGAGGACGCGGTCACCGAGAAGGCCGACGAACTGCTGGCCCGATTCCTGCTCGACAAGAAGCGCGAGGACTTCGCCGGGTCTCTCTCCGGTGGTCAGCGCAAGCTGCTGGAGATGGCCCGCGCGCTCATGGTCGACCCGGAGCTGGTCATGCTCGACGAGCCGATGGCCGGGGTGAACCCGGCTCTGAAGCAGTCGCTGCTCGGCCACGTGAAGTCGTTGCGCGAAGAGGGTCGCACGGTCCTCTTCGTCGAGCACGACATGGACATGGTGCGCGACATCTCCGACTGGGTCATCGTGATGGCCCAGGGAAAGATCGTCGCCGAAGGCACCCCGGCCAGCGTGATGGCCGACCAGCGGGTCATCGACGCCTATCTCGGGGCTCACCACGACACCGACCTGAGCGAGCTCGACGAAGAGACGCTCGAGGCCGAGGTTGAGGCCGAGATCGCCCAAGAGGAGGATGCGAAGTGACCACGGAGCCTGCCACCGACGCGGAGAAGTTCCGCGAGACCCACCTGAAGGAGGCCGAGGGTGCGGTGCTCCGGGCGGACGGCCTGATCGCCGGCTACCTGCCCGGTGTCAACATCCTCAACGACACCGACCTCTACTGCCAGCCCGGCGAGCTCGTCGGCATCATCGGCCCCAACGGGGCCGGCAAGTCGACGCTGCTCAAGGCGCTCTTCGGGCTGGTCAAGGTCCATGAGGGGCAGGTCAAGCTCGAGGGGGAGGACATCACCGGCAAGCGAGCCGACGAGCTGGTCACCCGCGGGATCGGCTTCGTGCCGCAGACCAACAACGTCTTCCCGAGCCTGACGATCGAGGAGAACCTCGAGATGGGCTGCTACCAGTCGCCCAAGAAGTTCTCCGAGCGGTTCGACTTCGTGACCGGGATCTTCCCGGCGCTCGGCGAGCGACGCAAGCAGCGAGCCGGCGGCCTCTCCGGAGGTGAGCGTCAGATGGTCGCGATGGGCCGGGCGCTGATGATGGAGCCGTCGGTGCTGCTGCTCGACGAGCCCTCCGCCGGCCTCTCGCCTGTGATGCAGGACGAGGTCTTCGTGCAGACCCGCAAGATCAACAAGGCCGGTGTCTCGGTCGTGATGGTCGAGCAGAACGCCCGCCGCTGCCTGCAGATCTGCGACCGTGGCTACGTGCTCGACCAGGGTCGCAACGCCTATACGGGCCGCGGTCGGGACCTCGCCGACGACCCGAAGGTGATCGAGCTCTACCTCGGCACCCTGGGCGCCAAGGACTGAGGACGTACGTCGCGACAAACGCGTGGTCCCCGGAGCGATCGCTCCGGGGACCACGCGCTTGGTGATGCCTGACCAGACGGCCGGCTAGGCGACCGTGTGAGAGCGGCGCTGGGAGCGCCGCGCAGCGAGCAGCTCGCCGACGGCGCTGGACTGCTTCGGGCCGCGCTGGCTGCGAGCGTGGTGGGGGAGCGCCCGGCCGAGCGTGGCGAGCCGGGAGCGTACGACCGCTGTCGGGGCGGCACGCATCACGGCCTGCGAGCCGAGCCCGAGCCGCGCGAGGAAGCGGTTGCCCTCACGGCCGGCCGACGACGCGGCGGCCGCGATCGTCCTGACACCGCGCTCCTCGGCGAAGGTGACCGCCGCGTCCATCAGGATCCGGCCGACGCCGCGGCGACGGAAGCCGGGGGAGACGTGGGGAGCGAAGACCTGCACGGTCGGCTCGAGGTTGAGCGGCCCGAAGGTGGTGGCGCGCATGAAGACGGCGCCGACGGCCTGACCGTCGCTGTCGGCGACCAGAAGCTGCTCGTCGGGTGAGCCCTGGGCGCGGCGGATGATCGTCTCGAGGTCGCCCAGCTGCTCGTGCTCGTCGGCCATCCTCAGCGCGTCCTGCCAGACGCCGAGCAGGAAGCGCGCGTCGGTGACGTCTGCTTCTCGCACCGTGACGGGGACCCGGCTCATCGAGTGTGTCCTCGACGAGCGCGGTGCGTACGGATCATCACAATTCCTCCACGATCGAGCAGGTTCCTGGCGGGATTCGGGCTCCCGGGGTGATCATTGGTCGACGGCGCCAATGATACGGAGCCGATCATGGCGACAACCCAGGCAATGATGCCATGGGGGAGATGTAACAGAATGGTGAAAAGACACGTCCCTCGGGTGCTTCACCTCACGTCCGTCTCTAATGTGTCACCGCAAGGTCCGACGTGAGCCGGGCCAGCCATACGAAAGAGGGACTAACGCAGTGAACTCATCATCCTCTACCTGGGTGAAGCTGACCGCAGGTGCCGGCGCCCTGGCGCTCAGCTTCTCCCTCGCCGCCTGTGGCGGCGAGACCGCGTCCGACAAGCCCGAGAAGAAGGCGGCCGCCAAGGGCGACGGCACTCTCACGGTCGGTCAGCTCCTCCCGCAGACCGGCAGCCTCGCGTTCCTGGGCCCGCCCGAGTTCGCGGGCGTGAACCTGGCCATCAAGGAGATCAACGAGGCCGGCGGTGTCCTGGGCAAGGACGTCAAGGCCGTCCCCGGTGACGAGGGCGACAGCAACTCGGGCATCGCCCCGGCTGAGGCCGACAAGCTCATCGCCGCCAAGTCCGACGTCATCATCGGCACGGCTTCCTCGGGTGTGGCGCAGACCGTGGTCGACAAGGTCATGTCGTCGGGCACCGTCCTGTTCTCGGGCGCGAACACGTCGACGTCGTTCGACGAGGGCAAGTACTCCAAGCCCGACCTCTACTTCCGCACCTCGCCCTCCGACATCCTCCAGGGTGCGGTCATGTCCAATCTGCTCCTCGAGGACAAGCGCACCAACGTCGCGATCCTGGCCCGCCAGGACGCGTACGGTGAGACGCTTGCCGAGCAGGTCAAGACCAACCTCGAGGGTGCCGGCTCCAAGGTCGCGACGACCTCCTTCTACAGCCAGGACGCGACCTCGTTCGACGCCCAGGTCAACGAGGTCGCCGGCTCCGGTGCCGACGCGGTCGTCGTGATCGGCTTCGAGGAGACCAAGAAGCTGATCCCGCAGCTGATCGCCGCGGGTGCCGGTCCCTCCAAGCTGCCGACCTACTTCGTGGACGGCAACCTCGCCGACTACACCAAGGAGTTCGGCAAGGGCGAGGTCAAGGGCGTCAAGGGCACCCTGCCCGGCGCCGAGTCCAGCGGTGACTTCAAGGCGAAGCTGAAGGAGGTCGACCCGAAGCTGAAGGACCACGCCTACTCGGCGGAGTGCTACGACGCCACGGTCATCTCGGCCCTGGCCGCGATCGCCGCGAAGAACGACTCCGGTGAGGCCATCGCGGAGAAGGTCGTCGACGTCACCACTGGCGGCAAGAAGGTCAAGACCTTCGCCGAGGGCGTCAAGGCGCTCGAGGCCGGCGAAGACATCGACTACGACGGTGTCTCCGGTCCGATCGAGCTGGGCGAGACCGGCAGCCCGACGGCCGCGTCCATCGGTATCTACCAGTACGACGACAAGGGCGCCTACGCCCCGGTCAAGTACATCGCGGGGCAGATCTGATTCGCTGCGTCAGCCACTGACAGCGCCCCGGAGCCGTTCGGCTCCGGGGCGCTGTCGCGTGACGGCAGGCGGCCCTAGGCCTTGAACACCCGGTCGCTGTCGATGAGTGAGCAGGTGATCCGCGAGGTGCAGACGCGGCGGCCACGCTCGTCGGTGATCACGACGTCGTAGGAGGCCGAGCTGCGGCCGAGGTGGATCGCGGTCGCGGTGCCGGTGACGAGACCGGAGGTCGCGGAGCGGTGGTGGGTGGCGTTGATGTCGACGCCGACGGCGAGCTTGCCCAACGTCGCCGCGTGGAGCCCGGCGCCGGTGGAGCCGAGCGTCTCGGCCAGTGCGATCGACGCACCGCCGTGGAGCAGACCGTACGGCTGGGTGTTGCCGGCGACCGGCATCGTCGCGACGACCTTCTCGGTCGAGGCCTCGATGATCTCGACGCCCATCTTGTCGTTGAGCCCGCCCTGGCCCTCGGGGAGGGCGTCGAAGAATGCCTTGATCGCAGCCTTGTCGTTCGCCGCGGTGGGCTCGTCTGTCGTCGATGCGTCGGTCATGTCTGCATCGTCCCACGTGGTCGGTGGCGCCGATGTCGGTGGTCGTGGATAGAGTCAGTGGCGTGGCTGACGTGAAGCGTGACCGACTGCTCCTGCTCGATGGACACTCGCTGGCCTACCGGGCCTTCTTCGCCCTTCCGGTGGAGAACTTCTCGACCGTCACCGGGCAGAACACCAACGCCGTATATGGCTTCACCTCGATGCTGGTCAACGTGCTGCGAGACGAGCAGCCCACGCACGTCGCGGTCGCCTTCGACCTCTCCCGGCAGACGTTCCGGCTCGAGGAATACTCCGAATACAAGGCCAAGCGCAACAAGACCCCTGACGAGTTCAAGTCGCAGCTGCCGCTGATCCAGCGGCTGCTCGACGCGCTCCACATCCGCCACGTCTCGCTCGCCGGCTACGAGGCCGACGACATCATCGCCACCTGGGTCACCCAGGGTCTCGAGGCCGGCATGGAGGTGCTGATCCTGACCGGTGACCGTGACTCGCTGCAGCTGGTCACCGAGTCCTCCACCGTGCTCTACCCGATGCGCGGTGTCTCCGACCTCGCCCGGATGACGCCGGCCGCCGTCGAGGAGAAATACGGTGTCCCGCCCGCGCGCTATCCCGAGATCGCCGCGCTGGTGGGGGAGGACTCCGACAACCTGCCCGGCATCCCGGGCGTCGGCCCGAAGACCGCCGCGAAGTGGATCAACACCTACGACGGTCTCGACAACGTGATCACCCACGCCGACCAGATCAAGGGCAAGGCCGGCGACAACCTGCGCGCCCACCTCGGCGACGTGATGCGCAACCGTCGACTCAATGCGCTGGTGCGCGATCTGGCCCTCGACGTCGCCCCGGCAGACCTCGGGCGGGTCGAGTGGGATCGTGCCGCTGCCCTGGAGCTGCTCGACGAGCTCGAGTTCCGTGGCGAGATCCGCACCCGGATCACCGACGTGCTCGCGCCGGACGACGATGCCCCGGTCGAGGAGAGCGGCTTCTCGCTGGAGGGCGAGACACTGGCTCCTGGGGCGGTCGGCGACTACCTCGCCGGGCTCGGCACGTCGCCCGTGGGGGTGCATGTGCGCGGGGCCTGGGGCTCCGGCACCGGCCGCGTGGACGGGTTCGGCTTCGCGACGCAGGAGGGTGCGGCGTACGTCGGGGTGGAGGGGTTCACCCCGGAGGACGAGACGGCGCTGGCCGAGTGGCTCGCCGACGCGGACAAGCCGAAGATCATGCACGACGCCAAGGGTCCGCAGCTGGCCCTCGAGGCGCACGGCTGGGTGCTGCGTGGCCTCGTCACCGACACCGCTCTCTCGGCCTACATCGTGGCTCCCGACCAGCGTTCCTACGACCTCGCCGACCTCACGCTGCGTTATCTCAAGCGCGAGCTCAAGCAGGAGGACGACGGCGGTCAGGACTCGCTCTTCGGCGACGAGGAGGTCGGCGGCGACGGTGTTGCCAAGACCTCGATGCTGTTCGCTCGGGCAGTGCTCGACCTCTCTGTCGAGCTCGACTCGGCGGTGGAGGCATCCGGCGGTCACCGGCTGCTCGCCGACGTCGAGCTGCCGCTGCTGCACCAGCTCGCCAAGATGGAGCAGGTCGGCATCGCCGTCGACACGGAGCATCTCGACGCGCTGGAGCGACACTTCGCCGGGCAGATGAAGCAGGCCGCCGACGATGCCTTCGCCGTGATCGGCAAGGAGATCAACCTCGGCTCGCCCAAGCAGCTGCAGGTGGTGCTCTTCGACGAGCTCGACATGCCGAAGACGAAGCGTACGAAGACGGGCTGGACCACCGACGCAGACGCGCTCCAGCAGCTCTACGTGAAGACCGAGCACCCGTTCCTGCTCGCTCTGCTGCGGCACCGCGACGTCACCCGGCTGCGGGTCACGATCGAGGGGCTGTTGAAGACCGTGCAGCCCGACGGCCGCATCCACACGACCTTCAACCAGACGATCGCCGCCACCGGACGTCTCTCCTCGACCGAGCCCAACCTGCAGAACATCCCGGTTCGCACCGAAGAGGGGCGCGGGATCCGCAAGGGGTTCGTGGTCGGTGACGGCTTCGAGTCGCTGATGACGGCCGACTACAGCCAGATCGAGATGCGGATCATGGCGCATCTCTCCGAGGACGAGCTGCTCATCGAGGCGTTCCGCTCCGGACGTGACTTCCACTCGATCACCGCCGCGCGCGTCTTCGGCGTCGACCCCGACGTCGTCTCCGTGGAGCAGCGGGCGAAGATCAAGGCGATGAACTACGGGCTCGCCTACGGGCTCTCCGCCTTCGGCCTCTCGCAGCAGCTCGCCATCGAGCCGAGCGAGGCGCGCGGGCTGATGGACGAATACTTCGAGACCTTCGGCGGCATCCGCGACTACTTGCAAGGCCTGGTCGCCGGGGCGCGGCGCTCGGGCTACACCGAGACGATCATGGGCCGTCGCCGCTACCTCCCCGACCTGCTCTCCGACAACCGGCAGCGCCGCGAGACCGCCGAGCGGATGGCCCTCAACGCCCCCATCCAGGGGTCCGCCGCCGACCTGATCAAGGTCGCCATGCTGCGTGTCCAGGCCGCCCTCGACGAAGCCGGCCTCACTTCGCGGATGCTCCTCCAGGTGCACGACGAGCTCGTCTTCGAGGTCGCCGCAGGAGAGCGCGAAGCGCTCGAGGCTCTCGTACGCGAGCAGATGGGCTCTGCCGCCGACCTCAACGTCCCCCTCGACGTCTCCGTCGGCACCGGCCCCTCCTGGCACGACGCCGCCCACTGACGCCGGGCCCGCCCCGCCGAGAAGTCACCCCTGCAGGCCGAGAGGTCCCTTCTGCGGGGTGAGAAGTCGGTCCTGCAGGCCGAGAAGTCACTCCTGCAGGTCGAGAGGTCAGTCCTGCAGGTCGAGTGGGCATCTCGATGCCCACTCGACCTGCAGACGTGACGCTTCGACCTGCAGACGTGACGCTTCGACCTGCAGACGTGACGCTTCGACCTGCAGACGTGACGCTTCGACGGGCGGTGGTCAGTGGGCGGTGGGCTGGGGCCGGTTGAGGCGCCAGAAGGTGACGGAGAGGAGCACGGCGACGAGGATCGCGTCGATGGTGAGGACGGTCCAGACCAGACCGTCGACGGTGGACTGGACGGCGCCGAGGGCGATGGCGGCGGCGACGGCGATCCAGAGCAGGTATGCCGAGAGGCGGCTGCGGCGGGCGAGCACCGAGTAGACGAGCAGCTGGAGCACGGACAGCACGGTGCCGAGGATCGCGAAGACCCACAGCAGCCCTTCGATCTCCGCGTAGTCGGGGCCGCCGATGAAGACCATCGCCAGCCACGAGAGCAGCCAGGAGCCGGCGATCGCGCAGATTCCGAGCCCGCCGACGAGCGCCAGCGACTTGAGCAGCGCGGAGCGGCGGCTGGCCTCGGCCGACATCGACGGGAACGCGATGATCACCACGAACTGGGGCAGGAACAGCACGGCCTTGGTGAGGATCAGGCCGCCGGCGTACAGGCCCGAAGCATGGTCGGAGAGCACGTTGCGTGCGATCAGGATGTCGACGTTGGAGAGCGCGAAGAAGCCCAGGAGCGCGAACGATCCGTGCAGCATCTCCACGACGACGGGTCTGATCGGCCCCGCCTTCGCAGCAGACGTACGCCGCCGCAGCACCCACCATCCGACGACTGCCGGAGCGAACTGGGCCAGCGCCACCCCGGCCATCGCGGCACCCTCGGTCGGGCGGATCCACATCGCAGCGGTGGCGACCACGACCCTGGGCACGCCGAGGGCCAGGTAGACCAGGGCCAGGCCGAGCCAGCGGCGCTCGCCCTGGAGCACCCCGGCCTGGCCGCCCATGATGGTCAGCGGCACCGCGCACACCGCAACCAGCAGCGCGGGGTAGATCGAGTCGAGCCGCAGCAACCGCCAGACCAGGGGAGAGGCGACGAGCATGACTGCACCGAGGACGATCGCCGCCCGGTAGGTCGCCCGCAGCACCGTCTGCTCGATGGCGCGCTCGTGGCCGGGCGCCTCGGTCACCCGGCGCGAGGCCGTCGCCTGCATGCCGAGCTGGATCACGCCGACGACGAGCAGCAGCGACATCATCGATGCCACCCCGCCGTACTGTCCCGGGCCCAGGATCCGGGCCGCGATGATCTGGAAGCCGTAGGTCGCGACGTTGGTGACCATGATGCACACCGCGAGGAAACCGCTGCTGCGGATGAGTGCGTTCAGCCTGCGCCGGCGGGCGCTGGTCGAGCTGACGGTCATCGTGGGCACTGGGAAAGCCTAGGGTGCGACAGGTCACATGCCGGCACCGGCATCTGTACGGCCCGCGAACTCGATCGCCACAAGTGACCCCTCGGCCTGCACAAGTGACGTTTCGACCGACGTACGTGACCTTTCGGCCTGCAGAGGTGACTTCTCGGCCTGCAGGCCTGACGCCTCGGCGAGGGCTTAGGGTTGCGGCGTGAGAGAGCGGGCGATTCCTACCCTCTGGGCGGGGGTGCTCGCGGTGCTGATGCTGGGGCCGGCGCTGGGGCCCGGGTTCGTGCTCAGCTACGACATGGTGTGGGTGCCCGACCTGGCGCTCAGCACCGACGTGCTCGGGCTCGGCACGGGGCTGCCGCGCGCGGTGCCGTCCGACGCGGTGGTCGCGGTGCTGGACGAGATCGTGCCGGGGATGGTGCTGCAGAAGATCGTCATGATCGGGTCGCTCGTGCTGGCGGGGGCGGGGGCCGCGGAGCTGGTGCGCGAGCGGTCGCTCGTCGCGCGGCTGGCGGTGGTCAGCCTGACCGTATGGAGCCCCTACGTCGCCGAGCGGCTGTGGATGGGCCACTGGCCGATGCTGCTGGCCTACGCCGCGGTGCCCTGGCTGGTGGTCGCCGGGCGCCGCGAGGCGCTGGGGGAGAGGCGAGCATGGTGGCAGCTGCCCGTGCTGCTGGTCGGCAGCCTGAGCGCGAGCGCCGGGATCGTCTCGGGAGCCGTGCTGCTGGCGACCGGACTTCGCCGGCGTCGTCGTGCGGTGGGGCTGCTGGCGATGGTGGTCGCCGTCAACGCGCCGTGGATCGTCACCGGCCTGACCCACGCGAGCGAAGCGGCGTCGGCGACGGGTTTCGACGTGTTCGCGCTGCGCGGCGACGGCCTGCCCGCTCCGCTGGCGGCGCTCACCCTCGGCGGGATCTGGAACACCTCGGTGGTGCCGGCCAGCCGTGAGGGATGGCTCGTCTGGGTGGCGCTGTCGATGCTGATCGTGCTCGTGGCCGCGGGGGCTCGCACGTGGTGGCGCGCCGATGGTCAGCGTGCCGCGATCGTCTCGTTGTGGGCCGCCGGGCTCGCTCTCGCGCTCGCCGGCTGGGCGGCGCCGACAGCGCTCGAGACCCTCTCCCGGGGCATTCCCGGCCTGGCGATGTTCCGCGACAGCAGCCGGCTGCTCCCGTTGTGCCTGCCTCTGCTCATGCTGACCGTCGCCGCGGGCATCGACACGCTGGGCCAGCACCGGGGCAAGCGTCTGCACAACACCGCACCACGCTGGGCCACCGCCGTGATCCTCGCTCTGGCCCCGATCGCAGTGCTGCCTGACGCCGCCTGGGGGCTGGCCGGCGGCATCGGCGCCGCCGACTATCCCAAGCAGTGGCAGCAGATGAGCCAGATGCTCGAGACCCAGCCCGACACCGGCGACGTCGTGGTGCTGCCGTGGTCGGCCTACCGTGCCCCGGCGTGGAACGGTGGCCGTCCGGTGCTCGACCCGATCCCTCGGCTGCTGACCCGTTCGAGCGTCGTCAACGGAGACCTGGTGATCGGCTCGACCACGATCCGTGGTGAGGACCCGCGCGCGGCGACGGCCGCCGAGGCGCTCGACGCGGCCGATCCACGCAGGCGAGCGGTTGCGCTACGACAGCTCGGGATCGCGTACGTCATCACCGACCGCACCGCGGGCCGAGCACCGACGGTCGCCGGTGAGACAGTCTCCGACGACGGCGGTCTGCTGCTGCAGCGGCTGCCCGAGAGGAGCGGCGCGATGACCGGATACTCCATCGGTCCGGTGACGCTGGCGGCCGTGGTCGGTGGCTGGCTCGCCTACCTCGCGATGGTGCTGATCGCCACCTCGTCAACAGTTCTGCTACCGATCAGTAAGGTCCTCCGGAGGGCTGCTAGGGTTCGCGGCTAGGAGAGGGAGGTCACATACCTATGGGCAACATCATTGCCATCGTCGCCAGCATTCTTGTCGGCGGCGGAGTCGCCGCAGCGACCATCGTCGGAGTCGTCACCAGCAGCACGGACAACACCGTCGAGAATCCTCCGAGCGTCTCCGAGTCGACGGTTCAGTACGGCACCAACAACTGAGCTTCGACCGAACAGAACGGAGAGTGGCCCGGCGGTTGTCCGCCGGGCCACTTCTTTGTCGGTGCGCGGATCAGTCCGCGCTGACGATGTGTCCTTGCACGGCCGAGGCGAGCACGGCGTTGAAGTTGAGCTGGCTCTGCTCCCAGGTGTGCTTGCGCGCGTGCCAGCGCGCCCCCTCGGCGAGCTCCTTGCGCCGGATCTCGTCGCCGAGCAGGTGGTCGAGCGAGGCGACGAAACCGGGCTGGTCGTCGACCAGCACCCCCGACTCGCCGTCGTCGATCGACTCGGTCGTGCCGCCGGCGTCGCGGAAGGCGACGGTGGGCGTGCCGTGCTGGGCGGCCTCGGTGACGACCAGACCCCAGCCCTCCTTCAGCGACGGCAGCGCCATCAGCCAGGAGCGCTCGTAGACGGCCTCCTTGGTCTCCTCCGAGACGTGGCCGAGCATCTCGACGAAGTCGTCGGCCCCCGCCCGGGAAATGTACGCCGCCAACTCGTCGGTCCACCAGCCGCCGCCGACGATGCTCAGCCTCAGGTCGGGGTGGGTCGCCCGCAGCGCCACCACGGCGTCGACCGCGAGCTCGACCCGCTTGTGCGGCACCAGCCGGCCGACGACGCACACCGAGGGGTGCTCGGTCTTCGCCGGCTGGTCGCTGAGCGCCGGCGCGGCTCCGTTATGCACGACCGCGACGCGAGCCGGGTCGACGCCGAGGGTCGCCAGCTCGGCGCGCGTGGCGCGCGAGACCGCGACGTACTGGTTGTGTCGGTAGAGCCGCGGCGCGAGCCGTGACTCGACCCACCAGCCGATCCGGCCCGAGAGGCCGGGGTAGACGACCGGCCACTGCTCACGGTGCACGTGGTGGACGAGCACCGTGACCGGCGCCCGGGTGCCCAGCGGGGTGAAGAACGGGAGCCCGTTCTGCACGTCGATGACGGCGTCGACGCGGCCGATCGGGCCCAACCGTCCGAGCGCCAGCAGCAGCACGCCCCACAGGTAGATGCTGAGCTTGCCGCCGCGTCGCACGTAGCGGATGCCGTCGCACTCCTCGCGCGCGGGTGCGCCGGGGTAGGCGGCGGTGAACACGGTCACCTTCGCGCCGGCGTCGACCAGCCCTGCGGTGATGTGGCGCAGGTAGAGCTCGGCTCCGCCGGCCTCGGGGTTGTCAGAATCGCGCCAGCTGAAGACCGCCACATGGCTGCCCTCCAGCTGCGCTCCGTTGATGGCGCGCAATACTCAGTGCTCCCCTGAACTCGCAGTTTCCCCGCTGCTGAGCGCTCCCTCCCCAGGGGTCACGCAGTTACTGGAGAGTAGGACAATTCGTGATCAAATGCACACCCGCTGGGGTAATCAGTTAGGGTTCCCGCCGTGCTGAACCTCCTCGACTCCCAGCGCGATGCCCAGGTCGGCGGCGGCTGGAGCGCGACGCTGCGGCGCTCCGTACGCCTCTTCAACGACTTCCGGGTCGAGCAGACCGACCCCGCTCGTTTCTACACCGCGCTGGCGGCCGACTCGGTCGGCCAGCTGGCCCATTACACCGACGGGGAGACCCTCGACGGCACCGTGCTGCTCGACGTCGGTGGCGGCCCGGGCTACTTCCGCGACGCGTTCATGAGTGCCGGCGCGACCTACCTCGCGCTCGACGCCGACGCGGGCGAGATGCAGGGCGCCGGGATCGTGGCCGAGGGCAGCATGCTCGGCGACGGCATGCGGCTGCCGGTGCGCACCGGCTCGGTCGACGCCTGCTACTCCTCCAACGTGCTCGAGCACGTGCCCTCGCCGATGGCGATGGCCGACGAGATGCTCCGCGTCACCAAGCCCGGCGGCGTCGTCTTCCTCTCCTACACCCTGTGGTGGGGCCCGTGGGGCGGTCACGAGACCAGCCCGTGGCACCTGCTCGGGGGCCGCTTCGCGCGCCGCCGCTATGCCCGCAAGCACGGCCACGAGCCCAAGAACAAGTTCGGTGAGTCGATGTACGCCGCGACCGCCTCCGCCGGGCTGCGCTGGGCGCGCGCCCAGCGCAGGGCGGGCAACGCCGAGATCCTGGCCGCGGTCCCGCGCTACCACCCTGCGTGGGCGGCGTGGCTGATGCGGGTCCCGGTGGTGAGGGAGGTGCTCTCGTGGAACCTCCTGCTCGTCATGCGCAAGACCTGAGGCCGGACCCGCCCGACCCGACCTCCCGGCTGCGGATCACGGCGTACGTCGCGATCCTGACCGCGATCACCTTCACCCAGGCCCCCGGGCGGATCGTCGCCGACACCAAGTTCGACCTGAGCGCCGACCCGTGGGCCTTCCTGACGCGTGCGCTGAGCATGTGGGACGCCCAGGGCGCCTTCGGCCAGGTGCAGAACCAGGCGATCGGCTACGTGTGGCCGATGGGGCCCTTCTACGGTCTGGGCCAGCTGGCCCAGCTGCCGGAGTGGGTGATCCAGCGGCTGTGGTGGGCGCTGTTGCTCAACCTCGCCTTCTTCGGCGTGCTCACCCTCGCCCGCGAGCTGCGCCTGGGTCGGCCCTGGGCACAGGTGGCGGGGGCTGCGGCGTACGTGCTGACGCCGCGGGTGATGACGATCCTGGGCGCCAACTCGGTCGAGCTGTGGCCGACCGCGGTCGCGCCGTGGGTGCTGCTCGCGGTCATCCGCGCCAGCGGCACGACCACCACGAAGGATCTGCTGCGCTGGTGTGCGATCGCGGCGCTCGCGGTCGCGTGCGCCGGCGGTGTCAACGCCACCGCGGTCTCCGCGGTGCTGGTGCCGGGCATCGTCTTCCTGCTGACCAGGACCGGGTGGCGTCGCTTCGCCGTGCTCGGTCTGTGGGGCGCGCTGACCGTCGTTGCCACGCTGTGGTGGACGATCCCGCTGGTTCTGCAGGGCCGCTACATCCCGCCCTTCCTCGACTACATCGAGACCGCCGCGGTGACCGCGTCGACCACCGGCCTGCTCCCGACTCTGCTCGGCACCTCCGACTGGGTCGCCTACGCCGATCCCGTCTACTACCCGGCCGGGCAGAGCCTGCACACGACTCCCTACCTGATCCTCGACGCCGCCGCTGTCGTCGCCATCGGCCTGGCCGGGCTGGCGGGCCTGGGGCGCACTCGCCGGCACCCGGAGAGCCGGTTCCTGATCGGCTGCGTCCTGGCCGGCGCCGTCCTGGTCGGCATCGGCTACACCGGCGCGCTGGCCGGCTGGGGAGCCGAGGCCCGGCAGGACCTGGTCGACGGCGCTCTGGCCGCGGTGCGCAACAGCCACAAGTACGACGCCGTGCTCCGCCTCGGGCTCGCCGCCGGTGTCGTGCTCACCGTCGAGACCATCCTCTTCCGCTCCGGCCTCGCGCGCGCCGACGCCACGAGCGCCACGGAGGCCGCCCCCGGCACCAAGGCCGCCGAGTGGCTGCGCAAGGTGTTCGTCGTCGCCGTGGTCGCCTCGCTGGCTGGCCTCGCGGTGCCGTGGGTGCGTGGCCAGGTGCCGCCGCCCGGCTCGATCGAGAACGTCCCGGGCTTCTGGACCGACGCGGCCGACTATCTCTCCGAGACCGACGACGGCGGCGTCACCCTCGTCGTGCCGGCGGCACGTTTCGGCGACTACCTGTGGGGGAGCACCCACGACGAGGTGCTGCAGCCCTACGCCCGGTCGCGGTGGGCCGTACGCGGCGTCGTGCCGCTCGCCGAGCCCGGCAACGTCGTCTGGCTCGACCGGGTCACCGAGGAGCTCGAGCGCGGCACCCCCAGCGCGAAGCTCGCGCCGATGCTGGCCAAGGCAGGCGTCACCCGGCTGCTGGTGCGCAACGACCTCCACTGGGGCACGACCGGCGCCCCGCCGCCGTCGCTGGTCCACGCCACCCTCGACCGGTCAGCGGGCCTGACCCGGACGAAGACCTTCGGGTCGGAGTTCGGCAACACCACCTACCACCGGGAGAACGGCACCCGCGTGCTCGTCGACGGTGGTCTCGCCGGCGAGTACGCCCCGATCGAGATCTACGACGTCGAGGACGCGCGCCCGGGGGCGAGTCTCATCCCGGCCCGCACGACCGTGATGGGAGACCCGGGCGAGCCGGCCAGCGGCGCCTCGGCGGTGCTGACCGCCGACGACACCCGGTCGGCCGGCTCCGCGCCCGAGGAGAAGGCCGATGTCATCCTCACCGACGGCCAGCGGCGGCGTACGACGATCTTCTCCGGGGTGCGCGCCAACAGCTCCTCGACCCGCACCGCCGAGGAGGGTGTCGACTCCGACAAGCCCGAGAGCTTCCACCGATACCTGGAGGATCAGGAGCGCTGGCAGAGCACCATGGTCTGGCGCGGCGTCGAGGCGGTGGAGGCGTCCAGCTCGGCGGCGACCGCATCGGAGGTGCCCGTCGATCGGGGCGAGGCACCGTCGGCGGCCTTCGACGGCGCCCCGAGCACCTCGTGGCGCACGGAGACCGGATGGGGCCACGCCCCGGAGGGCGCCTGGCTGCGCGTGCGGTTCGAGCACGAGACCGACCTCGGCAAGGTCACCGTCTCGATACCGAAGAACGTGGTCGGCGTCGAGCGTCTCGAGCTGGTCGCAGGCGCCCAGATGCGCAAGGTCTACGCGCCGCAGCCCGGTGAGGAGGCGACGTACGACCTGACGGGGTTCAGTGCGCGAAACCTGACCGTGACGGCCCGAGGCGCCACCGCTCACGGCCCGTGGGGGATCAGCGAGCTCGACATCGAGGGCGTCGACCCGCAGCGGCTGGTCGCGCTGCCCGAGCCGCCCGCGGACGCCGCCATCCGCAAGATCCGGCTCAGCCGCGACGCCGACCGCAACGGCTGCATCGAGGCAGCGAGCGCGCAGGGCGCGGACCAGCGCGGGGTGCTCTACTGCGAGCCGTTCCTGGCGAGCGCCGGCGACGACGGCGACGACCTCGACCGGCTGGTCACCCTCACCGGAGCAGAGGCGTTCGGCGTCGCCGGCACCGCGTCGCTGCGCCGCGACGACGCCTACGCGGCGGCGGCCGGCGCCCTCGCCGGCGTCGACATCGACGCCCCGAGCAGCGGAGACATCGCCCAGTCGGCGCTCGCGATGGCCGACGGTGACGACGGTACGTCGTGGCGGGCTCCGTCGACCGGAGAGGCAGCCGTGACCCTCCAGCTGCCCGAGCGACGACGGCTCCGGTCGCTGCAGCTCGAGGTCGGTGAGGCGGCCCCGGTCAGCATCCCGACCGAGGTCGAGATCACCGACCTGCGCCGGCCCAAGCGCACGATCACCCGCGAGGTCGACACCGACGGCGAGGTCGAGCTGCCTGACGGCTGGCGCACCGACCGGCTCCGGATCCGCATCACCGACGCCGATGCGGCCTACGACCAGCCCTCGAGCAAGGCCGACGCCACCGAGGTGCCTGTCGGCATCTCCGAGCTGCGGGTCGACGGCGAGCCGCTCGGCGACGGCAGGCTGCGCGCGTCGTGCGCCGACGGACCCAGGATCCAGGTGGGCGACCGCACGGTGCGCACCTCGCTCCGCGCCTCGCTCTCCGACCTGCTGCGTGGGGCCGCGGTGCCGCTCCAGATCTGCGGCTCCGATCCGGTCGAGCTCACGGCGGGGGAGAACACTTTGGTGGCCGACCCGGGCACCGACGACGCCCTCCGTGTCGACAGCCTCGAGCTCAGCGCCCAGACGATCGCCCCCGCGGAGCCGCCGGAGGCGGTCGAGGTCGAGCGCGACGAGCGTGACGCCGCGGTCTCGGCGAACGTGTCGGCGACGACCTACGACCGGGTGCTCGTGCTCCCGCAGAACATCAACCCCGGCGCCACCGCGACCCTCGACGGCACCCCGCTGCAGCCCCAGCGCGTCGACGGCTGGCAGCAGGGGTGGGTCGTGCCCGCCGGAGACGGGGGAGAGGTGCGCCTCGGGTTCGAGCCCGAGCACACCTACCGGCTCGGACTGCTCGCCGGTGCGGGCGGGGCGGTGCTCGTGCTGGCCCTCGCGCTGGTGACGACCTGGCGACGGCGAAGCACGGCGCCCAGGCTCGAGCTCTTCCCCGAGGCGGCGCCGTGGCGTTGGTACGACGCCGGGGTGCTCGCGGTCGTGGCCGGGCTGCTGGCCGGCTGGTGGGGCGCCCTCGCCGCCGTGGTGGCCTGGGGGCTGTCGCGTCTGACGGGCGGTGGCCCGGGCATCACCCGTCTGCTGGCCGCCGGGTCGGGCGCCGCCCTGCTCGCCGGGGCACTGGCCGTCGAGATCCTCCCGGCGGTGTGGGACCTGCCGTGGCACGCGCCGTCGTGGACGGCTCAGGCGCTCTCGCTGGCCGCGGTGGTGCTCGCCGCAGCTGCGGCCTCCGCCGGACCGCGCGAGCGAGCCGAGGAGACCGGATCGTCCCTGCGCCGGCCGCGGAACGGGCGCCAGCTGCGCAGGCGCATCACGCGGCGTTCGAAGAAGATGTAGGAGAGTGCCGCGAGCGGCACGGTGACGACCACGGTCATCCCCAGGACGGTCCAGAAGCGGTCGGCGAAGACCTCGTAGCCGAGCAGGTCCATGCCCAGCAGGAGCACGATCATGTGGATCGAGAAGATGCCGTAGGAGATCTCGCCGAGCGCGCTCGGCACCGGGCCGGCCAGCCGCCGGCGCACCGGCCCCTCGAGCTCGGGGCCGAAGACCAGCGGCACGATGACGCAGACCGCGACAGCGCCGTAGAGCACGCACCGCAGCGCCGCCTCGGCCGGCGTCGGGGCCTCGGTGAGCCCCGTCGGGCCCGTGATGGGCGTGCAGGCGGCGACGAAGAGCCCCAGCGCCAGCAGCCACCAGCCGGTCAGGTCGCGGGCGACCGCGTCGAGCCGCTCGCGCATGCCCGGATCGACCGAGCACGCCGCGAGCGCGGTGCCGGCCAGGAACCACGGCAGATACGCCGGCAGCCACTCCGCGGCGAGGGGCTGCTCGAACCAGGTGCGGGCGCCGGCGGCGAAGACCACCCCGGCGACCGAGAGCAGCAGGCAGCCGATGAGCACGCGGCGTACGTCGAGACGCGAGCGCGGCGTGAGCAGCCGCACCACCAGGGGCAGCACCAGGTAGAAGGCGACCTCGGTCGACAGGCTCCACATGTGGGCCAGGCCGTAGGCGTGGGAGTCCTCGGTGTAGATCTGGGTCAGGGTCAGGTTGGCGATCCAGCCGCCGGTGTCCACGTCCGAGTTCGCCGGCGCGAGGAGGAGGCAGACGACCACGACGACCCAGTAGAGCGGCAGGATCCGCAGGGCCCGCTTCCACAGGTAGCGGCCGGTGCTCGGGGGCGGCGCGCCCGCCGCGCTCGCCGCGAACCACGGCCGGGCGAGCAGGAACCCGGAGACCACGAAGAACAGCGCCACCCCGAGGTCGAGGTGGGCGAGCATCGCGCCGGTCCACCCGCGCGGGTAGCGGCCGGTCTGGAAGCCGACGTGGGTCAGCAGCACCATCAGCGCCCCGACCGCGCGCAACGCGTCGAGGGTGAGGAAGCGACGGTCGGCGGCGACTGCCGCCTGGTGCCGGCCGGCGCTCACCCCGTGCCTCCGGACGTCGAGATCGGGTCGCCGAAGGGCGCCGCCTTGCCGACCTCGACGCCGCCGACGCAGGGTCGTGATCCAGGGGTCAGGCTCTGGAAGCCGACGGTGTCGAAGCGGCCCTCGCCGGTGCGTACGTAGAGGCTGCGGAACCCGGGCTCGACGT
This sequence comes from Nocardioides albertanoniae, assembly GCF_006716315.1. Taxonomy (NCBI): domain Bacteria; kingdom Bacillati; phylum Actinomycetota; class Actinomycetes; order Propionibacteriales; family Nocardioidaceae; genus Nocardioides; species Nocardioides albertanoniae. The sequence continues at coordinate 3,167,748 of NZ_VFOV01000001.1, read as the reverse complement.
CGACGTCGTAGGAGTGGTCACCGGCGGTGACCCGCATCCGGCCGGCGTCGCCGGCCACGTAGGCGACCCGGATCCACCAGCCGGCGCCGTCGACACCGCCGTCGAGGCTCACCGAGAGCGGGGTCTGGCGCACGCGCAGCGCGCACTGGTCGAGGTTGGGCGTGGGATCGACGGCGCCCACCGAGCGGCGATCGGGGTCGACTGCTGCCGGGCGGATGTGCCCCTCGTCGTCGACCATGTAGAGATGATCGGTGCTGACCTGCGGAAATGTCATTTTCTCGGAGAGCGGCCGCAGCACCCGGCTGACCTGGTTGTAGGGGTGCGAGGCGCCCCAGATCATCCATGAGGGCACCGGACCGTCGGCCATCGGGAGCGGTTCGTCGACGCCGGCAAGGTCACCTCGCACGGTGTCGACGTAGCGCCTGGTGTTGTCGTCGTCGTGCCAGCCCTCGGCGTAGGAGTAGGACGAGAAGAGCCCCAGCCCCGCAACGACAGCGGTCGCGATCGCGACCTTGCGCGGGGCATCGAGGAACGGTGACGTACGCGTCGGCGCCAGCGTCTCCACAGCGCCGCGAAGGGACAGCGTGGCCAGCGCGAGCGCCATCGCCGTGACCGCGATCGTGTCGGTCAGATAGCGGAAGGAGAGGGCGATGTCGGGGCCGACGCCACCGGCACGGATGCCGGCGATCAGCCCGATGTCGATGACGAGGATGCCGCCGACCAGCCACCAGGCGCGCAGCGCCCGCGAGCGGGTGCGACCGACCTCGTAGGTCAGCAGCGCCAGCACGGCGACGGCGAGCACGGAGACCACCGCGCCCGGCTCTGCCCAGCCCGAGGAGTTGCCCTCGAGCCACGTCCAGCGCAGCGGGCCGCCGACCGCTCCCGGGGCCCAGGAGTCGAACAGGAACCGCTGGGTGACCTGCGCGAAGCCGTCGGCGCCTGAGCTGCCCGAGGCCTTCGAGGAGCCGGCGCCCAGGACGAGGTACGCCGCCGCCGACCCGATCGAGACGACGCCGTAGAGCAGCACGCCCGGCAGGTAGCGCACCACGATCGTGCGCATCCGGGTCAGGATGTCGCCGGTCGCGAACCAGCCGAGCGCCAGCACGGCGTAGGGCCAGAACAGCAGCATCGCCTTCTCGCCGAACGCGATGGCGCTCAGGGTGATCAGCATCGTCAGCAGGGCCCAGCCGAACCGTCGCGTACGCAGGTAGTTGAGGTGGGCCCATCCGCCCCAGAAGATCGCGGCGAGGAACGGCAGCTGAGTGATCCCGGGACCCCAGGACAGGAACGCCGGGAGGCTGATCGAGCTGAACAGGAACAGAGCCAGCGGTGGCAGGATGCCCGGCCGCCGCCCGAAGGCCGAGCAGAGGAAGACCAGCGCACCCAGGTCGGCCAGCGCCTGCAGCACCATCAGCTCGATGGCCGGGTAGGCCCACTGGTAGGGGTCGAGGCCGAAGTTGTAGGCCGTCAGCGCGAACGCGCCCGGCATCAGGTGCCCTGCGAAGCCGTGGAAGATCAGGTCGGCCGAGAGCCCGTCGGACATCAGCTTGGACATGAAGTTGGCGTCGTCGAAGCGATACCACGCTCCGCTCACCGCCCAGGCGCGGAAAGCGAGCTGGGCCACGATCATGGCGAGCGCGGCTGCGACCACCTTGCCAGGCGTCGCCGACATGCCGCCGGCAACGGTGGCGGCCTCACGGGGCGGGGAGTGGGGGAGTGACACGAGGACGAAGTGTCGCACAGCGGTTTGTGACCCGTTGCACACCTCTCCCGGTATTGCTGCTACGGTCTGGCGGATCACAGGGGGGACCTTGAGCCTTGGGAGGGGCAACACATGCGAAAAGTAATTGGCTATGTCTTCTTGCTGCTCGGCGCTTTCGCGCTGGTAGCCGCCGCGGTAGCCGGGTTCTGGGCCAAGGACGCGGTGGCGAAGACTCCGCTCGACGTCGACTCGCACACGGTGCTCGAGGGCACCGCCAGCGGCGCACTGGCCAAGTCGGAGACCCCTGTCACGGTGGGCTACGTCAACAACACCAAGGCCGACCCGAAGGCCTCGGACGACGACACGGTCGTGATGATCGAGCAGGCCTGCATCGTGGTCCAGAAGGACAACCCGCCCGAGTGCCCTGACCCGAAGAAGGACGACCGCGCGGTCAACATCTCCGAGACCGCCTTCGCCCTCGACCGCAAGAACGCCGAGCCCGTCAAGGACCAGGCCGCCTACGTCGGCGAGGACCGTGCCATCGACGGCATCAGCGGCTTCGTCTCGAAGTTCCCCTTCGGCACCGACCGTCACGACTACGAGTACTGGGACGACACCCTCGGCAAGTCGGTGATCGCGACCTACGTCGACGACGTCGAGGTCCGTGGCGTGAAGACCTATAAGTTCGAGGTCTCGATCCCCGCCACCGAGGCGGCGCTGTCCAAGGGCGAGACCGACAGCCCCGACGACGACACCATGGGCACCTACGAGGCGACCCAGACGATCTTCGTCGAGCCGACCACCGGTCAGTACATCGACCAGAGCGGCACCCAGAAGATGGTCGCCGGCGAGACGACCCTGCTCGACATCGAGGTCAGCTACACCGACGAGACCGTCGCCAAGAACGCCGAGGACGCCAAGGCCAACGTCAAGAAGCTGACCCTGATCGGCTCCTGGCTGCCGGTCGGCGGCCTCGTGGCCGGCCTCGTGCTCCTGCTGGTCGGTCTGTGGCTGGTGCTGAGCGGTCGCAAGCGCAACGGCGGGTCGCACACCGCGGCCGACGACCGCACCCTGGTCGACGCCTGAGGCTGGGCCTTCCTGGCTTCTAGGCCAGGTTCGCGCCGAAGATCGCGGTCCCGGGGGTCAACAGCCCTCGGGTCCGCGACCACCCGCCCCAGATCCGCTCGTGACCCTCGGGCCACTCGGGCTCGACCAGGTCGGTGATCCGGAACCCGGCTCGGGCCAGGATCGTGACCCAGTCTCCGAGGGTGCGGTGGTGCTCGACGTAGGAGACCTCGCCGGTCTCGTCGTCGACCTCGACGTAGGGGGTGCGGTCCCAGTAGGACTGGGCGGCGATCAGCCCCTCGGCGCCAGGGTCGTCGGGGAACATCCACCGGGTCGGGTGGGTGATCGAGAAGGCGAAGCGCCCGCCGGGACGAAGCACCCGGACGGTCTCGGCGACTGCGTGTTCGATGTCGCTGACGAACTGAAGCGCCCCGAAGGAACAGAAAACCACGTCGAAGGAGTCGTCGGCGAAGGGTAGATCGGTCGCGGTGGCCTGCACGGCCGGCACGACCACGCCGGTCTGCTCGTCGAGACGACGCGAGTGCTGGAGCTGGCGACCGGAGAGGTCGAGGCCGTAGGCGCGTCCGCCCTGAGTGTTGACCCAGCGTGAGCACTGGCAGGCTCCCGAGCCGAGCTCGAGCACGTCCTTGCCGGTGACGTCCCCGAGGACGCCGAGGTCGGCCTCGGTCAGACCCTCCGGGCCCCAGACGAACCCGGCCTCGCCGAGGAACGGTCCGTGGGTGGCCTGGTACTCGTCGGCGTACCTGTCCCAGTCGGGGCCGTTGGCGCGGCGTGACTCGGCCTCGCTGACCGTACGCCGCTCGGCTCTGACGATCGGGCCGTTGCTGGATCCGGCGTCGGAGCTGAGGTCGGAGCCGGTCGGGCCGAAGGGATCGATGGGCGCCTCCGGTCGGGCGACCGGGGTGATGGCTTGGTCCACCTCTACAGGGTATGCCCCGGGGGTCCGAGCGCGGAATGGGGCGAGGTCGCGGCAGTTGGACGGGGCCACTGCGCGGAGCGTAGGCTAAGAAACTGCGTCTGAAGTCTGCCCAGGTCCCGGACCGAGCGGCCCTTGGCTTGTCACCTCAGTCGCTGGTTCACGCCGGGCGATGATGCCTGTCCCGTGGGCCGGCAGAGGTGGCCGACCGGGCATCGGACGAGCACGAAACCGACGATATCTGTCCACCCAAGGAAACCACCTCCCTTATGACGAGCACGCTCAACATTCCTCTCCCTGACTACGACGCGCCTCAGGTCGCGATCAACGACATCGGGTCGGAAGAGGACTTCCTCGCCGCGATCGACGAGACCATCAAGTACTTCAACGACGGCGACATCGTGGACGGTGTCATCGTCAAGGTCGACCGGGACGAGGTCCTGCTCGACATCGGTTACAAGACCGAAGGTGTCATCCCCTCGCGCGAGCTCTCGATCAAGCACGACGTCGACCCGTCCGAGGTCGTCGAGGTCGGCGACAAGGTCGAGGCCCTCGTCCTCCAGAAGGAGGACAAGGAAGGCCGCCTGATCCTGTCCAAGAAGCGCGCGCAGTACGAGCGCGCCTGGGGCACGATCGAGCAGGTCAAGGAGGAGGACGGCGTCGTCGAGGGCGCGGTCATCGAGGTCGTCAAGGGCGGTCTCATCCTCGACATCGGTCTTCGCGGCTTCCTCCCGGCTTCGCTGGTGGAGATGCGTCGCGTCCGCGACCTGCAGCCCTACGTCGGTCAGACCCTCGAGGCCAAGATCATCGAGCTCGACAAGAACCGCAACAACGTGGTCCTCTCGCGCCGTGCCTGGCTCGAGCAGACCCAGTCCGAGGTTCGCCACGGCTTCCTGACCCAGCTCCAGAAGGGTCAGATCCGCAAGGGTGTCGTCTCCTCGATCGTCAACTTCGGTGCGTTCGTCGACCTCGGCGGCGTCGACGGTCTCGTCCACGTCTCCGAGCTGTCCTGGAAGCACATCGACCACCCGTCCGAGGTCGTCACCGTCGGCGACGAGGTCACCGTCGAGGTGCTCGACGTCGACATGGACCGCGAGCGTGTCTCCCTGTCGCTGAAGGCGACCCAGGAAGACCCGTGGCAGCACTTCGCCCGCACCCACCAGATCGGTCAGATCGTCCCGGGTAAGGTCACCAAGCTGGTGCCGTTCGGTTCGTTCGTCCGCGTCGAGGAGGGCATCGAGGGTCTGGTGCACATCTCCGAGCTGGCCGAGCGCCACGTGGAGATCCCCGAGCAGGTCGTCCAGGTCAACGACGACGTCATGGTCAAGATCATCGACATCGACCTCGAGCGTCGCCGCATCTCGCTCTCGCTCAAGCAGGCCAACGAGACGGTCACCTCGACCGACGTCGAGGAGTTCGACCCGACCCTCTACGGCATGCCGGCCAGCTACGACGAGCAGGGCAACTACCTCTACCCCGAGGGCTTCGACCCGGAGACGGGCGAGTGGCTCGAGGGCTACGACGAGCAGCGTGTGAAGTGGGAGGAGCAGTACGCTCAGGCCCACGCTCGCTGGGAGGCCCACATCAAGCAGCAGCAGGAGGCCGCCGAGAAGGCTGCCGAGGCCGGCGAGGCCACCTCCTACTCCTCGGGCGGCTCGGACACCGAGACCGTCACCGAGGACGAGGGCGGCTCGCTCGCCTCCGACGAGGCGCTCCAGGCGCTCCGCCAGAAGCTGACCGGCGGTCAGTGAACGGCTGAAGGAGCAACCGCGCCGAGCGCGGAGCTGAAGCTCTGAAGACGGCTGAGGCCCGGTCCCACTCGTGGGGCCGGGCCTCAGCCGTTCTGTGTACGAGCTGCGGGTGGGTCAGGGGGTTCTGCCCACGCCCGGAGCGATCTCCTTGATCCAGTAGAAGTGGGCCAGCGCGTCCACGCCGGCTTCGGAGACGCCACGGAGGTGGACCGTCTCCCGGTCCGAGCCCGAGACCCTGCCGTGCTGCTGCAGCTGAAGGATGTGGAACCGCTCGGGGGCGAACCCAAGACGAACGTCGACTGCGAAGCGACCGTCCGCGTCGGGGTGGAGGCCGACACCGTCGTCCACCTTGCCGATCGTCTGGACCGACAACCACAGCTGATAGGCGAGCACGAGGGCGATGACGACCAGGAGTCGGCGTACGACCTTGATGCGCCACAGACCAGCGATCTGGTCAGCCAGCCTCCGCAACCGGCTCACCCCCGCCCAGCAGCTCCTCGATGCGGTGGGTGTAGTCGCGGAAGCGCGGGTCTTCCACGGTGTCGCGCCAGTTCCGTGGCCTGGGCAGCTCGACGTCGATGATCTCTGCCACGGTGCTGGGCCGAGAGGAGAGCACCACGACCCGGTCGGAGAGGAAGACGGCTTCGTCGATGTCATGAGTGACGAAGAAGACCGTCGGGCGACGCTTCTCGAAGATCCCGGTCAGATCCTGCTGCAGCTTGCGTCGGGTCTGGGCGTCGATGCTGGCGAACGGCTCGTCCATGAGCATGACCTCGGGCTCGTTCACGAGCACGCGGGCGACGCCGAGTCGTTGCTGCATGCCGCCGGAGAGCTCGTGCGGATACTTCCGCTCGAAGCCGCTGAGACCGACGAGCTCCAGGATGTCGGCTGCGGCCTCCTCCCGCTGAGCGCGGGCGACGCCCTTCATCCGGAGCCCGAACGTGACGTTGCCCAGCACGGTCTTCCAGGGGAACAGGGCGTGGCTCTGGAAGACCACCCCGCGGTCGGGCCCGGGCCCGTGCACGGCATTGCCGCCGACGAGCACCTCCCCGCCGGTGTGCTCGATGAACCCGGCGACGATGTTGAGCACCGTCGTCTTCCCGCATCCGCTCGGGCCGAGCACCGAGACGAACTCCCCGGCGCCGATCGAGAAGGTCACCTCACCGATGGCAGGGATCGTCTCCCCGGTGTAGCGGTCGGCGTACTCCTTGCTGAGCTTGTGGATCTCGAGCGCGTTCACCTGGCTGCCTCCATCTGACGTACGAGTCCCCACCGCTCCACGGTCGCCCGCTCGAAGGGGGCGAGGATGAGCGCGTCCAGGGCGTACCAGAGCACACCGAGCACGATCATCCCGAGGAATACCTGACTGACCTCGCCCGCACGGCGGGCGTCGAACATCATGAAGCCGATCCCGCTGGTGCCGACGATGATCTCGGCGGCGATCAACGCGCGCCATCCGTAGCCGAGGCCGGTACGGATGCCGCTGGCGACGGCCGGCAAGGAGCCGGGCACGATCACCTCGACAAAGACCCGGATGCGGCCCGCTCCGAGGCTTCGGGCCGCGTTGACGAGCTCGCGAGGCACCTGGTCGACGCCGGCGACGATGCCGAGCATCAGTGGGAAGACCACCGTGTAGACGATCACGAAGGTCACCGAGGTCAGGCTGAAGCCGAACCACACGATCAGGATCGGCAGCCAGGCGATGTCTGCGATCGCCTGGAAGAAGAGCAGGAGCGGCCAGGTGAGCCTGCGTGCCCAGGTCGAGAGCGCCACCACGAACCCGAGCGGCAGACCGATCAGGAGGCCGAATCCGATGCCGTACGCCAGCCGTTCGAGCGAGTCGCCGAGGTAGCTGGGCATCATCCCCTTGCGGACCAGGTCGGTGAAGGAGTGCCACACCTCACCGGGGCCGGCGAAGAAGGCCGTGTTGATCGATCCCGACGCGGCGATCGCCCACCAGAGCAGGAGGAACGGGACGAACGGTCCGAGCGTACGCACGGCCGGACGGGCGAGAAGAGCTGTCCCGAAGCGACGCAGCAGCGGCACATGTGTGGGCGGGCGGGTCGGTGCCGGGGGAGTCATCGTCGTCATCACGACACCGCCTTCATGCCCCAGCGCTCGACCGTACGCCGCTCCAACGGAGCCAGCAGGAGCCGGTCCATCAGCAGCCACAGGACGCCGATGATGACCATCGAGGCGATGATCACGCCGGTGTCGAACTGGCTCTGGGCGAGGAACAGGGCATATCCCAGGCCTGCGTTGGTGGCGATGATCTCGGCGGCGACCAGACCGCGCCAGCCGTACCCGAGCCCGATGCGTAGCCCCGTGACGATGCTGGGCAGGGCGCCGGGTAGCAGCACCTCCCAGACGATCCGCGGGCCGCGAGTGCCCATCGAGCGAGCGGCACGCACGGTCTGCACCGGGATCTGCTGCACCCCGAGGACCGTGTTGTAGGTGAGCGCGAAGAACATCGCGTTCCACACGATGAAGATGACCGCGCGGTCGCCGTAGCCGAGCCAGAGCGTGGCGATCGGGATCCACGCGATCCCGGCCAGGGCGACGGAGAAGCGCAGCAGCGGAGAGAAGAACGCGGAGAGGCGAGGACTCGATCCCAGGGCGATCCCGAAGGGGATCGCGGTGACGACCGCCAGGGCCGCTCCGATCAGCATGCGCTGCAGGCTGGCGCCGAGGTGGCGCGCCAGCTCACCGCTGGCTGCCATGTCGGTCACCGCGGCAACCACATCGGTGACCTGCGGGAACGTGCGCGCCGTCGTGCCGGTGACCTCGACGACGAGCCACCAGACCGCGACGAGCAGGACGAACGGGAGCACGAACCAGACCGCTTCCGAGCCGCGTCGGAGCCCAGGCTTGTGGCGTAGGTTCCCGACCGTGCGCGCGGGCGAGTCGATCGCGGTCACTGGCAGGCCTTGTCAGCGGCAGCCTGGTCGTAGGTGAAGCCTCCCTCGACCTGTGCCTGCGCCGGGATCTCGGGCAGCCCCTCGAACAGGTCAGGGCTCTCCTCCATCACCTTCAGGATCGGGGCCGGGTCGAAGTAGGGGGCGGGGTCGAAGTCCGGCCCGGCGGCGTCGCCCTGGGCCATCAGGTCGGCCACCGTGTCCAGGGCGAGGTAGTTGCACGCGCTGAAGCGGGGGTCGAGCTGTTTGATGTTGTGCTGCATCGCCTCCTGGGCGACCTTGCTCTCGGTGCCGGGCAGCCACCGCGTGGCGGCCTCCCCGGCCTGATCGGGGTTCTCGCGGATCCACTGATCCACCTCGGCGCGGGCAGCGAGATAGTCGGCGACCTCGTCCGGGTGCTCGTCGAGAAACTCTCGCGTGGTCACCTGATAGCCGACGAACGGGATATAACCACCGCCCCGCATGACCTCCTCGGCGCCGTCCACCTGGTCGGTGATGGTGATCGGCCACGGGTCCCAGACGATCGCGGCATCGATGCCGCCGGTCTCGAGGGCGACACCGAGGTCGGGTGGCGCCGTGTTGACGATCGTGACCTGCGAGGTCTTCAGGCCCGCCTTCTCCAGCAGCCCCAGGAGGTAGAGGTGGTTGATCGAGCCGACCGACACCCCGATCCGTTTCCCACGTAGGCTGTCGAGGTCGTCGGCCGAGATGCCTGCCTTCGGGGTGGCGACGACGGCCATCGTGTCGTCGATGCTGGCCTGGCTCGCCGAACCGGTGTAGTTGCCGACGAGCACCAGCTCGTCACCCTTCTGCGCGGCCGGCACGAGAGGAGTGCCGACCTGCACGAGGTCGACCTCGCCGGCCTGGAGGGCGTTGAGCGCGTCAACGCCTGTCGGGAACGGGTCGGCGACATCGACGTTGAGGCCGCGGTCCTCGAAGTAGCCGTTCTCCAGGGCGAGCGGGAGCCCGACCTGGTCGATGGCCGAGAGGTAGCCGGCCCGCAGTGATGCGCTGGCACCACCGGCTCCGGGGTCTTCGACGGTCGCGCCGCCTCCGCATCCGGTGAGGACACCGAGCGCGAGCACGGAGACGGTGGCGGAGAGGCGCATCCTGGTCGTAGAGAGCATCTGTCTTCCTTCGTGGGAGATTGGGGTGATCCGAGAAGTCACCGCAGGCCGCGCGTCTCGAGCACGGTGCTGCGATCGGGGATGGGATCGACCGCGCCAGCCCCGAGGGTGGCCAGAGCCGCGGCATGGACGGCGTACTCGGTGGCGTCACGTGGGGTCGCGCCGGCGAGCAGCTGTGCGAGGAAGGCGCCATCGAAGGTGTCGCCCGCGCCGGTGCTGTCGATGGCGTTCACACGTGGCGCGGCGAAGCGGGTGACCTCTCCTCCGTGGGCGAGGAGGGCGCCGTCGCTGCCCAGCTTCAGCACGATGATCCGCGGGCCGAGATCGACGAGCCTCGCCACCACGTCCTCGGGAGTGAGGAAGCCGGTGAGCAGCCGCCCTTCAGACAGGTTGGGCATCACCAGGTCCGCTTCCGCGACGCTCTGGCGGATGACAGCACGTGCGCGGCCGGTCTCCCACAGCGCGGGGCGGTGGTTGGGGTCGTAGGAGACCAGCGTTCCGGCGTCCTTGGCAACCTCGATCGCGCGGAAGACGGCGTCGCACGCGGAGGTGCTGATCGCCTGGCTGATCCCGGAGATGTGCAGCGCACGCGTCGTGCGGATCGCGGCCTCAGGCACCCATGCGGGCGTCATCCGCGTGGCCGGTGAGTTCGACCTGTGGTAGGTGAACGCGCTGTGCTCGGGGTCGCGGGAGATGAAGTAGATGCCGGTCGTCCCGTGCGGCTCGCGCTCGACCAGAGAGGTGCTGATCCCCTCCTCGGTCCAGAGCCGGAACAGCGAGTCTCCGAAGGCATCCTCGCCGATGCGGGTCGCGTACGCGACGTCAGCACCCGAGCGGCGGGCAGCGACAGCGACGTTGGAGGTGTCTCCGCCGTAGCCGACGCTGAAGGTGCGGGCGGAGTCGAGCGGTTCGCCGTTGATCGGGTTGAACTCGATCAACGGCTCGCCGAGGCAGATGAGGTCCGTAGCCACGTCAGACCCGGTTATAGAGCTCGAGCCCGGTCTTGAGGGACCGTGCCTCCAAGATCAGCCTGGTCTGCTCCGACTCGCGCCGTTCGATCTCCTCGGCCGACTCGAGGACCTGCTCCACCAAGGCCGCGGGGACACGCACGACACCGTCGGTGTCGGCGACGATCAGGTCGCCCGGGTGGACTTCGACGTCACCGAGGAGCACGGGCTGGTTGCTCGAGACGGAGCGGTATCGCCCCACGGTGGTGGCAGCGACCGTGCCCGCGGCATAGACCGGAAAGTCCGGGTAGTCCCGGGTGATCTCCTCGACATCACGTACGGCGGCGTCGAGGACGACACCGGCCAGCTCGTTGACCACGGATCCAGCGGCCATCAGGCCACCGAAGACGGCGACATCGGCCCCGCCTGCGGCGATGCAGAGCACGCTCCCCGCGGGAGAGGCGTCGATCGCCTCCAGCGCATGGGTCGGCGCCTCGCTGGTGTCGCTGGGCTCCTCCAGGACGGTGACGGCAGGCCCCACCACCTTCCCCGGGCGTATCTGGCCGACTCTGCCCGCGAGGTAGCCGCGGTGTCCGTGCTGCTCCACGGCATCGGCGACCGAGGCTGAGGCGATCTTCCGGAATCGGTCGATGATCTGGGGGTCGTAAGAGACGGTCACGCGGACTCCTAGGGTCTGACGGGGCGTCGTGCTCAGCCGACGCTAGTGAGCCACGTCACCGGTGAGAACAATGTCTCTCGTATGCCTCTATTCGGATGCCGGATGGACTCCTCGGCGAGGTGCGATCACCTGACGTATCTCGGGCCGCGATCGGTCGACGGGCCGGGTCCCTGCGGGAACCCGGGCCTGTGCCAGTGCGGTGAGCACCGTCCGAGCGGCAGGGGAGAGCACGACATCGGCGTTCCAGCACACCGCGACCACTCGTTCGTGCGGACCGTTCAGCTCCCTGACCCTCACTCCGGAGAGGTCGGAGATCTGGGCTGCCAGCGCGTTGGTGAGGCCGATGCCCAGGCCTGCACGAACCATCGAGACCAGCGACTGTGGCTGGTTGGTGGCTTGGACCGGATGCAGCTCGTAGCCTTCGTCGCGGAACAGCTGGTACGCCTCGAACGAGGGTGGTACGTCAGACTCCAGGCGTCCGATCGAGATGAGATCGCGGTAGGCGATGTCGGCGACCTCGAGGGCCTTCTCGTCCTCGGCCAGCGGATCGTCCTCGGGGATGACCGCGACGAGCCGTTCGCGCCACAGCGGACGGGAGCGGATCGCCCCCTGGGTCGGCCGAGGCGTGACCGGGCGTAGGCACAGGTCGACGTCGCCGCGCAGGAGCGCGTTGTCGAGCTCGAGGGTGTCGGTCTCCACCAGCGAGATCGTGATGTCTGGCTCGGACTCCGAGAGATCGCGGAGGAGCTGTGGCATGAAGGCGGCGCTGGCGCTCGGGTAGGCGCCGAAGTTGACCACGCCTCGGGCCCCGCCGCGGAAGGTCGACATCTCCGCCTCCGCCAGCTCGACGTCGCGCAGGATCGAACGGGCGTGGAGGAGGAGCACGGCGCCTGCCGGCGTGACCTCTGATGGCCGCTTCCGGCGGTCGAGGACGGGCACGCCCACCGCACGCTCGAGCGAGGCGACATGCATGCTGACCCGTGGCTGAGAACGGTGGGTGGCTTCCGCGGCCGAGCTGAACCCTCCGTTCTCGACCACCGCCAGGAACGAGACCAGCCACTCGAGTCGTACGTCGGCATTCAGCATCGCGTTCCTCCGTCGGCAGGTGGGGTGCACGCAGAGCCGTGGTCGGTGAGCGCCCCGGGGACATGCCCGCCAGCGACTCCGAGCGACTGTGACGTGCGTCATACCGACGGTAAAGGCTACGACAAATCGGGCCGTCCGCAACCGGTTCCACCTGGCGGACCGCGTTGTGCCGCTGAGCGGTTCGCCTCGGGCTCCCGGCTTGTGTCAGGCTCAGCTCCACTGGCGGTCGTGGCTGATCTTCCAGTCGTCCCACTCCTTGGTCGTCGCGAAGTACTTCTCGCCCTCGGCGAGGTGCTCCTTGACGACGTCGTCGACCAGCTCGAGGCCCAGGCCGGGAGCGTCGGAGACCTGGTAGTAGCCCTTGTCGACGAGCGGTTTGGGCAGGCCGGTGACCAGGTCCTCCCAGAAGTCCACCTCGGAGGAGTGCTGTTCGAGGGCCATGAAGTTCTCCGTCGCCGCGGCGACGTGGGCGGCTGCCATGGCACCGATCGGCGAGCCGGCGTAATGGATGAACATCGGGATGTTGTGCTCCTGGGCGAGGTCGCCGATGCGCTTGGTCTCCAAGATGCCGCCCGCCGTCGCGATGTCGGGGTGGACATAGTCGCACGTGCGACCGTCGAGCAGGGGCCGGAAGCCGTCGACCCCATAGATGTCCTCGCCCGTCATGATGGGGGTCGAGGAGGAGCTGGTGATCTGCTTGAACTCCTTGTGGTGGAACCACGGCTGGAGGTCTTCCAGGTAGGCCAGCGAGTACTCCTCGAGGCGACGGGCGAGACGGACAGCGCTGTTGACGCCGAAGTGGCCGATGTGGTCGATGCCCAACGGGATGTCCCAGCCGATCGCCTCGCGCATCGCAGCGGGGAACTTGGCGATCTCGTCCATGCCCTTGTCGGTGATCTCGATGCCGGTGAACGGGTGCTCCGTGGAGCCGTAGGAGTCGCTGGGCGGATCCAGGTCGTACTGACCCAGGTCGCCCCACGGGCCTGCGCCGGTCAGGGTGCCGGGAATCTTGCGGATCAGCTCGATGCCGACGTCCATCTTGACGAACGTGTAACCGAACTCGTCGATCTTCTTCTTCATCTGGGCGGCGTACTCGTCCGGGGTCTCCGAGCCGGCGGTGTCGGTGTAGAGGCGCACCTTGTCGCGGTACTTGCCGCCGAGCAGCTGGTAGACCGGGACCTCGAACGCCTTGCCGGTGAGGTCCCACAGGGCCATCTCGACTCCGGAGACGCCACCACCCTGCCGGCCGTGACCGCCGAACTGCTTGATGATCTTGAAGATCTTCTCGACGTTGCAAGGGTTCTCACCCAGGATGCGGCTCTTGAGCATGAGCGCATAGCGCTTGTCGGCGTCGTCTCGTACCTCCCCGTAGCCGCTGATGCCTTGGTTGGTGTCGATGCGCACGATGGGAGAGGTGAACGGCACGCCGGCGACGACCGCGATACGCATGTCGGTGATCTTCAGCTCGCTGGGCGATGAGGCACGGCGTACGTTCTGTGTCAGATGGGCGATCTGGTCGCCGATGGGCCGGTCGAGGATCTGGGCGACCGAGACGCCTGCGGTGGCGATCCCGCTGGCCCTGAGGAGTGAGCGTCGGTTGAGGGCGGGGGAGTTGTCGTAGAGGCTCATGTGTGCAGACAACTGGATCTGCGCCCGCGGAACAATCGCGCTTTCGTGATCGTCCTATTCCGCTCTCACATGCGACGGAATCCGGATCGTGGAATCGAAATCTCGAATGATGACGGGGTTCCGCTCCAGCTCCCGTGGTGCTAAGGACGCCTGCACCGACGGTGTCGTCTCCTGGTCAGAGCCACCTTTCGCTGGGCGGGTTGCTCATCGGGGCGAAGGTGGGGTCGGTCGTGTGGGACCGCGGGGCGGTCTTGGGGCGGTCCGTACGGACGGCGGCGATGGTGGTCCAGGTGGCGAGGACCAGCAGTGCGAGGAAGGCGATTGCGGTGGTCATGACAGCAATTCTTGGCTGCCAGGTAGGACCGTCACATCAGCAGAAATACCTAGGTTGCGCGGCCTCCTGCCGGCCAGCCCCTCCCTCTGAGGTGCCGACCGTCAGGAGGCCGCATCTGAGTGCCTAGCTCGACGGTGTGCCGAGCACCGCGATCTCGGAGAGATCGGTGTAGAGGCAGCCGCCGAAGTAGCCGCCCCACTTCTCCGGGTCGCACGCCTCGGCGAAGGTGAGGTCGCCCTGACCCTGCTCGGCGAGGACGTCGGTGAGCGCGTTGCCCTCGATGGTGAAGCGCACCAGCTTCACCCCGTCGGCGGCCGACTCCGGGGAGACGCTGTTGAGCTTGCCCGGTGCGTCGGTGCCGAAGTGGCCTTCCTTGACGACGCTCCAGGTGGATCCGTCGGCCGAGACCTCGATCTTGTAGTCGCCGGTGGAGGAGTCGACGTCGTCACCACAGGTGGCGCTCGGGTCGATCCGGAACTCGGTCACGTCCACGGCCTTCGGCAGCTCGACGACCACCGACTTCGGCACGAAGGTGTCGGTCGGGTTGCCCTCGTCGTCGCCCGAGGTGCTGCCCCAGCCGCTGCCCAGCGACATGTCGAACGCAGCCGCGGGGCCACAGCCGTAGCCGGAGAAGTCGGGGCCGTCGAAGGAGGCGACCGAGCTGCCGCCGGAGGTGGCGGCCCAGTCACGGTCGATCTTGTAGTCCTTGACGATCTTCTCGTCGGCCTTGATCCGGAAGTTGCTCAGCGAGGGCAGGTAGCCGGGGCCGGTGGTGACGACCTTGGGGTAGAAGCCCGGGGGAGCCTCGAGCTCGTAGTGGCCCTCGGCATCGGTCGTGGCGGCGTACGCAGCGCCGAGCCCGGCGAGCTTGACCACCGCACCGGCGGCCGGCTCGCCGCTGAGCTTGTCGGTGACGGTGCCGGTCGCGGTGCCCGTGCCCGCCTCCGGGGGCGGCGGCAGCTCGAAGCTCTCGGCGACGTCGACGTCGCCGCCGTCGATCGAGCCGGCGAAGAAGCCCATGCCGCGGTCGGCGAAGATCTCCCAGACCTTGTCGGCGTTGGCGCCGTCGTAGGCGGCCTGGTCGGCCAGCAGGATCCCGTTGCGCATGTCGAGCATCGAGGGGTCGGAGGCCGAGAGCGACATGCCGCGGGTGATCAGGGTGTCGGCCACGCTGTGGCCGAGCTCCTTGCGCAGGTCCCACAGGGCCTGCGCCCAGACCTCACCGGACGAGTGCACCTCGGCATCGCCGCCGATGGCGGCCAGGTCGCCGTAGGTGTAGCCGCCTGCCGGCGTACCTCCGGGGTTGTAGGTGTTGACGCAGGAGTCGGAGGTGGAGCCGACGGGGCAGTCGATGGCCATCGAGCGGAACGGGACCAGGTTGCCGTTGCCGTCGGTCTGGCCGCCCATGAGGTACTTGCCCTCGAGCACCTCGCCGTCGGCGTCGGTGTCCTTCTCGTGGCCCTGGGTGACGAGGTAGTCCATCGCGTAGTAGTCGGACCAGGCCTCGCCCATCGAGCCACCCTGCAGGCTGTTGAGCGTCGAGTTGCCCTCGGCGTCGATGACCAGCCGGTTGGAGAGGCCGTGGGTGTACTCGTGGTAGAGCACCGAGGCGTCGAAGGAGCCCGAGGCCGGCAGGAACCCGGCCGCCTCCTGCCACAGATACATCTGCATCGTCGGCGGGGTGCCGTCGGGCGGGGTGCTCATGTTGGCGTTGTTGGTGACGCCGTCGGCCGGCAGACCGTCGGCGGTGTCGGCGCCGTCGAGCACGTTCTGCATCACGGCGTCGCCGCCCTTGGCCTCGAAGTTGCCGGCCTTGGCGGTGAACCTGATCGCCTTGTCGTTCTTCAGGTAGTCGTGGAAGTTGCTGGCCAGGTAGAACGCGTTGGTGGCGTCGGCCGACTTGTTGGTCTCCCACGAGTTGGCCTTGGTCTCGTCCCACGTGCACACGTAGTCGGCCGAGCACAGGGCCGAGGAGTCGAACGGCACCAGCTCGAAGCCGGGTTTGCCGTCGGCGCCGGGCACCGGCGTCGTCTCGCCCGCGTTGACCAAGTTGTCGTCATTCAGGTCGGCCCAGGTCCTCACCGAGTCGCCGTCGAGGGCGGTGTCCTTCTTGGTGAGCCAGCCCTCGTCGATGAAGTCGACCAGCTTCGGGTCGCCACCGCGCTCGGCACCGGGATAGTTGTCATAGACGTACGCCTTGCCGAGGTTGTCGCGCTTCTTGGCGGCCGGTCCGGTGTGGTCGGAGACCGTGGAGCGGCGGTAGAGCGCCTTGCCGGTGGTGGCGTCGATGACGTGCTGGTAGGCCGCGTCGCGGCTCGTCCGGGTATAGGTCGACCAGCCCAGGCGCAGCCCCTCGGGCGCGAGGAACCAGACCTTCTTGGCGTAGTCGTGGTTGGTCCAGACCGTCTTGGCGGCCTTGCCGCTGCGGGTCTTCTCGACCTTCGCCTCGGCGGCCTTGCCGCGTACGTTGCCGGCTGCCTTCTTGCGGGCGTCGGCTGCGGTCACGTCGGCGCTCCTGGTGCCAGCGGCTGCCTTGGATGCCTTGGATGCCTTGTCGGCGAGGCCGGAGATCGGCGAGCCGCCGACCGAGAGCACGCGGCCGTCCTGGGTGACCTTGACCTGGAGACCGTTGCTGAAGACCGGGGTGCCGGCGGCCTCCTGGGTCCAGGAGAGGTTGTGGACGCCGATGTTGTCGACGTAGTCCTGCCGGAAGACGAGGGTGTCGAGATCGGCCTTGCTCAGGCCGAGCACATCGAGATGGCTGCGCACGAAGCCGAGGGCGATGTCGCGGGCGGCGCCGCGCTGGGGGCCGGAGAGGAAGCCGTCGAGCCTGGCCAGCTGGCGCACC
Organism: Nocardioides albertanoniae; assembly: GCF_006716315.1. Classification (NCBI taxonomy): domain Bacteria; kingdom Bacillati; phylum Actinomycetota; class Actinomycetes; order Propionibacteriales; family Nocardioidaceae; genus Nocardioides; species Nocardioides albertanoniae. The sequence continues at coordinate 3,150,728 of NZ_VFOV01000001.1, read as the reverse complement.
GTCAGGGTGCGGGGGTCGACGTGGCTGACGCCCTGGGTGCCGAGGCGCTTGACGAAGGTGTCCTCGGCGGCCGAGGAGGTGGTGATCGCCCGGTCGGCCTTGACGCGGGCGTTGCCGTTCAGGTCGCGGGTGTCGAAGTCTTGCGGCTTGCGGTGCGGGTCTGCCTGGGCGCTGAGCTGTCCAGGGCGGTGGTCGGTGTCCTTGGGCGCTGCCTCGGCGGCGTGCGGCAGGGCGAGGAGCGCGAGCGTGAGTGCCGCGCCTCCCGTCGCGGCGACTGCTCTGGCACCGGTTGTGGCTGGTCTCATGACGTTCCCCTCCCGAGGGGCTAGCGCGGATAAACCATCTCGCAGAGTAAACGAACCAAGGGGCTGCATTGCGGCTTTCGACGGCCCGGGCGTGGCTTCGTCGACGCCTTCGCCAGGGTCTCGATGCGGACTCGAGGTGCTGGACACTAGGTTTGCGCCATGCGCGTAGGACTCACCGGCGGGATCGCCTCGGGGAAGAGCACGGTGGCCGAGACACTGGTCGGGCTCGGGGCGGTGATCATCGACTCCGACAAGATCGCCCGCGAGGTCGTCGCCGCCGGCACGCCCGGGCTGGCCGCCGTCGTGGAGGAGTTCGGCGACTCGGTGCTGACCGCGGAGGGCGAGCTCGACCGGGGCAAGGTCGGTGAGATCGTCTTCGCCGACGAGGGCGCGCGCGAGCGGCTCAACCAGATCGTCCACCCGCTCGTCGGTGCGCGTTCGGCCGAGCTCGAGGAGGCCGGCCGGGCGTCGGGCGCGCTGGTCATCAACGACATCCCGCTGCTCGTCGAGGTGGGCTACGCGCCGTTCTTCGACAAGGTGATCGTCGTCGACGTGCCGGTCGAGACGCAGGTGGAGCGGGCGATCGGCCGGGGGATGTCCGAGTCCGAGGTGCGGGCGCGCATCAAGGCGCAGGCCAGTCGTGAGGAGCGGCTCGCGGCGGCGACGTACGTCATCGACAACACCGGCACCGTGGATGAGCTGCGGCGCCGGGTGAAGGAGATCTACGACGAGCTGCGCCGCGATGTCGCCGGATCGTGAGACCGGGGCTTCTTCCTGACATACTCGCTCGGGTGAGTGGGGGCAAGCACACCGAATCCGCAGAGTCCGAGACCAAACCGCGCCGAGCCAGGCGCTGGCTCAAGCCGGTGGTCGCAGGTGCCGTGCTGGCGCTGGCGGCCGGCGCCGGAGCCGCGGCGGTGACCGTCGGCGTGCCGACCGAGGTCGAGCCCGACGAGCCTGCTGCCGTGGCCAAGCCCGACCCCAAGCGTGACACCACACCGCTGCCGTGGGGTCCGACCCGCGGAGAGCTCGCGACCGCCCGCGACCTGGTGAAGGACTGGGACGACGACCGCCTCGCCGGCCAGGTCATCGTCGGCAGGTTTCACGGCACCGACCCCGCCAAGGCCGCGAAGATGGTGCGCAAGCTCCACCTGGCCGGTGTCAGCGTGACCGGCGAGAACGTCGTCGACGAGGCACAGGTGCGCGAGACGACGGCTGCGGTCAGCAAGGCCGTCGCCTCCGACGGGCGTACGTTCCCGGCCGTGATCGGTGTCGACCAGGAGGGCGGCTCGGTCTCGCACCTGCGTGGCGTGGCCACCGAGTTCCCGGAGTTCGCGCGTGCGGGAGATGCCATCGAGGCGAAGCCGCGCCGGGGCATCCGGGTGACCACCGAGGCGGCCCGGACGACGGCGTTCGAGCTGCGTGATCTGGGCTTCACCTGGGCGTTCGCGCCGGTCGCCGACGTCACCGTCGGGGCGAGCGACCCGACGATCGGGTCCCGGTCACCGAGCGAGGACCCGCGCACCGCGGCCGCGGCGGTCTCCGCCGCCGTGGAGGGCTACAACACCGCCGGGCTCGTCTCCACCACCAAGCACTTCCCCGGTCACGGTGGCGTCGCCGGCGACACCCACATCGGGTTGCAGGAGCTCGACTACGGCATGAAGAAGCTCAAGCGCCGCGACCTGGTGCCGTTCGACGCGGCGGTGGATGCCGGGGCGCCGGCCGTCATGGTCAGCCACATCGACCTCAAGGCGATCGCGCCCGGCAAGCCGGCCAGCATGGCCAAGCCCGTCTACGACCTGCTGCGCGAGGACGTCGGCTTCTCCGGGCTCGCGGTCACCGACTCGCTCGGCATGGGCGCGGTGACGACGACCACCAAGAAGCCGTCGGTGACCGCGCTCGAGGCCGGTGCCGACCTCCTGCTGATGCCGGCCAGCTCCAAGGCGGCCCACCGCAGCATCGTCAAGGCGCTGCGGTCCGGTCGTCTCGACCACTCCCGCGTCGAGGAGGCGGCGGCCAAGGTCGTCGCCATGCAGCTGTGGCAGCAGCGGATCGCCAAGGGCGTGCCGGTGCCCGACGACGCACGTGCGCAGGCGGAGAAGGCGTCCGCGGCTCTGTCGAAGGACTGAGCGCCGATGGGCCAGGTGGTGCTTCACGTCGACCTGGACCAGTTCATCGCTGCGGTCGAGGTGCTGCGCCGCCCCGACCTCGCCGGAAAGCCGGTGATCGTCGGCGGTCGTGGGGACGCGACGGAAAGAGCGGTCGTCTCGACCGCGTCCTACGAGGCCAGGGCGCACGGGGTCGGTTCGGGGATGCCGCTGCGGATCGCGATGCGGAAGTGCCCCGACGCGGTGCTGCTGCCGGTCGACCACGCCGCCTACGACGCGGCCTCGGCCGGGGTGTTGGACACCCTGCGGTCGCTGGAGTGGGGTGGTGTGCCGGTGCTGGTCGAGGTGCTCGGCTGGGACGAAGCCTTCCTCGGGCCCGGTCCGGGGCACGGCGATCTGGGCGATCCGGCGGCATTCGCTCAGGACGTACGCGACGTGGTGCTCGAGCGCACCCGGCTGCGCTCGGGTGTCGGTGTCGGTGACAACAAGCTGCAGGCCAAGCTGGCCACCGGGTTCGCCAAGCAACGCGTCGACGGCGCCCTCGCCCGCGAAGCCGGGGCAGGAGGCCACGAGCCCGGGCCCGACGGGCAGCTGCGGGGGAGCGGCGTCTACCGGATCACCCACGAGACGTGGGCCGCCGAGATGGGACATCGGCCGACCGACGCGCTGTGGGGGATCGGCGCGAAGACCGCGAAGCGGCTCTCCGGCCTCGGCATCGAGACCGTCGCCGACCTCGGCGCCGCCGAGGCCGAGGGTCTGGCCGGCGCGATCGGCCCCACCACCGGACCGTGGCTGCGACGCATCGGCCGCGGCGTCGACACCAGCCCCGTCGACCCGTCGCCCTGGGTCGCCCGCGGGCACGGCCACGAGGAGACCTTCCAGCAGGACCTGGTCGAGTGGACCGACATCGTCGCCGCCACCCGTCGCCTGTGCGTGGCGTGCCTGGCCGACGTGATCGCGGAAGGCCGACCGGTGACTCGGGTCGAGATCAAGGTGCGGCTCAAGCCGTTCTTCACCGTCACCCGCGGCCACAAGCTCCCCGAGCCCACCCTCGATGCCTCCCGGCTCGCCGAGGAGGCGGTGGCGCTCCTCGAGCGGGTCGAGAAGGACCGCCCGATCCGCCTGATCGGCGTACGCCTCGAGATGGCCCCACCGCCCGGCGGCTACTGACTCCCGAAAGCGGGCAAAAAGAACGACCCGGCGCCCCTCGTGAGGGACGCCGAGTCGTTTCGGCCAGGATCAGGCAGCCAAGTCGGGGTCTGCGAAGCGGCGCAGCTTCTGCAGAGCCTCGCGCTCGAGCTGGCGTACGCGCTCGGCGGAGATGCCGTGCTTGACGCCGATGTCGGCGAGCTTGTGCTGGCGGCCGTCGGTGAGGCCGTAGCGGGAGCGGACGATGTCGGCGGAGCGCTCGTCGAGCTGGCCGACCAGCGCGTTGAGGCGCTCACGCGACTCGACGTCGATGATGTCGGTGTCGGGGCTGGGGGAGGACTCCTGCGCCATCAGGTCACCCAGCGAGGTGTCGCCGTCCTCGTCGATCGGGGTGTCGAGCGAGACATGGTCACGGCCCCAGGAGAGGAGGTCGATGACGCGGTCGAGATCCATGTCGAGCTCGGTGGCGATCTCTTCCGGCTCGGGGTCGCGGCCGAGCTGGCGCTCCAGGGTGCGGCGGGCGCCGCCGACCTGGTTGAGCTCTTCGACGACGTGGACCGGGAGCCGGACCACGCGAGCCTGCTGGGCGATGCCACGGGTGATCGCCTGGCGCACCCACCACGTCGCATACGTCGAGAACTTGTAGCCCTTGGTGTAGTCGAACTTCTCAACAGCCCTGATCAGGCCGGTGTTGCCTTCCTGGATCAGATCCAGCATCGGCATCTGCGCGCGGCCGTACTTGCGGGCGATCGAGACCACCAGCCGCAGGTTGGCGTTGATGAACTGCCGGGTGGCGCGGTGGCCCTCCTCGGCCATCCATTCGAGCTCGGCGCGGGTCGCCCCACCGGGTGCTTTCTTGCGGCCGACGCGGCCTTCGGCCAGGAGGTGTTCAGCCATCAGGCCAGCCTCGATCGCCTTGGACAGCTCAACCTCTTTGGCTGCGTCCAAGAGCTCGTTGCGGGCGATCTCGTCGAGATACAGACCGACGCTGTCGCGGCCTTCGATCTCGCGGGTGGCGGTGCGTGTCGCCATGGGAACCTCCTCACGGTGAGGTTTGTTGCCTCACAGTGGATTTCAACGCTTCGCCCCTCCCGGGTGTTCCCCGGTCGAGCGCTTCATCGATCCGACTTCGATCTCTTGTCCGGTTCGACGTACGCCGCGGGCGATAAGTTGCATCGTGAGGCGAATCTCAGGGGTTTCTCATGGTGTACCCCGAGAACCGTTCAGGTATGCCTACGAAGAGGTCACCTGGTCGATCATCCAGGCGAGGCTGAAGGCTCGGTCTTCCCAGGCCTTGTAGCGCCCCGAGACCCCGCCGTGCCCTGCGGCCATCTCGGTCTTGAGGAGCACGTCACCGGGGTTCTCCGCCACCGCCCGCAGCTTGGCGACCCATTTGGCCGGCTCGACGTAGAGCACCCGGGTGTCGTTGATGCTGGTCTCGGCCAGGATCGGCGGGTAGTGCTGCCGCGTCACGTTCGTGTAGGGGTCGTAGGAGGCCATGTAGTCGTAGGTCTCGCGGTCGGCCTCGGGGTTGCCCCACTCGTCATACTCCGTGACGGTCAGCGGCAGGCTCGAGTCGAGCATCGAGGTCAGCGCGTCCACGAACGGCACCGCCGCGACGACCGCCCCCACCGCGTCGGGGGCCTGGTTGGCGATCGCGCCCATGAGGAGACCACCGGCGCTGCCGCCCTCGGCGATGATCTTGTCCGGGGTCGACCAGCCCGTCTCGGCCAGGTGCTGGGCACAGGCGATGTAGTCGGAGAAGGTGTTCTGCTTCTTCAGCATCTTGCCGTCGTCATACCAGGCCCGGCCCATCTCGCCGCCGCCGCGCACGTGGGCGATCGCGAAACCGATGCCGCGGTCGAGCAGGCTCAGCCGCGCGATGGAGAAGTAGGGGTCCATGCTCATCTCGTAGGACCCGTAGGCGTAGAGCAGCACCGGGATCGGGCCGTCCTCGTGGAGACCCTTCTTCGCCACGACCGAGATCGGCACACGTACGCCGTCGGGGGCGGTCGCCCACAGCCGGTGCTCCTCGTAGTCGTCGCGGTCGTAGCCGCCGAGCACCGGGGCCTGCTTGCGCAGCGTCAGCTCGCGGCTGCGTACGTCGTAGTCGTAGATCGACGCCGGGGTGCGCATCGTGGTGTAGCCCAGCCGCACGACCGGGGTCTCGAAGGACGGGTTGGAGCCGGAGCCGATCGTGTAGAGCTCGTCGTCGAACTTCACCAGGTAGTCGTCGGAGACCCCGCTGTCGCCGAGCTCGAGGATGCGCAGCTGGGTCAGGCCCTCGCTGCGCTGGTGCACGACCAGGTGACCGGCGAAGGCGTCGATGTCCTCCAGGCGTACGCCCTCGGTGTGGGGGAGCAGGGGCTCCCAGCCGGCGCGGGAGGTCGGGGCGATCGGCGCCGTGGAGACCTCGAAGTCGGGGCCGGAGGCGTTGTGGGTGACCAGGAAGACGTCCTCACCGGCGATGACGGCGTGCTCGATGGCGTACTCCACGCCCTCCTCGCGCGGGGCGAAGACCTGCCAGCCGGCGTCGGGGTCGTCGAGGTCGAGGAAGTGGTATTCGGCGGTGATCTTCGCGGCGGTGCCGATCACCATGAACCGGTCGGACTTCGTGCGGCCGACCCCGACCCAGAACCGGTCGTCGGTCTCGTGGAAGACGAGCTCGTCCTCGTCCTGGGTGGTGCCGAGGCGGTGGCACCAGATCTTGTCGGAGCGCCAGGACTCGTCGGCGGTGGTGTAGTAGAGCGCCGCCGAGTCGCGGTCCCAGGTGGCGCCGCCGTGGACGTTGGTGAGCTCGTCAGCGAGCAGCTCGCCGGTGGTCAGATCTGTGACCCGCACGGTGTAGCGCTCGTCGCCGGTCACGTCGGTGGCGTAGGCCAGCAGAGTGGCGCTCGGGCTCACGCTGGAGCCGCCGAGGCTGAAGAAGTCGTGGCCTTCGGCGAGCGCGTCGAGGTCGAGCAGCACCTCCTCGCCGGGGAGGGCGGGCTGATCGTGGGTGACGTCGGCGGGCGTGGGCGGGGTCCAGTCGTCGGGGTCGGTGACCTTCACACGGCAGCTGGCGCCGTACTGCTTCCCCTCGAAGCTGCGCCCGTAGTACCAGTAGCCGCGCGACCTCGTCGGCACGCTCAGGTCGGTCTCCAGGGTGCGCGCCTTGATCTCCTCGAAGATCTGCGAGCGCAGATCGGCGAGATGGTCGGTCTGCTGCTCGGTGTAGTCGTTCTCGGCCTCGATATAGCCGATGACCTCGGGGTTCTCCTTCTCGCGAAGCCACTCGTAGTCGTCGACCCGGGTCAGGCCGTGGAACTGCTTGGACGAGGGCTTCTTCGGTGCGATCGGGTAGTCGGCAGGCATGACCGAAACACTATCCTCGCCGCCATCGGGTGCTTGGCGACGGGGAGGTGCCTCAGGATTCGGTCGGCCCGTCGGGATCGCTGGTCTCACCGGGTTCGCTGTACGGCTGCAGGTCGGGGTCGTCGACGGCGTACGACCTCACCGGGCCGGCCGGCGTCCGGGCCGTCTCGAAGCGCACGGTGACGACGCCGCGCCCCGAGCCCCACACCCAGCCACGGCCCATCTCGGCATGGACGACGTCCATGCCGGCAGCCCAGGTGGGGCGGCGCGCCGGCTCGGGCAGCAACACCTCGGGCTCCTCGTCGTCCTCGACCTCCTCGCTGAAGAGGTCTTCCTGGATCCAGTCGGCCAGACCGGAGACGCCGACCCCGAGCAGGCGTACGCCGCCGGCCGTCTCGCCGGCGGTGAACAGGTCTCCGAGGAGAGTCTTGGCCAGGCGGGCGATGGTGCCGGCCTGGTCGGTGGGCCCCGGCAGCGTCGCGGAGCGGTTGATCGTGGTGAAGTCGTAGAGCTTGACCTTGATCGTGATCGTGCGGCCCGAGAGCCCGCTCTTCTTCAGCCGGGCAGCGACCTCGGACGCCTGCCGGGCGACGATCTGCTCCATCAGCCTGCGGTCGGTCAGATCGGTCTCGTAGGTGCCTTCGACGCTGACCGACTTCGTCTCGCGCTCGGGCTCGACGCGCCGGTCGTCCTTGGCCCTCGCCAGGTTGTGCAGGTTGTTGCCGTGGGCCTTGCCGACGAGGCGTACGAGCTCTTCGAGGCTGATCTGCTCCAGGTCGGTGACGGTGTGGATGCCCGCACGGCGCAGGCGCTCGGTGGTGGCGGGGCCGACGCCGGGGATCACCTTGACGCTCATCGGGCGGAGCAGGTCGAGCTCGGTGCCGGGAGCGACCACGACCAGGCCGTCGGGCTTGTCGAGGTCGCTGGCGATCTTGGCGATGAACTTCGAGCTGGCCAGGCCGACGCTCGCACTCAGGCCGCCGGTGATCTCGGCGACCTGGGCGCGGATGCGGGCGGCGGTCTCGGTCACCGTCGCGACCTCGAGGTCGGGAAGGTCGGCCGCGGCGAGGTCGACGAAGGCCTCGTCGAGGGAGAGCGGCTCGACCAGCGGCGAGAGGTCGCGCAGGAGCGCGAAGACCTGCTCGCTGACCTTCTTGTAGGCATGGAACCGCGGGTAGAGGAAGGCGGCGTGGCCGCACAGCGCGCGGGCCTCGCGGGTCGACATCGCGGAGTGGACGCCGAAGGTCCTCGCCTCGTACGACGCCGTGCTCACCACCCCGCGGCCGCCGATCCCGCCCACCACCACGGGCTTGCCGCGCAGAGAGGGCTTGTCGCGCTGCTCGACGGAGGCGAAGAAGGCGTCCAGGTCGATGTGCATCACCGACGCGTGCGCTCTCATGGTGGCAACCTATCTGGCGGCGGGGACAACGTTCTCGCTCCGGGCTTTCGGCGGGCTCCCGCGCCGGTTACCGTCCCGTATCTCGTGGCCGCCCGGTCTCCACAGGCAGGGTTCGGGACGGGCTTGTCCACAGGCACCGGATATGGCGCGGAAACTGGCGGTGGGTCGCGGGGATCGTGGTCGCCATGATCACGAAACTCTCCATCACCCGTCCCGAAGACGTCCTCGCGGCGGTTCCCGTGCTGCTCGGCTTCCGGCCCGAGCGGTCGATCGTCATGATCACCTTCGGCGGCGACCACCAGGTCCACGGCAGGATCGACCTCCCGCCTCCCGGCGAGGTCGAAGGATGCCTCGACACCCTGTTCCTTCCCGCGGTCCGTCATGGCGTACGCGGCATCGTCCTGGTGCTCTATGACAGCGGCCCGCGCTTCGGGGCGAAGCTCGCCCGGCGCCTGGCCGAGCGGCTGATCGAGCACGACATCGATCTGAGCGGCTGCCTGCGCGTCGAGGACGGACGCTGGTTCGACCCGCTCGGTCTCCACGGCGGCCCGCCCGAGGGGGTCCCGTTCCAGGTCGACGACCATCCGTTCCGCGTCCAGGCGGTCTACGACGGTCATGTGGTGCGCGGATCCCGCACCGAGGTGGCGGCCTCGATCGCCCCGATCCCCGATGCTGTGCTCGAGACCGAGAAGGCGATGGAGCAGGCCTCGATGATGCGGGTCTATGAGGTCAGCCGGCTCGTCGACGAGGCGGTCGCCGGCGTCCGGCTCTCCGCGGAGCAGGTCGCCGCCCTCCTGGTCTCGCTGCGCGACCCGCAGCGGCGCGACGCCGCCTGGGGTGACATGACCCGCACGGAGGCCAAGGCTCACGTGGGCCTGTGGGCCGATGTCGTACGCCGCAGCCCGGCCGACCATGTCGCCCACCCGGCCGCGGTGCTGGCGCTCGCTGCCTGGCTCGGCGGCGACGGTGCGCTGGCGTGGTGCGCCCTCGACCGCTGCTTCGCGAGCGAGCGCCGCCACGGGCTCGGAGGTCTGGTCGCCCAGCTGCTCGACGGTGCGGTGCCCCCGACGGCGTGGGAGGAGGAGTTGACCTGGGCAGATCCGGCATGAGGTGCCGTCTACGCCACCTACGCGTTGCGATAACGCAGGCGCTTCCAGCGGCGCCATGCTCCCGAGCGTGGGTCGAGCCAGGCGTTGCGGATCACCACGACGAAGGTCAGCGGCGCCCCGATCTCGCCGAACGCCTGGCGCGCGGCTGCGAGCCAGCGGAGGTCGACGTCCTCGATCTCCAGGTCACCGCCGCGAGTCAGCCACACGATCGGGTCGGGCACGCCGGCTCGTCGCCGCATGCTGTGGATGATGTCGGTGCGCAGCCACTGGTCGGTGGGCTCGTCGTCGCGGTGCGCGTGGGCCACCTCCTTGCCGCCTGGGTCGCCGAGATGCACCAGCGGCAGGAACGAGCGCCGGTGCTCGGTGGCGGTGTGGTCGAGCACGGCTCGGCGCAGCCTTCTCTCGAGCGTCGGCGAGACAGGCTCGTGCAGCCCCTCGACGGAGGTCTCGGACAAGACGGGCGCGGAGATCATCGCCCCAGCGTGCACCGGATGCCCGAATCGTGCGACCGCCTATCCACAGGGCCTGACGATCGGATGCCGGATGAGGCAAGATGGCTACATGTCTTCGCTTCACATCACCGGCGACGATGCCGCTGACAAGCTGCTCTCGGAGGATCCGTTCGCCCTGCTCCTGGGGATGGCGCTCGACCAGCAGTATCGGATGGAGGATGCCTTCAAGGGCGGTCACAAGCTGGTGACCCGACTCGGCCACCTCGACCCCGCCAAGATCGCAGAGATGGACCCCGAGGAGTTCAAGACGATCGCCTCGACCCCGCCGGCGATCCACCGCTTCCCCGGATCGATGTCGGCGAAGGTGCAGGGCATCGCGGCCATCGTCACGGGGGAGTACGGCGGTGACGTGACTCGGCTGTGGACGGAGGCCGCCGACGGCAAGGACCTCCTCAAGCGGATCCAGGCGCTGCCCGGCTTCGGGAAGCAGAAGGCGCAGATCTTCGTCTCGCTGCTCGCCAAGCAGCTGGACGTACGCCCCGAAGGCTGGGAGAAGGCCGTTGGTGACTACTCGCTCGACGGCTACCGTTCCGTGGCCGACGTCGTCGACGTAGATTCGTTGCAGAAGGTGCGCGACTACAAGCAGCAGAAGAAGGCCGCGGCCAAAGCAGCCGGATGAGTAGGTGAGGACATGGCGACCCCGGATGGGGAATGTTCACCAGCCTCGTGTCAGAATGACTCTGCGGCTCTTGACGACCACGGGCCCTGCCGCGCCCAAACTCAGTTTTGATAAGTCTCGACCAAGTTCGACGGAGAGGTGTTCGTGTCCTCGAACGCGCGCAAGATACCCGCTGAGGTACTCGCCCACCCTGCCGTGAAGGCGCTCATCGACCAGGCCAAGCCGACCGGGCGCGTGAGCCCCGACCAGGTTCGTGAGGCCAGCGAGAACGCCGCGGTCGAGCCCAGGCACCTCAAGGCGCTGCTCGGCCACCTGAGCACCCTCGGCATCTCGGTGGATCTCGGCACGGCCGGAGCCGGCCGCGCCGCGGCGGCGACGACCTCGACCCGCAAGACCACCACGGCCAAGGCGCCTGCGAAGAAGGCGGCCGCGAAGAAGGCGGCCGCTGCCGCAGAGAAGCCTGCCAAGGCGCCTGCTGCGAAGAAGGCCGATGAGGCCCCGGCCGAGCCGAAGAAGGCCACGGAGATCGACGAGGACGGCGAAGAGATCGTCCTCGAGGACGTCGAGGTGGAGGAGATCGTGGTCGAGGACGCCGAGGAGGTCGCCGCCGCCGTCCAGATCGGCCCCGACGGCAAGAAGGTCCTTCCCGACATCTCCGACGAGCAGTTCGAGAAGGACGTCGCCGCCGACCCGACGATCAAGGAGGACGAGAAGGAGGCCTCCAAGCAGAGCTTCGTGGTCTCGACCTCTGACGACACCGACGAGCCCGAGCAGACCGTCATGGTCGCCGGTGCGACCGCCGACCCGGTCAAGGACTACCTCAAGCAGATCGGCAAGGTCCCGCTCCTCAACGCCGAGATGGAGGTCGAGCTCGCCAAGCGCATCGAGGCCGGTCTCTTCGGTGAGGAGAAGCTCGGCAAGGGTGGCAAGATCACCCCGAAGATCCTCGACGAGCTCGAGTGGATCGCCGAGGACGGCAAGCGCGCGAAGAACCACCTCCTCGAGGCCAACCTCCGTCTCGTCGTCTCGCTGGCCAAGCGCTACACCGGCCGCGGCATGCTCTTCCTCGACCTGATCCAGGAGGGCAACCTCGGTCTGATCCGTGCGGTCGAGAAGTTCGACTACACCAAGGGCTACAAGTTCTCGACGTACGCCACCTGGTGGATCCGTCAGGCGATCACCCGCGCGATGGCCGACCAGGCCCGCACCATCCGTATCCCGGTGCACATGGTCGAGGTCATCAACAAGCTGGCCCGTGTGCAGCGCCAGATGCTCCAGGACCTGGGCCGCGAGCCCACCCCGGAGGAGCTCGCCAAGGAGCTCGACATGACCCCCGAGAAGGTCATCGAGGTCCAGAAGTACGGCCGTGAGCCGATCTCGCTGCACACCCCGCTGGGTGAGGACGGCGACTCCGAGTTCGGCGACCTGATCGAGGACTCCGAGGCGATCGTCCCGGCCGACGCGGTCTCCTTCACCCTGCTCCAGGAGCAGCTGCACGCAGTGCTCGACACGCTCTCCGAGCGTGAGGCCGGCGTCGTCTCGATGCGCTTCGGCCTGACCGATGGCCAGCCGAAGACTTTAGACGAGATCGGCAAGGTCTACGGGGTCACCCGCGAGCGCATCCGGCAGATCGAGTCCAAGACGATGTCGAAGCTTCGTCACCCGTCTCGGTCGCAGGTCCTGCGCGACTACCTGGACTGACAGGCACGACGACGAACGCCCTCCCGGATCTCCGGGAGGGCGTTCGTCGTCTCAGGCCTTGCGGCGCGGCTTGCGCTGGGTCGGGCGTACGACGAGCACCGGGCACGGCGCATAGTGCTGGATGCGCTGGGCCGTGCTGCCCATCAGCACCGTCTCGCTCAGGCCCCGGCCACCGGCCGCGACCACGATGAGGCCGGCTCCGATCTGGGAGGCCGCCTTGATGATCTCGTTGGCCGGCGAGCCGCTCCGGATCTTCTTGTGCACCTTGGGCCCCCAGTCGGCGAACTCGGCGGCGACCGACGCCAGTGCCGACTCGGCAGCTTTGCGGAAGTCGAGTGACTCGAACTTCGAGGCCTTCGACGGCGCGAGGTCGTCGGAGAAACCCACGGCCGCGAGCGGCCGGACCACGGCGATCAGGGAGATGTCGCTGATCTTGTCGGGGTCGGCGAAGGACTTGAACTTGCGGGCAGCCTGGAGCGACTGCCGAGACCCGTCGGTGGTGATGATGACGTGCATGCCGGTCATGAGCTCTCTCCTCTGTGCGGTGCGTCTTCGACGACGTCGTCGCTGCCCGGGGTCGGCTCGCCTCTCTCCACGCCGTCGGGCCGGTCGCGGTGACCGAACAGGCGCTCGGCGGCGTACAGGGCCAGGCCCAGGCCGAGGAGCCCTGCGCACCACCACAGCGACGTCGGGTCGTCGACGATCACGTAGACGAGCAGGATCGCGTTGCCGAGCAGGCCGACGCAGAGCAGGACGGTGCTGGCGCGGAAGGTGTCCGGGCTCTCGTCGGACCCGCGCAGCTTGAGAGCGGAGACGATGACGAGGCCGTAGATGAACAGGGTGAACACGACCGTGACGGTGGCCAGGCGGGCGACGACGTCCATGCCGACGCCGGCCTGTGAGAGCAGCTTGCCGATCACCAGCAGGCCGATCACCACGGCAGCGGCGAAGATCAGCGACACCCAAGGGCTGCGTCGGGCGCGGTGGATCTTCGCGAAGACTCCGGGCACGACGTCTTCACGGGCCATGCCGTAGAGGATGCGCGACTCGGTGACGACGGCGACCAGCGTGGTGTTGGTGATCGCCACCATCGCGATGACCGCGAAGAGCACGGTCATGAAGCCGACCGGGAGCGGCAGGATGCCCTCCTTGACGACCTCGAGCAGCGCGGCCGGCGACTCGGCCAGCTGGTCGAGCGGCACCGTGAGCGCGGCGGTCATCGCCACGATCACGTAGATGACCCCGGCCGCGGCCATGCCGCCGACGAGAGCCCGCGGGAAGGTCTTGGCCGGGTTGACGGTCTCCTCGGCGACGTTCGCGGCATTCTCGAACCCGGTCATGGCGAAGAATGCCAGCGCGACCCCAGCCACGATCGCGAAGATCGGGTTGCCGTCGGTGGAGAAGTCGGCGAGCACCGCGAAGTCGGCGTCGCCGCGCCCGACGTGGATCGCCCCGATCACCATGATGATGACGAGCCCGGCGATCTCGACGAACGTCATCAACATGTTGATCACGACCGACTCGGTGATGCCGATGAAGTTGACCACCGCGAGCACCAGCACGAAGACGATCGCGACGAGCAACGCCGGCGGCAGCGCCCAGACCTCCGCGAAGTAGGAGGAGAACCCGGTGGCCAGCGACCCGGCGGCCGCGAAGCTGGCCGAGAGCATGCAGATGGTGACCAGGAAGGTCAGGAACGTGTTGCGGAAGGCCTTGTTGACGTAGAGCGCGGCTCCGGCGGCCTGGGGATACTTGGTGACGAGCTCGGCGTAGGCGAGCCCCGTGATGGTGGCGATGCTGACGCCGACGGCGAAGGCGAGCCAGAAGGCGCCGCCCACCGCACCGGCGACGAGGCCGATCAGCACGTAGACGCCTGAGCCGAGGACGTCGCCGAGGACGTAGAAGAAGAGCAGCCGACCGGTGATGGACCGTTTCAGGTCACCGTCGTCGGGGTGGTCGAGCTCTGGGGCTGTCGATGACACGGTGCCTCCCGAGTGGGTTGTCGATCATCCAACCCGACCCTGTCCTGGCCACCATGTCAAGCATGCATCACCGACCTGGCCTCGATGCCGTGCCGACAGCACGCCTCGAATCCATCGGGAGAGGGAGACGTACGGCCCGGGGGAGCGTCAGGTGAGGAAGAGCCCCACGACCCAGGTGATCGTGGCGAGGGTGGCGGCGATGGCGTCGATCAGGATGAACAGGCCGACCGCCTTGAGCGCGGTCCAGGTCGACGTCTTCGCGGCGACGGTGTCACCGCCGTGGCGGCGCAGCTCGGCGAGGAAGATGCCGAGCGGGAAGCCGACGAAGATGCCGACCACAGGGATCACGAAGAAGCCGACGATGGCGAGCAGCCCACCGGCGACCTGGGTGGACAGCGGCATCCCGGAGTCCTTGAGGTGCTTGCCGGGGATGGCGTACTTGGTGATCAGCCCGACGGCGATCAGGGCGGCGGAGATGCCGAAGATCACCCACCCGGTGGTCTCTCCCAGCCAGATTGCCCAGCCGAGGATCGCGGCGGCGACGAGCAGCGCCCCGCCGGGAAGGATGGGGACGATGATGCCGGCGATGCCGAAGGCAATGACCAGCGCGACGATGACTTCGACGAGGCTCACGGGGCGAACACTAGATGATGAGGCCGGCGTGACGGCCCCAGGACAGACGTAGGCCCGGACCATCGTGGTCCGGGCCTACGTGGAGTCGGTGGGCGGGTCAGCTCTTCTCGGTGAGCTTGTGCGTCTCGTCGGTGATCGTCGAAGCGATCTCCTTGAGCTTCTCGCCGTGCTCGCGGGCGTGGTGGGCGCAGAACAGCAGGTCGCCGCCGGAGCTGAGCTCCGCGCGTACGTAGGCCTGCGCTCCGCACCGGTCGCAACGGTCCGCGGAGGTGAGCGGCGAGCTGGTGGCAACGGCAGTGGTCACATCGGCCTCATTTCTGATCATGATTGCGACGGGATAACGTACGTGAGCCGTAGAAGATTCCCTAGATGGCTAGCGTCTCCTCGAGGACTCTTACCTTCGTCGCACCTCTAATCCTTGCAGTTGTCGCTCTGGTTGGGGGGCGCGGGTGGGACCTCCCCCGCGGGACATCGCTGTCCGTGGAGACATTCTTACCTGTCGACCGATCATTTCGTGCATCGAAACCCGCAAGTTCCACGTAACGGACCGATCACGACCGATGTGTTCTTCCTCATGACGCAGCGAAGGGTTGCTGATAGGGGAGCCGAACCGGTTGCCGCGTGCCTGCACAAGACCCGGGCGTGTCGCACGGTAGATTTCGTTCCAGGACCACCCCACAGCGCCCCGAGCACCACGCGCAGCAACACAGCACAGCCAGGAGCCGATCATCTCTGACAACACCTACAACGCCGCGCACCTCCTCGTCCTCGAGGGACTCGAGGCGGTGCGCAAGCGTCCAGGCATGTACATCGGGTCGACCGACACCCGAGGCCTCATGCACTGTCTGTGGGAGATCATCGACAACGGCGTCGACGAGGCGCTGGCAGGGGTCGCCGGCCACGTCGAGGTGACGATGCACCCCGACGGCTCGGTGGAGGTCTACGACGACGGTCGCGGCATTCCCACCGACAAGGAGCCGCGTACGGGCCTGCCCGGTGTCGAGGTGGTCGCGACCAAGCTGCACGCGGGTGGCAAGTTCGGCGGCGGCTCCTACAACGCCACCGGCGGTCTGCACGGTGTCGGTCTCTCGGTGGTCAACGCGCTCTCGGAGCGGATGGACATCGATGTGGACCGTTCGCCGTCCCAGCAGGGGCTCTCGTTCCGGCGCGGCGTACCCGGTGTGTTCGCGGGCGAGGGGCCGAGGGCCGAGTTCACGCCGCAGTCCGGGCTGACGCGCAAGGGCAAGCGGGTCGCCAAGGGCAAGACCGGCACCCGCATCCGGTTCTGGCCCGACCGGCAGATCTTCACCAAGGACGCCCGCTTCGAGATCGAGGGGCTCCTGGGCCGTGCTCGGCAGACGTCGTTCATCGTGCCGGGCCTCGAGCTGGTCATCCGCGACCTCTCCGGCGACGACCCCGCCGAGGAGAAGTTCCGCCACGACGGCGGCATCGCCGAGTTCGTCGACTTCCTGGCCAAGGACGAGCCGGTCAGCAGCGTGCTCCGCCTCCAGGGCTCGGACACCTTCACCGAGACTGTGCCGATGCTCGACGACTCCGGCCACATGATGGCTCAAGACGTCGAGCGTGAGCTCGGGGTCGACATCGCGGTGCGCTGGGGCAGCGGCTACGACAACGAGATCCGCTCCTTCGTCAACGTGATCGCCACCCCGAAGGGCGGCACCCACGTCAGCGGCTTCGAGAACGCGCTGACCAAGACCTTCAACGACGCCATGCGCGCGGCCAAGGTGCTCAAGGTCAACGACAAGGACATCGTCAAGGAAGACATCCTCGAGGGGCTGACCTCGGTGGTGACGGTGCGCCTGGCCGAGCCGCAGTTCGAGGGACAGACCAAGGAGATCCTCGGCACCCCGGCGGCTCGCAGCGTGGTGCGCAAGGTCGTCTCCGCAGAGATGAAGAAGTTCCTCAGCGAGTCGCGCGGCGCGCAGAAGCAGCAGGCCAAGCTGGTGATGGAGAAGGTCTACGCCGCCTCCAAGACCCGCCTCTCGCTGCGCCAGCAGAAGGAGAACCAGCGGCGCAAGAACGCGTTGGAGTCCTCCGCGCTGCCCTCGAAGCTGGCCGACTGCCGCACCACCGACGAGCGTGCCGAGCTGTTCATCGTCGAGGGTGACTCCGCGCTCGGCACCGCCAAGGTGGCCCGCAACTCCGAGTTCCAGGCGCTGCTGCCGATCCGCGGCAAGATCTTGAACGTGCAGAAGGCCTCGGTCGGCGACATGCTGAAGAACGCCGAGTGCTCCGCGATCATCCAAGTCGTCGGCACCGGCACGGGCCGTGGCTTCGACCTCGACGCGGCCCGCTACGGCAAGATCATCTTCATGGCCGACGCCGACTCCGACGGCGCCCACATCCGTACGCTGCTGGCGACCCTGTTCTTCAAGTACATGCCCGACCTGATCGCCGCCGGGAAGGTCTACACCGCCGTCCCGCCGCTGCACCGGATCGAGATCTCCAACCCGAAGAAGGGGATGGAGAAGTACATCTACACCTACTCCGACGCCGAGCTGCAGCGCCGGCTCGCCGAGCTGAAGAAGAAGAACGTCGTCTGGAAGGACCCGGTGCAGCGCTACAAGGGTTTGGGCGAGATGGACGCCGACCAGCTGGCCGAGACCACGATGGACCCGCGTCACCGCACCCTGCGCCGGCTGACCCTCGACGACGCCGACACCGCCGCGGGGGTCTTCGACCTGCTGATGGGCTCCGAGGTCGCCCCGCGCAAGGAGTTCATCGTCGCCGGCGGCGGCCAGCTCTCCGAAGACGACCTCGACTTCTAGGCGCCCGGATGGACCAGAAGGCGGCACGCGCCGCAGCGACCAAGGCCTTCAAGGCCGGCGGCATGCCGCTGCGCAAGGGTCACCACCGGCTCGGTGACCCGAAGAAGGACGAGATCGTCTGGTATGTCGACCTGCGCGCGCAGAGCGCCGGCCCGAGCTCGCCGCTGCGGTTCGAGGTCGGCTGCTGGGTCGCGGCGCTCGACCATCCCGAGCCCGAGGGCGGCCCGGTCGACTGCCCGCTCCTGCTCGACCGCTCGGTCTCGGCGACCACCCCCGCCGAGATGGGCGCGGAGGTCGGCGCGCTCGTCGCCCGGGTCACCGAGATCGACTCCGTCGCCGCGCTGCGCGCCGCGCTGAGCGCCGGCGACCTCGGCCGACCGCTGGTCGACCAGTCGCTGCGTACGTTGCTGGGGGAGTGAGTCTTCGCCGTCTCGCCGGCCGGTCGGCGGGCTATGGTGGCGCGGTGAAGATGATCGCGCTGCAAGACGAGTGGTGGCCGGACATGACCTGTTTCGGGTGCGGCCCGGCCAACTCGGACGGGCTCCGGCTGAAGAGCTACCCGCAGCTGGACGGGAGCGTGACCGCGACCTTCCAGCCGTGGCCCCAGCACGACAACGGCGGCGGATTCCTCAACGGCGGGGTCATCGCGACGCTCCTCGACTGTCACAGCGCCGCCGCCGTGCACCAGGAGGCTTTCCTGAACGGCTGGATGCCCGCCGAGGGTCAGTCGCTGGCCTATGTGACGGCAGGCATCGACGTACGCTACCGCCGGCCGGCTCCGCTGAAGGAGCCCGTCACGCTCGTCGCCTCCACCAAGGATGCCAGTGAGGACCAGATCACCGCGGTGGTCCGGCTCGAGTGGGACGGCAAGGTTCGCGCCGAGGGCGAGGCGCTGTGGAAGCGGTGGCGCCCGCGGAGCTGAACGGGAACGGCCCCCGACGTGAGTCGGGGGCCGTTTCTTGTCGGTCGAGTCAGTCCAGCAGCTCGGTCACGGTGCCGGCGGCGACGGTGCGACCGCCTTCGCGGACCGCGAAGCCGAGGCCGATGTTCATCGCGACCGGCCTCTCCAGCTCCACTCCGAGCTCGACCGTGTCGCCCGGCATCACCAGGGCGATCTCACCCAGGTCGATGCCGCCGGGCACGTCGGTCGTCCGGAAGTAGAACTGCGGCCGGTAGTCCGCGGCGAACGGCGTGTGTCGCCCGCCCTCGGCCGTGGACAGCGCGTGCAAGGTCGCCCGGAACTTCCGGTGCGGCTGCACGCTGCCCGGCAGCGTCACCACCTGGCCGCGTCGCACCTCGTCGCGCTTCACGCCACGCAGCAGCACCGCCGCGTTGTCGCCCGCCTCGGCGGACTCCAGCGACTTGCCGAACATCTCCAGACCGATCGCCGTCGTGGTGAGCGTCGGGCCGAGGCCGACCACCTCGACGCGGTCGCCGAGCTTCAGCGAACCGCGCTCCACGGCACCAGTGACCACCGTGCCGCGCCCCGAGATGGTGACGACGTTCTCGATCGGCATCAGGAACGGCTGGTCGACCTCGCGGACCGGCACCGGGACGTAGCCGTCGATCGCGTCGAGCAGGTCACCGATCGCGGCGGTCCACGTCGGGTCGCCCTCCAGCGCCTTCAGCCCGGAGACCCGCACGACCGGCACGTCGTCGCCGGGGAACCCGTAGTCGGAGAGGAGCTCACGCACCTCCAGCTCGACCAGGTCGAGCAGCTCCGGGTCTTCGACGGTGTCGGCCTTGTTGAGCGCGACCACCAGGTAGGGCACGCCGACTCGCTGCGCGAGCAGCACGTGCTCCCGCGTCTGGGGCATGGCGCCGTCCTGGGCGGAGACGACCAGGATGGCGGCGTCGACCTGAGCGGCGCCGGTGATCATGTTCTTCACGTAGTCGGCGTGCCCGGGCATGTCGACGTGCGCGTAGTGCCGGGTCGCGGTCTCGTACTCGACGTGCGAGACGTTGATCGTGATCCCGCGCTGCGCCTCCTCCGGGGCACGGTCGATGCCGTCGAAGGCGACGAACTGGTTCACGCTCGGGTCGCGCTCGGCGAGCACCTTGGTGATCGCAGCGGTCAGAGTGGTCTTGCCGTGGTCGACGTGCCCCATCGTCCCGATGTTGAGGTGCGGCTTGGTCCGCACGAACTGGCTCTTGGCCATGAGATTTCCTTGCCTGTCAGAAGATTCGGGGTGAGCCAGGACCCTCCGGCAAGCCCTCGCAGCGCTGTCACCGCGCAGAGGGGGCCGGTGCGGGCCACCCTCCTCCGCGGGTCCTGCTGAGCAGGAGGAGGGTCAGCTTCGAGCGCCGGTGCAATCGACTGACGGAGCCCACGTGGGAGCGCCCGTCAGGCCGTTGCCTGACAGGTCGATCTCGGAAACCACGCGGAACATGCTGATCACGTCAGGCATCAACATCGGACCCCGCAAAGTAATTCCTAGCGTGCCTCGAGGCGTACGACGACCGACTTCGAGGTCGGGGTGCGGCTGCCGTCGGCGTAGGAGTCGAGGGGGATGAGCACGTTGGTCTCCGGGAAGTAGGCCGCCGCGCAGCCACGAGGGGTGGCGTAGGAGACGACGCGGAACTTCTCGGCGCGGCGCTCGCCGTCGGTCCAGACCGAGACGATGTCGACCGTCTGGCCGTCGTCGATGCCGAGCTCGTCGAGGTCGTCGGGGTTGACGAAGACGACATGGCGCCCGCCGGTGACGCCACGGTAGCGGTCGTCGTAGCCGTAGACGGTGGTGTTGAACTGGTCGTGGGAGCGCAGGGTCTGCAGCAGCAGGTGGCCGGGCGGCACCGAGACCGCGCTGAGCGGGTTGGCGGTGACGCGGGCCCGGCCGGTGGCCGTGTTGAAGGTGCGCGAGTCGCGGGGGCCGTTGGGGAGGGCGAAGCCGCCGGGCGCCTTCAGCCTCGCCTCGAAGTCTTCGAAACCGGGCACCACCGCGGAGATGTGCCAGCGCACCCGGGAGTAGTCGAGCCCCATCATGGCCCAGTCGACGGCGTCCTCGGAGCCGAACAGGGCCTCGCCGAGAGCACAGAGGATGCCCACCTCGCTGCGCAGCTCCTTCGAGCCCGGCAGCAGCCGGCCACGGGAGGCGTGCACCATGCCCATCGAGTCTTCGACCGTGACGCGCTGCTCCCGGCCCCCGGTCTCGTCCCGCTCCGTGCGCCCCAGGCACGGCAGGATCAGTGCCTCGCGCCCGTGATCGAGATGGCTGCGGTTGAGCTTGGTGGAGATCTGCACGGTGAGACCGACGTTGGCCAGCGCGGCAGTGGTGACGGAGGTGTCGGGGGTCGCCGCCGCGAAGTTGCCGCCCAGGGCGAGGAAGACGTCGACGGCGCCGTCGCGCATCGCCTCGATCGCGGCGACGGTGTCAAATCCCTCCTCGCGTGGCGGCTCGAAGCCGAACTCGTCGCGGATCGCGTCGAGGAACGACGCCGGCGGCTTCTCCCAGATGCCCATCGTGCGGTCGCCCTGCACGTTGGAGTGACCGCGGATCGGCGAGGCCCCTGCGCCGGGCTTGCCGACGTTGCCGCGCAGCAGCAGGAAGGAGGCGATCTCGCGGATGGTGGCGACCGAGTTCTTGTGCTGGGTCAGCCCCATCGCCCAGCACACGATGATGCGCTCTCGACCCTCGACGAGGTCGGCGAGCTCTTCGATCTCCTGGCGCGAGATGCCGCTCAGCTGGGAGATCTCGTCCCATTCCATCGCGGCCCACGCCTCGGAGGCGACCTCGAACCCGTCGGTGTGCTCCTCCAGGAACGCGTCGTCGACGGCTCCGCGGGCGACCAGCGCCTTGTTGATCCCGGCGAAGAGCGCCAGATCGCCGTTGACGCGTACGGGCACGTGGAGGTCGGCGAGCTTGGTGCCGACGCCGCTGACGCCACGCAGCGTCTGCGGGTTGCGGAACGTGCCGAGGCCGGCCTCGGTCAGCGGGTTGACCGACACGATGGCGGCGCCGTGCTGCTTTGCGGACTCGAGCGCGGTGAGCATCCGCGGGTGGTTGGTGCCGGGGTTCTGGCCCACCACGAGGATCAGATCGGCGTGCTCGGCGATGTCGTCGTAGGTGACGGTGCCCTTGCCGATGCCGAGCACCTCGCTCAGCGCGGTGCCGCTGGACTCGTGACACATGTTGGAGCAGTCGGGCAGGTTGTTGGTGCCCAGCCGGCGCGCGAGCAGCTGGTAGACGAACGCGGCCTCGTTGGAGGCGCGACCGGAGGTGTAGAAGACCGATCGGTCGGGGTCGCTCGCGCGCATCCGGTCGGCGATGAGCTCGATCGCATCCGACCACTGGATGGGGGAGTAGTGGGTCGCGCCCGGCGCGAGATACATCGGCTCGGTCAGCCGCCCCTGCGACTCCAGCCAGTGGTCGTCGTGGGCCTTGAGCGAGGCCACCGAGTTGGCCTCGAAGAAGTCGCGGCCGACCCGCTTGCGGGTGGCCTCCCAGGCCACGGCCTTGGCGCCGTTCTCGCAGAACTCGGCGGCCTTGCGGTGGTCGGGGTCGGGCCAGGCGCACGAAGGGCAGTCGAAGCCGTCGACCTGGTTGAGCTTCAGGAGGGTCTGCAGGCTGCGCTTGGGGCCCATCTCGCGCAGCGCGTAGTCCATGGAGTGCAGCACCCCCGAGACCCCGACCGACGCGGTCGCCGGTTCGCCGACACGGAGGGCGGCTTCGGGCAGGGTCTCGGCCGGGGTCTCCGGCAGGTCTGTGGGGCGCTCGGTGCTCATCCCCCGCAGGCTACTCCGTGGCGATCGCCTTGAGTACGTCTTCGCGACCGGCGCGGATCGCGGGAAGGACCGCGGCGAGCACGCCGACGGCCACAGCGATCCCCAAGAAGGCCGCCAGCTGGCCCAGCGGCACCCAGAGACTGGAGAGATCCTCGCGCAGCGCGTCGCGCAGCAGCACCCCGAAGAGCACGCCGAGCCCGAGGCCGAGCACGGCGCCGAGCACCGCGATCGTCACCGACTCCAGGGTGATCATCCGCCGCAGCTGGCCGCGGGAGAGACCGATGGCGCGCAGCAGCCCGATCTCGCGGGTGCGCTCGATGACACTGAGCCCGAGGGTGTTCACGATGCCGATGACGGCGATGACGATGGCCAGCGCCAGCAGCCCGTAGATCATGTAGAGCAGCTGGTTGACCTGCCCCTTGATCGAGTCGGCGAACTCCTTCTTGTCCTGCACGGCGACCACCGGACGATCCTCGACCAGCTTGTCGAGGCGGTCGTGGACGGTGGCGGCGTCGGCGCCGCGGGCCAGCAGGATGCTCAGCGAGGCATCCTCGCGCGGCACCTTGGCGTCGGCCAGGTCCTCGATGCGCGCGGTGATGTCACCGGTCACCTGGGTCTTCGCGATGATCCCGCTGATCTGCGGGTGCAGCTGGCGCCCGCTGCGGAAGGTGAGGTCGATGCGGTCGCCGAGGCGCCACTCGTGCTCCTCGGCGGCCTCGTCGGTGACCAGCACCTGACCGGGTTTGACCTGCTCGCTGCCCTCGAGCACGTCGAGGTCGTAGATCTGCGGCATCTCCCGGTCGACGCCGAAGACGAACGCGGCCTCGTTGTTCTTCGGATTGCGCGGGTCGACCTTGCCGACGACCGCCTGCGCGATCTGGGAGCGCGAGACGGTGGCGACGCCCTCGACCTTCTCCATCTCGTCGCCGATCGAGGTCGGGAACGAGGTGAACGTGGGGCTCTGCACGACCATGTCGGGCTTGAACTGATCCTCGACGACATCGGAGATCGAGGCGTTCATCGAGGCCGCGAGCACCCCGATCAGCGAGACCAGAGCCAGCCCGATCATCAGCGCCGAGGCAGTGGCGCCGGTGCGCCGCGGGTCGCGCATCGCGTTCTGCCCGGCCAGCTTGCCGGTCATCCCGAAGACCAGGCCCGAGACCGTACGCAGCGCCGCCAGCACCGGGCGACCGAGGAAGGCGCTGATCCAGGCGACCGAGAGGATCGAGATCCCGGCCCCGACGCCCACCCACAGCGCGGGGCTCGTCGGCACGTCGACTCCTCCGGGCAAGCTGATATCGGGGATCCCGATCCGCGGCATGGCCGCGAGCACCAGTCCGGCGGCCAGCAGCATGACTCCCGCCGACGTACGCAGTGCCGTGGATCGCGCCGGAGGCTGCGTGTCTTCGCGCATCGCCGCCACCGGCGGCACCTTCGCCGCCCGGCGGGAGGGGAGGAGTGCCGCTGCGAGCGTGACGAGCACGCCGACGGCGTAGGAGATCCAGATGGTACGTGGGGTGAGGACGAGCACGTCGGAGGCGATCTCGAGCCCCGCCTGCCGGAAGGCGCCGGCCAGGCCGTGGGCGAGCGCCCAGCCCGCGAGGATGCCGACGGTGGCCGCGACGAGCGCCATCACCAGCGCCTCGAAGAGCACCGAGGTGGTCACCTGGCGCCGGGAGGCGCCCAGGGCGCGCAGCAGCGCCAGCTGACGCGAGCGCTGGGCGATCAGGATCGAGAAGGTGTTGACGATGATGAAAGCGCCAACGATCACGGCGATGACCGCGAAGACGATCAGGAAGACCGAGATCACGTCGAGGAAGTCACCGATCGCGTCCTCGGACTCCTCGACCACCTGGTCGCCGGTGACCGCCTCGAACCCCTTCGGGACGACCGCGCTCGCGGCTGCGGCCAGCTCCTTCTGGGTGACGCCGGGGGCGGCGCTCAGCGACACCCCGGAGTAGGTGTCCTTGCCGTCGGCGAACAGGCTCTGGGCGCCCTCGGTGCTGAAGACGAGCAGCTGGGCGCCGGCGGTGCCGCCGCCGTTGAAGGCGGCGATCCCGGTGAGGGTGACCTTGCGGCGGGTCTCGCCCCGCGGGGCGATCAGCGTGATGGTCTCGCCCACGGAGTAGCCGGCCTTCTTCGCCGTCGACCCGTCGAGCACGATCTCCTTCGGCGTCTGCGCCCAGCGGCCCCGGTCGAGGTCGAGCATCGGCTCGCCGAGGAGGTTGCGGGCACCGGAATGGTTGAACGCCAGCGTCGGGGCGCCCGAGCTGTTGACCAGCTTTCCCTCGGTGTCGAGCACGAAGAGTCCCGAGCCCTGCACCTCGCCGTCGGCGCGGGCGACCTCCGGCAGCTCCCGCAGCCTCTGGATCGTCTTCGGACCCAGCATCGCGCCGCCGCCCCCGCCGGGGCGAGCGCTCTCGGCAGCGGTGCCGCTGTTGGTCGGGCGCACCTGGGCATCTGGTGTGGAGCCGTTGATGATGCCCGAGAAGGTGCGGTCCAGGCCGTGGGAGAAGGTGAGCACACCGGCCAGGAAGGCAACCCCCAGCACGATGGCGAGCGTCGACATCAGCAGCCGCACCTTGTGCGCGGCGAGGTTGCGCAGCGTCAGCCGGAGCACGCCGCCACCCTCGTTGCGCAAGCGCCAGTGTACGGACGTGGCGGCGTGCCGATTGTTTGATTCACTCGCTGACGCTCGTTCATGCCGCCACCTCCCCGCCTCGCGGGTTCATTCGCTGAGGATCGTTCACCTCAGGCGCCCTCGCCGATCGGGGCAAGCCCCATCGCCCGCGACTGCAGGTCGGCCATGTGGGCGAGGATCTGCTCCCGGCTGGGACGGGCCAGCTCGTCGACCACGCGACCGTCGGCCAGGAAGATCACCCGGTCGCAGTAGGAGGCGGCGACGGGGTCGTGGGAGACCATCACGATGGTCTGACCCAGGTCGTCGACGCTGTGACGCAGGAAGTCGAGCACCTGCGCGGCCGAGGTGGAGTCGAGGTTGCCGGTCGGCTCGTCGGCGAAGACGATGTCGGGCTTGGAGACCAGCGCCCGGGCGCACGCGACCCGCTGCTGCTGGCCGCCGGAGAGCTCGCTCGGTTTGTGGTGGAGGCGTGGCCGCAGGTCGACGGTGTCGATGACCTGGTCGAACCACGCCGGATCCGGCTTCTTGCGGGCCAGCGAGAGCGGCAGCAGGATGTTCTCCTGCGCGGTCAGGGTCGGAACCAGGTTGAACGCCTGGAAGACGAAGCCGATGCTGTCGCGGCGCAGCGCGGTCAGCCGGCGATCGCGCAGCCTGCTCAACCGGCGACCACCCACGACGACCTCGCCGGTGCTGGGCTTGTCGAGCGCGGCCAGGCAGTGCATCAGCGTCGACTTGCCCGAGCCGGAGGGACCCATGATGGCCGTGAACTGCCCGGCGTGGAGGTCGAGGCTGACACCGTCGAGCGCGCGGACCTCGGCATCACCCCTGCCGTAGGTCTTGTGCAGGTCGATCGCCTGGGCGGCGATCTCAGGCTGTGCCTGATCTGTGACGGTCACGCGTCAACTGTTACCTACCCCTGGTTGGGGCGCATGCCTTTTCTCGGCAGGTCCTGTCCCGATCGATCTCTTCGCGAGCGGGTGCACGGGCTCAGATCTTCTGGTTGAGCAGGCCCGTGTCGACGTCGTAGATGAACCCGCCGACCTTGACGTGGTCGGGGACGAGCGGGTGCGAGCGCACCTTGGCGACATCCTCGGCCAGCGCGCGGACCTGGTCGTCGACCAC
The DNA here is from genome assembly GCF_006716315.1 of Nocardioides albertanoniae. NCBI lineage: Bacteria > Bacillati > Actinomycetota > Actinomycetes > Propionibacteriales > Nocardioidaceae > Nocardioides > Nocardioides albertanoniae. The sequence goes on along the minus strand of NZ_VFOV01000001.1, from coordinate 3,124,582 downwards.
GTGGAGATGGAGCCACGAGGCGTCCTGGCCGGCGGACTCGGTGAGCTTGGCGCGCAGCTCGGCCTCGGAGTTGGAGGCGACCGCGCAGCGCGTGTGCGGCACGACCAGGATGCGGTCGACGTTGAGCAGGTGCACGCCGAGCACGAGCGCCTCCATCGCGGCGACCGTCACCCGGCCACCCGGGTTGCGGAAGATCTTCGCGTCGCCGAGACCCAGCCCGAGCATGGCCAACGGCTCGATGCGCGAGTCCATGCAGGTCACGATCGCGACCCCGGCGTGGGCCACGCCGTCGAAACCGCCGTCATCGAACGTCTGGGCGTAGGTCTGGTTCGCGGCGAGGAGGTCATCGAAGTCGGGCATGAACTCAAGGTAGCCGATATGTCGACGACGGCCTCGACGTGTGTCAGATAGCGTGCGCGATGTGATCGACGCCCTACTCGAGCCCAGCGACCTGCCCCACCGTCTGCCGCGCTTCGCGGACATCGAGATCGACGACTACGGCCCGGCTATCGAGCAGGGGATGGCCGAGCAGCTCGAGGCGCTGGCGGCGATCACCTCCTCGCCCGAGGAGCCGACGTTCGAGAACACTCTCGTTGCCCTGGAGCGCTCCGGCGAGCGCCTCGATCGAGTGCTACGGGTCTTCTTCTCGCTGCTCTCCGCCGACTCCTCCGAGGCCCTGGACGAGCTCGATGCGACGTACGCTCCGCGGCTGGCCGCCCATCATGACGCGCTGCTGCTCGACGACGCGCTGTTCGCACGGGTCAGCGCGGTCTACGAGAACCGGGCCGAGCTGGAGGGGGAGGACCGTTACCTGGTCGAGCGCTACCACCACGACCTCGTGCTCGCCGGCGCTGCCCTCGGTGCGGATGACAAGGCGCGGCTGCGCGAGCTCAACCAGGAGCTCTCGACGCTGGAAGCCGCCTTCTCCCAGGCATCGCAGGCCGACTCCAACGATCTCGCCGTGGTCGTCGACACGGTCGAGGAGCTGGCCGGCCTGACGCCGGGGGAGATCTCGGCGGCGGCCGCTGCCGCCGCCGGGCGCGGCCTCGAGGGCAAGTTCCTGATCACGCTGACCCTGTTCACCGCCCACCCCTACCTGTCGGTGCTGGAGAACCGTGACCTGCGCAAGCGGCTCTTCGAGGCGCAGATCGCCCGCGGCTCGCGCGGCAACGACAACGACACCCGCGCCATCGCGCTCGACGCGCTGAGGCTGCGGGCCGAGAAGGCGCGGCTGCTGGGCTTCGACAGCTATGCCGGGCTGGTGACGGCCGGCAACACCGCCGGCACACCGAAGGCGGTGCGCGACATGCTGGAGCGGCTCGCCGCGCCGGCTGCTCGCAACGCCCGGGCCGAGCAGGCCGCCCTGGAGGCCTCTGCTGCCCCGGAGATCGGGCATGGCCCGATCCAGGCGTGGGACTGGCCCTTCTACGCCGAGAAGGTCAGGGTCTCCGCGTACGACGTCGACCTGGCCGTGCTGCGGCCATGGTTCGAGGCCGACCGGGTGCTCCACGACGGAGTGTTCTTCGCGGCCGGCAAGCTCTACGGGCTCTCCTTCGAGGAGCGCCCCGACCTGCAGGGCTACCACCCCGAGGTGCGCGTCTTCGAGGTCTCCCGCGACGGCACCCCTATCGGCCTCTTCCTGCTCGACCTCTACACGCGTGACTCGAAGAAGGGTGGCGCATGGATGAACTCCTACGTCACCGCCAACACGCTCCTGGGCGAGCCCTCGGCGATCGTGACCAACAACCTCAACGTGCCCAGGCCCGCGCCGGGGGAGCCGACGCTGCTGACGTTCGATCAGGTCACCACGCTCTTCCACGAGTTCGGCCACGCGCTCCACGGGCTGCTCGCGCGAGCCACCTACCCGCGCTTCGCGGCGACCGCCGTCTTCCGTGACTTCGTGGAGTATCCCTCCCAGGTCAACGAGATGTGGATGCTCTGGCCCGAGGTGCTCGCCAACTACGCGGTGCACCACGAGACCGGCGAGCCGATCCCGGCCGACGTGCTCGGCAAGCTCGAGGCGTCGGCCGCCTTCGGCGAGGGGTTCGCGACGTCGGAGTATCTCGGTGCCGCGCTGATCGACCTCGCCTGGCACGAGCTCGGCCCCGACGAGGTGCCGACCGCGCCCGATGCGGTGGGTGACTTCGAGGCGGCCGCGCTCTCAGCCGTCGGGCTGGACAACCCAGCAGTGCGGGCGCGCTACTACACGGCCTACTTCAAGCACATCTTCGGCGGCTACGCCTCGGCCTACTACTCCTACATCTGGTCGGAGGTGCTCGACGCCGACACCGTCGCCTGGTTCAAGGAGAACGGCGGCCTGACCAGGGAGAACGGCGAGGAGTACGTCACCCACGTGATCGGCATCGGGGGCACCCGCGACCCGCTGGAGTCCTATGCGGAGTGGCGCGGGCGCCCCGCGCCGATCGAGCCGCTGCTCGAGCGCCGCGGGCTGGTCTGAGGATCAGCTGGGGCTGGGACGGTCGCGCGGGTCTGCCGGTCCGGCCCAGCTGGACTGCGGGTCGCTGGCCGGGAAGGTCTCGATCTCGGTCTCGTCCTGGCTGTCGAACTCCGAGCCCGCCTCGTGGTGCTCGCCCTCTTCCTTCACCCGCTCCGGCGTGGGAGCGGTGATGGGGGCGGTCTCGCTGTCGTCGCCCGGCGTGCCGCTCGGGTCGTTGTTGCCTTGGGTGCCATTCGTGACCATGTCGAGCTCCCATCTGAGACCGAACCTGTGTCGGTCCTCGAGCGTTGCGGATGCGTCCCAACAACGTACCCCGGAGCGGGCGACGACTCACCCGGACCGGATGTTGCCTTGCGCACGCGCGACGCGGGAGGTGATACACCTGCGCGCCGTCGGTGGATCTGAGATGGTTCAGGAATGAGGCGTTTGGGGGCGGTTCGCGTCGCTGTGGTCAGTCCGCAGGAGATCGTCATGCGCGGGGTGACCACGATGCTTGCCGACTTCCCCGACCGGCTGGTGGTCATCTCGCTCCCGGCCGTGCGCAGCAAGGCCCCCGGCGTCGACGTGATCGTCTACGACGCCATCGGGCTGCACCTCGGCGACGGCGCCGACCTCGAGCACCTGGTGCACGAGACCGATGCCAAGATCCTGGTGCTCAACCGCGAGACCCGCCCCGACCTGCGGGCGCACGCCCACGCCCTCGGAGCCACGTCGTGGGTCTCGATGGACGTGCACGCCGGAGACCTCGTACGCAGCATCGAGCTGACCGCGCTCGGTGAGCCGGTCGGCGAGCCCGAGCCCGAGGTGGGTCCGGTCGCCGGGCTCACCACTCGCGAGCTCGAGGTGCTGGCGCTGATCACCCAGGGGCTCTCCAACAAGGAGATCGCCGCCAAGCTGCTGCTGAGCGTCAACACGCTCAAGAGCCACATCCGTCAGGCCTACCGGAAGATCGGGGTCTCCAGCCGCAGCCAGGCCGTCAGCTGGGCGATCACCCACGGTCTTGCTCCCTCCGACCAGGAATCTTCGGAGTCGGGCGCATCCGTGGGCGCCCAGATGGTTACCGCAGGAACATCGGCGGAGCGGTCTGGGTGACTTCCCACCGGCTGGCGGGAGTGACACCACGGGTGCGTCGTCGATGCCGCGGTCTCGGCACTGTCGAGGCCGCGGCCTTCTTCTCGCAGGAGTGACGACCTCTGATCCACTCCGGCGCCGCGTATCCGGGCCGATGATGGGTACCGCAACACCATGAGCACTCCAGTAGTCGTCTTCATCGTGATCGCGGCGGTCGTCGTCCTTGTCGCCCTGGCCGCCTGGAGGGGCGACGCCAGGCGCAACAAGCACGTCGCCGAGGACGAGGACCGCCTCGAACAGCCTCGAGAGGAGCAGTGACATGCCGCAGGAGAAGTGGAGCAAGAAGCGCGAACGGCAGTACGAGCACATCAAGGAGGGCGCGCTCGACCGCGGGGAGAGCGAGGACACCGCCGAGGAGATCGCCGCGCGCACCGTGAACAAGGAGCGCGCTCGCAGCGGCGAGGCAGACGAGAAGAGCCGCACCTCCACCGACGACATCTCCTCCGGACGCCGCGGCGGCCTGCGCAGCCATGAAGGACCCGGCGGCCGCACCAAGGCCCAGCTCTACGAGGAGGCCAAGACCAAGAACGTCACCGGCCGCTCGAGCATGACCAAGGCCGAGCTCGAGCGGGCTGTCGGGCGTTCCTGAGGAGCGGACCCGACCCGACGACGTACGCCGCCGGCCCTGGAGAGGGCCGGCGGCGTACGTCATGACTTCGGGGCTGTGCTCACGGATGCGCCTTCGAGGCGTACGGCGAGGTGCCGTTGATGACACCGTCGCTGCCCGGAGCCTGGGCGGTGGCGGCACGATGGCCGCCGGTGCGGTTGAGGGGCAGCTTGGCGGCTGCCGCGGGGCCCACGCGGTCGCGGGCCACGCCGACACCGGCGCCGGCCACGCCGCGGGCCTTCTCGAGGGCTTCGCGGGGGTAGCGGCCGAGGATGAACCCGGCGGCACCACCGAGGGCGAAGACGAACAGGTTGCGTTTGGTCTTCACTTCGACTCACCTGCCTGGGCGTTGCGGATCACGAGAGCGACGGCGAGCCCGATCGGGACCAGGACGGCAGCGATCGCGCCGATGCGCTTGCCCCAGGACGACTCCTGCCAGGTGCTCTGCGGTGAGGCGCCGTTCCACATCGAGCGTTGGCCGATGTCGTCGCGCTCGCCGGTGATCGTTGAGAATGCCATGTCAGATCTCCTTCGTGTCGGGGACGGCACGTGTCGACGGTACCCGCCGTCGACGGCCGCATGCACGGGTCTCAAGCGGCGTGGTCCAGGTCTCCGAGCTGGCCGCGCAGCTGGTCGATGATCCGGTCCAGGATCCGGGAGACCTGCGTCTGGGTGACGCCGATGGCTTCGCCGATCTCGGCCTGGCCACGGTCTTCGAGATAGCGCATGCGCACCACCTGCTGGTCGCGCGGGCGCAGCGTACGGATCGCCTGCTCCAACGCCAGCCGGGTCTCGCAGCCGGCCAGACCGCCGTCGGTGCCGGGCAGGGTGTCGCCGAGCGTGGCCACCGTGCCGGTGGAGCGATCATCGGCCGCGGGCAGGGGAGCGTCGAGCGAGGTCGGGGTGAAGCAGCCGCGGGCGTCGAGCGCTTCGCGCACCCGCTGCTCCGGTACGTGCGCGACCTCGGCCAGCTCGGAGACCGGCAGGCTGCCCCGCTCCGACCCGATCCGCAGCAGCGTGCTCTGCAGCTCCTGGACGGGCCGCGGCGGACGCACGGTCCAGCCGTGGTCACGGAACCACCTCTTGACCTCACCCCGGATGGTCGGCACCGCGTAGGTCAAGAAGTCGTCGGCACGGTCGGGATGGAACCCCTTCGCCGCACGCACCAGTGCGACGTACGCGACCTGCTCGAGATCAGCCTGCGCGATGCCCCGACCGGCATATCGGTGTGCGATCGAGCGGGCGACGCTGGCGTTGAGCATGATCACCTCATCGACGAGGCGATCGTGGGTCGCCCCTTGCGTCTGGGCGGCCTGATCCAAGAGTCGCGAAGTCCGATGCCGGCGCTCCGCGCGCGGTAAATTGGTCTCGAAGAGCTCGGCATCGGGCCGGGGATCGACATGTTCATCGGACTGTGCGGTCGTCATGACTCCTTTCTGCCAGAGGACCGCGCCGGTCAGCGGCCAGCCGACAGATTTCACCCTCGGGGGTGCGTCTCCCGGATGGCACATCACCCATCGGGGTGAGGGTGAGAGTCTCACCCGTCGGGTACTGAGCTCGTCTGCACAAACCACAACTACACACCGAGGTGAGATCGAATGGCATTAGTACTCTGGCTGATCGCGGCAGTCCTGGTGATCAGCGGCATCGTGTCTCTGGTCCGTGGCCAGATGCTGTGGGGGATCGTGCTGATCGTGGTCGGCCTTCTGGTCGGCCCCGGCGGCGTGAGCATCTTCGGCTAGCCCTGACGGCTCTCGGGGGCGCACCTGTGCGCCCGTAGATCCACAGCGCCCTGCGACTCGCGTCGCAGGGCGCTGTGGCGTTGCTGGGCCTGGGCGAGGCCTCAGAGTGCGGTGACGGTCTCGCTCGGGGTGAGCGCGCGGGTCTGCGCGCCGCGCAGAAGCACCACGGAGAGCAGCGCGGCGATGCCGGCGCAGACGGCTGCGCCGGCGAAGACGGTGTGCTCCTGGGCGATGGCGGCGCCGACGAGCAGGTCCTGATACTCCGCGCACATGCCGCCACCGGTGCAGACGTCGGAGAGCGAGGGCAGGTCGGCCTGGGCGGAGTAGTAGCTGCGCAGGCCGATGGTGGTCAGGGCCGAGATGCCGACCAGCATGCCGACCATGCGCGCCACGACCGTGAAGGACGTGGTCAGGCCGTGCATCGACTGCTCGGTGGTGGCCAGGATCGCGGCGTTGATCGGGGCCAGGGCGAGCCCGAAGCCGAGGCCGCCGGCGACCAGCACGACCGTCGCCGACATCGAGCGGAGCGCGTCGGCGTCCCAGCGCGCCATGAACCCGAACGCCACGGCGGCGAGCAGCATGCCGCCGCCGGCTATCACTCCCGCCGGCAGACGCCGCAGGAGGAAGCCTCCCGCGATCGCACCGACGGGCAGAGCGACCAGGAACTCCAGCAGCACCAGCGCCGCCTTCAGCTGGCTCTCGCCGTAGATCGTCGTGCGGGCGAAGAGGGGCACGTCGATCAGCGCCGCCACCAGCGCGGCGCCGACGAAGAACGAGACCAGCACCGAGCCCCAGGCGGGGGAGCGGGTGAACGCACCACGCGGCACGATCGGGTCCGGTGCACGGCGCAGGTGGACGACGAGACCCAGCAGCGCCAACCCGGCGGCGACCAGATACCAGACGCCCTGCTCGGAGAAGACCGCCACCTCGGGGTCTGCGGTCGCGAACGCCAGGATCACACCGGCCAGGGCGATCGAGAGCAGCAGCGCCCCGAGCAGATCGACCTCGGCCGCGATGCGCCGGAGCACGCTGCGTACGCCGGGCCGCAGGCCCCACGTGGCCACGAACCCGACGGTGGCCACGATCGTGATCAGGCCGAGCGGCGTCAGCCAGCGCGTCGAGCCGGCCGCGGGCACGTAGAGCGCGCCCCATGTCAGATCCTGCACGAGCGCGGTCGGCTCGATCGCCAGCAGCATGAACGCGGCGCCGGCGAGCAGCAACAGCGCCAGGGCGACCAGGTCGGGCAGCCCGCGGCCTGCCCGGCCTTCCCGGTCTGGCCGGCCGGCGCGCTCCGAGCGGCCGAGCTGCCGGATCGCCACCGCCAGCACGACGCCGACGACGAGGTTGAGGAGGAAGATCGCCCGCCAGTCGGCGAGCGCGAGGACGGTGGCGCCGATGAGCGGGCCGAGCACCGAACCGAGCTCCTGGACCGCCGAGACCAGCCCGAGCGGCACCCCACGGCGCTCCACCGGATAGAGCGCCGCGACCAGCGCCAGCGTCGCCGGCACGAGCGCCCCGCCGCCCAGCCCTTGGAAGAACCGGCCGACGACCATCGCGGCCAGGTCCCACGACAGCGCGGTCAGGAACGAGCCGAAGGCGAAGACGATCAGCCCGCCCACGAGCACCGGCAGGTGGCCGAACAGGTCGGCGAGGCGTCCGATCAGCGGCAGCACCGCGACGTAGCCCAGCAGGAAACCTGAGATCAACGGCGCGGCCCGCTGCAGCTCCTCGATCGAGAGCCCGACGCCGGCCATCATGTCGGGCAGCGCCAGCACGACGACGTAGGTGTCGGCGGCGGCGAACGCGACCGCGATCGCTCCCAGCCACAAGATGGCCTTCACGGCTTGGCGATCGCCTTCTCGACGTCGTACTCGCTCACGTCGATCGTGTAGGAGTAGGCCGCCTCGCCCTCACCGCTGAAGTGCCCCTTGATGGTGGCCTCGGTGAGCTCGTCGGAGTCGTTGACGACGTAGGTGACGTCGAACTCGCCGGCAGCGCCGGGCAGCACCTTCTTGACCGCGGTGTCGGGCAGCGTGCCGGTGTAGGTGGAGAGGATCTCCTTGTTGTCGGCGCCGCCACGCACCGACTTGCCGAGCTCGAGCCCCTGCGTCGAGGCGAGCAGCGAGGAGATGCCGCTGTCGGGCGCGATCAGCCCGGCCGGGTCGGGCACGCCGTAGTCGGCCGGGTCGAGCTTCTGGAACGAGGTCGTGAACGGCAGCTTCGCGTAGACCACGTTGTCGACCGAGACGACGTCGACCTGAGCCTCGGTGCCCATCACCGGCACCGTCAGAGTGCCTTCGAAAGCAGGCTTGCGGGTCAGCGTGCCGGAGGCCTTCTTCAGCGTCGTGACGCCCTCGGGCAGGTTGTCGGAGGCGATCGAGAAGTTGATCCCGCTCGTCTCGTCGAGGGTCTTCTGCGCCGCCGCGAGCACCTGCTTCGGCGTACGCCCCTTCGTCGGGTCCTCGTCGCCGCACGAGGTCATCACGAGGAGCGCGGCGAGCAGGGCGACGAGTGCGAATGCGAGGCGTGGCAGGTGTCGCCCCAGAGTCGTGAGCATGCGGGTCAGGATGTCACGTCGGACCAGGTTCGGGGTCGCGCGGGTGGGTTCTGATCGCCCCCACCCGCGCGGCCTCAGCCGGCGGAGGCCGGGAACAGGTTGGCGACCGGGCCCGAGACGGCGTCGATCGGCTGCTCGAGCGGCACCCCGGAGCCGTCACGGCGCGGGTCGATGTCGGGCAGGTCGATCGGGGCGCCGGAGGCGGCAGCGGCGAGCGCGGGCGCGGCCCCGACCCAGGCGAAGGCCAGGGAGTCCTCGCCCTTGAGGTAGCGATGGGCGCGTACGCCGCCGGTGGCCCGGCCCTTGGCCGGGAACTCGCTGAACGGCGTGGTCTTCACCGAGCCGGTCTCGGTGCCGGGCAGGGCGGAGGACGACCCGGCCACGGTGACCACACAGGCACCTTCGGGATGCTCGGCGGAGATCGCACCGAAGAAGACGACCCGGGAGCCGTGGGCCATCCGCACGCCCGCCACACCGCCGGCGCTGCGGCCCTGCGGACGGACGCCGTCGGCGGGGAAGTGGAGCAGCTGGGCGTCGGAGGTGACGAAGACCAGCGACTCCTCGCCGGTGCGCAGCTGGGTGGCGCCGACGACCTCGTCGCCGTCGGCGAGCTTGATGATCTCCCACTCGTCCTTGTTGAGCAGCACCTCGGGGTTGACCCGCTTGACGACACCGAGCTTGGTGCCGAGCGCGATGCCGGGGCCCTCGGTGGCCAGCGTGGTCAGCGCCAGCGCGCGCTCGTCGGACTCCAGCGAGAGCAGCGCGGACAGCGGCAGCCCACCGGACAGGTTGGGGTCACCGGCCGTCGGAGGCATCGCGGGCAGGTCGAGCACACCGAGGCGTACGAGGCGCCCGCGGGAGGTCAGCACGCCGATCTGTCCGCGCGCGGTCGCCGGCACCACCGAGGTGACGACGTCGTGGTTGGCGCGGCCGCCGCCGGAGGCCACGTGGCCCGTGAAGGCGGTCTCGTAGGGCGCCGCGTCGCTCGAGCGGGCGAGCAGCCCGGTCGAGGAGAGCAGCGCGAAGCACGGGTCGTCGGCGACCTCGAGGCTCATCGACTCCAGCGCCGGGGAGCCGGCGGAGGCGAGCAGCACGGTGCGCCGCGGGGTGCCGAACGTCTTGGCGACCTCGCCGAGCTCGTCGGAGACGACCTTGCGGAGCAGGTCGTCGTCGTTGAGGATCGAGTCGAGGTAGTCGATGGTGGCGCGCAGGTCGTCGCGCTCCTTCTCCAGCTCGATCTTGGAGAACTTCGTCAGCCGGCGCAGCGCCATGTCGAGGATGTACTCCGCCTGCGCCTGGCTCAGGTCGAAGACGGTCATCAGCCGCTCCTTGGCCTCGCCGGCGTTCTCCGAGGAGCGGATCAGCTGGATGACCTCGTCGATGTCGAGGATCGCGATCAGCAGACCGTCGACCAGGTGCAGCCGGTCGGCGGCCTTGTCGCGGCGGAACTGCGAGCGGCGCCGCACGACGTCGTAGCGGTGGCCGAGGAAGACCTCGAGCAGCTCCTTGAGGCCGAGAGTGCGCGGCTGGCCGTCGACGAGCGCGACGTTGTTGATGCCGAAGGAGTCCTCCAGCGGGGTCATCTTGTAGAGCTGCTCGAGCACCGCCTCGGGCACGAAGCCGTTCTTGATCTCGATGACCAGGCGGGTGCCGTGCTCACGGTCGGTGAGGTCCTTGAGGTCGGCGATGCCCTGGATCTTCTTCGACTGCACCAGCACCTTGACGCGCTCGATGATCTTCTCGGTGCCGATGTTGAACGGCAGCTCGGTGATCACGATGCCCTTGCGGCGCCCGAACGGCTCGATCCGCGTGGTGGCGCGGATCTTGAAGGAGCCCCGGCCCGTCTCGTACGCATCCCTGATCCCGTCGAGCCCGACGATGGTGCCGCCGGTGGGCAGGTCGGGCCCCGGGATGAACTTCATCAGGGTGTCGAGCTCGGCGCCGGGGTGCTTGATCAGGTGGCGCGCGGCGGAGACGACCTCGACCAGGTTGTGCGGGGCCATGTTGGTGGCCATGCCGACCGCGATGCCGGTGGCACCGTTGACCAGCAGGTTGGGGATCGCCGCGGGGAGCACGCTCGGCTCCATCTCCCGCGAGTCGTAGTTGGGGCGGAAGTCGACGGTGTCTTCCTTGATGTCCTCGGTCATCGCCTGCGCGGCCAGACCCATCCGGGCCTCGGTGTAACGCATCGCGGCAGCGGGGTCGTCGCCACCGGGGGAGCCGAAGTTGCCGTGCCCGTCGATCATCGGCAGCCGCATCGCCCACGGCTGCGCCATCCGCACCAGGGCGTCGTAGATCGCGCCGTCACCGTGCGGGTGCAGCTTGCCCATCACCTCACCGACGATGCGCGCACACTTCACGTGACCGCGGTCGGGGCGTACGCCCATGTCGTTCATCGTGTAGAGGATCCGGCGCTGCACGGGCTTGAGGCCGTCGCGGGCGTCGGGCAGCGCCCGCGAGTAGATGACGGAGTAGGAGTACTCCAGGAACGAGGATCGCATCTCGTCACCGATGTCGGTGTCGAGGATGTGCTCCTCGAAGTCGTCCGGGACGTCCTGCTTCGTCTTTCCGCGTGCCATAAGGCGCATTGTCTCGAATCCTTGTGCGAGTCTCACACCGGGCTCGCCGGTTGGGGCGAAGTCGGGACAGGTCGGTGCCGCGTACGGAATAGTCCTGGAGCGCCCCGACAGGAGGTACGCGGTGAGCACATCCCCCACAGAAGGCTGTCCCTTCGCGCTCGACCCGATGGTCGCCGACCGCGCCGGCGAGACCGCCCGGCTGCGCACGGAAGGGCCGGTGGTCCGGATCGAGCTGCTCGGTGTGCCGGCCTGGACGGTCAGCGATCATCAGGTCGCGCGGCGACTGCTCGTCGACCCCCGGCTGGTCAAGGACATCGACGCCTGGAGCCGGTGGACCTCGGGCGAGGTGACCCGGGAATGGCCGCTGATCAGCATGGTCGACACCGGACGGTCGATGTTCACCGTCGACGGCGCCGAGCACCGGAGGCTCCGGATCAAGACCAGCCGTGCGCTCAGCCCGCGACGGCTGGGTGCGCTGCGGCCGCTGATCGAGCGGTTCACCACCGAGCTGCTCGACGATCTCGCCGCTGCCGGAGCGGCAGGTGAGGTGGTGGACCTGAAGGAGGTGTTCGCCTACCCGCTGCCGATGCGGGTGGTCAGCGAGCTGATGGGCGTCGACCGCGCCGACCATCCGTGGCAGCTCGCGCAGTGGAGGAAGTTCTTCTCCCTCACCACTCCTCAGACCGAGCGGCTCGAGGTCATCGAGGAGATCAAGGCCCACTTCACCACGATGGTCAGGCAGCGCACCGTGCACCCCACCGATGACCTGACCAGCGCACTCATGCGCGCCGAGGAGGGCGGTGTGCCGCTGAGCGAGGAAGAGGTCGAGGGCAACCTGCGTTCCCTGGTGGCGGCGGGACACGAGACCACGGTCAGCCTGATCGTCTCGGCCGCACGCGCCCTGCTGACCCACCCCGACCAGCTCACCCGCGTCCTGAGCGGGGAGATCAGCTGGGGCCAGGTGATCGAGGAGACCCTGCGCTGGGACGGCCCGGTCAGCCACCTGCTGATGCGGTTCGCCACCGAGGACATCGCGGTGGGGGAGACGCTCATCGAGAAGGGCGAGGGCGTGGTGATCTCCTACCGCGCGATCGGCCGCGACCTCACCGTCCACGGCGAGGACGCCGACGAGTTCGACGCCGCCCGCGCGACCGCCGCCCGCAACATCTCCTTCGGCCACGGCCCCCACATCTGTCCTGGCGCCGCCCTCGCCCGCCTCGAGGCCGCCATCGCGCTGCCTGCCCTATTCGCGAGGTTTCCCGACATCAGTCTCGCCGTGCCCGACGCCGACCTGCACCATCTCCCGGTCCTCACCCAGAACGACCTGGCCGCTCTCCCGGTCCGGCTCGGCACGTAGGTCTTCCCTAGGCCGCACATCCGCGTACATTGGTGATGTAGAACAAACCGTCCAGGAGTCACCGATTCAACGCACATGGAGGTGCTTGAAGATGGCTGTCACCCAGATCGAGCTCGACGCCGAGCTGCTCGCGGAGGTCCAGCGGATCTCCGGCGCCACGACGACCCAGGAGGCGGTCGACTTCGCCATCCGCGAGCTCGTCATCCGCAACCACGAGGGCGACGCTCCCCGGCACGCGCAGAAGCTGGCGCGCACCTGGGACTACGACGGCTGGCAGGTGCTCAACAAGCGTGACCGCGCCAACGTCGTTCACCATTGACGGGCGGCTGCTGCGCGCGGGGGCTGGTGTCTCCGGCTAGATTTCTCTCGTGACCGCGCAGCAGACCCCTCCGTACCCCTCCCACTGGGAGGCTGACGTCCTGCTGCGCGACGGGCGCACGGCACACATCCGTCCGATCCGTTCGGCCGACAAGGACCTGCTGGTCGACTTCTATGACCATCGGGTCAGCGACGAGTCGAAGTACTACCGCTTCTTCTCGCCGATGCCGCACCTGTCCGCGAGGGACGTCGCGCGCTTCACCGAGGTCGACCACAAGGACCGGGTCGCGTTCATCCTGACCCTGCGGGGCCGGATGATCGCGGTCGGGCGCTACGACGTGGTGCGGCCGGGCGAGGCCGAGGTCGCCTTCCTCGTCGAGGACGACTACCAGGGCCGGGGGATCGCGCAGATCCTCCTCGAGCACCTCTCCCAGGCCGGGCGTGAGCGCGGGCTCACCAAGTTCACCGCCGACGTGCTTCCCGACAACGCGCGGATGATCCAGACCTTCCGCGACGCCGGCTACAAGGTGGCCAGCGTCTACGAGGACGGGGTCATCGCGCTGCAGTTCGGCATCGACGTGACCGACACCGCGGTCGGCCGGCTCGCCCTGCGCGAGCACGAGGCCGAGGCGGCCTCCATCAACCGGTTCTTCAACCCGCGCTCCGTCGCGGTCATCGGTGCGAGCCGCAGGCAGGAGACGATCGGGCAGGCGCTCGTACGCAACCTGGTGATCGGCGACTTCACCGGCCGGGTCTACATGGTCAACCCCAGCTCGAGCGCGGTCAGCGGCATGCCCGCCTACAAGAGCGTCCAGGACATCCCCGACGACGTCGACGTGGCGATCGTCGCGGTGCCCGCCGACGCCGTGCAGGACGTCGTGCTCGACTGCGCCGCCAAGGGCGTCCACGGGCTCGTGGTCATCTCCAGCGGTTTCGCCGAGACCGGTGAGGAGGGCCGCCAGCGGCAGCGCCGTCTGGTCAACCTGTCGCGCTCCTACGGGCTGCGCCTGATCGGGCCCAACGCGCTGGGTGTGATCAACACCGACCCGCAGGTGCGGATCAACGCCAGCCTCGCCCCGACGATGCCGCCGCGCGGTCGCGCGGGCTTCTTCTGCCAGTCGGGTGCCCTCGGCTCCGCGATCCTGGAGAAGGTCAACAACCGCGGCCTGGGTCTCTCGACCTTCGTCAGCGCCGGCAACCGCGCCGACGTCTCCGGCAACGACCTGCTCCAGTACTGGGAGGAGGACGTCTCGACCGAGGTCGTGATGATGTATCTGGAGTCGATCGGTAACCCGCGCAAGTTCTCCCGCATCGCCCGCCGCGTCTCGCTGCGCAAGCCGATCGTGGCGGTGCGTTCGGGGCGCACCACCCAGGGTGTGCCGATGGGCCACGCCGTGCGCAAGATCAGCGCCCCGCCCGCGGCGGTCGACGCGATGTTCCGCCAGGCCGGCATCGTGCAGGTCGACACCCTCGACGAGATGTTCGACGTCGCCCAGCTGCTCGCTCACCAGCCGCTCCCGCGCGGGCGACGGGTCGCCATCGTCGGCAACTCCGACGCGCTGGGCCTGCTCGCCGCCGACGCCGCTGTCTCGGTGGGGCTCCAGGTCAACAAGCAGGTGCCGCTGCCCACCGAGCCGAGCGCCGAAGACTTCGAGGACGCGCTCGACGCGGCCATCGACGACCCCGAGGTCGACGCGGTGATCTCGGTCTACATCCCGCCGCTCAACGTCTCCGGCGAGGAGATCGCCAACGTGCTCGCCGCGGTGGGGGAGCAGTCCGACAAGCCGCTGGTCACCTCGTTCCTCGGCGCCGAGGGTGTTCCCGAGCTCCTCCGCGTGCCCGACGTCGCCGGCTCCACCGCTGGCCGCGGCTCGGTGCCGTCCTACTCCTCGGTCGAGTCGGCCGTGCGCGCGCTGGCCAAGGTCGTCGAGTACGCCGTGTGGCTGCGCACCGCCGACGGTGACACGCCGTGGCTCGCCGACGAGGAGTGCGACCCGCGCACCGCGCGCAAGATCGTCACCGACGTGCTCGCCGCGCGCCCGACGGGCGGCGACCTGAGTCGCGAAGACCTCACGATGGTGCTGGCCGCCTACGGGATCAAGCTGTGGAACACCCACCGCGTCTCCACGCTCGAGGAGGCGATCTCGGCCGCCGACGACCTCGGCTGGGGTGTCGTGCTGAAGGCCACCGTCGAGAGCGTGCGCGAGCGGCCCGACCAGGCCCACGTCGTACGCAACATCGACGACGTCGAGGAGATGACCGAGGCCTGGGAGGAGATCGCCGGACGGATCCCGCCCGAGACCGGCGGCTTCGCGGTGCAGCGTACGGCGCCGCCCGGCATCCCGGTCGCGGTCCGCTCGATCGAGGACCCGCTGTTCGGGCCGGTGGTCTCCTTCGGCATCGCCGGGCCGATCACCGAGCTGCTCGCCGACCGCGCCTACCGGATCCCGCCGCTCTCCGAGCGCGACGCGGCCTCGATGGTGCGCGAGATCAAGGCGGCGCCGATGCTCTTCGGCTACCGCGGCGGAGACATGGTCGACGTCGACGAGATCGAGCGGCTCGTGCTCAAGGTCGCCCAGCTGCAGAACGACCTGCCCCAGATCTCGTCGCTCGATCTCTCCCTGGTGCTCGTCGGCCTCGAGCGCTCCGCCGTGCTGACCGCCACCGCGCGCGTGGACCTGGTCGCCGATCCGCGCTCCGACTGGTTCGTACGCCGCCTCAACCCGGCCGTCGGCGACACCCTCCCGGGCTAGTCGGCCGAGGGGCGAGCGGCCGATCAGGACAGCCGACCACCGGCGTTCTCGATCAGCTGCGTGAGCACTCGAACGGTCGTCGCGTAGTCGGCGTCGTCGATCCCCTGGTGAAGCATCGCGCGGATGGCCGGCGCGAACTGCTTGAGCCCAGCGAGGGCAGTCTCACCGGTCGGTGTGATCGAGAGGTGATCGCTCTCGTCCCGCTCCAGCCACCCCTTCTCCAGCAGCACCCGCGCTTCGGACTCGAGGTCGTCCTCCTTCCGGAGGTAGGTGCTCATCGCGTCCCGCAGCTCGGCGATCGACATGCCGCGGCCATCGGGTGAGAGGTCGTTCGGCGACAGGTTCCGGAGCAACCAGAACTGTGGCTGCGTGTATCCGCGGTCCTCCTGCTGGCTCCGGATGAAGGCGATGATGGCTTCGTACGCAACGCCTGTCACGTACCCGGCGGGCATCGATGCGCCTGTCGGCGGAGTCTGGGTGCCTGCGTCGGTGTCAGTAGTGGTCATGCGAGAGACGCTAATATCTTAAGTGAACTTGAGGTCAAGGGTTCCGCGGCCGCGTGCCTGCGGGCTGTGGGTAGGCGGCCTGTGACGGGCCGTGGAAGGATGGGGGCATGAGCACCCGCACCGATGATCTCGACCGCGCCGACGACCTGCGCGCCGAGATCGACCGCACCGGCTACTACCCCGAGGTGGTGGCCGACTGTGTCGCCTCCGCGGTCGCGGGCGAGAAGGTGGTCGCCTTCTTCCTGCACCACGAGCCGACCTTCGACCGTGACGAGGTGCGTCGCCACCTCTCCGTGCTGGTGCTGACCCCGTCGCGGCTGATCCTGGCCCACACCGACGAGCACGCGGGTGACGACCTGCTGCCCGAGCCCTACACCTCCACCTCGACCGAGGCCGTACGCATCGACTCGGTGACCTCCGTGGTGGTGACCCGGATGATCGCCAACCCGACCAGCGGCCCGAGCAAGGCCGCCGAAGCGGTCATGACGATCGGCTGGGGCGGCGTCAACCGCGTCGACCTCGAGCCGGCCGGCTGCTCCGACCCCAACTGCGACGCCGACCACGGCTACACCGGCGTGCTCACCCCCGACGACTTCTCGCTGCGTGTCTCGGCCGCCGCTGACGGCCACGACTCGGTCGGCCGCATGCTGGCCTTCGCGGAATCGCTCTCGGCACGCACCCACCGCCGGTAGGACCCGTGGCCGGTTTTCTCGCCCCCGCCTACGGGGAGCGCTCGCTGGGTGATGTCCTGCCGGCCGTGGCGGCCGCCCTGGACGTCTCCCTGGGCACCCCCGACGGCCGACCCGGTCTCGAGCTGCCCTCCGCGGCGGCGTACGTCGTGTTCCTGGTCGACGGGATGGGCACCAACCTGCTGCGCCGCTATGCCCACGCCGCCCCGTTCCTGGCTTCGCTGGCCGAGGAGCAGGCGCCGGGCACGGCCGGTGTGCCGTCGACGACGGCGACCAGCCTGACCTCCTTCGGCACCGGGCTGGCTCCGGGCGGCCACGGGCTGGTCGGCTACACCTCGCGGATCCCCGGCACCGAGCACCTGCTCAACGCGCTGCAGTGGCCCAAGGACGTCGATCCCGTCGAGTGGCAGCCCAACCAGACCGTCTTCCAGCGGCTGGGGGAGGCCGGGGTGCCGGTCACGGTGATCAACAAGCGTGCCTTCGGTGGCTCCGGGCTCACCGTGGCGGCCCATCGGGGTGCCGAGTTCGTCGGCGCCGACCGGGTGGGGGAGCGGATCGCGTCGGCGGTGGCGCTCTCGAAGGTGCCGGGGTCGCTGACCTACCTCTACGACGGCGACCTCGACTGGACCGGCCACCGCTACGGCGTCGCCTCCTCGCCCTGGCTGCAGCAGCTCTCGATGATCGATGCCGAGGCCGAGCAGCTGCGCGACGCGCTCGACCCGTCGGTGCGCCTGCTGGTGCTCGCCGACCACGGCATGGTCGACTCGCCCTACGAGGCGCGCACCGACATCGACGACTTCCCCGAGCTCGGCGACGGCGTCGCGCTGGTCGGGGGAGAGGCCCGCTTCCGCCACCTCTACTGCTCCCGCGGAGCGGTCGAAGACGTGGTCGCGACCTGGTCGGAGGTGCTCGGCGACAAGGCCGACGTGATGAGCCGGGAGTCGGCGATCCGCCGTGGCTGGTTCGGCCCGGTCACCCCGTCGGTGCTGCCGCGTCTGGGCGACGTCGTCGTCGCCTCCCACGGCGAGCATGCGGTCGTCTCCACGCACCTGTTCCACTACGAGACGACGCTGGTGGGGCTGCACGGGTCGCTGACACCCGACGAGATGCTGATCCCGCTGCTGATCTCGTGACCCCTCAGGCCATAGGATCCTCCGCGTGGCTGAGCTGACCTTCTGGACCGGGACGATGGACGCGGGCAAGTCGACCCTCGCGCTGCAGACCAACCACAACCACGCCGCGCGTGGCCGCATCGGCCGGATCTTCACCGCCCACGACCGCTCCGGCGAGGCCGTGGTCACCTCTCGCCTCGGCCTGACCCACGACGCGATCGAGGTCGCGGACGACTTCGACTTCTGGAGGTACGTCGTCGGTGCGCTGACCCACGGCGCGCGGGTCGACTACCTCATCTGTGACGAGGCGCAGTTCTACACGCCCGACCAGATCCAGGAGCTGGCCAAGATCGTCGACGAGCTGCAGATCGACGTCTTCTGCTTCGGCATCCTCACCGACTTCCGCACCCGGCTGTTCCCGGGCTCGGCTCGTCTCGTCGAGCTCGCCGACCGCACCGAGGTGCTCCAGGTGGAGGCGCTGTGCTGGTGCGGCAAGCGCGCCACCCACAACGCCCGCGTCGAAGACGGCGTCATCGTCACCGAAGGCGACCAGGTGGTCGTCGGCGACACCGACGGTGACTCCGACACAGCCCCCAGCGCCGTCTCCTACGAGGTGCTGTGCCGTCAGCACCACCGCCGCGGCCTGACCGCGGCCCGGGCGAAGTCGGTCTCGCTCTCGCCCGAGCCGCTGCCGTTCGGCTGACCTCGACCGGCGCGGTCAGCCGTTGAGCGACGGCATCTCGGTCGCGGCGTAATTGGTGCCGACGACGGCGCCCTCGGTGTCCAGCTGCACGCCGGGGCGACCGTTCTCGACGACGTACGTCGCCCGGGTGGAGACCGGCGCGCCGCGCCTGGTGACGTAGGGGAGCACCCGGTAGTCGCTGGAGAGCGTCTCGCGGGTCACCGTGACGCGCACGTAGCCGCGTTGGCCGTTGAAGAACTTCAGGTGGTCGTTGGCACGCAGCAGCGCCTCGCCGCCGGTGGTCATGTCGGCGCCGTCTCCGCCGCTGGTCACCGACGTGCCGACGAACTCGCTGCCGACGACCGCCGACTCCGGGTCGTCGTAGTCGGCGAGCAGGTTGGAGGCGTAGTTCTGGTGCCGGTCGCCGGTGACGACGACCAGATTCTCGACGCCGGCGGTGCGGGCGCCCTCCAGGAGCCGGTTGCGGTTGGCGATGTAGCCGTCCCAGGGGTCCATGTAGAGGGTCTTGGCGTCGGTGTCATCGAGGTCGGTCTCGGCCATCGGAGCCTGGTTGGCGAGAACCTGCCAGCGGGCACCCGACTGGCGCCAGCTGCGCTGCAGCCACTTCTCCTGGTGCAGCCCCATCATCGAGCGCGAGGGGTCGTAGATGTCGGGCGTGAGCTCGGGGGAGGAGGGGCGGGAGCCGTCGCCGTAGGCCTGGTCGTCGCGGTACTGCCGGGTGTCGAGCACGTTGAAGTCGACCAGGTCGCCGTAGCGCAGCTGCCGGTAGATCTGCATGTCCGGCCCCTGCGGAAGCGCGCTGGCGCGGAAGGGCAGGTGCTCGTAGTAGGCCTGGAAGCCGGCCGTACGCCGCGGCATCCACAGCTCGCCCGGGGACTGGCTCGACTCCTCCGGGGTCTCGTCGGCCCAGTTGTTCTCGATCTCGTGGTCGTCGGGGGCGACGACGAAGGCGTGCGCCGCGTGGGCGGCGATCAGGTCGGGGTCGCTCTTCCACAGCCCGTACTGCAGCCGGTAGCGCGGCAGGTCCGTCGTCTCGCCGGCGAAGTCGCTCCCGACGGGCACCCCGCGGTCGCCGCCGGTGGCGTCGATGCCGTACTCGTAGTGGTAGTCGCCGAGGTGGAGGACGACGTCGACGTCCTCCTCGGCCAGGTGCTGGTAGGCGGTGAAGAAGCCCGCGTCCCACTTTGCGCAGGAGGCGAAGGCGAAGGTCATCTCGGCCAGCTTCGAGCCGTACGCCGGAGCGGTCCGGGTGTGCCCGGTGGGGCTGACCTCGCCGGCGGCCGAGAAGCGGTACCAGTAGTCGCGGCCGGGCCGCAGGCCCCAGACCTCCGGGTGGACGGAGTGGGCCAGCGCGGCCGTGGCGGTGACGGTGCCCGCCTTGACGACCTTGCGGAAGGCCGGATCCTCGGCGACCTGCCAGCGCACCTTCACGGGCTCGGGGAACATCCCGCCCGAGCCATCGGGGGCGAGCGGCTCGGGGGCGAGCCGGGTCCAGAGCACCACGGAGTTGGGGAGCGGGTCGCCGGAGGCGACGCCCAAGGTGAACGGGTAGCCGGCGACGGAGGGTGTCCTCCGGGTGGTGACCGCGTCGGCGGGGATCGAACCGGTTCCCAGCATCACCGCTGCGGAGACGGTCGAGGCGGTGACGAACGTGCGTCGGCTCAGTGGGGTGGGCAGGAGCATCGGGGCCTCCGAGAAAGGGTGGAAGAGCTGCCTTCCACCACTTCATCGGCGGTGTGTGAACGTCACCCGACCCTTGCCCGACCGGTGACGGACATCGGCCGGTCGGGTCGCCGACGCGACACGGACCGGCCGATGGCCGGTCCGTGAACGGGAGCGCTCGGTTGAGGAACCGGGGCTATTCCTGCTTGCCGCCGCCGAACATGATCTCGTCCCAGCTCGGCACCGAGGCGCGCTTGCGGCGCGACGACGACTTCTTCGCCGGCTTCGGCTCCTCCGGGGCGGGCTCGGGCTGCTCAGGTGCAGCTGCGGCCGGCTCCGTGGTCTCGGGCCCCGCCTCGGGCTCGGCCGGGGCGGGCTGCTGCTTGCCGCTCGGAGCCTCCTCGTCGAGGAACGCCTCGAGCGGGGTGTCGACGGCGGCCGAGGCTCGCTTGGGTGCCTTGGCCGGTCTGGCCGGCTTGGCGGCAGGGGGAGGAGTGGCCGGGCCTGCCGGGGTCGCGGGAGCGGACGCCGCCGGCGGGGCAGCCGGGGCGGGCGCGCTCGGAGCCTGGGGCGCCTTCGCCCGGCGCCGACGAGCGGCCAGCAGGTCGTCGGTGACCGGCTCCGGCTCGGGGGCGGGCGCCTCGAGCCTCTCTCCGGTCAGCCAGCGGGCGTCGTCGTTGTCGAGCTCGACGTAGTTGCCGGGGGCGTCGTAGGTCAGCTCGGCGATCCCGGAGCGGTCGGCGGTCTCGAACTCGCCGGTGAGCTTCCAGCGCCCGTCGGGGCGACGGTAGGAGTCCCAGCTGACCGTCTCGGGGTCGATGTACATGCCCTGGAAGTGGGCCGTGACGGCCTGCCCCAGGGTGCGGGCGGTGCTCGGGGCCTCCTCGCCGGGCTTGCGGCGTACGGATGCCTGCTGGGCACGCTGCGCCATGTGCACGCGCTCGGCGAGGACGGGGCCGGCGAAGGCCAAGATCTTCTCGACCGTGGTGCCGGCGACAGCGGCGACCTCCTCGGCACTCTCGCCCGCGCGGATGCGGGTCTGGATGTCACGGGGCCGCAGGCTGCTGCTCGGTGTCTTGTTCACGGTTTGCTCCGATCGGCGGGTCGACACAGCCTCGAGTGCTGCACGGAGACGGTCGTCGATGTCGGCGGTGTATTCACGCTCGTCGTCGTCCACGAGGAGCATGCGTAGGCCGTCGTCACTGACCGAGATGAGCCGAAGAAGGACGGGTCCAGCCTCGTCCGGTGCCTGCTCCTCGAGCTGGTCCGGATCAAGCGGTAGTCCTTCGGCCGACATCCTCTTCTTTCTGAAAGCGGTTGTGACGACCCTACGCCACAGACATGCATCGTATGGGGTGCGTGCGCGGCGCGCCCGTGCCATTTGGGATTTATGGCACGTACGAGGCCACCATTTCCCGGTGGAACCGACGCTGACGCTCATCACCCTCGACCTGGCCGGGTGCTTCGTCTTCGCGCTCTCCGGCGGTCTGGTGGCCGTGCGCAAGGAGCTCGACATCTTCGGCGTCGTGGTGCTGGCCTGCGTGACCGGGCTCGGTGGCGGGTTCCTGCGCGACATGGCGATCGGGGCCACCCCGGTCGCCGCGCTCTCCGACTGGCGCTACCTGGTGGTGCCGATGTGCGCCGGGCTGCTGACCTTCTTCTTCCATCCCGCGCTGGGTCGTCTGGGGCCGCTGATCAACGTCTTCGACGCGCTCGGCCTGGGGCTCTTCGTCATCGCCGGCGCGCTCAAGGCGCTCGACTACGGGCTCTCGCCGCTGGCCGCCGCGATCATGGGCCTGGCCACCGGTGTCGGCGGCGGTGTGATCCGTGACGTGCTCGCCGGCCTGGTGCCGGTCATCCTGCGGCGCAGCGTCTTCTACGCCATTCCCGGCTTCGCCGGCGCTTCCGTCGTCGCCTTCGGCCTCTACTTCGAGCTGCCGCCGGATGCGGTGATGGCGGCCGCCTTCGTCATCTGCGTCGGTTGGCGCCTGCTGGCGATGTGGCGCCACTGGGAGGCGCCGCTGCCGCGCGGGTCCGCCTCGGTCTGAGGCAGACCCACGCGCAAGGGTGCTTACGTGGAAGGCGCGTACGCCGCGGGGTCAGCGGGTGGGGACGACCCAGATCGGGTTGGTGTAGAACCACAGGTCGCTCCACGGGTCGGCGTCACCGACGACGTCGATGGCTGGGCCTTCCGGGTCGATGCCGGCGCCGAGATAGCCGGCCTGGGAGCGGTGGGCGTCGGTGCCGCGCAGGCGCACGTAGAACGCCTCCTCGACCCTGCCGAGGTCATAGCGCAGCTGGAAGGTGCCGGTGCGGCCCGAGGTGTCGGTCTGCTCGATCACCTTGGTGTTGGGCGCCTTCCAGGTGTCGCGGTCGGAGACGTACGTCGGGTCGACCGCGCCCCGGATCACGTCGACCCGGTTGAGGCTGGGCAGGAACTGCGACCAGTTCGGGACGTCCTGGGCGGTGATGGTGACGGCCAGCGAGATCCTGCTGCCGCGCTTGGCCCTCAGGGTGCCGCCGAGGCTCTCCTGGTGACCGCCGGAGGCGACCACGCGTACGTCGACCGACTTCACCAGCGCGCCGTGGTCGACCCAGATGCGCCCGTCGCGCATGCCCGTCATGACGGCTCGGTAGCTGCGGTCGGCGGCGCCGACGTGGGTGCGGCTGTAGTAGCCGGGCCAGAAGTCGCCGGCGGTGTTGTTGACCGCGTCGCCGTAGACCGGGCCGGCATAGCGGCCGTGCTTGTCGAAGTAGGCCGAGTCCGACCCGTCCGGGCGGCGTGAGGTTTCACCCCAGTTGACGTGGGAGTCGGAGTTGGCGCTGATCGACCACGGCTTGCCCTCGGCGAGCAGCGAGTCCCACAGGCCGCCGACGGTCGAGGTGAACCAGTCGAAGCCGCCCCAGGAGCGGTAGGACTCGGCGGGGTAGCCGGGGAACGAGTTCGGGCCAGGCGCGTTGCCGTAGTAGCCGCGGGCGTTGCCGGCACCGTAGCCCGTCGGTAGGCCGGCGGCCTGGTGCCCGGGCGCGCCCTCCCAGCCGATCGCGATCCGCGGGTCGGCATCGCGCCACGCGCGCACCTCGTGGGGGCTGTCGATGCCGTTGCGGGCAGGGTGGTTGGCGAGGAAGAGCGCGTCCTGCACACGCCGCTTGTCGACCTGCTTGCCCAGCCACTGGATGCCCGCGACCGCGAGCGCCTCGTTCTCCGGGGAGTTGCCGCCGGCTCCCTTCACGGAGCCGTCGTAGCTGTTCTCGAACTGCTTGAGCACCTCCACCTCGTGGGCGCCGGGGGCGACGAACACGGTGCCGTGCTCGGCCGCCGGGATGTTCCACTCCAGGCCCTGGAAGATCAGGGTGTCGCTGAGGATCTTGCGAGCGGCCACGATGTCCGGGTTGACCAGGTCGACGCCGAGCCGGGCGTGGGTCGCGCCACCGTGGTCGGTGATGACGAGCCAGTCCAGGCCGTACGCCGCGCCGTGCTGGGCCTGGTCGATGACCCGGTACATGCCGTCGGAGCTGTGCTGGGTGTGGATGTGATGGTCGCCGGCGAGCCAGTGGCGGATCTTGCCTCCGCCGCCGTTGTTCTTCGCCGTGGCCGCACCTTCGGCCATCGCCGGGGTCACCCCGGTCATGCCCGCCATCCCGGCCGTCACCGCGCCGGCGACGCCGGCCGCGCGGAGCAGGTTGCGCCGGGTGACCTCGGAGGGCCGCAGGTCGTTGTCGGATGCGTCCGAGGAGGCGGCGAGGGTGATCTCGTCGACCTCGTGGGAGTGGGTGTGGCCGTGCTCATGGGCGTGCTCGTGGCCGTGCTCGTGGCCGTGGTCGTGACCATCGGTTCCGTGCGGCCCATGTGAGTGCGTGTGGTGCTCGTGTGACACGTTGTAACCTCCGTGTGAGATGGGGTTCCCGCGTGCCCGAGCAGCGGCGCCATGAGCCAAGCGCCACCGGATGGCCGGCGTACGTCGCAGGGTTGCCCTGCCGGTGAATTCTGCCGAGAAGTCACTTCTGTAGGCCGAGAGGTCACGACCGCTTGCAAGTAAGGCTAGCCTTACTTGTGTGACGACCACTGATCGACGCAGCGACGACGCCGAGACCCTCGCAGATCTTCTCGGAGGGGCCCGTGGCGCGATCGACGCGACCGTCCCGCCGGTGGCCTTCGTGCTCGCCTGGCTGGTCAGCGGTGAGCTCTGGGTGGCGACCGTGGCCTCGTTGGTGCTGGCCGCGGCCATCGCGCTGTGGCAGTGGCGCCAGGGCCGCAAGCCGCGGGCCGTGCTGCTCGGCGTGGCCGGGGTCGCGGTGGCGGCGATGATCGCGCTGCGTACCGGGCGGGCGGAGGACTTCTTCGTGGTGCAGCTCGCCGCCAACGCGGCCAGCGCGCTGGTCTGGGTCGTCAGCATCGCGTTCCGATGGCCGCTGCTCGGCGTGGTCGTCGGGCTGGTGCTGCGCCAGCGCGGCGCCTGGCGGCGCGACCCCGCACTGGCGCGTGGCTACGCGCGGGCGAGCTGGGTCTGGGTCGCTCAGTACGTCGTGAGGGTCGCCGTCTTCGGACCGCTGTGGTGGTCGGGCGACGTGGTCGCCCTTGCGGTCGCGCGGGTCGGCCTCAGCTGGCCGCTGGTCGCGCTGTGCCTGCTGGTGAGCTGGCTGGTGCTGCGCCGCTCGCTGCCGCCCGAGCACCCTGGGGTGCGTCATCCACAGAGCCAGCCTCAGGGCCAGTCTCAGGCGGCCTGACTCCCTGCGCGCAGGGCTTCGCGGAGCAGCTCGAAGAGGCGGCCGGTGGCACGTTGCCGGTCACCGTCCCGGGTCACCAGGGCCAGTCCGGCGCGCACCTCGGCATCGACGATCGGCGTGGTGACCAGGTCGGTCGAACCCTGAGCCATCGACTCGGCCAGCACGCAGACACCCAGGCCGCGTGCGGTCAGTCCGAGCAGCGTCTCGGGGTTGGACGCCGACAGGTCGACCCTCGCCTCGAGCCCGGCCCGCGCACAGGATCGCTCGAACGCGGTGCGGATGCCCGTGCCGGGCGGGATGCAGAGCACGGTCTCCTCGTGGAGGTTGCGCAGCGCTGGTCGGGCACCTGCCAGGCGATGGCCGGGCGGTGTGATCACGGCGAGCCGCTCGTCGCTGACCGTGAGGCCGGCCAGGCCCTCGAGCACCGGGCCCGAGCGGGAGATCAGGGCCAGGTCGAGCTCGCCGGCCAGCGTACGTCGCTGGAGCCGGTCCGAGGTGTCCTCGGCGAGCTCGACGGTGACGCCGGGGTGGGAGGTGTGGAAGGTCGCGACGGCGTCGAGGAAGCCGGAGATCGTGCAGCCGGCGATCACCCCGAGGCGTACGTGGCCGTGCACCAGGTCGCTCAGCTCGTCGGCGCTCTGGCGCACGTCCTCGATGGCGCGGATCGCCTCGCGGGCGCGGGGGAGGAGCCTCTCGCCGGCGTGGGTGAGCCGTACGTTGCGGGGGCCTCGCACGAGCAGCTCGTGGCCGAGCTCGCGCTCGAGCTTGGCCAGCTGGGCGCTGATGCCCGACTGGCTGACGTGGAGGTGTTGGGCCGCGGCGGTGAACGAGCCGTGGTCGACGACCGAGACGAAGTAGCGGAGCTGACCGATTTCCATCGTTCTCGATGCTAGCAACCATCAGAACTATCTGTTTGAGTGTTCGGTGCTCTGAGGTCAGGCTGTCTGTTGAGAGCCCAGACCGATCCAAGGAGACCCCATGAACGCAGCCGACCTCGCCGAGGCCTACTTCACCGCCTGGCAGGAGCGCGACTTCACCCGCCTGCGCACGCTCGTCGCCGATGACGTGACCTTCGCCGGCCCGCTCGCCGTCATCGACGGGGCTGAGGAGTGCGTCGCCGGTCTGGAGGGCATGGCGAAGGTGCTCGACCGGATCGAGGTGAGGGAGCGGCTGGCTTCGGAGTCGAGCGTGATCACCTGGTTCGACTTGCACACGACCGTTGCCGAGCCTGCGCCCACGGCCAACTGGATGCGCGTCGAAGGCGGTGTGATCAGCGAGATCCGGGTCGCCTTCGACCCGCGCGGGATCCTCGGGTCCTAGACCGTGCTGGGCGCGGGCCGCGGGGTGCGCGTCGTCTCGCGGATGACGTCGGCCACCAGGTCGGGGTCGTCGCTCATCGGCATGTGGCCGCAGCCGGGCAGCCACCGGTGCGTCGCGTGCGGCACCCGCCGCCGCGCCTCGATCGCCTGGTAGGGCAGCAGCGTGAGGTCGCGGGTGGCCCAGGCGATGGTGGTGGGTACGTCGGGGTTGATCGCACCGGGATAGCGGTAGGCGGCGCTGAAGAACGTCCGGATCGCCTTCCGGGAAGCGACCATGTTGGCGGTGTCGTCGGCTGCCGCGTCGGGGTCGAGCCGATCCGGATGGGCGGCCACCCAGGCGAACGCGAGCGTGCGCGCGATGTCGTTGTGGAGCACGGTGCCCGCCACCGGAGCCAGCGGCCTGGCCATGGCCTGGACGCCGGCGAACAGGCCACGGATGTAGAGATAGTCGGCCTTGCCCAGCCAGAATCCCGCCGGGGAGAGTGCGGTCACCGACCGCGCGTGCCCCGCGTCGGCCATCTCGAGGGCGAGCAGTCCGCCCAGGCTGTTGCCGACGACGTGCGGCTGCTCGATGCGCAGCTCGACCCGGAGCGCGTTCAGCTCATCGGTCACAGCCTCCCGCACCGTACGTCCCTTCAGGTCGAACGACGGCGACTCACCGTGACCCGGCAGGTCGACGGTGACCACGTCGAACTCGTCAGCCAGGCGCGCGACGATGGGGTCCCATGCCTGCCGGCGGTGTGCGATGCCATGGATCAGGAGCAGCGGCTCGCCGCTACCGGTGCGTTCGTAGGCGAGCATCCTGGCTCCTTCGGTCGACCCTCATGTGTCCTGCTGATGGCCGTGAGCCTACGGTCTGACGAGTCCCGAATGTGGGTCCGACGGACGGGTGCGCTAATGTTTGACCCGCAACGCGTGATTGGCGCAGCGGTAGCGCACCTCGTTCACACCGAGGGGGTCACTGGTTCGAACCCAGTATCACGCACCATCCCGAAAACCCCGTCTGACCAGGTTGTTTATGGTTCGGCGGGGTTCTTTCATGTCCTCGGGTTCCACCTCGGTGTGGCAGCCAGCCAGGTCACTGAGTCATCCACTACGAGCGCCGCCATCAGATTCGGGACGGTTCATCGGAGCATCCCGCCCAGCTCGATGGCCGTCATGGCAATGATCGCGACGGAGAGGAAGGCGGTCGCCCGGCCGCTCTGTCGTTCTGCGACATCGTCGGTCGTTCTGGACTCGATGGGGCGCCGTCGGCGCCTACTGGCTGCAAAGACCCAGAGGCTGAGTACGGAGGCGGCGGCGAGCACGACCACGCCTGCCACACCGGTCCGGTCGAAGGAGAGTCGGGCGAGCACGGCCGCGGCGGTTGCGACCGAGAGTGACGTGCGCTGCCAGGCCAGCTCGGTCCGCTCGGCGGCCGCGCCACGGTCGACCGGTGCTGACGGCGGACGGCCGAAGCCGCCAGGCCTGCTCGGAGGGTCGCCGCTCACTGGACCGCGGCGGCGACGATGAGACCGGCCAGCAGGAGCGCAATGGTGAGGAGCGCGCCGTACCCGAACGCAGGCAGCGGCCGACGGTGTCGCATTGCGCGTTCGGCACGACTCCAGCGAATCCAGGCTGCGGCTGCGCTCGCCATGCTGAGCAGGACGAGTGTCAGAGCGAGCAGGCGTTGTGCGTCGGGGTGGATGGAGAGGTCCACGGCGTCGACGGCCACCCCGGCTGCGAGCAGCGCGAGCGCCGTACGGACCCAGGCGAGGAAGGTCCGTTCGTTGGCGAAGCTGAACCGGTAGTCCGGCTCGTCCCCGGCCTCATAGACGAACGACGGCCATCGACGCCGGCTCACCTATGCTCCCCACGGCACAGCGACTGCGTCATTCCGACTCCCGTCCGCTGTGCCAGTTGCCGTGGAGTCGTTGGTAGGCCGACTCGATCACGTTGTCGGCGTCGACCGCTGCGTCGAGCAGCGGCATACCTCTCGCCGTTCGTTCGCCGACGGCCCGGTGCCAGTGCTCCAGGTTGCCGATACTCAGGTCGAGGAACGCCTGGGTCTGTGGGGTCAGCGGCGACGTCGGGGTGATGGCGTAGATGTCGCGTGCGGGCGCAGGGTCGAGCATCCGCAGCGTGGCGCCGCGACGCCGGGCCTCCATCGCTTGACGCATGGGCAGCAGCGCCGCTCCGGCGCCGGCCGCCAGCAGCGGCAGCAGGTCTCCGGACTCGCTGATGTCGACGACGATGTCCGGCTCTATCCCGTGCGTGTCCCGGATCGTAGCGAGGTATCTCTGGCCGAAGCCACGATCGACGACGAACGGTAGACCGGCGAGCATCTCGACCGGGACCGGGTCGGGGAGGTCGTCGCCCCATCCCAGCGGCAGGGCGAGCAAGATCTCGCCCTGCCCGATGTGGCGGCACTCGATGCCTTGGCGCGATATGGGGCCGACGGTGTAGGCCAGCTCGGCGGCACCCGACCGGATCAGCGTCGCGATCTCGTCTGTGTCGCCGTCGTGCTGGGTCAGGCGCAGTGCGATCTTGGGGTGCTTACGACGGAAGTCGCCGACCCAGGCGGCGAGGAAGCTCGAGGTCAGGGAGGCCGAGATCGCGAGGTCCACCCGGCCGCCCTCCAAGCCGCGGTAGCCCGCCGCCACGCTGCGGGCGTTCGCCATGTCGCGCAGCACCTGCCGCGCCGGGCCGACAAATGCTTCGCCTGCAGGGGAGAGCACGAGCCCTCTCCCGACCCTCCGGAACAGATCAATGCCGAGATCGGCCTCCAAGCGGCGAATGATCTGGGAGAGCGACGGCTGGGCGAGATAGAGCGCGGAGGCCGCGCGCGTGATCCCGCCGTGGTCGACCACCGCCAGGAAGCACTCGAGCTCGCGGAGGTTCATGCCGCGGCCGGGCAGGCCGCTCTCGCGCTCGCTCATCGGCTCGCGACCGACTCTTGGTCGGCGCCGACGGTGGGCACCTGGAGGTCTGGCCGGACCTCGACGCCTTCAAGGGTGAACGGAAGGAACGGTACGTCGAAGCTTCGGCCGTCTGTGTCTCGTCCGGTGGTCAATATTCCGCTCATGAGCACGTCGGGGGCGGCCGCCACCTCCGAGAAGCGGCGTACAGCTGCTGCGACGAGCCCGAGGCTTCCGAGCTCCGCCACGCACCGCTCCGTGGGCAGGTGCTGGAGCACGGAGCCGATCTCGCTGAGCAGCTCTCGGCGGTGTGCGACGCGGGCGGGGTTGTCGGCGAACCGTGGGTCCTGGAGCATCCATGGCTTGCCCAGGAAGTGGCACAGCCGGGTGAAGTGCTCGACGGTGTAGGCCGAAAGGACGATCTGTCCGTCCGCGGTGGTGACGAGGTCGGCTGCGGGCGCCACGGTCGCCTGCCCGTTGCCCTTACGGCGGGGCTCCTGCCCGGAGGTGTGCCATTCGCCCCACTGGGCCGACTGCATGTGGATCGCCACGTCGAGGAGCGACACGTCCGCGACCGAGCCGTGACCTGTGCGCTCCCGCCTGAACAGCGCCGCCAGGACGGCCTGGACGACCGCATAGCTTGCTCCCACATCGGCGATCGGCATGCCGACACGTTGCGGATCGCCGTCCTGCTCACCGGTGACCGACATCAGGCCGCTCTCGGCCTGCGCGGCGATGTCGAGCCCGGCCCGACGGGCAGAGGGCCCGCGGCGGCTGAAACCGGAGACCGACACATAGACCAGGCGCGGGTTCAGCCCTGTGACGACCTCGGCTCCGAGCCCGAGGCCATCCATCGCCCCGGCGCGCATGTTCTGCACCAACACGTCGGCGGAGCCGAGCAGGTCGAGAGCGATCCGACGCTGATCGTCGTCCTTGAGGTCGAGCGCAACCGACCGCTTGCCGCGGTTGTAGGCGCAGACGATGCCATCGCCGTACGCTCCGATCGACCTGGCTTGGTCGCCTGCCGGCGGCTCCACCTTGATGACGTCGGCGCCCAGGTCGGCCAATATCTGAGTCGCGGCCGGTGCAGCGATGTAGTGCCCGAACTCGACTATGCGAATGCCCTCGAGCGGTGCCTGCATGTCACTCCTCATCCTCGGTTCCTCCGGCCAGACCATCCCTCGGCCTCACGCGGGGTTGCGCTTCTCGATGAACGCGCGCGCCGCCGCCCTGGCATCGTCGCTTCGCGAGGTCTCCACCATGCGCCGGACCTCCGCGGGTAGGTAGTCGGTGAAGCTCTGAGTGGCTGCATCGAGCACATTCTGCTTCGCGTACCCCATGGCGAGCGGCGCCTGGTGAGCGAACTTGCGGGACAGGTCGTCGACCCGGGCATCGAGATCCGAGGACACCTCGGTCACCAGACCGAGCTCCGCTGCCTGCGCCGCCGTGAGCTTGACCGGGTCGAGCAGGAGCGCCCTGGCACGCATCGTGCCTACGGCTCGCGTGAGCAGCCAGGCACTTCCGAGGTCACCGGAGACGCCAGCACCGACGAATGCCGTGTTGATCATCGCCCGGGGTGCCGCGACCGTGTAGTCGGTGGCCAACGCGATGCTGAGACCTGCGCCCGCGCATGCGCCGTTGATCTTGGCGATCGTCGGCTTCGGGAAGGTCAGCAGGATCTCTGCCACCAGCGACGCCCGGCCGAGTCGTTCGAGATCGTCGTCGATCGAGATTCCGCGCAGGGTCCGACTCTCGTGGTCGCTCGCGTGTGGCGACATCGCCCGCGACAGGTCCGCACCCACGCAGAAGTCGCGGCCGGCGCCGGTGATGACCATGACCGCCGCAGCCGGGTCGGCACGTACCCGCTCCAGTGCGTCGATGAGCTCGACGAGGAGCTGCCATGAGACGGCGTTGCGGCGCTCCGGGCGGTTGAGAGTCACGGTCGCGACCCGCTCGTGCGTCTCGACGATGACGGCAGGTGGAGGGTCGGTGTCTAGGGGGTCGGTCATGCGAAGAGGTGCTCCTGTCCCAAGCCTGGGTCGGCGGGCGATCTGCTGGGCATGACCATCTTTGGGGCGCACGTTTCAGTGGTCAAAGACCAAAAAGCAGTGCCACTCATATGAAAGCGCAATGAGTCACTCATTGGTTTCCGCAATGAATCATTGTGGATACCCGTCTTGGACGTGAACTGTCGCCTGTAGTCGACTGTGGCCGTCGTCACTCGTAGCACTCCGCGCAGCCATCGTCTGCGCGGGTCGACCTGGAGGAGAGAGTCGCCCGATGAAGACACGTTCTCAGTCCACGAGCCGCTGGTGTGTCATTGCCGCCGTGGTGGTCGCTCTCGTTGCCGCGAGCGCCTGTGCTGCTCGGTCGCCGGACGGTGACGCCTATCCGCGCCGGCCGATCCAGGTGGTCGTGCCTTACCCGGCGGGCAGCGGCATCGATACCACCACCAGGGCGCTTGCCGATGTCATCAACGACAGCGGTGACCTCGGGCAAGACCTCCAGATCGTCAACCGCGACGGCGGAGGCGGCACAGTCGGCACCACCGACGTCCTCAACGCCAAGCCCGACGGCTACACGATCGGTGTCGTGCCCGACGGGCCGCTCACACTGGTCCCGCAGACCGAGAAGGTGGCCTACGACCCGACCTCAGCGACGTACATCAACGAGATCCTCACCTCGCCGATCCTGTTCGTGGTGCCGGGGGACTCGAAGCTCAAGACGCTGCAGGACCTCGTCGAGGCCGCCAAGGCCGAGCCGGGATCGGTCACGATCGCCGAGGGGCCCCTCAACTACAAGGTGCCGGCCGATCAGTTCGAGCAGCAGACCGATGTCGACCTCAAGCACGTCGAGTTCGAGGGCGACCAGGCGACGACGACCGCACTCCTCGGACGCAACGTGGATGTCGGTGTGATGCAGCTGGCGAGCGCCCTGCCGCAGCTGAAGTCGGGCAAGATCCGCGCGCTGGGGGTCACCTCTGCCGATCCGGTCGACCTGGTACCGGACGTACCCACCTTCGCGAGTCAGCGCATCGACATCGTGTGGCAGGCGTTCAACGTCGTCGTCGCCCCCGGAAAGCTCCCTGACCCGATCGAGAAGAAGCTCACCGAGACCTTCGCCGAAGCCGTTGCCAGCGACGAGTTCGCCGAGGCGGCCGAGAAGCTCGGCCTCATCGTCAGCGGGGCGACCCCGCAGGAGACCGACGAGCACCTGACGGACAAGACCAAAACAGCGGCGGGCATCCTCGGGGGCGGCGAATGACGCAGCCTCAGCGGGCGGTGCGCCATCCGGATGCCCAAGCGACGACGGCCGCGATCCTGCTGGTCGTCGGAGTCTTCTACGGCTTCCAGGCCGTGCGTGAGGGCATCGGCACCCCGAGCGACACCGGGTCAGGATTCTTCCCGCTCATCGTTGCGATCGTCCTCGTGATCGCCTCTGCGCTCCTGCTCGTCCAGGAATGGCGCGCCTGGCGGGGCGATCCCGCCGTCCAGGCCCAGAGCGCTCTCGACCAGGCCGGGGACGACGAGGGCGGCGCACCCGAGGGCGAACCGAGGACGAGATGGGCCCGGGTCGCCGGCGTCTTGCTCGCCTCCCTCGCGGTGCCGCTGTTCGCCGAGGTCGTCGGGTTCGTCGTCATGCTGTCTGCAGCCGTTGCGGTGATCGCCAAGATCGCCGGAATGCGAGGCTGGATGAGGCCTTGCGCCCTCGGCGTGGTGTTCGGCGTCGTCGCTTGGCTCGTCTTCGTCTATTGGCTGTTCGTTCCGCTGCCAGCGGGCGTACTCGGACTCGGCTGAGAGGCTGAACGTGCTTCACGATCTTGGCGCGGGTTTCGCCTCGTTCTCAGACCCCACCTACCTCTTGCTCGCTCTCGCAGGTGTTGTCCTCGGCACGCTCGTCGGCGTGCTGCCGGGCATCGGCCCGATCGGAGCGATGTCGATACTGCTCGGCGTCACCACACAGGTCGGTCCCACCGGTTCGCTCATCCTGTTCGCCGGCATCTACTTCGGGTCCACCTACGGCGGATCCACCACATCGATCCTCCTCAACATTCCCGGTGAGGCGTCCTCGGTCGTCACCGCGCTCGACGGCAACCAGATGACGAAGAAGGGCAGGTCGGGACCGGCTCTGACCATCGCCGCGGTGTCCTCGTTCGTCGCCGGCACGCTCTCCATCGTCGGTCTCATGCTCTTCGCGCCGGCGCTGAGCTCGGTCGCCGTCAAGCTCGGCCCGCCCGAGTACATGGCACTGTGTCTGGCTGGCCTGCTGCTCCTTGCGGCACTGTCGCACGGATCCACCGCTCGCGCTCTGGTGATGATCTGCCTCGGCCTCGCCGTCGGAACGGTCGGGATCGACCCGGTCGGGGGCGACCTGCGGTTCACCATGGGGTCGACCACCCTGGCCCAGGGCTTCAGCTTCACCGCGCTCGTCATGGGCGTGTTCGGTGTCACCGAGGCGCTGACCATCGTCGGCGGCAAGCGGCCGGCCCAGGCGGTGAAGGCGCCGAGACTGCGAGAGCTCCTCCCGAGCCGTGCCGAGGCTCGCCGGGCCGGGCCCGCGGCTCTGCGCGGCTCGGTGATCGGCTTCCTGCTCGGCCTCGTGCCGGGGCCCGCGGCCGTGCTCTCGACCTTCGCGTCCTACGTGACGGAGAAGCGTGTCTCCCGGCATCCGGAGCGATTCGGTCACGGGGCCGTCGAGGGCGTCGCCGGACCGGAGGCCGCCAACAACGCAGCCGCAGGAGCCGCGTTCATCCCGCTCATGGTGCTGGGCATCCCGTTCGCCCCGACCATGGCACTGGTGCTCGCCGCCCTGCTGCTCAACGGCATCGTTCCCGGCCCGACCTTCGTCGACGACCAGCCGGAGCTGTTCTGGACCGTCATCGCGGCGATGTACATCGGCAACCTGATGCTGCTGGTCCTGAACCTGCCGCTCGTCGGACTCTTCACGCGGCTGCTCTCGGTGCCTCCCCATGTGATGATGCCCTTGATCATCGGGCTGTGCACGATCGGTGTGTACGCAGATGGAAACTCCACCTTCGATGTCGTGGTGATGCTCGCCGCCGGCGTGTTCGGTTTCCTGCTGCGCTCGAGCGGCTTCAGCATGGCCGCATTCGTGCTGGCAGTCGTGCTGCAGCCGACTTTGGAGTCGTCCCTCCGACAGACGATGGCCTTCTCCGACGGGGATCCGACATATCTGCTCGGCCGACCGGTCACGATGATCATCCTCGCGCTCGTCGCGGCGGCGGTCGGCGGCATGGCCCGAACCTCCTGGGTCGCCCGCCGCCAGGCTCGCTCCCTCGTCTCGTAGCACTCGAGGCGCTCATCAACGGGCGTGCTTGGGCGGGGGCTTCGATGCCTCGCAGGAGTGCTCGGCGACGCCGGTCACGACCCGTTGAACCTTGCGGCGATGTGCTCGAGGCCATCGAGGACGAGCGGTGTCGGCGGCTCGGTGAAGTTGAACAGCTGGACCATGACCTGCCCGGTGCGTACTGCTGTGAGCTGGTCCGCGCCGGGCAGGTCGAGGAGCGCCTGTTCGATCTCGGCCTCGGTGCCGTCGGTGTGCAGCAGGACGATGATGTCCGGATCGCGGTCGAGGAGC
Source organism: Nocardioides albertanoniae (assembly GCF_006716315.1). Taxonomy (NCBI): domain Bacteria; kingdom Bacillati; phylum Actinomycetota; class Actinomycetes; order Propionibacteriales; family Nocardioidaceae; genus Nocardioides; species Nocardioides albertanoniae. Next base: position 3,089,866 of record NZ_VFOV01000001.1, on the reverse strand, counting down.
TGCTCCATGGTGGTCTCGAAGACCCGCTGGTCGACGTCGCCGAAGACGTTGGTGTAGCCGAGCGTGGTCAGCTGTGGGTCGGCCATGCTCTGCTTCCCGTACGCGCCGACCGTGCCCTGGCCTCGGTAGGGCCAGAGCACTGCGGCTGTGCGTTCCTCCTGACGCGGGAGCCCTGCCTCGACCTGTTCGATCCGCTCGCGGAGCGTCGCTACGGCTTCGTCGGCCTGGTCCGTGTGGTCGAAGACCTTTCCGTAGAGCTGCATCTGGTCGTAGACGACGTCGTAGCCGGGACGGTCGATGCCATCTGGGCAGAAGCTCGGCTCGACGAGCACGGGGATGCCTGCAGCATCCAGCGACTCCCGGGTGATGCCTTCGGGCAGCCCGAGCACGAGGTCGGGGTCTTGGGCGATGATCTCCTCCTGGGAGATGTTGAGGTGGCCGTCCGGGGTGAGCTTCTCGGTGAGCGACGGCACCTTCTCGATGGCCGCAGCGGTCTCGGAGGAGTAGTAAGCAGTCGGGAACTGCCCTGCCCGAGAGGCCAGGCGGTCGAGCAGGTCCAGGCTGGCGAGATACTGCACCGGGGCGCTGTTGGCGATGAAGACCCGCTCCGGGGGTTTGTCGAAGGTCACCTCGACGCCACAGTTCTCGACCGTGACCGGGTAGCCGTCGGCGGTGCCGGTGGTGTCGGTCTCGGATTCGTTGCCACAGGCGCTGAGCAGCCCTGCGGTGAGGGCGGCGATGGCGATGAAGGCGGCTGGGCGCATCGATCTCTGGTGTCGAGGAGTCGGCGGGTGGATGCTCAGGCGAGTCCGACGACGACCCGGTCGTCGCCGTACTGCCATACGACCCCGACGTCGGTGAAGCCGGCTTCGCCGAGGAAGTCGAGATAGTCGCCCGCCGTGGCGCGATCGGTGATGGTGTGGTCGAGACCGCCGTCGCGCTCGGTGACCAGGCCGACCAGCTCAGGCGCTTCCTCGACCGCGTCCCACCAGCCTTGCCAGTCCTCGTTCTCCAAGACGCCAGCCCGCTCGATGCGCTGCTGGGTCAGTGCCTGGCCGAGCAGGTCGAGGCGCGAGGTGCGCTCCGGTGACTCGTAGAGGTGGTCGGCGTCGACGAAGACGCCGCCAGGGGTGAGGTTGCGGCGGCAGACGTGGATGAGGTCGCGCAGCGGTCCCCGGTCCATCCAGTGCAGCGCGGTCGAGCTCACGTACGCATCGGGTGCGCGCTCGAGGCCGAGCTCGTCGTACCACCCGGCAGAGCGCAGATCGGCGAGCACTGTGCGGATCCGGTCGTCGGGGCGGGCCGTGGCGCCGAGCCGCATCAGCAGCGGGTCGGCGTCGACCCCGACGATGCTCGCGCCCGGGATCCGGTCGAGGAGACGGTGTGCCAACGAGCCGGGTCCGATGCCGAGGTCGATCACCAGCGGGTCGTCGCGATGCACGACATCGGCCACCACGTCGACCACCACATCGAAGCGCTGCTCGCGATCGGGGATGTAGTACTCCTGCTGCCGGTCCCATCGCTCGAGCCACGTCCGAGCCTGGGCCTGGGTGAGAGTCGAGGTCGCTGCAGCGGTCATCAGGGTGCACCTTCTGGCGTGGGGTCGGAAACGGTCGCCACTCTAATGCAAAGAGTTCGCAATAGCATAGGGATCGCGGGCGACGGTGCGACCGTTGACCGTCGTGGCAGATCTGAGGGCTAGACCTACGCCGGACGCCCGCCGAACTCCCACTGGTGAACCTCGACACCGAGGAAGTGATCAGGGGAGAGCACCGCCCGCGCCGACTGTGCGTCGGTGGTCTGGAGGAGCACGGCCGCCCCGAGCGTGGTGGCGCCGTCGTCGGACAGGAGGGGTCCGCAGGCGATCAGCTCTTCGCCACGGGGGAGGTCGGGGGAGTGGGTCGCAGGCTCGGTGAACCCGAGCACGAGGTAGCGGTTGAGCTCAGGCCTGCCGCCGCTGAAGTCCCACATCGTGCGCCCGAGGGTGTTGTGCCATCGCCGCAGCGTCACGTCCCGACTGGCGCCGGCCTGGTAGCCGGGCTCCTCGTAGGCGAACGCGCGAGCTGCGGCGGCGTCAGGAAGGCTGAGGATGTGCACGCTTCCGGTCAGGGTGTCCTCGCCGGTGAAGGTCGGACCTCTGGCGATCATCGTCTCGGCGAACCGGTCCATGTAGGTCCAGTGCTCTTCGGCCATCTGGGTGCGCAGCGGTGTGGATCCCGGGCGGTCGCGGTGAAAGCAGAAGAACTCCATGGCCTGAGAGTTGCTCGGCTGCGCGCTCCGCGCAACGTGAATATCTCGGGCGTCGAGCTGGTCCGTCGAGACGGTCCGTAGGGTGGAGTCGGCCGGCACGGAAGGGGAACGACATGGTTGCCGATCGCGATCGAAACGACCGAGGACGTGCCGAGCAGGCCCGCCCGCGCGACGCCCTGGGCCGGCCGCTGCCCTATGGCTCGCCCGGTGTCGAGCCCATCTCCGAAACGCCGCTGCCGCCGGCAGAGACATTGGCCTACGCCCGCGAGCTGCTCGAGGCCGGCCGCCCGTTCGCCGCCCACGAGGCTCTCGAGGTGCGGTGGAAGTCGTGCCCGGAGGAGGAGCGCGAGCTGTGGCAGGGGCTGGCTCAGGTGTGCGTCGGCCTGACCCACCACGAGCGCGGCAACGCCGTCGGCGCCGAGCGGCTCATCGAGCGTGCTGCGCGTCGGCTCGAGGCGTACGACCGGGGGAGCGGCCCGACCTATGGCCTCGACCTCTCAGCACTCATCGCGTGTGCCCGGGAGCGGGTGCACGGCGACTGATTCGTCCGATCAACGGTCGGGGTGGTCGTCAGCACCTGCCTTGAAGTCTTTGGACTCGATGGCGAGGGACACCAGGACTCCGCCGAGCAGTGCCCAGAGCGGAGCGGAGATGTTGAGGATGGTCACGCCGCTCATGGCGATCACGAGTGCGGTGAATGCACCGGTCTGGAACGTCGCCCCGCCGAATGCGCCGCGGAAGGCCGAGATCAGCACTCCTATCATCGCCAGCCCGGCAACGGCGGCGATCAGCGTCGGGGGCAGGGCCGAAACCAGGGCGACCGCCACCCCCGCGAAGACACCGAAGAGGGCGAACAGTGCCCCGTTGACCACCGTAGCCACATAGCGGCCGTCCCTGTTCTCGCCGGCCTGCTCGGAGGAGCAGATGGCGGTCATCGGCCCGGCGATGTTGGCGTTGTGGCCACCGAAGAGCGACGCCAGGATCCCTCCGACGCCACTGATCAGCGTCATCGCGTTGACCGGAGGCGCATACTTCTCAGCCATCAGTACGCCGGTGGCCTGGGCATTCTCGGCGCCGATCACCAGCACCGCGAGCGGGATGGCCACCGCCACGATGGCGTTGACGTCGAACGTGGGCGCCACGAACTGTGGGGCTGACAACGTGAAGTCGGCCTCCGTGGAGCCGAAGGCTCCCGTGGCCAGCGAGGCGACGACACCGAACACCAATGCACCGACCACCCCGGGCACGGACCGGACGAAGCGGGTCAGCAGGAGATAGCCCACCGCCGCGGCGATCACGATGGCCGGTGTGCTGATACCTGCGTCCACCACGCCGGTGGCGAAGCGGATCAGTGCGCCGGCGATCATTGCCATCACGATCGGCACCGGTAGCCAGGTGGCCAGGCGAGGCAGCAGCCCAGTGAGACCCAGCGCGAGAACGAGCACTCCTGCGGCCAAGAAGGCGCCGACCATCTCGCTGAACTCGAAGTCTGCGAGAGCACCGACGACGAGGACCGCGCCAGGGATGCTCCATGCGCCGGTGACGGGCATCTTGTAGAGGAGTCCGAGAACCACAGAGATGAGCCCTCCGAAGACGTAGATCCCGAAGATCCACGAGGTGATGAGCTCCTCGGACAGCCCAGCTTCGCCGGCGCCGTTGATGATGATCAGGGCGGGGCCGGTGCACCCGAAGATGGCGGCTACCAGGCCGGCGCTCACCGGCGCGAGACTCACGTGGTGTCGGAGATCGCGAAGGCCTGACATGAGTCCGGGGCCCGGCTCGATCAGGGAACGATTGGTGCGGGTCTTTGGGGACGTGGGCTGGCTGGTTGGGCCAGTGGTGGGGCTGGTCATGGGGGCCACCTCGATGACAGACGGTGTACGGTCTGGAAGCGACCGTCTGATTTGGACTATCGCAACCTAGGGCTGTTCCCCGGTGCTGTCAAGGGTGGCTGTTTCGGTCCGGCTGGCTAGCTGCGTTCCTTCTCGAGCTTCTCCCAGAAGTCGAGGGCGGCGTGCTCCATGGCGAGGCCGAGCCCTAAGGGAACCATGCGATCGGCAACGTCCTCACGATCCTTGAACAGCTCCTGCATCGCGGCGTAGACCTCGACGCGCTCGCGGTGCTGTTCGATCTGCTCTCGCGCCAGCTGCAGGATGTCCTCGGCCTTGGCGAACTCGCCGAAGAAGAGCTTGAGCTCGGCGACGTCGCGCACCTGCATCTGTTCGGTCGTGGGCTCGCTGAGCCATGACTTGAGGGCGTCGAGACCTGCCGGGGTTGATGAGTAGAGCTGGCGTCGCCGGCCGACCTCCTCCTGGTGCACCTCCAGGAGGCCCAGGTCGACCAGTCGTTTCGGCTCGGAATAGAGCTGCGCGTGCGGAAAGGGCCAGAAGTAGCCGACGGAGCGATTGACTGCGCGCTTGAGGTCGTACGACGTCGACGGGCCTCGCATCGAGACCATGCCCAGCACGACGTAGGAGGTTGGGGTCAGTTTCGGCGTTGACACGGTCCGAAGCGTATCGTAGGGTCCTCAACGTCTGAAACAGACGATGCGAAATATACGATAGGAGTGGGCATGATGGATCTTGCGACGGCCCTCCGGTGGACCACCGAGAGATATCCGCATCGCCGCGCGGTCGGCGGCTCGGCGCCGATGTCGTACGCCGTGTGGAATGCGCGCACCGAGCGCTATGCCCATGCCCTGCACGAGCTCGGAGCGACAGAGGGCAGCCGCGCCATCTTCATGCTTCAAGGCGGTGAGCCGCTGGCCACCTTGCACCTGGCTGCCCAGAAGGCCCGGGTCGTGTCCCTGCCGCTCTCGACCCGCGTCAGCCCCGAGGAGCTCGCATACTGCATCGGCGACTGCGATCCCGCACTCATCGCGGTCGACGAGCACACCCACGACCTCGTCGTCGGTGCCCTCGAGATGGTCGCGGAGCCTCCGCCCCTCGTGTGGGCGGGTCATCGAGACCACGCGCCCGCTGGCATCCCCTCCATCGCGCGTGCTGCCGAGCGGGCGTCGAACACGGTCGTTCCGGTCAAGCCGGGGATCGACGACATCAGCGTCATGTTGTACACGTCCGGGACGACCGGAAAGCCCAAGGGCGTTCCACGAACACACAGCGCTGAGCACTACGCCGCTCTGGCACACCTGGTCCAGACGGGGCACGGTCCGGGGGAGGCGACCCTTGGCGTCATGCCCCTGTTTCACACGATGGGCCTCCGTACGCTGCTTGCGAGCGTGCTGTCAGCCGGGACCTGGGTTCCGCAGGCCAGGTTCGATGCTGATGAGGCGCTCGAGCTGATCCTCGCCGAGCAGGTCAGCGCGCTCTACCTCGTCCCGACGATGTACTGGACCCTGATGCAGGGTGACCGGCTCGGCGAGGCGCCGTCGGTCCGCAATCTGGCCTACGCCGGCGCCTCCATGACCCCGACGCTCGCGCGACGGCTCGTGGAGGCGGTCGAGCCCGCACGCTTCGTCAACCATTACGGCAGCACCGAGATCTACACGTTCACGGTCGGCCCCGAGAACAGCAGCAAGCCTGGCTGTGCCGGCAGAGCCGGGCTGTTCTCCAGGATCAGGCTCGTCGACCCTGACCCCGGGGCGAGCCCGGACCAGATAGTGGCCGACGGGGAGCGCGGTCAGGTGATCGCCTCCTTGGACAGCCCCGAGGCGTTCGCCGGCTATTGGAACCGGCCCGACGCCGACGCCAAGGCCATCCGCGACGGCTGGTACTTCACCAATGATCTTGCCGTCGCTGACGAGGACGGTGACCTGTGGGTCTCGGGCCGCGTCGACGACATGATCAACTCGGGGGGCGAGAACCTCTACCCCGAGGAGATCGAGCATGCCCTCGCGGGCTGCCCGGACCTGGAAGAGGTCATCGTCGCCTCGACCCCGCACGACAAGTGGGGCCAGGCAGTCACCGCGTTCATTGTCGGACGCCTCGAGGACTCGGCAGAGACAACGCTCTCGAAGGTCGAGCAGTTCGCTCGGGAGGGGTCGGGCCTGCCGTCGCTGAAGCGACCCAAGAGGTATGTCGTCGTCGACCAGATCCCCAAGTCCGCCGTGGGCAAGATCCTGCGCCGCCGCCTCACCGAGGGGGAGTTCGAGACTCTTGCCGACACCGAGGAAGGTGCTCCCGCGTGAACCGTCTCGCTCGTGTCGAGGACGCTGCGCTGCTGACTGGTCAGGGGCGCTTCCTCGATGATCTGGACCCGCTTCCGGGAACCCTCGTGGCGGCGGTGGTCCGCAGCCCCCATGCGCACGCCCGGATCCGCTCGATCAACCTCGACCAGGTCCGGCGGATGCCCGGCGTGGCTGCGGTGATCGGGCCCGAGGAGGTGCTGGCGACGCTCAAGCCGTTCCCGCTGTCGGTGAAGACGCCCCACCCCTACTACCCGACGGCTACTGACAAGACCCGCTTCGTGGGCGAGCCCGTCGTGGTCGTCGTGGCCTCCGATCGTTATCTGGCCGAGGACGCCGCGGAACTGGTGGAGGTCGAGTACGAGCCCCTTCCGGTGGTCGTACGCACCGAGGACGCCCTTCTGCCGGACGCCCCGCTGCTCCACGACGAGTCCGCCAGCAACGTCGCCACCGACCGCGAGTTCGCCTTCGGCGGAGTCGAGTCTGCCTTCGCCGACGCACCCCATGTCATCACCCGTAGATACTCCTTCCCTCGCTACTCCTCCACGCCCATGGAGTGCTACGTCGTCGTCGCCGACTGGCGCGACGGCCCGGGCGGCCCCGAGATCACCGCCCACGCCAACTTCCACGGTCCGTTCTCGATGGCGCCGGTAGTTGCCGGGGCCCTCGGCATCCCGACCTCGTCGCTACGTCTGGTGGTTCCCGCCGACATCGGCGGCAGCTTCGGGATCAAGTCAGCGGTCTACCCCTACATCGCACTGATGGCCCTGGCCAGCAAGCACGCGGGCCGGCCGGTGCGGTGGACCGAGGACCGGCTCGAGCACCTCGTCGCGAGCTCGGCCGGCTCCGACCGCGTGATGACGTTCGAGGCCGCTGTCGACGACGACGCAGTGATCAGTGCGTTGCGGGTCGACCTCGTCGACAACGTCGGCGCCTACATGAGGCCTCCGGAGCCGAGCACGCTCTACCGCTGTTTCGGCAACATCACCGGTGCGTACAAGATCGACGCCGTGGGCATCCGGGCACGCGCCGTGGTCACGAACAAGGCGCCTACCGGGCTCAACCGCGGATTCGGTGGGCAGCAGCTCTACTTCGGTCTGGAGCGGCTCATCGACGACATCGCCAGCGAGCGCGGGCTCGACCCCGCGGAGGTCCGCCGGCGCAATCTGGTCTCGGCTGACGCCTTCCCGTACGCCACCCCGAGCGGCGGAATCTACGACTCCGGGGACTACCAGCGAGCCCTCGATCTCGCTCTCGACAACGTCGGTTACCAGCGACTCCGCAAGGAGCAGGCGGTCGCCCGGGAGAACGGCGAGTGGATGGGGGTCGGCCTCGCGACTGTCGTCGATCCCTCGGCGACGAACATCGGCTACGTCGGACTGGCCACGCCCGTCCAGGACCGGACCGCCAAACGTGGCAAGTCGGGCTCGACCGAGCATGTTCGCGTCACGGTGGACCCCCAAGGAATCGTCAGCGTGCTTCTCGGGACGGTTCCCCAGGGGCAGGGGCACGCCACGGTCGCGCGTGACATCGTCGCCGAACACCTCGGTCTGCCGAGCGACCAGGTGCGCCCGCGCGTGGAGATGGACACCGCCACCACGCCGTGGACGATCAGCTCGGGAAGCTACTCCTCGAGGTTCTCCCCGCTCCTGACGAGCGCGCTGCTCGAGGCCACCGACCGCATCGCGGAGTCCATCAAGGTGGCCGCCTCCGTGCTCCTCGAGGTCGAGCCCGAGCGGCTCGAGCTCGCCGACGGGATGGTGCGGCTCATCGACGACCACGAGCGGTCGATCGCCTTCCGGCACGCCGCCGGGTTGATCCACTGGGATCCTGGTTCCCTGCCGGACGGCTTCTCGGCCCGGCTCTACGAGGAGGCGGCGTACACACCCCCGCAGTCGAAGGCGGCCTCGCGGACAGACCAGATCAACTCCAGTCTCTGCTATGGCTTCGTCGCCGACGTCGTGGTCGTGCGGATCGACCGGGAGACGCTGACGGTGAGGATCGAGGACCTCTCCACCGTTCACGACGCCGGCACGATCTTGAACGAGACGCTCCTGGAGGGCCAGGTGCACGGGGCGATCACCCAGGCACTGGGCGGCGCACTCTTCGAGGAGGTGACCTACTCCGACGCGGGACAGCCCACCGCGGGAACCTTCATGGACTATCTGTGCCCGACCTCGGCGGAGTCGGTCTTCCCGCTGACCAGCGACCACCTGGAGACACCCTCGCCCCTGACCAGGCTCGGAGCCAAGGGCTGCGGTGAGGGCAGCTCGATGAGCCTCCCGGTCGCGATCGCCAACGCCGTCGCCGACGCGCTTCGCGGCGAGGGCGTCACGGTCGACTCGCTGCCGCTGCACGGAAACGTACTGCACCAACTGCTCACCACATCGAAGGGAAACTGACATGCCACTCACCGGAGGCGAGATCCGGCTCGAGCACAGTCACGACGGGCGGGTAGCCCACCTGATCCTGGACCACGGGCGCTACAACATCATCACGATGGAGACCCGTCGGGTGATGGCGGAGCGGTTCACCGAGATCGACGCGGACGATCGTGTCCAAGTGGTGGTGATCCGCGCCGAAGGGGAGCACTTCACCTCGGGCGGCGACATCGCCGGGTTCATGGAGGTGGAACCCGTCGACCTCACCGACCTCGGGCAAGACGTCACGGCGGCGGCCCGCAGCCCCAAGCCGGTCATCGTCGCGATCGACGGCTACTGCTTCGGCGTCGGGCTCGAGCTCGCGCTGTCGGCCGACATCCGCATCGCGACGGACCGCTCTCGCTTCGCGCTGCCGGAGATGAAGCTCGGGATGATTCCGGGAAGCGGCGGAACCCAGCGTCTTGCCCGGCTCATCGGGCTCTCCCGCGCCAAGTACCACGTCCTGACGGGCGAGCGGATCACCGGACAGCAGGCGCTCGACTGGGGCCTGACGTCGCACAGCTGCGCCGACGCCGAGGAGCTGGAGAAGACCGTCGACGAGGTCGTGGGCAAGCTGCTCGGCTACTCGCCGATGGCGATGCGAACCGCGAAGGAAGTGCTCGACCGAGGTGTCGACGGCCCGCTTTACACCGGTATCGAGCTCGAGCGGAAGGCCTACTCGATGCTGAGGGCCAGTCACGACTTCGCCGAAGGGGTCGCCGCATTCGGTGAGAAGCGTCCTCCGCGCTTCGAGGGCCGGTGATCACGTGAAGGCCGCGCCGTTCGCGTACGTCCGACCCGGCACCGTCGCCGATGTGGTGGCCGAGCTGTCCCGTGACGGATCCAAGGTGATCGCCGGTGGGCAGTCGTTGGTGCCGGTGCTCGCGATGCGCCTCGGGCGGCCGACGCAGCTGATCGACATCAACGCGGTGCCGGAGCTGGGCGAGCTCTCCCGGGACGGCGGGTCTCTTCGAGTCGGTGCCGCTGTCCGTCAGAGACAGCTCCAGCGGGAGGAGATCGCTGCGGCGGTCCCGCTCGCGCGTATGGCCCTGCCATGGGTCGGCCACCGCGAGATCCGCAGCCGTGGCACCGTGTGCGGCAGCATCGCGCACGCTGACCCGTCAGCAGAGCTTCCCGCGGTGGCTGCCTGTCTGGGGGCCACGATGGTGCTGAGGACTGGCCACGGCACCCGGCAGGTGCCTGCTGCCGACTTCTTCACTGGTGCGCTCTCGACGGCGATCGAGCCGGACGAGCTCTTGTCGGAGGTGATCTTCCCGGTCGCGAAGCGGGGGGAGGGGTTCGGCTTCGGAGAGTTCGCCCGCCGGCACGGCGACTTCGCCTTGGCGGGCGTGGCTGTTCGCGTGCACACGTCGGAAGCGTCGGTGGAGGCGCGGCTGACCTGTTTCGGCGTTTCGGACGTACCCGTCACCGTGGATGTGTCGCAGCAGCTTCGCTCCGCACTCCAGAGGACCGGCTCGGATCCGTCGCGGGCGGATCTGCTATCGGCGCTTGCCGATCACACGCCGGACGTCGCTGGGGACGTCGTCGACACAGTGGGCGACAGCCACGCGAGCCCTGCCTACCGCCGCCAGTTGATCAGCGCCCTTGCCGCACGCGAGGTGAGCCGCGCCTACGTGTCAGCCAGACTCTCCGAATCCGAGGAATGCTCCCGATGAACCTGCCGCAGCCGTACGCCCGCACCGAGGCCGACCAGGCCGTCGAGGTGAATCTGACCATCAACGGCACCGAGGTCCACCTCTCGTTGCCGGCCCGCGTCACCCTGTCCGACGCTTTGCGCGACCACCTCGGACTCACCGGCACCCATGTCGGCTGCGAGCACGGGATCTGCGGCATGTGCACGGTGCTCGTCGACGGCGACGCGGCGCGAGCCTGTCTGCTGTTCGCCGCCCAACTGGATGGAGCCGAGATCACCACGGTGGAGGGACTGGGTCGCCAGGATGAGCTTCATCCTCTGCAGGAGTCGTTCGGTCGGCACCACGGACTGCAGTGCGGATTCTGCACGCCGGGCTTCCTGATGAGCTCGTACGATCTGCTGACCCATGAGCCCGGGGTGCAGCGCGATGACCTCCCCGCCGAGCTCTCCGGAGTGTTGTGCCGGTGCACGGGATACCGCAACATCATCGACGCCGTCGATGATGTTGCCCAGACTCATCGTGGAACTCTTCCCGCTCCGGGAAACTGCGGGAAGCGCGCCCTCGTCGGACGAACCGCGGCCGCCGCGACGGGCCCGGCCGCCATCTCGGCGGAGAGCACCTTCGACGAGGAGCCTGCTGAACGTCCTCAGGAGATCGACCTTCCTGCCGGCGACCCCACCATCCATATCGAAGTCACCAGCCGGCTGGATTCAAACCCGACCGAGGTGGCGCGCGTCTTCGGCGACATCCGGCTGCTGGCCCGTTGTCTGCCGGGTGCGGAACTGACCGACGAGCTCGGCGCCGACTGGTACCGCGGCCGGGCACGCATCGCCCTCGGCCCGATGCGGATGGCCTTCAACGGAATCGCGCACATCGAGGAACAGTCCGCCGACCGCATCGTCATGAAGGCGCAGGGCAAGGACGCGGGCGGCGGGGCGCTGGCCCGGATCATCATGACGGCAGCTGCAGTCGACGGCGGTGGGACCGCTCTGCAGGCAGACGCCAGCGTCTTCCTGACCGGACGTATCGCGGGTTTCGGTCGGTCGCTCGCCGGTGACGTGAGCCGCCGGATGTTCGAGGAGTTCGCCCGTGCCGTGGACCGGGCTGCCTCGGGGGAGGAGGAGCCAACCGCGGGTACGCGTCCGCCTGGTGCGATCTCCTTGCTGTTCGGCACCATCGTCGACCGGGTTCGACAGTTCCTCCGACGGCTGGCGTCTGGCGTCTGGCGTCGACACTGATCGGAGCGGTTGGCGAGGCATGCTGGGCCCGGGCTGGCCCAGGCTGGCCCAGGCGGCCAGGCTGATCTGAATCCGCGCGCGGCGTGCTGACGCCGCCCGCGTACGGCCTGGTCTTTCGCCCGACCAGGCACAAGGTCTAGGTTCTGCGGAGTCCCCCGACAAAGGAGTCTCGGTGTCTGACCTGACTTACCAAATGATCGCGCTGGTGGCCTACCTGCTCGCGATGCTCGCCATCGGCGCCTGGGCGTATCGGCGCACCACGAATCTCGACGACTACATGCTGGGTGGTCGTGACCTCGGTCCGATGGTGAGCGCGTTGAGCGCCGGCGCCTCGGACATGTCGGGGTGGCTGCTGATGGGCCTGCCTGGTGCCATCTATGCGACCGGGCTGGTGGAGGGCTGGATCGCGGTCGGCCTGACGGTCGGCGCCTGGCTCAACTGGAAGGTCGTGGCGCCGCGTCTGCGCACCTACACGGAGGTCTCGGGCAACTCGATCACCGTGCCTAGCTTCCTGGAGAACAGGCTCAAGGACGGCTCGCGCCTGCTCCGGGTCGCCTCCGGGCTGGTCATCGTCGTCTTCTTCACGTTCTACGTCTCCTCCGGCATGGTCGCCGGCGGCGTCTTCTTCGAGAGCTCCTTCAACGCGAGCTATCACACCGGCATGCTGGTGGTGGCCGCTGTCGTGGTCGCCTACACGCTCTTCGGAGGCTTCCTCGCGGTCTCCTACACCGACTTCGTGCAGGGCACGATCATGCTGCTCGCGTTGATCGCGGTGCCGGTGGTGGGCCTCTTCGTGACCGGCGGGATCGGATCGACCGCCGACAGCATCCGGGAGGTCGACCCGAACCACCTCAGCATGCTCGAAGGGGCCACCACGCTCGGTGTGCTCTCGGCGCTCGCCTGGGGGCTGGGCTACTTCGGGCAGCCGCACATCATCGTGCGGTTCATGGCACTGCGTACGGCACGTGAGGCGGTCGCGGCTCGGCGGATCGGCATCGGCTGGATGCTGCTGAGCCTCTTCGGCGCCGTCGGCACCGCCCTTGTGGGCATCGCCTACTACCGGCAGAACCCCGACGCCGAGCTCACCGACCCGGAGGCGGTCTTCATCGCGCTCGGCCAGATCATCTTCCACCCGCTTGTGGCCGGTGTGCTGCTCGCGGCGGTGCTCGCGGCCATCATGAGCACGATCTCCTCCCAGCTGCTGGTGACCTCCTCGGCGCTGGTCGAAGACCTCTACAAGGCGGTCTTCAAGACCAACGCGTCGCAGTCGCAGCTGGTGCTGTTCGGACGGCTGGCTGTGCTGGCCGTCTCGGTCATCGCCGCCGTGCTGGCGTGGCAGAAGACCGGGAGCGTGCTCGACCTCGTCGCCTACGCCTGGGCCGGCTTCGGCGGCTCCTTCGGCCCGATCATCCTGCTGTCACTGTGGTGGCGGAAGCTCACCGCGGCCGGCGCGCTGGCCGGTCTGGTCACCGGCGCGGTAACGGTCGTGGTGTGGGGCAATATCAACGCGCTGAGCTCGCAGATGTACGAGATCGTGCCGGGCTTCGCGCTCAACACCCTCGTCGCCGTCGTCGTCAGCCTGGTGACCTATCGGGCCAACCCGGCGATCGAGGCCGAGTTCGACGAGGCCGTCCGGCTGGTCGACGCCGACGACCCGCGCGAGGACGCTGCGCGCGCCTGAGCAACCCGGCGGGCGCCGTCACGCACACAGGAGCAACGCGGCGCCCGCCACCAGCTCGATCCCGAAGTAGAGCCAGATGGGATAGAGGCGTACGGCCCGGTCGAAGAGTCGTGAGACGAGCCGGCCGGCGGCCATGCCGATGAGCGCGAGGCCGACGGTCGTCACCGCGCCCGTGCGGATGTCGCCGACGTCGAGGGCCGCGAGACCGAGCACGGCGGCCATGGCGACCCCGAAGCCTCCGTAGACGGCCCGGATCTCCGAGCGGGCCTCGGGCGTGCGTGCGGTCAGGTTGAACGGCGCCGCGAGGGCGGCCGGGGCGACCAGGGCGTAGGCGCCCATGGCGAGTAAGAACACGCCGATCACGGCGATGGTCACACTGGCCACGATGGCTCCTTCGCAGACGGTTTCGATGGGTAGTCTCCATGAGATGACCTCTTTGATCGACTCTGTCGGTTCCCGGTTGCTGCGCACCCGCGCGGTCGTGCGCGCACCGATCTGGCTCTATCGCCATCGCGCCGGCAGACTCCTCGGCGAGCGCATGCTGATGCTCGAGCACATCGGCCGTCGCTCGGGCGAGCCACGGTATGTGTGCCTCGAGGTCGTCGAGCGTCCCAGCGCGAACGAGATCGTCATCGTCAGCGGCTTCGGCACCGGGGCGCAGTGGTATCAGAACCTCCTCGCCAACCCCTCCTGCCGTGTCAGCAGCGGCTACCGCACCGACGTCGCGGCTCACGCACGGTTCCTCTCGGAGGAGGAGTCGGCCGCGGCACTCGGCCGCTATCAGGCCGCGCACCCGAAAGCCTGGCAGCGCCTGCGCGGGGCGATCGAGGACGCTGTCGGTCATCGGGTCCAAGGGCTGCCGATGGTCGCGCTGGAGCTCGAGTGACCGACGTACGCCGCGACGTGGGGCCGGCTCGCCCGGCGTGAGTTCACCAGCCGTGACTCCGCGATGAGGATAGGTTGAGAGGCACTGGCGAGGCTTGATGCGTGACTCGGGAGGAGCTCAAGATGGGGCGAGCGATCGGGATCGATCTGGGCACGACGTTCTCGGCGACGGCGGTGCTGGAATCGACCGGGGAGCCGGTGATCCTGCCGAGCGCCGACGGTGACGCGACCACCCCGTCGGTGGTGCTCTTCCAAGACTTCGGCAGCGGCGACGAGCCACTGGTCGGTGCGATGGCCAAGCACCAGGCTGCGACGGCGCCGCTCGACGTCGTGCAGTTCGTCAAGCGTCATATGGGCGACCCGCACTGGCGGTTCGACTCCTCGGCGGGGGAGACCTACACCGCTGAAGAGGTCTCCGCGATCATCCTGAAACGGCTCAAGCAGGATGCCGAGCTCGCTCTCGATACCGACGTCACCGATGCGGTGATCACCGTGCCGGCCTACTTCGACGACGCCCGTCGCACCGCGACCCGGCAGGCGGGGAAGATCGCCGGACTCAACGTGCTGCGGGTGCTCAACGAGCCGACGGCCGCAGCGTTGGCCTACGGTCTGGACGAGACCCGCGACGCCACCGTGCTCGTCTACGACCTCGGTGGCGGCACCTTCGACGTGACCCTGATGCGGATCCAGGACACGACCTTCGACGTCGTCGCGACCGACGGCGATCGCAACCTCGGCGGTTTCGACTTCGACAACGCGTTGATCCAGTACGTCGCCGACGAGCTCGCCGAGCAGGGAGCGACCGGTGTGCTCGACGACATGGACGCGCTGGCGCTGCTCCGCGAGCGGGCGGAGATGGCCAAGCGCACGCTGACGACCGTGGCGTCGACGAACGTGACGGTCACCATCGGAGGCAAGCCCTACCGCGTGAAGGTGTCTCGCACAGACTTCGAGAAGGCGTGCAGATCGCTCCTCAACCGCACCCGTGAGCTGGTCGAGGACGTGCTCGACCAGGGCAGGATCGGCTGGAAGCAGGTCGACGAGGTGCTTCTCGTCGGCGGGTCGACCCGCATGCCGATGATCCGGGAGATGGTCACGAGCCTCTCGGGCAAGAAGCCGGCGACCGACATCAACCCTGACGAGGCGGTCGCGCTCGGCGCCGCGATCCAGGCCGCGATCGAGCAGTCCACACAGCCATCCGGGCAAGGCGCGGCCCCGGACGAGACGCGGCATCCCGAGCAGGCACCCGAGCAGACTTTCGGGCCGGCGCCGTTCAGCGGACGCGACGTGACCGTGCGCGATGTCACCTCTCAGGCGCTCGGGGTCATCGTGCTCGAAGACGCCGAGCACGACCGCGAGGCCAACCTCGTGGTGATCGGTCGCAACACGAAGGTCCCGGCCGAGGAGAGCCGCCAGGTGCGTACGACGTACGACAGCCAGACGCAGGTCGAGGTCCGGGTCACGCAGGGCGACGACACGGACCCGGCGTTCGTGGTCGAGATCGGCAGGTCGATGCTCTCGCTCCCGCCATACCCACAGGGGGCGCCGTTGCGCATCACCTATCACTACGACGTCGACCAGACTGTCTTCGTGGAGCTCGAGGACCTGACCGCCAACCGGTCCCTGGGCACCTTCGAGGTCGAGCGGGTCGCCAATCTGACCGCGGCGCAGGTCGAGCTGGCGGAGGCAAAGATCCGTGCCATCACGGTGAATTGAGGTTGGCACCTGCGCCGATCGAGTTCATCGTGTTCGGTGACGCAGGCGCGTATCGGCAAGTAGGTTCGAACTCAGAGTCCGGGTTGCGAAGGGTGGGGTAGACCTCGGGATGACGTTCATCGACTTCTACGCGCTGTTGGGGATCGAGCAGTCTGCCGACGAGCAGACGATCCGCGCTGCGGTCCGAAAGACCCGCGGCCGTTACCGCCAGCAAGCCGGCTCACCGAGCCTCGAGCAACGCTCGAAGGCCGAACAGATGCTCGCCCGGATCGCCGAGGCGGAAGCAGCTTTCGAGAGCTCCGGGTCGAGAAGGGCGTACGACGCCGAGCTGGCCGCTCACCAGGCGTCTGCGGCGCCGGCGGACCGCGAGAGCGAGGCGTCTGCGCCGCAGAGTCGGCAGCGCGGTGCGCAGAAGGACTGGCTCAAGGCAGCGGCCGACTACCTCGACGCCGGTGAAGCGCGCAACGCCGCTGGTGCTGCCAAGGAAGCCACCCACGCCAACCCCGGCGATCCGCGGGCATGGCAGCTGCGGGCTCGCGCGGCGCTGGCTCAGGACGACTTCCGTGACGCCGAGTTCGCGGCGACCGAGGCGATGAAGCTGATGCCCGGCGACGCGGCCGGCCCCGGACTCCGTGGCGATGTCCTCCGCGCCGAGGGGCGCCACAGCGAGGCCGAGGACGCTTACCGCGCCGCAGCCGATCTCTCCTCCGACGACCCGACGTGGGACGCGCAGGTCGCCTACACCCTGATCGACCAGAACCGACCGAAGGACGCCGTCGTCGAAGCTCGCCAGATGGTCGTCAAGCACGCCGGTGCCCAGGCTGCTCGCGACGCCCTCGCCCGGGTGCTGATCGCCGACTCGAAGGCAGCGATGAGCAACGACCAGAGCGGCGCCACCTATGTCGCTTCCAAGCGGCAGGTCGACCACATCGAGAGCCGCTTGGGTGAGATCGAGGCACTCGCTCCGTTGAGCGACTCGGTCCACCGTCACCGCGACGGGCTGCGTGCCGATCTCGTCGCTGCCAGGTCCCGCCGTTTCATGGCGCCGACGGGCAGCCTGGTGCTCTGGGTGCTCGGTTGGGTCGTCATCGGTATCTGGCTCTCGTGGCTCATCCTCTCGCTGATCTTCGGCGACACCCTCGGGATCCTGGCCGCGTTCGTGCTCAACATCGGGCTCGCCGCGGCTCTCTTCCTGCGGGTCTATCCGCAACAGTGGCAGCTGAACCGCAAGGTTCTCGGCGATGCCTGGGCAAGGACGGGGCTCTAGATGAGCGACCCGACGACGGACTCTCCCCAGAGCCGGCCGGTTGGCCCGGTGGCTCAAGCAGCCGCGTTCCTGCAGCAGAGCCACGCCCGCGTGCTCGGGGTGCTGCAGGCCGATCGTGACGCGCTCCAGCAGCGTTACGACGGCGAGCAGCAGACCCTCCGAGCCACGGCGCGACGTAACGCCGCGATCGCAGCGACGAAAGCGACCAACACGATCACGGCCGCCCACATCGCGGCTCGAGAGGCCGCGGCCGACCTGCGGGCGGCGAGCAGGGCCGGAGCACTGGCTGCGGCCGAGCACATCGAGCTCGGACTGATCGGACCCGACCGGGAGGACGCATCGGTCAACGCCGACCTCGACGTGCCCCTGGTGGTTCCGTTGCTCGGCTATGGCCACGTCACCGTGGTCGGCGACACCGCGGTGACCGACGCGTTCGCCCGCAACATCCAGGCGGAAGCGCTGCTGGGCACGACACCTGGTGACCTCGCCCTGTGGTCCTTCGACCCGCGCCTCGGCAACCCGCTGGCTCCGTTCGTCGGTCTCAACAACGTCGACCAGGGCCTCGTACGCAACACCCAGACTCCGCGTGATCTCGACGCCCTCATCGATGAGCTCACCACGACAGTCGCGCGCATCGGCGACGTGCTCCAGGGCGTGCCCGGCGATCTGATCGAGCACCGTGCGCGGCTGGGCATGTCCGTCGAGCGATTCCACCTGGTCACCCTCCACGACTACCCACACTCGGTCGCCGAGGCGCAGCACGAGCGGCTGATGCTGTTGGCCGACGTGGCACCGCGACACGGGATCTCGTTCGTCTTCCAGGTGGCGCCCGACCTGGAGCTTCCTGACTGGCTCGACCTCGAGCGGCTCCGGGGCCTGGGGGAGTCCTTCGACCTCGAAGACACCAGCGCGGGCGGCGGGGCCGGTGACCTGGTGTGGCGACGTCGCCCCGACCTGAAGCTCCTGATCCCGCAGATCAGCCCCGATCAGGCTCGCCAGGTGGCCGGCGAAGTGGCCGTCGCGGCGGAGAAGATCTCGCTCCCCGTCGTACCCTTCGCCGACATCCAGCCGGATGCCGGATGGGCCACCTCCTCGGCGGAGGGGATCACGTTCGCCGTCGGCAAGGCGGGGCCGAAGCCGGTCGAGATCACCTTCGGTGACGATCGCGAGCAGAAGCACAACGCGCTGATCACCGGCGCGGTCGGTCAGGGCAAGTCCAACCTGCTCAAGGTGATCATCTACTCCATCGCGGCTCGCTACGCTGCTGACGAGGTCGAGCTGTTCCTGCTCGACTTCAAGGAGGGTGTCACCCTCTATCCGATGGCACCCACCCCCGGGAGCCCCGAGTTCCTGCCGCATGCGCGCGTGCTGGGCATCGAGGCCGACCAGGACTTCGGCCTGGCGGTGCTGTCCCACCTCGAATCGGAGTTTGTACGCCGCGCTCGCCTGTTCAAGCCTTTCGGCGACTCCATCTCCCGTTACCGCGCGGCCAACCCGGAGGCGAGGATGCCCCGGATCGTGCTGATCGTCGACGAGTTCCACCTGCTGCTCGACGACGGTGGTGACAAGGTCGGCGCCCAGGCGGCGAAGCTGCTCGAGCAGGTCGTACGCCGTGGCCGCTCCTACGGGGTCCACGTCATCCTCGCCTCGCAGTCGATCTCCGGCATCAGCACCTTGCTCGGCTCGTCCCAGGGTGTCTTCTCCCAGTTCCCGATCCGTCTCGGCCTGAAGAACTCACCACAGGAAGCGGTCGCCACCTTCAGCCAGGGAAACGACGCGGCCGCGAGGCTCCGGTTCCGTGGTGAGGCTGTGCTCAACAAGGAGTACGGAGCGTTCGAGGCCAACCAGAGCCTCATGGTCGCCGCCGCCGACGACGACCAGCTCGCCCGGCTTCGCGACGAGCTCCATGCGCGCGCATCTCGGGCCGACGGATCAGACGGCACAGGTGTGATCGCGCCGCCGAACGTCTTCGACGGCTCTGCCGCGGGCTCGCTGCTCGAAGACATCCCGGCGCTGCGCGCGCTGCGGAAGGAGACGGCTGCGGGGCGAGCGCCGCGGATCCCGCTCGGACGCCCCCTGACCGTCGACCAGAGCCCGGTCGCGTTCACGCTGGAGGCATCGCCCGGCCGTGCGCTCGCGATCATCGGCGCCGGCACCACCGGTGACGACTTCGACGCCGCCGCGGAAAACGCTGCCATGGGTGTGCTGCAGGCGGCGGGTCTCGCGCTCGCCCTCCAGCACGCCCCTGGCACCGCCGAGTTCGTCATCCTCGACGCTCTGGTGGGGCGCGACCGCGAGCTCGGCGACCTACCCGGCTGGGTCGAGACGCTCACCGGCCTGGGCCACCAGCCCGTGGTCGTTCCTCAGCGCGAGATCATCGGCTGGTTGAGCGCGGCGGCCAAAGAGCTGCCCCAGCGATCTGCGGAGGCGCCGCCGCTGTATCTGCTGGGCTTCAACATCGACCGCGTCGGCCCCCTCGATATCAAGGAGGGCGTCGCGCCGGCCCCGGAGAAAGCCATCCAGGGGTTCTTCCGCAGTGCACCGGTCGCCGGCGTACATCCACTGTTGTGGTGGTCGAACCCGGCCACGTTCCTGGCCCACCTCGGCCTGCTTCGCAACGCGCCCTTCGACGGCACCCTGCTTCTGCAGGGCACCGAAGACATCGCCCAACGTATCCACGGTCCACTGACCCAATGGACCCCTACCGCTCACCGCGCCCTCTTCGAGGACGCCGCCACGTCGGCGGGCCTGCGCAAGATGATTCCGTACGCGCCGCTCGACGCGGATGCGCGAGACCGCCTCGTCGCGGAGGTCTCCCGTGACTGAGAATCTGTATCAGGGCTACCTCGGAGCACTCGATCGGTTGGCGGTCGCCGTATCGGATGCCCCGAGAGCACGCGGTGCCGCAGAAGCCGCCGCCCGGGATCAGGCCGAAGCCATCGACCGCCGTCATCGCGCCGACACGGAGCGGGTCGCCGAGCATCTGGCGCGCGCGAAGAGTTCCTACCGTCGAGCCGCCGGCGCCCTCGACGCCGAAGACCTGGCCGACCTCGGCATCCGCCTCCCCGCCACCGTCGCGCCGATCGCGGGCGCTGTCGGTCCGCTCGCCGAGGCCGAGCACGACCAGGACCGTGCCGTCGTCTCCCTCGCCGGTGCCATCGGAGACCACCGCGTGCGCACGGCCAACCAGGCAGAAGCCGCCCGAGACGCCGCCGACGCCCTCGAGGCCCGCCGTGCTGCTCTCGAAGCGGCTCGTAACCAGCCGCCGCCGCGTACATTGAACGCAGGTTTGATTGCTGTTGCTGCAGGGATCGTCCTGTTGCTGCTCATCGTCATCATCATTGTTGTGATGTGACTTCTTGGAAGGGGATAGATCAGTGTCAAGCATCGAAGAGGCGAAGGCTGGCCTCAGCCAGGTCGTCACCGAGTCCGAGGGCACAGCCTCGGCCCTGACCGAGTTCAAAGAGGCGTTCGACTCGATCACCCAGGGTGTTCTTGCGTCCATCGGCAACACCGCCACTGGGAAGGACCAGGAGATCGCTCAGATCTACCAGCAGGCCAAGGACGCTGTTGACGGTGCTATCTCCACGCTGATGAAGGCAGCTGATGCATCGAAGACCTTTGCCGACGGACTGTGACGGTCGGATTGTCATGCAGGACGAGTACGACGATGTCCGCCGCGAGATCGCCGAAGGCAGCAGACACGCAGAGGAGGCCGGTGGTCTCCTGGCAGAGGCAATTGGCGATCTCGAGGAATCGATCCGAGTGCTCAAAGGGACGACTTACACGACGAGTCAAGAGGCGCCGGGGCTGGCGCTCTCGAGCCTGAACGCCTGCGCAGAGTTGCTTGCGCACACGATCGGTGAACTTCAAGCTGCGGATGCAACCGCCGTTTCATGGGCCAATAGCCTCTAGGTAAGGACAAGAAAGTGACGTGGTACCTCCCCATCGGCGTCTACGAGGGAGTCAGATCCAGCAGTGAGATCGTGGACTCGACCGTGGACATTTCCTCTGAGACCGCCAGTGATCATGCGGTCCTTCGAATTGGGTCAGGGTCGCTTCCGCTTCCGACGGGGTACGCGGCGCTTCTCGAGATTCTTTCGACAGCGCCCGCAGAACTCGCACTCGCCGAATGGGTCGAGTCGTCAGGCAACGTCGACGCCGTGCGAACTCAGCTCAACGAACTGAACGAAAACGGGCTCGTGATGCAGTTTGGAAATCGTCCGTTGACGGATGATGAGCTCGCGGATATCCAGATTCGTAAGGTCGCCGAGACAGTTCCCTCCAAATCGCAGCCAGAACCTTTCAGTGCCTCGGGAGGTCCGGCTCTTTTCGAGGCTGGAGATTCGCAAGGAGTTGCATATGGTGCGACGTTGATGGCTGTGTCGTCAATGGGGAGTAGCCCGAGTTCTCTGGCCGAGATATTGCGTGCCGTCACGGAGGCGGTTCCAGAGGAAAAGAAGGCGTTTGCTGAGCAGATCTTGCAGGGGGATCTGCAACATCTCGTTAGACATCATAGGGTCGAATTGTTCGTAAAGGAGTGAAAAGCCGATGGCGGATCCGGATGCCGTCAAGCTCAGGGAGCTTCGGCGCAGGAAGCGCGATGACCTCGGCCTGGCACTTCAACTTGGAGTCAAGGCGGCACTCTCTGAGAAAGACGGCGAGAAGCTAGGTGTCACGGTGGCGAAGCCGGACGGCCCATTGTCGTTGCCAGACGAGTTGACCGTCCTCAACGCGTTCGTTGGCGGCCCCCTTCTCAAGGCGAAAGCATGGGAAGAACGCCTTCGCCAGTTGCGGTCGGACCCGGCGGGGAGAGCCGGATATGATGGAGCTGATGCTCTCGTCCGCCGCATTGGCCACCCGGTGAGCGGCCTTTCTGAGGATGCTTTGGACGGTCTGCGAGACGTTGCTTACGGACTCGAAGCTGACCGCGGTCGCGGGCCAGGATATTACGTTGGTTATGGCGCTCTTTTCGAGGCTTTGCGGGCGATACCCATCGAGTTCTGGAAGGACTCAAGGACAGCTCGAAATCGATATCGCGGCGGACTTCTCGCTGGCGTAGCCACTGCTTACGCGAATGTGCGTAGGCAACCTTTAGTGACGCGAGAGTACGTCCAGCTCAAGCAGGGCAAGGCGCGTGTCGACGTCCCTCTGCTGGGTAAGCGAGAGGGCTCGCACAGTTCACTGCTCGACGGTGTCAAGGAGAGCTCTCTTCGCGCTGCGGAGGCCGTCTCGCGCGCTGGTCTGCGTGTAGTCGGCGCAAAGAGCGAAGTTGAAGAATGGAACGGCATCGTGCAACGCGTCGGCCAAGTCGTGGGGAGTGCAGAGATGCTTGACGTCCACATAGTTGTGCAGAACGCTGAAGAAACTCTTGAGCAGCTGAACAGTCAACTGGAGGACGCGGTCGGCGACATTCGAACGTGGGTTGAGAATCTCTGATCATTTTCGGCGTCTGTGAGATTCTCGCTTGTGATGCAGATAGAGCATCAGATGCAGCATGCCGATGGCGAGGGTCGCGCCTCCGACGATGGCGAAGATGGGCCAGTACTGCATCGAGAAGATCGATCTGGCCGAGTCGATCTCGTTCGCATTGGCCCCGAAGAACCCAAACACGATGGTGAACGGGACGGCGACAAGCGACGCTAGACCGATCGAGAGTGACCAGCGCAATGTGCGGTCGTCAGACTCTTGGGCGACTCGTGAGCTCAACATCTCCTGCTCGAGATCAACCAAGGCGTGAAGCCGTTCGAGCAGGCGCTGTAGCGCAGTGCGGTTGAACTCCGTGTCGAGGGCCGTGAAGAGCGCCCGGTGGAAGCTCTCGACGCGGAGGGACGGAACGTACGGCATGATCGTCGAGACGCCATCGATGCACAGGGCGATCCGATTCTCGATGCTGGCGAGCGTTCGGTTGACGCCGTCGAGTCGGTCCCGTGTGTCGTCCGCGGCGAGTCGGTCGCCATGGTGATTGCCGATTGCCGCGATCTCTTGCATCAGGTCGCTTCGGGCCTCGAACATCACCACTGAAGCCGTGGCGCCGGTGATGGCGGACAAGAAGGCACAGTTCTCGATGTAGTCCTGCTGCCCCCAGAGGACCGAGACGAACGGCCCCAACGCCGCGCCGCGCCCGACACGACGGTTCAGCTCCGTCGGCCGGACGATGTCGCTGTACTCGGGCCGCGCGTCGAGGTCGGCCCGATAGATCAGCCGCTGGATCTCGTCCTCGGTGAGCTCGCGGTCGCCGGGATCGGAGAAGATGACGATCTGATGCGTACGCCCGCCGTCGACGCGGCGCATCGGGATCCCCGGATCGGGCAAGACCAGATCGCCGTAATACATGTCCTCGAGGGCAGCGACAAGGTCGGGGATTCCGTCGGAGGGCGTGATATCGACCAGTTGCACGTAGAAGTCTGCGCCAGCGCCAGGCGTTGCCCAGACGGATCCGACAGCCCGATCAGTGTGCACGACTTGCGCCGCGCGTTTCCACGAGACTTCGTCCCTGGAGTGCGAGGCCGCCGTGTGGCAATGCACGAAGACGTCCCGATTGCGCAGGACGTGCGGTGCGAGGCGACCGAAATCCAGGACGTCAGCGACAGGTCTGGCCGTCTTGGTCTCGGACGCCGGATCGAGCGGTTCGATCTCGGCGATGAGAACGAGTCGCACGGTCGAACGGCTGCTCCACGGAGCAACCCAGTCCTGGGTTCGTGCTGTCACATTGCCCGCCAGGGTTCGTGAGAGTTCCAATCCTTGTCCCAGGTATCAACACGGTGGATCAACTCGTCTCGCGCATGCGGGTCGTGTTCCCACAGGCCGGCCAACCACGTATTCATCGTTGCCTCCCGAACGACCGTCAATGTGTTCACAAGATCCCAATCAGCACTTTCACCGTAGGCCGCTCTGAACGCTTGCCAACGTCGGTCGTCGCGGTGAAATCGTTGGTAGGAGGCCAGAGAGGGCGCGAGGTCGAACTCGCGCGGCCCGCGACAGAGGTCGTCGAGGTCGATCAGGCGGGGTTCGTCGTGGAGGAACACCAGGTTGCCGACATGGGCGTCGCCGTGGAGAAGAACGTCTGAGGACGAAGAGGCAGCGCGCAACGTGTCTACCGCGAGATCGGCATGATCGCGCAGCGCTTTGGCGATCCGGTTCGGGATATCGGAGGGCAGGTCGGCGAATCTGCGATCGAACCGATCTGTCACGTTCACCAGCGAAAGCTCCCTGGGTGGCTGTACATCATGGAGCGTTTGCAAGACCGCTCCCAATGCCGCCGTGTCCTCGGCGTTTGCAGGTTGGCCGGCCGGCCAAGCGGTGAGCACGACCACGTCGGTCATTGCCACGCGAGAAGTCAAGGGGCCGACGAGGGGAGCGCCTGTCGCGGTGAGACGTGCGACCAGGTCGAGGTTGGCCTTGACGGCATCCGCCAGGTGCGCGTGCTGAAGGCGCAGGATGCACCGGGACTCAGGGGCTTGCAGCACGACGTTGGAACCTCGGCGAAGCAACTCGATACGGCCCACGCCGTCCGGCGCCAGTTCCGCGGCCAACTCCTGCAATGCTTCGGTGGGTACTCCGTCGTCGGCGAACGCCCATGCGACTAAGTCCAACTCGGCCCGATCCACGGTTACGAGGTTAGCGTTCGGATGCGCGAGCACGGGCCAAGCTGGACGAGAATTCCTGACCGCCGCAGCCGCTATCAGGCGGATAGGGTCGAGGGCGTGGAGATCACGGTCGTACGCGGGGACATCACTGAGCAGCAGGTCGATGCGGTGGTGAATGCCGCGAACTCGTCGTTGCTGGGCGGGGGAGGGGTGGACGGGGCGATCCACCGGCGCGGTGGGCCGGCGATCCTCGAGGAGTGCCGGCTGTTGCGGGCGGGGCATCTCGGGGGTGGGCTGCCGACGGGGCAGGCGGTCGCGACGACGGCGGGTGATCTGCCGGCGCAGTGGGTGATCCATACGGTCGGCCCGGTCTACGACGAGGGGCAGGACAACGTCGGGCTGCTGGCGTCGTGCGTACGCGAGTCGCTTCGGATCGCCGACGAGGTCGGAGCGCGGACGGTGGCGTTCCCGGCGATCTCGACGGGTGTCTATCGCTACCCGACCGAGGAGGCGGCGTACGTCTTGCTGTGGACGGCCGCGCGGGCGCAGACAGCCGTGGAGGAGGTCAGGTTCGTGCTCTTCGACGAGGAGTCGTACGCCGCGTTCGACCGGGCTCGCGGGGCCCTGGACCCGTCCGACGAGGAAGTGGAGGCCGAGCTGCGGAAGGTGTCACACGAGCAGTGGCAGGGGCTCTTCGAGATCGCCGATGCGATGACGGAGCAGGATCGCGAGGTCACCTATGGCGGCGGTGAGAAGAACGCCGACGGCGTGACCCAGTGGCCGTATCCGATATACAGCGACCGGGTGAGCAGCCTCTACCGCACGCTTCCTGGGGCGAACGTC
The DNA here is from genome assembly GCF_006716315.1 of Nocardioides albertanoniae. Classification (NCBI taxonomy): domain Bacteria; kingdom Bacillati; phylum Actinomycetota; class Actinomycetes; order Propionibacteriales; family Nocardioidaceae; genus Nocardioides; species Nocardioides albertanoniae. Next base: position 3,064,178 of record NZ_VFOV01000001.1, on the reverse strand, counting down.
GACTGGATCAAGTGGATGAGCGGCAACGTGCTGTGCTCCGACATCGCTCGCCTGACTGATGCTCCCGCGGCCGACGCCGCCCGGTTGGCGACGGTCTACACCCCGTGGCGAGCGGTTCAACGAAGGCGTCTTCGGCCAGGTCGTGCAGGACGGCACCATCGACGCGATCATCGCCCGGCTGCGCTCCTGGCACGAGTCCGAGCGCTGACTGCAGCGGCCGATATCCGCCGGAAGTCGCCACCGGCTCGCCCTAGCTTCGAGGCATGACCTCGCACATCGACATCGATCCGGCCATTCTCTACTTCGGCACCCCGGTCGCCCTGCTCTCCACGCTCAACGAGGACGGCACCACCAACCTCATGCCGATGTCGTCGGTCTTCTGGCTGGGGCGTACGGCTGTGCTCGGGGTCGGCGCGTCGTCGCAGACCGCGCGCAACCTGAGGGACCGGCCCGAGATCGTCATCAATCTCCCCAGCGTCGACCTCGTCGGTCAGGTCGACCGGCTCGCGCTGACCACGGGCAGTGCGCAGCTCTCGCCCGCCAAGGCTGCCCGCGGCTACGCGTTCGTCGCGGACAAGTACGCCCGTGCCGGGCTGACGCCGTACGGCTCCGAGACCGTGCTTCCGACCTCGGTCGCCGAGTGTCCCGTGCATCTGGAGGGCAGGGTGTCATCGGTGCACGATCTCGGTGCGCCGAAGCTGGTCGCGGTCGAGGTCGGGGTGACGGCGGTGCGGGTGGCTCCGGAGCTACGCCTCGACGGTCATCCCCACCGGATCGATCCCGACCGCTGGCGGCCCTTGATGATGAGCTTCCAGCACTTCTACGGTCTCGGGGATCGGGTCCACCCCTCCAGCCTGGCGAGCATCGACGAGGAGCTCTATCGGTGAACCGGTATCGAGACGGCCTCGATCTCTCCTGACCTGCAAAAATGGTCACGTTTCGATGTCAGATCGATCCCGCGGCGGCTGGGTGTGGTTGGCTAGGCAACGGTTCATTGAATATGAGACGACCGGCCGCGGAGGTGTTCTCAGGGCGTGTGGGACTTCATCAAGGAACGACACCAACAGATCCTCTATGACGGTTTTCAACACGTCTATCTCGTCGTGCTGGCCGTTGCCGTGGCCACCGTCGTCGCGATCCTGCTGGCGATGCTCGTCACCAAGATCCCGCGCCTGAGCGGCGTCGCCAACACCACCAGCGCGATCGGTCTGACCATCCCGGGCTTCGCCCTGGTCGGCCTGCTGATGCCGGCCAGCGGCATCGGGGCCACCACCGCGTTCATCTGCGTGTGCTTCTACGCCGTGCTGCCGATCCTGCGCAACGCGGTGGTCGGCCTCCAGGGAGTCTCGCCGGTGCTGATCGAGTCGGCGCGCGGCATGGGCATGGGCGAGGCCGCGGTGATGGCCCGCGTGCGCCTCCCGCTCGCCTGGCCGGTGATCCTCGCCGGCATCCGGGTCTCGTTGCAGATGTCGATGGGCATCGCGGCGATCGCGGCGTACGTGCTCGGCCCGGGTCTGGGCAGCTACATCTTCACCGGCCTGGCCCAGATCGGCGGCAAGAACGCCCTCAACTATGCCTTGGTCGGCACGCTCGGCGTCGTCGTCCTGGCGCTGCTCCTCGACCTGGTGCTCGTGCTCGTCGGGCGTTTGACAACTTCGAAGGGAATCCGAGTCTGATGACCACCACACCTGCGCATGCGGCCAGCGAGGTCAGCGGCATCGAGATCGAGCTCGAGGAGGTGCAGAAGCGCTATCCCGGGCAGAAGGCGGCCGCGGTCAACTCGTTGAGCCTGACCATCCCCGCCGGCGAGATGGTCATCTTCGTCGGCCCCTCGGGCTGCGGGAAGACCACTTCGCTGAAGATGATCAACCGTCTGATCAAGCCCACCTCAGGCACCATCAGGCTCGGGGGCGAAGACATCTCCGGGCGCAAGTCCGACGAGCTGCGCCGCCACATCGGCTACGTCATCCAGGGCGGCTCGCTCTTCCCGCACATGACGGTCGCCACCAACATCGCGATCGTGCCGAAGCTGCTCGGCTGGGACAAGGCGCGGATCACCGAGCGTGTCGACGAGCTGCTCGACCTCGTCGGTCTCGAGCCCGACCGCTATCGCGACCGCTATCCGCGCGAGCTCTCCGGCGGCCAGCAGCAGCGCGTCGGAGTGGCCCGCGGGCTCGCCGCCGACCCGCCGGTGATCTTGATGGATGAGCCGTTCGGTGCCGTCGACCCGATCACCCGTCAGCGCCTCCAGGACGAGCTGCTCGGCATCCAGCGTGAGCTGCACAAGACGATCGTCATGGTCACCCACGACATCGACGAGGCGATCAAGCTCGGCGACCGGGTGCTGATCCTCCAGGAGGGTGGGCGCATCGCGCAGTACGACACTCCCGAGAAGATCCTCGCCGCGCCCGCCAACGACTTCGTCGACGACTTCGTCGGCTCCGGGTCCGCGCTCAAGCAGCTCAGCCTCTCCCGCGTCAGCGAGGTCGAGCTGCGCAAGCCGAGCACGGCCACGGTGGGGGAGGCCAGCCGCGAGGCGATCTCCCGGGCCGAGGCCGCCGGCGACAACAGCCTGGTGATCCTCGACTCCCGGCGACGACCCGTGGCGTGGCGGTTCCTGCGCGAGGTCGCGCGCAACGACACGATCCTGGCCGGCGACCGCGAGAAGCTGGTCACTCTCGACGAGCGCGCCACCCTCAACGACGCGCTCGACGTCATGCTGGCCTCCAGCTATGGCGGCGCGATCGTCAACGACAGCCGCGACCAGTATCTCGGGGTGGCCGACTTCGAGAGCGTGACCGGCCACATGCGTACGGTCGAGAAGGCGGTTGCCCAGGAGGTGGCCGCCGAGGAGGCCGCCGCCGACACCGGTCAGGTCGGGTCATGACCACGCTCGACCCGACCGTCACCGATCCGGGGCAGTCCGTACGCCGCTCGCGGCTGCGCCTGCCGGGCGGTGAGAGCACGGCGATGCTGCTGGTGCTCCCGATCGTGGTCGGCGTGCTGTTCATCGGCTACGTGATCTGGCGGCAGACGGCCGACCTCGACTCGATCGAGGAGTCGACGCTGGCCTGGGCCGCGATCCGCGAGCAGCTCGTCACCCACGTCGCGATCACCCTCGTCGCGTCACTGATCGTGGTGATCGTCGCCGTGCCGCTCGGCATCCTGCTGACCCGTGGCAAGGCCAAGGCGATCGCCCCGGCGGCGGTCGCTGTGGCCAACGCCGGTCAGGCGGCGCCGTCGATCGGGCTGATCGTGCTGCTGGCGATCTGGCTCGGCTTCAGCTTCTGGACCGGCGTGCTCGGGCTGGTGATCTACGGCCTCCTCCCGGTGCTGCGCAACACCATCACCGGCCTGCAGGGCGTCGACCCCACGCTGGTCGAGGCCGGTCGCGGCATCGGGATGTCCGGGGCGGGCGTGCTGCTGCGCGTCGAGCTGCCGCTCGCGCTGCCGGTGATCATGGCCGGCATCCGTACCGCGCTCGTGCTCGTCGTCGGCACCGCCGCGCTGGTGACCTTCATCGGTGCGGGCGGGCTCGGTGGCGCGCTGACGTCGGGCATCACGCTCTTCCGCTTCCCGGTCATGGTCGCCGCGGCGCTGCTCATCGCGCTGCTGGCGCTGCTCATCGAATGGGTTGGCCGCGTGCTCGAGGTCGTCCTCCGACCGAAGGGGATCTGATGCGACTCAAACGAATCGGCCTTGCCGCCACCGCCGCGGTCGTCGCGATCGCGCTCTCGGGGTGCGGCATCGGGCTGGGCACCGCGGGCGGCTTCTCGAAGAGCGGCGAGCTCACCGGACCTGTCGAGGGCATCGACCTCGGCGGCGAGAGCCTCTCGGTCGGCTCGAAGAACTTCACCGAGAGCATCCTGCTCGGCAAGATGACGGTGATCATGCTCAAGTCGGCCGGTGCCGACGTCAAGGATCTGACCAACATCCCCGGCAGTGCCGCGGCCCGCGAGGCCCAGCTGGCCGGGCAGATCGATCTCACCTGGGAATACACCGGCACCGCCTGGCTGACCTACCTGGAGAACGCCAAGCCGATCCCCGACGAGCGCAAGCAGTACATCGCCACCCGCGACGCCGACCTGCGCGAGAACGATCTGGTCTGGCTGCCGCCGGCGCCGATGAACGACACCTACACGATGGCGATCACCGCGGAGAGCGAGAAGAAGTACGGCATCACGAAGCTCTCCGAGATGAGCAAGGTGCCGGCGAAGGAACGTACGTTCTGCATCGAGTCGGAGTTCACCAACCGCCCCGACGGCCTCAAGGGCATGCTCGACGCCTACGGCCTGCGGCTGGGCAGCCCCCAGGGAGTGCCGAGGAAGAACCTGCGTACGTTGCAGACCGGTGCGATCTACGACGCGACCGCCAAGGGACAGTGCACGTTCGGCGAGGTGTTCACCACCGACGGCCGGATCAAGGCTCTGGACCTGACGCCGCTGGCCGACGACCGCAGCTTCTTCCCGAAGTACAACGCCTCGCTGGTGGTGCCCGAGAAGGTGCTCGAGGAGAGCCCTGACATCGAGAAGCTGTTCGGGCCGGTCTCGGAGAAGCTCACCAACGACGTCATCGCCGAGCTCAACGCGGAGGTCGACGTCGATGGCCGAGACCCGGCCGAGGTGGCCTGGGACTGGCTGCGCGAGGAGAAGCTCGTCGACTGAGGGGTCAGCCCTGTGCTGCCGCCGCCTTGATCTCCTCGAACTGCGCGCCCATCCGGGCGGCGAGGGCCTCGGCGGCGCGCAGCGGGCGCACCATCACCTTGAAGTCGACGATCTTGCCCTCGTCGTCGTAGGTCAGGAAGTCGCAGCCGTTGAGGTCGAGCCCGTCGACCTTCGCGGTGAACTCGTAGGCATGGTGGGCGCCGTCGTGGATCTCTCGGACGTAGGTGAAGTCGTCGAACACCTTCACCACCGCGCGCAGGATCGCGGCCGTGATCGGCTTGCCGGGGTAGGGCTTGAACGCCACCGGGCTGGTGAAGACGACGTCGTCGGCGAGCATCGCCTCGACGGCGTCCATGTCCTTGGCCTCGATCGTCTCGCGGAAGGTGGTCATCTGACGGCTCCTCATGGGTTGGTTGCAGAGCAGAGCCTAGAGCGACAGGTGCGGTGGCGCGCTCGGGGTACGGGTCCGGGGCTTGGCGCCGAGAACGTGGCCCAGGGCGATGCCCACCGCGGCCGGTGCGAGCACGAGCCCGGCCACGAACGGTGTGAGCATCGACAGGTCGCTCCACAGGACGTCGAAGTCACGGCCCTCGGTCGACCAGATGCGGATCGGGAACGCGAGGCCGACCACGACGGCGACCACCGCCCACCGCACGAACACGCGCGGCAGGGTCGTCGCGTGGCTGCCGTCCCACAGACCCCACAGCCCCGCGACGACGATCAGCAGCCCGAAGTAGATCAACCCGGCGCCGATGTTGGCGTCTTCGCCGGGGAAGAGCTTGATCGCGGCGAAGGTGTAGAGGGCGGTGCCGCCGAGGACTGCCGCGAGGCGTACGAGGAGCTTCATGGGTCCAGCCTCCCCGATCCGGCCCGTGCTGGCATGAGTGCGCGTACTCATCACCAGTGGCGCGTCACTGAAGTTCCTGGGCGCTTCGCGCCGCCATGGCACGCACCTCGCCGCGTTGGCGCCCCTTGAAAGACCCCGGTATGCCTACGCGGCGCCGCCTTGCGATGCACACACCCTGGCGACGCCAACCGATCAGGAACTTCCGCGACGCACCACTAGATTGCTTCTCATGGACGAATCGTCGGGTCGGAGCGCTCTGGTGGTCGGTGCGGGGATCGGAGGGCTCACCGTGGCTGCCGCGCTGGATCGTGCCGGGTGGCGGGTGACGGTGCTCGAGCGTGCGCCGCAGCTCGGTGAGGTCGGGGCCGGCATCTCGATCTGGCCGCGGGCCTGGGCGATCCTCACCGAGCTCGGGGTCGCGGAGCACCTCGTCGACGGTGTGCGGCCGGCGATCCAGGCGGGGCTGCGCCGGCCCGACGGACGCTGGCTGGCGAAGGCCGGCGCGGCGACGACTGCGCGTGGCCCCGTGATGGTGCACCGTGCGCGGCTCCACGAGGCGTTGGTCGGATCGCTCGGCGAGGTGGAGATACGCACCGGGGTGACGGTCGACCAGGTGTGCGACGGTGGCCGTGGCGCGGTCGTCGAGACCACCGCCGGCGACAGCCTCGAGGCAGACCTGGTGGTCGCCGCCGACGGTATTCGCAGCTCGATCCGTAGCGGGGTGCGGTCACGAGACGACGTACGTTATGCGGGCTACACCGCCTATCGCGGCGTCACCGCGAAGCCGGTGCCGGGCGAGGCGTCGACCTCTGGTGGTGAGACCTGGGGAGCGGGGGTGAGGTTCGGGTACGCACCGCTGGTGGACGGACGCACCTACTGGTTCGTCTCCGCCAACCGGCCGGCGGGGGAGCGCAGCGACGACCACCACCGCGACGTGACGGCTCTCGTCGGCGACTGGCACGAGCCGATCGCTCAGCTGATCGCGGCGACACCTGCCGACGCCGTGCTCCGCAACGACATCTGCGACCTACGCCTCCCGCTGGGGCGGTTCGATCACGGACGCGTCGCGCTGCTCGGCGACGCCGCGCACGCGATGACCCCCAATCTCGGGCAGGGTGCCTGCGCGGCCGTCGAGGACGCTGCCGCGCTGGTCGCCCGGCTGGTCGACGAGCCGGAGATCGGGCGGGCGCTCACGGCGTACGACCGGGAACGACGGCCGGCGACCCAGCGGCTGGTGAGGGCGTCGCGGCTGGTCGGAACCGTGGGCCAGATCGACAACGGAGCGGTCCTCGCGGCTCGGGACGCCGGGATCACCGGAGTAGGTGCGATCGCGGGCCTGCTGGGTCGATGAGCAGCCAGGGCCTGTCGGGTCAAGACACGCCGAACAGCGAACGGCAGGCGTCGACGCCGTCGACCTCGATGCCGCTGCGGTCGTTGTGCTCCCAGCGTTCGCGGCCGAGTCGGAGCCGGTGGGAGACGAGCACCTCGCCGTCGCGTACGTCGCGGGAGATGCCGTCGGGCTCGTAGCCGAGCTTGGTGGAGACGCCGATCGAGGCGGCGTTGTCGGGGAAGGCCTCGGAGGTCGCGTAGGCGGCGCCGAGATGGTCGAAGGCGAGGGTGAGGGCGGCGAGCCGGGCCTCGGTGCCGATGCCCCTGCGGTGGTGTCGCAGCCCGAGCCACGACGCGGTGCTCACCTCGCGTCGCACGCCGAACTCGCTGGCCGAGACCCACACGACGCCCAGCGGGGAGCCGTCGGCGAACACGGTCAGACCGAGGCCCCAGTCGTCGGGCTCCCAGCCGCCGAGGCTCGACCAGGTGCCCTGCGCCACGAACCGGGCACGCTCCTGTGGTGGGCGTTCGGCCCAGGGCGTCAGGAACGGTCGCTGGCCGGGCTCGTGCACGCCGTCGGCGGCCACCTGGGCCAGGCTCCCGATCTCGGTGTCGGTGGGCAGGCGCAGCTCGAGTCGCGGGGTCCGGATCACCAGTCCGAACAGGGGCCATACGTCGGTCAAGGTCATCTCGTCATCATCGAAGGCGCCCGGACCGAGCGGCAACCGGATATCAGCGCTCGGCGGGGTGCTGCACGTAGTCGATCAGGTCGGCCGCTGTCGAGGTGTAGCGGTCGACCTCCTCGCCGCTGTCGCAGGTGCACAGCACCACCGTGACCTCACCGGCGCGCGGCCAGATCGCCTCCCAGGTCGCGCCCGCCGCCTCCCAGCGGAGCAGACGCTCGAGGTCGTCGGTCATCGGAGCGGTCACGTCAGGACCGCGGCGACGGACTCGGCCCAGATGCCGGCGGCCTCGTCGACGGCATCGGAGTCGACGACCAGGGCGGGGATGAAACGAACGACCTGGCTCCAGGCGCCGCAGGTGAGCAGGAGGAGGCCGCGTCTGGCGGCTTCCTGCTGGGCGGCGGCCGCTACGGCTGGATCGGGGTCGCCGGCCGGCGTGCGGAACTCGTTGCCGAGCATGAGGCCCAAGCCGCGTACGTCGGTGATCGCCTCGTGCTTGTCGGCGACCCGTTCCAGGGAGGAGCGGAGCTGGGCGCCACGCTCGGCGGCGTTCTTGACCAGACCTTCCTCCTCGATGACTTCGAGGGTTGCCAGGGCCGCGGCGCAGGCGACGGCGTTGGCGCCGTAGGTGCCACCCTGCGAGCCCGGCCATGCCTTCGACATCAGCCCTTCGCCGGCGGCGATGGCGGAGAGGGGGAACCCGGAGGCCAGGCCTTTGGCGGTCATGATGATGTCGGGGCGCACGTTGAAGTGGTCGTGGCCCCAGAACTCGCCGGTGCGACCGAACCCGGTCTGCACCTCGTCGATGATGAGCAGGATGCCGTGCTTGTCAGCGCGCTCACGCAGGCCGTTGAGGAAGGTCTCGTCGGCGGGGACGTAGCCACCCTCGCCGAGGACCGGTTCGACGATGAATGCCGCGGTATCGGCGGGGGCGCTCTGGGTCTGCAGGGTGTAGTCGAGCTGACGCAGCGCGAAGTCGGTCGCTTCCTCCTGCGTCCAGCCGAAGTGTGGGGCGTCAGGGAAGGGGGAGACGACCACGCCGGCCATCAGCGGACTGAACCCGGCACGGAACTTCGTGCCGGAGGTCGTCATCGAGGCGGCCGCGACCGTGCGCCCGTGGAAGCCGCCGTGGAAGACGACGATGTTGGGGCGCCCGGTCGCCTGGCGGGCCAGGCGGATCGCGGCCTCAGCGGCCTCGGAGCCCGAGTTGGCGAAGAAGAGGCTGTCGAGGCCTTGGGGGAGCACGGGGCCGAGGCGCTCGACGAGGTCGAGGAGGGGGCGGTGCTTCACCGTCGTGTACTGACCGTGGACCAGCGAGGCGATCTGACGCTGCGCGGCCTCGACCACCTTCGGATGGCTGTGGCCGGTGCTGGTGACACCGATGCCGGCGGTGAAGTCGAGATATCGGCGGTCGTCTTCGTCGAAGAGCTGGACGCCTTCGCCACGTGCAGCGACGACCGGGGTTGCTTGCTTGAGGACGGGGGAGAGGTGGGCCACCGGAAGCTCCTGTTGATTGTCGACAATCCGACCAAACACTAGAGTAGGGCAGCGTCGGGCGGCTGTCATCAGAGCGGCCGAGATGCCAACCCTGGAGGTGCGGGATGAGCAAGGACCAGACCGAGGCGCGGGTCGTCGAAGAGGTGCCCAAGGGGCTCTTCGTCGCGGGCCGGTGGATGGACGCGAGCGACGGCGGCACGTTCGACGTGCTCGACCCGTCGACCGGAGACGTGCTCTGCGCCGTCGCCGACGCCACCCCCGACGATGCGCAGCGCGCGCTGGATGCCGCGGCGGCCGCCCAGAAGGAGCTCGCCGCGACCGCGCCGAGGGTGCGCGCCGACATGCTCATGGCCGCGTACGACCTCCTGCACGAGCGGATCGACGACCTCGCGCTGCTGATGACGCTGGAGATGGGCAAGCCGCTGGCCGAGGCGAAGGGCGAGATCGCGTACGCCGCGGAGTTCTTCCGCCACTTCGCCGAGGAGGCCGTGCGGATCGACGGCGGTTACCAGACGGCCCCGGCAGGAGGAGCACGGTTCCTGGTCACCAAGCAGCCGGTCGGCCCGGCGCTGCTGATCACGCCGTGGAACTTCCCGATGGCGATGGGCACCCGCAAGATCGGGCCGGCCATCGCGGCCGGGTGCACCAGCATCATCAAGCCCGCCCAGCAGACCCCGCTGTCGATGCTGGCCCTGGGGGAGATCCTGCGAGAGGCCGGCACCTCTGAGGGGATTGTCAACATCTTGCCGACCAGTCGCCCGGGCGAGCTCACCGAGCCACTGCTGCGCTCCGGGGTGATCCGCAAGCTCTCCTTCACCGGGTCGACGGCGGTGGGGCGGAAACTTCTCGAGCAGAGCGCGGAGAAGGTGCTGCGTACGTCGATGGAGCTCGGCGGCAACGCCGGCTTCGTCGTCTTCGAGGACGCCGACATCGACGAGGCGGTCGCCGGCGCGATGGCGGCGAAGATGCGCAACACGGGGGAGGCCTGCACGGCCGCCAACCGGATCTTCGTGCAGCGCCCGGTCATCGAGGAGTTCGGCGAGCGTCTCGCGAAGGCGATGGCCGAGCTGCCGGTCGGGCGCGGGGTCGATGACGGCGTGCGCGTCGGGCCGCTCATCGACGAGACGGCCAGAGACAAGGTGCAGACCCTCGTCGACGATGCCGTGGCCGGCGGCGCGCGGGTGCTCACCGGCGGCGCAGCCATCGACGGGCCGGGATTCTTCTACGCACCGACGGTACTCACCGACGTCGCCGCCTCGGCCCGGATGGGCAGCGAGGAGATCTTCGGGCCGGTCGCTCCGCTGACCCCCTTCGACACCGAGGAGGAGGTGGTCGCGGCGGTCAACGACACCGAGTACGGCCTGGTGAACTACGTCTTCACCAACGACCTGCGCCGCGGGCTGCGCGTCGCCGAAGCGCTCGAGTCGGGCATGATCGGGCTCAACCAGGGTGTCGTCTCCAACCCCGCGGCGCCCTTCGGCGGCGTCAAAGCCTCCGGGCTCGGGCGTGAAGGCGGACCGACCGGGATCGAGGAGTTCCTCGAGACCAAGTACGTCGGGATCGCGATGTAGGCGCCGTCGGACCTGTTCGGTCGGCCCGGTTCCGTTCTGCCCTGGCTCAGCCGCCGTAGTTGGGGTCGTCGTCCTCGGCGTGGACCAGGCGCCGCAGGGCCTCGTCCATATGCTGCTCGACGCGCCTGACGGCCAGCTTCACGTCGCCCGCCTCGATGGCGTCGACGATCTGCACGTGCTCCTCGACCAGCTCGAGCGGCTGCTGGTAGGTGCCTTCCAGAGCGGTCAGGCACATCCTCGTCTCCACGATCAGGGTCTGGTGCATCCTGACCAGTCGTTGGCTGCCGGAGCACTGCACGAGCACGTCATGGAAGTTGAAGTCGGCGTCGCTCAGCGCCGCGGGATCGGAGAGCTCGAGCGACTTGCTCATCGCGTCGCAGGCGGCGCGGAGCTCGCGCAGCGCGGCGGGCACCCGCGCCTTGGTGATCATCGTCGCGGCGGCACTCTCGACAGCGCCTCGGGCCACGTAGACGTCGCTGATGTCTGCCTCGTCGAGCTCGATGACGAAGAGGCCACGGTTGGGCTCGCTGCGGAGCAGCCCCTCCTGGACCAGCCGCTGCATCGCCTCGCGGAGCGGGCCGCGACTGACGCCGAACTGGGCCGAGAGAGCGGTCTCGCTCAGCTGTGCGCCGGGTTGCAGAGAGCGCTCCATGATCGCTGTGCGCAGCTGGCGAGCGATGACCGAGGCCGTCGACTCTCTGTGCACGGGTTCGAAGCTCGATGTCGCTGTCAACGTAGTCTCCGATGGCTGCCGAGAAGAAGTTTGATTGTTGACAATCATTGCATGTGGCCTCGAGGTCGACGATCGACGGACCCCGAGACGAGAAGAGCGGGCCCGGGCGTACGTCGCACCGGGCCCGCTCGTCAGGGCATCAGGCTCAGGCCGGCTGAGTCGGGTCGTCCATCTCGGAGATCTCGGCCTCCGACTCGGGCGTGCCCGGGATCTCGGTGCCGCGGATCGACTTGCCGGCGGTCTCGACCACGAAGAACAGCGCGATCAGACCGACGACCGATGCGGCGATCATGTAGAACGCCGGCATCAGGTTGTTGTCGGTGGCGCCGATCAGGGCGTCGTTGACGTACAGCGCCGTGCCGCCGAAGAGGGCGGTCGAGATGTTGTAGCCGATCGCCATGCCGCCGTAGCGCACCTGCGAGGGGAACATCGCCGGGAAGGTCGCGCTGATGGTGGCCAGCTGGGCGACGTAGACGATGCCCAGGACCGAGAAGCCGATCACCGCCGGCCAGAAGCCCTGGCCGATCAGGAGGAACATCGGCACGGCCAGGATGATGAGGCCGATGAACGACGCGCCCCACATGGGCTTGCGGCCGATCTTGTCGGAGAGCGCGCCGGCGATGGGAATGAAGATCAGCATCGCGACCTGGCCGAAGATCACCAGCAGGTCGGCGTCGGTCGACTCGAAGCCTGCCGACTGGGTGAGGTAGGTCGGCATGTAGGTGAGCAGCGTGTAGTTGGCGATGTTCAGCGCCGCCACCAGGGCCATCAAGGTCACGATCGGCCGCCAGAACAGGCTGACCAGGTCCTTGAGCGCGGCACCCGCGCCGCCCGCGACCTGCTCCTCCTGGTCCAGCTCCTGGAAGACCGGGGTCTCCTCGAGCTTGGTGCGGATGTAGAGCCCGATCAGGCCGATCGGACCACCGATGAGGAACGGGATACGCCAGCCCCACTCGCCCATGGCCTCGGCGCCGATGATCGACTCGGTCGCGAAGACCACGCCGATCGCGGCGGTGAAACCGACGATGGTGCCGAACTCGAGGAAGCTGCCGTAGAAGCCGCGGCGGTTGTCGGGCGCGGTCTCCGCCATGTAGGTCGCGGCGCCGCCGTACTCACCACCGGTCGAGAAGCCCTGGATCACTCGCAGGATCACCAGCAGGATGACCGCCCAGAAGCCGATGTCGTGGTAGGTCGGGAGAAGACCCACGCAGAACGTCGCCGCGGCCATCATGATGATGGTCAGAGCAAGGACTCGCTGACGCCCGATACGGTCGCCGAGCGGGCCCCAGAAGATGCCGCCGAGCGGGCGGAGGATGAAGGAGATCGCGAAGACGAGAGCCGTGCCGACGAACCCGAAGTCGGGAAAGAAGTTGTCGGTGATCTCGGTGGCGACATAGGCGAAGGCGCCGTAGTCGAACCACTCGGTCGCATTGCCGACCGCAGAGCCCGTTATGGCTCTGCGGAGTTTCGATTTATCGGGTTGTGCCTCGTGTGAGGGCATGGTGGGGGTTCCTGACATTTCTTCTCACCTGCTCGGTGTGATTGATGGCTGGGGACCGCATTGACCCGCGGGTGTCGACAATATGTTTGTCAACAATTCGCGTCACGTTAGCGCTGCGCGTGCGCCCTGGCTAGGGCGATTCGGCAACCGCGCGAGATTGTGACGAGAGGTTTACGTAACGCATCGACGTTACCCGAACAGTGCCCCGAGTCCGGGCAGGGGGCGGGTGGCACCGGCGAGTCGCAGGCCTTCCCACAGGGTCACCTGGTTGGCGGTCAGCACGGGTTTGCCGAGGGCTGACTCCAAGGCATCGATGCAGGTCAGGGTATGCATCGCGGTGTCCGGGACGAGCACTGCCATGGCCGCCTCGACGTCGACCGACCGGGCCATCTCGACCACTGCGTCGGCAGGCAGGCGGCCGACGTCCGCGGCCGTGAAGATGTCGCTGGACCCGAACGAGACCACGTCGATGCCGCCGGCAGCCAAGAAGCCACGGAAGTGGGCCACGAGGTCTTCGGGGTAGGAGGCCGCGACAGCGACTCGCTCGAGGCCGAGGGCCCTGGCCGCTTCGACGAACGCGATCGACGTCGAGGACACCGGCACACCGATGCGCTCGGCGATGGCTCGGCACTGGGCCGCGGCGCCGTCAGGGCCGTAGACGAAGCTCCCCGAGGTGCAGGCCCACATCACGGCATCGGGGGAGTGGGCCGCGATCGCGTCGGCACCTTCCTCGAGGCGAGCCGTCGATCCGGTGTCGAGAAGGGCCTCGACGGTGTGCTCGTCACGGCCGATCGAGGTGTGGACCAGCGGCAGTCGGACAGCGCCGGCCAGCGTGGCCTCCAGCGTCGCGAAGTCGTCCTCTGCGGCGTAGCCCGGATAGAGCAGCCCGATGACCGGACGCTCGGTCATGACGCCTGCCCCAGGAACGTCTCGGCGGTCGGCGGGGTGCGCCCGACCAGCCGGAGGGCCGCCCACATGGTCGCCCGGTTGGCCGAGATGACCGGTTTGCCGAGCTCTGCCTCGAGGTGGCCGATGATGTCGTACGTCGCCAGGTTGGTGCACGAGATGACGACCGCCTCGGCGGAGTCGGAGTCGGCGGCCCGCACCAGCTCGAGCGTGGTCTCGTCGGGCACCTCCCAGATGTGATGACCCAGGCCGAGGTCGCCGGTGCTCGCCACCGTGATGCCCGACTCGGTCAGGAACGCGCCGAAGCGGGCGGCGAGCTCGGCGTCGTAGGGGGTGGCGACCGCGACCCGGGAGACACCGAGAGCGGAGAGGGAGTCCACGATGGCCCCGGAGGTGGTGACCGCGGGCCGGCCGCCTCCGGCGTGGCTGATCGCCGCGGTCAGCCGCCGCTCGCCGCGGCGTCCGTGGACGAAGCTACCGGAGGTGCAGGCATAGACGTAGACGTGGGGCTCGGCGGCCGACAGGTCGCGCGCGGCCCGCTCGACGACCGCCGTCTCTCCGATCTCCTCGATCATCTCGAGGGTGACCGGACCGTCGATGAAGGACGTCCGGGTGAAGAGCAGGCTGGCGTCGGCCGGGGCCCACCGCCACAGCTCGTGGTCGAGCACCATGTCATGCGGCACGACCATGGCGATGCGTACGGTCGGGGTCATCGCGCCTCGCTAGGATTGTTGACAATCTTCAATCTGAGTTCCTAGCGTAGTCTTGGATTGCTGCTGAGGTGTGACGAGCGCAGGAGGATTTTCTTGAAGACGTCCGGGCGCGCTGCGATCACCATCCTGTGCCCACCAGACGGCGCCCGCCCGGCAGGGATCGACCGGATCGAGGCGCAGGCCGACGTCACCTACACCGATGCCGACGGTCTCGCCGAAGCGCTGCGAGGTGCCGACGCGCTCCTGCTGTGGGACTTCTTCTCCGAGGCCGTGGTCGACGCCTGGCCGAGTGCCGGGTCGCTGCGCTGGATCCATGTCGCCGCCGCCGGGGTCGACAAGCTGCTCTTCCCGGAGCTGGTCGCCTCCGACGTCGTGGTCACCAACGCCCGCAGGATCTTCGACCGACCGATCGCGGAGTTCGTGCTCGGCTCCATCCTGGCCGTGGCCAAAGACATCCACCACAGCCATGACCTGCAGGCCACGAAGACCTGGCATCGCCGGGAGACACGGATGGTGCGAGGCGAGACCGCGCTCGTGGTCGGCACCGGCTCGATCGGCCGCGAGACCGCTCGGCTGCTGCGGGCGGTCGGGATGGACGTACGCGGCGCGGGCCGCACTGCCCGCAGCGACCCCGACTTCGGCGAGATCGTGGCCAGCACCGACCTGGCGGCCCACGTCGGGTGGGCCGACCACGTGGTGGTCGCGGCTCCTCTGACCGCTGATACCCGGGGTCTGATCAGCGCTGACGTGCTCGCCGCGATGAAGTCGGGCAGCCACCTGGTCAACATCGGCCGCGGCGCGATCGTCGACGAGCCGGCACTCGTCGAGGCGCTCCGAGACGGCCCCGTCGAGTGGGCGTCGCTCGATGTCTTCGAGGTCGAGCCGCTGCCCGAGCCGAGCCCGTTGTGGTCGATGCCGGGCGTGGCCGTATCCGCGCACATGTCCGGCGACTACGAGGGGTGGCGAGAGGCGCTGGCCGACCAGTTCGTGGACAACGCGCGTCGTTGGCTCGCCGCCGAGCCGCTCCTGAACGTCGTCGATAAGCAACGCGGCTTCGTCGTCTCCCAGGAGTGCGACAGCCCATGACCGGCGCACGGTCTCGGTCCGCAGAGGTGCCCGGCGCCGAGCTCAGCGCGCTGACCGCCGCCGAGCTGGTGGCCGGCTATCGCTCTGGTGCGTTCACGCCGACCACGGCGACCCGGTCGGTGCTGGATGCGATCGAGGCCAGCGACCCGGCGCTGAACGCCTTCGTCCGTGTCGACGCGGACGGAGCGTTGGCTCAGGCCGCCGCGTCCACGGAGAGGTGGCGATCGGGGAGGCCGCTGGGACCCGCCGACGGTGTACCGACCTCGATCAAAGACATCCTGTGGACCGTAGGATTGCCGACAATCCGCGGCACGTGGCTCATCGACGAGGCCGGACCGTGGCCCGAGGACGCTCCGGTCGTGGCGCGACTGCGCGAGGCCGGCGCCGTGCTGGTGGGGAAGACGAGCACGCCGGAGTTCGCCTGGAAGGGCGTGACCGACTCGATCCGCTTCGGCTCGACCGGAAACCCCTGGGACCCGAGCGTGACCTCGGGCGGCTCCAGCGGTGGTGCGGCCGCGGCGGTCGGCTCGGGCATGGGCCCGTGGGCGGTCGGGACCGACGGCGGCGGCTCGGTCCGGATCCCGGCGGCGTTCACGGGAACGATGACGATCAAGCCGACCTACGGCCTCGTCCCGCTCTATCCGGCCAGCCCCTTCGGCACGCTCTCGCACGCGGGGCCGATGACCCGGAGCGTGGCCGACGCGGCAGCGCTCCTCGACGTGATCGCCGGTCGTGACTCGCGGGACTGGTCGGCGATGCCGACCCCGGCCGTCTCCTTCCTCGACGGGTTGGAGGACGGCATCGACGGCCTCCGGATCGCCTTCTCGCCCACGCTCGGATACGGGCAGAACGATCCCGAGGTGGAGCAGCTGGTGCGCGCCGCGGCCGCCGTGCTGGCCGCGGAGGGCGCTCAGGTGGAGGAGGTCGATCCCGAGATCGCCGACCCCGTCGACGCGTTCGAGGTGCTCTGGTTCTGCGGCGCGGCGAAGGTGCTCGACTCCTATCCGCCCGGTGCGATCGAGCAGATCGACCCGCTGCTGCGTGAGGGCATCGAGACCAAGGGCCGCGGCTCTGCCGGCGACTATCTGGACGCGATGGCGGTGCGGATGGACCTCGGTCGGCAGATGGGGCGGTTCCACGAGGCGTACGACCTGCTGATCACCCCCACGATGCCGATCACCGCGTTCGAGCGCGGTCTGCAGGCACCGCAGGGCTGGCCGTCGCAGTGGTGGACGAGCTGGACCCCCTACACCTACCCGTTCAACATGACCCAGCAGCCCGCCGCCAGCGTGCCGTGCGGCACCACCACGGCGGGACTGCCCGTCGGGCTGCAGATCGTCGGCGCGCGCCACGACGACGCACGAGTCCTGCGAGCCGCCCGCACCTACGAGCGGGCCGGCGGCGAGCGGTTCGTCCGACCGGTCGACGATCCAGGAGCATCCCGATGAGCCGCTATCTCACCGTCAGCCTCGAGCGCCGCGGCGTCTCGTGCCTCGCCCGCCTGCTCGACGAGGAGGCGCCACGCACCGCCGGTGCGGTGTGGGACGCGCTGCCGCTGCGTGGCCAGGTCTTCCACGGCAAGTACGCCCGCAACGAGATCTACCACCTGGTTCCTGCCTTCGCCGCGAAGGAGCCGGGCAAGGAGAACACCACGATCACGCCGATCCCGGGCGACCTGTGCTACTTCGCGTTCTCCTCCGACGACCTCGGCAACCCGTCCTACGGCTACCCGCAGGACCGCGGCCCGGGTGAGATGACCGAGATCGTCGACCTCGCCCTCTTCTACGGCCGCAACAACCTGCTCATCAACGGCGACCAGGGCTGGGTGCCCGGCAACGTCTTCGGCACGATCGTCGACGGTCTCGAGGAGATGGCGGCCGCATGCCAGGACGTGTGGATGAACGGTGCGACCGACGAGATCCTCGCCTTCGCCCGCTCTCACGAGGACAGCGCCTAGGGGCACTCTCGGGCCGGTCGGCGAGGCGCGGGTCTATAAGATTTGGGCATGCCCTGGTCCGAGCGCAACACCCACCACTGGCACGACTGGTCGCTCGCCGACCTGGTGGCAGCCAAGCAGGGGCAGCGGGTGAGTCTCGTCGTGCCTGCGCGCAACGAGGCGGCGACCGTCGGCAACCTGGTCAGCAAGCTGCGCACCACCCTGATGGAGACCTCCGACCTCGTCGACGAGCTCGTGGTCATCGACTCCGACTCCTCCGACGAGACCGCGCGCATCGCCTCCGAGGCCGGTGCCGCGGTCTTCGCCTCAGCCGCGATCCGCCCCGATCTCGGCACCTATCCGGGCAAGGGCGAGGCCATGTGGAAGTCGCAGTTCGTGACCACCGGCGAGCTGATCGTCTTCATGGACGCCGACCTGACCGACTGGGACACCCATTTCGTACGCGGCCTGCTCGGCCCGCTCGTCAACAATCCTACGATCGAGCTGGTCAAGGGCTTCTACCATCGCCCCGGCGAGCACGGTCTCGACGGCGGCCGGGTCACCGAGCTGGTGGCCAGACCGCTCCTGGCACTGCACCGCCCGCCGCTGCGAGACCTGATCCAGCCGTTGGCGGGGGAGTGGTCGATCCGACGCTCGCTGTTCGAGCGGCTCAGCGTGCCGACCGGCTACGGAGTCGAGCTCGCCGCCCTGGTCGACACCCTGGACACCCGCGGGATGGACGCGATCGCGCAGGTCGACCTCGGCCGACGCGACCACAGCCACCAGGGGCTCTTCGACCTCGGCCTGATGGCGACCCAGATCGTCGGCATGATGTCGCGCCGTCTCGGCACCGGCCCGGCCGGCGACGAGGTCGGGCTGCGGCAGTACGTGCCGATCGACGGATCCACCAAGACCGTCGAGCGCACCGTGAGCCTCCTCGAGCGAGCGCCCCTCCCGACCGCCTCCGCCAGCGATATGGTCGGCTGATGCTGCGCCTGGGACGACACGACTTCGGTGATGACGACGCGCTGATGATGGCGATCGTCAACCGCACACCGGACTCCTTCTTCGACAAGGGTGCGACCTGGGCCGAGGACGCCGCCCTCGAGCGCGTACGTCTGGTGGCCTCTCAGGGCGCGGAGATCGTCGACATCGGCGGGATCAAGGCGGCCCCCGGCGCGGAGATCGACGCTGCCGAGGAGAAGGCCCGGGTGGTCGACTTCGTCGCGAGCGTGCGCGCGGAGTTTCCGGGGCTGGTGATCTCGGTCGACACCTGGCGCGCGGAGGTCGCCGACGCGGTGGCTGCTGCCGGTGCCGACGTCATCAACGACGCCTGGGGAGGCGCCGACCCGGAGCTCGTCGATGTCGCCGCCGCCCACGACGTCGCGATCGTCTGCACCCACACCGGTGGCGTGACGCCGCGCACGAGGCCCTACCGGATCGAGTACGACGACGTGGTGCGCGACGCGATCGACTCGACCCTCGGCTACGCCGAGCGAGCCCTCGCCGCCGGCGTCGCGAAGGAGTCGATCGTGATCGACCCGGCTCACGACTTCGGCAAGAACACCTTCCACTCCCTCGAGATCACCCGACGGCTGGGGGAGATGGTCGAGACCGGCTGGCCGGTGCTGGTCTCGCTGTCCAACAAGGACTTCGTGGGAGAGACGCTCGACCGACCGGTCGGCGAGCGCCTCCTCGGCACCCTGGCCGCCACCTCGGTCTGCGCGTTGGCCGGCGCGCGCATCTACCGGGTCCACCAGGTGCCCGAGACCAGGCAGACCGTCGACATGGTCTGGACGATCGCCGGGCGACGGCCCCCGGCACGAGCGATCAGGGCCCTCCAGTGACAGAGCAGATGACAGATCCGATCACAGGGCCGGCGACACGTGTGGCGTTGGTGCCCGGCTGCCTGGCGCTGCTGCCGGAGTACGCCTCGCTCCATGACCCGGTCGAGGAGCTCCGTGCCGCGTGCCGGGCCGCGGCGGCGTGGCTGGGTGCGGACGTACGCGTAATCGCCGGTGAGCAGGGCACCCGGGTCGCCACATCGCTGCTGGCCGAGGTCGGAACGGCCCCGGTGGACAGCGGCGCGGCGTACCTCGTCGTCGGCAACGGCTCGGCCCGACGTGGGGAGAAGGCACCTGGCCACCTCGATCCACGAGCGGCGGGATTCGACGACGTGCTCGCCGAGGCGTTGGCGAGGCCGGACGTCGAGGTGCTGGGTGGGATCGACCTCGGGCTCGCCGACGAGCTGCTGGCCGACGTGGCCCCGATCGTGAGGTCGGCCCACCTGCTGCAGACCGTGGAGACCGTCGCCGTCGACTACGACGACGACCCCTACGGCGTGCGCTACTGGGTCGCCCGCTGGGCCTGACTCCTGGGCCTGATCAACGGCGTCTGATCAACGGGCGTAGTCGACCCACCATCGAGCCTTGTAGATCTCACCGTCGGGCAGCGTGCGTGAGTCCGCGGGCAGGTGCATCCGCACGGTGGAGGTGCACCACGTGCAGGGGTTGCCGGGCTCGGTCTTGGTCGTGAGGATCTGGCCGGTGTGCGGATTGGTGGTGACCGACTTGATCCCCTCGGTGTCGACCGTCTCCGCGCCGGGATAGTCGCTGTGGAACCGCCCGGTCAGCTTGCTCATCTGGTAGACGCGGGTGCCGGTGGTGACCCAGAGCCGGTCGGGCCGGTGGGGCACCAGCTGCAGGTCGTGGCCCCAGTCGCTCGGCAGCTGGTGGGTGATCCGCCGGGTGAGCGTCGGCTCGGCCTGCGTACCTCCGACCCGCAACCCCACCACCTCGTGGTCGCCGAGGGTCCACAGCAGCTGGGTCGCCGGGTCCCAGACGACACCGTGGGCGCCGGCGAGAGGAAGCTGGACGTACGCATCGGAACGCCGACCCTGGGAGGCGGTGTAGATGCGCACCCAGCCGCCGGTGCTGGCCGTGACCGCGACGTTGCCGCTCGGCAGGAGCTCGATGCTGTGCGCGTTGTCGGCGCGGCCGACGTCGGCGGCCCAGTAGGAGCCCTTGCCGCTGGGGTAGGGAACCACCGCGGCCAGACCGTAGGAGTCGGTGGTGAGCAGGTAGCGGTGGCCGTCGTGATGGCGCAGCTTCGCCTCGTCGGGCAGACCCCAGTTGTCGGTGAGGTCGCTGAAACCCTGGGCGGCGGTCGGCTTCCAGTGCCACTTCTGGGATCGGCGGGTCCAGCCCGCGGCGTCGTCGTCGAGCACGATGATCTGGTCGCTGGCCTGGTCGGTGACCACGATGTCGTAGGGGTTGATGCTGGTCGCGCCGGCCGAGACGGTGCTCGCCGGCTGTGCGGTGGCCGGAGCCGCCGTGGCGGTGGTCAGGGCGATGATGGTGGAGACGATGGTGAGGACCGACAGGTGGGGGACTGGCAGGCGCATGGACTCTCCCTGGCAGATGGCTGGTCCATCCAGGGAAGCCAGGTCATGTGAGCGTGCGATGAACTCCGGCCGGCCCCCGAGTCACGCTTAGCGGTCGCCTCTCAGCCGAGCAGGTCGGTGAGCCCTGCCGCGTAGGTCTCCGGGGTCACGTCGCCCATCACGACGCGCTGCAGGATGAAACCGGGAAGCAGGCCGGTGAGCACGATCGCGATCTTCTCGGGGTCGGCGCCCTCGCGGAACCTGCCCGCGGCGACGGCTGCCTCGGCATAACGCAGCCAGGAGGCGCGGATGCCCCGCGCCTCGGGGGCCATGAGTGCGAGGAACTCCTCGTCGTGGGCGGCCTCGGCCCAGGTCTGCAGCGCGATGCGGGGGAGGTTGATGCCGAGCTCGTCGGAGAAGTCCAGGAGGTGCTGGGTGGCGGCCTGGAGCGCCTGTGCGGGCGGGGGAGGGGCCTCGCCGGAGCCGGCCTCGGGGACGAGGTCGCTGATCGCGTCCTTGACGCCGGTCACCCCGGAGGAGGCGATCGCATGGATGATCTCGTGCTTCCCGCGGAAGTAGGTGTAGACCGAGCCGGCCGAGAGGCCGGACTCCTGCACGACGGCGGCCATCGTCGTCTTGTGGAAGCCGTCTCGCTCCACGCAGCGCAGTGTCGCCGCGATGATCTGTTGGCGCTTCTCGGTGCGGTGCTCGTCGCTGACCTTGGGCATGTGACACAGCGTACATCAAAAGAAAACGAACGCTCATTCTTGATAAATCCGAGGAAGAGGAGGAGAGTGGCGCCAAAGAGAATGAACATTCGTTTTTAAGGAACTGCCATGTCCGCATCAGCGAAAGCCGTGATCGGGGTCAGCCTCGGTCTGGTCACCTTGCTCACCCTGCTCATCAGCGCGTTCGCCTGGCCCACCAGCGAGATGGAACCCAGGTCGTTGCCACTCGTGGTCGCCGGCCCCGAGGCGGCGGTCACCCAGATCGAGACCCAGCTCGCCGCCAGCGCGGGGGAGGACGCCTTCGAGGTCACCGCGGTGGCCGACCGGTCGGCGGCGGTCGAGGCGATCGAGGAGCGTGAGGCGTACGGCGCGATCCTCGCCGGTCCTCAGGGCCAGGAGGTGCTGGTCGCCTCCGCGGCGAGCGCCAACGTCGCCCAGCAGCTCACCCAGATGGCGACCGCGATGGGCGCCGAGACCGGCACCGAGCCCAAGGTGAGCGACGTCGTGCCGAGCGCGGACGACGATCCGCGCGGCATCGTCTTCGGCGCGTCGGCGCTGCCGCTGGTGATCGGCGGCATCATGGCCGGCGCGATCACCTCGCTGGTGCTGACCCGCACGCGTGACCGGGTCGTGGCCGCCCTCCTGATCGCCGCCGGTGGCGGGCTCGCGATGACCGGTGTCGTCCAGGGCTGGCTCGGCGCTCTCGAGGGCAGCTACCTGGCCAATGCCGGCGTCGTCGCCCTCGGCATCCTCGCCGTCGCGCTCCCGATCATCGGTCTGCGCCACATCATCGGTGTCGCCGGTGTCGGGGTCATCGCGCTGCTCACCCTGCTGGTCGGCAACCCGCTCTCCGGGATCACCTCCGCGCCCGAGATGGTGCCGTTCGGCTGGCTCGGCCAGCTGCTGCCCCCGGGGGCGGCCGGCTCAGCGCTGCGCGGCTTCTCGTTCTTCGACGGCGCCGGCACCGCCATGCCGTTGATCGTGCTCGGCTGCTGGGCGGGAGCCGGGCTGCTGCTGACCCTGCTGCCGCACCGCGAGAAGGGCCGTGCGGCGTCCGAGGAGGCCGAGCGCGAGCTGGAGCCCGTCGGCTAGTCGACCGGGAAGTCGAAGTAGGTGTCCGGGTAGGGCTCTTCGACGAGCGAGTAGTGCCACCACTCGCTGTCGTAGCGACCGAACCCGGACGCCTCCATGACCGTGCACAGCTGCTCGCGGTTCCTCGTCTGGGCGGGGGTGATGCCCGCGGCGCCGTGGTGGGAGATCTCGTCCATCAGGTCATGGTCGCCGCCCATGTCGACCAGGTCGCCCGAGGCCAGGTCGAAGAGGGTCAGATCGAGGGTGCTGCCGCGGCTGTGGCCCGACTTCGTGGCGACGTAGCCCCGCTCGAACATCTCGGGGCGGCTGATGGCGGGATAGTGTCGCCGCTTGCCTTGCCCGTCCTCGTGCCCGTCCTGGGGCTCGGGCTCCCGGGACCAGCGCAGGAACGCGTCGACGGCGCGCTGCGGGCGGTAGCCGTCCCACAGCAGCAGCCCGAAGCCGAGGACGGCGGCCTCCTCACGCGCCTGCGTCAGCGCGAGGCACAGCTCGCGGGTGCCGATGATCCGGTTGACCAGGTAGCCGTCGACCGGCCGTCCGGTGAAGTTGTCCCAGGTGGCGTACTTGGCGTCCCAGCGGATGCCGGGCACCAGCTCGTCGATGTAACCGAACCTCTCGATCATCGCGACACCTCCAGCGCCAGGGAGACCGCGCGGTCGAGCAGGTCGGGCATCGAGACTCCTGCGGCGGCCATCATCCGCGGGTAGCGGCTGTAGGAGGTGAGCCCGGGCAGGGTGTTGACCTCGTTGAGCACCACGGTGCCGTCGGCCTTGAGGAACATGTCGACGCGGGCCAGACCGCGGCAGCCGAGCGCGCGGTAGACCCGCTGCGCCTCGGTCTTGACCAGCTCCTGCGCCTCGGCGGGGATGTCGGCCGGCACGATGAAGGTCGCGTTCTCCGAGCCGGTCTCGGGAGCGTCCTCCTGGTGGATCTTGAAGAAGCCGTGCGAGAGCGCGACATGGTCGACCTCGCCGGTGATGAGGTCGTCGCCGTTGCCGAGGATCGCGCAGCCGATCTCCTCGGCCACGACGCCGTCTTCGATGAGCACCTTCTCGTCGTACTGCCGCGCGGTCGCGACCGCCTCGTCCAGCTCCGCGGCCGAGGTCACCTTGCTGACGCCGAAGGATGACCCGGAGCGGGCCGGCTTCACGAAGACCGGATAGGCGAGTACGCCGGGATCGATCGCGTCGCCCGGGAAGAAGGTCCGGTGCGCCGGCGTCGCGATGCCGGCCTCGGCAAGCACCGTGTAGGCCAGCGACTTGTCCATGCACAGCGCCGAGCTCTGCACGTCGCAGCCGACGTAGGGGATCCCGGAGAGCTCGAGGAGCCCCTGGATCGCGCCGTCCTCGCCGAGCTTGCCGTGCAACACCGGGAGCACGACGTCGAGCCGGATCGTCTGGTAGCTGCCGGCGTGGTCGTCCTGGCCGAGCACGAGCAGACCGTGGACGCTGCGGTCGGGGGAGAGCACGACCGGGCGGTGTGCGCCGTCCTCCCAGCTCGGGTCGGGCCCGTCGCACAGGCGCCAGTCGCCGCTCTTGGTGATACCGATCCAGTAGGCCTCGTACGTGTCGGGGTCGAGGTGCTTCGCGACCTCCTGTGCCGACTTCACCGAGACCGGGTGCTCCTCGAAGACACCACCGAAGATGATGCCGACCTTGCGCTTAGACATGCTGAAACCTGCTTTCGAATTCACGACAGTTCACGATGGAGTTCTCGACCGTGTCCCGCAGGGCATGGTCGGTGAAGTAAGCGATATGGGGGCTGACCAGCACATTCGGCATCTCCTGGAGCCGTGCCAGCCAGCCGTTCGGCACCTCGCGTCCACGCAGGTCGGCGTAGAAGATGCCCTGCTCGCCCTCGATCACGTCCAGCGCCGCACCGCCTAGCCGGCCGTCGTCGAGCGCGGCGATGAGCGCCGGCGTCTCGACGAGCGCGCCGCGACCGGTGTTGACGACGTACGCGCCCGGGCGCATCCGGTCGATGCGCCGCCGGTCGAGCAGATGGTGCGACTCCGCACTGAGCGGGGCGTGGAGCGTGACGATGTCGCTGCGCTCGACCAGCGTGTCCAGGTCGACGTGCGCGACTCCCTCGGTCGCGGGTCGGGGCCGGATGTCATGGGCGAGCACGTCGCAGCCGAAGCCGCGCAGTCGGTCGATGACCGCCGCGCCGATCCGCCCGGTGCCGACGACCCCCACGGTCAGGTCGCGCAGCTCGCGGCCCCGCGTGGTCGCGGGGCGGTAGTCGTGGTCGTCGGTGCGACGGATCGTCGACTTCGCCTGACGTATCGCCATGAGCATCAGCATCAACGTGTAGTCAGCGACCGAGTCGGGCGAATAGGCGACGTTTCCGACCGTTATCCCGATGCTTTCGGCGAATTCGACATCGATGTGGTCGAAACCGACGCTCCGCGTCGATATATAGCCGACTCCGAGCTGTTTCAGCCTCAGCAGTGTCTGGTTCGATATCGGGCTCTTGTGGCTCACGCTGATGCACCGGCTCTCGGCTGCCAGTTCGGCGTTGTCGGTGGATATCGCCTCGGAGGTGACCTGCAGGCGCACTCCGATCCTCGGCGCCAGTGACTCGAAGAGCAGCGCCTCGTCGGGAGCGCACCCATAGACCGTGATCGCGCAGCGATCGGTCGGTGGCGGTTCGTGGTATCTCATCTGTGCCAGCACACACCACGGCGAGTTGCCGGCCCGTATGAAGTTTCCGATATGCCGACGATATGTGCGCGCCGCATATCGTCGGCATATCGATTATCGGATACGCGCCGGCAACAGCGTATTTCGTCTGCTGGAGGGATGATTCCCCTCAGTGTGGACGAAATTGCTTCCCTTGTCGGAGGAAAGGTCTTCGGAGACGGGTCGGTGACGGTGAGCGCCCCGGCCGTGATCGACGGCCGCGAGGCCCGGCCGGGCGGCCTGTTCGTGGCGTTCGCCGGTGAGCACACCGACGGTCATGCGTACGCGCCCCAGGCGGCCGAGGCCGGCGCCGTCGCGGTGCTCGGGTCCCGCCCGACCGCGCTCCCGACCGTCGTCGTCGACGATGCGCAGGAGGCGCTCCAGCGCCTGGCCGCCCACGTCATCACGATGCTGCGCGACCGGCTGACCGTCGTCGCGATCACCGGCTCCCAGGGCAAGACCAGCACCAAGGACATGATGGAGGCGGTGCTCTCGAGCGCGGCGCCGACCGTTGCCACCTCCGGCTCGTTCAACAACGAGCTCGGGGTGCCCCTGACGATGCTGCGCACCGAGGCGACCACCAGGTTCCTCGTGCTGGAGATGGGCGCGCGCCACATCGGCGACATCGCCGACCTGACCGCACTGGTGGCGCCCGACATCGCCGTGGTCACCAACGTCGGCCGAGCTCACCTGGGCGAGTTCGGGTCGCGGGAGGCGATCGCGACCGCCAAGAGCGAGCTGGTGCGTGGTCTGGCCGTGGGCGGCTCGGCCGTCCTCCACGCCGACGATCCGCGGGTGCTCGCCATGGGCGATCTGACCGCCGGACCGGTGCTGGCCTTCGGCGCCGGCGAGCGGGCGAGCGTACGCGTCGGCGATCTCGCCCTGGACCGCCTCGGCCGGCCCTCGTTCACCCTGCAGCACGAGCCTCCGCCCGAGCGAGGTGGGAAGGTGGTCGTCACGCTGCCGCTCGTCGGCGCCCACTGGGCTCTCAATGCCGCGGCCGCAGCGGCCGCGGGCCTGGCGGCCGGCGTCGCGCTCGAGCAGGCCGCGGCGGCGCTGAGCACCACCTCGATCTCGAAGTGGCGCATGGAGCTGCGCACCCTCTCCAACGGCGCGATGCTCCTCGACGACTCCTACAACGCCAACCCCGAGTCGACCAAGGCCGGCCTGGACGCGCTGGCCTCCATCGAAGCCGGACGCCGCATCGCCGTGCTCGGCGAGATGCTCGAGCTCGGCGAGACCAGCCGCGACGCACACCACGAGATCGGGACGTACGCCGCCACCAAGGCCGACCTCGTCGTTACCGTCGGCGGGGCCGCCGCCGACATCGCCGACGGCGCGGGCCGGCGGGCGGTCGCGCTGTCCGACAACGCCGCCGCGATCGAGTGGCTGCGCACCCACCTCGCTCCCGGCGACGCCGTGCTCCTCAAGGCCTCACGCGGAGCCCGCCTCGACCAGGTCGCCGCGGCGCTGCTCTGAGGCCACCCGCCGGGTGTGCCGGCGGCGCCACCAGGGCCACGACAGGATCGAGGCCAGGGCGGCGCCTCCGGCGTTGAGGATGATGTCGTCGACCGAGGAGACCCGGCCGATCGGCAGCAGGTGCTGCAGCGCCTCGATCGACGCCGAGGCCGTGCCGGCCAGGATCAGGACCCGCCACACCGAGCGGAGCGCCGGGAAGCGGATGGGGCCGAAGAAGCCCAGCGCGGCGAAGATCAGCAGGTTGCCGATCAGCCCGACGGGGCCCATGGTCGACATGTCTTCCAAGGGCACCAGGCTCACGTTGCCCGACAGGATGCCGTTGTTGCCGGGCAGCAGGGTCAGCAGCACGCCCGGCACGGTGCCGTAGACGATGGCGACCTCGGCCAGCGAGTAACGCCACGCCCGTGGCCACGCGACCCCGAGAGCTCGACGCAGCGTCGCCAGCACCGGCACCGCCATCACGGCCGCCGGAAGCGCCAGCACCGTCAGCATGACGACGCCGGTCTCGGTCAGCGAGCCCGATTCGTTCACGATCATTGGATCCCCATTTCTTACTGTCAGGCTGGCTCAGCGCCCGCGCCGTCTCATGTAGAGGTCGAACGCTCGGTAGAGGACCGGCCGCAGCAGCAGGTCCCACTCGCCGACGTACCTCACCGCCTGCCCGCCGGTGCCGACCTTGAACTGGATCAGCCCGACGTGCGGGTCGTCGGCGGCCAGCGTCGGGGTGATGCCGCGCAGGTCGTAGACGTCGCAGCCCGCGGCCAGCGAGTCGCGGATCATCGCCCACTGCAGGGCGTTGGAGCCGCGTACGTCGCGCTTATCGGTCGAGGAGGCGCCGTAGACGTACCAGGCGTGAGCGCCGACGCGGACGTAGATCGTCGCGGCGACCAGGTCGCCGTGGTGACGGGCGAGGTAGAGCGCGATGCGCCCCGGCTCTTCTGCGGACAGCGCGGCGAACATCTTCTCGAAGTAGGCCAGCGGCCGCGCGGTGAACCGGTCGCGCTCGGCGGTGTGGACGTAGAGGTCGTGGAAGGCCTTCAGATCCTCGCCGCCGGCGGAGGTGGTGACCTCGACGCCGGCCTTGACGGCCTTCTTGATGTTGCGCCGCCACAGCTGGTTCATGCCGCGGAGCACGTCGTCCTCGGAGCGGGCGGTGCCGTCGGCGTGCCGCAGCGGGATCTCGTACGTGAACTGCGGCTGCCCCGCCCCGAACCCGTGCTCGGGGTTCTGCGGGATCCAGCCGGCCTCGCGGAGGTAGCGAGTCACCTCGGCGCCGACGCTGCTGATCGAGCCGGGGAGGTCGGTGAGGCGTACGACATCGGGGTCGGCGATCCCGTCCTTGACCTGCGCCGCGGTCCAGGTGTCGGTGGGCACCGGGGGAGCGATCCGGATCGCGAAGGCGCCCTGGGAGCGCAGGTAGGAGACCAGCGGCGGGAACCAGACCGTGAGCCCGCCCGCCCAGTCGATGTCCGGACCCCACGGCAGGTAGGCCAGTGTGCGGCCCAGCCGCGGCACCGGCCGGTGCAGCACCAGCCCGGTCCCGACGAGCCGGTCGCCGGCGTACCAACCCAGCGACTCGCTGCGCCACTCGGTCTTGACCCCGGCCCAGGCGGGCGTCTGCAGGAAGCTGACCGAACGTTGCGACCGGACGTGGTCGAGGTGCTCGGCGGGGCTGATCGGTCTGACGGTGAAGGTCACCATGGCAGTCAACCGGTGCAGATGTCGCCAGGGCGTATGGCATTTCGGATACGTCGGCGATATGTCATCCACCTAGGATCGGAGCATGCGGGTGCTGGTGGTCGAGGACGAGCCGTTGATGGCGGGGGCGATCCGTGACGGGCTGCGCCTGGAGGCGATCGCCGCCGACGTCGCCGGTGACGGCGACACGGCTCTGGAGATGCTCAGCGTGAACTCCTACGACATCGCCGTGCTCGACCGCGACATCCCCGGGCCGTCGGGCGACGAGATCGCCGAGCGCATCGTCGCCTCCGGCACCGGGATGCCGATCCTGATGCTCACCGCGGCCGACCGCCTCGACGACAAGGCCTCCGGCTTCGAGCTGGGTGCCGACGACTACCTGACCAAGCCGTTCGAGCTGCGTGAGCTGGTGCTGCGGCTGCGGGCCCTCGACCGGCGCCGCGCCCACAGCCGGCCTCCGGTGCGCGAGATCGCCGGCCTGCGGGTCGACCCGTTCCGCCGGGAGGTCTACCGAGACGGACGCTACGTCGCGCTGACCCGCAAGCAGTTCGCGGTGCTCGAGGTGCTCGCCGCTGCCGAAGGCGGCGTGATCAGCGCCGAGGAGCTGCTGGAGCGGGCCTGGGACGAGAACGCCGACCCCTTCACCAACGCCGTACGCATCACCGTCTCGGCCCTGCGCAAGCGGCTCGGCGAGCCTGCGATCATCGCGACGGTGCCGGGTGTGGGCTACCGCATCGATGCGGATGAGCCGAGTGGCTAGAGCAGCCAGACCCCCGGGGATGAGCGTGCGGCTCAAGCTCACGCTCAGCTATGCCGCGGTGATCGTGGTCACCGGCGCGCTGCTGCTCGCCGTGGTGTGGGTCTTCCTGCTCAGGTATGTGCCCGACGGGGTGTGGATGGAGTGGCCGCAGGCGCCCGGTCGGGGTTCGCCGTTCGTGCCCAACCGCTCCGACCTCGAGCGCGCCTTCGCTCCACGAGCAGCGACGATGCTGGGTGTGCTGCTCCTGTTCGGCCTGGTGGGAGGCTGGATCCTGGCCGGCCGGATGCTGGCTCCGCTGACGAAGATCACCGAGGCCACCCGGGAGGCCGCCGGGGGATCGCTCTCGCACCGGATCGAGCTCGAGGGTCGGGGCGACGAGTTCCGCGAGCTCGCCGACGGCTTCGACGACATGCTCGCTCGGCTGGAGGCGCAGGTGGCCGAGCAGCAACGGTTCGCCGCCAACGCCTCCCACGAGCTGCGTACGCCGCTGGCCATCACGCAGACGCTCCTCGATGTGGCCCGCAACGACCCCGATCCCGACGTGGGCGAGCTCGTCGAGCGGCTGCGGCTCATCAACACCCGCGCCATCGACCTCACCGAGGCGTTGCTCGTGCTCAGCCGTGCCGACCGGCGCTCCTTCGGGCGCGAGCCGGTCGACCTGTCGCTGGTCGTCGAGGAGGCGGTCGAGGTGCTGCTACCGCTCGCCGAGCAGCGCGGCCTGACGATCTCGACGCCCGGCCAGCAGGCTCAGGCTCTCGGGTCCTACGCGCTGCTGCTCCAGCTGACGACCAACCTGGTGCACAACGCGATCGTCCACAACCTGCCCGGCGGCTCCGTCACGGTCACCATCGCGGCCAACGAGAAGAGCGCCGTGCTCACCGTCGCCAACACCGGTGAGGAGCTCTCCCGCGAGCTGGTCGCCACGCTCACCGAGCCGTTCCAGCGAGGCACGCAGCGCATCCATGGTGACCAGGTGGGCGTCGGCCTGGGCCTGGCGATCGTCAAGAGCATCACCCACGCCCACGACGGCCACCTCGCCGTCCTGCCTCGTGCAGGGGGCGGGCTGCGAGTCTCGGTGGAGCTGCCTAGCGCCCCGGCAGAGGTTCGTCGATGAGGGACGGCTCGCGGTCGGGCTCTCCCGAGGTCGTCGGGTAGAGGGCCAGCACCAGGACCACGCCGACGACGGCGCCCAGCGCCTGGGCCGCGACGAACGCGGGGACACTGCCCGGCGCGATGCCGGCGAAGGTGTCGGAGAAGACCCGGCCGATCGTGACCGCCGGGTTGGCGAAGCTGGTCGAGCTCGTGAACCAGTAGGCGGCGCCGATGTAGGCCCCGACCGCGGGCGCGGCGACGGCGGCCCGCCCGGTGCGGACCAGCGAGAAGATCAGGGCGACCAGGCCCGCCGTGGCGACGACCTCGGCCAGGAAGTGCGGGCCGGAGGCACGGTCCGTGGCCGAGAGGGTGGTCTCGACGCCGAACATCAGATTGGCCACGATCGCACCGGCGATACCGCCGACGCACTGGGCCGCTGCGTACGCCCCGACCTCCGGGAGGCTCAGCCCGCTGCCGTCGCGGCGGCCGAGGAACCAGTCGGCCAGGGACACGGCCGGGTTGAAGTGGGCCCCGGAGACCGGACCGAGGAGAAGGATCAGGGTCGCCAGCCCGAAGACGGTGGCCAGCGAGTTCTCCAGCAGCTGCAGACCGACGTCGTCGGGGGAGAGCTGCTCGGCCGCGATACCCGAGCCGACCACGACGCAGACGAGGAGCGCGGTGCCGACGCCTTCGGCGAGGAGCCGTCGTGCGAGCCCGTTCACACCGCCCCACCGAGCAAGGTGCCGAGGCCGGCGAGCGCCTCGCGGCGTACGCGGTAGTAGACCCAGGTGCCGCGCTTGTCGCGGTCGAGCAGGCCCGCGCCGTGGAGCACCTTGAGGTGGTGGCTGATGGTCGGCTGGGAGAGGTCGAAGGCGTCGTTGAGGTTGCACACGCACGCCTCGCCGTCCTCGTGCGCGGCGACGAGGGAGAGCAGCCGGAGGCGTACGGGATCTGCCAGCGCCTTGAGCATCGGCGCCACCGAAGCGGCCTGCTGGGCGGTGATGGGCTGCTTGGTCAGCGGCGGGCAGCAGGCCGCCTCGCCGATCGGGGTCAGCTCCAGCGCAGCGGACATGGAATTCGACATATATCTATATTGACTGATGTCGATGTGGGCGGCAATCTCGGCTACATAGACGTTCATCTATGTAAGGAGATTCCGATGTCACGCCTGCAGCTGGCCCTCAACGTCGACGACCTCGAGTCGTCGATCGCGTTCTACACCAAGCTCTTCGCCACTGAGACCGCGAAGGTCCGCCGCGGCTATGCGAACTTCGCTGTCGCCGAGCCACCGCTCAAGCTGGTCCTGATGGAGAGCCCGGGCAGGGGCGGCTCGCTCAACCACCTCGGGGTCGAGGTCGCCGACACCGACATCGTCGATGCGGAGCAGACCCGCCTGGCCGATGCCGGGTTCGCCTCGATCGAGGAGCGCGGCACCGAATGCTGCTATGCCAAGCAGGACAAGTTCTGGGTCGAAGGTGCGCCGGACGGCGAGCGCTGGGAGGTCTACACCGTGCTCGGCGAGGCTCCGCTCATGTGCGCGACGGCCGAGGAGGCATCGCCCTGCTGCGCCTAGGCGGACCTGTCAACGAGCTCTCGCGCCGGTGCGCAGCAGGTCCAACGTACGTGGCTCGATCAGCGTGGACAGGGTGACCACGCTGGTCGAGCGGACCACGGCGTGCGACTGGTCGATGCGTACGAGCACCTCCTGCAGCTTGGTGTGGGACGCGGTCGCCACCTTGCAGAAGACGTCGAAGGAGCCGGTGGTCACATACGCCTCCAGCACCTCGGGGATCTCGGCGAGGTCGTCACGGACGTCGTCGAGGGCGCCCTGGGAGATCTCCAGGGTCACGAAGGCCTGCACGGCGTGGCCCGCGGCTGCCGGATCGATGGTCGGCGCCCAGTCGCGGATCACGCCCGCCTCGGCCATCTTGCGCAGCCGGCTCTGCACGGTGGCGCGGGCGACCCGGGTGACGCGGGAGAGCTCCAGATCACCGACCCGCGGGTGAGCGTGCAGGGTCTCCAGCAGGGCTACGTCGAGGTCGTCCAAAGACATGCCCTCATGGTAGTCAGAATGTCTAGTGTTTGAGTGTGCAGGCTGGTCGGATATCGCAGATTGTTCAGTCGTCGATGGTCAACTTGTTTGGTGTGATCCGGCCCACTTGACTTGCCCGCATGACGATCGCAGACACCCTCACCAACCAAGAGAAGCTCGCCGGCCTCGGGCTCGCCGAGCTCGAGCAGCTCGTCGGCCTGGTCGCCTACGACGACACCTCCGATCCCTTCCCGGTCACCGGCTGGGACGCGGTCGTCTGGGCGGTCGGCAACGCCACCCAGACCGCCCACTTCTTCATCTCCGCCTACGGCATGGACCTGGAGGCCTACTCCGGCCCCGAGACCGGCAACCGCGACCACCACGCCTACGTGCTGCGCAGCGGGGGAGTGCGGTTCGTGATCAAGGGCGGCGTCGCGCCCGAGAGCGAGGTCATCGCCCACCACGCCCGCCATGGTGACGGCATCGTCGACATCGCCCTCGAGGTGCCCGACGTCGACCGCTGCATCAAGCACGCCCGCGCCCAGGGTGCGACCGTGCTCGAGGAGCCTCACGATGTGACCGACGAGCACGGCACCGTACGCATCGCCGCGATCGGCACCTACGGCGAGACCCGCCACACGCTGGTCGACCGCAGCGGCTACGACGGGCCCTACCTGCCCGGGTTCGTGGCGCGCACCTCGACCTTCAAGCGTCCCGAGGGCGCTCCGAAGCGGCTCTTCCAGGCCCTCGACCACGTCGTCGGCAACGTCGAGCTCGGCAAGATGGACGAGTGGGTCGACTTCTACGGCCGTGTCATGGGCTTCACCAACATGGCCGAGTTCATCGGTGACGACATCGCCACCGACTACTCCGCGCTGATGTCGAAGGTCGTCGCCAACGGCAACCACCGGGTGAAGTTCCCGCTCAACGAGCCGGCGATCGCCAAGAAGAAGTCGCAGATCGACGAATACCTGGAGTTCTACCAGGGTCCCGGCGCCCAGCACCTCGCGCTGGCCACCGGCGACATCCTCGCCACCGTCGACGCGCTGCGCGATGCCGGCATCGAGTTCCTCAACACCCCCGACTCCTACTACGAGGACGCCGAGCTGCGTGCCCGGATCGGTGAGGTGCGGGTGCCGATCGAGGAGCTGCAGAAGCGTGGCATCCTCGTCGACCGCGACGAGGACGGCTACCTGCTCCAGATCTTCACCAAGCCCGTCGGCGACCGCCCCACGGTCTTCTTCGAGCTGATCGAGCGTCACGGCTCCCTCGGCTTCGGCAAGGGCAACTTCAAGGCGCTCTTCGAGGCCATCGAGCGTGAGCAGGAGCTTCGCGGCAACTTCTGACGAGTCCCTGCCGAGTCGGCTCGTCCTGACCGGTTCAACCGCCGAGTCGGCGCGTCAAGACGCGCCGACTCGGCGGCTTTTCAGGTCAGGACGAGCCGACTCGGCGTCGGGTCAGCCGGCCTGGCTGACCAGGCGGACGGGGGCGTTGCCCGCGCCATAGCCCGCGTAGCGCTCGCGCCGCTCGACGAGCTCGAAGAAGACCTCGCCGACGGTCTCGGTGTAGCAGTGCAGATACTCGCCGTCGGCGTCGCGGTCGTAGAGGAGATCGAGATCGCGGAGGGTGTCGATCAGGTCGTCGGGCAGGTCGAACCGCGCCGCCAGGTCGGCGTAGTAGTTGCCGGGCACCTCGAGCGGTCGCAGGCCGCGCCCCCTGGCGGCGGTCACGACGCCGACGATGTCGTCACAGACGATCGCGACGTGCTGGGCGCGGCCCTGCTGTCCGTTCGGAAGCAGGTTGAGGGGAAGACGTACGCCGCCGGCGGGTGAGCTCATCACCTGGCTGCGCACGAGACCGGAGGGGCCCGCGACCTCTTGGGCCGGCTGTGGCGCCAGCGACAGCACGCTGGTGTAGAACAGCACCGCCTCGTCGAAGCTGTGCCAGGGCTGGACCAGGTTGACGTGGTCGATGCGGGCGCTGTGCTCGTCAGCGCTCGAGACGCCGCCGTCGAACTCCGCGATCCAGTCTGCGGCCCGGGAGAGGAAGACCTCGGTGCCGTCGGGCGAGGCGAAGGCACGTAGGGCCTGCTCGCCGGCGTAGGTCCGGCGGTGGACCGGCGGCGCCATCAGTCGGGCCGCGCGCTCGGCGGCCGCGTCCGAGTCGGCGACGTCGAAGCCGACGGCGGCGATGTGTGGCTCGGGGGAGGCGCTGGGCACGTCGTTGCACACGATCCGCGCCTCGCCCCAGGTCCACAGGCGCACCTGCTTGCTGCGGTGGCGACCGCCGAAGGCGAACCCCATCTGCTCGAGCAGCACCTCGACCCCGGAGGTGTCGGGGGCCTTGATCTCGACGAAGTCGAAGGCCTCCGGCGCGGCAACCTCGGGCAGCCGGGGGAGCGGAGCCGACCGGCCGGTCTCCTCGCCGAGCAGGTCGGCGGTGCGGTCGGCGAGCCAGCGCAGCGAACGCTGGGCCTGGCGGGCGGTGCGCACGGGATCGGTCTGGCGGAAGGTGTCGTTGAAGACCTCCAGCGAGAGCGGCCCGTCATAGCCCGCCCGGAGCACGTGGCCGAGGAAGGCCGGCAGGTCGAAGCTGCCCTCGCCGGGGAAGAGGCGGTGGTGGCGGCTCCAGGAGAGCACGTCCATTCTCAGCGCGGGTGCGTCGGCGAGCTGGAGGAAGAAGATCTTCTCGGCAGGGATCTCCTCGATCTGCTTGGGGCCGTGGCCACGGGAGAGGATGTGGAAGCTGTCCAGGCAGATCCCGACGGCTGCGTGGTCGGCGAGCTCGACGATGCGCCACGAGCGCCGGTAGTCGTCGACGAACCTGCCCCAGGCCAGGGCCTCGTAGGCCAGCTTCACGCCGTACGTCGCGGCCAGATCGCCCAGGCGGCGCAGCTGCCGGGCGGAGACCTCGTCGTCATCGATGGTCGCGGTGGCGACGTTGCTGCACACGAGCATCGTCTCGATCCCGAGCCGCCGCATCAGGGCGAACTTCGCCTCCGCCCGGTGGAGCACGGTCGCGAAGGTCTCCTCGTCGACCCCTTCGGCGTCACGGAAGGGCTGATAGAGGTCGAGGGAGAGCCCCAGGCGGTCGGCGAGCGCCCGGATCTCCTCGGGGGACTGGGGTGCGGAGATGAGGTCGGGCTCGAAGATCTCGATCGCACTGAAGCCGGCCTCGGCCGCGGCGTACATCTTCTGGACGAGGGCGCCGCTGAGGCACACGGTGGCGATCGAGGTGCGCATGGGTCTCCGTTCGTGGTTAATGTACGAAACGGTACATACAATGGTCGACGATGGGAAGACGGCTGTGCTCTAGGCTCGTGGCATGGTCGAAATCCAGCGGTCCGCCCAGGGGTCGGACGAGCGACTTCGAGACGCCGAGCGCACGCGGGCCGAGCTGCTCGAGATCGCGACCGAGGTCTTCTCCGAGCAGGGCTACTCGGGGGCGCGGGTCGACGAGATCGCCGAGCGCACCCGCACGACCAAACGGATGATCTACTACTACTTCGGCGGCAAGGAGGGGCTCTACCTCGCCGTGCTGGAGGCCGCCTACCGCGGCATCCGCGAGACCGAGCAGGCGCTGCGCGCCGACGACCTGGCGCCGGTCGACGCGCTGCGCAGGATCGCCGAGATGACCTTCGACCACCACCACGACCACCCGGCCTTCATCCGCATCGTCTCGGTCGAGAACATCCATCACGGCCAGCACCTGGGCAAGGTCGAGTCGCTGCGCGACCTCGGTACGCCGGCCGCCTCGCTCCTCGACGACGTCCTCGCTCGTGGCCGTGGCACCGGTGAGCTCCGCGACGACGTCGACGCCCTCGACGTGCACATGCTGATCAGCTCCTACTGCGTCTTCCAGGTCGCCAACAGCGCCACCTTCGGCTTCCTCTTCGGGCGCGACATGCTCGCGCCCGACGTGCGCGCCCGCCACCGCCGCATCCTCGGCGACATCGTCGTCGGCTGGCTGACGACTTCCTGACGAAACCCGCCGAGAGAGCCCGTCCCGTATCGCGGGGCGGGCTCTCTCGTCGTGTGGGGTTGACGATCCAGGGCGAGGTGTGATGCTCTTCACTCTCATAACGTACTAGTTCGTACATTAAGGATCATCCGGATGAAGTCTTCGTTCCTGGTCGGCCTGATCGGCGCGGGAGTCGGACCCTCGCTGAGCCCCGCGCTGCACATGCGCGAGGCGGCCGAGCACGGGTTGTCCTACGTCTACAAGACGCTCGACATCGCCGATCTGGGGATCCCCGCCGACGGGGTGGGGGACCTGATGAGGGATGCCCGGCGCTTGGGTTTCGACGCGCTCAACATCACCCACCCGTGCAAAGAGCTGGTGATCGGGCACCTCGACCGTCTCGACGAGACCGCGGCCAGCCTCGGTGCGGTCAACACCGTGGTCTTCGAGGGCGGCGAGGCGATCGGCTACAACACCGACACGACCGGGTTCGGCCATGCGCTGCGTACGGGAATGCCGGGGGCTCCGCTCGGCACCGTCGTCCAGCTGGGAGCAGGCGGGGCGGGCTCGGCCGTCGCGCACGCGCTGGCGAGCCAGGGTGTCGAGAGGCTCGTCATCGCCGACATGGAGGTCGACCGCGCGCAGGCGCGGGTCGAGGAGATCCGCCGCCACCACCCCACGAGCACCGTCGAGGCGATCCAGGTCGACAAGCTGGCCGCCGTGCTTCCCGAGGCCGACGGACTGGTCAACTGCACTCCGGTCGGCATGGCCGACCATCCAGGCACACCCCTGGACACCGAGCTCCTCCGCCCCGACCTGTGGGTGGCGGACATCGTCTACCGGCCGTTGGACACCGCGCTGCTCGAGGCAGCACGCGCCGCCGGCAGCAGGACGCTTCACGGGGGCCATATGGCGGTCTACCAGGCCGTCGACGCCTTCAGGCTGATCACCGGCATCGACCCCGATGCCGACCGCATGCTCGCCCACCTCCGCGAGCTGGCCGCAGCCGGCTGACCTCGAACCGAACAGATCCATCCCCCACCCGTCCGTGGTCAGGAAACCGCGGACCTACCCCAGGAGGACCCGATGGCGGGACCCGACCCCGACAGCCCTGACCTCGACGGCAGAGCGAACCGCGAAGGCAAGACCCCGATCAGAGCCGCACTGGCCAGCTTCATGGGCAGCGCGGTGGAGTACTACGACTTCTTCGTCTTCGGCTCCGCCGCAGCGCTGATCTTTCCGCACGTCTTCTTCCCCAGCGCCGACGACTCCGCGTTGGTGATGTCGTTCGCGACCTTCGCCTTCGCGTACGTCGCCAGGCCGGTCGGCGCCGTCTTCGTCGGTCACTTCGGTGACCGGATCGGCCGCCGCAAGGTGCTGCTGTTCACCCTCCTGCTGATGGGTGGCGGCACGTTCCTGATCGGCTGCCTGCCGACGTTTGACCAGGTCGGCTGGCTGGCGCCCGGACTGCTGGTCTTCTGCCGGCTGCTCCAGGGGCTCTCGGCGGCCGGCGAGCAGGCCGGGGCCAGCTCGCTGACGCTCGAGCACGCGCCCGACGACAGGCGATCCTTCTTCACCTCGTGGACGCTGACCGGCACCCAGGGCGGTCAGATCCTGGCCGCGCTGGTGTTCATCCCGGTGGTCGCGCTGCCCGACGACATCAAGTACGGCATCGGCTGGCGGATCCCGTTCTGGCTCTCCGCCGTCGTCGTGCTGGTCGCCTTCTTCATCCGCGCCCGGCTCAACGAGACGCCCGAGTTCGAGGAGGCCAAGGCCAACAACGAGGTCGCCAAGCTGCCCCTCGCGGTGCTGCTGCGCGACCACTGGGCCGACGTGCTCCGGGTGGTCTGCTGCGCCTTCATCGCCGCCGTCTCCACGGTCTTCGGCAACCTCGCCATCGCCTACGGCGTCGAGGTCGGCATGGTCGACTCGATCACCCTGTGGCTGGTCGTGGCCGCCAATGTCGCCGCGCTGTTCACCCAGCCGATGTTCGGCCGGCTCGCCGACCGGGTCGGCCGCAAGCCGGTCTTCATCTACGGTGCGGTGGCCAGTGCGGTCCTGATGCCGTTCTACCTGCTCTCGATGAGCCAGGGCAGCGAGCTGCTCGTCTTCGTGCTCGCGGTGGTGACGTTCTCCTTCGGCTATGCGGCCGCCAACGCGGTGTGGCCCTCGTTCTACGGCGAGATGTTCTCCACGCCGGTGCGCTTCTCCGGCGTCGCGATCGGCACCCAGATCGGATTCATGCTGGCCGGGTTCACGCCGTCGATCGTCACTGCTCTGGGCGGCGTACGCGAGGGTGGCTGGGTGGTCACCTCCGGCTACACGGTGGTGGTCTGCCTCGTCGCGGTGGTCGCCGCCCTGACCGCACGCGAGACCAAGGACGTACGCACCGCCGGCCTCGGTCTGCGGACGGCGACACCGCAGCGCGTGAGCGTCTGAGGGTCCCTCCGCTGGTCGAGCCGCGAAGCCGCCTCCGCCTAGCGGCTCCGGCGGCTCGACCAGCGAGCGGCTCGACCAGCGGCGTCACCGCTCGCGGCGGTGGCGGTTGCGGCGGCGTAGGACCTCCTTCAGGTCTGCCACCGGACCGAGATGGCCGAGCTTGTCGGGGTTGGTGACCGAGCGGATCCGCTGGATCTGGCCGTCGAGGATGTCGAGGGTCCAGGTGCCGAGCACGGAGCCGTCGGCGTCGCGGAGGATCGCGCCCGGCTCGCCGTTGAGCTCGCGCTGCTCGAGCCGGGCGCCGATGGCGAGCAGGGGTGGCACCGCGGTGATCAGGATGCGGGCGGCCTTCTCCGCGCCGAACCGGCCGCCGACGCCGCCGGCGACGC
This sequence comes from Nocardioides albertanoniae, assembly GCF_006716315.1. NCBI lineage: Bacteria > Bacillati > Actinomycetota > Actinomycetes > Propionibacteriales > Nocardioidaceae > Nocardioides > Nocardioides albertanoniae. The sequence continues at coordinate 3,024,980 of NZ_VFOV01000001.1, read as the reverse complement.
CGCCACCGTCGTTGACGGTCTCGACGTCGGCGGCGAGCAGGGCCCGCAGGTCGTCGAGGTCGCCGTCGCGCAACGCCTCGAAGAAGCGGTCGGCCAGCTCGGCACGCTTGCGCCGGTCGGCCTCGAACCGCGTCTTGCCGTCGTCCATGTGACGGCGGGCCCGCGAGGCGAGCTGACGGCAGGCGGCCTCCGAGCGGTCGACAGCGGTGGCGATGTCGGCGAAGCCGAAGTGGAAGACCTCGCGCAGCACGAAGACCGCGCGCTCGAGCGGGCTGAGGCGCTCGAGGAGCATCAGCGCGGCCATCGAGACCGAGTCGGCGAGCTCGCTCGCACGCTCCGGGCTGCCGTAGACGTCCTCACGCTCACCGCCGTGGGAGTCGGTCGGCAGCGGTTCGGGGAACCAGGGCCCGACGTACGTCTCGCGCCGCATCCGCGCGGAGCGGAGCACGTCGATCGAGATGCGGGTGACCACGGTGGAGAGATAGGCCTTCAGCGAGTCGGGCTGGGTGCCCGCAGCCGCGAGCCGCAGCCACGTCTCCTGCACCGCGTCCTCAGCCTCGCTGACGCTGCCGAGGATGCGGTAGGCGATCGAGAAGAGCAGCGGTCGCAGCTCCTCGAACTCGAGCTCGGTCTCAGGTGTCACGGTCGTCCTCCTTCGAACATCATCATGGCCCCAGGACGAGACAGCGCCCACGACCGTGACATCCACCCGTGACATCCACCCCGCCCGAGCGGCGCTACGCTCGCCCGACCGATGCCAGCGGCGCGGCCTCGCTCGCCCGCACCCGGCCGGCGCGCGACCTGTCGGTGACCTTGGGCGTGAAGCCGGGGTGGCGTGCCTCCATCGAGAGGGCCCAGACCGTGCTGCGGCAGACCAGCTCCTTGATCTTCGCCGCGGGCGCGCCGTGGATGCGGGCACGCACGGCCGAGTCGTCGCGGCGAGCGAAGTTCAGCAGGCCGAGCCCGCGGCCGATGCTGATGCACTGACCCACGAAGCTGATGCTGATCGGCTCGGGCCGGTGGCCCGCGAGGCGGGAGAGCACGGTCTCCGCGGCGAGCGGTCCGAGCTGGTTGGCAGCCTGGCAGCTCATCCGGTACGGATCCCCGGAGGGGGCCGAGGCATCACCTGTGGCGATGATCCGGTCGTCGTCGAGGCTGGTCAGGGTCTCGTCGGTGACCAGCCGGCCGAGATCGTCGGTCGACAGACCGCTCGCTCGCGCGAGGTCCGGCGTGGTGAACCCGGCGGTCCAGATCGTCACCGCGCTGGCCAGCTCGCGACCGTCGTCGAGGCGTACGCGGCCCTCGAGCACCTCGCTCACCCGGGCTCCCTCGATGATGCCGACCCCGAGACCGCGTAGCGCACGATCGGCGTCGGCCCGTCCCTTCTCGTGCAACCACGGGCCCAGCCCGTCGCCGCAGACCATGGAGACGTTGCGCCCCAGCTCGGCGAGCTCGGAGGCCACCTCGATCCCGGTCGGGCCGCCGCCGACCACGACCACCGGCGCCTGCGTGGGCGTCGCGTCCAGCACCGCGCGCAGCCGGGTCGCCTCCTCGAAGCTCGCGACCCCGTAGGCGTGCTCCGCGGCGCCGGCCGCCTGCATCGTCCCGGTGCTGCCGACGGCATAGACCAGATAGTCGTACGCCACCTCCTGCCCGTCCTTGAGCACGACCGTCCGCGCAGCCGCCGAGATGGCCGACACGGTGCCGACGACCAGGCGCACCCGCGGGCTGAGCACGTCGGCGTAGTCGGCGACCGCGTCGTCGTTGCCGGCGGCGAGCTGGTGCAGCCGGATGCGCTCGACGAAGTGGTCGCGAGCGTTGACCAGGGTGATCGCGATGTCGTCCCGCTTGGTCAGCCGGTTGGCGGCCATCACGCCGGCGTACCCACCGCCGACGACCACCACGTGGTCCTGCTTGTTCATGGGGATCTCCTGATTCTCGAGGCTCATACCTCTAGGACCCCGGGGATGTCCCGAGTGTGACACCGCGTGATAAGGGCCCACGAGGGATTGACCAGGGCCTGGTTCCGGGATTGTCTGATGCCATGGAGAGCCTGTACATCGGTGGGGAATGGCGCTCGGCAGTCGGCGGAGGCACTCGGACGATCCTGTGTCCGGCCGACGGTCAGCGCGTCGGTGAGGTCGACGAGGCCGGGGCGGAGGACACCCGCGCCGCGATCGCGGCAGCGCGCGCGGCCTTCGACGACGGCGCGTGGGCGGCGACGCCCGCCCGCGAGCGGGGCGACCTGCTGCTGAAGGTCGCCGACCTGCTCGAGCGCGACACCGCGCTCGTCGCGCGCGCGGAGTCGCTCGACACGGGCAAGCGCCTGGTGGAGGGGGAGTACGACGTCGCCGACGTGGTCTCCGTCTTCCGCCACTTCGGCCACACCGCCACCGAGGAGGCCGGGCGGGTCGTCGACACCGGCGACCCGGGAGTGAAGAGCCGCATCGTGCACGAGCCGGTGGGCGTCTGCGGCCTGATCACGCCGTGGAACTACCCGCTGCTGCAGGTGGCGTGGAAGGTCGCGCCGTGCCTGGCGGCGGGCAACACCTTCGTGCTCAAGCCGAGCGAGATCACCCCTCACACCGCGATCCACCTGATGAAGGTGCTCGAGGAGGCCGGGCTGCCGGCGGGCGTCGGCAACCTCGTGCTCGGCGAGGGTCCCACCGCCGGTGCTCCGCTGAGCGAGGACCCGCGCGTCGACCTGGTCTCCTTCACCGGTGGTCTCGCCACCGGACGACGGCTGATGGCCAACGCCGCCGCGACGGTCAAGAAAGTCGCTCTCGAGCTCGGCGGCAAGAACCCCAATATCGTCTTCGCCGACGCCGTCCAGGACCCGGCGCAGCGCGAGACGGCGATCGACTACGCCCTGATGGCGGTCTTCCTGCACTCGGGCCAGGTCTGCTCGGCCGGTGCCCGGCTGATCGTGCAGGACACGATCAAGGACGACTTCGTGGCCGAGCTGGTCCGGCGCGCCGAGCAGATCCGCCTCGGCGGGCCCTTCGACGCCGATGCCGAGACGGGCCCGCTGACCAGCAGCGCCCATCGCGACAAGGTCGAGGCGTACGTCGCGAAGGGGCTGGCCGAAGGCGCCACCCTCCTGACCGGTGGCAGGCGCCCCGACGACCCAGACCTGCAGGACGGCTTCTACTACCTGCCCACCATCCTCGACGACTGCACCACCGAGATGAGCGTGACCCAGGACGAGTCGTTCGGGCCGGTGCTCACCGTGGAGACCTTCACCGACGAGAACGATGCGGTGCGCATCGCCAACGACTCCATCTACGGCCTCGCCGGTGCGGTGTGGACCACCGACGCCGGTCGTGCCGAGCGCGTCGCCGCCCGGTTGCGCATGGGCACGGTCTGGATCAACGACTTCCACCCCTACGTGGCCCAGGCCGAGTGGGGCGGCTACAAGCAGTCGGGTCTCGGTCGCGAGCTCGGCCAGGCCGGGCTCGGCGAATACCGCGAGACCAAGCACATCTGGCACAACATCGATCCGGTCCCGCAGCGCTGGTTCGAGCCCACCGACACGAAGGACAAGTGACAAGATGCCCACGACGTACGACTTCGTCATCATCGGCGGCGGTTCCGCGGGCTCCGCGCTCGCCAACCGGCTCAGCGCCGACCCGTCCACGAAGGTGCTCGTGCTCGAGGCCGGTCACAGCGACTTCAAGATCGACCCGTTCATCCACATGCCGGCGGCGCTGCCGTTCCCGATCGGGTCGAAGCTCTACGACTGGGGCTACGAGACCGACCCCGAGCCCGAGCTGGGCGGACGCAAGGTCTACCACGCCCGCGGCAAGGTGCTGGGCGGGTCGAGCTCGATCAACGGGATGATCTTCCAGCGCGGCAACCCGATGGACTTCGAGCGCTGGGCGGCCGACCCGGGCATGGAAGCCTGGGACTACCGCCACTGCCTGCCCTACTTCAAGCGGATGGAGAGCCGGTTCCTCGAGGACGGCACCTCAGGCGCCGACCAGTGGCGCGGCGGCTCCGGTCCGCTCCACCTCGAGCGCGGCCCGGCGTCCAACCCGCTCTTCTCGGCGTTCTTCGACGCCGCGCAGGAGGCCGGCTACCCGCTCACCGACGATGTCAACGGCTACCGCCAGGAGGGGTTCGCGCCCTTCGACCGCAACGTCAACAACGGCCGTCGCTGGTCGGCCGCGCGCGCCTACCTGCACCCGGTGATGAAGCGCCCCAACCTGAGCGTCGAGACCTTCGCGCACGCCACCAGGATCCGTTTCGACACCTCCGGCGACCAGCCGCGGGCCACGGGCGTCGACTACGTCCGCGGCGTCGGCCGCGCGCGCAAGGACCACTATGTCGAGGCGAAGGAGATCATCTGCTGCAGCGGCGCGATCAACACGCCCCAGCTGCTCCAGCTCTCGGGCGTGGGGGAGGCCTCGCTGCTCGGTGAGCACGGGATCGACGTCGTGCACGACCTCCCCGGTGTGGGGGAGAACCTCCAGGACCACCTCGAGGTCTACATCCAGTACGCCTCCAAGCAGCCGGTCTCGATCGCGCCCGGTCTGGTCTGGCACCAGCGGCCCAAGATCGCCTGGCAGTGGCTCTTCCAGAACAAGGGGCTCGGCGCCACCAACCACTTCGAGGGCGGTGGCTTCGCGCGCTCCAACGACGACGTCGACTGGCCCAACCTGATGTTCCACTTCTTGCCGATCGCGATCCGCTACGACGGCTCGATGGCGCCCGGCCAGGAGAAGGGGCAGCACGGCTACCAGGTGCACATCGGCCCGATGTACGCCGACACCCGCGGCCATGTGCGGATCCGCAGCAACGACCCCTACGAGCACCCCTCGATGCTGTTCAACTACCTCTCCACCGAGACCGACCGCAAGGAGTGGGTCGAGGCGGTCCGGGTCGCACGCGACATCCTCAACCAGCCGGCCTTCGCACCGTTCAACGCCGGCGAGATGTCGCCGGGCCCGTCGGTGGAGACCGACGAGGAGATCCTCGACTGGGTCCGCAAGGACGCCGAGACCGCGCTGCACCCCGCGTGCACGGCGGCGATGGGCACCGGCGACATGGCTGTCACCGACCCGGCCTCGATGCGGGTGCACGGCGTCGACGGGCTGCGGGTCGTCGACGCGAGCGTCTTCCCCTACGTCACCAACGGCAACATCTACGCGCCCGTGATGATGGTCGCCGAGAAGGCGGCCGACCTGATCGCCGGCAACACGCCGCTCGCGCCCTCCGACGCCCCCTACTACCGCCACCGCGACGACTCGCCGCTGTGGCCGGCGGGAGATCCGCGCAACCAGGCCTGACCGCACCCTCGCCCACCCAGCGTCACCGAACGCGTCACCAGACCTGAGCGTCGCACGAGCCCGGCGCCGACGGACTATGATGCCGCCACCCTGAACCCCGGAGGAGACAGCTCATGCCGGACACGACCGACCCGAGGCGTACGTTGCTGGGTGAACCCGCAGCCGACCTCGACACCATCCCTGACACGAAGCCGGAGCTCAACAGGACCGTCTTCTTCGGCTCTGCCGGGCTGGTGGTCGCGTTCACGCTCTTCACCCTGCTCGCCCCGGAGGCCTCGGGCAGCGCGATCGGGTCCGTGGTCGGCTGGATCTCCGACTACTTCGGCTGGTGGTACTTCGCGCTCGCCGCCGGGCTGATCGCGTTCGTGCTCTTCATCTGCCTCTCCCGCTACGGACGGATCAGGCTCGGCCCGGAGGAGTCGCGGCCCGAATACTCGTTGTTCACCTGGACCGCGATGCTCTTCGCGGCCGGCATCGGCGCCGACCTGATGTTCTACTCGGTCGCCGAGCCCGTCTCGCAATACCTCACCCCGCCCACCGGCGAGGGCAGCACCATCGCCGCCGCCGAGCAGGCGGTGAGCTGGACGCTGTTCCACTACGGCCTCTCCGGCTGGGCGATGTACGCCGTGATGGGCATGGCGCTGGGCTACTTCTCGTTCCGTCATGGTCTGCCGCTCTCGATCCGCTCGGCGCTCTACCCGATCTTCGGCAAGCGCATCCAGGGGCGCCTGGGCGACGGCATCGACCTGGCCGCCGTGCTCGGCACCATCTTCGGCATCGCCACCTCGCTCGGCATCTCGATCGCCCTGCTCAACGCCGGTCTCAACGTGCTCTTCGACATCCCCGAGGGCCGCGGCGCGCAGGTCGGCCTCGTCGTCGTGGCGGTGCTGCTCGGCACCATCTCGGCGGTCTCCGGCGTCGACAAGGGCATCCGCCGCCTCTCCGAGCTCAACGTGCTGCTCTCGCTGGGCCTGATGCTCTACGTGCTCTTCTCCGACGACACCGCGTTCCTGCTCAACTCGCTGGTGATGAACCTCGGCGACTACCTCGTGCACCTGCCCGGGATGAGCTTCGACACGATGCCCTACGCCACCGCCGAGAACCCCGACGTCGGCGTCTGGAAGAACCTGTGGACCCTCTTCTTCTGGGCCTGGTGGGTCGCCTGGGCGCCGTTCGTCGGCCTGTTCCTGGCCCGCATCTCGCGCGGGCGCACCATCCGGCAGTTCCTCGTCGGCGTGATGATGATCCCGTTCGGCTTCATCCTGCTGTGGGTCTCGATCTTCGGCAACAGCGCCCTGGGGCGGATCCGTGGCGGTGACGCCGAGTTCGGCGAGCTCACCAACGGCGACTACGCCCAGGGGTTCTACGCGTTCCTCGACGCCTACCCGGCCGCGACCCTGGTCATCGCGGTGGCCACGCTGACCGGGTTCCTCTACTACGTCACCTCGGCCGACTCCGGCGCGCTGGTGATGGGCAACTTCACCTCGCGCCTGCCGCACCCGATGGCCGACTGCTCGATCCCGGTGCGGATCTTCTGGTCGTTCGCGATCGGCGCGCTGACGCTGGCGCTGATGTTCGCCGGGGGAGACGACTGGCTGACCACGATCACCAACGCCACAATCATCATGGGGCTGCCGTTCTCGATCGTGCTCGCCCTGGTCGCGGTCGGGCTCTATCGCTCGCTACGGCTGGAGTCGTTCAAGACCGAGAGCGTGCGCTACGCGCTGCCGGCCGCGATCTCCTCGGCCCGGGTGAGCGGAGCGGCCGAGGGCGGCGTACGCCCCTCGCTCTCACAGCGGCTGCGGCGCTCGGTCACCTACCCGACGGCCAAGGACACCGAGCGATTCATCGCCACGGTCGCCAAGCCGGTGCTCGACGACGTCGCCGCCGAGCTCAACGGGCACGGGCTCACCTCGGTCGTCACCGAGACCAAGGCCGTACGCGGCGTCGCCGGTGTGCAGCTCCACACCGACCTCGAGGACGCACCCGCGTTCGTCTACAAGGTCACGCCGTGCCCCTGCCGTGCGCCGACCTTCGCGGTCGGCCGGGTCACCGGCGAGCTCTACTTCCGCACCGAGGTCCATCTCGCGGAGGGCACCCAGGGCTACGACGTCAACGCCTACTCGCGCGAGCAGCTGATGGGTGACGTGCTCGACCAGTACGAGCGTCACCTGTCCTATCTGCACCTCGTGCAGCAGGAGCAGATCTCGCCCGAGGTGCCGGACGTGCCGGCGTCGGTCGAGGAGGAGGAGACCGCGCGCTGAGGTTCGGTCGGCGCGCAGGAGACCCCCGCAGGTTCCGGGCGTCAGGCACCCTTCCCTAGGGTGGGCGGATCCCCAACCACGAAGGAGCCCCACGATGGAGCCCGTCGACCTGGCCCTGCTGATCCTGCGCGTCACCGCCGGCGCGACGTTGGTCGCTCACGGCGTCAACCACTGGCGCGGTGGCGGGAAGATCGCCGGCACCGCCGGCTGGTTCGAGTCTCTCGGCCTGCGCCAGCCCAAGCTGCAGGCATGGGCGAGCGTCACGACCGAGATCGGCGCCGGCGTACTGCTCATCCTGGGGCTGATCACGCCTCTGGCCGCCGCCGCGCTCGTCTCGGTGATGCTCGTCGCCCTCATCCTCGCCCACCGCGGCAACGGGTTCTTCATCTTCAACAGCGGCTGGGAGTACGTCGTCGTGCTGGCCGTGATCGGCGTCGTCGTCGGCGTGACCGGCCCCGGCGTCATCTCCCTCGACTCGGCCATCGACATCGTCTACGACGGCTGGATCGGTGGCGCGGTCGCCCTGGGTGTCGGTGTGCTCGCCGCGCTCCTGCAGCTGGCCATCTTCTGGCGTCCGGGCACGCCCGCCGCTGCCGAGGCCACCGTCGAGGAGCCCACCACGGACTCCTCGGCCGAGGCGGCCGACGGCGACCTGGCCGACAGCGACGCCGCCGAGGGCGAATCGGCCCGGGCCACGACCGACTGAACGAACGACCGACCGCTTGGCCTCGAGCCGAGGCCAAGCGGTCGGGATGCGGTCGCTCAGCCGCGCTCGCTCACGGCGATCGCGGCTCCGGGGCAGACCGCCGCAGCCTCACGCGCAGCGGCGTGCTGGTCCGCGGGCGGCTGCGCGTCCAGCAGGACGACGACGCCGTCGTCCTCTCGCTGGTCGAACACGTCCGGCGCGGTCAGCACGCACTGGCCGGCGCCGCAGCACTTGTCCTCGTCGACGGTGACGTTCATGGTGACTCCTCTTCTGGGCGGGACCGGTGCGCTGGCTACCAGCGGACGGGGACTCGCTGGAGGCCGCCGACGAGCAGCCCTTCCACCCGGTCCAGGTCGTCGGCCGGCACGGCGAGCTCGAGGGTGGGCAGCTTGCGCAGCAGTACCTCCAGCGCGACCTGCAGCTCGGTGCGGGCGAGCGCCTGACCCAGGCAGGAGTGGGGCCCGGCGCCGAAGATGAGGTGCGGGTTGGGGCTGCGAGCCAGATCCATCACGTCGGGATCCTCGAAGACCGACGCGTCGCGGTTGGCGGCAGACTGGCTGCAGATCACCGTGGTTCCGCTCGGCAGCGTCTCCCCGTCGATCTCGACGTCCTCGGTGAGGAAGCGCCGCATACCGAAACCCAGGTTGGTGTCGAAGCGGAGGGCCTCCTCGACGGCGGTGCGGACGAGCGCGGGATCCTCGAGCAGCTCCTCCCACCGGCGGCGGTCGACCAGCAGCATGGCGACCATCTTGCCGATCATGTTGGCCGTGGTCTCGTGCCCTGCCACGAGCAGGCCCATCGAGGTGGCCACGAGCTCGTCGTCGGTGAGCCCGGTGCCCTCGCCGTCGGAGTCCTTGATGAGCATGCTGATCAGGTCCTCGGCCGGGTGCGCTCGCTTGGCGGCGATGTGGCCGGACATGTAGTCGACGAACTCGGTGTGGGCCCGGTCGATCTCCTCCTGAGTGAAGCGCGTGATGCTCAGCATCGCGTCGGACCAGTGGGAGAAGCGGTGATGGTCGTCGGCCGGCACGCCGAGCATGTCGCAGATGACGTAGACCGGCAGGAGGAAGCCGAACTCGGCCTTGAGGTCCGCGGGCTGCCCATGAGCGACCATCGCGTCGACGAGCCCCTCGGCCGTCGCGGCCATGCCGGGCCGCAGGGCGCTCATCCGCTTGGCGGTGAACCATTTGCTCACCTGGCGTCGCCACTGACGGTGCGGCTCGCCCGTGGTGGGCAGGGTGTACTGCTCCGACGTGCCGGTGACGGCGGAGCCACCGACCCCGTCGGGTGCGATCCGCGCCGCCGGGTCCTGGGCGGTCGGACGGGCGAAGCGCGCGTCGGAGAGCAGGCCCTTGACGTCCTGGTGGCGGGTGAGCAGCTTCGCGTGGTCGCCGCTGGGCAGAGCGACTCCGGCGACCGGGCACTGCTGACGCAGCCGCTCCCACTCGCCGGGCGCATCGAGCGCTCCCTCGTAGGCCAGCGGGTAGTCGATGGTCTCGTGGCTCTGGCTCGTCTGGTCGTGGCTTGCCTGGCCGTGGCTCGTCTGGCTCTGGCTCATCTGGATCTCCCTCGAGAAGATAGGTGAAATATGCATGTTACACACGATGTGCATGATGCACAAAGGTTGCATAATGCACATGAGGTGTAGAGTGCATCGCCTCGCGTACGCTGGAGCCATGCCGGTGCACGAATCAGAAGTGGTCCCAGCCGACCGTCAGTGGGCGGGGGAGCAGATCGAGCGCGAGATGCTGATCCTGATGAGGCACCAGGAGATGTCCTCGCCGCGCCGGCTCGGTGGCGCCGAAGCCCTCGACCGCAGCGCCTACGTGCTCCTCAACCGGATCGAGGCCCAGGGGCCGATGTCTGTGGTCGACCTCGTGGACGCGTTCGGCCTGGCCGCCTCCACCTTCAACCGGCAGACGGCGACCCTGCTCAAGCACGGGCTCGTCGAGCGCACGCTCGATCCCGACGGCGGGATCGCCCGCAAGTTCCGCATCACCGACAAGGGGCGCGAGCGGGTCAAGGCCGACCGCGACATCGTCGTCGAGGGCCTCTCGAAGGTGATCGCCGAGTGGGCACCCGAGCGGGTGGAGCGTTTCGTCGACGATCTGCGCCAGTTCAACCAGGACATCGAGCGGCTCACCGGCCGCCACTGGCCGCGCTAGACCGCGCCTTCGCGGAGCGCTCCGAGGGCGGCTTCGAGGGTGGTTTCGACGGCCGGTCGAGGAGCTCCTGCCGACGTCATCGGTGTGGTCCAGGTCACGTACGATTCGGGGTATGGCGCACTACCAACAGCGCGGGCACATCCCGCCCAAGCGGCACACCCAACACCGCGACGGAGAAGGGAATCTCTATTACGAAGAGCTCATGGGCGAGGAGGGGTTCTCCTCCGACTCGTCCCTGCTCTACCACCGCCACATCCCTTCGGCGGTCAGCGACGTACGCATCTGGGAGCTGCCCGACCACGGCACCACTCCCAACCACCCGCTGCGTCCGATGCACCTCGGGCTCCACGGCCTCGTCTCCGGCGAGTCCTGGAAGGCCGATGACGCCGTGACCGGGCGTCGCCTGGTGCTCGGCAACGGCGACGTACGCATCCACTACGCGGTCGCCGGCGAGACCTCGCCGCTCTACCGCAACGCGATCGGCGACGAGTGTGTCTACGTGGAGTCCGGCACCGGGGTCGTCGAGACCGTCTTCGGCGATCTGATGGTGGGGGAGGGCGACTACGTGGTGATCCCGCGCGCCACCACCCACCGCTGGGTGCCGGTCGGCGACGCACCGCTGCGGGTCTACGCGATCGAGGCCAACTCCCACATCGCCCCGCCCAAGCGCTACCTGTCCCGCTTCGGCCAGTTCCTCGAGCACGCCCCCTACTGCGAGCGCGACCTCCGGCTCCCGACCGACCCGAGGATGGTCGAAGGGGAGGAGGCAGAGGTCTACATCAAGCACCGTGGCGCCGGCGCCGGCGGCATCGCCGGCTCGATCCACGTCACCCCGCAGCACCCGTTCGACGTCGTCGGCTGGGACGGCTGCCTCTACCCCTACGTCTTCAACATCGACGACTACATGCCGCTCACCGGCAAGGTGCACCAGCCGCCGCCCGCCCACCAGGTCTTCGAGGGCAACAACTTCGTGATCTGCAACTTCGTGCCGCGCAAGGTCGACTACCACGAGCTCGCCGTGCCGGTGCCCTACTACCACTCCAACGTCGACTCCGACGAGGTCATGTTCTACCTCGGTGGCGACTACGAGGCCCGCAAGGGCTCCGGGATCGGAGTCGGCTCGATCACGCTGCACCCCGGCGGCCACGCCCACGGGCCGCAGCCCGGCGCGATGGAGCGCAGCCTGGGCGCGGAGTTCTTCGACGAGCTCGCGGTCATGGTCGACACCTTCCGCCCGCTCGAGGTCGGCGAGGCGGGTGCTGCCGTCGATGACGGCAAGTACGCCTGGACCTGGGCAGGGGGTCGCAAGTGACGTCGTCGTGGCTGGACATCGAGGAGAGTCAGTTCGGTCTCGAGGCGCTTCCGTACGCCACCTTCCACACCGCCGCGGACCCTGCGCCGCGGCTCGGGGTGCGGATCGGCGACCACGTGCTCGACGTCGCCGCGGCGGCCGCGGGGCTCGCCGGCCACTGCGAAGGCGGGCTCGACGGGCTGCTCGCCGCGGGGCCCGAGGCGTGGACGGAGGTGCGCGCGGAGGTGACCCGGCTGCTCAGCGACCCGGCCTGCGAGGCCGAGGTCAGGCCGCACCTGGTGCCGCTCGAGGATGCGGTGCTGCTGCTGCCGTTCACGGTGGCCGACTACGTCGACTTCTACGCCTCCGAGCACCACGCGACCAATGTCGGCAGGCTGTTCCGGCCCGACTCCGAGCCGCTGACGCCCAACTGGAAGCACCTGCCGATCGGCTACCACGGCCGCGCGGGCACGGTGGTCGTCTCCGGCACCGACGTCGTGCGACCGACCGGGCAGCGGCGTACGCCTGACGGGATCGTGGACGGCCCGTCGATCAGGCTCGACATCGAGGCCGAGCTCGGGTTCGTCGTCGGCGTGGGCAGCGAGATCGCGGACCCGGTCCCGCTCGCCGAGGCCGCCGACCACATCTTCGGCGTCGCGCTGGTCAACGACTGGTCCGCGCGCGACATCCAGGCCTGGGAGTACGTCCCGCTGGGGCCGTTCCTCGGCAAGTCGTTCGCCACCTCCATCTCGCCGTGGGTGCTTCCGCTCGCCGCGTTGGAGGCGGCCCGGATCCGGCCCCCGGAGCGGGACGTCCCGCTGACCGGCTACCTGGACGACTCCGACCTGGAGCCCTGGGGGCTCGACCTCGCGCTCGAGGTGCGGGTCAACGGGTCGCTGGTCTCCGAGCCGCCGTACGCCACGATGTACTGGACCGCTCCACAGATGCTCGCCCACATGACCGCCAACGGCGCCATCTTGCGCGTCGGTGACCTGTTCGCCAGCGGCACGATCAGCGGCCCCGAGCCGGGCCAGCGCGGCTCGCTGCTCGAGCTCGGCTGGTCGGGCGCCGAGCCGTTCAAGCTCGACGACGGGTCGGTGCGCAGCTTCTTGGAGGACGGCGACGAGGTGACCATCACCGCCACGGCCCCCGCGCCCGGCGGAGGCAGGATCGCGCTCGGGGAGGTCAGCGGACGGATCCTGCCCGCGAAGGCGCGGCCGTGAGAGCGGTCTACGAGTTCACGCCCCGCTATCTCGAGATCGACCAGCAGGGGGTGATGTTCAACGGCTGGTACCTCACCTACGTCGATGAGGCGATGAACCACTTCATCGAGGTGTGCGGGGTGCCCTACCCGCGCTGGGAGGAGCTCGGCGTCGATGCCCAGCTCGCCCATGCCGACCTGGACTGGAAGGCCGGGATCGGCTTCGGTGACCGGGTCCAGGTGCCGGTGCGCACCTCGAGGATCGGCACCAAGAGCTTCACGCTCGAGTTCGAGTTCCGCCGGGGTGAGGAGGTCGCCTGTGCCGTCTCGGTCGTCTACGTGGTCGTCGCGGCCGACGGCTCGGGATCGACCGCCATCCCGCCGGAGATCGCGAGGGCGATCGGGTAGCAAGAACGGTCAAGCAGCGCGGGGCGGTTCGGTGTGAGACTCGTGCGGTGCTCGAGACAGTAGATGAGATCGCCGACCTGCAACGCCTCCTGGATGCCTCGATCGGTCGCGCGAGCGGCCATCTGACCGGCATCGTCAACGCCCAGCAGCGCCTGAACGCCCGTCAGCTCGTCACCGAGCTGACGGGCATGAAGGTGCTGGTGCTGGCCACCGTGACCGCCCGTGGTGAGCCGCGGACCAGCTGCGTCGACGGCCACTTCGTGCACGGTCGCTGGCTGTTCGGTACCTCTCCCGCCGCTGTCAAGGCCAAGCACATGCTCGCCCGCCCCGCCGTCAGCGCGACCCACGTCGACGGCGAGCGCGTCGGCGTCTTCACCCATGGCACCGCGCACGTGGTCTCCGAGGGGCCGGAGTTCGAGGAGCACAACGCCTACTTCACCGAGTTCTACGGCTCCGACCCGCAGACCTGGGAGGGGCCGGGCGTCGTCTACGCCACCATCGAGCCGAGCTGGATGGTGGCGTACGCGGCCGAGGCCGCTTCGTTTCCGGCTGAGTAGCTGCGGCTGACAATCCACGGCCGAGTCGGCGCATCCGCCCCCTCCCGCTCGCTTCGCTTCGCGGGACACGGGGGCAGATCCGCCGACTCGGCGCCACTAGACAAGCTTCTTCTTGATCTCGGTCTTGAGCACCTTGCCGACCTTCGAGCGAGGAAGGTCGGGCCAGACCTCGATCTGCTTGGGTGTCTTGACCGCTCCGATCTGCTCCTTGACGTAGGCCTTGAGCTCGGTGACGTCGATCGACGTGCCGGGCCGGGGGAGCACGACGGCGGTGACCCGCTCGCCCCACTTCTCGTCGGGGAGGCCGATCACGGCGCAGTCGGCGACGCCGGGGTGACGCATCAGCGCCTGCTCGACCTCGGTGGAGTAGACGTTGAAGCCGCCGGTGATGACCATGTCCTTGGCACGGTCGACGATGTGCAGGAAGCCGTCGTCGTCGAGGTAGCCGATGTCGCCCGTGTGGTGCCACCCGAACTCGCTCGCCTCCGCGGTGGCCTCGGGGTTGTCGAGGTAGCCGCGCATGACCAGCGAGCTGCGTACGACGATCTCGCCGCGCTCGCCGGAGGCCAGCAACGAACCGCGCTCGCCCATGATCGAGACGTTGACCAGCGGCGCGGGGCGGCCTGCCGAGGAGAGCCGTTCGGTGGCCACCGAGCCGTCGTCGCGGAAGTGGTCGCCGGGCGCCATCGTCGCGATCATCATCGGCGCCTCGGTCTGGCCGAACAGCTGGGCCATCACCGGACCGATCCGGTTCAGCGCCTCCTCCAGACGGGTCGCGGACATCGGCGCCGCGCCGTACCAGAAGCAGCGCAGCGACGTCAGGTCCGTCGAGGGCAGCGCCGGGTGGTCGAGCACCAGGTAGATCAGCGTCGGTGGCAGGAAGGTGTGGGTGACCTGGTGGCGCTCGACGTGCTCCAGGAAGGAGCCGACGTCCGGCGTACGCATCACCACGATCTTGCCGCCCAGGCACAGCACCGGGAAGCAGAGCACCCCGGCGGCGTGGGTGAGCGGGGCGAGCGCGAGATAGGTCGGCCGCGCGGGTGCTCCCGGCCACGGGTAGGACATCAGCGTGATGGCCGACATCGTCTCCAGGTTGGTGCCGGTGAGCAGCACCCCCTTGGGGCTCCCGGTGGTCCCGCCCGTGCCGACGACCATCGCGAGGTCATCCTCGACGCTCTCCGCCGGGACGACCGTGTCGTCGGGTGCGGCGAGGAAGTCGTCCCAGGTCAGCGCCCATTCGAGGTCGTCGTCGAGGCAGACCAGGGTGGTCAGTTCGGGGAGGTCCGAACGGATCTGGTCGACCAGGCCGGCGAACGAGGCCTGGAAGATGAGCGCCGAGCAGCCGAAGAGATCGAGGAGCTCCCGGTTCTCCGCGGCCTCGCTGCGTGGGTTGATCGGGCACCAGACGCCCCCTGCGCGGCTGATCCCGAAGACGGAGGCGAAGGCGACCGGGTCGTTGGCCGAGAGGATGGCGACCTTCGCGCCCGGCGCGACGCCGCGAGCCCGCAGGCCCGCGGCGACGCGCACGGAGAGGTCGATCACCTCGGCGTAGGACCAGGTCTCCTCGCCACACACGAGGCAGGGCGCGTCCCCGCCGAGCGAGGCGCCCTTGTCGAGGTAGTCGACGAGCCGCATCGGTGCCGCCTCAGCCACGCTGCCGGGTGACGACCGGCTCCGAGACCAGCCCGAACGCCTGCAGTTGCCCGAGCAGCTCACGGTGCCCGAACGCCTGGCATCCTGAGGCGAAGCCGACCCGTCGCGGCGGCTGCTGCAGCAGCGAATAGGCGGCGTACGCCTGGAGCAGCCCGGTCTGCTTGTAGTTCTGGTTGCCGTGGATGACGCAGTGGGCGCGGCCGAGGGGGCCGGAGGCGTGCACCGAGTCGAGCGACTTGTTGAGGCGAGGGTTCTCGCGCGGCGGCATCTGGTTCATCACCTGGGCCGCGGTGGCGGTCAGGGCCTCGTCGCGCTGCTCGGTGTCCATGTCCTTGGTCGCCTCCAGCGCCGCGGCGACGATCTGCGGCACCCCATTCATCAGCGCGTTGTCGAAGACACCTCCCTGGGCCTTGCAGGTGGCCACCTTCGGGTCGCGGCGATACCAGACCGGGTGCGAGGTGCCGCCCCACGGCAGCGAGAGCGCCAGTTCGTGCTGACCCGGCACGACGAGCGGCACGAGCCCGGCGGCGGGGTCGAACTCGACGTAGGCGTTCTGCTCCAGGTAGTGAGCCTTCGACATCGCCGCGTTGACCAGGATCGTGCGGGTCGAGGCGATCGTGGGGGAGCCACCCCAGAAGACCGCGATGTCGAGGGTGTCGAGGCCGGGCTGCTCCAGGCAGATCTCGGCTGCGATCTCCCCGGTGGTGTACATCTGCGCGATGCCCGGAGCCAGCAGGAGCCCCTTCGCGGCGAAGTCGGCGCCGTAGGTCTCCTCGCAGGTGATCAGCCAGTCCTGCTCACCGCTGGTGTCGGTGTAGTGAGCGCCGGCGGCGAGGGCGGCCTGCACCACCTCGGGGCCGTGCGCGGAGAACGGGCCGACGGTGTTGAGCACGACGCCGGCGCCGGTGAAGAGCTCGGTCAGCGCCGCGACGGAGTGCTCGACCTCGGCGACCTCGTAGTCGGCGGTCTCGATGCCGGGCACGTTGGCGCCCATCGAGGCGTCGAGCTTGTCCTTGGAGCGGCCGGCGGCCACGAACGGCACCCCGAGCTCGCGCAGGTATTCGCACACCAGCCGGCCGGTGTAGCCGGAGGCGCCGTAGACGATGACAGGCTTGTTGTCACTCATGGTCACATCCCCATTCCGCCGTCGACCGGCACGCCGGCTCCGTTGATGAACTTCGCCTGGTCGGAGGCGAGGAAGACGACCGCGTCGGACATGTCTTCGACCGTGCCGAGGCGTCCTGAAGGTGTCAGCTCGACGACACCGCCGACGGCGGCGTCGGGTGACTCGAAGAGGCCGAGCTGTGCGACGTCGTCGGCCAGGCCGGCACCCATCTCGGTCGGCACCAGGCCGGGGTAGATGCAGTTGACGCGCACGCCGTAGCCGAGCTTGCCGCTCTCCATCGCCGCGGCCCGGGTCAGCCGGTCCACGGCGCTCTTGGTCGCCGAGTAGACCGAGATGCCGGGGAAGGCGATCGTGGCGGCGACGGAGGAGACGTTGATGATCGCGCCACCCTTGCCGGCGGCGCCTTCGGGCCGCATCGTGCGCAGGCCGTGCTTGAGGCCGAGCGCGGTGCCGAGCACGTTGATCTCGAGCATCTTCTTGACGTCGGCCGGGTCGAGCTCGGTGATCAGGCTGGTGATCTCCACGCCGGCGTTGTTGACGAGCACGTCGAGCCCGCCGAGCCCGTCGACCGCCGCGGCCAGGCCGGACTCCCAGCCGGAGTCGTCGGTGATGTCGAGGTGCACGAAGACGCCGCCGATCGACTCGGCGACCTTGGTGCCCAGGTCGTCTTGGACGTCAGCGACCGCGACTTTCGCCCCGGCCGCGGCGAGCGCGCGAGCCATCCCTTCACCCAGTCCTTGGGCTCCGCCCGTGACGAGTGCTGTGCGTCCGCTCAGGTCTGTCATCTTCCGACTCCTTCGTCGCTGTGATCGGGCTCACAGACAATCGCGAATCTTGACGACTGTCAAGATTTCTTTTGACAATTGACCAGAAAATGGGCCCGGGCGGAGTCACCCCATGCACGGGAGGGGGTATGGTTTCGGCCCATGACCCAGGTCGCCGCTCCGAAGGCGTCTCGACGCACGCCTGCCGACAAGCACGACGAACGCCGCAAGGCGCTCGCCGCGTCGGCGCTGCGTACGCTGGGGGAGCTGGGCTATGCCCGCTCGAGCCTGCGCGAGATCGCCAACAACTCCGAGTTCAGCCACGGCGTCGTGCACTACTACTTCAACGACAAGCTCGAGCTGATCGTCTACTGCGTGCGCTACTACAAGGAGACCTGCGTCCACCGCTACGACGGCGTCGTGGCCGAGGCGACCTCGCCCGACGACCTGGCCGAGAGGTTCGGCGACAAGCTGGTCGGGACCATCGTCGAGGAAGCACCGATGCACCGGCTCTGGTACGACCTGCGCTCGCAGTCGATGTTCGAGGAGAGCCTGCGCGAGGCCGTCACCGTGATCGACCAGAGCCTGGAGGACATGGTCGCGCGGATCCTCGGTCGCTACGCCGAGCTCGCCGGTGCCGAGCCCGCGGTCGGATCACCGGTGGCGTACGGGATGTTCGACGGCATCTTCCAGCAGGCGCTGCTGGCCCATCTCACCGGTCGTGACGATGCGCTGGAGGATCTGCGCGCTCAGGTGGTCGGGCTGATGCCGATGCTGCTCACGCGGTCGAAGGCCTGAGGTCCGCGGCCACCGGCGAGACCAAAGTCGTGGGATCCAGCGACCGAAGCACGATGTGACCCGGCCGGGGCTTTCCTAGCCTGAGCAGATGCGCTGGCAACGGTTGGCCCCGGTAGGACTGCTGCTCGCGACCCTCGGCTTGCTCGGCCTCGGCGTCGTGGGCCCGCCGACCGCTGATGGCGGGCCCCGGCTCTCCCCGGGCATCCCGGTCCTGCTGGCCGCGGCAGCGGTGATCTGGTGGTGGCAGCGCCGCCTCGGTGCCGTGCTGGGGCTGCTCGCGGTCGCCGTCGTGGTGGTCGCCTCCGTCGGGGCCGGGCTCGGTCCTGACCTGATCGGGGAGCGTGGGGTGCCGGTGGCGGTCGCCCGGTGGGTCCAGGCGGTGGGGCTGGCCGTGGCGGCGTACGCACTGGTCCGGCGGTTGGTGGTCGGAAGCCCAGCGGCGGTGAGCGAGCGGCCTCGCCGCGACCGGAGTCACGTGCTCCAGATCGTGGGGCTGCTGGCGCTGAGCGCGATCGGGGCGGAGCTGCTGGCCGCCTACGGCGACAACACCGGCGACCCGGGCGGGATCGCGTTCGCGCTGGTCTTCTTCGGGGCCCTCTACGGGGCGCCGGCGCTGCTCGCTCGCGAGCTCGCGCGTCGTCTCGGCTGGGGCTGGCCGAGCATGCTGCTGCTCTTCGCCGCGCTCGGCACGGCGGAGGCTGCACTCATCGACCAGTCGTTGTTCAGCGTCGACTACTACGGCTACGAGGGTTGGGAAGCGAACCGGGAGCCGACGCTGATCTCGGCCCTGGGGTTCAGCGGCTACAACGCCTACTCCTTCATCGTCGGGCACATCATCTTCAGCTTCGGCGCACCGGTCGCGCTGGCCGAGGCCTGGGTGCCCGTCCGAGCGAGGAAGCCGTGGCTGGGCCCGGTCGGCACCGTCTTCGCCGCCGTCGCCTACATCGTCGCCGTGCTGTTCATCGTGAGCGACCCGGAGTCGCAGTCGGGGAGCCCGTCCCAGCTGATCGGGTCGGCAGGGGTGGTCGGCGTGCTAGTGCTCGTCGCCGCGCTCGTCGGTCGGCGCCGGCGTACGGTCGAGACCCCGCACGGATCGCGCGAGCTCTCGCTCTGGGTGGTCTTCGCCGTCGCACTGGTCTGCGCGGTCATCCCCGATCTGGTGCCCGCGACCTGGCTGGGCGTCGGCATCTCGGTCACGACGATGGCGGTGTTCGGCGCCGCGATCCTGCTTGCGTCCCGCCATCGGGTGTGGACCTTGCGCCACGCCGCTGCGGTCGCCGCGGGGTGCCTGTGCGTGCGGGGGCTGATGGCGTTCACCTACTTCCCGTTGCTCGGCGACGTCGCGCCGGGCCCGAAGTACGCCCACAACGTGGTCATGCTCGGCGCGGTCCTGCTCGCGGCGTGGGTCGCCGTGCGCGGCTCTCGCGCCGAGAGCGCCCTCCCAGCCCTACGGCCTCGCTGGCGCGTCCGGTGACGCTCCAGCGAGGCGCGGCACTATCTGCCGGCGGTCTCTCGGCCCCGCATCCACCAGGCCAGGAAGGTCCCGGTCGTCAGCAACGCGACCCCGAGACCGACGAGCAGGCCGACGGGGATGTCCGCTCCGGTGTCGGGAAGGTTCCCGCCACCGGCCTCGGTCGAGGTGTCCGGGGAGCCCGGCGTGGAGGACGGCGTCTCGACCGGAGCCGGTCCGGCTGAGTCGGTCCCGTCCGGGTCGGGCGCCGTCGTGGGCGTAGGTGTGGGTGTGGGCGTTGGTGTGGGCGTGGGTGTGGGGGTCGGCGTCGGGGGCGGGTCCTCGAGCTCGGTGCCCGCATATCCGCTACCTCCGAGGAACGCCGTCTCCGAGTCGCGCGCCGTGGTCTGGGTGCGGGTGGAGTCCTTGGTCGTACGCGGCAGCCTGCTGTGCTGGGCGACGAACTCGGTCCGGGAGACGTTCCGCTTAGGCGACCTGGAGAAGTCGACGCCACCGACCACGTAGGTGAGGTTGACGCCGCCGAACTCCATCTCCCAGCGATACTCGCCTTCCTTGAAGATCTTGACGTACTTCTCGTAGACAGACGTCTTGGTCCAGTCCTTGTTCTCGCCACGCAGCGGCCAGCGGGAGACGTCGCCACTGTTGATGACCGGACGGAAGTCCGTCGCCTTCTGGGCGTCCTTCGCCCGGATCCACTCCGCGGCCACCCGCGAGGTGTAGACCCGGCGCAGGTCGGCGTACTGCGGGTCCTCGTTGATCCTGCGGACCACCTCGGGCTGGATCATCGTGTCGTACATCCGCTGGTTGTGGTCGATCTCGACCTGGGTCAGGTCGCAGCCCTCGCCTCCTGGGCCCGGGGTGTTCGTGTCCTGCGGCACCGAGGTCACCTTGAGCGGAGCATCGAGGATGTAGATGCCGCCGTCCTGCTCGCGGACCTGCGCACGCTCGGGCTCGATCCACGACCGCATACCGTGGAGACATGGGGCGCCGTCGCGGCGGGCCAGGGAGTTCCAGAACTGGCGCCCTCGGTCGGTCTCGGGATCCATCGCGCCGTAGACGTCGTGCTTCAGCTGGAGGTCGGCCTCCAGCAGCACTCGGCCGGCGTCGGTCTTGGCGAAGCTGCTGTCCATGATCCGCTCGGGCTCGTCGGGGTTCAGGTTGACCCAGAAGCTCGAGGGATCCAGCGCCAGCCAGGTGAACAGCGCATCCGAGGCCAGCTGGAGCTTCGCCTCGCCTCCGTAGCCCGGTTCGGTGTCCTCGTCGGGCACCAGGTCGGCCTTCATGGAGTAGTCGAGGCTCTTGCCCTTGACCGGGTTGCCGACGTACTGGAGCTCCAACGTGGAGAAGTCGACGCCGCCGGGGCCGCGCCCAAGGGCACCGCGGGTGTTCATCTGGTTGTGGACGGCCTGGATCTGACGCGCCTGGGCAGGGTTCTTGCCCGACTGGGAGGCGAGCGAGTTGATCGGCCCGTACGTCCCGGTGCCGGGCCGTGGGTTGAAGACCGGCGACGACTTGGTGTACTTCGTCTGCGGCCACAGGCCCTTCGCGCTCGCGCGCCGCTCGGCGATCCGGACCGGGTTGTTGCCGCTCTTGCGCTCGGTGCGGAGCTTCTGGTTCTCGGCCTGGTAGTCGCGCACGGTTGCCCGGGTGGGCTTCTCGCCCGCGAACATCGTCAGCCGGGAGCGGGTGAAGTCGTGCTTGCTGTCGCGGTGGCGCAGGATGATCCGGTCGTTCTTCAGCTGGTTCGGCTTGCGCTTGCCGTCGGCCTTGATCTCCCCGAGGTCGCCGGTGCGCTGGTTGTAGGCGTCATAGCGCCGCGAGGCGATCTTCCTGCCGTCCTTGTCGAAGATCTCGATGGTGACCTCGCACAGCCAGTCCGGGCCGACGAGGTTGTAGTCCAAGACGGTCTTCCGCTCGAACGTGTGCCCCTTCTGCCGGCTGATCTCTGCCGGGATCAGGTGCTGCGCGACCCACTTGTCGAAGCCCTTCACGGTTCCGGCGGTCTCGCGATAGCGGTTGTAGCGCGCGTAGATCGCCTTGCGCATGTCCTCCGGGTCCTGTGTACGCCGGTAGTCGGCGTCGTGCTTCTCGATGTCGGCCTTGCTGCTGCCGACGTTCGCCAGGTCACCGGCGGTCGGGGTCGGCACGGCTTCGAATGCCTTGAAGAAGTTGTTGAAGAAGTACTCCTCGTCGGGCCCCGACCTGGTCCAGTGCTGCCGGCCGCTGGGTGCGCCGGAGTTGTTGGGCGTCCTCGGATACGTCTTTCCCAGATGCTTCTGGTCGCAGCGACCGGCATTGGAGATCTTGGCGTAGTTGCCGTTGGCGGCCTGGGCGCTGGTCGAGACCCCGACCAGCAGCATGCTCGCTGAGAGGAGCACGGCCATGAGAAGAGCCAGCGCCCGGATGGTGCGCGGCGGAATCAGTGTCGTTGTCACTGTGTGTCCCTCGACCGGGGGCCTCCGGTGGGAGAGCGTGCGCACAGAGATGCCCCCGTGATGGCTCCGTGCGCGCCGAGACAACGTAGGGAACCGCGCGGGAGGCGTGCAACGTCATTTCCTCGAGGTGGCTCGAATCCGTGCCTGTCCTGAGTACGGTGGGGGCGTGACCGCACCGACGGACGACCCCGCTCGTCACCCGGACCTGCTGACGTGGCTGGAGGAGAGGCGGGCCGCCCACCCGGCGTGGGCCCGGAGCACCGGCTCGGGCGACGAGCTCGATCTCACGCCGAGCTCCCTCGACGCCCTCGACCGTCTCGTACGCGACTTCGCGGACGCCCCCGGCGTGATCAGCGAGGCCAGGACGAGCCCCTTCCTCCAGGGGGCGCTGTGGTATCTGGGCGAGGTGTTCTGCCGGCACGCGGGGATGACCTGGAAGTACCAGCCCGACCCGATCCTCGGGCCGGTGCCGCTCTTCGGTCTCGATACGCTGCCGGGGCTCGACTCGCCCTGCGTGAGCCTCCCCGAGGACGAGCCCGAGCGTGGGCTCTACCCGCTGAACCTGCTGCGCCGGATCCTGATCGACGAGGACGAGATGGGTGAGCCGATGTTCACCACTCTTCCCTGGATCTTCGAGGACCCCTACGAGGACGACGACTGAGCAGGGAGCCGGACGGGAGCGGCGCCCGGGTCAGCGCCGTGAGCGCATCCCGAGACGCGCGGTCTCCCCGGTCGCGGTCCGCTCGAGCGCCGCGATGAGGGTGCGGGCGTCGTAACGGCCCTCGTGGCGGTGGGAACCGACGAAGAACGTCGGCGTGCCGCGGGCGCCGCTGGCGGTGGCGGAGTCCATGTCGGCGCGGACGTGCTCGGCCAGCTCAGGATCCTCCATGTCACGCAGGAACTGCTCGACGTCGAGCCCGAGGTCGTCGGCATAGCCGGCCAGGTCCTGGTGCTCGAGCTCGTTCTGGTGGGCGAAGAGATGCTCGTGCATCTCCCAGAACCGGCCCTGCCGCGCCGCGGCCTCGGCGGCGACGGCCGCCAGCTCGGCATGGGGGTGCTGGGGGAGAGGCAGGTGGCGTACGACGTAGCGGATCCTGGGGCCGAAGTAGTCGCGGACCTCGTGGGCGGTGCCGGTGGCGCGGGCGCAGAAGGGGCACTCGTAGTCGAGGTATTCGACCAGCGTCACCTCGGCGTCCTCGTCGCCGTGGATGTGGTCGCGCGCCGCGTCGACGGGCGGCGAGAGCACCTTCGGCAGGGCCGCGTCGCGCTGGCCCAGGTAGCGGGCGGCGACCTGGAAGATCACCCAGCCGAGCGCCGAGGCGACGACGACGGAGATGAGCACGCCGACGATCGCGTCGCGCTGCAGCGTCTCGGAGTCGAAGGCGAGCGTGGTGATCAGCAGCGCGACCGTGAAGCCGATGCCCGACAGCGCCGCCCCGCCGAGCACGTGACCGCCGCCGACGCCCTGTGGCAGCCGCCCGATCCGCATCCGGGTGGCCAGGAACGCGCCGCCGCCGATCCCGAGCGTCTTGCCCAGCACGAGGCCGGCGACGACGCCCCAGGTCACCGGTGAGCTCAGCGCCTCGCCGAGCACGCCGTTGCGAAGGTCGACCCCGGCGTTGGCGAGCGCGAAGACGGGCACGATGAGATAGCTCGTCGGCACGTGCAGCGTCTCCTGGAGCCGCTCGTTGACCGAGATGGTGCGGGTCAGCTCGTCGCGGGTCTCACGCTGCAGCGTGGGCAGCGGCGACTGCCGGAATGCCCGGAACCGCGAGGTCGCGACCTCCATCTGTGCGCGGGTCGGCTCGGCCGCCGGCACCAGCAGCCCGCCCAGCATCCCCGCGATCGAGGCGTGCAGCCCGGCCCCGAGCGTTGCCACCCAGGCGACGAGGACGAGCAGGACATACGGCCCGGCCCGCCACACCTCGAGCCGGTCGAGCACGAAGATCCCGGCCAGGGCGAGGCCGGCGACGACCAGGGGTGCGATCTCGAGGTGGTCGGTGTAGGCCACGCCGATGACGCTGACGGCGACGATGTCGTCGATGACGGTCAGGGTGAGCAGGAAGATGCGCAGCTGGGTGGAGACCGCGGGGCCGACGAGCGCGAGCATGCCGAGGAGGAAGGCGGTGTCGGTGCCGATCACGATGCCCCAGCCACGGGCGGCCTCGCCCGAGGAGTTGAGCGCCAGGTAGATCAGCGCGGGTGCGATCAGCCCTCCGGCCCCGGCGATCAGCGGCACCACCATCCGGCGGCGGTCGGTGAGCTCGCCGACGGCCAGCTCGCGGCGTACCTCCAGGCCGACGACGAAGAAGAAGACGACCATGAGGCCGTCGTTGACCCAGTGGTGCAGGCTCATCGAGAGCCCGACGGTGCCGAAGTCGACCGAGACCAACGTCTCCCACAGGTGTTCGTAGCCGTGCGACCACGGTGAGTTGGCCC
Source organism: Nocardioides albertanoniae (assembly GCF_006716315.1). NCBI lineage: Bacteria > Bacillati > Actinomycetota > Actinomycetes > Propionibacteriales > Nocardioidaceae > Nocardioides > Nocardioides albertanoniae. The sequence goes on along the minus strand of NZ_VFOV01000001.1, from coordinate 3,000,414 downwards.
AGGCGAGGGCCAACAGCGATGCCACGACGAGCAGCGCCGCGCTGGTGGACTCCAGGTGCATGAAGTGGCGCAGCGCGGTGCCGAGCTGACCGGTGCGGTCGGTGTCGCGGCGGGCGCTGATCTGTCGTGTGCTCACACCACGACTCTAGAGAGTTGCCGTCTGGTGCGGATCCAGACAGGTTCGTACGAAAAATCCACAGATGCGTGACTCGTCATCTACACCGTCGTTACTGATGGTGACGGCAGATCGTCATGGGGGCGTATCCAGCGCAGTCAACCGGTGCAAACGCACTGTGACGCACGTGCGCATCAGGTAGCCCAATGTCACTATGTCGAATGGGCCATAAGGCTCAGAAGTTGTAGAGGATTAGGTCCTTTCAAGTCTTCCTTGAAAGTCTGAATGGGGGTTAGATGGGTCACATGACAACTAGGCGCTCTCGGCCCGGCCGCCCTAGGCATGTTCCCGACTCGAGCACGACCTCTCCACGCGATCAGATCCTGGACGCCGCCTCGCGGCTGTTCGTCTCCCAGGGCTTCGCCGCGACGTCGACTCGAGAGATCGCCGACATGGTCGGCATCAGGCAGGCGTCGCTCTATTACCACTTCGCGGGCAAGGACGAGATCCTCGCCGAGCTCCTCCGGCGGTCGGTGCGTCCGACCACCGACAAGGTGCACGAGATCCTCGCCCAGGTGCCGCCGCTCGACTACGAGACGGCTCTCTACCTGCTGGTGCTCGTCGACGTACGCACCCTGGCAGACGTGCCGCACAACGTGGGCATGCTCTACCAGCTGCCCGACGTGGCCAAGTGCGAGGTCTACGACGAGTTCCGCACCGAGCACGACGAGCTCTCCGAGCACTACGCGCGTCTGGCGGGCGAGGTCGCCTCGAAGACGGTGCGCTCGGCGATCAGCTTCAAGCAGCTCGGCGACCTGCTCATCCAGATGGTCGAGGCCGTGATCAACATGCGCACCGAGAACCCGAACCGTAGGATCCCGTGCTCGGAGGCGTGGGCGATCGCCGCTTCGTGCCTGCGCATCTGTGGCGTCGACCAGGCCAAGATCGAGGCCGCCGCGCCCATCGCCATCGACCTGCTCCCGCGGTTCATGGAGGACAAGGTCGCCGAGCCGGCCTGACAAAACGTCCGGTGGCCGCAAACTCGCTGGACGAGAGTGCGGCCACCGGCTTCGATGTGGGGATGACCCTCTTCGTCTCGCACACGACCATCGACTGCCACGACGCCTACGCGCTCTCGGAGTGGTGGAAGGCTCTGCTCGGCTATGTCGATGTCGAGGGCGACCCCAACCTGCCGGGCCACGAGGAGTGCATGATCCTCGACCCCGAGACCGGCCACCGGCTGCTGTTCATCGAGGTGCCCGACGCAGAGCTGCCGGCCAAGCGGATCCACCTCGACCTGCGTCCGCGCAGCGGCACGCGCGACGAGGAGGTCGAGCGGCTCCTCGGTCTCGGCGCGACCCAGGTGGCCGATCACCGCGGCAAGTACGGCCCCGGCACCGGGTGGGTGATCTTCGCCGACCCCGAGGGCAACCAGCTCTGCGTGCTTCGCTCGGAGGCCGAGGTCGCCGCGCAGGTCTAGTTGTGATGCCCAGGCACGTTGGTCGAGTTCCTGTGACGACACGGTCTGAGGTGTAGATGGACGAAGGCCTCCCCGGTGTGGAGTGGAGCTGTCTAGGAACCAGTTCCGCCACCAGGAGAGGCCTTCGTGTCCCACGCTACCCATGCCAACGCTGCCCTGACCCCTCGCGCCCGGCTCAGGCTTGCGCGTCTCGTCGTTGAACACGGCTGGCCGCCGGCCCGCGCTGCTGAGCGTTATGACGTCTCGTGGCGTACCGCGAAGAAGTGGGCCGAGCGTTACCGCTACGAAGGTCCGGCTGGGATGCTCGACCGGTCCTCAGCGCCGCACCATCAACCCAACCTGACCCCGGCTCCGGTCGTGCGCAAGATCGTGCATCTGCGGTGGAAACAACGCCTCGGGCCGGTCCAGATCGCCGACAGGCTCAACATGGCTTCCTCGACCGTGCACGCCGTGCTCGTGCGGTGTCGGATCAACCGTCTCGCCCACATCGACCGGGCCACCGGTGAGCCGATCCGCCGCTACGAACACGACAAGCCCGGCGACCTGATCCACGTCGACGTCAAGAAGCTCGGCAAGATCCCCGACGGCGGCGGCTGGCGCTACCTCGGCAAACAGCAGGGCGACAAGAACCGCTCCACAACAGCCAAACGCACCGGTGGACCCAAGAACAAACACCGTCAACCACTGATCGGAACCTGCTACCTACACACCGTGATCGACGACCACTCCCGCGTGGCCTACGTCGAAGCCCACGACGACGAGACCAGCCAAACCGCTGTCGCGGTCCTCAAGAACGCGGTCGCCTGGTTCGCCGCCCGCGGCGTCACCGTCCAGCGTGTCATCAGCGACAACGGCAGCTGCTACAAGTCCCACCTATGGCGCGAAACCTGCGCAGATCTAGGCATCACGCCGAAGAAGACCAGGCCCTACCGGCCACAGACCAACGGGAAGATCGAACGCTTCCACCGCACCCTGGCCGAGGGATGGGCATTCAAGAAGTTCTACAACTCCGAATCCGCCCGACTCGCCGCCCTGCCAGGATGGGTCCACCAGTACAACCACCACCGGCCCCACTCAGCAATCGGGAAAGCCGCACCCATCACCAGATTGAACAACCTGGCTGGGCATCACATCTAGTGGCGCAGCAACTCATACATGCTGGAGAAGCCCTGGTCACCGTGACCCTGGGCGATCCGGCGGTCCATGAGCGCCTTGACCTCCCGCATGCGTACGGTCTCGGTGCCTGCCGACTCCCGATGGCTGATCAGGTCGTCCATGAGTGCCGCCTGTACGTCGAGCGAGCCCAGGTCCGGGCCGTACGCGCCGCTCTTGATCGCACCGGCCATCATCTTCAGCAGCCCTGCGTAACCGGCCAGTGAGCCGGCGAGTCGTTCGGTGAACGCCTCCACGTCCATGCCTTCGCTCTCGACCAGGCCGAGCGTGTGCAGGAAGCCGATCAGGAACTCGTAGCCCATCGCGACCTGGGCGTTGAACTCGACCGCGGCCGATCCCGCGTCGGGCCCGTGGTAGACGACGGAGCCGAGCTCGCGGAGCGTCGGATCGGCGGTGTCGAACGCATCGCGCCCGCCGCTGAAGGCCAGCGACATCTTGGGCGTGCCGACGTCGGGCGGGTCGCCCATGACCTTGCCGTCCAGGTACGTCGCGCCGTGGGCGATCGCCCACGACTCGTTGGCCCGTGCCTGCGCGGGGGAGCCGCTGGTCAGGCTGATCAGGGTGCTGCCCGCGGCGGCGTCGCCGACGGAGTCGAGCACCGCCTCGACCGCGGTGTTGTCCAGGAGACTGATGACCGTCAGCGGACTCGCCGCCACCGCCTTCGCCGCGGTCGTCGACACCTCGGCTCCGACCTCGACGAGCGCGTCGGCCTTGTCGGCCGTCCTGTTCCAGACCGTGGTGCGATAGCCGCGCTCGAGGAACGCTCGTGCGACCGCTGAGCCCATGTTTCCCAGCCCGATCACGGTGACCGCGGGGCGGTCGATCTTCTCTGTCATGGTCCGACTCCATCTCTCGCTGTAGTGCGACCATGCTTGAAGATGAAGTGAACTTGAGGTCAAGGGCCTTCTAGGTCTGTTCGCCGGTCGCGACCGGGAGGTCGTGGTTGCTCCACTGGCTCCATGAGCCCGGAAAGAGCGCGGCGTCGTGGCCGGCGATCGCCAGGGCGGCGATCTGGTGGGCAGCGGTGACGCCGGAGCCGCAGTAGGTGGCGACGGGGGAGTCTGCTTCGACGCCGAGGGCGGTGAAGCGAGCGCGGAGCTCCTCGGCGGGCAGGAACCTTCCGTCGGGGCGCAGGTTGTCACTGGTGGGTGCGGAGGTCGCACCGGGGATGTGGCCGGCCTTCGGGTCGACGGGCTCCACCTCGGCCCGGTAGCGCTCGGCTGCGCGAGCGTCGAGCAGCACGCCGTCGTAGGCCGCGACCTGCTCGAAGGGGAGCACGGTGAGGTGTCCGGGCGTGAGGCTCACGGAGCCCGGCGTCGGCACGACGTCGTCGGTGGCCAGCGGGTGCCCCGCCTCGGTCCAGGCGCCGAGAGCACCGTCGAGGAGGCGTACGTCGCCGATGCCTGCCCAGCGCAGCAGCCACCACGCGCGGGCAGCGGCGGTGTCGCCCACCGCGTCGTAGGCGATGACGGTGTCACCCTCGTGGATCCCCCAGCGCCGGGCCGCGGTCTGCAGGGCCTCGAGCGTCGGGAGCGGGTGGCGGCCGCCGGTGGGCTCACCATGGCCGGCGAGCTCGGTGTCGAGATCGACGTAGACCGCGCCGGGGATGTGACCCTCGAGGTAGGACTCGTGTCCTGGCGGGCCACCGAGCTGCCAGCGTACGTCCAGGAGCACCGGTGGGTGGTCGGAGTCGAGTGCGGTGGCGAGCTCGTCGGCGCTGATGAGGATGGTCACTGGCAGAGTCTTTCAGGAATCCCGAATCGGTCCCAGTGGGCTCGCGGCGAGCTGTAACACGTCGTTCGTAGGACTGGTCGCCCTATCAGAACGACCGGATAGACCTACGAACGACGTGTTACAGCTGCGACGGTTACTGCCCCGCGAGCTGTGCGACCTCCTCCGCGGAGAGTGCCCGGTCGAAGACGCGCACCTCGTCGATGTCGCCACGCAGGTAGTCGACGAGGTTGCCGCCGAACTGGCCGCGTCCGACCACGGTGTGGCCGGTCGTGGCCGGCGCCGTGCAGACCTGCTGCTCGCCCTGCTTGTGCCCGTCGACGTAGAGCGCCAGGCTTCCGGTGGCCGCGTCGCGGACGCCGGTGAGGTGATACCAGCGACCGGGCTCGGGCTTCTCGGAGGACAGGGCCCGAACGCCGCTGAAGCTCATCGACCACCGCTGGTCGGCGCCGCTGTACTGCAGGAAGAAAGCGCTGTCGCGACCGGTGTCCTGGCTGACCGCGGTCTGGAACGAGTCGCCGGCCTCGTCGAGCTTCACCCATGCCGAGACGCTGTAGCTGCCGTCGGTCTTGATCAGCGTGTCGCCGGTGTCGGCCTCTCCGGCGCCGGCGAAGGAGAGCGCGTTCCCGTCGACGCCGGGCGCCCACTCGGTCTCGGTCAGCGTCGCGTCCGCGTCACCGACCGCGTCGGCGGTGGTGGTGCCGCTGCCCTCGGAGAACGGGTAGGCGTGCACGCCGTCGAGGCCCGGGGTGCCGGGGTCGACCTCGCCGGGCGGGGTGCCGGAGCCGTCGGCGCCGTCGATGATCGACTGGTTCACCGCGCGCACCTGGGCGAAGTCCATCTTCTTGACCTGGCGGTCATAGGTGTAGAAGCCGTTGACCTCGTGCTCGACATCGGTGGTCTGGGTGTAGATGGCACTGCTGATGCCGCAGCGTTGGGCCGAGTCGAGCACGGCCTCCTGGTTCTCGACGTAGAGGCTGGTGAGCTCCTCCTTGGTCGCCGCCATCTGATAGGCGTGACCCTCGCCGAACCACATGTGGTCCTCGACCTCCAGGCCGTAGCCGCCGTGCTCGCCGTCGATGGCGACGCGGTCGTCGGTGGGCATGTTCTGCGCCGGCCCGGTGTAGGCGTGCCAGTCGATCACGTCGCCGCGCCCGCTGTCGCCGTGGGAGTCGCAGCAGTTCACCCCGCTGTGGGCGTTGACCAGGCGGCTGGGGTCCTGGGCCTTGACCTGGTCGGCGATCTCGCCGGTCTCGGTGCGGTCCCACTCGCCCCAGCCCTCGTTGAACGGCACCCAGCCGATGATCGAGGTCCACGAGTCGTGCTGGTCGACCATCGTCTCCAGCTCCAGCTTGAACTGTTCCTGCGCCTCGGGCGGGGGAGTGCCGCCGGTCTTCATCGCGGGCATGTCCTGCCACACGAGCATCCCCAGCTGGTCGGCCGCGTAGTACCACCGGTCGGGCTCGACCTTGATGTGCTTGCGGATCGTGTTGAAACCGAGCTTCTTGGTCTCGGAGATGTCCCAGCGCAGCGCCTCGTCGGTCGGTGCGGTGTAGATGCCGTCGGGCCAGTAGCCCTGGTCGAGCGTGGACATCAAGAAGGTGATCTTCTTGTTGAGCGTGATCCGGAGCTTCCCGTCGGCTCCCTTCTTCGTGCCGATCTCGCGCATGCCGAAGTAGGAGCCGACGGTGTCGACCACCTTGCCTCCGCGCTTGAGGGTGACCTGGAGCTGGTAGAGGTAGGGGTCGTCGGGTGACCACAGCCGTGCCTTCGGCACCGGCACGGTGAGCTTTGCTCCGGCCGTGCCGCGGGTGACCGACACGGTCTTCTTGCCGGCCTTGACCACCGCCTCGACGCTCGCGCCGTCGGCATCGGCGGCGTCGACGGTGAGGGCGAGCGTGGAGGAGTCGATGTCGGGCGTCGTACGCAGGCTCTGCACGTGGCCGCGGGCGGAGACCGGCTCCATCCAGACGGTCTGCCAGATGCCCGAGGCGCCTTCGTAGAAGATGCCGCGGTCGGGCACGTTGCGCTGCTTGCCCAGGGGCTGCCAGGTCTGGTCGCCGAGGTCGGTGACACCGACCAGGATCTCCTGCGGGCCGTTGCCGCGCAGAGCGTCGGTGACATCGGCGGAGAACTTGTCGTAGCCGCCGCGGTGGGTGGCCACCTCGACGCCGTTGACGTAGACGGTGGAGTCGTAGTCGATGGCCCCGAAGTTGAGCACGAGCCTGCTCTCGGGCCCGATGTGCCACGACCGCGGCGCCTCGAACGTACGTCGGTACCACATCCGGTCCTCACGACGGCCGATGCCGGAGAGGGACGACTCGACGGGGTAGGGGACCAGGATCTCCTCGTCGAGCGTCTGCCCGAAGGGAGGCTGCTCGTCGGCCGCGGCACCGGCGAACTCCCAGGTGCCGTTCAGGCTGCGCCATGCGGACCTGGTCAGCTGGGGGCGGGGGTAGTCGGGCAGTGCGTTGTCGGGGGAGACGTCGTCGGTCCACGGGGTGGTCATCGACAGGCCGGCGGCCTGGGAGCCGTCATCGGCCTCGGCGCGGCTGCCGAAGGCGACGACCATCGTCGCGACCAGGGCGACTGCGGTGAGGATGCTGAGCGGCAGAGTGCGGAGTGCCGGCCGCGGTCTGACCGCGGCGGGACGAGGAGACTTCGTTGTCACTGGCTGAGCCTTTCTCGACGAGCGCGCGGGAGGGGATCCGCACTCCCCGTCCCGGGCTCGGCCCGGCGCCCCGAAAGACGGGTGACCGAGCCCAGGCGAGTGATCTATTTCACACACAAGAACCAACGAGTGTCAACAGAGTCGAGCACGAAATGAACAGATATAGACACGAATCGGTGATGATGCGAACCTTGACCACAACTCCCGGTGTCGTACGCGGCGCCCTGCTGTGGAAGTGAGATGGTCAGGACATGTTGGCGGCCGAGCGACAGGGCAGGATCATCGAGGCGATCGAGCGGCGCGGTGCCGCCCGGGTGGCCGAGCTCGCGACTCTCCTCGACGTCTCGGACATGACCATCAGACGCGACCTCGACGCGCTCGCCGCGCAGGGACGCATCGACAAGGTGCACGGCGGGGCGACGGTCAAGGGCCGGCCGAGCACCGACGAGCCCGGCTTCGAGGCCAAGGGCGTGCGCCAGGTCGAGGAGAAGCGCGCGATCGCCGAGCAGGCGCTCGAGCTGATCACCCCGGGCTCCGCGATCGGCCTCTCCGCGGGCACCACCACCTGGACCCTCGCCGGCGCGCTCCCGGCCTCGCTCGACCTGACCGTGGTGACCAACTCGATGCACATCGCCGAGCAGCTGGGAAAGCGCGGCACCAGCGTCATCCTCACCGGTGGGGTGCGTACGCCGTCGGACGCGCTCGTGGGGCCGATCGCGGTGGCCTCGTTGCAGTCCCTCCATCTCGACCTGGTCTTCCTGGGCGTGCACGGCATGGACGTCCGCGCCGGGTTCACCACACCCAACCTGCTCGAGGCGGAGACCAACCGCGCGTTCGTCGCTGCCGGCCGCCGCCTCGTGGTGCTCGCCGACCACACCAAGTGGTCCACCATCGGGCTCAGCAGCATCGCTCCGCTGGCTGACGCCGACGTGATCGTCACCGACTCCGGCATCCCCACCGAGGCCCGATCGATCCTCGAGGAGTCGGCCGAGGAGCTGATCGTCGCCGACGTCGCCCGGGCAGACGCCTCCTAGCTCACAGCCGCCGGGTGCGGCTGAGCACGGTCTGGAGAACGACGACGGCGGCGAGGAACGCGCCGCTGACGACGGCCTGGACCGAGGAGTTCAGCGACCCAACCTGGTTGATCACGTTCTGGATCACGCCGAGCAGGAGCACGCCGGCGGCGGAGCCGACCACGGATCCGGCGCCGCCCACGAGCAGGGTGCCGCCGATGACGACCGCGGCGATCGTGTCGAGCTCCATCCCGGCGCCCAGGATGGTGACACCCGAGGAGACCCAGGCCGCGTTGAGCGCGCCCGCGAGACCGGCCAGCAGCCCGCTGAGCACGTAGACGGCGGTCTTGGTGCGGACGACATGGAGCCCCATCAGCGAGGCGGCGTCCTCGCTGCCACCGACGGCGAAGACGGTGTGGCCGAAGGTGGTGCGGGTGAGCACGACGCCGAGCACGATGACCAGCACGATCGCGATCCACACCGAGACGTTGAGCCCGGCCAGGTCGCGCCCGAGCTGGCGGAAGAGGCTGCCCTCGGGCACCTGGTAGGTCGTCTGACCCTCGTTGCTCAGCGCCAGCAGCAGCCCGCGCGCACCGAGCAGCGAGGCGAGCGTGACGATGAACGGCGCCATCCGCAGACGTGCCACGAGCAGGCCGTTGAGCAGGCCGATCGCGCCGCACAGCGCCAGCGGTGCGACCAGCGCGACCACCAGCCCGTGCTGCGAGCCCCACGCCGCCACGACGCCCCCGAGCGCGAAGACCGACCCGACCGAGAGGTCGATGCCGCCGCTGATGATCACGAACGTCATCCCGAGGGCGACGATCGCCAGGAACGACTGGTCGACGACGATGTTGGAGAGGTTGTCGACGCTGCCGAACCGCGGGAACGCGATGCTCGCCACGATCGTGAGCAGCGCGAGGACGGCCAGCGCCCCGTGACGTTGCAGCACGCCGGCGATGTCCTCGAGGTGTCGCGTGCGCACGGGCTCCGCGGCGATCGTGGCGGTCATCGAGGACTCCTTGTCAGCAGGCTCCCCAGGCTCATGCCCGGTCTACGGCCGCGGCCGAGCTGGAGGTAGACGGCGAGCAGGATGATGACGGCCTGCGTCATCTGCGACCACGAGTCGGCGATGTTGTGCTTGATCAGCGTCGCATCGATCAGCTGCATCAGCAGCGCGCCCGCGATCGTGCCGAGGATGCGCACCTTCCCGCCCGAGAGCGGGGTGCCACCGACCACGACGGCGGTGATCGCGTAGAGCTCGAAGAGCAGACCCATGCTCGACGGGTCGCCGGCGCGCAGCCGCGCGGTCGCCATGACGCCGGCGACCGTGGCCAGCAGGGCACACAGGACGTACGTCGTCAGCAGCACGCGCCGCACCGGCAGGCCGGAGAGCTCGGCGGCGCGCCGGTTGCCGCCGATCGCGACCAGGCGCCGGCCGTAGACAGTCCTGCGCACCAGGAAGAGCACGACCAGCGCGGCCACGGCGGCGATGATCACGACGTAGGGGATGCCGAGCAGCGAGTTGGTACCGATCCCGATGAAGGCCGGGTTGTGGACGGCCTTGAGCTGCCCGTCGGCCAGCAGCAGCGCGACGCCGCGTCCACCGACGAAGAGGGCCAGGGTCGCCACGATCGGCTGCACTCCGACGACCGCGACCAGGGTGCCGTTGACGAGGCCCGCGACGAGTCCGCCGAGGAGAGCCACGAGGATGGCGACCACCGGTCCGTAGCCGAGCCAGAGCGGGATCATCGCCGCGGCCAGAGCCATTACCGCGCCCACCGAGAGATCGATGCCCTCGGTGCCGATGACGAGCGCCATCCCGAGCGCGACGACGATGATCGGCGCCGCCTGGATCAGCTGGGTGCGGAAGTTGTCGACCGTGATGAAGCCGGCCGTGCCGAAGGCGTTGTAGACGAGCACGAGCACGATCGCCATGTAGACGCCGTTGTCGCGCAGCCAGCCACGCCAGTCGGTGCGCATGCGGAGTGCGGTGGTGGAAGCGATGCTCATGCCGGATCACCGTCTTGGTCTGGTCGTACGTCTGGTCGGTCCGAGGCGAGTGCGTCCATGAGCGAGCCTTCGGCGACCCGCTCGCCGACGAGCTCCTCGGTGGAGCGGCCGCTCTGGAGCACGACGATCCGGCTGGACCCGCCGACGAGCTCCTCCATCTCGGAGGAGACCAGCACGATCGCCAGGCCCTGCTGGGCGAGATCGGCGACGAGCGCCTGCACCTCGGTCTTCGCGCCGACGTCGATGCCGCGGGTTGGTTCGTCGAGCAGCAGCACGCGCGGCTCCGTGCACAGCCAGCGAGCCAGCACCACCTTCTGCTGGTTGCCGCCGGAGAGGTCGCCGACTCGCTGGTCGGGGCCGGAGGCCTTGATCTTGAGACGGTCCATGAAGGTGCGTACGACGGAGTCGATGCGCCGCTCCGAGACGAGCCCGAGCCGGCTGAGCCGGGGGAGCGCGGCGAGCGCGATGTTGTCGCGGATGGACAGGCCCGGCACGATCCCCTCCGCCTTACGGTCCTCGGGGAGCAGGGCGATACCGGTGCGGACCGAGGCACCGGTGGTGTGCCGGCCCATCGGCCTGCCGGCGACGGTGACGCTGCCGCCGTCGACCGCGAGGTCGCCGAAGACGGCGCGCAGGGTCTCGGTGCGACCGCTGCCGAGCAGCCCGCCCAGGCCGACCACCTCACCGGGCCGGGCCTCGAAGCTCACCCCGGCGAGCTGAGCACGCCGGGACAGGTCGAGCACCTCGAGGATCGGGTCGGCGTCGGCTGCCTGGTCGGCCGCCTTCTCCCGCAGCCGCTGAAGCTCCTCGGCCTGACGTCCGAGCATGTGCTCCACGAGCCGGCCGCGGGTCAGACCGGCCACGGGGCCGGTGTGGGCGACGCGGCCGTCGCGCAGCACGGTGACCTCGTCGCAGATCCGGAAGATCTCGTCCATCTTGTGGCTGACGTAGACCACGGCCACGCCCCGGTCGCGCAGCGAGGCGACCAGGTCGAGCAGCTGGTCGACCTCGCGCGGCTCGAGCGACGAGGTCGGCTCGTCCATGACCACGACCGAGGCGTCCACACTGACCGCACGCACGACGGCGACGATCTGCTGAAGGCCGAGACCGAGCGTACGCAGCGGGCGGGTCGGGTCGATGTCGACACCGTGCTCGGCGAGGAGGCGGCGGGCATCGGCGTACATCCTGCGCCGGTCGACGAGACCGAATCGCTTGGGCTCGCGGCCGAGGTAGAGGTTCTGCCCGACGCTCATCAGCGGCACCAGGTTGACCTCCTGGTAGATGGTGCTGATGCCGGCGCGCTGGGCCTCGAGCGGTGCGGCGAAGGAGACCGGTGCGCCGAGGAGCCGCACCTGCCCGGAGTCGGGTGCGTGCACGCCGGTGAAGACCTTGATCAGCGTGGACTTTCCCGCACCGTTCTCTCCCACCAGGGCGTGTACGCTGCCGGCCCGCGCCCGGAAGGTGACGTCGTCGAGCGCCTGCACGCCCGCGAACGACTTGCTGACACCGAGCACCTCGAGGGCCGGTGCGTCGTCTCGGGACCTCGCCGCGAGACCGGCGGCCGACCCGTGGTCGGCCGCCGGAGCGGACTCGTCGCCGTTCGCCACTGTCGTGGTCATCTGTGCTGGTGACTGCTCGGTCAGTAGGCGGAGCCGACGTCGGCCTTGGCGTTTGACTCGTCGTACTGGCTGTCGCTGATCACGATGTTCTCCTTCAGCGTCTTGCCCGACAGGAAGTCCTCGGCGGCCTGGAAGGCGAGCGGGCCGAAGCGCGGGTTGGACTCGACGACGCCGTTCATCCGGCCGTTGACGATCTCCTGCACCGCGTTGCGGGTGCCGTCGACCGAGACGACCTGGACGTCCTTGCCGGGCTCCTTGCCCGCGTCCTGGATGGCGGTCAGCGCGCCGAGCGCCATCTCGTCGTTCTCGGCGTAGATCGCGGTGAGGTCGGGATTGGACTGGAGCAGCTGCTCGGTGACCTGCTGGCCCTTGTCGCGGGCGAACTCGCCGGTCTGCTGGGCGACGATCTCCAGGTCGGGAGAGCTCGCCTCGATCTCGTCGACGAACCCCTTGGTGCGGTCGGTGGTCACGTTGTTGCCGGAGGCGCCGAGCAGGATCGCGACCTTGCCCTTGCCGCCGGTGGACTCGGCGAGGATCTTCGCGGCGCGGTGACCCTGCTCGACGAAGTCGGAGCCGATGAAGGAGACCCAGTTCTTGCAGAAGCCGGTCTCGAGCTTGCGGTCGACGGTGATCACCGGCACGCCCTTCTTGGCGGCCGCGTCGAGGGCCGGCTCGAGGCCGGAGGAGTTCAGCGGGGCCACGATCAGCACGTCGACGCCCTTGGTGAGCAAGGTCTTGATGTCGGCGATCTGCTTGGGCAGCTGGGAGTTGGCATTGGTGGTCTCGAGCGTGATCCCGCGCTTCTTAGCCTCCGCCTTCATCGACTCGGTCTCGGCGATGCGGAACGGGTTGGCCTCCTTCTCCGACTGGGAGAACCCGACGGTCGCGCCGCTGAGGTCCATCTCCTTCGCGCCATAGGCGTCAGGAGTGCAGTCGCCGCCGTTCCGATCGGCCACCTCCTGGGCCGCGGCCTTGCCCCCGCCGGAGGCCGCGCTCGGGGCTTCCTCGCTCTTCCCGCACGCACCGAGGGTGCCGGCGAGCGCGAGCACCGCGCCGGCCGCCACGAACCTGGTCCGGAGATTGATCGTCATGATGGCTCCTCATTGAGACTCGTTGGCCGACCAGTGGATTGCCGCGAATCGAGAGGCAACGGAGCCGACGCGAGATGTGACCTGGGACACAACTACGCGCAGAATAGCCTGTCAAGAGTCCAAAGATGTGCGGATGTGTCAAATTCCGTTCTGAAATGTCACATGCGGTCGGGGCCGGTGGCAGTGGCGGTGGGCGTGCGCGAGCTGTATCACGTCGTTCGTAGGACTGGTCGCCCCATCAGAGCGACCGGATAGTCCTACGAACGACGTGTTACAGCTGCGCCGTTCGTGCTCTCGCGCACCACGAGCTCGTAGGAGACCGTCACGTCGCGCGGCGGCAGCTCGTGTCCGGACTTACGTTCGTAGAGCATCTCGAGGGCGCTGCGGGCGATGGCGGTGCGGTCCTGGCGGATGCTGGTCAGGCCGGGGGTGAGATAGGCCGAGACGCCGGCGTCGTCGAAGCCGGCGACGGCGACGTCGGTGGGCACGCGGATGCCGAGGTCGTACAGCGCTCGCAGCGCGCCGCAGGCCAGGTCGTCGGAGAAGCAGAACAGTGCGTCGGGCGGCTCGGGGCCGTCCATCAGGTCGGTGACGACGGCGCGGGCGCTCTCCCGGGAGTAGTCGGGTGTGCCGACATGTCTGCCTGCGACGGGGAGGCCGGCCGCGGTCATCGCGCGGTTGAAGCCGTCCAGACGCAGCTGGGAGGTCGCGTCGATCGGACCGCCGTTGCCGCCGAGGGCCACCACGCGGGTGCGCCCGCACTCGATCAGGTGGGTGGTCGCCGCGTGGGCGGCCGCGACGTTGTCGATCCCGACATGGTCGAGCGATGAGCTGGCGGTGCGCTCGCCGAGGAGCACGACCGGCATCCGGGTGCTCATCCCGGCCAGGTCCATGCCGTCCAGATCGGTGCTGCCGAGCCCGAGCGAGCTGAGCAGGACCCCGTCGACCCAGCTCGACTCGGCAGCGTCGTCGAGCATCGCGCGCTCCCGGCCGGCGTCGCCGCCGGTCTCGTCGACCATGACGGTGGTGCCGAGCTCGCCGGCGCGCTCGACGACCTCGTGGGCGAGCTCGGCGAAGTAGGCGACGGTCAGGTCGGGCACGAGCAGCAGGATGTGCCCGGTGCGCCCCTGTCTCAGGCTCCGGGCGAGCAGGTTGGGGCGGTAGCGCAGCGCCTCGATCGAGGCCTGCACCTTCGTACGCATCGCGGGGGAGACGTGGGCGAAGCCGTTGACCACGTTGGAGACGGTGCGCGGGGAGACGCCCGCATGGGCGGCCACGTCGCGAAGCGTGACCGCCTTCGCGGGCGTCCGGTCGTTCACCGCTGGTCCGGCCTGCTCGGCTCGCCGGTCACGATCTCGCGGATCGTCTCCGCGGCAAGCTTCGGCATGCCGTCGGCGTAGAGCAGGCCGTTGGTCTCCAACCCGGTGTCCATGAGCTGTGTGTAGCACACTCCGGACAGCTCCGAGCTCGCCCGCAGCGCGTCGAACTGGGCCCGCACCGCCTCGGCGTACGCCTCCTCGGAGGTCACGCTGGAGTAGCCCCACGAGTCGGCTTCGTCGCCTTCGCGCGCCAGCGAGACCCCACCGAACTCGGTGACCATCACCGGGGTCTCACCGGCGAGATAGCCCCCTTCCTGGGCATCGCTGAGCAACGGGCGTCGGCCGTGGGGCGTGCGGGCGCGGAGCACGACGTCGTCGAGGGCGTCCCGGTCGACGTAGCGCGCTCCCATCTCCTCGGGAGAGCTGTAGTCGTGGAGGCCGAGGATGTCGCTGTCCACGTGCTCCCAGCCCTCGTTGGAGAGCACCGGCCGGCTCGGGTCGAGCGCCCGGGTGAGCTCGGCGAGCGCTCGGCTGTAGCTGCGCTGCGCCGGGCTCGCGGCGATGTCGCTCACGCCCCAGCTCTCGTTGAGCGGCACCCAGGTGACCAGGCTGGGGTGCGAGCGGTAGCGGCGCACGATCTCGGTCCACTCCGGGATGAACGCGGAGACCGCGGCGGGGGAGTAGGCGTAGGCGTTGGCCGCCTCGCCCCACACCATCAGCCCGAGCCGGTCGGCCCAGTAGAGCCAGCGCGGGTCCTCGCACTTCTGATGGATCCGTACGCTGTTGAACCCGAGCTCCTTGATGATCTCGACCTCGCGGCGCATCTCCTCGGTGTCGCGGGCGGCGAGGTGGGTCTGCGGCCGGAAGCCCTGGTTGAGCACGGACCGCACGAAGCAGGGGTGGTCGTTGAGCCGGAAGACGCCGTGGTCGACCCCGACGCTGCGCAGGCCGGTGTAGCTCGAGACCGCGTCGAGCTCGTCGCCGGTGGCGCGGTCACGCAGGCGCACCTCGATGTCGACCAGGTTCGGGTGTTCGGGTGACCACAGCAGCCGGCCGCGGTCCTGGGCGTTGCGCAGGGCGTCGATGGGGATCTCGACACCGACCACGCCGGCCTTGACCAGCGTCGACTGCTCGGCGAGCAGCTCCTCGCCGAGCCGCACGCCGATCTCGACGACCGCCTGCTCCCGCGGCGCTCGCGAGAGGGTGATCTCTCCGCTGATGCCCGTGGTCGGGTCGGGGGTCCAGGAGACGTCGTCGATGTAGGTCTCGGGCACGCACTCGGCCCAGACCGACTGCCAGATCCCGGTGGTGCGGTCATACCAGATGTCGTGCTGGCGCTCGCGCCAGTCCTGCTTGCCGCGCGGCTGGTCGGGCACCACGGGGTCGTCCTCGGCGCGCACGACGATGACGTGGTCGCTCTCTGCGGCGAGGGTGTCGGTCAGGTCGGCGGTGAAGGGTGTCTGGCCGCCCTCGTGGGTGGTGACGAGCCGGCCGTCGCACCAGACCTGGGCGCGGTGGTCGACGGCGCCGAAGCGCACCAGGAGGCGGCGCCCGTCGAGGCCGTCGGGGGCGATGGCGTCGACGTCGAGGCCGCGCCGATACCAGACGACGTGCTGGAACTGCGTACGTCCGAGGCCGGAGGCCGGCGACTCCGGCGGGAACGGCACCTCGATGCGTTCGGGCAGCGGCTCGCCGCGCTCGAACCAGCGCTCGGCGAGGCCCCGGTCGGTGGGGTCGGAGGCGAACTCCCAGGTGCCGTCGAGGCTCGTCCAGTGCTCGCGGCACAGCAGCGGGCGTGGGTGGGTGCCGTCGTGGGCAGTGGCTCTCACGTTGTCTCCCTCGATTGCTTGCAACGTTGCAAACACTGTGCCACAGTCACCCGGTGACGCACATCACACCGTCGGTTTCGAGGAGATGAACGTGACAGGTTCCCCCACACGGCGCGACTTCCTCCGCCTCTCCAGCGGCCTCGTCGTGGCAGGTCTGGCCTCAGGCTGCGCCTCGCCGGTCGTCTCCAGCCTGACCGGTTCACAACCGGCCACCGCCGACGTCATCTTCTGGCACCTCTTCAGCGGCGGTGACGGCGCCAACATGGCCACGATGGTCGAGGACGTGCAGGCCTCGGCCGGCATCAGCGTCGAGTCCACCCTGCTCTCCTGGGGCAACCCCTACTACACGAAGCTCGCCCTGGCCGCGTCGAGCGGCCGGCCGCCCGACGTCGCCGTCGCCCACCTCTCCCGGCTGCCGCTGCTCGCCGAGGCCGGCCTGCTCGAGACCGTCGAGGAGGCGGGCCTCACCGCCGCGGGTGTCACCCGAGACAGGTTCACGCCGGCCGCCTGGTCGAAGGCGACCGTCGGCGGTGCGACGTACGCGGTGCCGTTGGACACCCACCCGTTCGTCATGTTCTACAACCGCACGCTGGCGAAGAGGGCCGGCCTGCTCGACGGCGACGGCAGGCTGAGGCAGCTGGCCGGACGCGACGAGTTCGTCGGCGCGATCAGCGCGATGAAAGAGGTCGGCGGCGACTTCGGCGCTGTCGCCTCCAACACCGCCGACCCGTCGACGACGTGGCGGTTCTTCCTCACGCTCTACTCCGGCCTCGCCGGGTCGATCCTCGAGGACCAGGGCACCCGGATCACGCTGGACCGCGACGCGGCGGAGGAGACCTTCGCGCTGATGCGCGAGCTGACGGTGGGCAAGAAGCTGATGCCGCACAGCGCCACGATCACCACCGCGTCGACGCTGTTCGGCCAGGGCCGGGTGGGGTTCCTCTTCGACGGCGTCTGGCAGATCCCGACCTACAGCGGCGTCACGCTGCCCTCCGGTGACCCGCTCGCCTTCGACGTGGTGCCGTTCCCCGCGATCCTCGGCGAGGAGCCGAGGTCGTACGCCGACTCGCACGCGCTGGTCGTCCCACGCAGCGACGGCCGTTCGAGCGAAGGCTCGCGCCAGGCCGTCGCCTTCATCAAGGGGCTGCTCGAGGACTCCGCGACCTGGGCCGGCGGCGGCCACGTACCTGCCTGGCTGCCGACCCAGGAGAGCGAGGAGTTCACCAGCAAGCAGCCGCAGAGCAACTACGTCCGCGCCGCGTTCGAGGCCGTCTACGACCCACCGGGGTGGTACACCGGCGCCGGCTCCGACTTCCAGAACTCCATGGGCGGGGTCATCTCCCGAGTCCTCGCCGGCCAGGTCGAGCCGGCCGCCGCGGTGGGCGACATGATCTCCGCGCTGAAGACGTACGCCACGGCGAAGCCGCCGGTCGGTTGAGGAGGAGTCGGATGTCTTCTGTGACGATCACCCGCGCCGAGCACAGGCGTTCCGAGCGCAGGCGTTCCGAGCACAACCGTGCCGGCTGGCTCTTCTCGATGCCGTTCCTGGTGATCTACGCGCTCTTCCTGGTCGGCCCGGTGCTGGTCGGTCTGGTGGTGAGCTTCTTCAACACCGCCACCGTGGCCCCGGGCCTGGGGGAGTGGGTCGGCCTCGACAACTACGCCGAGGTGCTCGGCAGCGGAGAGTTCTGGGCGTCGATGTGGCACTCGACCCTGTTCACGCTGCTGACCACGCCGCTGCTGGTCGTGCTCCCGCTGATCGCGGCGATGCTCGCGGCCCGGGTCACCCGCAACCAGTGGTTCTTCCGGCTGGCGTTCTTCGCTCCCTACGTCGTGCCGTCCTCGATCGTGTGCCTGATCTTCGCGTTCATGTACACGCCCGAGACCGGGCTGATCAGCCACGCCTTCGGTTGGGTCGGCCTGACCGCTCCGGACTTCCTGGGCAGCGTGAACGGCGCCTGGTTCTCCGTGGTGATGCTGACCGTGTGGTGGACCTTCGGCTTCAACTTCATCCTCTACCTGGCCGCGATCATGGACATCCCCGAAGACGTCTACGAGGCCGCGGCGCTCGACGGCACCTCGCCGCTCCAGCAGATGCGACACCTGACGATCCCGATGGTGCGCTCGACGATCAGCCTGGTGGTGCTCCTGCAGGTGCTGGCCTCGCTGAAGGTCTTCGACCAGATCTACCTGCTCCTGCAGGGCGGACCGGACAAGGCGACCCGGCCGGCGATCGAATACATCTACGACACCGGCTTCACCTCCTACCGCGGTGGGTACGCCGCCTCCGCGACGATGGTCTACTTCCTCGCCCTGGTGCTCGTCGCGGTGATCTGGGCCTTGCTGCGCCGCGGACGAAAGGTGGCCGAATGAGTCTGATGAGCACGCCGAGAGCGGGACGCGGGTTCCACCCGGATCTGGCCACGAAGGCGTTCAACCGGCTGGCGACCACGTGCCTGGTGGTCTTCGCGCTGCTGTGGCTGGTGCCCTTCGCGTGGGCGCTGATCACCTCCTTGCGGCCCAACGACGAGATCACCGCCGACCCGGTCGACTTCTGGGGGAGCAGCTGGACCCTCGACGCCTACTCGAAGGCATGGGACGCGAACCCGATCGGCTGGTGGTACGTCAACAGCCTGATCATCTCGGTGCTCGCGGTCGTCCTCACGGTGGCCGTCTGCTCGATGATCGGGTTCGCGCTGGCACACCTCGACTTCCGCGGGAAGCGGGTCCTGGTGGCCCTGGTGCTGGCGGGGATCATGATGCCGATGGAGTCGCTGGTGCTGCCGCAGTTCATGCAGCTGCGGGCGTTCCACCTGCTGGGGACGTACTGGGCCCTGATCCTTCCCGCCATCGCGGCGCCGGTCGCGGTCTTCATCTTCCGGGCGTTCTTCCGGCAGATCCCCGACTCGCTGATCGACGCCGCCCGGATCGACGGTGTCGGCTGGTGGCGGATCTATCTGCAGATCTGCATGCCGCTGTGCCGCCCGGCCACCTCGGCTGTCGCGATCTTGACCTTCATCAGCACCTGGAACGCCTTCCTGCTGCCCCTCCTCGTGCTGACCCAGACCAAGTCGCAGACCATCCCCGTCGGGCTGAGCAGCCTGATCGGCGGCTCCGCGATCCAGTACGCCGAGACGATGGCCTCCTCGATCCTGGGCATCCTCCCGCTCTTCGCCGCGTTCCTGCTCCTGCAGCGCCGGATCGTGCAGGGCGTCGCGCAGACCGGCATCCGCTGAGCACGAGCATGAGCAGTGCCGGGCTCACCTCGAGGTGAGCCCGGCACTGCCGGTGGGGGAGGAGGAAGGTCAGCGGACCGGCGCCCCCGGTCCCAGCGGGATGCCGAGGCCCCACCACAGGAAGAACAGCGCGGTCCAGGCGATGGTCATGGCGATGGCCAGCGGCAGCGTGTAGGAGGCGAGGGTGCCGATGCCGGCGTCCTTGCGGTAGCGCTGCAGGAAGCCGAGCGCCATCACGAAGTAGGGGCTCATCGGGGTGATCGCGGTGGAGCCGGAGTCGGCGATCCGGAAGAGCGCCTGGGTGGTCTCCGGCGGCACCGCGAGCAGCATCAGCATGGGCACCAGGATGGGCGCTGCGATCGACCACATGGCCGAGCCGCTGGTGACCAGGATGTTGACGAAGCCGAGCAGCACCAGCACGAGCAGGAAGACCACCCAGACCGGGATGTTGCTGGTCTGCAGCAGCTCAGCGGAGTTGACCGCGAGGACGTCGCCGAGGTGCGACCACTCGAAGTAGGCCAGGAACTGGGCGATCGCGAAGAACAGCACCAGCACCGGCGCCATCTGCTTGATCCCCTGGCCCATCAGCGTCGGCACGTCGCCGGCCTTCGTGATCGATCCCGACAGGCTGCCGTAGACGATGCCGGCGAGGCCGAAGAGCACCGCGACGATCGCGGCGATCCCGGTCAGGAACGGCGACTCGGTCAGCGACCCGTCCTCACCCCGCAGCGGTGATCCGCCCGGGATCACGACCGCGGCGATGACCACGATCGCGGCAAGGAGGGTCGCCATCGCCCAGCGCAGCGAGCGACGCTCGCGACCGTCGAGCTCGAGGGTGCCGAAGTCGGCGTCGTCCGCGTCGGCGTCGGCGTCGAGGTCAGGCCGCTTGGAGAGGACGAACTTGGTCATCAGGGTGATCACGGCGGCCAGCAGCAGCGAGGACGCGATGTTGAAGAACCAGTTGCTGACCGGCGAGACGTACGCGCTCTCGTCGATGATCTGGGCGGCGGCGGTGGTGATGCCGGCGAAGATCGCGTCGTTGGGCGTGGGCACAGGGCTCGCGTCGTAGCCGCTGGCGATCGAGGTGTAGGCGACCACGATGCCGAGGATGGGCGACTTGCCCACCGCGCGGAAGGCGAGGCCACCGAGCGGCACCAGGATGATGTACGCCGCGGCGGAGGCCACGTGGGAGACCGTGCCGGTGAACGCGACGGCGAAGACGACCCAGCCGACCGGCACCCGCGAGATGCCGACCTTCATGGCGGCGGTGAGGAACCCGGTGCGCTCGGCGACCGCGACCCCCATGATGACCACGACGATGGTGGCCATCGGCGGGAACTCCGCGAAGTTGGAGACCATCGTGGAGACGGCCATGGCCAGTCCGTCGCCGCTGAGCAGGTTCTGCACGACGACCCGCTCGCCGTCTCCGGGGGAGACGACCGAGACGCCGGCCGCGGCGCAGATCGCGCTGATCACGGCGAGGATGCCGGCCAGGATCCAGAAGAGCCAGAACGGGTGGGGCAGAGCGTTGCCGACGCGTTCGACCACGCCCATGGCGCGGATGATCCAGGGCAGCTTGTCGGGGCTGTTCCCGGTGCCACCTGGTCCGGTGGTGGTTGCGGTGCTGGTCATGGCAGTCACCCTTCGCTGGTGAGGCGGTGCCGGGAGAAGAAGTCCCAGATCACCGACGCGGACTCGATGGTGTGGGTGACGTGGCCGCCACCGGAGTAGATGTCGCCGCCCGGCCAGACGTGGCCGCCGCCGTCGACGGCTACGTGCTCGACCTCGGCGTCGTGGTCGCAGCCGGTCCAGCGCGTGGTGGTCACGTCGCGGAGGGTGCGGGTGGCGGTCTCGGTGCAGCCGTTGTGGTCGGCCCAGCCCTGCGTCCACTCGGGGATGGCGGGCAGGTCGCGGTCGGGGTCGCCGGCATAGGGGATGGTCGCGTCGGCGACGCCGTGGATCTCGAGGATCGGCGTCGCCGGAGCCTCGTCGCAGCCGGTGCGGGTGCCGGGGTAGAGAGCGGGTGCGACCGGGGCGACGGCGGCGAACGTGCCGGGCAGCTGGCAGCCGAGCAGCACGGCCAGGCCGGCGCCGTTGGACTTGCCGGTGGCATAGACCCTGGAGGTGTCGATGCAGTGGTCGGCCTCGATCGCGCCGAGCAGGTCGCGGGTGAAGGCGACGTCGTCGACGCCCGGCGCCTCGTACGGTGCGCCCTGCCAGGCCTTGCGGTAGCCGGATCCGGTGCCGATCGCGCCGTCGGGATAGGCGACGACCGCGGGCAGGTCGGAGAGCTCGGAGAAGCCTTCGACCTCGACCCCGGTGCTGCCGCGGCCGTGGTAGGCGACGATCAGCGGCCAGCTGTCACGCTTGTCATAGCCCTCAGGCAGGCGGAGCACATAGCTGCGCTCGATGCCGCCGCTGGTCAGCTCGTGCTTCTGGCTGCTGTCGGGCTCCTGCTCGGTGGGCTTGGTGCACGCCGCCCTGCTCGTGGAGGCCTGAGCGGAGGATCGCTGAGCGGCATCGGAGGAGGCGGGGGACAGGGCGGTGACAGCGCTGGGGGCCAAGGACACGGCGGTCACGGCTGTGACGGCGGCGACCGGCGCCAGGAGGCGGAGGTGTCGTGGGGACATGTCGTGCTCCTTTCGGGGCATTTCGGGTGTGCTGGATCGCCCGGCGACGCGGTGCGCGTGCCGGTCGGGTCCCGAGCTTGTGGTGGCCGGTGCCGGCCTAGGTGTCGAGCCACTCCTTGATGAAGGCGACGAGCCGGTCGGTGGCCTCGGCGTAGATCGCCCGACCGTGCTCGGCGCTCGCGCGTCGCGGGTCGCCGAGCACGCCGGTGGGGGAGAGGCGGTCGTAGGCGACGGCGACGGCGGGATGGCTCACCGAGCGAGCCAGCCGGGCGAAGGGGTCGAGCTCGTCGGGCGTGGTGGTGCCAGGGGCGAGCAGGTCGTGGCGTACGAGATCGGGGGCGACGTGCAGCATCTGGGAGGTCTCGGCCTCACCGCTGTGACCGCTGATCGCGCTGAGCTCCATCTCGGCGACGGCGTCCTTGGCCAGCGCCGTGACCGGGGCCCAGGCGAACTCGATGTCGGGCCGGTCGCGCAGCAGGTCCTGGGCGATGGTGCCGAGGGTGGAGTTGTTGCCGCCGTGCCCGGTGATGACCAGGAAGCGGCGCCAGCCGTGGGCGGCCAGCGACTCGACGTACTCACGTACGACGGCGGCGAAGAGGGCCGGTCGCAGGCTGACCGTGCCGGCGAAGGCCTGGTGATGAGGTGAGACCCCGACCGGCACCCCGGGGCCGATGATCACCCTGCCGGGCAGCGCCTCGGCGACGGCGTCGGCGAGCGCCTCGGCGCGGATCTGGTCGGTGGCCATCGGGAGCGCGGCACCGTGCTGCTCGAAGGCGCCCACGGGCAGCACCACGATCGTCCCGTCCTCGGCGGCACGGGTCGCCTCGAGGGTGGTCATCTCTGCCAGTCGCGCGCTCATCCGTGCTGCTCCGTGACGTCGGTGCCGAGGGTGGCGGCCAGGGTGTCCCTGATGGCGATCAGGTGGTCGCGGGTCATCGCCTCGGCGGCGGCAGGGTCGCCGTCGCGTACGGCCTCGACGATGCGCACGTGGTCGGCGTGGTCGCGCTCGCGGTCGGTGTAGCGGTGTCGGATCTCGATCTGGTCGCGGGCTCTGACCTGCAACAACGCCTCGACCGTCTCGCGCAGGAGGTGGTTGCCCGAGGCGCCGGCGAGCGCCACGTGGAAGTGCAGCTCGGGTCGCTCGTCGCCGTGCTGCGGCTTGAGGGAGTTGTCGGCCGAGCGGGTCAGCGCCGCCAGGTCGATCTCCGTACGCTGCGCGGCGGCCGCCGCCGCGACCGGGGGCTCCAGCACGATCCGGGCGTCGAGGAGCTCGAGGACCGACTCGCTCCGCGACCCGGAGACGTGCGGGTTGACCAGCAGCCGCCGGTTCACCCCGCCGCTCACGTAGGTGCCCGATCCGTGACGGAAGCGGATCACGTCGGTCGCCTCCAGGCGGCGCAGCGCCTCGCGGATGGTCGGCGTGGTCACCTCGAAGCGCTTGGCCAGCTCGCGGGAGGAGGCCAGGGCGTCGCCCGGCTCCAGGCCCGCGGCCTCGATCATGGCGACGATGCCGTCGGCGATGCGTTCAGAGAGCGATGTGTTACTGGTCACATCAAGTGACTTAATCACTTATTGATCTAGTCGTCAAGGAAAGAGATCGGTCATCCGTTGACAGGAAACCAAATGGTTTCCTATTGTGGGGGTCATGGACTCCGTGTTCAGGGCGTTGGCTGACCCGACCCGACGAGCGCTTCTCGACGCGCTCTTCAGTGACGACGGCCAGACCCTGGCGGCTCTGACGGCCCGGCACGACATGACGAGGATCGCGGTCGCGAAGCACCTGCGGCTCCTCGAAGAGGCCGGGCTCGTGGTGAGCCGACGCCGGGGGAGAGAGAAGCTGCACTTCCTCAACGTGGTCCCGATCCGCCTCATCCACGACCGCTGGGTGAGCAAGTACACCGAGGGCTGGGCGGCCGGGCTGGTCGATCTCAAGTCCGAACTGGAGGACACCATGGAGGAGGTCTTCGAGATCTACATCCGCACCAGCCCGGAGCGACTCTGGGAGGCGATCACCGACCCGGCGATCCGCGCGCGCTACCACTTCGGAGCGGGCGTGGAGTCCGACTGGGCGCCGGGGTCTGCCTATGCGCTGAAGCACCCGGGCTCAGAGAGCCCGTTGGTCGAGGGCGAGAACCTCGAGGTCGACCCGCCGCGACGGCTGGTGCAGTCGATGCGCGCGGTCTGGGGCGAGACCGCCTCCGCCGCGGGCACCTCGCGCGTCACCTGGGAGATCGAGCCCGTCGGCGACTCCTGCCGGTTGACGGTGATCCACGACCAGCTCTCGCCCGACGCTCCCGACGAGCTCTACGGCGGCTGGCCGATGATCCTGTCCGGTCTGAAGACCTGGCTCGAGACCGGCGAGGAGCTGACCACCCCCGGATCACAGATGTACGGAGACCACTGAACGCACCACCAGCACCGAGGAGACCATCATGCACACGAGCACCATCACCGACGTCCACGCCATCGACACATCCTTCGCCGCCACCGTGCAGAAGAGCGACGCGACCGGCGGATGGACCTACGTCGTGACCGACTGGACGGCCGAGCTCTTCGGCACCCGCGGTCTCGTCAAGGTCACGGGAGAGGTCGACGGGCAGCCCTTCCGCAGCTCCTTCATGCCGCTCGGTGACGGCACCCACAAGCTTCCGGTCAAGGCCGAGCTGCTCCGTCAGATCGGCAAGGGCGTCGGCGACCAGGTCACCGTGCACCTCCGTGAACGGCTCCGGTGACGAGGCGACGCCGCCGGGGACCACTCAGTAGACGAAACCGTTGACGGGAAGCACGCGGCGGCACTCGACCGGCTCCGCGTGGGCAGGGTCGAGAGCGTTCTGCACGAGCCGGATCGCATTGGGGCTCGACGGGATCTGCAGGTGGTCGGAGTAGTCCTTGGCACAGTGGTCCTGGAGCACGACGTTCTTCATGCCGGGCTCGATGCCGCTGGTGTAGGGCACGACCACCTCGTCGTACTTCGTGACAATGTTGGTGTAGCGCACGCCCGCGACGGCGGCTCCGCCCTCGCGGATCTTGTTCATGAACGGCGACCCGGAGATCACCTCGGGGCCGAACTGGGCGATCGGCAAGACGTCTTCGGCCTTGAAGCCGTAGGCGGCGCCGGCGACCATGAGCTGGCCCAGGGTCGATACGCCGCCGCCGTGCCAGACCGGCGCGAGGCTCACGTAGTGGTCGATCTTCGCGGCGCCGTCGAGGAACTTCGCGTAGTAGGCCGGCATCAAGGTGCCCTGCGAGTGACCGACGAGGTCGACCTTCGAGGTGCCGGTCGCCTTCAGCACCTTGTCGACGAAGGCGTCGAGCTCGACCGCGCTGTCCTCCATCTTGTTCATCCCGCCGACGGGCACCGGCGACGACGTCAGCGCGGGGTTCTCGCCGTAGGTGAGCGCGAAGACGCAGTAGCCGGCGTTGGCCAGCACGGCCGAGAGCGTGCCCCAGTTGCCGGCCGCACTGCCTGCGGTGCCGTGCACGAGCACGACCGGTCGCGGGTGGGCCTCGGTCGGCTTGCAGGACCAGATGTTCTGCCCCGGTGCCGAGGGCTGCGCGCCGTACATCGCGGCGTTCTCGAGGAAGTTGTAGTTGACCGGGTGCGGCTCGTCGGCCGCCTGGGCGGCCGACCCGGTGAACCAGACCATCAGCAGGGCAAGGGTCGTCGTGATGATCGTCGTACGCCGCATGGCTCCTCAACGAGGAGAACGAGAACAAGTTACTGTTTTCCTGTGGTGGCCGCCCCGCGCGCTGCGCCGGAACCCGGTCCGCAGGCTGCGGGCACTAGGCTGGTCGAGAGGTTCGAGGCCGACGGTCCGGGCAACGTACGGATCGGTCAGGGGAGTGGTGGAGATGGTGGCGAGTCGTTCGGCGCGGGAGCGGAAGGCGGCGATCGAGGCCGGTCCGCTGGCGAAGGTGAAGATCGACGTCGGCGCCGACCAGCAGTTCGTCTACAAGGTGAGTTGCACCGTGTGCACGGCCAAGGGAGATCGTCCGTGGTCCGCCTACCGCCCCGGCGACGACAACGGCTTCATGGCGGCGATGGACCGGTGGATCTTCCACCTCAAGGAGAAGCACCCGGACGCCGAGGCGCCGTGCCTGGCCTATCTGCCCGCCGCCCAGCAGCGCCTGCACGAGCGGCGCGCCGCGCTCGATGCTCGGGGCTGACCGCCGCCGTTCAGGTCGTCGGCACCAGGTCGGGCAGGACGAGGCTCGAGTGAGCCGGGTGTGGCTGCGATGCCGGTAGCCGGCTGAGGTTGCGGAGCTGGTCGTCTCGTTGCGCCAGAGCCTCCGGCGTGGTGGGGAACAGCGTGGTGCTGCCCGTCTCGAGGAGATCCTGGTTGTCGGTGACGAATCCACGGGTCGTCTGCTCGTAGGTGTCGAAGGCCGAGAGGTGATCCTGTGTGGCGATCGCGTCGGCGAGCATGTAGGCGCCGACGAGGGCGAGACTGGTGCCCTGTCCGGTGAGGAACGATGGTGCGTACGCAGCGTCGCCGGCCAGCGCGACGCGGCCCGATGACCACCGAGACATGCGGATCTGGCTGACCGCGTCGAAGAAGATGTCGTCGGACTCGTGCATCGCCTTCAGCATGCCCGGCACCTCCCAGCCGGCGTCGGCGAAGACATCGGTGACCAGGGTGCGCTGGGCGTCGAGGTCGCGGAAGACGTCGAAGGGCTGTTCGGAGCGGGCGAAGGTGAGGAAGCCGTGCACCGGCTCGGCCTCGTCGACGGCGTAGATGGCGGCGGCGCGGCCCGGGGTGTTCCAGATGAGGCTCTCGTGGGAGAGGCCGAGGCTGTTGG
Source organism: Nocardioides albertanoniae (assembly GCF_006716315.1). NCBI lineage: Bacteria > Bacillati > Actinomycetota > Actinomycetes > Propionibacteriales > Nocardioidaceae > Nocardioides > Nocardioides albertanoniae. The sequence goes on along the minus strand of NZ_VFOV01000001.1, from coordinate 2,973,697 downwards.
GCATGGTGAAGATCGCGAAGCAGCGGCCGAGGTAACGGTGGAACTGCGCCTCGGGGCCGAAGGCGAGCCCACGGGTGTTGGAGTGGAGGCCGTCGGCGCCGATGACCAGGTCGAACTCGCGTACGGCACCGCTCGCGAAGGTGATGGTGACGCCGTGCGTGGACTGGTCGAGGACGGCGATGGAGTCGTCGAAGAGGAACTCGACGTCGTCGCGGACGGTGGCGTAGAGAGCGTCGGTCAGATCGCCGCGGCGTACCTCGAGGTCGTTCACCTGGCCACCGGTGACGGACTGCGGTGAGACCGAGGTGATCTGGTCGCCGTCGGCGTCGACGAAGGTGAACCTGCGCAGGTCGACGTGGGCCTTCTGCAGCCGCAGCAGGACCCCCATCCTGCGGACCACTTCGAGGGCGGTGCCGCGTACGTCGATGGGATATCCGCCGCTGCGCACGCCGGCGGCCTTCTCGACGACGGTGACCTCGATCCCGTGTCGGTTGAGCCAGTAGGCGAGTGTGGTGCCGGCGACGCTGGCGCCGGAGATCAGGACCTTGCGGCTCGGGCGGCGCCGGGTGTCGTCGGACTGGGTGAGATGGGTCATGAGGTCACTTCTTTCTTCATGGTGCGGGTGACGATGATGGCCAGGGCGCTGACGATGCCGGCGAGCACGAACCCGGTGACGAAGGCCGACTCGGCGGGGACGCTCGATCCTGACGGTGTGGAGACGGTGAGGAGGGCTCCGCTGATCTGGGCACCGACGGCATACCCGACGACGCGGGTGACCAGGACCAGGCTCGAGGCGATGCCGGTGTCGCTCTCGGCGACGGAGGTCGCGACGTTGGTGACCAGGGCGGTGACACACAGACCGCTCGCGAACGCGATCAGTGTCTTCGCGACGACGATGTGCCAGACCTCGGTGTGGACCATCGCGACGCCGATCAGTCCGGTGACCAGCAGGACGATCCCGATCGTGACGACGGCACGCGGACCGAGCCGACGCACGCCGACGCCGCTGACCGGGCCGGCGACCGCGGCGGCCACTGCCCCCGGGAGCAGGAGGAGCCCGATCTCGGTGGCGCTCGCCCCGAAGCCGTAGTCGGCGGTGGGCACGGCGAGCAGCTGGGGGACGAGGTAGATCGCTGCCGAGGTGCCGACACAGATCACGAACGTCAGCACGCATGATCGCCACATCGTGGGCAGCGCCAGCATGCGGAGGTCCACCATCGGTGCGGCGGCGCGCCGCTCGACGGCGATCCATCCGATCACCAGCCCTCCGAGCAGCACGAGCAGCCCGAGCAGTGCGAGCGGGCGGGAGGCGACCTCGGGTGCCAGCGACAGGGCGAGCATCAGGGTGACCAGGGCGCCGCTCAGGAGCAGCAGCCCCGCCCAGTCGAGCCGGGTCTTGTCTGTCTGGCCGGGCTCGTCTGTCGGCAGCAGACGGCTCACCGCGACGGTGGCGGCGATGACGACGAAGGTGGGGATCGCGAACATCCAGTGGCGGGAGAGCCCTTCGGCGACCGGTCCGGCGGCGAGCGTGCCGACCATCCCGCCGCCCACGAAGAGCCCGCTGATGACGCCGATGGCGACCTTCGACTCCTCGGCGGGCAGATGCTTGCGGGCCAGGATGAAGGAGAGCGGCAGCGCGCCCACCATCGCACCCTGCAGAACCTGGCCGAGAAGCAGGAACGGCAGGCTCGGTGCGAGGGCGGAGACCAGCCCGCCGACCGCGACGACCGTCATCAGGCGGGTGAGGATCTTCCTGCCGCCGAAGCGGTCGCCCAGCTTCCCGGCGACCGGCGTGATGAGCGCGCCGGTGATCAGCAGGACGATGCTGAGCAGCGCACCGTCGGCGGGGGTCATGTCGAGCTCACGCTGCAGGAGGGGGAGCGTCGGCGTCACCACCGACTCCAGCGCTCCGGTGGCGACGGCCAGCACACCGAGGGCTGAGATGCCAGCCCTTCCGACACGTCTAGGCGGTGCCGAGGTCGTGGACATGTTGTCTCCGAGATCGATGCGGTCGTGGGGCGGCGCTGCGGTGGTGGCAGGCGCCGATTCGATTCCTACACTACACCGTACAGTGTAGGTGACCTAAGATCGACCCATGACGACGACCAAGACGCTGCGTGCCGGATCGGCACAGAAGCGGGCTGCGATCCTCGTCGCAGCCAGGGAGCTCTTCCTCGCCGACGGCTTCGACCGCTCCAGCGTCGATGCGATCGCTGCCCGGGCCGAGGTGTCGAAGCGCACCGTGTATGACTACTTCGGCGACAAGCAGCAGCTGCTGCGCGCCGTCGTGGACGCGGTGGGGGAGTCGCTGGTCGCCACGGTCCGACGCACTCTCGACGAGACGATCCCCGAAGCCCCGGCCACGATCGCGCAGGTCGAGGGTGCGCTCGTCACCTTCGCATTGCGCATCGCCACCGACATGCTCGGCTCGACCGAGTATGCCGCGCTGCATCGCCTGGTGCTGGCTGAGTCCGCCCACCTCCCAGAGCCCGCCTACAACTCCCTGGCCGATGCGCCCGACGAGGCCATCGCCGAACGACTCTCCACGCTCGCTGACGCCGGCCTGCTCGAGGTCTCCGACCCCCGCCTCGCCGCCGACCAGTTCCTCGCCCTCACGTTCGGGGTCGCCATCGATCGTCTCGGCTCAGCCAATGCCGGTAAGGACGACCGGGTGGAGCGACTGATCGTGGAAGGCGTACGAACGTTCGTTCGTGCCTATCGGGCGAACTAACGGGCGGCGCCGGCCCAAGGGACGCCCACGGCACGAACAAGTCGGCACGGTTGGTCGCCCAACCGTGCCGACTCGCAGTTCAGATCGCGCCGGCTAGGAGCCGTGGCTTCCGCGACGCTTCTTGCGGATCGAGGCGAGCACGATCACGCCGAGCACCACCGCGGCGACACTCGCGGCACCCCCGAGCACCGAGGGCTTCGGGTTGCCCTGGGAGTCGGTCGCGGAGTCCTTGGCCGACTGGCCGAGCTCGGTGGCACGCTCTTGGACCAGCTTGGCCTTCTCGTTGGCCTGGCTCTTGACGTCGGCCGCGCGGGCCTTGGTCTTGGACTTCACATCGAGCTTGGCGGCGAGCTCGTCGACTGTCTCGCCGAGCTGCTCGCGGGTCTGCTCGATGTCGGCCTGGATGGCCTCGACGCCCGGCTTCCTGCCCCCGGCGCCGGTCCCACCTGAGTGCTTCGGTGCGGTCATGACGACCCACCTCCCTTCATGGTGCCAACGTCACGTTTGACACTGTCGATGGTCTTCTCCGGGGCGGCGGGTGTCGCCTGGGAGACCTGCTTCTTGCCGATCAGGGCGCCGATCCCGGCGATGACGAAGAGCACCACCGCGACGATCAGTGCGCTCGCCCAGGCGGGCACGACCAGCGCCAGCGCCAGGATGCCGGCGGTGATCAACGCGCCGAGACCGTAGAGCGTGATGAGGCCGGCGCCGCCGAAGAGGCCGGCTCCGACACCTGCGTGCTTGCCCTTGGCCGCGATCTCGGCCTTCGCGAGCTCCAGCTCGCTGTGCACCAGCCTGGTCGACTGCTCCGTGAGCCGCTGGACGAGCTCGCCCATCGACGCCTCGGTCTCCGCGCTGACCGGCGCGGAGTTGTTGGGGGTGGTGGAGGTCTGGACTGGTGAGGTCCCGGTGCCCTCAGCCATGGCGATCACCTGCCTGTTCGGCGAACGAGGAGTCGAAGGTTGGGTTGCTCAACATGTCTGGCTCCGTTCTGTGTCGAGTGGGGGCATCAGGGCCGCCGGTCGGCGACACCTGTTTCTTTACCCGTACCCATCTGCCGCGATCGCATACATCGAGATCGCGGGCCGACAGGGTTGCGAACGCCGCTCGACGGGTACCGGCCCGCCATCGAGGCAAGGAGGCGGTCGCATGGCGTCCGGAGCACAGACCGGCACGATCACCACTGACATCCCGGCTCGTCTGGACCGGATGCCGTGGGCACGATGGCATTGGATGATCGTGATCGGCCTGGGGACCGTGTGGATCCTCGACGGTCTCGAGGTCACCATCGTGGGCTCGATGTCGGCAGCCCTCAAACCGGAGGGCACCGGGCTGGGGATGTCCAGCTCCGAGATCGGGATCGCCGGGGCGATCTACGTGGCCGGCGCGTGCCTCGGCGCCCTCTTCTTCGGGCAGCTCACCGACAGGTTCGGTCGCAAGAAGCTGTTCATGATCACCCTCGGCGTCTATCTCGCCGGCACCGTGCTCACCGCGTTCTCGATGAACCCGCTGTGGTACTTCGCCTGCCGCTTCATCACGGGCACCGGCATCGGGGGCGAGTACGCCGCGATCAACTCCGCTATCGACGAGCTGATCCCCGCCAGGTATCGGGGCCGGGTCGACGTCGCCATCAACGGATCGTTCTGGATCGGCGCAGCCGGCGGCTCGCTGCTCACCGTGCTCCTGCTCAACGAGGCGGTGATCGATCCGGCCTGGGGCTGGCGGATCGCTTTCGCGTTGGGCGCGGTGCTCGCGCTCGGCATCCTCTTCGTGCGCAAGAACGTGCCCGAGAGCCCACGCTGGCTCTTCATCCACGGGCGCGAGGACGACGGCGAGAAGATCGTCGCCGACATCGAGAAGAGGGTGCGTGCCGAGACCGGCCACGACCTGCCGACGGTCGGCGAGACGATCACGATCAGGCAGCGCACCACGATCGGGCTGGGGCTGATCGCGCGCACCGTGTTCACGATGTATCCGCGGCGTACGATCTTGTGCTTCGCCCTGTTCGTCGGCCAGGCCTTCCTCTACAACGCCTTCTTCTTCACCTACGGCGACACCCTGACCACCTTCCTCGGGGTCGAGCAGACCGGCTGGTTCCTGGCGATCTTCGCGGTCAGCAACTTCGCCGGTGCGCTGCTGCTGAGCCCGTTGTTCGACAAGCTCGGCAGGGTGCCGATGATCACCGGCACCTACGTCGTCTCCGGTCTGCTGCTCGGGCTGGCCGGCTTCTTCCTCGGAAGCTTCGACGCGGTCACGCTCACGGTCGCGGGAGCCGTCATCTTCTTCATCGCCTCTGCGGGTGCCAGCGCGGCCTACCTGACCGCGAGCGAGGTCTTCCCGATGGAGACCCGGGCGCTGTGCATCGCCTTCTTCTACGCCATCGGCACCGCCGCCGGCGGGATCAGCGGACCGCTGCTGTTCGGGTGGCTGATCGAGAGGGCATCGGCCGGTGACGACATCACCGGGATCGCCGTGGGCTACTTCATCGGGGCAGTCCTGATGATCCTGGGCGGTATCGCCGAGGCGGTGCTCGGGGTGAAGGCCGAGGGCCAGTCGCTGGAGAACATCGCCAAGCCGCTCACCGCCGCCGACCGGTGAGGCTCAGCCTCGGGCGGGGTCGATGCGGGCCATGACCGGGGTGGCGAGCACGCCGTGGATGAGCACGGAGGCGACGACGGTGAAGGCGACGGTCGACCACAGCCAGTCCTGGGCCAGCAGGTCGCTCTCGCCGGAGGCGTAGGCAAGGTAGTAGATCGATCCGACCCCGCGCACCCCGAAGAACGCCGTGGCCCACCGTTGGCCGCCGGTGAGCGCGGCCGCGCCCTGGCTCCGGCCGGGCCACGGGGTGAGCGCCACGATGCCGGCCGCGGGGCGTACGACCAGGATCAGGGCCAGCCCGATGGCGATGCCACGCCAGTCGAGGGCCTCGAGCAGGCCGCGGGTGAGCGCCATCCCGAGGAAGAGCAGCACGAAGAGCGTCAGCAGCCGCTCGAGCCGCTCGGCCACCTCGTGCATGGCCGCGTGATAGTCGTGGGAGCGCTCGGCGGAGCGGAACGAGATGGCGCATACGAAGACGGCGAGGAAGCCGTAGCCGCCGACCACCTCGGCGACGCCGTACGTCGCGATCAGTGCCGCGAGCGCCAGCAACGACTCACCGCGCTCGGCCACGCGCAGGGAGCGGTGACCGGAGCGGAACGCGACGTAGGCGAGCACCTTGCCCATGACGATCCCGGCGAGGACGCCGATCAGCACCTTGGCCAGCAGGTAGTGGCCCACCCACTCCAGCGCCCAGTGGGACACGGCGCCTTCGGTGGCGAGCAGGATGGCGACGTAGACGAACGGGAAGGCGAGCCCGTCGTTGAGGCCTGCCTCGGAGGTGAGCGCGAACCGGAGCTCGTCGCTCTCGTCGACCTCGTGGTCACCGGTCTGCGGCCCGGCCACCTGCACGTCGGAGGCGAGCACGGGGTCGGTGGGCGCCAGGGCCGCGCCCAGCAGCACCGCCACGGCGGGGGCAAGCCCGGCCGCCCAGCCGAGGAGAGCGATCGAGGCGATCGTGAGCGGCATCCCGATCGCCAGCAGCCGCCACGTCGGCGACCATCGGCGCCAGCTCGCCCAGCGGCGGATGTCGAGGGGACGGTCGAGCGCGAGCCCGACTCCCATCAGCGCCACGATGACGACCAGCTCGGTGACGTGCTCGATGACCACGCGGTTCTCCTGCGGGTCCAGCGGCAGCCCGTCGGGGAGCGGGGTGAGCCCGATCAGCATGCCGACCCCGACCAGCACCATCGGCGCCGAGACAGCCCAGCGGCTGAGGAGGTCGGGCAGCACGATGGCCAGCAGCAGGCTGGCGCCGGCCACCACATAGGCAAGGTCCGCAGTCATCGCCGTCTCGTCCCGATCCGTAGCGTGGGAGGTTGTCCTCGGTCAGTCTCACCCACGACGGGCTACGGACGCGGCACCGAAGCGGGATTCGTGCTCAGCACCCGCTGCGCGAGCGATGTGGTCGCCTCGATGCCGAGGAAGCCGACGACGTGGGAGACCCGTTCGATGTCGAGCGGCAGCAGGCCGGGGGTGCCGGGGACGTCGGGGGTCAGCCGGAGGTCGAGGTCGTCGCGGCAGGCCATCATCCGCAGGTTGAAGTCGTAGCGCTCACGGCCGCCGGGTGCGGACAGGGCGGAGACGACGCGCGAGCTGATCCGGCGTACGCCGGTCTCGGCCGCCCACGCGTCGAGGATCGCCGCGGTGCCGCGGCCGGCGTTGTCGTCGATGTCGGACCAGACACCGGCCATGGGACCGACCCGGTCGAGGAGCGCGGCGGCGGTCTTCTCCCCGATGCCGGTGACGCCGGGAAGGTTGTCGCTGGCGTCTCCGCGCAGCGCGGCGTACTCGAGGTAGCGCTCGGACGGCACCCCGTACATCGCGTGCAGACGGGCAGGGTTGAGCAGCGGTGAGCCGTTGATGCCGCCGTTGATCAGCCGCAGCACCTGGGTGTGGTCGCTGATCAGCGCGAACGCATCGCGGTCGGAGGTGATCACGACGCAGTTCCATCCGTTGCGGCCCGCCCATGCCGCGGCGGAGGCGTTGACGTCGTCGGCCTCCAGGCCCGGGGGAGTGTGGGTCGCGAGACCGAGGGCGTCGAGCAGAGAGCCCGCCCGGTCGAGCTGCTCGGAGAGCAGCGGGTCCTTCTCCGGGCGGCCGGCCTTGTAGTCGGGATAGGCGTCGCGACGCAGCGACGAAGTGCGGTCGTCGAGACCGAAGAGCACCGCGTCGGGTGCGAACGCGTCGATAGAGTCGAGGATCTGCCGCAGCATCCCGTGCAGCGCCCACGCCGGCCGGCCCGCCCGGTCGACCATGCGCGTGTGCGCCCGTGCATGATGGTTGCGGTGCAGCAGCGAGGGCGCGTCGACGACGAGCAGGAGGCGGCGCGGGCCGGGCGGGCTCGGCTGGCTGGTCATCGACATCGCGACCATCGTAGGGGTGGGACACCCCGGGCCGATCCCGGGCCGATCCCGGGCCGATCCCGGGCCGATCCCGGGCCGACCTAGAGCCGTGTGCAGCCTAGGCCGGCATGCTCCTGCCCAGTCGCCATCCGCCGAGGGGCAGCTCGAGCGCGGTCTCCGGGCCCCAGGACCCCTGCGCGTAGCTCTCGACGGCGGGCAGGTGCTCGAGCACCGGCTGGCAGATCTCCCAGAGCCGCTCGACCTCGCGGGCGCTGGTGAACAGGGTGCGGTCGCCGTTCATGACGTCGAGCAGCAGACGTTCGTACGCCTCCAGCGGCCCGGAGTCGGGGGAGTCCTCGGCGAGGTCGAGGCGGAAGACCCCCTCGGTCAGCGCCATGCCGGGGCCGGGGCGCTTGGCGCGCACCTCGATCTCGATGCGGGCGTCGTCGCTGAGCTCGATGACGAGCTCGTTGGGCTCGGCCTTGCCCGGATCGGCCGGCTGCAGCCACTGGTGGCGCGGGTCGATGAACCGGATCGTGATCGTGCGCTGCCCGGCGGCGAGCGCCTTGCCGGTGCGCAGGTAGAACGGCACCCCGCGCCAGCGGTCGTTGTCGATCCACGCCTCGATGGCGACGTACGTCTCCACCTCGGAGTCGGCGGCGACGTCGGGCTCCTCGCGATAGCCGTCGTACTGGCCGAAGACCACGCGCTCGGGGTCGAGCGGACGCACGGCCGCGAAGGCAGCGGCCTTCGCCGCGCGGATCGCGCCCTCGCGGAAGGCGTGCGGGTCCTCCATCGCCACGAACCCGAGCAGCTGGCACAGGTGGGTGGTGACCATGTCGCGCAGGCAGCCGGTGCCTTCGTAGAAGCTGCCGCGGCCGGTGACGGTGAGCTTCTCGGGCACGTCGATCTGCACGGACTCGATGCTGTGCCTGTTCCAGGCGGGCTCGAAGAGGCCGTTGGCGAAGCGCAGCGCCAGCAGGTTCTGCACCGCCTCCTTGCCGATGAAGTGGTCGATGCGGAAGATCTGCTTCTCGTCGAACGCGTCGCTGAGCACGGCGTCGAGCTCGCGCGCCGAGGCCAGGTCGGTGCCGAACGGCTTCTCCGCGACCAGCCGGCTGCGCTCGTTGAGCCCCTCGCGGGCGAGCATCGCGACCATCGGCTCCACCGCCTGCGGCGGCACGGAGAGATAGAGAAGGCGCTGTACGTCGCCCACGGTCTGCCCGCTCCCCAGCGCGAGCCTGTCCTCGGCATCGTGCACCGCCTCGGCCAGTGCGGTGCCGTCGTCGGCGGAAGAGGCGACGAAGCTGATCTGCTCCAGCAGCGGCCCGGCCACGGACTCGTCGATGTCGCCCACGAACTCCTTCAGCGCCTGGCGTACGTGGTCACGGAAGTCTTCGTCGGCGCTCGGCGAGCGCCCGCTGCCGATGATCGCGAGCTGGTCGGGAAGCCGCTCGGCCAGGGCGAGCCGATAGAGCCCCGGGAACAGCTTGCGCGCGGCCAGATCACCGGTCGCGCCGAAGAGGACGAGTACGTGCGGAGCTGGTTTGGAAGGCACCCGATCAGTCTCCCACTCGGGGTCACGGAACCCGGACCTCGAACCGCCGACGACATTTTACTTTCAAGCATGTTTAGAACGCGACCGAGTGGGTAAGAGCGCTGTGGTGCCTCCCCGGGCACCGTGGAAATCAATTCGCTGAAAGGCAATGATCGATGACTGACTTCGGTGCAACATACGATGAGATGACCGGTGCGGCCGACAAGCTCGACCAGGGCAAGGACACCATCGAGTCCGCTCTTGACGAGTGCCAGGGCTACGTCGACGAGCTCGTTCAGGACGGGTTCAAGACCGAGAAGGCTTCGGGCAAGTTCCAGGACGGCTACACCGAGATGACCACGGGTCTCAAGGACGCCATCGGTGGCGTGGAGGACATGGCTCAGTCGCTGCGCGACATGGCCACGGCCATCCAGGACCTCGACAGCCAGCTCGCCGGCGGCTGATCGACCCATGAGCGCGGGGTGGGCCATCGACATGGCCCGCCCCGATTTTCAACAGGTGCGACCCGACAACAGGTATCAAGACCGGAGGTGACACGTGGACGTGTCGATGAACTACGCCGCGATGGAGAGCAGCTCGCGCGCGTATCGAAACATGCGTGATCTGCTCGGGGCGTCCACGGCGGGCATGGACGACGTGGATTCCTCCGCTGTCCCTCAAGACGCACTTCGTGACCGGCTCTCGGACCTGCACGACTCGTGGGGCAGCGGCATCGACAAGCTGGCAGAGTTCTCGGAGGGTGCCGGCAAGGCCGTCGACACCGCGCTTGATGCCTTCCGCTCTTTCGACACCGACATGGCCGCGTCCTTCGAGGGAGACGGGGGATCGGCATGAGCGGCGAGTTTCCAGCACTCGGGTTCGACCCTGCTCCTGGCGACGTCGGCCGGGTCGAGGCCTTCGTCGAGACGCTCGGGGCCGCGGCGACCGGTGTCAGCGATGCCCGGACGATGCTCGACGGGACGAACGAGGAGGACTGGTCGGGCCTGGCCGCGACCGCCTTCCGTTCCTCGATGGACGACGACTTCCGCCCGCGCCTCATCGACACGGGCGATGCGCTCCAAGGGTCGTACGAGGCGCTGAGCCGTTGGGCGACATCGCTGACGTCCTTCCAGCAGCGTGCCCGTGACCTCGAGTCTCGCGCGGCCGAAGCCTTGGCCAGCGCCAACGCGGCCGACCAGGCGCACGACGAGGCGAAGTCGGCACCCGACGGTGACGACCAGGCGACCCAGGACGCCTCTGATCGTGCCGATGCGGCGCATCAGGAGCTGGAAGGCATCCAGGCGCAGGCACGCAGCCTGAAGACGGAGGTCGACGACGAGGCGATCGCCACCGCCGGCGACCTCGAGTCTGCCGCGGAGATCCTCGACAAGCATCACGGCAGCTGGTTCGGTGACCTGGTCAGCGACGTCGGCAACGCGATCGCCGACGGCTTCGACTGGTTCATGGAGTACGTCGTCCCGGTGCTCGAGGACATCCTTCGAGCCGTGGCGCCGATCATCGGCATCCTGTCCATCTTCATTCCGGCTCTGGGGCCGATCGCGCTGGGGATCAGCATCGCACTGGTGGCGATCGACGGGCTCCAGGCGTTGACAGGTCGCGGGTCCTGGGGCGACTTCATCACCGGTGCCGCGGGACTGGCGATCGGGTTCGGAGCCGGCGCCCTGGCCCGCTCGGCCTTCGGTTCTGGTGGGTCGGTCGTGCAGTTGAACCTCCCGTCCATGGGCCCGGCTCTCGCCGGTGGCGGGGCCGCGGCCGGAAGCGTCGTCACCGTCGCGACGCTGAGCTTCAACTCGGCCAACATGGCAGCGAACACCTACTGGGCCTTCACCACCGCCAAGGGCGCGGTCGACGACAGCCAGGGCTTCGCCGACTCGCTGTCGGGGCCGTGGACGAACCTCTCCGAGCGCATGCACAACCTCACCTCCGGAGACGGACCGCGCACGAACGAGGAGCTCAGCTCATGAGCGAGACGGCTACGCCTACCTCACCGGAGCCGGCGATGCAGATCTGGCAGCGGATGCCCCCGGGCTGGATCGAGTTCCGTGCGATCGACGACCCGGACGCGTGGTGGGAGAACTATCTGGCTTCCGGCGAGGGCTGGCTCAGCGAGGAGGCGACCAGCGCGTTGACCACGGCGTTCCGCATGGGCATCTCCGCGTTCGCGGGCACGTCCTTCGACTTCGCGGGCGTGCACCTGACCTTCGACCCCGCACCTGCTGTCTGGTTGATGTGCACCCAGGTCGTGCGGACCACGAAGGACAGCGCGGCGGCGAAGTCGGCGGTCGACACCCACCGGACGCTCGCTCTGGCGAAGCTCGGGCCGAACGGGTCGGCGACCACGTTCACGGCGGGCGACGGACGAGTCGGCACGATCACCTTCACCGCGGTGCCGAGCGACGACCCCGCCCTCACCTCGGGGGGAGTGCTGGTGGCCGTCGGAGAGCTGCCGCTGCCCGACCGAGGCGGAAGCGCCTTCCTGACCGGCTTCTGCAGCGACCTCAGCCAGTTCCACGACCTGCTCATCCGGATGGCGTTCACGCTCGATACGCTGCAGCTTCTTCCCGAGGGCCAGCAGCCGCCCGCTGACCAGCCCGAGCAGGAAGCACAGACCGTTGGATCGGAGTTACGTGGCATTCTGGATCAAGGATGAGTCGCGGGAGTGGATCGACTCCGCCGAGGCGGATCGCGGCAACTCCACGGACGCGGTCTGGGCGTCGAAGCTCTTGAGCGATGACCTGATGCGCTGGTCGCGATGGTGGGTCGGGCTCGGCATGTTCGTGCTCGCCTTCGTGGCGGCCGGTTTCGTCGGGTCGCTTGCCATGATGCTGATCGTCGATGCGCCCGGCGGCGGTGAGACGGTCGTGGCGATCGTCGTCACCGTGCTGGCGCTCGTCGTGCTCATCGCGGCAGCTGGCGTCCTGTGGCGGCTGCACCGCTCCGGGCGTCGGCTCGCCCGCGCGCTGCGTTGGTGGCTCGCGCTCCGTGCCGATGCCGTGCCCAACCAAGGCTTCGGCGGATGGGTCGCGCCGCGAGCGGCTCTGTTCAACCCGTCCGTGTTCGTCCGTGTCCTGACCTCGTCCCTCGCCGGGCTCGTCGGGATCTTCGGTTTCAGCATGATCGGCTACGCCTTCAGTGAGAACGTCGTCATCCTGATCGCCGCCGTGCTGTGGGGTGTGCTGGGGGTGGCCTGCTGCATCGGCCAGCTCGGCGGTGTCATGCGGCTCGTCGCGGGTCTCGGTGACGCCGACCCGGTGTGGAGTCGGATCAGCGGCCGTTAGGCCCTGCGTACGAGCTGACGACGTGGACGACACGAACGGGGCAGGCGCTGACGCCCTGCGGGCGCGGGTGGAGCGTCGGGTCTCAGGCACGCCGACGGGTCAGATCACGGCGGCCACGGTGGACGAGATCGTTCTCCAGGAGACCGGCACCGACAAGAGCCTCACCACGCTTCTCAGCGACGCGGAGGAGACTCGATTCGGCATCACCGGCGGTGCACGGGCGGCTCTGAACGCGGGCACATCGCTCAACTGCTTCGGTCTCCTGGCGGTGGTCGCCGCCGCGGCGGCCTGGGGTGGGGTCTTCGGCCGGTACGAGTCACCAGGATGGACGTGGATGGTGCCGACATTGGCGCCGGTGGTCGCCGCCGCGGCGGTGATCGTCGCGATCTTCTCCTTGGGGCGACCAGCCACCCGGATGGCCTCCGGAGGAATATCGATCGGGTTCGTCATCATCGCCGTGGCCGGGGGAGTCACGTCGTACGCCTTCGACCTCGAGCCGACGGAGCAGTGGTCGATCTGGGCGTCGATCGCTGTCGGCGGCGCGGCGGTCGTCTGGCTGCATCTCGTGCGGCTGCTCAACTCCGACGAGTCACGTGACCTCGAGCTCGCGCTCCTGCGTGCGAGACGTGAGGCACGTGCTCTCCTGGCTGAGGAGCGAGCGAGGTTCCTGCCGAGGCTCGAAGGAGCCCTGCACGCCGCGCAGGCGGATCTCGACGAGCTCGAGACTCTCTGGACCTTTGCGGCCGACCGCGTGGCCAAGCGTGGGGTCACTCTCGACCGGGCCGACGGCCCGGTCGGAGCGTCCCTGCTCGCATCGATCCTGAGCATCCCTCACGACGCGCATGACCGCGCTGGGGAGGATGCTGAGGCCGAATGGGAGAAGAAGCGCAGCATTCAGTGAGACCTGAAGACGGGCCCATGCTCTCGTCTGTCGTCGTCAGAGGTAGGTGTCCACCACTGCATCGACTCCGCCGGGGGATGGCAGGCTGGCTGCATGGCGACGATCCACGGCATCGAGGCGACCACCGCTGAGCTGAAGGCGCTCGCGATGACCGGTTATGGACACTTCACCTCGATGCATGTCGAAGACGGTGCCGTACGCGGCTTCGACCTGCACCTGGAGCGCCTGGTCGGCAACGCCAAGGCCGTCTTCGGCGTCGATCTCGACGAGGACGCCGTGATCGCCGACATCCGTGAAGCGGTCACCGGATCGAGCGGCTCGTGCACCCTGCGGGTGACGATGTTCGACCCGGCGATCAACCTCGGAAACATCGGTGCGGTGACACCGCGGCCGGTTCCGCTGATCACGTCTCGGCCCAGTGGCGGCGGCACGCTCCCGCCGCTGCGGGTGAAGACGATCGCGTTCCAGCGCGATACGCCCGAGGTCAAGCATGTGGGCCTGTTCAGCTCGCTCCATCACCGTGTCGCGGCCAAGAAGAGTGGGTTCGACGATGTCCTGTTCGTCGATCCCGTCACCACGAACGTCTCTGAGGGCAGCACGTGGAACATCGGATTCATCGATGCCGACGGCACCGTGATCTGGCCCGACGCCGCTGTTCTTCCTGGGGTGACGATGTCGCTGCTGCGCCGGGCCGACGGCGGGCATGCCCGCCACACCGTGGCGCTCGATCAGGTCGGCCGGATGCGGGCTGCTTTCGCGACCAACGCAAGCATCGGCGTACGCCCGATCAGTGTGATCGATGGCCACGGCTTCGACTCGAACGACTCGAAGATCGTCGAGCTGCAGCGCGCCTATGCAGCCATTCCTGGTCGCCGCGTCGGCCATGGCGGGAGCTGAGCCGAAATCTGGTGGCACCAGCGTCGTGGATGCTGTCAACCTCGGTGTCATGAACGTCGAGGTGCGCACCATCACCGCTGATGACTGGTCGCTCTTCCGCGACGTCAGCCTGCGGGCGCTGGCCGACTCGCCCGATGCCTTCCGAAGGACGTTCGCCGAGGCCCAGGCGCTCACGGACGACTTCTGGTTGGAGCGGGCCGGCGGTTCATCGCCGATCCTGATGGTGCTGGAAGAGGGCCGAGGTGTCGCGATGGGTGGCGTCTTCGCTCCTCCCGAGAGCACGGTCGCCTACGTCTGGGGCATGTGGACGGCGCCCGAGGCACGCGGCCGTGGGTACGCCGCCGGGCTCCTCACCGATCTGGTGACCTGGTGCCGCGACCGCGATCTCGGCGTACGTCTGCACGTGACCGAGGGCAACGACGTCGCGCGCCGGCTCTATGCCGCCCACGGCTTCGAGCCGACCGGTGGGTCGGAGCCGCTGCGGGAGGGATCCGCGCTGCGGGTCGAGGAGCTACAGCTCGTGATGTGACTTACGGTGACGCTCGAGTCGAGACGTCCGCTGAGTGTTCACAATGCTCGGATCTCCGACGGTCTCGTCAACCAACTAGGACGATCGGATGAACGGTCGAACGGTCGTTGGGTCGGAGAGTCGTGCTCTGAAGCCTGTGCTCCCGACCGCCTTGTCGATCAGCGCCTTCAGCTGTTCCGGGCGCCACGACGATGCTTGCATCCGAAGCGCCGCCGGAGCCGTGTTCGGGCCGGCGACCGCGACCCCGGGAAACGAACCGCCGACCGTGTCAACGAGCGTGATGTCACGCCACGCGATGTGCGTTCGTCCGTCAGCCGTTCCCACTCCCTGAGGGTCGATACGGATGGTCAGGTGGAGGAACCGGGAACGGTGTAGCCACCAGGCGTACAGGCAGCCCAGCGCGAAGACGATCGCGCCGATGGTCACGCTCATCATGGACCGATAGGCGATGGTGCCAACCAGGACCGTGCCACCGAGCAGGACAGGGGTGATGACCGCGCGCTTTGCGTAGCCAGGCCGCAGCGGCAGGTACAGGCCGCCCTCTGCAGAGATAGCGTCCCCGGGGTCACCGCGGTAAGGCCTCATGTTCTGCAATGCGGTCCAAGACATCAGAGCTCCACTGAGTCCCAGTGCGACGGCAATCCAGCCGACCATATGGGAGTCGACGACCGCCGCGACTCCGACCGCGGCAAGCGCCACGCCCGCGACCATGCCGAAGCCGAGTACAAGGAGATAGAGCATCAGCAGTCTCCGCCCGTCGTGGCAATGTTAGGCGGCCGGCAGGTACACGATCGGAGGCTCAAGCATCTGTTCCGAGACCACTCGCGGGAGTATGTCAGGCAACGCCACGCAACTTGAAGTCGCTGACCGCTCCCGCTGAGAGGAAGACAGCCCCGCCGACGGCCCCGAAACAAAATTAGTGACACCAGTCACACAGATCCATTGCCCTTCTGTGCCTATTTCCTCTAGCGTTCCAATGAGTAGAAGAAAACTTCCACGATACGAAATAGGGGAGCAGATGGACCTGCCGGCCGGCGTCGAGATCACCGCACCACTGGGGGATCGGTACGACGAGATCCTCAGCCCGAAGGCACTGGAACTGATCGCTCTGCTCCACCGCGAGCTGGGCACCCGTCGCGAGGAGCTGCTCGCGCGGCGCGGCGAGCGGATCGAGCAGATCTCCGCGGGCGGCACGCTCGACTTCCTCGAGGAGACGAAGGCCATCCGTGACGACGACTCGTGGCGGGTCGCCGACCCGGCGCCGGGCCTGGTCGACCGGCGGGTGGAGATCACCGGGCCGACCGACCGGAAGATGACGATCAACGCGCTCAACAGCGGCGCCAAGGTGTGGCTGGCCGACCAGGAGGACGCCAACACGCCCCTGTGGGAGAACGTCGTCGAGGGTCCCCTCAACCTCCTCGACGCGGTGAAGGGTCAGCTCAGCTTCGACGACCCGAAGACCGGCAAGCACTACGAGGTCACCACCGAGGAGCAGCCGACCATCGTCGTACGTCCTCGGGGCTGGCACCTTCCCGAGAAGCACATCCGGGTCGACGGCGAGCCGACCGCTGGAGGCCTGGTCGACTTCGCGCTCTACCTCACCGCGTGCGGCCGGCTGCAGATCGAGGCCGGCAAGGGGCCCTACTTCTATCTGCCCAAGATGGAGTCGCACCGTGAGGCCCGCCTGTGGAACGACGCCTTCGTGCTCGGGCAGGAGCTCCTCGGCATCCCGCGCGGCACGATCCGGGCGACCGTGCTCATCGAGACCTACCCGGCGGCCTTCGAGATGGAGGAGATCCTCTACGAGCTGCGCGAGCACTCCGCGGGTCTCAACGCCGGCCGCTGGGACTACATGTTCAGCGTCATCAAGTCGTTCCGCAGCCGGGGCAAGGACTTCCTGCTGCCCGACCGCAACAGCGTCACGATGACGGTGCCGTTCATGCGGGCCTACACCGAGCTGCTCGTACGCACCTGCCACAAGCGCGGCGCGCACGCGATCGGCGGGATGGCGGCATTCATCCCCAGCAAGGACCCGAAGGTCAACGAGGTCGCCTTCGCCAAGCTCACCGACGACAAGACCCGCGAGGCCGGCGACGGCTTCGACGGCTCCTGGGTCGCCCACCCGGGCATGGTGCAGGCCTGTCGAGACGCCTTCGACAAGGTGCTCGGCGAGAAGCCCAACCAGCGCGACCGCCTCCGCGAAGACGTCTCGGTCACCGCCGCCGACCTGCTCGACGTGGCCTCGACCCCTGGGAAGATCACCGAGGCCGGCCTGCGCAGCAACATCAGCGTCGGCATCCAGTATCTGGAGTCGTGGCTGCGCGGCGCCGGTGCGGCCGGCATCAACAACCTGATGGAGGACGCCGCCACCGCGGAGATCTCCCGCAGCCAGGTGTGGCAGTGGCTCCACAACGACATCGAGCTCCACGACGGGCAGCGGGTCACCCGCGAGCTGGTCGAGCGGCTCATCGAGGAGGAGATGGCGAAGATCGGGGAGCACGCCGACACCTCGGGCGGTCACTGGGCCGAGGCTCGCGACACGTTCACCGAGATCTCGCTGGCCGACGACTACGTCGACTTCCTCACCCTGCCCGCCTACGAGCGCATGCCCTGAGGCCGTCATGACGCCACTGGAGACCCTCACCGCTCAGGCGCGGGCGCTCATCCCTGAACCAGGGGTGATCACCGACCCTGCCCGGCTGCGCACCTATGAGTGCGACGGCCTCGCCCACTACCGGGTCACCCCCGCGCTCGTCGTGCTCCCCGAGACCGCCGAGCAGCTGGCCGGCGTGGTGCGCGCCTGCGCCGAGCAGCAGATCCCGTACGTCGCACGCGGCTCCGGCACCGGCCTCTCCGGCGGCAGCCTGCCTCACGCCGAGGGCGTCTTGATCGTCACCTCGAGGATGCGGAGCATCAAGGAGGTCCGGCGCGAGGATCAGCGCGCGGTGGTGGAGCCCGGCGTGATCAACCTCGACGTCAGCCGCGCGGCCAACGCCGACGGCTACTACTACGCCCCCGACCCCTCGAGCCAGCAGATCTGCTCGATCGGCGGCAACGTCGCGGAGAACTCCGGTGGTGCCCACTGCCTCAAGTACGGCTTCACCACCAACCACGTGCTCGCCGCCGACTTCGTCGGCGCAGACGGCGATCGCGTACGCCTCGGTGACGACGCCCCCGACAGCCCGGGCTACGACCTGCTCGGCGCCGTCGTCGGCTCCGAGGGCACCCTCGGCGTCGTCACCGAGACCACGGTGCGGCTGGTGCGGCTGCCGGAGAAGGTGGTCACCCTGCTGGTGGGCTTCGACTCCACCGACCGGGCCGGCGCGGCGGTCTCGGCGATCATCGCGGCCGGGATCGTGCCGGCGGCGATCGAGATGATGGACGCGCTCGCGATCGAGGCGGCCGAGGCGGCCGTGGCCTGCAACTATCCCGACGGCGCGGGCGCGGTGCTGGTCATCGAGCTGGACGGTCCGGCCGTCGAGGTCGACGCCGAGTACGCCGACGTCGCGCGGCTCTGCGAGGAGACCGGTGCCTTCGAGACCCGCACCGCGAAGACTCCCGAGGAGCGGGGCCTGATCTGGAAGGGCCGCAAGTCGGCCTTCGCCGCCGTCGGCAGGATCAGCCCCGACTACATCGTGCAGGACGGCGTCATCCCACGCACTGCCCTGCCCGAGGTGCTCAAGGCGATCGCCGACCTCTCCGAGCGCTCCGGCGTACGCGTCGCCAACGTCTTCCACGCCGGCGACGGCAACCTGCATCCGCTGGTGCTCTTCGACGACGCCGTCGCGGGAGCCGGCGAGGCCGCCGAAGACGTCAGCCGCGGCATCCTCGACCTCTGCCTGAGCCACGGCGGCTCGATCACCGGCGAGCACGGTGTCGGCGCCGACAAGGCCGCCCACATGCCGAAGATGTACGCCGCCGACGACCTCGACACGATGCAGCTGGTGCGCTGCGCGTTCGACCCCGACCGCATCTCCAACCCGGGCAAGATCTTCCCCACGCCACGGCTGTGCGGCGAACGCCCCGGGCGACGCAAGGGCGCGCACCCGCTCCAGGAGTCCGGCGTGGCGGAGGTGTTCTGATGAGCGAGTCCTCCGCTGGTCGAGCCGCGAGCGAAGCGAGCGTGTCGAGACCAACACAGTCCATCTCCGGCGTACGCCCCGGCCGCATCGAGCGCCCGACGAGCACCGCCGAGGTCGCCGAGGTGATGCGTGCGGCGGCAGCGGCGGGGGAGTCGGTGATCCCCACCGGCGCCGGCACCAAGCTGGGCTGGGGCAACCCGCCGACCTCCGCCGACGTGCTCCTCGACCTCTCCGCGATCGATGAGGTCACCGAGCACGCCGCCGGCGACCTGATCGCCACCGCGGGCGCCGGCACGCCGCTCTCGCGGCTGCAGGAGGAGGTCGCCTCCGCCGAACAGCGGCTCGCGCTCGACACCACCGTGGCGGGCTCGACCATCGGCGGCACCCTCGCCGCCAACACCAGCGGGCCCCGGCGCCTCTTCGCCGGCACGCTGCGCGACCTCCTCATCGGGGTGACGCTCGTGCGCGCCGACGGCGTGGTCGCCAAGGCCGGTGGCAAGGTCGTCAAGAACGTGGCCGGCTACGACCTCGGCAAGCTGCTGGTCGGCTCGATGGGCACCCTGGCCGTGGTCACCGAGGCCACCTTCCGGCTCCACCCGGTGCCGCAGAGCAGCCGCTGGGTCACCGTCGGTGCCCGCGACGCGGCGCACGCCGCCGAGCTCACCCAGACCGTGCTGCACTCCCAGACCGTGCCGGCGGCCCTCGAGGTCGACGCCACACCTGATGCCATCGAGGTCTCGGTGCTGGTCGAGGGGCGCCCCGACGGGGTGGCGGGGCGTACGACCGCGCTGACCGACCTGCTCCCGGGCTCCGTGGCCGGCGAGGACCCGCCGGCCGGCTGGGGTCGCTACCCGTGGGACGACACCGCCGAGATGTGCGTCGGCATCAAGGTCACCTTCCGGCTCTCCGGGCTCGCCGACGTCGTCGAGGCTGCCGGCGAGCACGGCCTGCGGGGCTCGGCCGGCGTCGGCGTGGCGTACGTCGCCGTGCCGGCCGACCGCGACATCACCGAGATCCAGGCGGTGCTCGCCAGGTTGCGAGAGACCACCGCGCGCCACGGCGGCAGCGCGGTCGTCCTGGACGCGCCATGCGAGGTCAAGGAGCAGCTGGACCTGTGGGGTCCGGTGCCCGCGATCGACCTGATGCGGCGCGTGAAGGACGAGTTCGACCCCGACCACCGGCTCAGCCCGGGCCGATTCGTAGGAGGAATCTGATGACGGACTCGCTGCCGGCCCGCGACATCCGCGACCTGGGTGCCTTCGACGAGCACCACCCGCCCGACCAGGAGCTGCTCGACGACTGCGTGCACTGCGGCTTCTGCCTGCCGACCTGCCCCACCTACCTGCTGTGGGGCGAGGAGATGGACTCCCCGCGCGGGCGGCTCTACCTGATGAAGGAGGGCCTCGAGGGCGAGCCGATGTCGGACTCGATGGTGCAGCACTGGGACAGCTGCCTGGGCTGCATGTCGTGCGTGACCGCGTGCCCCTCGGGCGTCAAGTACGACACCCTCATCGAGCAGACCCGCGCCCAGGTCGAGCGCAACCACACGCGGACGCCCAAGGAGAAGGCGCTGCGCACGCTGATCTTCTCGATCTTCCCGCACCCCAAGCGGCTCCGGGCGATGCGCGGGATGCTCAAGATGGTGCAGCGCAGCGGCCTGGACCGCCGCCTGCGCGAGACCGGTCTGCTCGACCGGATGGCGCCGCACCTGGCCGCGATGGAGCGGCTCACCCCGACCATCACCGACGCCGAGCCGCTGCCCGAGCACGTGGCCGCGGCGGGGGAGCGGCGGGCGGTGGTCGGCATGCTCACCGGCTGCGTGCAGGGCGCGTTCTTCCCGGGCGTCAACGCCGCCACCGCACGCGTGCTCGCCGCGGAGGGCTGCGACGTGGTGATCCCGGCCGACCAGGGCTGCTGCGGCGCGCTCTCGGTGCACAACGGCCGCGAGCAGGAGGCCCAGGCCTACGCCCGCCGCATCATCGACGCCTTCGACGACGCCGGTGTCGAGCACATCGTGATCAACGCGGCCGGCTGCGGGTCGACGCTCAAGGACTATGCCCGGCTGCTCGCCGACGACCCTGCGTACGCGGCGAAGGCCGAGGCGTTCGAGGCCAAGGTGCGCGACATCGCCGAGATCCTCGACGAGCTCGGGCCGGTCGCCGAACGTCACCGGCTCGAGATGAGCGTGGCCTACCACGACGCCTGCCACCTCGCCCACGCCCAGGGCGTACGCAGCCAGCCCCGCGCGCTGCTCGCAGGCATCCCCGGCGTCGAGCTGCGC